>CABIYE010000005.1:0-99557 GCA_902362865.1 Clostridiaceae bacterium
ACACCGCCAAAAGCTAATATATCTGCAATTTTCAAGGTTCCGATGGAGCCATTTTTTCAGCTCCATTTTTTCATAGACTACTTTACACTACCTGGTTGGATCTTTTCTTACTTTTCCGATGAAAATCAAGCTTCGCACTGCTGCCATAATATCAATAGAACCAAGTCCTCGATAAGTGCTCTGTGTTCCGGAAGATTTATTCAGATGTCCGATCAGCACAATGGCACATCCGGTCTTCTCGGCAATCATTCCCAGTTTTCGGAACACCGGACGCACTTCATTTGCCCGGTTCATATCCACATCTGCTCCAATAAATGCCTGTACCGGATCAATGATTACAAGCCGCACTCGATTCTGTCTGACTGCTTTTTCAATTCGATCATCAGATAGGGTTAATGCTTCTTCCGTATCATCAATTACCATAACCCGGCTCAGATCTGCTCCTGCTTCTATCAGTCTTGGCTTGATAGTGTCACCCATACCGTCCTCTGCTGTCTGATAAATTACATTGAACGGTTCAATATCTTCCATATTAGGAAATAACTTTCGATTGGTACAAGCTGCCGTCAGCATCATTGCAAAATAAGTTTTTCCTTCTCCCGGATTGCCCTGAATGATTGTCAGTTTTCCAAATGGAATATAAGGAAACCACAACCACTCCACACTGGTCTGCTTAATATCTTCATAACATAACATCGGCACCAGTTCTTCTGCTTCTGGTACTTTTATTGTGATTGTTTCTGCGATTGCTTTCTTTCTGTCAGTATTTTTATCACAGAGGATTTCATTCCAGTCTTTTCGCGATGGTTTCAGACGAATTACACTGTATCCTTCTGAGATTTCTCCTGCCAGTTTCTCACAAGCCTCATTCCCTGCCTGGTCATTATCCAGGCACAGGAAAACAGAAGTAATCTGAGGGCGTTCAGAAAGAAAGGTCATCAGTGCCACACTGGAGACTCCACCCAGACTCAGGTAGCTGCGTTTCTTCCAGTCTTTGGGAAACAACTGAATAAAAGAGAGCAGATCAATGGCTGCTTCAAACACAAACAACTGATTATCCGTTCCTCTGTGGCAAAATCCAAAAGCTTTATCAGAACCGGCTACATCTCCACGATATTTCATTTCACCAGTTCCACGGCAATGTGCATATCTTGGAATACCATCTGCATCTCTGCCGATAAATACAACATTATGATGCTTCTTTTCTTCGTAAATATCTCCTCTGACAATCCATTCCATCACCAGATTTTTCTCAAGCTCTCTGCTTTCTGTCAGATACTTTACAATCATTTCATTATCTTTATTTTTCTCCGGTAATCGGAAGTCTTTTGACGGGGCGGGGCAGGACTTCTGCCTGCCTTCGCCTTCTTCCCCGATCAGCATTTTCACTGCTTCCGGGAATGTTGCATAATAAAATTCCATTACAAAATCTACCGGATAACCTCCTTTACTCTGACTATGCCGATACCATCGGTTTCCGGATATCGTTACACTGTCATGCTTTTTCCAACGGTATTCTCTGCCACTTTTTACCAACTGTTCTCCCTGTTCGTTCAGGAAAGAAACAAGATCGGTCTGGTTTGCTCTTGCAATCTGTTCTTCTGTATACTGCATTTTCATCATCCTTTCCTATCTGTCCTGTTGACAGACTGTTATAAACTCATCTCATGGTTCCGTTTTTCCCTCACTGCCTGTTGTTTTGCATCACGCTCTGCACACTCTTTCTTCTTTTCATCCAATTTTCTCAGAAGAGAAGTCTTCTTTTCTGGCTTCTTCTCCTGCTGATTCACCGGCTGTTGCTCTGCTTTACCGCTTTCTTCAAAAATATCTTCCGTCTGAGCTGCGTGAAATGCTGGGAACTTTGTCTGCTTCTCGCTTTTTTCTTCTGAACGCCCGGAAGTATCTGCTTCTGCCATTTCCCGGTCACGTCTGGCAATATCTGCACAGGTCTGTACTTTTTTCACAAAAGCCAACTCATCTTGATATGGCTGCTTATCTGCTTTCAGCTCTTCGATCGCTGTCCGGAGTTCTTCTTTTTCCCGTTTCCATCTGGCAGTTGGCACTTTTCCATTTTTATCCAGATGCTGTTTCAGCTCCCGTTCACATTTGCGATAGTAATTGATTTCTTTCTTATGCTGCTGGTAATATTTCTCCCTTCTTTTCTGAAAATAGAAACGGTTATATTCATCAATCAATGGCTGGTTTATCTTTATTACTTCTGCCATCTTTTGTAGATTTTCCAGTTTCTTTAACTGATCTCGCTTTTCGGAAATCTCTTTTTTACTGACTGATACAACACCATTCAGTTCATCAATCCGTTCCTTCAAGTCATCCATTGTCTCTATCTGATGTGTCTGAAGATAATTGATAGACTTTGCAAACTCCTGTAAGTTGGAGAGATTCTTCCCTCTCCGTTTCATCTCCGCATAGAAATTTGGGAGCGGTAGTCTGCCCTGTGTCTTTTTATCATAATAATCTTGCAGGCTTTCCAGAAGTGTAGGGTTCTGTCTGCGATCCAGTTCTACCTTCATTTCTTCATAAGCTGTCTTCATCCACTGAATGGATTCTTTCAAAGAAATAAACATCTGATTGAACTGTCGAATAGCTCTGTTCAGTTCCCCGATGATTGTTTTAATCCCCTTTTTCTCCATCGCCCGAACTTCATATCCCTCATGTATGGTCGGAATCAAGTCAATTCCCTGCTCTTTGTAAGAACGGTGATCAATTCTGGCTGCCATGTGGCACTCCCGGAATTTTTCATTTACTTTCTCCGTCCACGCTCTTCTCCATTCCTTTAAAAGCTCCGGATCATTCCACCCGGTAGTGGAAACAGCATTGAATATATCCTTCCCTTTAGCATCTTTTATCCGGTTTCCATCTTCATCCAGAACATATTCCCGTTTCTGCTTGTTGCCCCATCTTCCATCTTCTGTAAAAGGACGGATTGGAGCAAGTACATGAAAATGTGGATTATCTGGTTCATCCTCATTCTTTGATTTTCCCTCATGAACTGCCAGATCTACAATCATGCCATGTGCTACGAACTGCTCCCGGCAAAACGCTCTTGCCAGTTCTATATTTTCATCTAGCGTCAGTTCATTTTGCAAAGCAATATCAAAAGAATAAGCTAACTGTGCCCGTTTACTTTTCTCCACCTTTTCTACCTCATTCCAGAGTGTTTCCCGATCAGTCAGACGTTCCGGCACATATTCCGGCGTCAGAATTTCTGTGAAAACTACTCCAGACTTTTTTGTATAGTCATGCGTCTGTCCATAATAATCGTTATAAAGCTTCTGCCCCGAAATATACGCTGCGGAATTAACCACTGTCTGACCTTTTCCTCTGGACACCTGCTTTACCGAAAAATGATACAATGCCATTAACTGTCATCTCCTTTTTCTGCTCTTTCAACTGCTTCTGCAATCTGCTGTTGCTCTTTGTGTAAGGCTGCTATGTAAACCTGTCGCACAATACTCTTGTTGTAACTACTGTTCTGCAACTGTTCCATAACATCCTGAACTTCTTCCTGTTCCAAATCTCTGGATAATGGAAATGCTTTTTCAAACTCTGCTCCTTTAACGATCAATCTGTGGGAACGTTCCTTTCGCTCCACTATCCTTTTCCTCTGTTCAAGAATATTTTTATTGTGGATCGCATGTTCCAGTTCCTTTTTACTTTTTTCCATGTTGGCTCTCAGTTCTTCCAATGACATGGATTCATATTTCGGATTTTTTGCTCTGCTCACTTTCCTGTCCTCCTTTTTCTGTAAACAAAAAGAACCGGTCTTCTCATAAATGCCGATTCCTGGATATAAAAAACAGAGGTCGTTGTTTCACAATAAAGAAATACTGACCTCCGCAATTTTAAAATAGATTAGTTATTACAATAGGATAGGCTTCTTGCCGCAAGGGGAAATTATCCCCTTGTACGAAATCTATGATTTCGCTATATTCCCGGATTGAAATTCTTCAAAGTCAGGAATGGCACCGCAGGTCGCACGATACAGGCAGATGTAATTGCCTGTATAGAAGTGCGCTCTTAGCTTTGCTAAGAGAATTATGCCGTATCCGGCTTGCTATCTTTAATCTGTAAATTCCATCATCTCGTCAATAGTACAATCCATTTTCTTACAAATTTTCTCGACTGTTTCCATTGATACATATTGATTTTTTCCCATCCGGGCAAGGATATTTGCACTAATCCCGGTGAGGTGTTGCATTTCTATTCGCTTCATATTTTTATCAATGAGCTGTTTCCACAATCTGTTATAACTTACACTCATAAATAACCTCCACATTTTTATTAGACAGATTTCTGCTTTTATTAGTCAAACGGATTTTCTCCATCCTTCGCTTCCATAAATCCGTCTTTATCTGTTTTCGGAGTTTCTGATGAATCTGCTCCAGCACCGCTGTCCTTGTTCTGGGCAAATTCATGTTCTTCCACAATCACATCTGTGGTATAAATCGTCTTTCCATCCTTATCCTTATAACTGCCAGTGCTGATGCGACCACCGATCACAATCCGCATTCCCTTGTGAAGATATTTCTGTGCAAACTCTGCACTCTTACCAAATGTTACACACGAAATAAAATCCGCTTCCTGTTCACCATCACGTTTATATTTTCTGTTCACTGCCAGTGTATATCTTGCTACTGCCATATCATTATCTTTTCCGGCATATTTGATCTCCGGATTCTTTGTCAGTCTTCCCATTAAAATCACTCTATTCATAGTTTTTACGTCCTTTCCGGGTATGATACCCTTTAATCATTGTTATTAGTTACTTGTTGCATCAGCGGTCTATTGTGCGTTTCCCTGTCACCTGCAGCCGTCTCAGACTGCCTCTGCCTGCATACACAGGTCACTGATCATAAGGCTTTGATCAACCGCCCATCATCGGGAGTGTCATTATGATTCCGCTTGCTTTCAGAAAAAGAAAGGTCATGGCAGAACTCCTGGTAGGCTTTCAGGGTGCACTTATCAATTGTCAAGGTTCAACAAAGGAACATTCCAAAACGTCCTCTAATTACTAAAGTCAAATGACTTTGCAAGATGCAAAAGATTCGTGATATTTTTTTACATTTTTATCATTTTTTCTTTTACTTTCGTTAGTCCCTTCATATACTCTGTATTGGGAGCGACAAAATCGGACATGATTTTGGGAAATTTTGAAAAATAATTATTCCTCTACCTATAAAGCGTTGGAAATGGTATTTACCAACCCCTTTTTGCAAGTTTTTTGTACATAAATGAAATACTTCTTCGCTAGTTGCATATTCCAGAGAACGTGAGGACATGGATTTTCTTGAAAAATCATTTTTCCACTAATCACATGTGGCAGAATGTATAAAGTCAGATGATTTTGAAAAAAAGCAAAAAAATAGGACGTGTGAAAAAACGAAAGTTTTTCATGCGTCCTTTTTCTTATAAATACAACAGTAGTTATATTTCACAAAAAAGCGTATAATCCCCCTTCCCCCATGAGAATGCCATTATGAATCCTATGCGGCAGTTGCAACTTTTTTTTGCTTGTTGTGATATTTATAAAGATTGTGTCCGATAGAAACAAGAAATACTTCAAGCAGGACGGATTTTATTCCTCTTCGCACAATTCTTTTGTACCAACGATCGTTTTTTAGGATACCAAATGTACCTTCTGCCTGAATGGATCTGTTCATCCTTAGAAGTGCTCCCTGGATACTTTCGAGATTTTTAACTACTTCCTGGTGCATCGCTGTAAGTTCACGGTTAATCCTCACAGTACGATTCTTATCCGTCTTTTTACATTGTTCTGCGTACGGACATTCAGAACAATCTTCACACTGATATACTTCTTCCTGACGACCATACTTGTTTCCCTTTACGTTTTTACGATATTGAAGATAAAATTTTTTCCCGTTTGGGCAACGCATGATTCCGTCTTCACCAATTGGAAAATTTACTGCTCGGAATGGATCTTCATGATACTTCCTGTCAGTAGTCTCTTTTTTGAACATGGTGAATTTCATATACTTTTCCATTCCATGCTGCTCACAAAAAATATAATTGTTGTAAGAACCATATCCGGCATCTGCCACTGGATACTTCGGATAAAAGCCATATGTAGTATAAAACTTGTTCATCAACGGAACAAAACAATCCATATCTGAGCGATACTGATTTACATCAACAACAGCAATGTATTCATCTGCAACACCAACCTGTACATTATAAGCCGGAAGCAGCTGGTCATTTCCCATGTAATCTGTCTTGATTCGCATAAAAGTAGCCGAATGATCTGTTTTCGAGTAGCTGTTACGATCCTCCCCACAGATTTTGATTTTTTCCATGTATTCTTCTAACTTAGCAGCATACTCCCTGAGTTTCTCATAATGCCGTTGCTGTGTAGTTTTGCGATGTCCCCTGCCATGAACAAACGCAGTTTCATCAATCTGCCAGGCTTCTGCATACTGTTCTGCAGCTCCTTTCAGATAATCTGGCGCATACTCACTATTGATACAAAGCTTTATCCCTGTACATGTCAGTTCTTCATTGATTTCCTCAAAAAGTGTAGTAATCTTATCGAAGAGACGGTATCTAGATTTTTCTGTTGATTTTTTCCATACCCAGGAATATTTATTTGCATTTGCTTCAAACTTGGATCCATCGATGTATAGGTGTTGGAGATCCACATGTTCTGTCTCGAAAATTTTTTTGTTTATGTCTTGAAATATCTCTTCAATGGAATCAGCAAGTACCTCGTTAATGAAGTAACCGAAGGTACGATAAGAAGGTGTTTGATGATCCATGAGATACATGAAGCGGAGATTGACTTTACACTGATCCTCCAGTTCACGTAATGATATATAGCCATTCGCCATAAATCCAAACAAAACTGTCTTCAGCATGCTGACCGGGTCATATCTGAGTCTTCCTGTATAATGTTGCGGAATATTTTTCAGATATTTCTCCAGTTCGATTCCTCCCATAAATCTGTCAAAAGTCAGCACTGGATCACAGATGTCCAGATAATCTTGAATTAGCATTGGCAAAATTGCCTGTTTTGGGTTAGAATAGATTATGTTATTATTTTTTGTCACAAATTAATTATAACAGAAAGAAAGACCTTGAGTTCAATATAAACTCTTGGTCTTTCTTTTTTTCGGGACTATTCTTTTTTCACAGCCCCCTTTGGGGTAATCATTATTTTTCTTTTGTCAATTTCTGATACATTCTCATTAATTCAGCAACACAGTCTGCTTCTGACATTTTAATGCTAAATCCATAAGCATGCATCACTGCTCTGTTATTTGCTTTATGTGCTTTCAGTAATTCTGTTGGCATTGTCAAAGGATCATAAAGATCTGCAAGATTGCTATCTGTATAAAGTGCTCTAGCATTCAAGATAGCCTGTGCCGTTTTTCTTATCTTTTCCTTTTGATCATTTGTTGGAGAAGGCCAAGGGAAATTATTATAAACAATCATATTAGAATAACTATAATCACTCTTTAGTCGACCACATACTGCTCTGGTCCATGCCATATGAACATTGGACATTAGTATTCCAAACTCGTAACTTGTGGCTGACGGCATTGTAAAAAGTTTATCGCCTGGAATTATTTCTCCTTCAAGATAATCCATCGGAATATATCTTCTGTTTTGCGAAGACACCTTTGGTATTGCAATATATGGCGAATACTGTGCAAGTTCTTTCCGTTGTCTTTCATCAAGCAAAAGTATCAACTTTTCTCCAATCTCTCTGCCGGATTCAGATATATCAAATACAGCTAATTTCTCATATTTTCATCTCACAATTAACCCTATATATTTGCTGTGCGACGTTTTTTTTTCTTTTGCCGTCGAGTGGCAGATGTTTTATACTATGTCACTTTCATAAAGTTCTCTTTATCCTTTATTACTTTTCTGTTTTGTCTGATTTAAAAGCAAGATAACCAAAACAGAAATAGCTATACTGCATAGAATGTATGTCCAATTCAAATATGATAGATTGATTAAATTCTGTGCTGATTGATTTTTAATGAAGTTTGTGTATGATGCGTTACTCTTAATCGCTTCCATAACTCCTAAAACATTTATCGGGCTTAAATTGTATAAGTACGCACCAAATAAATATATCGCTATTTTTTCAACAATGGACGGTATTAAAATAGCCGATGCAGAAAGCCATAATGGACATTGCTTGTGGGATTTCTGTAAATATACTGCCCCCAAAAGATATGGCAATACCGCAAGGCAACAGCCCAAAATGACAATATTCTGATGAAGCCCAAAGAGGGCGAAGAATACACGGATAAAAAGATATGTTCCAAATATAATCAACCAATCAATGAGCAAGCCTTTTATTGGTGTGCGCTCTTTTATTGTTTCGTTTTGTAACTGCATTTCATTACCTCCCAAATGGACGCTCCACTTTCGGGAACGTCAAGGTTACAGTTGTTCCACCGCAAGAATTGTTTTTTAGCTCCACCGTGATAGACAGGTCAGTTGCCATTTTCTGAACAAGGTATAACCCCATACCCGTAGAACGACTAAGGTAACTGCCCGTATCTCCAGTAAACCCCTTGTCGAAAACAAAAGGTAAGTCAGACAACGGTATGCTTGTGCCGTTGTCTTTCATAGATAAAGAAATCTGTTCATTATCCGCACTATCAGCAATGGAAAAGAGAAGTCGAGGAGCAGGATTGTTCCCCGTATATTTCACACTATTGCTGATTATCTGTCCTAAAATGAACATCAAACCTTTTTTGTCAGAAATCACTTGAGCATCGTTTTCGGTATATTCAACAGAAAATCCAGCTTCTTCAAGAAGCGTTAAATTATCTTCAACTGCTTCACGACAAATTTCAAGAATTGAAAGCGGCTCAAAAAAGTAATCCTTATGAGTAGCCCCAAGCCTTGAAAAGTATAGAATTTGTTCTATATCCTGTCGGGTATGGTCGCGTACATACAGCATACGGGTATGAACCAAAGGGGACATTTCATCTTTTCGATTGTCCAGTAGCAAGGTCATAAGGGATAGCGGCTTTTTGATTTCATGTACCCAATTTTCAATGTAGTGTTGATAATCTGTAACTGTAATTTTCTGTTCGTTGATATATTCCTGCTGCGTCCTCAAATGCTGCCCCAATTCACAGATATAAGGGCGTAATACTGCGGGAACAGCTTCACACAGTAAGTATTCGTTGGTATCGTCTGGCTCCAATAGAAAACGCCGAAAAATAGCGTCTGTCTTGTTGCGTTTTCTGATTGATATAGCAAGCGGGATAGCAAGTGTGGCAAATGATACGAAAATGATCAATGCAACATAATTGATAAAATAATCTGGATTAGCCAGCCAGGCAAGGAATATAAAGAATACGTCCAAACAGGCAAGTGTGATAATCCATACACGATTAGAGGAAATATAGGTTAAAAATATTTTTAGCTTCTTCATAATCGCACCTGCTCTTTCAAGCGGTAGCCTTGTCCGCGTACTGTTTCTATCCGTTCTTCAAGACCAAATTCACGGAGCGTTTTCCTCAATCGCGTAAAAGTTACTTGCAGCGCATTTTCGTCAATGCATTCTTCCGTTCCCCAAAGCACGTTGCACAGCTCATGTTTGGTAACAAGATTAGGGCTTTTCTTCAAAAGCGCAAGCAATATTTTTCCCTCATTGGGTGGCATGAGGGAAGAACTCTTCCCCACATAAATTGTAAAGGTGTTTGGGTCAAGTAAAAATCCGTTCCCGTCCAGTAAGCCTTGCCGTATCTGTTCCTCTTTGCGTCGTAATAAATTTTTAATGCGGGCAAGCAGGCGCTCTATATTACACGGCTTTGTTAAGTAGTCATCAGCTCCCAATCCTAATGCGTGAAGTTCGTCCTGCAATTTATCTCTTGCTGTCAATACCAACACTGTTCCAAGCTGCTTTGCTTTTAATTCTTTGCAGATTTCAAAGCCGGAATGAAATGGAAGATTTATGTCGAGTAAAACCAAATCGGGGGAATACTCTGTAATTTCCGGTATTGCGTTTTCAAAATCAAATAACGAGGCTGTTTCATACCCCGACTTTCTCAATAAATCCGTCAGTTCTTCCCGCATATAAACATCATCTTCAACTACCATAATTCGTGCCAATACGACCACCTCCTTTCACGTAAGCCTGTTATGAATTAGGCTTGTAATTTATTTTTCCGATTTCCCGTGTAGCTGTCCGCGCAACAGCCACACCGTAAATTGCCATAATAAGAACGACAGTAAATGCCATAATAATCAACAACGGATAAGATTGCCCGATCCTTGTGCTGTCAGAGTATAAATGCTGCTGCATTGCATAAAGACCAACCGTACCACTTATACAAGCCAACATTAGGGGGAGTAGAAAATACCATAAAACTTGTTTATAAATTGACCGTTTTATCTGTTCTCGCCTCGCACCCAAAATTGAGAGTGTCAAATATCTTGATTTTGTCGATTGCATTTGTGTTAGGAATTGCAAAGCAAGCAATGCACACGCGATAATCAATAGCATAAAGCCCATATATAAAGTCATGTAACTCCCGGAGATAAGATAAAATAGTTGCCGCCCGAAATTATCAAGATAGCTTTCGTAATACAGACCGGACGGCTTCAGCAAATCGCGTGCTTCCATAACGGACAGCATCAGTCCGTTTGCTTCTACAATCTCATTCGGAATACAGAAATTCCAATATACAGAACAGGTGTCCGGGTCTACATAGTTATGATATATCTCGTCGGAAACAATCAATGCGGTTACAATTTTAACATTTTCATCAGCAGTAAGTCCTTTCATCGGTACAGACGGAACAAGTGTAACTGACTTTTTGTCAATGGAAATCAACGCATTACCGCTTGTCTGTGCGTTCTCTGCAATCCTGTCTAACAGAGCAACGGTATCTTCCTGTTCATCTTCTAAAAAGTCCGGGTTGAGGTAAAAAACAGCTTCGTCATTTTCAAGATTTATTTGCTTTTCTCCTGCGGCTTCCAACAGGCGATTATATGATGAAACTGGGAGCATATAAGGAGAAACACTCCCCGTATCAATAAATCCAAGCAGATTAAGGGCTGCGGGTTGATGTGAACCAAATTCGTAACTGGCAGCTTCTTGTGTCGCAGGGTCTATTACACCCTCTGGCAAGTTTTGAACAATCTCTTTTCTTAATACAGACCAGTCAACAAAGGATTTCATTTCCCCGGAAGCAGGACGTTTCATGTTCCCTGTTTCCATACGGTTAAGATTAGCTACATAAACTCGCATTTGGTCGTCGGAAAGGTATTGCTCAACATTCTGTTCTTCGCCCATTACTGTAAAATCATAAACAGCAGAAGTTCTTGTTAATTCATTCCCATGCGACATAATAGTTGCAGAACCATTTGCAATAAACATAATGGTAAGCATCATCAGAATAGACGCAACACTAATTGAAATATATTTATAAACAACATTCTCGTGAAGCTGTCGCAAAGTAAATACATAAAGTCCATTTGTCGCTTTCCGTTTGTTAGAAGCAGCTACTATACTTAAAAGCCGGGCAATGCCTCGGATAAAAAGAATTGTTCCAACAATTCCAAGCAGGACAGCAACAAGCAGCATTACACCACCGCCAGTCATGAAGTGTTCTATGACAACCCAGTATGCAACAAGTAAAACTGCCGTACCAATTACAAGGGATAGCAAACTTCCGTGTGTGCTGCCCGTGTGTTGTTTTTTTCCCATTTCTCCATAAAGCAGTTGGTGGACTTCTTTCTTAAACAATTTTCCGCATAGTATAAACAACGCCACACATTGGATGATTAAAAATCCCAATATCGTAAAGAAAACTGCGCTTAATGAAAAACTTGATTGATGTGCAATAACACCGTGTCCGACTAAACGTGCCGTTGCAAGGCTGATAACTTCGGATAGAAAACCACCGCAGATAAGTCCACCCAAGAGGGCGACAAGTGAAGTGATAAGCCCCTCCGTCATAATTTGCGTAAATAATCGGGTCTTTGTCATACCAAACATCAAATATAATCCTAGTTCCCGGCTGCGACATTCGAGCTGATACTTATTTGCAAATACTACAAGGAAAAATACAAATAATAATGCACAAACATAGACAGTAGGTAAAAGGTTTGTAAGCAGCCGTTCCACGGCATCGCTTTCAAGGCTGCTTAAAAAGCGTATAACGTCCTGCGCTCCGAGAGAAAGCACAATGTAAAATGCCGCTACCGCCGTTACCATTGTCAGAAAGTAAATCAGATTTTCATTGCGGCTACGTTTGGAATTTCTCCATGCAAGGTTAAAGAACATTTGCGCTCCCTCCTCCCATTTGCGCCATTACCTGTAATATGCGCGCATAAAATTCTTCCCGTGTTTCTGTCGGAACTTTGCGACGCAATTCATGGAAAATAACGCCGTCCTGTATGAACAAAATGCGGGAACAGAAACTTGCTGCGTTAGGGTCATGCGTAACCATTAAAATGGTACGTCCTTGCACTTGGTTGACTTCCTGTAATTTTTCCATAAGCAACCGTGCAGCTTTTGTGTCTAATGCGCCTGTCGGCTCATCAGCCAAAATAATATCTGGATTAGAAATCAAACTACGGGCTGCGGCTACACGCTGCTTTTGACCGCCGGACATTTGCGCCGGAAACTTTGAAAGAACATCAGTAATTCCAAGAAATCCGGCTATATCATTTAGGTGCTTTTCGGCTATGGAACTATCTATATTGTGAATGGATAAGGGCAACAGAATATTTTCTCTGCCTGTCAAATTATCAAGCAAAGCAAAGTCTTGAAACAGATAACCAATTCTATTTCCACGGTATTCCGCTAACTTAGCACCGTCAAAGGCACTTATATTCGCCCCGGAGAGCAAAATTTGTCCAGAGGTAGGTTTAATGACCGTAGCAATACAATTTAATAATGTTGTTTTCCCGGAACCGCTGGCTCCCATAATTCCCAAATATTCGCCACTTAGAACATCAAAGGTAATTCCGTTTAGTGCTTTTGTGGGAACGCCCTCTTTGGAATATGCTTTGTGCAGGTCGCGTACTTCTAAAAGTTTTTTTGTATAATCCATTCTTAACACCTCTTTTTTGTTCATACTTTTTTACAATTAAAATTTTACTACACAAAGCATAAATACACCACTTACATTTGATGTAAGGTTCCTTTGTTTGAATTTCACCGCTATTCTTTATGCTGCTTTTCATCTGTCACCAGACATTCTATCTTCTACAAAATATTCACTATATATCATAGTCGGTTGACCGAGTAATAACAACACACTATTTACCATCTATCATATTTATCCGCATTAAAAAAGGACGCAGGATTTCTCCCACGTCCTCACATCTATCTGGCTTTATCTTCTCTTACTTTCGGTGCTTCCTTATGTGCCGCTTCCTGCTTCCACCGGATCATATGGTTGGTTATGATAAGTTTCAAATAATCTTCCCCACTCAATCCCACGCATTTCACTTTCCACATCACTAAATACACCAGAAATCCAGTCTATCACACTTGTAAAATATGTTTTCAATTCCTGTATGTCTGTATCATGACGGTGCTGGCTCATATATGCTTCAACATCTTCATCTACCCCTTCACTATTTTAAATATCTTCGGTAACTATCCAGAACTAAATCTGTAACACCGCTTTTATAGATTTTACGGATATCAACAATCTGTTCATCTTTCAGAAGTTTCAACCAATCCAGTAAATCTTTTCTGCTGTTTGCGAAATTGCAACATCTTCCATCAGCATATTCAATCCTGTATCTCATACGCTCCTCCTATACATATACCAATTCACTCAATACAATTTCCTGCACACGATTCTCGACATTATTACACTGTCGCACCCACTCCATAGGATTACATGCTTTTAATTCCTCTGTAACTCCCTCCGCACTTCGTATTTGTGCCTCAATCAATTCATACCGTTCCTGTGCCTGTTCATTCAGATCTGCCAGATAGCTGTCCAATTTCCCAGTCAACAGAAGATAAGAATACATACCTGATTTATAGTTTTTCATATATTCTTTTCGAAGCATTCCCCAGTACCCAATCGGTCTGGTTTCTTCCGGTAATGATAGCACTGGCAGGTAATAATCTCCTACCAACACATAATCTAATCCATTCCTGTCATCATGTAGTATTTTTCTCTGATTGCTCATGTTCTTCTCCTCCATCAAATCTTTCTCTTCTCTCTCAGATATGCTTCAAATATACTTCTTCGAATCAACACCTTTTTCCCAATTTTATATACTGCCCCTGCTTCATGTGCCATACGGACAACGGGTTTGATTCCCAGTCTGTAGTATTCGCACGCCATGTTATAGGTCACGTAATCATGGCGCATAAATTCCAGATCTTCATCATCGATTTCATCTGAAAACATCCATACATTACCGCTCATCCGTCTTCTTCTCCTTATCATTTCCTGTTGCCGGTTCATGAAAACGCTCCAGATAGTCATCAAAAATATCCCGGTTAATCAATACGGTTCCATCTATTCTGTAAATTGCACCTGCATCACTGGCGAGTTCAAAAAGTTTCTTATGAGAAATGCTGTAAATAATCTCTGCCTGTTGATAACGCAGATACTGTCGGCGTAATTTTCTAAGCTGCTCTGGTACTTCCTTCATACTTGTAATTGGTTTATAACTTTTACCCATGATGTTTTCCTCCAAAATTAGATTTGCTGTTTTACAGAAGCTGACTGCCGGGATATAACTTTCCAGGGCCGAATCATCAGACGCGCCACTGGCGCCTCTTTGATATGCAACGCAAAAAAGCACCTCTTAGATTAACTCTAAGAAGTGCTCTTACTTCATTGCCAAACCTGTGTCCTTTCACCTGAAATTCGTCATGCTTCATAACGATTCATTATTATCCCAAATTTTGTTGTCAAATTGTTGTCAAATGCGGTCTGACATCATGGTTTTAGACATTTAATATTTAATTTTAATACAGCTTTGCACCAGCCGGAATGTGGTTATCAACCATCAGAAGATGAAGTTTTTCTTCGCCCTCTTCCTCATGAATTGCACTGAGAAGCATTCCACAAGATTCAATTCCCATCATGGCTCTCGGTGGCAGGTTGGTGATTGCAATTAAGGTCTTTCCAACCAGTTCTTCCGGCTCGTAATAAGCATGAATACCGCTTAAAATCGTACGATCTGTGCCTGTTCCGTCATCCAGAGTGAACTGTAACAGCTTCTTGGATTTCTTAACTGCTTCACATGCTTTTACCTTTACAGCTCTGAAATCAGACTTGCTGAAAGTATCGAAATCAACCATTTCTTCAAATAATGGCTCAACTTTTACTTTGGAAAAATCAATCTTCTCAACTGTTTTTTCAGCCTCTGCCGGAGCTGCTTCGGAAGTCTTGGAAGCTTTCTTGTCAGCGTCCAGTGACTTCATTGTCGGGAACAGCAACACATCTCTTATCGCCGCGCTGTCTGTCAGCAGCATACACATTCTGTCAATTCCAAACCCAATCCCGCCTGTCGGAGGCATCCCAATCTCCAACGCATTCAGGAAGTCTTCATCAGTCGTATTCGCTTCTTCATTTCCCTGCGCCAACTGTTCCTCCTGATCTTTGAAACGCTCACGCTGATCGATAGGATCGTTCAGCTCTGAGTAAGCATTTGCCATCTCCCAGCCGTTCATAAAGAATTCAAAACGCTCCACATACTCCGGATTCTCCGGTTTCTTCTTGGTAAGCGGAGAGATTTCAATCGGATGGTCTGTTACAAATGTAGGCTGAATCAGATGCTCTTCTGCAAATTCTTCAAAGAACAGGCTAAGGATATCGCCTTTTTTATGTCTCTTCTCATATTCTACGTGATGTTCATCAGCAAGCGCTCTGGCCTGTTCCAAAGTCTCTACTTCATTCCAGTCTACACCTGCATATTTTTTAACCGCGTCTACCATGGTAATTCTTTCAAATGGTTTGCCAAGATCCATTTCTACGCCGTTGTAAACAATCTTTGTTGTGCCCAGCACTTCCTGTGCTACATGGCGGTACATATTCTCAGTCAGGTCCATCATTCCGTTATAATCTGTATATGCCTGATACAGTTCCATCAACGTAAATTCCGGATTATGTCTGGTATCCAGTCCTTCGTTACGGAATACACGTCCGATTTCATATACCTTCTCCAACCCGCCGACGATCAAACGCTTTAAATAAAGCTCCAGGGAAATGCGAAGCTTGAAATCTTCACCCAGTGCATTAAAATGTGTCTCAAACGGCCTTGCGGATGCTCCGCCTGCGTTGCTTACCAGCATCGGCGTCTCTACTTCCAGGAATCCCTGAGCGTCCAGGTATCTTCTGATAGAGCTGATGATATGGGAACGCTTGATAAAGGTATCTCTTACCTCTGGATTCATAATCAGATCCACATATCTCTGACGGTAACGTATATCTGTATTCGTCAGACCATGGAACTTCTCCGGGAGAATCTGCAGACTCTTAGATAACAGTTTTACGGACGACGCATGGATAGAAATCTCTCCTGTCTTGGTCTTAAATACTTCTCCTTCGATGCCAACAATGTCTCCAATATCCATTTTCTTGAAATCTTTGTATGCCTCTTCTCCAATGCTGTCTCTTGCCACATATGACTGGATATTGCCTGACTGATCCAACACGTTACAGAAAGAAGCTTTACCCATAACACGTTTCTGCATAATACGCCCGGCAACGGATACCTGTTTGCCTTCCATTTCTTCAAAATTCTCTTTGATGTCCATGGCATGGCAGCTTACGTCATATCGCATTATCTGGTATGGGTCTTTTCCATTCGCCTGAAGCTCGCTGAGCTTCTCACGGCGGACTTTCCTTAACTGATTCAAATCTGGTTCCTGTACATTCTTCTGCTGTTCAGACACTTTCTTCCACTCCTATCTTCTTTTTTCACAATGCCTTACATAGATCGCTCAATCTTTAACACCTTGTACTCAATTTCTCCTGACTGGGTTTCTACAATTACACTGTCGCCTACTTCTCGCCCAATCAGCGCCTTGCCCACCGGGGATTCATTGGATATCTTGCCCTGAAGACTGTTTGCCTCGGTAGATCCCACAATCTTAAAGTCTATTTCTTCCTCAAATTCCACATCGTATACCGTTACAGTGCAGCCTACGTTAATCTTGTCAAGATTGATTTCATCCTCCACGACTACTTCCGCATTCTTCAGAATCTTCTCTAATTCTTCAATTCTTGCCTCAATGTCACGCTGCTCATCCTTCGCCGCATCGTATTCTGCATTCTCAGACAAATCACCCTGTTCTCTTGCTTCTTTGATTTTTCCTGCTACTTCCTTACGCCTTACGACTTTCAGATTCTCCAATTCATCTTCCAGTGCCTTAAGCCCTGCATACGTAAGAAGTCTTTTTCTTTCTTCCATACCCTTTCGTCTCCTTATATCTTTCATTATGTCTCTATTTTTCAAGAGGAATCCCTCTTGTCAGGTCCTTAAATAAAGATACTTTCACAATTTCATTATTATAACCAAACAGGAGGATTGTGTCAATATTTTTCTTCCAGAAGCTGCTCCAGTTCTTGGTAAGATTCGACCTTATTTATCTCATCCCTCAACTTGGCAGAACCGGGCATGCCTTTTGTGTACCATGCCACGTGTTTGCGCATTTCCCGGATTCCCAGATATTCCCCTTTAAATTCGATTTGAAGCCTGGCGTGCCTTAACATCGTTTCCCGAATTTCCTGTTTATCCGGTCCGGGTAATATCTCCTTCGTATCTTGATACGTTTTCAGTTCCCGGAATATCCAGGGATTGCCCCGCGCGCCCCGTCCAATCATCACACCATCGCATCCGGTCTGTTCCTGCATCTGCGCGGCCTTTCCGGCAGACGTTACGTCACCATTTCCAATGACTGGAATCGACACGGCTTCTTTCACCCGGCGGATGATCTCCCAATCAGCCTTTCCGGAATAATATTGTTCTCTGGTGCGTCCGTGGACAGTAACCGCCGCCCCTCCGGCTTCCTCAATAATCTTCGCAATCTCCACTGCATTTATACAAGTATCGTCAAAACCTTTTCTGATCTTCACCGTCACCGGCTTATGAATTGCCCTCACCGTCTCATGAACAATCTTATACACCAACCCGGGATTTTTCATCAATGCAGAACCTTCGCCATTTTTCACTACCTTCGGAACCGGACAGCCCATATTGATGTCTAATATCTGAAATGGCAGCTCTTCAATACGTTTTGCCTGCTCACTGATAATTTTCGGATCAGAGCCAAAAAGCTGCAGGGATACCGGATATTCCTCCGGATGAATGGAAAGGAGCGCTTTCGTATTCTTGTTATTATATTGCAGCGCTTTTGCACTAACCATTTCCATACACAAAAGCCCTGCTCCCTGCTCCTTGCACAGCAAACGAAATGGCAGGTCTGTAACTCCTGCCATCGGTGCTAAAATGTACGGATACTCTATGTTTAAATCCTTAATTCTCATTTGGGTACACCCCTTTCGTCAATTTGGTACACCACATTTGTTAGTTGGGGACGTAGTAAAACGTCGTTTTACTACGTCCCCAACCGTCTGTTTTTTTCATAAATAATCCGCAATCCTTCCAGTGTCAAGATGGGATCGTAAATATCAATGCTATCGGTTTCATTTGCCAGAATATTACCAAGCCCTCCGGTGGCAACTACTTTCGCATCGGTATAACCGGATTCTTCTTTTAATTTGCTAATGATATACTCTGTCTGCCCGATATAACCATACACCAGCCCTGCCTGCATACTGGAAACTGTCTCCTTTGCCAGGATGGAAGCCGGTTTTTTTATTTCAATCTCCGGAAGCATCGCCGCTCCGCCCCACAGAGCACGGGCCGACGTTCGGATTCCGGGAGCTGTCACTCCCACTCCAAAGGTTCCATCCGGCTCTACCAAGTCGTAGGTAGTGGCAGTTCCGAAGTCTACCACAATCACAGGTCCGCCATACAGATAGTAGGCTGCCACTGCATCTACAATACGGTCCGGCCCGGTCTGGCGCGGATTCTCGGTTGCCACGCGGATACCGGTCTTAATTCCGGCGGAGACTACGATCGGCTTATGTCCGAAATATTTGATAATTGCGCTCCCGAAGGAATGCATGATATCCGGCACAACGGAGGCAATGATAACTGCGTCAATCTCTGCCGGGTCTTCCCCTTGGTTGCGGATCAGCTCCCGCAATGTAATTCCATATTCATCCGATGTGCGGGGCTGCTTTGTCGTCATTCTGAATTTACACACCATCTTCTCGCCCCGGAAGATTCCCAGTGTTATATTGGTATTACCCACATCTATCGCAAGTAACATACGCATTTCCTCCCATTATATTGTAACAGTTCAGCCATAACAGCTCGAATTAGCTGCTTCACTATATTACTCTGCATCCTCTCCCAGGAAAAATACCTTATAGTACATCTGCAGGGCTTCCAGAAGATCTCTCTTCTCTGTCTGGAGCTGCTTAATCTTTAAATGGCTTCCGATCTCGTCAAACATCGGATCCCCTTCTTTAGACGTCACTTCAAAACACAGTTCTCCGTTTTCTTCATATACAAGCGTAAGGATTCCCCCCACATCATGTACATAGAGTACGCACATAATCTTCAGTTCATTCTTCACCGAATCCGGAAGTTCACTAAAATCGGGATTCAGATAATACTTCTCTTCATAAGAATTTGCTCCGCAGAGCACGATTTTCTCATCATACATAGCCATATATTCCTCTCACAGATACTTCACCGGCATAAATTTCCTCAATGCTTCCGTCAGCTTTCCGCACAATAAGCTCTCCGGTCTCATTAATCCCCAAAGCCGTGCCTCCAAATTCGTGTCCCGGCTCCAGTACCTGGATCTCTCTGTCTTTGTTGACCAGAAGACGATTATACCTTTCCTGCAGCGGCTTCAGATCCTGTGCCTCTGCAAACATGTTATAATAGTTCTCAAAATACCTCATCACTGCTGCTGCCAAATCCGGGCGTTTCCATTTCTTACCTGTCTCTATCGCAAGAGAAGTTGCCGTTTTCTGGATTTCCTCCGGAAAACTTTCCGTATTTACATTAATTCCCACGCCAATAACAACATGGTTAATGTAATCGATCTCTGCGCTCATCTCTGTCAGTATGCCGCAGATTTTCTTCTTATTTAGTACAATATCATTAGGCCATTTAATTCCTGCCGCCTCCCCCGTCACTTCCTGCACGGCCTCGGCAACAGCAAGCGCCATAACAAGCGTCAGCATGGGCGCCTTATCCGGCAGAAATTCCGGACGCAGCAGAATGCTCATGTAAATACTGGCACCGGAAGGGGACTCCCATCCTCTGCCCCGGCGCCCTTTCCCGGCCGTCTGACGGTCAGACACCACCAGGGTACCATGCTTTCCCCCGGCTTCTCCAAGCTTCTTTGCCTGGATATTGGTGGAATCGGTCTCATCCATATATATAACCGGATTCCCGGCCCACTCTGTTTCAAGCCGGCTCTCAATCTCCGCCTGGGACATGACGTCCGGACTCTCTGTCAAATGGTATCCCTTATTGCGGACTGCCTCTATTTTATATCCTTCTTTTTTCAGCTGTTCTATTACCTTCCAAACTGCAGTGCGGGAGACGTTCAGCTTATCACAAAGCTGCTGCCCGGACACATACCCTTCATTTTCCCGCAATATTGTTAGAATCTCTGTTTTCATTTTCTGATTTTACCTGTTCCCGAGTGTTGCCACCATGATTGCCTTAATCGTGTGCAGGCGGTTCTCCGCCTCGTCAAATACCTTAGACTTCTCGCTTTCAAATACTTCCTCTGTCACTTCTTTTCCTTTATTCGCAGGCAGACAGTGAGAGAAAATTGTAGTATCCTTGCCAGTTTTCTTCATCAGCTCTGTATTGACCTGATACGGGAGAGCAAGCTTAGTTCTTTCCTGCTCCTTCTTCTCTTCACCCATAGAAAACCAAACGTCTGTATAGAGGATATCTGCGCCCTCTACCACATCCAGCTTATCGGTTACTTCAATTGTGGAACCTGCTGCCTTCGCGTATTCTTCACATTCTTTCACCAATTCTTCATCTGGCCACAGACGTTTCGGAGCTGCAACGGCAATATTTACCCCTACTTTTGTACAGCCCACCAGAAGACTGTTAGCCACATTGTTGCGTCCATCTCCCAGATACACAAGCTTCAGCCCTTTCAGGTATCCGAAGTTCTCTTTTAATGTAAGGAAAGTTGCAAGAACCTGTGTCGGATGCCACTGGTCTGTCAGCCCGTTCCACACCGGTACTCCACTATACGCTGCAAGTGCCTCCACGAATTCATGGTCAAAACCACGGAATTCTATTCCGTCAAACATACGTCCCAGAACACGCGCGGTGTCTTCAATACTTTCCTTCTCACCCAGCTGCAGCTCGGAACCTGCCAAGTACGTGGCTGTTCCGCCTTCATCCTGTGCTCCGATGGTAAATGCACACCTTGTCCTGGTTGACGGTTTTTCAAAAATCAGCGCAATATTCTTGCCCTTTAAACTGTCTCCCTTGATTCCCTGCTTTCTCTTTTCCTTCAATTCCTGTGCCAGATCCACCAGATAAAGAATCTCCTCCGGTGTAAAATCCTTTAGTTTCAAAAAGCTGCGTCCCTTTAAATCCATCTCATAATCCTTCCTTATCTCCATCAGCACATGGATAAAACGCGGCAGGTATGCCTGATTCTCCAGTGCCTCGTATTTTGCCTGAACTTCCGCAAGAAGTTCATCTACCGTATAGATCCGGTATTTCTGTACCCGCAAGAGCTTTGCGCCGGCTTCCAACATAGCGTAAAATAGCTCCTGCTCTGAAAATCTGCGGGGAAGCTGCAGGACAAATGCCATCTCGTTCTTCTCCCTCTCCGTCAGATTTTTTAATTTCTCTTCATAATACCACTCTTCGTGGGTTTCTTCAATATAATAAATTCTGCCGGACAAGCCATAAATCATCCGCATTGCATCATAATACCCGATTTTCATATTCTGACGGCTGCGCCTGGCATTAAAATCCAGAATATTTCCAAGCTTTACCCTGGGGGCTATCTCATACCTCACCGCTCCCTGGGGAAGCTTTACCTTCGGCTCACGCCCCGGTCCATAAATGCGGATAGCAATGATATTTTCACACCCTCCGTCCACAAGAGAACCTACCGGGAGATTGTTGAACATACCGCCATCCATATAGCGCTTCCCATGAAGCTCTTCATTCTTGAAGCCCAACAGATAAGCGCTGGCAAGAAGATAATCTTCCAAAAGCCCTTCTGGAATATCCTCCAGACTAAGATCCAGCTCTTTCTTGTCTGTCAGCGAAAAAGTCAGCAGATTAAATGCTATCCCCGACTCGCGGATTTTCTTTTCATCAATGCATTCATGGATTAAACGCCGCAGAGGCGTAACATCCACACCGCCTTCGCCTATGATTTTCAAAAATTCATGGAAAAGTTCTTTAAACGGCAATTTATTGTCCATGAACCGTTCCATCAGGCTGTCATCGACTTCCATAACGGCAGAATACGTCATCTCGCTCCAGATTCGCTCTGCCTGACCTAAATCCCCCATACAAATCAGGGCGCCATTCAGCGCCCCGACGGAAGTGCCAGCCACCGCGTTTATTTTCACACCGGCTTCCTTCAGCGCCTTCCATACCCCTATCTGATAAGCGCCTCTGGCTCCTCCGCCCTCCAGCGCTAATCCATATTCCTTCGATAAATCTATGACAGGTTTCATCCCATCATCTCCTTATCTTCTATTGTTCTTCCTTTGCAACCTCTGTCACTGATTTCACCAGGCCTGCGATTCCCTGAATCTCGGACGGGATAATAATCTTTGTCGCCTTGCCGTCGGCCGCCTTTTCAAATGCTTCCAGGCTCTTCATAGTAAGGACAGCCTCATCCGCACCGGCTTCTTTCAGGAAACGGATACCATCTGCATTCGCCTGCTGAACCTTCAGGATTGCTTCTGCCTGACCTTCTGCTTCTTTAATCATTGCCTCCTTCTGCGCTTCCGCCCGAAGAATTGCCGCCTGTTTCTCCGCCTCCGCGTCCAGGATGGCAGACTCTTTCTTACCCTCTGCCACAAGAATGGTAGACTTCTTCTCACCTTCCGCCTTAAGAATTGCCTCACGGCGCTCACGTTCTGCCTTCATCTGCTTCTCCATAGCATCCTGGATTGCCGCCGGAGGAATAATATTTTTAAGTTCCACGCGGTTTACCTTAATCCCCCACGGATCCGTTGCCACATCAAGAAGCGCCCGCATCTTGGTATTAATCGTTTCTCTGGAAGTCAGCGTCTGATCAAGCTCCAGATCACCGATAATATTACGAAGTGTTGTAGCCGTCAGATTCTCAATCGCCATAATCGGATTCGCCACTCCATAGCAGAACTGCTTCGGGTCTGTAATCTGATAGAACACCACTGTATCAATCCGCATGGTAACATTATCCTTGGTAATAACCGGCTGAGGCGGAAAATCTACCACCTGTTCTTTTAAATCCACTCTTCTTGCAACCCTGTCAATAAACGGCATCTTGAAATGAATACCAACGCTCCATGTTGCCTGATATCCTCCAAGACGCTCCACTACCAGCGCCTGTGCCTGGCGTACTACCTTCACACAGGAAATCAACACCAAAATTACAAATACCAAAAAAATCAATCCAATTATCGTTCCTATAGAAATGCCTAACATATCTAACCCTCCTCTTTTTCTTTGATAATGAGTTTTACTCCCTGGATTCCTTCAATCGTAACCACTGTATTTTTTGCAATGACTCCAGACGGTTCTTCCGTCTTCGCCGACCACTCCTGGCCGTTCACCTCTACCACGCCTTTGTTATGAAGCGTATCCACCTCTTCCAGAACCAGCGCCTGCTTTCCGATCAGGCTCTCTGCGTTGGTTTTCTGGCGTTCTTTATTAAAATACTTCAGAGCAATAGGGCGTGTGCTCACCAGAAGTACGATTGACACAATTGAAAAGACAGCAATCTGTACGCCTGTGCCGAAGCCTATGATTCCCATGATAAATGCGGCAAGCGCACCTCCGGCAAACCAAATGGTAGTCAGCCCCATCGTACCGATTTCAATCACCAATAAAACAATAAAAATAAGCAGCCAATACATTGTTTCCATCTCTTACCCTCCTAACGTCTCTGCCTTCCGGCTTCAAACATAAGAACCGCCGCCGCAATCGCCGCATTCAAGGATTCCACCTGCCCTGCCATAGGAATCCGAACCCAGGTATCTGCAAGCTCTGCCACTTCCTGCCGCAGTCCATTTCCCTCATTGCCAATCAGGAACGCCGTCCCTTCCCGGTACTCCGCCTCATCGTAAACGACCGTCCCTTCCAAATGTGCAGCATACGTATGAATTCCCTGCCGCTTAAGCTCCCTGACAGCTTCACAGATATCCTCCGCATACCACAGCGGCATCCGGTATACCGATCCCATGGTAGAACGAATCGTTTTCGGATTATAAACATCCACACAATCCGCACTCATCAGAATCCCCGTCACTCCGGCAGCCTCCGCCGTACGGATGACCGTTCCCATATTACCGGGATCCTGCAAGTTATCCAGAACAAGGAAAAACGGTTTCTGCTGCTCTTTTTCTATCAACCTTTCCCACTTCTTCGCTGTTTTATTCCTCTGTCTTACCACACACATCACGCCCTGAGGTGTTTTGGTATCTGATACATATGCAAATACAGTATCCGAAAGAACCTCTTGGCGGATCTTCGCCTGTCGGCAGAGTATGTCTGTCAGCTCTTTCTCTTTCTTATAAAATCCTTCTGTCACATAGACTTCCAAAAGCAAGTCTGTCGGTACTTCCCTGAACATCCGGATCCCCTCTGCCAGAAAAACTCCCTCGTCATCCCTTGCTTTCCTTCTTTTCTTAAGATTCACAAGCCTTTTGACCTTCGGATTTGAAGTACTTGTAATCATTCCTTTATTCCTTTCCAAATTCCCGCAGCGCCAGATTCGTCCCAATTAAAATCAATATCATTTCCTCCTGAAGCGGCATATCCGGATCCGGATTGACCTCTGTCTTGCCCTGAAGGGTATACCCGACCACACTCACATCATGCCGCTTCCTTACATCCAGCTCACGCAGTGTCCTGCCAACCCATTTCTTCGGCACCGCAGTCTCCACAACACTGCATTCCGGCGAGAGCGTAATCCAGTCTGCGAAATCTGCAGATACCAGATTCTTCGCCACCCTGGCTCCCATCTCCCGCTCCGGGTAGACAATGGCATCCGCTCCAATCTTTCGAAGAATTGTAGCATGTATCTCATTTTGCGCCTTGGCAAGCACATACGGAACGCCCTCTTCCTTCGCAAGCATAGTTGCCATAATACTCGCCTCCATATTTTCCGAAATTGCAATAATTGCTCCATCCAGATTTCTTGTACCGATAGAATGCATCAACTCCGGGTCCGTAATATCTCCCTTCACTGCATAAGATACGGAATCTGCGATTTCCTGAATACGTTCCATAGAACCATCCGCCACAACTACCTCGCAGCCCAGGTTCTGAAGCGTGATTGCCACACTGATTCCAAAATTCCCCAATCCAAATACTGCAAACTGCTTCTTCATACTTTCTATTACCCTTTCTTTCTCCGACAATCTCTATCCTACCATAATCCGCTGCTCCGGCAGCTCTCTTGCCCGCTCTTTCGGCTTCGACATGCCGCCAAACAAAAGCGCCAGAGAAATAGGACCGATACGCCCGATATACATCATCACAATCAATACCATATGACTCGCACTGCTAAGCGTGGGTGTTAAATCCGCCGTCAGTCCTACGGTTCCCACCGCGGAAAACGCCTCATACAGGATATCAATAAATGGAACCTGCGGTTCAAAAACCGTAATCGCAATCGTCCCGGCAAAAAGCACAGTGACTGCCGTCATAATAACGGCAAATCCCATACGGATATTCTTTCCGGAAAGCCTGCGACCAAAACACTCCACCTGCTCTCCGCCCCGAAAGACGCTCAAGCAAGTCAGCACCACCATCGCTACTGTTGTTGTTTTCACACCTCCCGCAGTTCCTCCCGGTGATCCTCCGATAAACATCAGGATACAGCTTAAGAATTTTGACTGTGTATAAAGCCCGGACTGGGATACCGTGGCAAATCCCGCCGTTCTTGTGGATGTTGAATGGAAGAAAGCTGCCATCCATTTCTCTCCGGTACTCAAATTCCCAAGCGTAGCCGGATTGTTCCGTTCCATCAGGAAAATACATACGGTACCGCCAATCAGCAGGATGAGCGTTGTTACAATTGCCAGCTTAGAATGGAGCCTCAGCCTGGTAAACCACCATTTATTCGGTATCTCCCTCCTGCGGATACGCCTTCCATTGGAAATCAAATCCTGCCACACTGAGAAACCAATACCGCTGACTATGATTAACAGAACCGTCGTAATGTTTATAATCGGATCGCCTACATATTTCTGAAAACTTGTATCTCCCAAAATATCAATCCCTGCATTACAGAACGCAGAAACCGCATGAAACACCGCGTACCAGATTCCGCGAAGCACACCGAATTCCGGTATAAAACGGAATGCATACAAGACAGCTCCTGCCGTCTCCACTGCCAGCGTTCCCTTAATTACCCGGAGGATCATTGCCACCATGCCGCCCGGCGCTTCCATATTATAGGTTTCCTGTATAACAATCCTTTCTTTCACCGTAATCTGTCTTCTCAACAGCAAAAGGAATCCAACTGCGCAGGCAATAATTCCCAATCCGCCAATCTGTATGAGGATCAGAAGGATTATCTGCCCCGCCAGCGTAAATTGTACAGCAGGAGTTACCGTCACAAGCCCGGTCACACACACTGCCGTCGTAGAAGTAAACAATGCGTCACTGAATGTAATCGGCTGCCTGTTACAAAAAGGGAGGGAAAGAAGTACGCCGCCTGCCAGAATAACTCCCATAAAACCAAGCGCAAGTATCTGCATTGTATTCCATCTGATATTTCTTTTCTTCATAAGCCCTATACTCTGAAGCGGTATCCAACGCCCCAGATTGTCTCAATATACTGCGGATTGGATGTATCCAGCTCTATCTTTTCACGAATTTTCTTAATATGCACCGTAACCGTGGCAATATCGCCTATAGATTCCATATCCCAGATTTCACTGAACAATTCATCCTTCGTATACACATGGTTCGGATGGCTTGCCAGGAAGGTCAGAAGATCGAATTCCTTTGTGGTAAAGGTTCTCTCCTCTCCATTTACCCACACTCTTCTTGCAGTAGTGTCGATTTTCAGCCCGCGGATTTCAATTACCTTATTCACCTCCGCCGCACTGCCAATCAGCCGCTCATATCTTGCCAGATGCGCCTTCACTCTCGCCACCAGTTCACTGGGACTGAATGGCTTCGTCATATAGTCATCCGCGCCAAGCCCCAGTCCGCGAATCTTATCAATATCATCCTTCTTGGCAGACACCATGATAATAGGCGTATTCTTTTCCTCCCGGACCTTACGACAAATCTCGAATCCATCCACTCCCGGCAGCATCAGATCCAGTATAACCAGATTATAATCTCCCCGCAGCGCTTCTGCAAGCCCGGCCTCGCCATCTTTGGCAACCTCCACGTCAAAACCGCTCAGTTCCAGATAATCCCGTTCCAGGTCAGCAATCGCCACTTCGTCTTCTACAATCAAAATCTTACTCATAATTTGGTACCTCCTGATATTTTCTAAGGACAAAATACATGGTCGTTCCGGTTCCTTCCCTACTGGTCGCCCAAATCTTTCCACCATGCTCTTCAATAATTTTCTTTACAATAGAAAGCCCAATCCCGCTTCCTCCTTTGGATGAATTTCTGGATGCATCCGTCCGGTAGAACCGCTCAAATATATTGGTCAGATCCTTCGTCGCAATTCCTTTCCCGTTATCCTCCAGCTCCACCTGTACGAAATCTCCCACATCCTTCACTCTCAGATTAATCTTCGCTTTTTCTTTATCCATATATTTCATCGAATTATTTACGATATTATTAATGACCCGCTTTAACTGCTCAGCATCGGCAATGATTTTCACTTCTGCATCCACATAATTGAAATATCCGAATTCCACACCCCTGGATTCCAGTTCCAGAGAAAGCTCATCTGCACAATCGTCAAAATATGCATTCACCGGTATGGTATTAAAATTATAAGGAATACGGTTCGTGTCAATCTTAGAATACAGCGTCAGCTCATTAATCAGCCGATCCATCTCGTTAGCTTTATTGTAAATCGTCCGGATGTATTTGTCCATCTTTTCCGGCGTATCTGCCACGCCATCCATAATTCCCTCCGCATAACCTTTGATTGCCGTCACCGGCGTCTTCAGATCATGGGAAATGTTACTAATCAGCTCTTTGCTCTCCTTATCGAACTTCATATTCTCTTCCGCACTATCCTTCAGGCGCTTGCGCATATCTTCAAAATCCTTACAAAGCTGGCCGAATTCGTCATCAGCATCCGCACAAAGTTCAAAATCCAGGTTTCCTTCTTTGATATTCTTCGCTGCCACCTGCATCTTGGCAAGTGGCTGCTTCACCGAGCGGTATATCCACCAAATCAGAATGCTCGCCGTCAATACCAGCACCATAACGATTACCAACGCAATGTCAACCGTAAATTGACGGATTTCCGGAATCACCGCCCCCACATCCGTCACAATAAAGATGCTTCCTTCCGATTCATCTTCGTAACGGAAGTCAACCTGCTTAATCAGCACCTGGGCATCCCCACCAAGATAAATCCCATTCTCCGAAGCAGTATCCATCTCTCCATATCCGGGAAGCTGATCAATAATCGCATCCACCCGGGCATCCGAATTTCCCAGATAAACTATTGTATCATCTTTTCTCACTAAAAGATAGGACTTCTTTTGCTCCAGCGAAGCATTGAACTGCTCCAGCCAGGTAGCGTCTTCTAAGTTCCGGGGATTACTTCGCGCCATCTCTGCAAGCTCATGAAAAGATTTCTCCGTAAGCTGTCCCATGAGTTTGGTCGGGTTGGAGAAGGACTCCACCGTCGTGCCCTTCAGTTCATAATTCTTCTCTATCATACTCAGCTGGTACTGCCCCAGCATAAAAATAAACAACGCCCCTAAAAGAATCGGAAATGCGATTACCGTCACAAAAGCTATGATTAAACGAGTCTTTAATTTCATACTTGTCCTCCGTACATCCGTTATTCTTTTCTTATTGTATCACGAAAAAGAGCGCTTCACATCAAAGCGCCCTAAAAAATTTCCTAAAATTTTCTAAAATCAGATTACAGGTATTTCTTCAGTTCCTCCGCCTTATCTAATTTCTCCCACGGAAGCTCTACATCCGTACGGCCGAAATGTCCGTACGCCGCTGTCTGCTTGTAAATCGGTCTTCTGAGATCCAGCATCTTAATGATGCCCGCCGGGCGGAAGTCAAAATTCTCACGGATAATCTCTACCAGCTTCTCATCCGGCAGCTTTCCGGTTCCAAAGGTATCAATCATGATAGAAGTAGGATGTGCCACCCCAATTGCGTAAGACAGCTGAATCTCACATTTCTTCGCAAGCCCTGCCGCCACGATATTCTTAGCAGCATAGCGCGCTGCATACGCTGCAGAACGGTCTACCTTCGTACAGTCCTTGCCTGAGAATGCGCCGCCGCCGTGCCGTGCCATTCCTCCATAGGTATCTACAATAATCTTTCTTCCCGTAAGCCCGCTGTCGCCATGGGGACCTCCAATCACAAAACGTCCTGTCGGATTGATAAAGAACTTCGTATTCTCATCCGTCATGCCTTCCGGGATTACCGCGTCAAACACATATTTCTTAATATCCTGATGAATCTGCTCCTGTGTCACTTCCGGGTCATGCTGAGTGGAAAGCACCACCGCATCCAGCCTTGTCGGCACGCCTTCTTCATCATATTCCACCGTTACCTGTGTCTTGCCATCCGGACGCAGATAGGGCAGCGTACCATTCTTTCTTACTTCCGTAAGCTTCCGCGCAAGCTTATGGGCAAGGGCGATAGGGTACGGCATCAGCTCCTCCGTCTCATCAGAAGCATAGCCAAACATCATTCCCTGATCCCCGGCGCCAATTGCCTCCAGCTCTTCCTCTGACATCTTATTCTCTTTTGCTTCCAGCGCCTTATCCACTCCGAGGGCAATATCGGCAGACTGCTCGTCAATTGCAGTAAGTACGCCGCAGGTATCTGCATCAAACCCAAACTTTCCGCGGGTATAGCCAATCTCCCGTATTGTGTCTCTGACAATCTTCTGGATATCCACATATGCATTAGTGGTAATCTCGCCCATAACCATAACCAGCCCCGTAGTGGTACAAGTCTCACAAGCCACGCGGCTCATGGGATCCTGTGCAATCAGCGCATCCAGAATAGCATCTGATATTTGGTCACACATTTTATCCGGATGACCTTCTGTTACTGATTCCGATGTAAATAATCTCTTCTCCATGCTTTTTCTCCTTTCTTCTGACGGATAGCTCCCGCCCGCCGGACTTTCTCTTTACAGGATTTTATGAAAAAGATTGCGCCGTTCAGGCGCTCAAAAAACGGTCCGCCATAAGCGGACCGTCACATACATAACCAATCCTCTTATTGTTCGATTGCTCGCTCAGGTTGGCACCTTCCAAACATTGGGGTTGCCGCAGCTTCACAGATCCTTTGTATCTCCACTGCTCTGAATAAGAGAAAGTCTGATATTTATTTGTTAATCTCCAAGTACAAATGCTACTTTACACCACCTGTACAAAGAAGTCAAGACATATCGTACAATTTACCACATCTTATCTCCAGAATCCGAAAGTTAGCTTTCTTCCCCATACTTCTCCATAAATCTCTGGATAATGATGGCACACTCCGCACGGGATGCATTCCCCTGTGGGTCAAGCCTTGTTCCATAATCCTTACCTGTAATAATTCCGCTTCCCACAGCCCACTGCATCGCTTCCCCTGCAAATTCACTGACGCTTGCCGCATCGGTAAACTGACTATAATCTGCCTTTTCACTGACATCGTACTTCCGGTACTTTGCATAACGGTACATCATAACTGCCATCTGCTCCCGGTTAATATAATCGGATGGCCCGAACAGCCCCGTATCCGTATAGCCATTTACTACCTTCGTATCGGCCGCCCAGATAACTGCTTTTGAATAAAACTGTCCATCCGGTACATCCGGGAATCTCACTTTGTATGTCACATCCGGCTTGCCGCTCAGACGATGAAGGATGACGGCAAACTGCGCACGGGCAAGATTCTCATATGGGACAAAATGGGTAGTATCCTTACCCGTCATAATCTTTGCAGTGTAGTTATAGTATACACCGTCATAAAACCAATCATTCTCTGCCACGTCTTCATAGGGAAGTTCAACCGGTTCCTGTGGTTCGGTTGGATCCGGTTTTTTCTCCAGAGCCTCCAACGCTTCATTAAGCGCCTTTACCGCGGCGTCTATCTCTTCCTGTGATGCTTTTTCGTCTGCTTCTACTTCTTTTGCCTTTGACAGAACCTCTGCATAAGCCGCCCAGCTTTCTTCTGTATATTTTCCCTTTTCCGTATCCGGAATCACATTTTTCAGAAGTTCCTGAAGCCTTGTCTTATCCGGTTTCTCTGGTTCAGGCGGAGTGGGCAGGTCTGGCTCCTTTTTCTCCTCCAACGCTTCCCGCGCTTCATTAAGCGCTTCCACCGCGGCATCTACATCTGCCTGTACCGCCTCTTCATCTGAGAGAATCTTTTTCGCATTCTCTAAAGCTTCTTCGTATTTTGTCCATGTCGTTTCTGTATACTTCTCTTTTTCTGCTGCATCGATTGCTCCATTAAGTGCCGCCTGGAGAGCTGTTTTATCCACAACTACCGGATCCGGTTCCACTGCCTTTTTCTTTACCGCCAGCCTGGCTGTCATATTTTTGCCATTACCGCAATAGTACTTATAAATGACCTCCTCGGCATCTTCATCTACCGTAAGAATGTTATCTGCCACACTTCCGCCCTGCCAGTTGTAAGCTTTCGATACATCGAAATTACCCGGAAGCATCTGAAGATCAAATGTACCATCCTCACTTAACTCAATGGTATAGGTATTATAATTATCCTTGCTTTCACCCTGGACTTTATCTCCATAAAAATCAAAAATCTCAAGATTACTTAAATCCAGCGATGTCAGATGATTTCCACTGCAGGAAAAAACATCCAACTGCCGTCCACTGCCAAGGTCAAGCACCGTAAGCGCATTATCACTACAGTTCAGCTGTACTAATTCAGGATTGTTGTTAAGTTCAAGTGCCGCAATTTTGTTGTCACTGCAGTTCAGCCATAACAGTTTCTTGGCTCACATCCAACGCAGAAAGCTGATTGGACGCACAATTCAGATCGGACAGCTCCGGATTCTGGCTCACATCCAGCACCGTAAGTTTATTAGACTTACACGCCAATCCCTGCAACTTCTTATTGCTGCTCACATCTAAAACCATAAGATCCGTATTATTGCAGGACAAAGTACTTAACGCCGCGTTTTTGCTGACATCCAATGCCTTAAGGTCATTATCCGAACAATCCAGGAAATACAGCGGCAGGTTATTGCCCACATCCAAAGCCGTCAATCCGCAAGAGCCGCAATCCAGCCTTTCCAATTCCGGATTCTTACTGACATCCAATGTTTTTAGCATATTATTATCGCACTGCAGCTCTTTCAATCCCGCATTTTTACTGACATCCAATGCCGTCAGTTTATTGCTGCTGCAAGATAGGGAAGCCAGCTCCTTATTTTTGCTAACATCGATGGCCGTTAATTCATTAAAAACACAATACAGAGTTTTCAGCTTTTGATTCCTGCTGATATCCAATGATGTGAGCTTATTATTCGAACAGTTCAGCTCCTCCAATGCCGAGAAGAATTCAATTCCTTTCAGGTCAGAAATATCACTAAAAGATACATCCATATCCTTTACAGCTTTTATTTCGTCCACACTCAGGCTTCCATTCTGATTCAGATCCTTCTCTTCCGCTATATATGCCCGGAATTTTTCATCCGGAAAATGGATCGCATCAATCGCAATCCCGTCTTTCGTATCATCGACATGGAGCGTCATTTCTTTATACGCCCCGTCACTATCGGTTACCCGAAGTATCAGATCCGGATTCGCCCCTTCAGCCCGCGGCGTCCCTCTTATAGTTCCGCCTGCTGAAACAATCAGCCAGTCAGGCCCGGACACTTTACTGAATGTATACGGCAGAACTCCGCCGGATGCAGCTTCTGCCACAGAATAAGGCTCAATCGGTTCGTTCACATAATTGATTCCGACATCAAAAACTTCATCCTTCACAAACCGGAGTTCGCCTTCTACGTAATCCTTTATGACAAGCTTCACTGTCATATTCTGATTATTTCCACAATCGTATTTGTAAAGCACTTCTTCTGCATCTTTATCCACGAACAGCGTATCTCCTGATACCATGCCTCCCACCCAACCGTATGCACGGGAACTGTCAAAACCATCTTCAAAACCGGAAAGATTAAAGCTATTTTCCTCATCCAAAGTAATAAAACGCCGGTTATAATTGTATTCTTCCCCATCTGCTTCTTTATCACTGTAAAAATGCTCTGTAACACTTGTATTCTTCAGTTCAAGCCCGGCCAGTTGATTACCGCTGCAGGATAATTCCGATAAATATCTGTTATTACTAAGGTCAAGAGCTGCAAGTTCATTGCTGCTGCAGTTCAGCTTCTGCAAATTCTCATTTTTACTCACGTCCAAAGCCGTCAGGATATTAGAATTGCAGTCTAAAGCCTGCAATTTCCCATTATTGCTTACATCAAGAACCGTAAGATTGTTGTCCCCGCACCGCAGCTCTGTCAGCTCGCCAAAAAACTCAATCCCCTTCAGATCCGTAATTCCCCTGGAAGGCACATCTATAGCCTGCACTTCTCTGATCTCGGCAGGACTCAGCTTTCCATCGTGATCTAAATCCTTCTCTTCCGCTATATATGCTCTAAAAGTCTCATCCGGGAAGTTCGTTCCATCAATCACTGCTTCTTCTGCTGTATCAGCAACGTGAATGGTAATTTCTTTATATGCGCCCTCTCCATCGGTTACCCGCACAATCAAGTCCTGGTTTTCCCCAACTGCCTGGGGCGTTCCGCTTACAATCCCCTCCGAAGAGACCTGGATCCAGTCCGGTCCTGCGCTTTTTGAATAAACATAAGGCAATACTCCGCCCTCCGCGGACTCCGCAACAGAATAGGCATCTATTGGTTTTCCTACGTAGTTTTCTTCTATATCAAACTCAGGGTTCTGGTCAAAAGTCAACGGCACCGGCAATGTGGTATCCACGACTAGTTTTACCATCATTGTACCAGCAGCGTTCTCTTTACAAGCATACCAATAGGTAACCTCATTACTATCCTCATCAACCACAAGTGTATAACGTGACGCAGTTTTTGTTACGCTTCCTCCTCGCCATCCACTTGCCCTTTTCACGTCAAAACCATCAGGCAAAGCTGCCAAATTGAACGTACGACTCGCAGTCAAAGGAATCCGATAAACATTGCCACTTGTTTTGACATATATTGAACTCATCTGCAATGAAGTAGTTTCACACGAAAGAGAGGTAAGTTGATTATTTCTGCAATCCAATTCTATCAAATTTATATTATTCGTCAAATCAAGGGTAACCAACTGATTATCATGACAATCTAAATATCGTAAAGCCGTATAATCGCTTAAATCAAGCGCCTTCAACTGATTTCCATAACAGAGTAATTGCTGTAAAGAAGACGCACTGTCAAGATTAAGCGTTGTCAATCGATTATCCATACAATTCAGTAGTTCTAAAGAATTATTATTACCCAATTCCAATGTTGTCAACTGATTATACGAACAATCAAGGCTTTTTAAACTTGTACTGTTCAGTTTCATAGACGTTAGCTGATTATTCGAACACCACAATGTCTCCAAAGCACTGTTTTGGCTAAGATCAAGTGTCGTTAGCTGGTTGTAATCGCAAGACAAATATGATAATGATGTAAAATATTCTATCCCCTTAAGATTAGAAATTTTACCACCCAGTCCAGCTGAATTACCATATATGTCCATTTCAGTTACCGCATTTATTTCAGCAGCACTCAGTTTTTTATTATTGTCCGTATCATATTGCTTACGCATTCTCTAAACACCGCATCTGGGAAATTCGTTTCATCAATCGCAATCCCTTCATCCGCCGCTGCTGCCGTTATAGGTATAATATTTATCACCATAGCCAGGCAAAGCAAAAAGCTCCACCATTTTCGCACTCTATGTTTCACAATAACCCTCCTCAAAAGCAATAAATTTTTATATTTTTATAATATACTGCTTTATTATTTAAGTCAACACTCACCGCGAAACATCCATTTGGCTTGTTTCCTCCTTGCAAATAAGTTTTTCTTAATTTCAAGAAAAAAAGACCTCTGTACTATTTCTAGTATAGAGATCTCAATTCCTTATCTTAACTTAATGACATGGGGCTTCCACCTCGTCCTGAACTTCCTAACTCACTTTAAACTTAAATTTCTGAATCTCTTTCTCACTTGCCACCCGCTCAATCACCGCTCCCAGGCTCTTAAGCTTCTCTTCAAACCGCTCATACCCTCTCTGAATATAGACGATATCATCTACGATGGTAATTCCCTCCGCCGCAAGTCCGGCAATACAGAGCGCTGCTCCCGCTCTAAGATCCGGCGCACTGACACGGGCTCCTGATAACTTGCTGACGCCTTCAATGGTAGCTGAATTTCCCTCTATCTTTGCAACACCGCCCATTCTTGCCAGCTCATCCAGATATTTGAATCGATTTTCAAATATACTTTCTGTTACAATACTTGTCCCCTGACACAGAGATAATGTAACGCCTATCTGCGGCTGCATATCTGTCGGAAATCCCGGATAAGGAAGGGTCTTTACATGAGTGCTCCTGAGCCTTCCTTTGGATACCACCCGGACAGCATCGTCAAATTCTTCTACCTCGCATCCAATCTCATTCAATTTGGCAATAGTTGCCTCCAGATGCTTCGGAATAACATTCATTACGGTAACATCTCCTCTGGTTGCCGCCGCGGCAAACATAAATGTACCTGCTTCAATCTGATCCGGTATGACAGAATATTCTGTCCTATGAAGTCTCTGCACACCTCGGATCTTAATCACATCGGTACCGGCGCCTCTGATATTGGCTCCCATACTGTTGAGGAAATTCGCCACATCCACTACATGTGGTTCCTTGGCAACATTTTCCATAATCGTAAGTCCATCCGCCATGGCCGCCGCCATCATCACGTTGATAGTAGCTCCCACCGTCACCACGTCAAAATAAATATGGCTTCCTTTTAAACAATCTGCCTCCGCAATAATCTTGCCATGCTCAATGTCCACATCTGCGCCAAGTGCACGAAATCCTTTCAAATGCTGGTCAATGGGACGGCTCCCGATATTGCATCCGCCCGGAAGCGCCACTTCGGCCTTGTTGTATTTTCCCAGCAGTGCTCCCAGCAAATAGTAAGATGCGCGGATCTTCTTAATATAATCATACTCTATATCAAAATCATGAATACCTTTTCCATTAATCCTTACCGTATGCCGATCGATACGGTATACATCTGCTCCGATTCCGGCAATCGCATCCAACATCACATTAATATCATTCACATCCGGAAGATTTTCTATCAGTACCGGCTCATCCGTCATAATCGCCGCTGCAAGAATTGCCAGAGCCGCATTTTTCGCTCCTCCTATCTCAACTTCACCGACAAGCGGATTCCCACCCTTTATAATATATTGTTCCATACTGCACCTCGATTATTTCGATTACTCTCAAACATCACAAATACTCAACCTAAGTAAATCACCAGTCATTATACCAGTAATTTACCCGTTTGTAAAACATTTTTTATCTTATCGTAAGATTTCTGTAACATTTCCCAGTTCCGGAAGCAAATCGCTATCTGCTTTCCAGCGCTTCCAACACTTTATCAATAGTTTGCGCTAATGTCAACCCATCTTCGCAAATTGTAATATCTGCATATTTTTCAAAAAGTGCTGTACGCTCATCATATAGATCCTTCAGAGTCTGCCCTTCCTTCAGCACGACTCCTCTTTGCCTGGCGTCGCCAATCCTCTCACTTATTGTTTGAAAAGAGACCTGCAAATATACCACCGTTCCGATTTCTTTAAAATGTTTCATGGCATTTTTACAGTATATGGCACTGCCTCCCGGTGAAATGATGGCATGTTCCGCTTCTACTGAGGCATTCACGCTGTCCTCAATGGCGAGAAATCCATCAATTCCCTTTTCTGCAATAATATCTTTTAATAATCGATTTTCCTGTTTTTGGATTAAAAGATCCGTATCTACAAATTCATACCCCATACGCTTTGCCGCCACAACACCTATTGTGCTCTTCCCCGCAGACGGCATTCCGATAAAAATGATATTATCCATACTCCTGGTTCCTCCTCTTTTGTTCCGGCCGGCTGTCTGACTGCAGTCCGGCCGTCCTCGCAAACAGTATAGCACAAAATGTCGAAAAAAGGGATTTATTTTGACATATTTATTCCCTGGAAATACTTTTTCCCGTATTTTCTCCTGTCACTCCTGCGCTTATACACCTCCTGGTACATCATAACCTGTATCAGATCCCGCAGCCATTCACCCGGATTTTCTTCCTTTTCCTTCGCCCTGTCATAGATTCTTTTTCCCATCAGGTTAAGCTGAAGCTGATCGGGATATTCATCATAAATCATACTGCAGTCATATTCCATGCGGTCGCATTCGTCTTCAATATATGGAAGAAGCCGCCGGGCTGTCTCCGGGTAAAGACTCTTCATATATTCAAAATCCCTGCGGTCAATCCGCTCGTCATCATACAAAAGAGGCATTGGGTACGCCATGTAATAAGGCAGTTTTGTATCCATTGGCACACACTCCTGGAAATTATACTTCTGCAATCAGTATATGCAGTGAGCGGAAATATGCTATTTTTGCTTATAAATTTCTTTCAAATTGTCAATAGCCATTGTAACATCAAGAGTATGAAAGCCAAGCCAACATTCACGCATTGTTTTAGCATCAGCCATTTTATATATTTCATGACTTTTTTCACCCGTGTAATAATGCCAATAACGGTAGATATACCCTATCCAGTACATTATTTCCGAAGAATACGTTGTACCAGCCTTTCTGAGTCCCCTGACTTCATCATTCAATTCATCAAGAATATATTCCTCGCCCGCCCATTGCAAGCGATCATAGACGTCATCAAGGGCGGCAGCAGTTCTGCTGTTCATAAAAGCTTCTATAAATGCCGGACAATCTAATCCATTTGTCAGAGCAAGTTCAAAGAACCGACCCTTCCGACGATATTTTCTGCAAATTTCCTCTGCCATTGCAACGCCTTTTGAACGGTTGGCCTCACTTTCTTGTTTTAGTTTATCCCGATCCTTCTCGCTAAGTACCTGCTCATCAAGGATTTTTATTTTTTTGCAAGCCTTTTCTGTTAAAGCCACATATTGCTTACCAAGCTTTAATGCTGAAAGACTATGAATCAGTGCCATATCCGTAATTTCTCCATTAAAAAAGCGATCCAGGACAACAAACATCCTGTCATTGGCAATATATCCAATAATCATGTCGCCCCAATCTAATCCCACTTCTACATCAAGAATTTTAAGATCAGATAAATCGACACTTAACGTATACATTTTGGCATTCGGATAATTGCAAATTAAAGTAAGTGGCTGCGTTCGGTCAGTTCCCATATAAAATCCTTTTCCAAAATCACAGCGTTCCCGGCTTATAGGGGCAATCGCACCACAAATCCCTGATTTTGAACCATGATAAAGCGTTACAATTTCATTGGTTTCCATAGTAACCTCCTTGAGTCGCAGTATACAGTATAACATTTGAACATTTAAATCATAACATATGAGATACCTGAATACAATAAAAAGCAGCGTAACCGCCTTTCGGAGATTACGCCGCTTCTTTAAAATTACATCTTCAATTTTTACGCTCTCTCGCTGTAATGATGAGCTTCTTCCAGCATCATATCCTTAACTTTCATCAGTCGGATCTGTGAGCTTCTTTCATTCTCATCCAGTTTCATCGTAATATATTTAATCGTCTCCTGCGCTTCCGGAATCGTCACATGTTCCAACGCATTTACACGGCGCCTGGTCTTCTCAATCTCAGCCGCCATAAGCTGACACGCTTTTTCTGTTTCCGCAAGCTTCAGCATATCCGGCAGAATATCCGCCAGGGACTTCACCGCGCCATCCAGGTCACTGGAGGTAAAGGCGAATCCATAAGAATAAATATCATTTGCATCCGCTGTCCTGGTCTTAGTCTGGAAAACCGGGACGTCTACGCTCATAACATTCCGCTGTCCTACCTCCAGGCTTACCTCCTGTTTCGGCGCCATCAATGCGGTGTTCAGTGTAGCCGCATCCATACCGGCTTTTGCAATGACAAAATTCTTATTTGCCGAAGAAATTCCGGCTTCTACCTTCTGCCGAAGCGCCATATTCTCCCGAACCAGTTCCAGGAACTGACGCATCAGCTCATCCCGCTTATCTTTCAAAAGCTTATGGCCCTTTCTTGCGGTAGCCAGTTTCTTCTTCGTCCGGGTAAGCTCCATACGGGTAGGAGTAATCTGCTTAGACGCCATTGCCGCACCTCCTTATCATAAATTTTCTATACATCTGCGCACGGCTTACTGCTTTCCGTAGTACATATCCAGGTACTTATCATCGATACGTTTCAGTTCTGCTCTCGGAAGCATAGACAGCAGTTTCCAGCCAATTTCCAGTGTTTCCTCGATGGAACGATCCGTATTGTACCCCTGGGATACGTATTCTTTTTCGAATGCATCTGCAAATTTTGCATAGAGAAGGTCGATATCTGTAAGGGCAGCTTCTCCAAGAATAGTCATCAGTTCTTTTGCGTCTTTACCACGGGAATATGCGGCAAATAACTGGTTCATGGTATTGGCATGGTCGGCTCTTGTCTTTCCTTCTCCAATACCTTTATCTTTCAATCGTGACAGAGACGGCAGTACGTCAATCGGAGGCTGCAGTCCTTTCCGGTACAATTCACGGCTTAAGATTACCTGTCCTTCGGTAATGTATCCGGTAAGGTCAGGAATCGGATGGGTCTTGTCATCCTCCGGCATGGTAAGAATCGGAATCATAGTGATACTTCCGCTCTTTCCTCTCTGCCGTCCGGCTCTTTCATACAGACTGGCAAGGTCTGTGTACATATATCCCGGATAACCGCGGCGTCCCGGGACCTCCTTGCGGGCTGCCGACACCTCACGGAGCGCATCTGCGTAGTTTGTAATATCCGTCAGGATAACCAATACATGCATATCCTTCTCAAACGCCAGATATTCTGCTGCTGTCAGCGCCATACGCGGTGTGGAAATACGCTCAACCGCCGGGTCATTTGCCAGGTTAATGAACAGCACCGTCCTGTCGATAGCCCCTGTCTCCTTGAAGGACTCAATGAAGAAGTTGGATTCCTCAAAGGTAATACCCATTGCGGCAAATACAACGGCAAAGTTCTCGTCTGTTCCACGCACCTTCGCCTGTCTCGCAATCTGCGCTGCAAGCTGTGAATGCGGCAGACCGGAGCAGGAGAAAATCGGGAGCTTCTGTCCACGGACCAGGGTATTCAGGCCGTCAATGGCCGACACACCTGTCTGGATAAATTCCTCCGGGTACACTCTTGCCGCCGGATTCATCGGCAGGCCGTTAATATCTCTTCTTTCCTCCGGCAGGATTTCCGGCCCGTCGTCAATCGGACTTCCCAGACCGTCGAAGACACGTCCCAGCATATCGCCGGATACGCCAAGCTCCATGCTCCTTCCCAGGAAACGGATCTTGCTGTTGCTCAGATTGATACCGCTGGCATTCTCGAAGAGCTGTACAACCACGTTATCCCCGTCTACTTCCAGTACCTTGCAGCGGCGTTTCTCACCGCTGGCAAGCTCAATCTCGCCAAGCTCGTCATATTTGACATCCTCCACGCCTTTTACCATCATCAGCGGTCCGGCAACTTCCTGTATGGTTCTATATTCTTTTGGCATAATTAGAAGTCCTCCTTCCCGAACGAACCTGCAATCTCTGCATGCAATTCACCCATAATCTTCTCATACTCTGTCTCAATATTTTCTGCCAGTGTATATTTATAACGTCCGATTCTTTCTCTTACCGCCATTCCAAGCAATTTCTGAAGAGACGCGCCCTTCGCCAATGCTTCCGATGACAGCTCATAAAAAGCAATTACCAATTTCATCATCAGATATTGTTTACGCAGCGGCGTATAGGTATCTACTTCATGGAAAGAGTTCTGGTGCAGGAAGTCCTCGCGGATAGAACGGGCTGCTTCCATCTTCAGCCGTTCTGTCGGGGACAGTGCGTCCATACCTACCATCTTAACAATTTCTTCCAGTTCTGCTTCTTCCTGCAAAAGGCTCATCATCTTCTGACGATCTTCCATCCAGTCCGGAGCGACTTCACTGTTGAACCAGCCCTGCATATTATCTACATATAATGAATAACTAGTCAGCCAGTTAATTGCAGGGAAATGTCTCTTATACGCCAAAGATGCGTCCAGTCCCCAGAATACCTTAACAATACGCAAAGTTGCCTGGGATACCGGCTCGGAAATATCACCGCCCGGAGGAGATACGGCTCCGATTACAGAAAGCGCTCCCTCTCTTCCGTCTTTTCCCAGGGAGATTACATGACCTGCGCGTTCATAGAACTCTGCAAGACGTGATCCCAAATATGCCGGATATCCTTCTTCACCGGGCATCTCTTCCAAACGTCCTGACATCTCACGGAGAGACTCCGCCCATCTTGAAGTAGAATCTGCCATAAGCGCTACGGAATATCCCATATCACGGAAATACTCTGCAATCGTAATACCTGTATAGATGGATGCTTCACGGGCAGCGAAAGGCATATCGGAAGTATTTGCAATCAGAACCGTACGCTCCATAAGAGAACGTCCCGTCTTCGGGTCTTTCAGTTCCGGAAATTCATTCAGAACGTCTGTCATCTCATTTCCACGCTCACCGCATCCGATATAAACTACAATATCAGCCTCAGCCCACTTGGCAAGCTGATGCTGGATAACCGTCTTGCCGCTTCCGAATGGTCCCGGAACCGCAGCCACGCCTCCCTTTGCAATCGGGAAGAATGTGTCGATTACTCTCTGTCCTGTCACAAGCGGTTTCTCCGGCGGAAGCTTCTTTACATAAGGGCGTCCTTTACGGACCGGCCACTTCTGCATCATGGTAAGCTCTTTTACTCCGTCCGCAGTCTCCACCACTACCACAACATCTTCTACCGTAAATTCCCCGGCTTTAATTTTCTTTACTTTTCCTTTCACTCCATAGGGAACCATAATCTTCTGCTGAACAACAGGCGTCTCCTGAACCGTTCCCAGCACATCTCCGGCTTCCACCTCGTCTCCGGCTTTTGCCACTGGAACAAATTCCCATTTCTTATCTCTCTTTAAGGATGCAACCTCCACGCCACGCTTCAGGTTATTTCCTGAAACTCTCATAATATCATCAAGCGGACGCTGAATACCATCATAAATACTTGCAATCAGACCAGGCCCCAGCTCAACAGACATGGGGGAACCTGTAGACACAACCGGTTCGCCCGGCCCCAGGCCGGAGGTTTCCTCATATACCTGAATAGACGCCTCGTCCCCGTGCATCTCGATGATTTCCCCAATCAAACGCTGATCGCTTACACGTACAACGTCGGACATGTTTGCATCACGCATACCGGACGCGATAACCAGCGGTCCCGCTACTTTTTTAATCGTACCTGTACTCATAACGAACGAATCACCTCTTTCTTAATTTCCAAATAAAATATCAGAACCAACTGCTACTTCCACCGATTTCTTAACACTCGCCACTCCGGCTCCGGTATTGCCCGCAATTCCCGGAATCTGAATAATCGCCGGTGTCACCTGTCCCTGATATCTCTCAATTTCATGTTGTAAATCTGCCGCCCAGCTCTCCGTGATATAGATAATCCCATATTCACCTTCTGCAAGCCTGCGCAGCGTTTCTCCGGCCTCCTCGTGGGTATTTACAGGAAATGTGTCCAGCCCCAGCGCAGCGAAGCCATAAATACTATCGTAATCGCCTACTACCGCAATCCTATACATACATTTCCCTTACCCTTTCCCGGATGGAATCATCCGGCAGGTTATTTAATTTACCTGAAAGTATGATTCGTACCGTTTTAATCTCATTCTGTCTTGCTAATACATAGGCCACCACGGGACCTATGGTAAATGCTTCATATTTCTGCGGACTGATTGTCTGAATAATCCGGTTGTCACACCACCGTTCAAAAGCAGAAGGCGACTCAGCAAGCGCATCTGCGCCCTCTGCATAGACCGTTTCCGACAAATACTCCCGGATCGTATCCATTCCGCCAAGCGCCGCTTTGGCAAGCCGGTCAACATTGATGCTGCCGCATTCAGCCATAGCACGCTTCATAAACTCCAAAGATTTCGCGGTTTTCTGCGACCTAACGGCAATCTTAATGTCTGCGACCGCAACCGTGGACTCGGCATAATCACGGATAATAGCATCCTTTGCCTCTTCCCCCGCCTGATGGATTACAGTAAGCGCCGCCTTATCGATAATCACATCGCACAATTGACCGTCTCTCGTGTGAAGCAGTGTGTCATATGCTTCGCCTGCCGCCTCCCGCATATTGGGCGGAAGACGTCCAAAGTCTTTTTCTCTTACAATCTCCAGCATTTCTTTTCCCGGAATACTTACATCTTCATAGAAAATGTGGGGAGTCGTCTCTTCCGTACACACTTCTTTAATCGCAGCCTTCAGGTTATGGAAAAGCTTCGGGTAAGAAAGCACGTCGAACTTCTCCATATCAATGGACAGTTCTTCCACTATCTCCCAGATTTTCTCTTCCTCTCTGGCAAGCATAGCTTCTGCCTCCGGGTTCGTCTCTCCATCACCCCATCCACGCTCAGCCAAAAACTGCAGACATTGTTCGTAGGTCTGGCAAGCCATCAGCTGGTCAATGGTCGCATTGGAGAACAGCGAAACCTCCAGAGCACGTATGCGCGCAACCGCGTAGGTATATTGTTCACTCATTCTACTCCTCCATTACACTCTACGAAAACAGCAGCCGATGAGCCTCGTCCGACAGTTCATCTCTTTTTGCGTCAAACATTGCTCTTAAGGTACAGTTTTCTTCGATACCGCCATAAGCAAGGACAAACCCGCCTTCTATCCCTTTTTCCTGACTGCAGATCTTAAGGCTTCCGCCTTTTGCCTTCGCAATCTTCTCAATCTCCGCGCGGCAGTCCGCAGGCATCCTGTTAACGTCCGCCTGTGAAAAATAAATTTCTCCCGCCTGCGCAAGCACATACTTATCGAGTATTTTCATCATCATGGCAAAATAATCGGCCGTTTCCATTGCTTTCAGTTTCTCATAGGCTTTGTTCAGAACCTCCGCAATCACTTCCTGCTTTGCAGACAGGACTCTGGTTCTTCTCTGCAAATCAATAGAAGATGCGATACGCTCCGTATAATTTGCCACGTCCGCCTCTGATTTTTGGGAGATGCCGGCGGCAGTCTTCGCCGCTTCTGCTTTCGCTGCCTCAAGGATTTCCTGCGCCTGATTCTCTGCATCCGATACCTTCGCCTCTGCAAGCGATTTTGCCTCATCCAGAATCTGGTTTTTCATTTTCTCTAATCCAGTCATTCTCAGCTCTCCTTTTTCCTTTCTTCTCTTACTCTTCTACCCATCTTTGTGCCAGCCTAAACAGCTTATATCTGAATGGAGTTTACTGCAAGAATAGAGATCAAAAGTGCAAGGATTGCATAAGTCTCAACCATCGCCGGGAAAAGCATTGCTTTACCGAACTGATCCGGTTTCTTTGCAACAATTCCGATAGACGCTACTGCCGTCTTGCCCTGGTGTCTTGCGGAAATCAGTCCTACGATCGCGATTGGAAGGCAGGCTACCAATATCAGAAGACCTGTCTGCACATCCAGATCAGCCGGTTGTCCGCCCAGAAGTCCAACCTTAGAAAGCGTAATAAACGCTACCAGCAGCCCGTAAATACCCTGCGTACCGGGCAGAAGCTGAATAATCAATACCTTTGCGAATTTTGCCGGATCCTCCGTTACAACTCCGGCTGCCGCCTGTCCTGCGACACCAACACCATAGGCAGAACCCATACCTGCCAAAATAACAGCTAACGCTGCTCCCAATAATGCATAAACAAGCCCCATATTACTTAAAATATTCATTACAAATTTTCCTCCTTAATATCTACATATTTTGTATCTGCTTTAAACGGCTCGAACGCCTTCCCGCCGCCTTCATAAAATTTACCAAAGAATTCCACAAACTGAAGACGGTTCGTGTGTACATATGCTCCCAACAGGTTAATCGCCAGATTCAATGTATGTCCCACAAGGAACACCAGTATAAATCCGATTGCCCCCACAACTCCGCTGCCGAACATGCTTGCCATCTGGTTAATAACCGAAGCGATAACGCCTGTAGCAAGTCCCAGCGCCAGCAGACGGGAGTAGGACAGCACATCGCTCAGCCATCCGGTTACATTGTAAAGGTCGTAAGCCCCCAGTGCGATTCTCAGCGCCGGGTTCTTATTCGCCCGCCCTGACATAAGCAGCAGACCTACCGCGCCGAATATTGCCAGTCCTTTTGAAAATGTCTGCAATCCCGGCGAGAACGTAATCTTCGTCTGCGCAATGGATGCGAAAATATCTGTGGGCAGAAGCATCAGTATCAGTCCCACCAGAAATGCATACCAAAGAATTACGTCACAGAAAAAGTCCATCACTTTGCCATCTTTCAAATAAGCATAACCTTTGATTCCAAGTCCGGTAAAAAGATGAATAACGCCAAACAGCATGGAAAATACCAACAGCTTCATCGGGTCATCCAGCGGCACAAACCATAGCGCCGGAATGGTAACTGTCTTCCCGAAAAATGTCGCTGATACAATATCTACCACATTTCCAAAATATCCGCCAAACAAGATTCCCCATATCATTGTGGAAACTCCGCAATACATAAACATCTTCAATGATTTGTGCATTCCCTCGCTCATACGCGGGAACTTCTTAAGTGCGGCAAAGCATCCGATTGCAATAATCGCTCCGTACGCCGCATCTGAAAGCATCATTCCAAAGAAGAACACATAAAAAAACGACATAACCACCGTCGGATCTACTTCACCTTTATGCGGCAGTCCGTAAGATTCAAGCACGCCTTCCACACTGGAAGAAAACTTATTATTCTGCAGAATAACCGGCGCTTCTTCATCTTCTTTCAGTTCCTCCACATCCACAATGCAGTCAAACCTCTCACCAATTGCTTTCTGAACCGCCGGAACCGCCCTTTTCGCCACGTATCCGCTGATGACAAATGTCCGCTGAGACTGTGGAATTGTCCCCAGCACTTCATATTTTTCCGCTCTCATGCGGAAATAATCGGATATCAACTTCAGGTCTTCCCTGCTGCCCGCATACCCTTCAATCTCTTCCGTAAGCCTGGCAATTTTCTTATCTAAATTTTCTATTTCCGCCTCGAGCATTGCTTCCAGCTCTTTCGGCACCCTGTTCGTCATCTGTGACGGTCTGGCAAATCCTTCTGCCCTGAGAGCATTTTCTACTGTCTGTTCCTGCTCCTTCATACAGAATACTGCCAGATAGACTGCATCCTTGTCGGACTCCACAATCTGTACGTCATAAGCCTCAACTTCCGGCGCATGTCCGGCAACCGCTGCATAGATATCTTCCAGCGTAACACTGCCCGCCATCGTCCCCACAAGCATAGCGGTGGTTTTTGTGCCCGGATAATTCATAGGAACCTCCAGTCCAAGCCAGGGCTGCAGGCTTTCTATCTGATTCCGAAGCTTCAGAATGTCCGCCTTGCTTTCTGCAATCTCTTTGTCCAGGGCAAGTAAATGGTTTGCCCTGCCAATGATTTCCTCCTTGTCCGCTTCTGCCTTCCGGAACACTTCCTCTTCTACCAGCTTCTTCCCTTCCAGAGCAGCGAACAGCGAATGCTTTTCCGGAACGTAGCGTTCCAGTACGTCCAGCGCCTGATCCGTCAGCTGCGCTTTTTTCTCAAAGTTCTGCCTGGCATTCAGTGTATCCATTTTTGCAAAATCTTCGTCATCGTCTATGATCTGATTCATCTCCATAATTCCCATAGACTGGAGCTTTTCCAGGATAACCTTACGGTCTTTTTTAAGTGCGCAGATACTTACTCTTTGCATCTGCAATACTGACATAACCTCATCCCTCCTTTTTCGTTATTTTTCTGCATACTACATGAGGTTCGCTATCACCGCGTCAACGGCAGCAGCTTCCTTTTTTTTCGCGGCTGCTTTCAGCGCCGCCATCTCTTTCTCCACGCCGGAAAGCGCTTCCTGCATTTCCTTCTCCCCTTCTGCTTTTGCTGCATCCAACGCTTTTTCCGCTTTTGTTTTCGCATCTTCCAAAGCTTTTTCTTTGATTTTTCCGGCCTCTTCCGATGCATGATTCAGGATATCAGCGCATCTGGCTTCTGACTGTCTGACAATCTCTTCCGCCTGCTGCTCTGCCTCCCTTATCGTCTTAATGGTCTCTTCTACCATTTGTTCACCACCTCTCTTGTTGTACAAATTGTACTATGGAAGAATGAAAAAGTCTAGTAAAACTGGTTAATGTTTTATAAAATTTCATTTACTCCCACTCGAGCCTGTGCAGCTGTCCCTCCAGGTTCATCCCTGCAAATCCATTCTGCCTTAATGCCTCGTACAGGACGATTGCCACCGAGTTTCCGAGATTCAGGGAACGGATGTCTCCTACCATAGGTATACGCACGCTGTCTTCCTTATGTTTTACCAATATCTCTTCCGGTATTCCTCCGCTTTCCTTTCCAAACATAATATAACAATCCGGCTCATAGTTCACATCCGTATATACATTTGGCGCTTTCGTCGTTGCCATATAAATCTTCGCTCCCGGATTCTTTTCCATAAAATCATCAAAATCAATGTAAGTCTGCACATCCAGGTCATTCCAGTAGTCCATCCCTGCCCGCTTCAGACTCTTTTCGTCCAGCCGGAAGCCCAGCGGCTCAATCAGATGCAGCCTCGCTCCCGCCGCCACGCAGGTTCGTCCGATATTCCCGGTATTTGCCGGAATCTCCGGCTCATGCAATACAATATTAATCATTCCACCGCACTCCCTGCTGATTCCTGAGTCTTCCGATAAATGCCCCCAGACGCCCGATTGCTTCTTTCAGGTCTTCCAGCGAATACGCATAAGAAATCCGCAGGAAACCTTCTCCGCACGCTCCGAATGCAGTTCCGGGAACTACTGCTACCTTCTCTTCTTCCAGGAAGCGCGTCGCAAATTCTTCTGACGTCATGCCAAATTCCTGGATATTGGGGAAAATATAGAAAGCGCCGTATGGCTCAAAGCACTCCAGCTTCATCCGCTTAAATTCATGCACCAGGAATCTTCTCCGCTGGTTATAGGCTTCACGCATCTGCTGCACTTCACCGTCACAGTTACGCAGTGCTTCCACAGCAGCGTATTGACTGTTTGTCGGCGCACACATAATCGCGTACTGATGTATTTTCACCATCTGTTCGATAATAAGCTTCGGTCCGCACACATAACCAAGACGCCAGCCCGTCATGGCAAACCCTTTGGAAAACCCATTAATTACCAGTGTTCTCTCCCTCATCCCGGGCAGGGATGCAATGGAAGTATGGCTGCACTGGTATGTAAGCTCAGAATAGATTTCATCAGAAAGCACAAATAAATCATGCTTTTCAATCACTTTTGCAATCGGCTCTAAGTCTTCCCGGGTCATAATCGCTCCCGTAGGATTATTAGGAAATGGCATAACAAGAATCTTGGTCTTAGGCGTAATCGCTGCCTCCAGCTCTTCAGCCGTCAACTTAAATTCATTCTTCTGCTGCAGTGGGATTACCACCGGTACACCATCCGCCAGCACGGTACATGGCAGATAAGACACATAGCTCGGCTGCGGAATCAGCACTTCATCTCCCGGCTCCAGCATCGCCCGGAGCGCAATATCAATTCCTTCGCTTCCTCCTACCGTCACAATAATCTCTGTATTCGGATTATAAGAAACACCGATCTTTCTCGACTCATACTTCGCAATTTCTTCTTTTAATTCCTTAAGCCCCGCATTAGACGTATAGAATGTTCTTCCTCTTTCCAGAGAATAGATTCCTTCTTCCCGTATTCTCCAGGGCGTATCAAAATCCGGTTCCCCCACGCCAAGGGAAATCGCATCTTCCATCTCATTTACCACATCAAAGAATTTGCGGATACCGGATGGTTCGATTTCTACAACTTTTTTTGACAATGGATTTCTCATTACGGTGTCACCAGTATCCTTTCCTCTGTTTTTTTCTGTCCCATGACGGTGCCATGATCTTTATATTTTTTCAGAATAAAATGTGTAGCGGTTCCCACCACTTCTTCGATCGGCGAAAGTTTGTCCGATACAAAACGTGACACTCCCTGAAGAGTCTTTCCCTCCATCGTAACCAGGAGATCATAGTCACCGGAAATCAGATACACTGCCGTCACTTCAGGGTATTTGTAAATCCGCTCTGCAATCCGGTCAAATCCTTTGCCTCTCTGCGGCGTCACCCGCACTTCAATCAAAGCGTTTACCAGCTCTACGCCGGCCCGATCCCAATCAATCAGGGTATGGTAGCCGCAGATGATTTTCTCCTTCTCCATCGCCGCAACTTCATTGACAACTGTCACTTCGTCCGTTCCCAGAAGCACCGCAAGTTCCTTAAGGTCAATTCTGCTGTTTGTCTCCAGATAATTTAAAATCTGCCGTCTGATGTTTTCCATATTTCTTCCTCCATTATATCCATATTTTCATCCACTCATCCGGAGCCGGACGGTCTACGTACCGGAATTCTTCTCCGTTGGTAATTATTTTGTCATGATTATCTGTCAGCCGCCCGATGACGGCGGCTTCCATCCCTTCCTGCCTGAACCTTGCTGCCAGCGCTTCTCCGTCATCCGCCACCGCCAGGAAGCACCCGGCCGACATGAGCTGATAAGGATTCAGCCGGAAATGTTCACACACTTCTATAGTCTCCTGCTTTACAAACATTTTCTTCATATCCACAGAAAGTCCCGTTCCTGCATCCTGCGCCAGATAATGAAGCGCAGCCAGAATTCCGCCTTCATCTGCCTGCCGGATAAGCCCCGCTTCGCCTCCGATCGCCGCTTCTATCTTCTTATCTGCAAAAATCTGACTTCTGTAAGACCTGATCTGTCCTAAAAAGGTCCGGGTAAACCTTGCCGAAAGTTCTTCTTCCTTTTCCTCTAATATATAAAGCGTTCCTGCCAGTCCAAGCCATCCTGCCTGCACGATTTCCCCGCCTTTACGGTTCGCTTTCTCCCAAGAAGCGGTTTGCCTTCGGGGGGTAGCGTTCCCCTGCCCATACACAGTCACAATCGTCATGGGGCATTTCAGCGCCGGGTTAAACCCGGCTTCTATTTCCGCCGTCCCGATTCCCGCTTCCTCTGACAGCTTTTTCATGAACTTCCGCATCCCGTTCATCCGGGATTTGAACGTACTATCCGGCAGCATAATCTTTATCCGCGCGCCTCGCAGAGCAGCTCCTTTTGCTGCCGCTTCATTGACCGCAGCGGCAAATGCAAAACCGCCTGATTCTCTCGCGCTGCCGCAGGAAACCTTTGTCACACACACATATTCTGAAGCTTCCATCTCTGTCTGCTGCATTGCGTTCCCTCCTTCTTATCTGTCCGCCGGAGGTTATACCAGCAGATACGGTATCGTCATAGTAGCTACCATTGCCACAATGACCAAAAGGATTACAATGGCAACAATCCGCTTCGTTCTTTTATCATTAAACTTCATCCTTACCGCCTCTTTTCTCTATCTAACTGTGTCAACTCGCTCCGGTTTCCGAAGCGTGAGACACTTTCTAAGTATTGTATACTCTTTACTGTGATTTTGCAATCAGAATTACTTCCGCTTCTTTCGTAAGCGGATTTCTGTTTCTATAATCAAAAAGAATGGTCTTTCCCATCTGCAAAAAGCGCTCCAGATGGGTCATTCTCCGCATCTGATTCTTGTCATATTCTTCATATCCGGACAGATATTTGTGCTCTCTTGCCTCATTTTCATAAAATGTGCGCAGCTCTTCTTTCGCCATCCGGTACTCTCCCGCAAATGCCGGCCGGCTCTTCGCATTTTCCCGCAGATAATAATCGTAGGTCAGAAGCTCCCGGTAGAGTTCTGTCCTGCCTGCGTCCTTTTTTGCCGCAAACGCAAGGAATATCTCATATTTTGCCGCCCGGGAAGGGCTGGCGCCCCGCTGCGCATAAGCCGCATAATATACTGCCAGTTCTTCATACATAGCAAATGCTGACTCATACTTTTCTTCCAGTGCCTTCAAACTCTGCGTAAATTGTCCGCTATTATAGTACTCCTCCACCATCTCTTCAACGCCCTTTAATCGGAGCACATCCGCATAAGACAGCCATCTGGTACACAGCACTTCATAGGGCGGTGCATCCTTATATACCAGACCATAGTCCTCACGCCGCTCTTCCATATAGGAGCCTTTCAGCACTTTCAGGAAACCAAGCTGGAGCTGCTGGGGGCGAAGCGCGTATACATCATCAAATGACCGGGCGAAGCTTTCTATATCCTCGTAAGGCAGCCCCGCAATCAAATCCAGATGCTGATGGACATTCCCGTTTTTCTGAATCTCCCGCACCCGCTCTGCCACCCTTGGAAACTGCATTGTCCGCCGTATCTCCCGTATCGTGTCCGGGTTGGTGGACTGCACACCGATTTCCAGTTGAATCAATCCCGGCCGCATAGACTGGATCAGCGCAATTTCTTCATCATTCAGAAGATCCGCAGACACTTCAAAATGGAAGTTCGTAATTCCCCTGTCGTGCCGGACCAGATACTCCCAAATAGCCATTGCATGTTCATGCCTGCAATTGAAGGTCCGGTCAACGAATTTCACCTGCGGCACTTCTTTTTCAATAAAAAACTGCAGCTCCTGCTTCACAAGTTCCAGGTTCCGGAAGCGGAGCTTCTTATCCACCGAAGACAGGCAATAGCTGCAAGAAAAGGGGCAGCCTCTGCTGCTTTCATAATAAACAATTTTATTCTCAAACCTTTCCATATCACGGTAAATGAAAGGTACTCTATTTAAATCCATCACATCCCGCCAAGGATTTTCTATAATCCTGCCGTCTCCGGCACGCCAGGTAATGCCCTCCATGCTATCCAATTCGCTGTCGGACACCAGTGCCGCGAAGGTCTCTTCCCCTTCTCCTTTCATTACTCCCGCCGCCTGGGGAAGGCGCTTCAGCACATCCGGCGCATCGTAGGATACCTCCGGACCGCCCAGCCAGATAACAGTATCCGGCAGAATCTTTGCCGTCTCTTTCACCACATCTTCCACATATCTGATATTCCAGATATAACAGGACAGACACAGCACATCCGGCTTTCTCTTATAAATGTCCATCAGAATCTCGTCCATCTGCTGGTTAATCGTGTGTTCTGCAATCTCAATCCGGGGACATTTTTCTCCCAATACCTCCTCCGCATATGCTTTCAGACTATATACGGCAAGATTAGAATGTATATATTTTGCATTTATCGCTGTCAATAGTATTTTTTTCATAAGCTCTCCATAACGGTTGACATTTTTCTAAAAACAATTTATAATATAATCTCGTGCAGCCGGGGTGTTAGCGGTACCTTGTACCTGCAATCCGCTATAGCAGGGGTGAAGCTGTGCAGAGGGCAAAAGCTGGTGAGGCTGCCCTTAGTAAGCGGCGTTGATGTCTGGGTCTCACGCGACGGGAATCTATGAACCGTGTCAGGTCGGGAACGGAGCAGCACTAAGTAGAACCTTCCGGGTGCCGTGAGGGTGCCTGGGCTGAGTTAGCTGCTAAGGTAACGCTTGTTGGCCAAGTTCGAAGCACAGCGCACGAAAAAAATAATCCTATTTTATTGTACTCTGAACAGAACTCTTCCTTAAAGCGTCCTGTTCTTTTTTCTTCTTTCGGAGTTCCCGGAAAAATCCACTCATTAACTGACTGCATTCTTCTTCCAGAATCCCCGTTTCTATTTCTACTTTATGATTGAATCCATCCATCTGCAGCAAATTCAACACAGAACCCGCACAGCCTGCCTTGGGATTCATACAGCCAATCACCACCCTGGTTATGCGCGCCTGTACAATCGCTCCGGCACACATGGGACAAGGTTCCAGCGTCACATACATGGTACACCCTTCCAGCCGCCAGTCCCCCAGCTTCCTGCTCGCTTTCTTAATCGCAGCAAGCTCCGCATGGGCAAGGGTATTCTTGTCCACATTCCGGCGGTTGTAGCCTCTGCTGATAATCTTTCCTTCATATACAATCACACAGCCAATCGGCGTCTCATCAAGAGCATACGCCTTTTTCGCCTGTTTTAAGGCTTCTTTCATATATTTTTTATCCTGATCTGTCATTTGGGGACACCCTTTCCGTCAAATAAGGACACCACATTTGTTAATTGGGGACGTAGTAAAATGACATTTTACTACGTCCCCAATTATACCGTTTATGATCTCACTTGTCGACACCAATATCCAAAATCCTCTACGTCTTTTCCTTCGTCTCCCGTCAGCTCTATCTCCTGACTGTCTATTTTCACAAACCGCGGGAATCCGAATGCCTCTGCCGCCCTTGCTTCCCTTGGGTGGTAGATTCCCGGCACGCCAAGCCACCGCCCGTCCCCGTCATCCACAAATACCAGATGATGATAATTGCGGTAACCGTGCAGGAGAAAACTGTTATTCGCAAGACGCCATTCACATCTTGGAAGTCTGGCAATATCTTGCCTTTCTATCTTTGTATACTGCACCGCAGAAGGCTCGATATACGTCTCGATTTCCACTTCCTGCGGCAGTTCTTCCCGCTCTTCCTTATATTTCGCCGCTTCTGCAGGCTCAGACGCTGTTTCTGCAATCATCTCTGCGGGTTCCGGCTCCGGTTTCCACTCTTCCATCCCGCTGATATCCGCCGGCATATCGTTCCACACTGCCGCGAAACGCGGTACGCTGTCATTTTCCAGTATAATCCCTTCTATCAGCGGATAGTTATCCGGCTTACCGGTATCTTCGTCAGTATAAGTCAGGCAATAGCTTACCGTCGGTCCTGCCTTCTCTATCTCTCCCTGACATACGCCTACACATCTGCCATTTTCTGTATAAAAAAGAAACACGCGAAGGCTCTGATCTCCCTGCAGGCGCATTCCTTTTCCATGGATATGTACCGACGTACTTTTTTCATCCTGCTCCACCTTTACAAATCCGATATTCCTCACTCTCTGTCCCTGTCTGTATTCATACAGATAACGGATAAACCGTCTCATACCTCCACGTCCAATCCTATCTATTCTCCATAGTCTATTCCATTGTACGAATAAATATTCATAGACATTAAATCATTGCTTTCATTTCCTGATACAGCCTCTTTGCATAACTGTCTGTCATCCCGCAGATATAATCTGTTACAAGCAGAAGCCGGAGATAAAGCTTCTCCACGTCATTTTTTCCTCTGGAATGGTAATGGTAAGCATTTTTATAATTATCCGAAATAAATGACACCAGCCGCTTATCAATCGTCTCCAACTGCTCCGTCCTGTCATCGTATTTAATAATTGCCGTCACAAAGCGATCCATCAGATAGTCAATCATTACCGCCTCTGTCACTTCCATGCGGTAAATGAATTCGGACGTGAATACTTCCCTGTATGCCAGGTCTCCCAGCATATCCATCAGCCTTTCGGCAAAAGTCTGGTGAAACAGGTCATACCGATAGGTTCCCGCCATAATCGCCTCATAATTAGACGTAAATCCATAGGTTGCACAATTAATCAGGAATCCCTGCACTCTCACAATCCAGTTCTTAATGGCATATTCTTCCGGATTCTCCACATGGAGCGCCTTCCCTCTCTCATAAAGCTCCCGAAGCTTCGCCACAGGGCTGAACTGCGCACCACCCTGCCCATACCGCTCCTGAAGCTCATCCAGTTCTTCAGCAAGAACATTATAAGAAAGGAATCCTTTGACAAAAGCGTCCTCAATATCTGCCGTCTTATAAGCAATATCATCCGCCGCCTCCAGTATGAACGCCAACGGATGCCTGTTGCCTTCCGTCCCGGTTTCTCGCTGGATTTCTTTAAATATATCTTCATCCGCGTAATAATATCCCAGCTTTTTCTGCTTAATATCTCCCGATTTCGGATTCATCTCCAGGGATGATACCGGGTATTTTACAATCGTATTAAGCAGCGCATAGGTAAGGTTCATCCCCCGCTCATCCACAAGGAAATGCAGCTTGGAAACCAGCCGCAGAGCCTGGGCGTTTCCCTCGAAATGACAGAGATCCTCCCGCATCTGCGGCGTCAGCACCTCTGCAATGGGCTGCCCGTGATAAGTAAGCTCCGGGAGATTCCTTACAAACCATTCCCGGATTGCCAGTTCACCAAAATGACCGAACGGCGGATTGCCGATATCATGAATCAGACCCGCACACTGCAGGATATTGCCGATATCTTCCTTCATCTGCACGGTAAACAGCGGATCTTTCTTGTACGTCAGAATATACTCTCCGATGTTCTGTCCCAGCGACTTGGCAAAGGAAGATACTTCCAGAGAATGGGTCAGCCTCGTCCTGATAAAGTCGCTCTTATCCAGCGGAAATACCTGCGTTTTATCCTGCAGCCTCCTGAAAGACGCGCTCCCTATAATCCTGTGATAATCTTTCTCAAATTCACTTCTTAAATCTGTGTTTCTGGTATATTTCTGTCTCGCAGAGCTTCCCTTGTACCTCTTTGCAGACAACAATTGTTCCCAGTTCAATCTCTCTCACTCTTTCTCTTTACCGCCGGAAATTATTCCAGATAAATCGGCGGCTCATAGTCCTTGCCAAGCAGCGCCTTCTTACGTTCCTGATACCCCATGAACGCCCACTCTGTCATATCTGTCCATTGATGGTTCGCCCTATCATACACCTGCACATATCCAATACGCTTCGGATGAGATCTCACACTGTTTGTCTCATACTCATGCCCGGTATAAGGATTCACCTCTCCGCGTTCTAAGTCTTCTTCATCATTATCCTCTGCCTGCATTCCTTCTACAGACTCATAGATTGCCTCATAAGAAGAATTCGTCGTCTCCACAGTTTCCGGCTTCTTCTTCTCTTCCTTTTCTGCTGCCGCGGAATCCTTCCGGTTCCTTCTCTGGAAGTAGGCGCGCCACCCGCGTGGTTTCTTCTCTTCTCTCACCTTTTCTTCCTCTTTTCTTTCCTTTTCTTCCAGCTCAACTTCCTTCAGCACTTCTTCGATCGACTCTTCCTCCGGCTTCCATTCAGCCGCAGCTTCTTCTCCGTCGACCGCATCCAATGACGGTTCTCCTCCCACATCTTCCTGCCAGTGAGTCTCTTCCGCCTCATTTATCATAGTTTCCTCTGCCGCCTCTGATACCAAAGCTTCTGATGCGAGATTTTCTGCAGCGCCTTCTGACCGCATTTCTTCCGATCCGGCAACCTCTGCTTCAGCACTTTCCGTCATCCGTGCCTCTGTTTCAGCATCTTCTTCCATCTTCCGTGCACTCAGCTCGTCCAACTCTCTGTGGATATCCACCAGTTCTCCAATGGTAATATCCCGCTCTGCCCCTGCTGTCTCAGAATGTATCTTTTTCTTCTTTTCTTTCTTTTCTTTGCGCACTTTCGCCTTCTCAAGCTTCGCCAGCTCTCTTTCCGTCGGTTCCACGTCCTCTGCCAACGCAGCTCTCTCTGCCTGTTCACTGTCCCCCAGGATACTGAGTTTAAAAGGGCAGCCCAGGATATCTGCAATCATACGCATATCCTGCTCCTGAAAATTATCTCTTCCCAGGCGCTGTGTAAGATTCTGGCGGGACATCTTCTTACCCGTCCGTTCTTCAATTATCTCTGCGAGTTCTTTAATAGTCATGCCTTTGCGGCTTAAGATGATTTTGACTTGCTCTCCGAATGTAAGATCTAACATGATATTCCTCCTTATTTCATTAACTTATACTCACCCGGCAGATTTAGTAAACAAAATAATTTCTTCATAAACCTATCCTTTTCCCTTTTTCCATTTTAGCAAAACTCATCTTATCCGTCAATGCAGAAAACAGAAGTCCCGGCAGACCTAATAAGCAATTTCCTGCTTCTGCGCCATCTCAGGCGTCACCCAGGTATATCCTGTGTCCACTTCTGCCTCATTGCCTATGGAAAGCACAGAACGGGCTGCCGCTACGACGGCGGCATACCCCATCCCATAAGGATTCTGCATAACGATCCCGTCAATCTTCTCATCTGCAAGCGCCTGCACAATCTCTTCATTCACGTCAAACCCGGTAATAACCATCTCTTTCTTTTCCATTCTGTCACACAGGGCAAGCGCAGCTTCCACCGCTGATTCATTCGTAGCATAAATTGCCGCCACATCCGGATTCCGCCGCAGGATGTAATCCAACACCTGCTCGTCCGTAATATCCTCCGCCGTTACCGGCTCTGACGGAATCTCAAACAACTCTCCTTCCGCGACTCCCTGTTCCACAGAATAACTGCCCGCATTTATCTCGTCCGCCATATTCTTCTTCTTTTCGTCCAGTTGATCCAGATAATAAGTATTCGCCACCGAGATACCTGCATGATTTTCCTCTATCTCTCTGATAAATGCTTCCGTGCGCTCTTTCCCATTCTCTGATACAGAATCATGCGCCAGCACAATCACTTTCCCCCGCTCCTTCATAGCCTCCGCCGTGCGCGATGCAGCCGTCTGTGCCGCCGCCTCATTGTCTGTTCCTACCTTCGCCATCAGCCCTTGGTAGCCGCTTGCGGAATCAAATGCTACCACTGGGATATCATTCATCGCCGCCAAATCAAACTGCACTTCACAAGACTGGGTATCAATAATCGACATAGCAAGAGCCGACGGATATCTAGCCAGCTCTTCGTCCAGAATATTCACCTGCTCGTCCACGTCCTCCGGTTCACCCGGACCGCTGTAGACGATCTTAATCTTATCTTCTCCCTTATAACCCAGGGCTTCATCCAGATCAGCCCCCGCATCCTTCGCTCCTTCCTCCACAGCAGCCCAGAAATCCCCATCCGCACTTTTCCCAATGACAGAAATATAGGTTCCCGGCTCAAGCTCAATCCCTTCCACACTGCTATATGCATAAGGCCTGATCGCATCCAGGCACTTCTGCCGGCTATCCTCTTCCTCCTGTTCTTCACTGCTTTCTTCCACCGGTTTCTGTCCTTCTTCCGCTTTTTTCTCTTCCTGCTTCGCGCCGCATGCACATCCAAGCAGAGAAACACTCAGGATTACACTGATTATTTTAAATTTTTTACACATTTTTCCACTCTCCTGCAATCATAAAATACTCACTGAATACAAACACTATACACCAAATCAATAGGAAAATGTTGAAGTTTTTCTTAAAATTTTAAAAAGAAGTTACCATTCAAATCCGGCTTGTGGAACAGTCACCCCACCCACATAAGCAGTCTTAGCTCCGTCAGGAGCGGGACTGGAGCATCGAAGATGCGACGAGTGCGCATGCTGGTGGGGTGCTGTGAATGGTAACAAAAAGAATCATACGGGAGGCATCTATGGAAACAAACTGGATAACAGAATGCTGGGAGGGCTTTACTCCGGGAAGCTGGAACCGCTCTTCTGTCAACGTCAGAGATTTTATTCAATTGAATTATATACCCTACGAGGGCGACAGCTCTTTTCTTGCCGGTCCCACCTCGGCAACGAAGACTCTCTGGGAGCAGGTTCTTAAGCTGTCCGAGAAGGAACGCGAGGCAGGCGGCGTCCTGGATATGGACACCGACACCATCTCTTCTATTACCTCGCACGGTCCCGGCTACCTGAACCGGGAGCTGGAACAAATTGTCGGCTTCCAGACAGACAAACCCTTCAAACGCTCACTGCAGCCTTATGGAGGAATTCGCATGGCACAGAATGCCTGTCAGGAACATGGCTATGAAGTAAATCCCCAAGTAACCGAAATTTTCACCAAATACCGTAAGACCCATAACCAGGGCGTATTTGACGTCTATACAAACGAAATGCGGCTTGCCAGAAAAGCTGCTATTATCACCGGGCTCCCGGATGCTTATGGGCGCGGACGCATCATCGGGGATTACCGCCGGGTAGCATTATATGGATGTAAATGGCTGATAAAGGACAAAAAACGGCAGTTTGACCTTCTGTCCGGGCAGATGACGGAGGATACGCTCCGCCTCCGGGAAGAGCTTACTGAACAAATCCGAGCGCTAGAAGAGCTAAAAGAATTGGGAAACATCTACGGCTTCGACATCAGCCGCCCCGCAAAAAATGCGAAAGAGGCAATTCAATGGTTGTATTTTGGTTATCTCGCCGCTGTCAAAGAACAAAACGGCGCTGCCATGAGCCTTGGACGCACGTCCACCTTCCTTGACATTTATATACAGAGGGATCTGGAAAAGGGTCTGATTACAGAGGAGCTGGCACAGGAATATATCGACCATTTTATTATGAAGCTGCGGCTGGTAAAATTCGCCCGCACCCCGGAATACAATGCTTTATTTTCCGGTGATCCCACCTGGGTGACAGAATCCATCGGAGGCATGGGAATTGACGGACGGACACTGGTTACCAGAACCTCTTTTCGTTACCTTCATACACTGGATAACTTAGGAACAGCTCCGGAACCGAACCTAACAGTGCTCTGGTCCGCGAAGCTTCCGACGCCATTCAAAGAATACTGTGCCGAAATGTCTATCCGTTCTTCTTCCATCCAATACGAAAATGATGATCTGATGCGGGTCACACACGGCGACGATTATGCCATTGCCTGCTGTGTATCTTCCATGCGTCTGGGAGAAGAAATGCAGTTTTTCGGCGCCAGAGCCAACCTGGCAAAGTGCCTTCTTTATGCCATAAACGGCGGAGTCGACGAGCGCATGAAGGTTCAGGTAGGACCCAGATACCGCCCCGTCACCACGGAATATCTGGAATATGAGGATGTCATGCAGAAATTTGACGACATGATGGAATGGCTTGCCGGGCTGTATGTCAACACGTTGAACGCTATTCACTATATGCACGACAAATATTGCTACGAACGTATTCAGATGGCACTTCACAACCGGGAGGTAAAGCGTTATTTTGCAACTGGGATTGCCGGACTTTCTGTGGTGGCAGATTCGCTGTCTGCCATCAAATACGCCCGTGTAAAGCCTCTCCAGGACGAAAACGGAGTTGCCGTGGACTTCGAGATTAGAGGAGATTTCCCCAAATACGGGAATAATGATGACCGGGCAGACAGCATTGCCGTCATGGTGGTTCAGACCTTTATGGACAAAATCCGCAAACACAGCACCTACCGTCATTCCATTCCCACCATGTCCATCTTAACCATCACCTCAAATGTTGTATACGGCAAGAAAACCGGAAACACCCCGGATGGCCGGAAACTGGGAGAGCCTCTGGCCCCCGGAGCAAATCCTATGCACAAACGGGACTCCCACGGCGCCCTCGCATCCCTGGCATCCGTTGCGAAAATTCCCTTCCCCTATGCGCAGGACGGCATTTCCAACACATTTTCTATTATTCCGGGGGCGCTCGGCAAAGAAGACCGCATCTTTACCGGTGATCTGGATTTGGACAGCCTTGCCTGCGGTAGCAGCTCTCCCTGTCACATTCCAAATATTGAGGAAAGCCTGGATGAAGAAAGTGAAAGAGGATAGAAAGGAGATTTTATGAAAGAAAACAAACAACAGATTGACAATTTAATCACTATGCTGGACGGATACATGGCGCAGGGCGGCCATCATCTGAACGTAAATGTATTTACCAGAGAAACCCTGCTGGATGCACAAAAGCATCCTGAAAATTATCCCCAGCTTACCGTCCGCGTATCCGGATACGCTGTCAACTTCATCAAACTCACCAAGGAACAGCAGGACGACGTCATCGCCCGCACCTTCCACGAGGATATATGATGGAACAAGGATATGTACACTCCATCGAAAGCTTTGGCACAGTGGACGGTCCCGGCGTACGTTACGTAATCTTTCTAAGCGGCTGTCCCCTGCGTTGCCAGTACTGCCATAATCCGGATACCTGGGAGCCCGCCTCCGGCAGCTTGATGTCCGTCCCGGAAGTCCTTGAAGGCTTCTATAACAATCTCCCTTTCTACCGGAAGGGAGGCGTGACCGTAACCGGCGGTGAACCTCTCCTGCAGTCCGACTTCGTCACGGCAATTTTTCGCAATCTTAAAAAGCATCACATCCATACCTGCATAGACACCTCCGGCGCCGTCTTCACAACCGACAATCCTGCTTTTTTAAAAGAGCTTGACCGGCTGCTTTCGCTTACCGATCTGATTCTTTTAGATATCAAGCATATGGATGAAACAAAACACAAGATGCTGACCGGACAGTCCAACCAAAAGATATTTGCCTTCGCCAAATATCTGGAAGAAAAGAAAATCCCCGTATGGATCCGCCACGTCATTATTCCCGGCATCACTCTGTACCGGGAATACTTGGAAGAACTGGGAGAATTTATGGCAGACCTTGATAATATACAGGCGTTGGAAGTTCTCCCCTATCATTCTATGGGAAAGGAAAAATATAAATCTCTGGGAATCCCTTATCCATTGGATAACGTACGGGAACCTTCCGCCGAAGAAGCTGCAGCGGCACGGCAGATTATTCTCTCTGCATATCAGAAAAAGAAAGAACGCTTGTACTCAATTTAGACCACGATTTTCACTTGTATATTTGTACCTTTTGTATTATGATAAGAATAGACGAAAAAGGTTTTTTATGTCTAGACAATTAAAAGGAGGGTACATATTATGGCACACGTAATTAGTGATGAATGTGTAAGCTGTGGATCTTGCGAAGCTGAATGTCCAGTTGGCGCAATCTCTCAGGGCGCAGATCATTATGAAATCGACGCAGACGCTTGTGTAGATTGTGGCGCATGTGCAGCTCAGTGTCCTACAGGAGCTATCTCCCAGGGCTAATAGCTGTATCTATCGGTTGTAATAATGTATAAGACAAAAAACAGCGCAGGAGCTTTCGCTCCGGCGCTGTTTTTATTACGCAAAAAATGGCGGCTTACGAAAAGCCGCCATCTATCATATCTCTACTATACGTTCATCATTAGCCCTGCTTACGAACCTTCATGATAACACTCTGGATAACAAGGAAGAGACACAGCATAACAGCTGTTGTAATTCCTGTCCACCAAGCCTGATCCAATCCGGCTGAAGATACGATGTTCTTGATTGTGCTGAGTGAAAGAACTCCGAACAGAGTACCAATAATATTACCAACACCACCAGTCAGCATTGTACCACCGATAATGGAAGATGCAATAGCGTTCATCTCTTCTCCTGATGCATGGGACGGTGAACCGGAACCTACATGCAGGAAGTATACAAATCCGCCAATACCCGCCAGAATTCCGCAGAGTAACTGAGCAAAGAATCTGGTTCTCTTTACGTTGATACCAAGCATCAAAGCGCTCTGACGGTTACCGCCTACAGCGTATAATGCACGTCCGAACTTTGTCCATCTAAGAACACAGAACAGAATGATTACTACTAAAAGCGCAACAACTACACCGATTTCAACATAAGCATCTACATATTTACCAAGCTTATTTACAGAACCAAGTCCCGGAACTGTAATACGCGTACCCTTCAAAGCAACGAAATCTTCATTCGCAACATTGAACGGGCTTGAATTAACGATTGTCGTCATACCTCTGGCAAAGAACATACCTGCCAGAGTTACAATGAATGGCTGAATATCCAGGTATGCAACCAAGAATCCCTGTACGAGACCAAATGCAACACCAATTGCCAGAGCAATGATAACTGCTACAGCTACATTTCCGCCTTTGAAATCCAGGTAAACTGCACAGCACATACCAACCAGAGCTGTAACACCACCAACGGAAATATCAATACCGCCGGTAATCATAACAATACTCAGACCACAAGATAAAATAATCAGTGCAGCATTCGCGTTCAGGATATTCAGGAAAGTCTGTGCTTTCAGGAATCCTTTTCCCTGGAATATAATTGCCGCAATATACATAGCAAAGAAGATTACTACCGTGATAAGTAACAGCAGGTTTGTATCGGTCATATTCTTCAGCTTATTTCCAATACCGCCGCTCTTTGCTGCTTTTTTCTCTCCTGCCATATTAGCCAACCTCCTTTACATCATGTTTCTTAGGCGCAATTTTTTTCTTAATTCCTGCAATGAAGTCCTTCATACCAGGTGCGCTCATAACAACCAGCACAATTACGACAACTGCCTTGTATGCCGGAAGTGCATCTGACTGTACATTAAACTTGTAAAGTGTGGTTGTCAGACACTGAATTACATATGCTCCGATAACGGAAGCTGTCATGTTGAATTTACCACCGCTCAATGCATTTCCGCCAAGGGCAACTGCAAGGATGGCATCCATTTCAATATCCTTCGCTATAACTGAATAGTTAATAGAAGAAAGACGGCTTACTTTAATCAATCCGACAACAGCAACACACAGACCCAGGATTACAAAAGAAAGGATCTTAATGAAAGCCGGATTCAGACCATTCAGTCTGGATGAGTTCTCATTGATACCAACAGCTTCTGTATACAGCCTGAGGTTTGTAAAACGAAGCACTAACGCAATAACAATTACACAAATCATAGCGATAAAGAATGGCGTCGGAATCGGAATTCCCGGAATAAATCCACCAAAATATGTAAAGGTTGTATCGCTTACAATCGGAAGCTCATTGTTATTAATCCATGCCGCAATGGAACGTCCCGCCGTGTAAAGAATCAGGGTCGCTACCATCGGCTGAATCTTGAAATATGCTACCAGAACACCATTAAATGCTCCAAATAACATTGCTGCAACACATGCAACTAAAAATGCTACAATAATCGGAGCCTGCAGCTCATCCGGTCTGGAATCTGTTCCGCAGAGCACACGAAGAATCACACTACCTGCAATCGCTGTTGTAGCGCCGACACTGATATCCTGTCCGCCTGTAGCAGCTGTAACAAGCGTCATACCAATCGCAAGGATTGCAAGCTCTGAACCAGAGTCCAGAATTGTAATTAAATAACCTGACAGAACCGGGTCGCCGGCACTGTTATGTCCTAATGTAATCTTAAAGAAATTAGGATCGGCAATCAAATTGAAAATAAGGAGCAGAGCCAACGCAACCAACGGAATAAAGATCTGCTGCCTTGTTAAGTTCTTAAAAAATTCACCAACACCTGCTTTTTTCGTCTGCATAGTTATTTGTCACCTCCGGCAATTGTGCTCATAATCTTGCTCTGAGTCAGCTCTTCGCCTGAAAGCTCACCTACAACCTTGCGGTCACGCATAACGACCAGACGTGAACAGGTACGGAGCATCTCGTCTGTTTCAGAAGAAATAAAGGTAACGCTCATACCTTCTGAAGCAAGCTTAAGCACCAATTTCTGAATATCAATCTTAGTACCAATATCAATACCACGGGTAGGCTCATCCAGAATCAGATAGTCAGGATGAGTAAACAGCCAGCGTGCAAGGATAACCTTCTGCTGGTTACCACCGGAAAGTGATTTAATTGGTGTATCTGCCGAAGCTGTCTTAATATCCAGCAGCTTAATATATTCATCGGCAATCTTATAAGTTTCTGCTTTACTGAATGGTTTCATGAATCCTCTCAGTACCTGCTGAGCAAGGATAATATTGTCACGTACAGACAAATCGCCTACGATACCGTCTCCCTTACGGTCTTCCGGCAGGTATGCGATACCATTACGCATAGCATCTATTGGTTTTGTAATCTTTACAGATTTTCCTTTCATCTTCACGGTTCCGCCTGTCACCTTATCCGCGCCAAAGATTGCACGAACACTCTCGCTTCGTCCGGATCCAAGCAGTCCTGTAAATCCATTGACTTCACCTTTCTTAATATAGAAATCAAATGGCTTGATACCTGCATTGCTTGCAAGACCTTTTGCTTCATATACAGATTCAGTTTCATCACCCTGGTAAGTGGAGTAATCTCCCTTAATCTCTTCTGTATCATCCAGTTCCTTACCAAGCATCTTCGCAACAAGTACAACACGCGGACACTCTTTGATATCAAACTGTCCTACAAGCTGTCCGTCACGAAGTACCGTGATTGTGTCACACACCTCATATACCTGATCCAGGAAGTGAGTAACGAAAATAATACCAACGCCCTTTGCTCTCAGGTCGCGCATCAGCTTGAACAGCTTTTCAACCTCAGACTCATCCAGAGAAGAAGTAGGCTCATCCAGAATCAGAACCTTACATTCCATATCAACCGCACGTGCGATTGCTACCATCTGCTGTACAGCAATTGAACAGGTCGACAGCTGCTGCGTTGCCTTCGCCGGTATATCCAGTGACTTCAGTATCTTGTCCGTATCAGCGTTCATCTTTCTCCAGTTCTGAACAGCGCCCGCAGTACGGCCGATAAACATATTCTCAGCAACCGTAAGGTTCGGGCACAATGTAATCTCCTGGTATACGGTACTGATTCCGACTTTCTGTGCATCCTGCGGTGAATGTATTGCTACTTCACCTTCTTTACCCTTAATAAAAATCTGACCTTCATCCTTTCCGTACACACCAGTCAGAACTTTAATCAAGGTTGATTTTCCGGCACCGTTCTCACCCATTAACGCATGGATTTCACCTTCACGAAGGGTAAAATCAACTCCTTGCAAGGCACGCACTCCGGGAAAGCTTTTGTGAATATTTCTCATTTTCAATACGGTCTTATCTTCCACCAGTCCATTCCCCCTATAAAACTTTTTTTAAAAAAACAAGCGCAGTGCAAGCGTACAACACGCTGCGCCGCGCTTGTTTCATAATCTTAAAAAACTAAGTACTGTATATTACCTGTCGTAATATAATTAGATACCATACTGGTCAACGTCTTCCTGTGTAATTGTGGTAGCGTCGAATCCTTTCTCTTCCATAATGATAGTCTTCTCTGCAACTTCGTCGCCAGCTTCAAGAGTATTGATTACTTCCTCGATATAAGAAGCCTGGAATGGGTTACACTGTCCATCGTAGTTCCAGTTACCAGCAAGCAGTTCTTCAAGAGCCCACTTGTTGCAGTCAAATCCCATAACGATTACATCGCCATCAACACCATGAGACATATTAGCTTTGTCAAGAGCTGCTACAGCACCCTTAGCCATATCGTCGTTCTCTGCATAGATTACGTTGAAGGACTGTCCTGCATCGATAACAGACTGAACGATCTGCTGAGCTTTCTCTGCATTCCACTCTGCTGTCTGCTGTGTTACGATATTCCAGTTGTCCGTAGAATCAACCTTGTCCTGAAGAGCTCCTGTACGTCCCTGCTGAGCAGCTGATCCCATAACACCCTGAATGTGGATGATGTTGTACTCATCAAGTCCCTGGCTGTCTAACCAATCAACAGCTGTCTGTCCTTCTTTGTCCATATCGGAAACGATAGAAGCTGCATAAAGGCTTTCGTCAGCATCGATTGTACGGTCAAACAGGATTACCTGGATACCAGCATCTGCTGCATCCTGAAGTACAGAATCCCAACCAGCTGTATCTGCTGCGGAAAGAAGAAGATAATCTACACCATCCTGAATGAACTTCTGTGCAGCTGTGATCTGCTCGTCATTCTTCAGGCTGTATGCGAAGGATGCGTCATATCCGTTCTCTTCTGTAAATGTCTCTTTCAAATCCTTGTCGTTAGCTGTACGATATCCGGACTCATTCGGGTCGTTGTTGATGATACCAACTTTGATAAGGTCACCATTATCATCTGCCGGTTCTTCCTCATCACCTGTAGTATCTTCTGTCTGAGCTGAATCGTCAGAAGCTGAATCATCACTGCTTCCGCATCCAACTGCCATTGTTGCTACCATAGCTGTGCAAAGAAGCACGCTTACGAGTTTTCTTTTCATGGTTAAAACCCTCCCTAATATATTTTTTCTTGCCGAGGCCGACTTGTCCTCGGTTACTTGAATAAAGTTTATATTATTTTGAGTTTTTCGGCAAGAAAAAAATTTTGGTGAAAGGTATAATTTTTTACGTTTTTTATTTTTATACATTTTTTTGTTTGATTTTTTATGAAAAAAGTTAGTTTTCTTACGTTTTTAATTATCTCGACACCTTTCTACGATTTTTTTCAGCCGGACATGCTATGCTGGCTCCACACTCAATAATTAAGGGGGTATGATTTTATGGGAAACGCACTGAACGCATTAAGCAGCGCTACAAAAGAGGATACTAAACTCTATAACTGTATCAAAGAACTGTACGAGCAGGGAGTTCCCTTCAGCGACCTGAAGGCGCTGATTCCTGATATGAAGCGCACCCGGGAACAATTACAGATAAAAAGAATGTTAGAAAATAATAATGAAGTCCTGGTATCCATGCTGAGCAAAGAAATGGGATTCCTCTTAGACGCCAGGGAACGGGCGCAGGAGGAGCAATTCCGGAAACTGGATCAGCTCATACGCCAGCAGCAAAACTACCGGAAAGAATTTGCCAGGCCTGCTGCAGCAAAGCGGCTGAAGAAACTTCTCTTTCAATCATAACAAAGCGGACAAGTCCGCCTTGAACTTCCTATATCATAAAAAGATTGCGCCTTGTGCGCAATCTTATATCTGCAAATTTGCGAACTTGGTATAATCCGGCAGCCACGCCAGGTTCACCGTCCCAATCGGGCCATTCCTCTGCTTCGCAATAATAATCTCCGCCTGGTTCGGCGTATCTGTGTCCTTATTATAATAATCATCGCGGTATATAAACATTACCACGTCCGCGTCCTGCTCTATGGCGCCGGACTCACGCAGATCTGACAGCATAGGCCTGTGCTCCGGCCGCTGTTCTACTGCACGGCTAAGCTGCGACAGAGCAATCACCGGCACATTCAGCTCCCTCGCCAGACCTTTTAAAGCTCTTGAAATATCAGAAATCTCCTGCTGTCTGGAGTCTGAACGTCGGCCCACGCTCCCTGACATCAACTGCAGATAGTCAATGATAATCAGATCCAGGTGATGCTCCAGCTTGTACTTCCGACATTTGGATCGCATCTCAGAAATAGAGATCCCCGGCGTATCATCAATAATCAAATTGGACTTTCCGATAATTCCGGCGCTCTCAATCAGCTTCTCCCAATCCGAATCCTTCAGATTCCCGGTACGCAGAGCCTGGGAATCCACCTGGGATTCCAGCGAAAAGAGACGGTTCACCAACTGTTCCTTCGACATCTCAAGGCTGAAGATTGCCACTGTCTTCTTACTTTTAAATGCTACATGCTGCGCAATATTCAGCACAAACGCCGTCTTTCCCATAGAGGGTCTCGCCGCCACCAAAATCAGATCTGACGGCTGCAGTCCGGACAATTTATAATCAAGATCCAAAAATCCGGTAGGTATCCCCGTAACCGTGCCCTTGCTCTTTGACGCCTTCTCTATCTTCTCCAGCGCATGCAGCACGACTTCCTTAATCGGGACATAGTCTCCGCTGCTTCTGCTCTGCACAAGCTCAAACACCCGTTTCTCCGTCGTCTCCAGAATCGATTCCAGCGGTTCATTTCCCACATAACAGATATTGGCAATCTCTTCATTCAATTTAATCAGCTTTCTTAAAACCGCCTTCTCCTTCACAATTTCAGCATAATACTTCACATTCGCAGAAGTAGGAACCGCTGCAATCAAATCTCTCGCAAAAGAAAGACTGGAAATCTCTTCCGGCACATCCTTCTCCTTCAGCCTCTCCTGCAGTGTAATCAGATCCACCGGCTTTCCTTCGTTAAATAACTCTGTCATAGAATCGAAGATTGTTCCGTATGAAGTTTGATAAAAATCCTTGCCGCTTATGATCTCGGATGCCGTCATAACAGCATCCTTGTCCATCAGCATAGCCCCCACTACGGATTGCTCCGCTTCTATACTATGGGGCAGTACTCGCTTAATGAGCGCTTCCTCCACATTCATTTCCTCCTAGGCTTCTTCTTTCACAACAACTTTCAGTTCTGCCGTCACCTTCGCATGCAGTTTCACCGGAACCATATGCGTTCCCAGCATCTTAATCTGCTCTTTCAACTGAATCTTCTTCTTGTCTATCGTAAGTCCCATCTGCTCTTCCACAGCCGATGCAATTTCCTTTGAAGACACAGAGCCGAATGCCTTTCCGCCTTCTCCGGTTTTTATAGACACTTCCACCTGCCCTGCCGCAAGCTTTCTGCCCAGTTCCTGGGCCGCCTCAAGATTTTCCTGTGCTTTCTTCTGTTCATTGGCTCTCTGAAGCTTCAGGTCATTCATATTTTTGCTGTTAGCTTCCACGCCCTTCTTTCCTTTTAAGAGGAAATTTCTGGCATACCCATCGCTTACATCCACAACGTCTCCTTTTTTGCCAAGAGACTTTATGTCTTCCATTAAAATTACTTTCATAGCTATTATATGTCTCCTTTCTCGATCATCATATCCAGCGTCCGCTTCACTTCTCTGACCCCTCTGTCCAGATCCGTATAATCAAACTGTGCCCCCGAAGCATTCATATGACCGCCTCCGCCCAGTTTTTCCATAATAATCTGCACGTTCACCTCATCAATGGATCTTGCACTGACATAGACTCTTCCATTATATACCGTCAATACGAAAGATGCTTTAATCCCTTCAATATCCAAAAGCTCGTTGGCTGCCTGCGCTCCGACGATGGTAGGGCTCTCCACATTCAGATGTTCGCCCTTCGCAATGGCGAATTCCTTCCGGTACACCTCTGCCCGGCTGATAATCTCCGCCTTCGCCCGGTAACTGTCCATATTGTCCCGTAGGAGCTTGCGCACATAAGAAATATCCGTTCCGCAGCGGCGTAAGAATGCCGCAGCTTCAAAGGTACGGACTCCTGCACGATTCATAAAATTGTTCGTATCTATCATAATTCCGGCGTACAGACAATTCGCTTCTATGACCGGAATCTTAATATCATCCACAATATACTGCAGTACCTCCGACACCATTTCACACGCCGAAGACGCATAAGGCTCAATATAAGACAGTAAAGCATTGTCAATATTATCACTGCTCTGCCTGTGGTGATCCAGAACGACAATCGTCTTCGTCCTTCCCAGAAGCTCTTCACATTCCGTCATCTTAGGCCGGTTCGTATCTACTACTACTACCATGGAATTGCCATCCACCATCTCTTTCGCCTCTGCCGATGTTACAAACAAGTCGTCAGGATACTTAGAATTCTTCATGAATTCTTCATACAGCGGCCGGACCGACACGGATATATCATTAATGACAATGTGCGCCTTCTTCTGAAGTGCCGCGGCTGCACGGTAGATACCGATACTTGCGCCAAAAGAATCCACATCCGTCATCTTATGCCCCATTACAAAAATATTGTCCTTCACCATCATGAATTCCCGCAGCGCCTCCGCCTTCACGCGCGCCTTCACACGGGTATTCTTAGCCGTCTGTTCCCTCTTACCACCATAATAGGTAATCCCGTGGCAGTCCTTAATCACCGCCTGGTCTCCTCCCCGGGCAAGTGCAAGATCAATCGCAGCGCGGGCATAGTTATAGCTCTGGGCATAGGTATCCTTGCTTAATCCCCAGCCAATACTGAGCGTCGCAGGAATCCCATTTCCGATATTGACAGACTTCACATCCTCCAGCAGAGAAAACCTGTCTTCTTCCATCTGCTTAAAATAATGCTTCTTCACAACGATAAAATATTTATCCGGCTCCATCTTCTTGACAATTCCGTCAAGCCTCGCAACATACTGGTTAATCTTACGTTCAATCAACGCCAGCAGAAGGCTCTGGCGAACCTCCTCCACCGTATTGATAACTTCATCATAGTTGTCAATATAAATCAGCCCGGCAACCAAACGCTGCTCTTCATTTTCCTTAATATAAACATTCAGTTCCGTCACATCCTGCAGATAGACCGCAATAAAATACTCCTTCTCCTCAGGAAGCTGCAGGAGCTGTTCCGTATCGCTGAAGCCTTCTACCGACACTCTGCGAAGCTCAGCACGGTACTCCCGGTCCTCATAATATACCTCCATTGTCACCGTCTGCGCCTCATCCTTCGGGAAAATGCTCCGGTTCAGCTCCGGTACATATTTACTCAGGTGTGCGCCCTTCTTAAATCTGCCGCCAATAATCTTCTCAAACTGATCGTTCATCCAGAGCAGCCTGCCGTCATCCAGCAAAATCGCGTAGGGCACTGCCAGCTCCTTCAAAAGCGTATTCTGCACAATCCCATACTGTGCGGCAAATTCCACCAAATCCTTTAATATCAGGGATTTATTATAGAAATACAGGATACCGACCACCACCATGTAGACCAGCACGAAAATCAACATAATCGTTCCCGCCCTCCGGTCCGTCCGGTATATCCAAACAGTCATTGCAATCAAAACCACTATCATGACTGCCGGCCACTGCATATATAATCTCAGCTGCCCTTTTAATCGTACATTCGGTTTTTCTTTCATAGCCTGTCCCTCAAAATTTAAAAACTGCACATCGTATTATAACATCTTTTCGTTTAAATGAAAAGCTTAGTTATATCCGTTTGGATTCTGAGACTGCCACCTCCAGGTGTCCCTGCACATCTCATCCAGGCCTCTCTTTGCCTTCCATCCGAGTACTCTGGCCGCTTTCGTCGGATCTGCGTAGCACATATCAATGTCCCCCGCCCTTCTCGGCTTAATCTCGTAAGGAATTTCTTTCCCGCATGCCTTAGAAAAGGCTTTCACCATATCCAGCACCGAGTACCCGGTACCGGTTCCCAGGTTGATAATATCCAGCCCCGGATTGGTGAAAATGTATTTAATCGCCTTCACGTGCCCGTCCGCAAGGTCCACCACATGGATATAGTCTCTCACGCCCGTTCCGTCCGGCGTATGGTAATCATTTCCAAATACCCCCAGTTTCTCTAGCTTCCCGACAGCAACCTGTGAGATATAAGGCATCAGATTATTGGGGATTCCCTTTGGATCCTCTCCGATTCTTCCACTCTCGTGAGCACCCACCGGGTTAAAATAACGCAGAAGAATGACGTTCCATTCCGGATGCGCCTTCTGTAAGTCTGTCATAATCTGCTCCATCATGGATTTCGTCCAGCCATAAGGATTGGTACACTGTCCCTTCGGGCAGTCTTCCGTAATCGGCATCACTTCCGGGCTGCCGTAAACGGTAGCGGAAGAACTGAACACAATGTTCTTAACTCCCATTTTCTCCATCACGCCAAGAAGCGTCAGTGTCCCCGTAATATTATTCTGATAATATTCCAACGGGTTCTGCACAGACTCGCCTACCGCCTTAAGCGCCGCACAGTGGATGACCGCCTCGACCTCTTCTGCAGCAAACAGCTTCTCCAGGCTCGCCGCGTCCAGAACATCTCCCTCGTAGAACCGGATGGTTTTCCCCGTCAGTTCCTCGACTCTGCGGATGGATTCCCTGGAAGAATTGCAGAGATTGTCGTAGATTACCACCTCGTACCCTTCCTTCAAAAGCTCCAGCGCCGTATGGCTTCCGATGTAGCCTGCGCCTCCTGTAATTAAAATAGCCATGATTCATACCTCCTGCTTTTATTCATTATTCCCACAGATGTACCGGATATTTCCCGGTTTCTTTCATTTCCCGGATCGCAGCCACTACCACCGGCTTATCCTCTTTGTAGGTCACGCCGTACCATTTATCCGCAGACTTCAGCACGGCTACCGCCGCCCTGTCTGTCTCCACCAGACGGCTCACCACCGCCGGAAGGAAATATTCACACTTCATAGGATTCGTTTTCAGTCCTTCTTCCAAAAATGCCGGGAAGCCTTCCCGAATCTCCTTCAGTATGCTTGCCGTAAATCCCCACATATTCATGGAAACCACCGAATCTGCCGGAACAGACTGCCAGGTTGCGCCATCATCCTCTGTAAATGCAATGCCGCCGTCACGCTTTTCAATCCTTGTGCGCTCCCGGATTGCAGTCAGTTCACCATTTTCATTCATACTGCAGATGCCGCGGGCCACATGCCCGTTATCTGTAACCGTATTGCCAAGCTGATAGCCTACCATGGTATAACGGTATTTCTCATCATCCCCATGAGAAGCAAGATAATCATAAATCAGACGGAACGCCTCCTGCCCATAATAATCGTCTGCGTTAATTACAGCGAACGGACCGTCCACTTCGTCTATACAGCTAAGGACTGCATGCGCCGTCCCCCAGGGCTTCACCCGTCCTTCCGGCACGGCAAACCCGTCGGGAATGTTAGAAAGTTCCTGATAGACATACGCAGTTTCCATATATTTTGCTATACGGTTGCCTACAGCCTCTTTGAAATCTGCTTCATTCTCCCTCTTGATAATAAAGACCACCTTCTCAAATCCGGCACGTCTGGCATCATACATGGAAAAATCCATGATAATATGTCCCTCATCATCTACCGGATCAATCTGCTTCAGCCCGCCGTAGCGGCTTCCCATTCCCGCCGCCATAATTACTAATACTGGTTTTTTCATCACTGTCCTCCGTGTTTCACTATTTTTCATCCAGAACTTTCTTAAGAACCGTAATTCCCTTATCTATCTCCTCATACGTAATGGTAAGCGGCGGCAGAAAACGAAGCCTTGTCTTCGCTGTCAGTACCAACAGTCCCTCCGCTGCGCATCTTCCGGCCACTTCGCCTGCCGTATAGCCTTCCGCCAGTTCTGCGCCCAGCATGAGTCCCATTCCGCTCACTTCCACTACCTGCGGAATTTCCAGCAGCTTCCTCCGCAGATATTCTGCTTTTTTCTTCACTTCATCCAGAAATTCCGGCTGCAATACCTTATCCAGCACATACCGCGCTCCTGCGCATGCTACCGGATTTCCGCCGAACGTAGAACCATGCTGGCCGTATCCCAACACTTCCTCCACCTTCTTTGACATTAAGATTCCGCCGATGGGCAGTCCTCCGCCCAGCCCTTTCGCAAGGGTCACCACATCCGGCTGCACGCCATACTGTTCATAGCAGAGGAAGGTTCCGGTACGGGAAATCCCTGTCTGGATTTCATCAATCACAAACACCAGATCCTTCTCCCGGCAGATTTTCTCAATTTCTTTCACGAATTTCTCAGGAACCGGAACAACACCGCCCTCTCCCTGGATCAATTCCAGCATAATACCGCACACACTGTCATCCAGCGCCGCATACAGCCCGTCAATGTCTCCCGCATCCACATAGCGGAATCCTTCCGTCAGCGGCAGAAAATACTGGTGGAACACTTCCTGTCCGGTTGCCGCCAGCGTGGTAATGGTTCTTCCATGGAAAGAATTATTCAGCGTAATCACCGTACTACATTTCTCCCCGTGTTTCTCCATTCCGTACTTTCTTGCAATCTTGAGCGCGCACTCATTCGCCTCTGCTCCTGAATTTCCAAAGAATACTTTCGAAAATCCTGTATACTCACAGAGCTTCTGCGCCACGTCTCCATCCGGCTGCGAATAATACAAATTGGAAATATGCTGCAGCGTATGAGCCTGCTCTGACACTGCATCTGCCCAGCCTTGATCCGCAAAGCCCAGACTGTTCACTCCGATACCGCTGGTAAAATCTATATATTCCTTTTCCTCCGCATCATAGCCCGTGGTGCCCTTGCCACGTATGATGGAGACCGGAAAACGGTTATATGTATGACAGATATATTTTTTATCTTTTTCCTGAATCTTGTCCATTCTCTTCTCCTCCTTTTCATGCGTCTATTATAGTACGTTCCGCCTTTTATTACAATGGTAAAAAAGACCGTCGATGCGCCGACGGTCTTTTTCTTCCATTATCTTCTATTAATCCTGAACATATGGCATTAACGCAATATGTCTCGCTCTCTTGATTGCTACGGTAAGAGCTCTCTGATGCTTTGCACAGTTTCCTGTGATTCTTCTCGGAAGGATCTTTCCTCTTTCAGAGATATATTTTCTTAATTTCGCTACATCCTTGTAATCGATTTCGTTATTCTCTTTCCCACAGAATACACATACTTTTTTTCTTCTGCGTCCGCCGCCTCTTCTCTTGAAGCCGCCTTCCGGACGATTTCCTTTATCGTAAGCCATGATGCTTTACCTCCTATCCTATTTCTAATGAAACTCTTAACTAAACGGCAGCTCCTCATCAATTCCATCCGGAATATTCATGAAACCGTCTCCTGCCGGTGCACTTGGCGCCGGAGCCGGAGCCGCCTGATAGCCGCCTGCATTAGCGTCGCTTGCAGCTTTGCTCTCTGCAAATTCCTGTTCTTCTACAACAACCTCTGTCGTATAGACCTTCACGCCATCCTTATTCGTATAGCTTCCCGTCTGGATGCGTCCGCTGATTGTAACGCGGAGTCCCTGATGGTAATATTTCTCTGCGTGCTCCGCCTGTCTGCCAAAAGCGACACACGGAATAAAATCTGCGGTTGCTTCTCCGTCTCTTCTAAAACGCCGGTCTACTGCTAACGTATATCTGGCAATCGCCAGTGGAGTCGCTCCCTGTGAATATCTCACTTCCGGGTCTCTTGTCAGGCGTCCCATCAAAATAACTTTATTCATTCTTCTACCTCACTGTCTTATGCTTCCTGTTTCACGCATAAATATCTGAGTACGTTGTCCATAATGCGAATTCTCTTCTCAACTTCGCCCGGAACTGTAGCGTCAGATTCGAAGTGGACGAAGTAATAATATGCTTCTCTCATTTTCTGAATCTCGTAAGCCAATCTCTTCTTACCCCATTCATCAACGTCTGTCACATTGCCGCCGAAACGGGTAACTAATGCCTTTACCTTTTCGATCACCTGCGCTCTTTCGTCATCTTCGATCTTTGCATTGACTACAACAGCTAACTCATACTTATTCATGTAGTTTGCACCTCCTTCTGGTCTTTTGGCTCCCGGATGTATCTGGGAACAAGGATATCCGTCCCTTTACCGGGACAAACATATCATATCACGATTTAAAATAATAACATAGTTTTTCATCTTCCGCAAGCACTTTTTTACTTTTTACGCAGCCCCTTCGTATTTTTTTCCACCAGCTTCCTGGAAATCATAATCTGATGGCCGCACCCCATACATTTCATCCTGAAATCTGCTCCCACGCGGAGAATCTCCCATTCCTGGCTGCCGCAGGGATGCTTCTTTTTCATTTTCACAACATCGCCCACTTCATATATATATGCCATACCAAATCTCCTTCCAAATTGTCTATTCTATGATTTCTTCCGACTCTTTCACACCTCTTACCACAAACCGGTCTTCGTTGCTGTCTTTCGTGCAGGTGGAAAGTGTCACAATCTGATCCCCCACATCCGGCATAATCCCCGTGTCATACGCCGCAACATCCCGGGTCATATTAAGAAACTCCTGATATTCCTCATCCGAAGCAAATTCTGTCAGGTACGTATCTGAGGTGTCCTTCACCACTCCTGCCGAATAAATGTGATACACAATCTCTCTGCCGTCCGGCGTATAGATGTAAAAATAAGGATTTGCCTCCCAGAAAGATTTATCTTCATACCTGGCAAGGTCATGAAACATAGAATTGTCTTTCATCCGGTGTCCGTAAATAATGGTATTTCTGTCATTAAAATCCGACTGGTTATATACATTCACAAAAATAGCTCCCACCGTATTATCATTTGCGGAAAATGTTTTATTCAGATAAAGACTATTGTCCTCCCCCTGAACCAGCGGATAGTTAATCTGAGCCGGTTCCGGGTAAAACCGCAGCCACCCTACCGTATCTGGATTTATTTTCAAAAGTTCCTCAAAATTCACGCGGAACCTGCCGTCTTCTCCGTCGTTTTCCCCGTCTTCTCCTTCTTCTGTGTCCTCATTCGTCAGCGCAAGCTTCCGGATATAGTCATACTCTGACTGCCCTTCCTGATATCCCTTAAATATCCGGAACAGTTGAAATGCCGAAACACAGAACACAATCACTGCCACAATCAGTATGATTGTGCTGAATATCCCGCCTTTCTTCCTGCGCCGCCGTCTTCCTCTGTGGTGCCGTTTTTTTTCAGCCATTTCCATCCCTTCCTGTCCTTATTTATTCTGCATAATCTTTACAATTGTCTCTTCTGTTTTCACCATTCCCGGCGATGCAATCAGTCCCATGTTGCGCATGGTTTCCTCCGGTGTCTTCCCATTGATGCCATGTATACTATCAATACAAACGCCATTCTGCGCCATGTCCACGGCGCGGAACGCCGCGTCCACTGCCACAATTCCTTTCATGGCGCACCCCTGGTTACCGCCGTCGCAGATCATCCCCGTAAGCCCGGATGCCATATTACGGATAACCATGGCAATCTGTTCTTCCGAAGCTTTCCGCAGGTAAGCCAGACCACACGCCATCCCTGTGCCTGCCGCAATCCCGCATCCGCAGAATGCAGAAAGCTTGCCGGAATATTCCTTGATATACATGGTAATCAGATAGCTGAGCGCCGTCGCCCGCAGCAGGGCATCCTCCGTGACCTCCCCATAGTTCACCTCATACCAGGCAAACAGCGGCATGGAAGCAATAATTCCGTGCGCTCCGCTCCCGGTAATGCTCATTGCCGGACGGGAAAGTCCCAGCACTCTTGCCTCGATTGCCCCGTTGCACAGAAGCTGCGCCGTCCGCAAAGCATCTTTAGACACAATTTCATTTCCATTCTCCTTCAGGAGCATAGGACCTATGGTGGTCTTCTTTGACCGGATGCCTTCTTCCAGAAGCTCCATATTCATAGAAAACGCATTCCGGATAAAACTGATTTCCTGAACCGGCACATTTGCCACATATTCCAGAATCTGCGCCAATGTATATCTGTGAATGACAGCCCCATCCTCCTGACCATCTTCTCCTTCGGCCCGTGCATGCGTTTTGCATGCCGTCTCCTTTTGAAAAACGATTTCGCCATTTTTCTCAATCTTCTGTACATCAGTGTGGCCGCCGCTGATGCTGACCCTGCAGCAATCTCTGTCTGTTCTCACCTCGGCGTCAATGGTAATTTCCGAGCCCATGTGATCCAGTCTCACATCTATCCGGCCTTCCTCTACCATCTGTTTCGCTTTCTTATTATCTTCCTCTGTGATACTTCCTAATGATTCCAGCCCCCGATTTGCATCTGCTGCCACTGCTCCCAGCGCCGCCGCATACAGATTGCCGTACTCCGATGAATTGGGAATCCCACAAGTGAATGCGTTCTTATACATGCCGGAGTTCAACGCCACTTTAACAGATGCCACTTCTCCCTCCGTGCGCTCCCTTGCCAGCGCCACCGCGAACGCAATCGCTCCCGGCTCCGTAACTCCAAGTGCCGGCCGCATATCTTCTTTGATTAATCTCGTAAGCTCCCGCATACCATCTCCCCTTTCTCTGCAGCGCCCTCCACAAATTCCTGAATTATCCTTGTATTACGCTTCATTTACTAAGTGTATCACATCTTTGGATTTTTTTATATATTTTTAATTGTAAGTTTATTGACTTTATCCGTGGATACGATATGATTCTTTTATACACGGGAAGCATTCCCGGCATATTAGACAGAATTTTTTAATAGAAAGGTGATTCGATTGAGAGAGAAATTAACACGCTTTATGATGGGACGTTACGGACTGGACTCTTTCGGGCAATGCACGCTGATTACAGCGGTTATCCTGATGCTTCTGTCCTCTTTTACAAGGAGCGAAATTTTATCGCTTCTGGCATGGGCGCTTATTTTTTACACATACTTCCGCATTTTCTCGCGGAACATTTACAAACGGTCGGCGGAAAACCAGACGTATCTTACCAAAACCTATAAACTCCGCTGCTGGTTCGCAAAGACAAAGAACCAGCTTGCCCAGCGCAAGACCCACCACATCTACCGCTGCCCTTCCTGCAAGCAGAAGATACGCATCCCAAGAGGCAAAGGCAAGATTGAGATACGGTGTCCCAAATGCAATACCACATTCATAAAAAGAAGTTAAAAAAGATTGCGCACGAGGCGCAATCTTTTTTCATTTTATTTCTCGAACTTCTCCATGAACCGCTCAATAATGATTGCACATTCTGCACGGCTCGTGCTGCCCTGCGGGTCGAGACGGTAACTTCCGTCTTCACTCTCTTTACCGCTGATAATCTCGTTCTCTACCGCCCACTTCATGGCAGTTTCTGCGAATCCGCTTACCTTATCCGCATCGGAAAATCTTCCAAGGTCTGCAGTCTTTGACGTATCGTATTTCTTATAATCCGCATAACGGTACATCATAACCACCATCTGCTCACGGGTAATCGGATCGTTCGTTCCAAAGTATCCGGAGTCTGTATATCCAGTAATAACCTTCACATTAGCCGCCCAAAGAACTGCCGTTGAATAAAACTGTCCATCCGGCACATCCGGGAATCTGTTTGTATACGCTGCATCCGGCTTCCCTTCCATTCTGTGAAGAATGGTTGCAAACTGCGCACGCGGCAGGATTTCATATGGTGAGAAATGCGTAGGATCTGTACCCGTCATGGTTTTCTCAACATAATTGTAAGCTACTTCGTCATAGAACCAGTCGCCCTTCGCAACATCCAGATAAGGAAGCTCCACTGTCGGTTCCGGGTCAGGATCCGGTGTTGGGTCAGGATCCGGTGTTGGGTCGGGATCCGGCTTGGTCTCTGCCTTCAGTCCGTCAATTGCTTTCTGCAGCGCTTCCACCGCCGTGTCTACTTCTTCATTAGACTTTGCGGTTTCCAGCACGCCCTGCGCTTCTGTGATTGCCGTCTTAAGAGCCGCATAACTCTCTTCCGTATAGCCCTCCGCCTCAATAGCAGAAGCTTCTTCTATTTTCTCTTTCAATGGGTAAGTATCAACATACGTCCCATCACCGTACGCTCTCTGCAGCGCGCTGTATTCCTTCTCCGTAATCGGCATTACATAGCCATGGCGGTATTTTACACCATTCGGGAAAGAATACTCTGACTCCTCCAGCATCCGGAACTCGCCGGACCCAAGATCTGTGGTAATCAGCGGATAATATCCCTGTCCTCTTGCAAAACGGTCAACCATAAGACACCACTGATCTTTGCCATCCGCCGTCTTCTCATTCATCTTGAAGATAATAGGACCTTCCACGGCTCCCTGTGCTGCCGGAAGCGCAGAAGACAGAGTCGAGGATGCGACATCCGTATACTCGCCCAAAACGGCATCCGACTTATCAATCATAATGGTACCATTTGACTCATTCTTCGTATAACGATAGTAGGTTCCATCATGGTAAATCATGGTGGAGTCAATCACTTTTACCGGATAACCATTTGCCTGCATCTCGCCTGCGTGATACAGCTTCGCATCGGTAAATGTACGGAAATCGCGAGTCTTGCTGTAATAGATTGCATGATTTTCATAATTCTGTGCAATCTCGCCTGCGTCGTTCAGCTTAATGCTTGTCGCAGACCAGTATACGATAAACTCACCCGTCTTATCATCATAAATGAATTCCGGTGCCCACGTACATCCCGCATTCTCCGGCGCAATCTCTGCAAGCCACGGCTCGCTCCAATTCACAAGATCGTCAGACTCCCATACAACAATACTGTGGCTTCCATTAGAGCCTGCCTCTGCCCAGGTAGCACTGGTTCCATTGGTGGCAATACTTAAATCCGTTGCGATCATATAGTACTTGTCGCCTTCCGGCGTCCTTGCAATATAATGATCTCTCAGTCCGCTCTCGCCAATCGTACTGGTTAAAACTGCCTCATTCTTATTCAAGTCCTTCCAGTTCAATCCATCTGTACTGATAGAGAAATAGGTCTGTTCCTTTGTAACATTCTCCTCTGTCCCCGTAAAGCGAACGAACAGATAACCAACGTAATCATCTTCCGTAACCTCTTCTGCCTTAGCCTTAACGGTTACATCATAATTCTTTGTCACATCTTCCTCGCCGTCCTTAGAAAAGGTTGCCGTCAGTGTGACTTTGGTATCTTCATCCTGTCTGGTAACTACACCTGCCGGTGTGTCATCATAGCCGGCATTCTCTTTAACCTTTGTGCTAATCACTTTCTCATCGGAAGATTTCCATGCAATCTTCACACCGTCCTTTTCTGAAGGAAGTGTGATGTTTCCTTTGATACTGTCCGCATTCGGAATAGAAAACTTCTCCGCAACATAATGCAAATCACTCATTGCCGCTTCACGTTCTGCAGCTTCCTGCTCCGTTACTGACTTAACCTCTGCGGCCGTCAGGGCACGGTCATACACTTTCACATTGTCAAAGTATCCGCGGAAATATTTATCCGCAGTGTAGAAAGATCTGCCAAGATAAGCCTTCAGGTTTGTTCCCAGATCCGACAGCTTAATGCCTGTCGCCTCATTTTCAGCAAGCAGCTCGCCATCCTGATACAGCGCAATGGATGTAGGCGTGATAACCATCTTCACATTAATCCACCTTCTGCTGTTGTTAGGATGTATGAAGGATGTACTGGCTGTCTTCTCATTCGACCAGCTTCCGGTAGTAATCGCCAGCTTCATGGTAGTCGGATGTGTCTTCAAAAACAGATATTTCTGGCTGTCCTGGCCTACCGTAAAAGTAAAATAATTACCGGTTCTTGTCACTTCATTAACATCCATAGAAACCGTCAGGGAATCCTTGCCGTCAAAAAAGCCCTCGGGGAACGCAAGGAAACTATTGCTTCCGCCAAGATCGGTTCCTCCGTCCAGATACAGAACCTGTCCATAATCCGCATCTTCCACATAGACCGCTCCGTCTGATAAGACTGCATCATTGCTGCCTGCACTGTCCTTTGCCTTGCCCGTTTCAAATGTCTCGTCAAAATTATATTCCAGAATCGGCTGAATCTCAGATTCCGCCGCCCGGCTGACTGAAGCTCCAAGTCCCGTGACTCCCGTTCCGCCTGCAGCAATTGCAGCCGCCGCCAGGAGCGCCACGCTCTTTTTCATCATTTTCATCATGATTCATTTCTCCTCATTCTCATTTCGCCGTCACGCCTACTCTTCAAACTTCTCCAGGAACCGCATAATGATAGTTGCACATTCCGCACGGTTTGCGCTGCCCTGTGGATCAAGGCGTACGGTACCATCTTCATTCTCTTTACCGGAAATAATTCCGTTTCCTACTGCCCACTTCATAGCTTCCTGCGCAAAGGTATTCACCTTGTCCGCATCCTGATAACCGCTGATGTCAGCAGGCTGCTCAGAAGCATACCCCTTGTAATTCACATAACGGTACATCATCACTGCCATCTGCTCCCGGTTGATATAATCTGCCGGTCCAAAAAGCCCTGTACTATCATATCCCTTTACCACTTGCGTCTCTGCCGCCCAGAGAATTGCATTGGTAAACCATTCTCCTTTCGGCACATCCGGAAATACCGCTTTATACTCTACCGGCGGCTTGTCGTTCATTCTGTAAAGGATCGTAGCGAACTGCGCACGTGCCAGAGGGTCTGCCGGTCCAAAAGTGGTTTCATTCAGCCCGGTCATAATGCCTCTTTCATAGACACCGGACACATATGCATAGTACCATCCGTCAACCGACGTGTCCGCATAAGGAAGTTCTTTACACCAGCATGCTGTAAATACATAATTCTCAAAATATCCGTCATACGCCCGCTCCGTTGTACTCTCATATCCGCCGGATACGTCGCTTCTCTTCCATCCCAGGAAAACATATCCTTCCTTACTTGGAGCAGCCAGCGTAACCGGATCTTCTCCCGCACGGTAGGACGCCGGATTGCCCGGCGCATTCGTTCCGCCGTCCAGCTGATAAGTGATCTGGTAGGTATTTCCCAGATAAAACTCTATCTGATCTGCGCTTACCTTAAACCGTTCTGCCAACTCTTCTCTGGTTGAATAATAGTCCATTGCTGCACTTCTCGGAACAATCCGGATCTTCGTTATACTCGTATTTTCAAATACACTGTCTTTCGGATTATCTGTTGTATCATATCCATCCCAGTAATAATTCGGATTCATATTCTCCGGAAAAGTAAGGGAAGTAAACTTGCAGGAATCAAACGCATACAGATAAATGCACTGGGTGTTGGCAGGCACATCATAATTACCCGCCCAGCTCTTTCCTGCAGGATATGTATAGAGATCATTATTCCACCACAGCACGCCGTCTTCGGAGTGAAACTCACCGTTAGGATCTGTAACATTGATTGCCGTTAAGTTCGGGCAGTTCAAAAATGCATCCTTATCATTCCAGGAAGACCCGGTAAGTCTCAAAGTAATGGCCGTAATTCCGCTGTTGGAATAATCGTCCTGAATTCCTGACACGGTTCCCGCATTTACCGGAATACAAAGTTTCGGACAATTGCGGGTAGACGTCACGATAATCTGCTCTATTGGCTTAGAACAATTCAAGGCAGACAATTCCGGCGCGTCCGACCAGCCGAATTTTTCAATGCTGTCCGGCAGGTTAATGGTAGTCAAATTCGTTCCGCCATAATCCCTTACTTCTGTAACACCATCGTAATAAGTAACTGTCTTTACACTATCGTAAACAGGCACGCCATAGTCATAGCTATTGGCATAAATGGTCTCAATTTTCGTGCACCCCTCAAAAGGATCCGTATAACTGTTCGGTCCGTCATATTCCGTATTATCCGGACAATAGATCGTAGTTAGATTTCCAAACTTGCTAAAAGCCTGATCCTCAATTGTAGTAACAGTATCCGGGAATTTAATCGTAGTAATCAGCTCCGGGGAGAAAATCCGAAATCCACTATAACCAACTCCTCCCACGCCAATAACCGTCCTTCCGTCCACCTGGGCAGGTATCTCCAGCACACCGTCGGAAGCCCAATCCAGCGTGTTGCTTCCCACGATTATAATCTCATCATCATCCCAAAGAACGCCTTCCCATTCGTAATTGTCACCACAATTAATCACGTCTTCTTCAAAATAAGCAGGTTGAATGGCTTCTTCCTGATTTTCTGTCTGTACTCCTTCCAAAGCTGCACCGGCGGCGGACAAATGTCCGCCGCACATTCCGGTCAGCATAAATATGGAAAGAATCGCTCCTGTGAATCTTTTCGCATTTTTTCTCATATACTAATTCTCCCATTTCCTGATTCTATAGCTTACTCGCCGAATGTCTCCATGAATCTCTGGATAATAATTGCGCATTCTGCACGGCTCGTGCTTCCCTGCGGGTCAAGGCGATCGGTACCATCTCCGTTCTCTTTTCCTTCAATGATTCCGTTTCCTACTGCCCACTTCATAGCAGTTTCTGCGAATTCGCTTACCTGTTTTGCATCAGAAAAGCTGCTGAGGTCTGCTGTCTTTGATATATCGTATTTTTTATAATCCGCATAACGATACATCATAACCACCATCTGCTCACGGGTAATCGGATCGTTCGTTCCAAAGTATCCGGAATCTGTGTAACCCGTAACAACCTTCGCATCTGCCGCCCAGAGAACTGCCGTTGAATAGAACTGTTTATCCGGTACATCCGGGAATCTGTTCGTATACTCTGCAGCCGGTTCGCCTTCAATTCTGTGAAGGATGGTTGCAAACTGCGCACGTACCAGTGTTGCATATGGTGAGAAGTGCGTAGGATCTGTACCCGTCATGGTTTCTGCAAAGTAGTTGTAGTATGCTGCATCGTAGAACCAATCGCTTTCTGCTACATCCACGTATGGAAGCTTCGGAGCAACCGCTACTTCCTTAACCGTAACCTTAAAGGTCGCTGTCTTTCCTTCATATGTTACCGTTACCGTCTGCTCACCGGTCTTTGTCTTATCATAGCCGGTTACTTCGCAGTCCGTTACTGCAATATCTTTCGTTGTACCATCGCTGTATTTTGCGGTAACCTTCATTCCGTCAAGGTCAAGCTCTTCCCCTGCAGTATACTCGGTCTTCGTCGGTGCTGTTACCGTAATGGATTCCAGAGTAACAGGGGTCGCTGCTTCTTTCACTTCCACCGCCACCGTAACTTCTACTGCCGTGGAACTGTAAAGCTGCTTGTCTTCTGCCAGATAGCTGGTAGAATTATTCTTGCCAACCCACTGATTCTTATTAGCGCCAATGGACTGTACAACACCTATCACCTCATAACTTCCTGCATTTTTCAAATCCACTGCGGAAAGATCCCATACAACCGGAAGCTCGGATGTACCTCTGTTATATGCAAGGTTCACTTCCGCTGTTTCCGGAAGCATAGCTTCCAGTTCTTCCTCGGATACACCTACGGTAGTCTCTACCTTTCCGAGATTTTCTTCTACAGCTGATGTAGCGTCAGCATCTCTGAGCGCATCATACTGTGCCTTTGTAAGGGAAATCACGCCACCATGCTTCGTGTAAGTAGTAAGGAAATAATCTGAGCTATCCAGATATTCCCATCCTTCATCCGGATTAGAAGTATACATCGGCTGATACCCCGGCGTCGGCAGATCGTCCACAAACAAATAGAAGCTGTTCTCGTTGCTGTGGTCTACAAATGTTGCAGGACCTTCTACTGAACCGAATCTGCTCTGTCCGATATTCGTCTGAATCTGGGTCCATTCTGTTCCCGGCTCCCACCATCTCTCTGCCGTCGTAGACTCCATATAAAGCTGTTTGCCGCTTTGATTATCTTTTGTAATATGATAAGTCTTATCTCCTGCCTGAAGAATTGTGGTATCAATTACCGTATGTCCCGGATCAAGGAATACGCCGCCGAACTCATAGGTGTCCTGCGTAAAGTCTGTGGTGGATCCCCACATAATCTTACTGTATCCGGAATCCGTCATGGAAGACCAGTATACCACGAACGCGCCTCTGCCATCTTCGTAGAAATCATCTACCCAGGTCGCCTCCGGCGCCCACATCATACCCATGTAGGTGTCTTCCTTCTCACCTTCTGCGTTAAGCGCCACATCGTACTGGCGAACCTCACCCCAGTGGATCAAGTCCTTAGACTCCCACACATTCATCTTGGTACTGTAGTGATCCTGCCATACTCCCCATCCTCCGTTATCTCCGCCGAACACACGCAGGTCGGTAGCGATAATATAGTAAGTCTCTTTCTCCGGGTTATAGGTCAGGAACGGATCTCTGGAACCGGTAGTTCCCAGATTAGAAGCCACGATTGGCTGTCTGCCATTCAGCGGATCCCACTGCTGTGGATTATCCCCTCTGGAAATATCCAGATAAATCTTCTCCTGGTATCCTGCAGAGTCTTCCACGAAATGTACCATCAGGTATCCGTACGGATCATCCTGAGCTACTGCCGGCTGAATGGTTGCATTCACCTCTTTTCCCAATGTCTTGCCATACACGCTGATAACTGCCGTCAGCTTACCTGTCAGAGCCTCTTCTCCTTTTGCAGGCTGTGTAACCTTTGCCGTCAGTCCATTCTCTTCAATCACCACTTCCGGCATGGAAGACTTCCAGGTAACAGCGCCGTCATAATCCGGAAGCACCACCTTAGCGTCATCAAGAGTCACGTCCTGAATCGTCGCCGCAGTCTGTGCGATTACAATACCTGCATAAGCGTCCGAAACAACCTGCTGAACCTCTTCTGCTGTAAGTGCCTTATCATAGACCTTCATATTATCAATCCAGCCCTTGCAGTATTCTCCGTTACCCCAATTTGCCTTCCCAATCTGAAGAATCGGAGAACTGCCCAGAATACTGTCCAGCCCATTCGTGCTCTCCACACGTGACTTTTCAATACCGTCAATATAAATCGTTGTGTCAGACTCACTGACAACAACATCCACATGGCTCCATTCACTGTTCATCGCGGTCGACGCACAGGTAGACCGCCCGTTCAGATAACGCTCTGCCGTAATATTTCCGCCATTTACCAGCAGTCCAAAATACAATTCCCTGCCGTTGCCGCCGATTGGCTGTGTAGTTGTACTTGGCGCTGCATAGAACGGCCAGTTCGTAGCGGTTCGATCTGACTTCATCTCAAAAGATACCGTCATCTCCTTTAATCCGGCAAGCAGACTGGTTCCATCCTCTTTCGTCGCATTAAGGAACTGCGATGTTCCATCCAGATAGAGCGCCTTGCCTGCGCCTGCATAACTATCCTGCAGTGAATAACTTCCTGTTGCCTTTGCTCCTCCTCCGGTAATTTCAGACCCTGCTGTCAGATTCTCGAAATCAAAATCCAGAATCAGATGGTCGTCGATGCCTTCTGCATGTACTGCTGTCATGCCGACTCCGGCAGAACCGGAAAGACCTGCAAGCATAGCCGCAGCCGTTATACATGCCATTGCTTTTTTTAATCTAAACTTTTTCATATCCTTCTCCTTTCTTAAGTATAGATTTTCCTTTTATACTATAACACAGAATGCACCTTTTTAAGATGGTTTATTTTAATCTTTTTGTGCAATATTTTATGATACTGGAAATTTCTCCAAAAACCGCATAATAATCGTGGCACACTCTGCACGGGTGGCATTTCCCTGCGGGTCAAGCACAGTTTCACCGTATTTCCCGGTAATAATCCGATTCCCTACTGCCCACCGCATCGCTTCATCGGCAAATGCACTGACGCTGGCCGCATCGCTGAATTTGCTGAAATCTGCCTTCACGCTGGTATCATACCCCATATAATCTGCATACCGGTACATCATAACTGCCATCTGCTCACGGTTGATACGATCCCCCGGGCCGAAAAGTCCCGTATTATCGTAACCTCTTACCACCTTCGTATCTGCTGCCCAAAGAACCGCATTGGTAAACCATTCTCCATCCGGCACATCCGGAAATGCTGCTTTATATTCTACCGGAGGTGTATGGTTCATTCTGTAAAGAATCACAGCGAACTGCGCGCGTGCCAGCGGCTCGTCCGGCCCGAAATGTGTCCCGTCAAGTCCCTTCATCGTCTCAACAACATAGTTATAATAAACTGCGTCGTAATACCATGCGCCACTTGCCACATCTTCATAAGGTAATTTCACTTCCGGCTTTTCTTCCGGCTTCTCTTCTGGTTTTTCTTCTTCCTTTTCTTTCACGGTTACCACAAAGGACTGGCTCATTCCCTTGTAAGTAACCGTCACCGTCTGCTCGCCTGTCTTATTTTTATTATATCCTGCTACCGTACATTCTCCGGTAACATCTTTTGTACTCTGGTCACTGTACACTGCTGTCAATACCATCCCTTCCAGTTCCAGTTCTTCACCCCGGATATAGGCTGTCTTCGCCGGAGCTGTAAGGTTGATAGAGCGGAGCGCCGGAGAAATCGTTTCTTTGTATTTTCCCCAGATTCCAATACCACTCCTTTCTTCCGTCAATGCTTCGTACTGCGTCTTCGCCTCTTCTGACAAGCCGGTAAAGATCAGACACTCTTTCCAGTTTTCCCAATCCCACGCTGTCGCCACAGTAACCGTATACACTACACCTCCCAAATCCAGCTTCAGAGTATTGTCTCCTGTCTGAATCCAGGTTCCCTCATACGCTCCTGTAATCCTGTGATCTTCCAATAGCTGAATCTGGCTGCTTTCCCGTTTCACAGCTTCCACCGGGTCAGTAGGAAGATCTTCGCGGAGTAATTCTATAATTTCATAAGAACCGCAAATGAATCTTGTGGGGATTTTCTGCTCCGTCTCCGTGCCTGTATAAAGCTCCGGCGAGACAACCGGCCACCCGTCTTCTGTCCAATATATTTTCCGGATATTCAGCCTTGCCCCTTCTATCGACTCCTGCCTTGCATTATGTGACAGGAAATATTCGTTCGTATCCGGATTATAAAGGAAAGCACTGTGTCCCGTGCCATACCAGCCATTATCCGATTCAAATGCATATGGGGTTGTAATCTTCGTTCCAATCTGATCTACCACATCCGCTGTATATCCTTCATTATCCATCGGCATCCCATTATAATCATAATAGGGTCCTTCCACCTTCCTGGAACGCCCGATCCGCACATTGTAAGTATCACTCAGGCTTCCGTAAGACACATTGAGATAATAGTAATCCGTATCAGGATTGTACAGGATCGTGGCGCCCTCTATACTGTTCATATACTGACTTCTGTATGCAATCCTCTTTCCCGGGATCCCATCTGCATCCTTCGGCATACAAGTCGCCGGATCCAGCTCAATCAGGTAGATTCCTCCAAAAAACGATCCATAACACATCCACATCGTACCCTCTTTGTCATAGAAGACGGTCGGATCAATGGCATTATGCTCTTTTCCATCATCCAGCCGGGATGTAACCGTATCCCCGGCATAGACGAACCCTTCCTTTGGAGAATTAGACAGCCACAGCCGGATTTGCGACTGCCTGGTTCCAAATGTTGACAGAGAGTCCCATAATGCATAAGTGTATGTATTTCCCTCAAATTCTACTGCCTGCCTCAATTTCACAATACAGGGCGCCCAGGCATTCCCGCCTCTGTCAGTCTCCTCCAGCGTCCAGTTTACCAGGTCTTTACTGGAACGTATTTCACTGGAATTTGTCACATAATAATACCAGGTCTTTTCTTCCTGATCATAATAAAACTCCGTATCATGTATCTGTCCGGTATGATTCCTGTAATCGTCATAATCGGAAAATGCCGAAGGCGCCTGCGGCCACACCGGATTCTCTCCCTCGACCTCCACATGATCTTCTAAGTTAATACTCGCAGTCTCCACCACTTCCGCTGTTTCTCCTGCCGTATCCACTGCCGCTTCCGTTGTAAATGCAGCTGCGGATACCGTCTGAACCAGCAGTGCGGCTGTTAAAATACAGCTTCTTAATCTTCTCATAACACATTCTCCCTTCCTTCTTTTAAATTTGCGATAACCGAAGCCGGTCATTCTATCCTTGATTATACCAAAACAGGCAGTGGTTCGCCACCACTGCCTGCTCAAAAAAGCACTTATTTATCAAATGTCTCCATAAATCTCTGGATAATAATCGCACATTCTGCACGGCTTGTGCTGCCCTGCGGGTCAAGTCGATAGGAATTATCCGTATTCTCTTTTCCTTCAATGATTCCATTTTCTACTGCCCACTTCATAGCAGTTTCTGCGAATCCGCTTACCTGCTCTGCATCAGAAAAGCTGCTGAGGTCTGCTGTCTTTGATATATCATAGTTCTTATAATCCGCATAGCGGTACATCATAACTACCATCTGCTCACGGGTAATCGGATCGTTCGTTCCAAAATAGCCGGAATCTGTGTACCCCGTAACAACCTTCGCATCTGCTGCCCAGAGAACTGCCGTTGAATAGAACTGTTTATCCGGTACATCCGGGAATCTGTTCGTATACGCTACAACCGGTTCGCCTTCAATTCTGTGAAGGATGGTTGCAAACTGCGCACGTACCAGCGTTGCGTATGGTGAGAAGTGCGTAGGATCTGTACCCGTCATAGTTTCTGCGTAATAGTTATAAGCCACTTCATCGTAGAACCAGTCAGTTTCTGCTACGTCTTCGTATGGAAGTTTCGGAGTGGCTGCTGCTTCTTTCACTGTAACCTTAAAGGTGTTCGTCTTTCCTTCGTATGTTACTGTTACTGTCTGCTCGCCGGTCTTTGTCTTATCATAACCGCTTATTTCGCAGTCCGTTACTGCAATATCTTCCGTTGAACCATCGCTGTATTTTGCGGTAACTTTCATTCCTGCAAGTTCAAGCTCGTCACCTACTGTATACTCCGTCTTCGTCGGAGCTGTTACGGTGATGGATTCTAATACAACAGGTTCTGCCTTCTCCTCCAGACCTATTCTTGCATCCCGCAGTTCTTCCAGTCCTTCGTCAACTGTTCTCTGCGTTGCCGCATCATTTGCCAGAATTCCCTCTGCCTTTTTCAGTGCATTCTCATATACTGTCCAGCTTTCTTCCGTATACTTATCCTTATCATCCACACTGACGGCGTTCTCTGTCTCAGCCTGAAGTGCAGTCATATCACTTGGCAAGTCTTTTTTGCCGATTTCCTGCATAATCAGATTATACTCTGCTCTCGTAACCGGAAGGATTGTCCCGTGGCGCTTTTTCAGACTGCCGAAATTCACGTCACTTGCCGGAGACCAGCTTGCCGTTGTCTGATCTGCAATATTCGTTGTACGGAATGGAAGATAGCCTTTGCCTTCGGAATACTGGTCGCACATTAATCCCCAGGTCTCCACCGGATTGCCATCCGCATCTGTCAGATAATCATCCTCATTGTATTTAAAGAACTCAGGTCCTTCCAACTTTGACCCACTGTAATTATTATTGTTGAAAATATCTTTCAGTGTTCCGATAATTTTCCATCCTTCATAAATGGAGTCGCTTTCTTCAATCGTAATCTGCCCGTCACCCGACGCACGGTAATACTTATCACCGACCTGAATCATCGTCGTGTCAATGATAGAATGCTCTCTGTCAATCCAGAGTACCGGATCTGAAAACGTCCGGAAATCACGGGTGGTTGCATAGTACATGTTCATACGGTCGCCATTTACATTGCTCTCGTCGGATGCAGTCGCCCAGTATACAACATAATTGCCGGTATTGGCGTCATACATTGCTTCCGGCGCCCATGCGCAGCCCGCTCCCGGTATGTTGCCTGCCACATCTACCAGACGCGGCTCGGACCAGTCTACCAGATTATCCGATTCCCATACTACCAGATTCGTACTTCCCTGGGTCGTTGCATTTGCTCTTCCCCAGCCTCCCCGGTAATAGATACTCAGGTCAGTTGCAATCAGCCAGAACCGGTCACCCTCTGCCGAACGGATCAGATACGGATCACGCACGCCTTTATCACCAATCGCAGAGCTTAAAACCGGGCTTCCATTTGCAGTTAGATCCGTCCACTGCGCGCCATTTTCACTGGTAGAAAAATAAATCTGCTCATCCGTCGCGCTTCCCTCGCTTCCGGTAAAGTATGCAAAGAGATACTCCGTTGTCTTAGGCCTCTGTGTCGGAGCCGCCTTTACCGTAAGCGTAATTTCTTTCGTTCCGCTTTCCTTTCCGCAGGTCACAGTAGCAGTCATCGTAACCTTCACATTCTTCTCCTGTCTGGTTACAACTCCCGCAGCCATACCGTCTTTCTCCATGTCAGTAACCACTTCTGCATTCGAAGACTTCCACGCTACCGTTACATCCTTGTCCGTCCCTTCCACTTCCAGCTTCTCAGGCAGCGTTATATTACCTTGCACTTCATCCTTGTCTGCAATGTCCAGCGCTTTCAGCGCATCAGCCACTACATCAGCATCATCCATATTCTTACGTACAGCGACAGCAAAGCTCTTCGTGTCTGTTACCTTTCCCATGGTAAATGTTCCTGTAAAGGTTACCGTCACATCCGCATCATCGGCGCGCTTTACCTTCACAGTATAGCCATCCGTGCCAATCACTGCATTTTCACTGGCTGTGGCCGTCCATGTGATCTCTGATCCGTTCTGTCCCTTAGCCGGAAGGGTGAAATCTTCCGTCACTGTCTCCGGAATTGTCAACGCTTCTTTATCAGCTACAACCGCTGCCTTTGCCACATCCTCATCGACAAGCTGTTCATCCGCCAGCGCCCCGTCATAAATCCTGAAATTATCAATCCAGCCTTTGTAGCTCTCTCCATTGCCCCAGTTTGCCCTTCCAATATAGAGAATGCTATTATCTTTCAGAATATCCGTAAGCTGTGCATTGCTGTTCTCCACGGATTCTTTCTTTAAACCATTCACATAAACCGTAGTAACATTTTCATCATACACAATATCCACATGCGCCCAGTCCGTTCCCGTGGAAGCCGTAAATCCAACGGTACGCCCGTTGTTGTAACGCTCTACCTTGGTATTCCCTCCGTTTGCAAATGCTCCGATATAATATTCTTTCCCATTTGTCTGCGTCTTGGTATCCGGTGCCGCATAGAATACCCAGCTTGTACTTGTTCTGTCCGGCTTTGCATCATAAGAGATGGTAATCGCTTTCTTTCCGGTCAGAAGACTTCCGCCGTCTGCATCAGTAACAGTAAGATAATTAGATGCGTTTCCGTCAAGATACAGCGCTTGTCCATTCTCTGCGTCCTTGCTGTCCTTAAGTTCATAGGTTCCCTTTACTTCAGCCTTGGCGTTACCGCCCCCGGTCACATGTGCCGCATCGTCAAAGGTAAAATCAGCAAGCAGTGCTACACTGGTTTCTTCCTGTGCCTTTGCTGTTGCCGGAATCATGGTTCCCACCATCGCTGCGCCAAGTGCAAGGGATATCCATCTCTTCCATAATAATTTTCTTTTCAATTCTCTTCCTCCTTTTTTTAGAACCGGCGGCAGAAAAACTGCCGCCGGTAAATTTCAAAAGCTTTCCTTATTCTCCGAATGTCTCCATGAATCTCTGAATAATAATCGAGCATTCTGCACGGCTTGTGCCTCCCTGTGGGTCAAGACGATAAGAACCATCTTCATTTTCTTTTCCTTCAATGATTCCATTTTCTACTGCCCACTTCATGGCAGTTTCTGCGAATTCGCTTACCCGTCCTGCATCGGAAAAGCTGCTGAGGTCTGCTGTCTTTGAAATATCATATTTCTTATAATCCGCATAACGATACATCATAACTACCATCTGCTCACGGGTAATCGGATCGTTCGTTCCAAAGTATCCGGAATCTGTATATCCGGTAACAACCTTCGCATCAGCCGCCCAGAGAACTGCCGTTGAATAGAACTGTCCATCCGGTACATCCGGGAATCTGTTCGTATACGCTGCAGCCGGTTTTCCTTCAATTCTGTGAAGGATGGTTGCAAACTGCGCACGTGGCAGGATTTCATATGGTGAGAAATGCGTAGGATCTGTACCCGTCATGGTTTCTGCAAAGTAGTTGTAGTATGCTGCATCGTAGAACCAATCGCTTTCTGCTACATCTACGTATGGAAGCTTCGGAGCAACCGCTTCTTCTTTCACCGTAACCTTAAAGGTCGCCGTCTTTCCTTCGTATGTTACCGTTACTGTCTGCTCTCCGGTCTTAGCCTTATCATAGCCGCTTACTTCGTAGCCTTCTGTGATTTCTTTTTCTGTATCATCAGAATACTTCGCAACTACCTTCATTCCTGCAAGGTTCAGCTCTTCTCCTACCGTGTACTCCGCCTTCGTCGGTGCTGTTACTGTAATAGATTCTAATACAACAGGTTCTGCTTTCTCTTCCAACGCATTCTTCGCATCTTTCAAAGCTTCTGCTGCGTCATCAATTTCCTGCTGCGTTGCTTCCTCATCTGCCAAAACAGCTTCTGCTTTCTTCAGTGCTTCCTGGTACGCTTCCCATGTCTCTTCTGTGTATTTCTCTTTCTGGTCTTCTCCAGGAGCGCTGTCAATTTCTTCCTCAAGCACATCCTTTGTTATATTCACCAGAACCTCCGGTACGCCCTGAAGCGTCGGTTCTGCCTGCATATAACCATCTTCACCGAATGTAACTTCATCAATACAGGTCTCTCTGTGGTAGCCAAGACCGGATGTATAGATGCCAAGCGGTGTGTAGAATCTATGGTATGCGATGAAATAGCGGTCTTTGCCATATGCATCCTTTATATGCAGCATAGACTGGTGCGCTGTTCCAAGAAGCCCATTTGCCTCATCCTTGGAAAGCAGTGTTTTCACATATGTAATATTTCCGTCAATGGTATCGGATACACCATAATTTACATGGTAATTCGGGCTTCCCGTATCATCGCAGGACCATGTCCAGTGATACTTGCCATTTGCCTTGATTACTACAACAGATTCACGGAAATCTCTCAGTCCGTTCAACTGTTTTAAGCTGCCGTCTTTGATGCTCATCATATCATCATTCAGCTCTGCAATTGCTGCACTGCCGTTACCAAATGTAATATAAGAGGTTCCATCATCGTCTGTAAAGACAGAAGGATCAATTGCCTGTCCCATACTTACACCTGCGTTCCTGCACATGGAAACGGTCAGCAGCGCTTCTCCCTTATCTACATATGGTCCCGCCGGATTGTCTGCAACAGCTACGCCGATTGCTGACTGTCCATTTGAGAACTTGCCGCAATAATAGAAATAATATTTTCCGTTCTTTTCTTCAATAGATGGCGCCCATGCGCTTCCTACTGCCCAGGTGGATGCTGCAATCTGCACGCCCTTGTCGTTGGTGCCCGGATTGTCATTTGCCAAATCCAGGATAACGCCTTCATCCGTCCAGTTCACCATATCCTCGGAAGAGAATGCATGGAACACGGTTCCGCTCCATCCGGAATAACCGTCGGTCGTCGGGAAGATCCAGAACTTACCGTCAAAGTAGTCAATATCCGGGTCTGCATACTGTCCCGGAAGTACCGGGTTGTTGGAGGATACTGCCGCCTTGATGGTCCAGGTTTCTTCTCTGCCCGCTGTGTTCTTAACCTTTACTTCCACATCCTTAGACAGATTCATCTCGCTGCCATTGGTAAATGCCTTGCCATCCACAGTAATCTCAGAAACTCCGTTCAATTCCAAAGTTACCGGAAGCTTTGTAACATCAGCCGCTTTTCTTACATATGGAGTCAGTACATTCTTCTCAGTATCTACCATTGTAATAATTGCTGTATGATCATCTGTTCCCTGATAATCGGCCGCCTCGTCCTTTGTCGGCGCCGTTCCTACAACTGCTCCGTCTACCATCGGAAGTGTACTTACGAAGTCACTTGCCTCTTCCTCCACTTCCTCTCCGGTCAGCGCATAGTTGCGAATTGTCATATTGTCAATCAGGCCTTTGAAATATTCTCCGCTTCCCCAATTTGCTTTACCAATCTGAAGAATACTGGAATTGCCGAGAATAGCATCAACCCCATAACTGCTTGCTACTTCTGATTCTAAAGTTCCATTGATATAGACAGAAGTCTTGCCGGATGTCAGCACAACATCAACTCTTGTCCATTTATTAGCAGCAACAGAAGCTGACGGATTGGCCGGACGGCTTCCATTTTGGTTATAACGCTCCACTGTAAGAGAGCCATCTTTCATCAGCAGACCGACGTAATGCTCAGACACTCCGTACTGCTGCGCATTTCCGTTAGGCGCTGCATAGAACGGCCAGTTCGTGCTTGTATTCTCTACCTTTACTTCAAAGGAAACGGTAAGTTCTTTTGCTCCTGTCAGAAGGCTCTTGCCATTCTGATCCGTCACATTCAGGAACTGGCTTCCATTCAGGTACAATGCCTTGCCATTTTCTTCATTCCAGCTATCCTGCAGAGTATGATTTCCCTCTGCCTTTGCATCCTCGCTGGTAAAGCCTGTCTCTTCATCGTCAAAATCAAACTGCGCCAGAACTTTCTTCTCTGTCGGTTCCGGATCTGGATCCGGATCAGGATCTGTTGCTTCACCGTATGCTTCCAGAAGCCGCTCCTGCTCCGCTTTAGAAAGCCGCATTACCGTACCATGGCGGAAACGGTCCTTTCCGAAATTCGCAGTTACTTCCGTAGTAAACTTACCGGAAGACAGATCGTCTGTCACGAACGCCTTATATCCGCCGTTATCGCCCATTGCACACCATCTTCCGTCCGGAAGCTTGTATACCGTAAAACCTTCTCTTCTGTCAAAGCCTGCTGCACTGGAGCCGGAACGCTTCACGATACGGGTCCAGTCGCCATTAACGCTTGCATTTTCATTCACTCTTACATCCAGCAGATCCTCGGAAAGGGTATCGCTTACGTCGATAACCGTATTCCAATCTGATGTAGAGAAACGGTAAAACTTGCCGTTGTCTTCCACAATCGTGGAGTCAATAATATTTACTTCACTGCCGGAATCCCGGTCTTCACTTAACCACACCTTCGGCTCTGTGAAGTTTACAAAGTCTCTGGTTCTGCATACATACACTCTTAATGCATTCTCCTCTGTTCCTTCCTTGCTGTTATCTCTGGAGGACCAGTATACCAGGTAATCCCCTGTACTCTCGTCATAGATTGCCTCTGGCGCCCACACGCATCCTGCATTGTCGAATCCTGCATACACCAATCTTGGCTCACTCCAGGTCACCAGGTCGTCAGATTCCCATACCACCAGGTTCTGGCTGGCGCTCGACTGGTTCCAGCCGCTTCCGCCTGCTCCGCCGCCTTCTGCATGAAGGTCAGTTCCGAGGATCCAGTACTTGTCGCCCTCTGCGGAACGAATCACATGTGGGTCGCGCACGCCAAGGTCGCTTCCTTCTGCATCATTGGTAAGTATTGGCTGTGCTGTACCGCTTGCATCCTTATTCAGCTTCTCCCAGGTAAGCCCATCCTCGCTGTATCCGAAGAAGATCTTCTCATAACCTCTCTCGGTTCCGAAATGTGTCCACAGATAGCCTGCCGTATAATTATCATCCAGATTCTTCGGCGCTGCCACCACATTCAGAACGATTTCCTCTGGCACCATCGTCTTGACGCCGCCGCAACTAAGAGTCGCAGACATGGTAACCTTTGTATCCGTCTCCTGTCTGGTAACGACGCCCGCCGCCTTGCCATCCTGATCCTTATCGGTAACAACAGCCGTATTGGAAGACTTCCACTCTACGGTTGCTACTTTATCTGTCCCTTCCACTTCAATAGTTGTAGGAAGGGTTACATTACCCTTTACCGCATCTTTGCCCACAATATCAAGCTTATCCCTCGCCGCCGCTATAACTTCCGCATCCGACAGCTCTTTCTTTACTACAACATTAATGGTTTTTGTATCCGATATACCTGCCATTGTAATCGTAGCTGTAAATTGGACAGTAACCTCAGCTTCTTCTGACCTTGTAACCGTTACCGAATATCCATCCTCACCAATCTTTGCACCGGCATTCTCTGCAACCGTCCATGTAATATTACAACCATTGCTTCCGGTTGACGGAAGTGTAAAGTCATCGTCCACTTTCTCCGGAAGTGTCAGTGCCTCCTTATCTGCCGCAACAGCCGCAGCAGCTCTCTCTGAATCCACAAGATCATCATCCGTCAGTGCACCGTCATAAACCTTAAAATTATCAATCCAACCCTGATAGCCTTCCCCGGAAGCGGTCCAGTTGGCTCTTCCGATATAAAAGATTCCCTCGTCGCCCAGGATGTCCGTCAGAGCCACATTGCTGTTCTCCACGGATTGCTTCTTCTCTCCATTTACATAGATAGACGTAACACCTTCAGCGTATACAATATCCACATGCGACCAGTCCGTTCCCGTAGGAGTCGTAAAGGAAACAGTACGCCCGTTGTTGTAACGCTCTACCTTCGTATTTCCTCCGTTCGCAAATGCTCCGATATAATATTCTTTCCCATTTGTCTGCTGCCCGTTATCAGGCGCTGCATAGAATACCCAGTTTGTTCCTGTTCTGTCCGGCTTCGCATCATAAGAGATAGTAATTTCATCCTTGCCTGCCAGAAGGCTTCCGCCGTCTGCATTGGTAAGTTCGAGATAATTTGACGTTGTTCCGTTCAAATACAAAGCCTTCCCACTTGCTGCATCTTTACTGTCCCGAAGTTCATAACTGCCATGGACAGTTGCTTTTGCACTGCCGCCTGTAAGCACATGAGCTTCATCGTCGAACGTAAAGTCTGCCAAAAGCGGTGCATCCGCCGCTTCAACCGCTGCCGGAAGAAAAGGACTAACCATCGCTGCGCTGAGTGCAAGTGCGAGTCCTCTTTTCCACATTCTCGTCTTTTTCATTCGTCTTCCTCCCTTACACAAAAAAATTATCACTTTATTATAACAGTTTCTTAAAACTATCCATATGTAATATTTTTGGTTTTTTGGTACTTTTTTTGGTAATCGTTACGATTCACAATCGAATACTTTTGACATTTTTTAACACAACAAAGAAAGGTGTAACCCATTCACATGGGTTACACCTTCTTCTAATTTTGTCGTTTCTCTCTTTGCTTACTCGCCGAATGTCTCCATAAACCTCTGAATAATAATCGCACATTCTGCACGGCTTGTGCTGCCCTGCGGGTCAAGACGATAAGAACCATCTGTATTCTTTTTCCCTTCAATGATTCCATTTTCTACTGCCCACTTCATAGCAGTTTCTGCGAATCCGCTTACCTGTCCTGCATCGGAAAAGCTGCTGAGATCTGCCGTCTTTGAGATATCGTATTTCTTATAATCCGCATAACGGTACATCATAACTACCATCTGCTCACGGGTAATCGGATCGTTCGTTCCAAAGTATCCGGAATCTGTATAACCCGTAACAATCTTCGCATCTGCCGCCCAGAGAACTGCTGTCGAATAGAACTGTTTATCCGGTACATCCGGGAATCTGTTCGTATACTCTGCATCCGGCTTTCCTTCCATTCTGTGAAGGATGGTTGCAAACTGTGCACGTACCAGCGTTGCGTATGGTGAGAAATGCGTAGGATCTGTACCCGTCATGGTTTCTGCAAAGTAGTTGTAGTATGCCGCATCGTAGAACCAGTCGCT
>CABIYE010000005.1:99686-166290 GCA_902362865.1 Clostridiaceae bacterium
TGCCTTCTTCAAAGCCTCTTCATAATCTGCCCAGCTCGCTTCTGAATACTGTTCCTTCTTAGTGTCCGGAACTGCATTTTCGATTGCCTTCTCAAGCTCCTTCTTGTCAGTATCATCCGGTTTCGCTGCTTCCTTCACAGTTACCTTGAAAGTCGCTGTCTTTCCTTCATACGTCACCGTTACTGTCTGCTCTCCGGTCTTAGCCTTATCATAGCCGCTTACTTCGTAGCCTTCTGTGATTTCTTTTTCTGTATCATCAGAATACTTCGCAACTACCTTCATTCCTGCAAGGTCAAGCTCTTCTCCGGCTGTATACTCGGTCTTTGTCGGAGCTTTTACCGTAATGGATTCCAGTTTTACTTCCGGCGTCACACTACCATTATACGCTACTTTGATTACGCTGAATGACGTCGCCGGAACCAGATACTGCAGCTTTCCATCTGTCAGTTTCTCCTTAGTTGTCACCGGAACAACCGTCTCATTACCAATCACATTTTCCGCTTTTGCATCTCCGGTCAGGCAGATAATCTCTGCTTCGCCAGCTTCAACGCCCGGATAAGTAAGGGTAATGTCCTTCGGATAGTCCGCGCTGTTAATCAGTTTCAGATAAATATAATTTTCATCTACAGAAGATACCTGGTAAATGTCAGTCTGTCCGCCATTCAGTGCCTGATAGGAACCGCTGCCGTTAATCCTGCTAAGAGCTGTATTGACAATCGTTTTTCCATAATTATTCGCATACATCCACTGTACATAGTAGTTCGGTGTCTTCATTACATCATATTCATCGAAGTAAATCATATTCGGCGACCAGTTGGTTGCCCCAATTTTCGCCAGAAGCGGAGCATAGGACGCATGGCGCACAATGTCTCCGTTGCGCTCGAAGCCGGTCATATAAGCGGCCTCTGCAATTGCTCCTTCCAGTGTATTGCCTTTATCATTAACTGCATACTCGCCTACAAATACATTCGTTCCATCCTCATCCAGACGGTCATAACTATCATAACGGTGGGTATTCTCAAGCATCCAGCCTGCTCCCGCATAATAGTGCTCGTCTACCAGAACCTCACCTGTCATGGTTCTCTTTACATAAGAATAGGCATCCTCACCATTGCTTGCATTCCAGTAATACGGACCATAGGCAAAGATAAGCTGTAACTGATGATCCGGATAATGCGCTTCTTTGTAAGCTTCAATCTTATTCTTAATATAAGTAAAGTTCTCATAATAATTTACCGTATTGGTATTCCAGTTTTCATTACCAATACCGATATAGTGAAGTTCAAATGGTTCTGCGTGCCCGTTCTCCACACGCTTCTTCGCCCATTTTGCTTCTTCTGCATTGCTGCTGTCCGGGTCGCCCCAGCAGTAATTTAAGAAATCAATAGCGTACTGTGCATAAGGATCAAGTTCTTCTCCTGACTTCGCTGCCGGAGCATTTCCTGCAAACTGGCAGTAGATACCTGCGCTCATAATCGGGAAAGCTTCTGCTCCCAGATCCTCACAGAGCGTCATAATTTCGTGGTAGCCCAGTTCAAAGGACATCATATATCCATACTCCGGATCCGGGTTCTTGCCAATCGTAGAATCTCCCCAGTAGCTTGCCTGTGCTTTTCTTTCCTCAAGAGGCCCGATAGAATTCTCCCAGTTGTAGAAGCTGTCCTCGCCATAGTCGCCTTCAATGGCACATCCGCCCGGGAACCGGATGAAGCTTGGCTTCAGATCCGCAAGCGCCTCTACCAGATCTTTTCTAAGGCCTGCGCCGTAAACATAATTCTTATTTCCATAGCCATAGGTATCCTGAGATGCCAGTGACACCATATCAACACAGAGTACATCCGCTGCTGCAGCTCCTGAAATAGTAAGTGTCAGTTTTCCTGTCTGCGTCTTGCTTCCCGTAAGCGCTGCGCTGATCTTATTCCATTTGCCGTCCTTCTTAAGCTCCAACGTCTGCACGTCCGTAAGCGCCTGCCCCGCGCTGTCTGTCACCTGTACGGTAACCGTTCCTGCATAAGCAGCGTCCGCCTTCATCCACATGGAGAAGTCATACTTCATTCCCTGCTCTACCGGTATCGACGGCGTGGTGTTATCCCACATCTTTGTAAAGCCTACGTTGCTCAAGGTCTGATTTCCGGTAAGCTTCGCATAATTCGTATTATTTTCATTCAGTCCGCCCGTCTGCTCCACCGTAAATCCTGAGCTATTGCTGGACGTCCAGTATTTCTTCCAGGAAGTCTGGTCTCCGCGGGTTGCCGGACTCGTTGGCGCTGAGCCGTCCGCGTAATTCTGGAAAGAATTATTCTTTACCAGTTCCGGTGACAGTCCTCCGTCCGCAGAGCTGTTAATATCTTCATAGAAAAGTCCGAAAAGCTCCTGGCTAATATCCACACCTTTATCCTCTTTATCAAGAGTCATAGCGTAAGTAGTGGAATCTTTGGAAAGAACCAGGATATTGAATTCTTTCTCCTGCGTCTTATCTCCGACCTTTATCTCAGCCGTAAGCTTCACATTTGTATTTTCCTTGGGTGCGGTTACTTTACCATCTGTGGAAATAATCTCTTCACTGCCGCTTTCCCATGAAATAGTAACCAAGCCGCTGAGCATCGCTTTCTGCAGCGTCACGGAATCATAGATTCCGGTAGAAAGAGCGTCGTCTTTTACCTCCGGAATCGTCAATGCATCTGCCGCATTCTGAAGAATCTGTTCCTCGGTAAGCCCTTCCGTATAAAGCTGCCCAGCCTCTGCATCAGAAACTGCTTTGCTGTAAATGGATACATTTCTTATTTTACCCCGGAAGATAGGATCTCCGGCATATTCAGATTTTCCGATGTAGGACAGAAGTCCTGTTCCCATATCGGAAACCTTTCTGTTAAGCGCATAGCTGTTATATTTTTCCCCATTAATATAGCCTGTAATGCTATTTTCCGTAATAACCGCCGTATAATGCGTCCATTCGCTTCCTGTATATGGCCCGTCACTCAGATTTGTCCCCGGTGCAATCCCGATCTCACTTCCGGAGCCGCCCCATGTAATACACATCTTCGCCGCATTCGTGGAAGGATTCTGCGGATTAATCATAAAATAGCTGGTAGTATTCTTACCGAAGAAAAACGCAGACGTCCACGCCGGCCCTATATCATTCTGGATCCACATGGAAATTGTCAGGTTGTTCTGATTGTCGAACATCCCTGTAGGAAGCTGCACATAGCCGTTTCCTCCGGAGAGCGTCAGCACATTGCCCGCCGCTGAAACTCCGCTGCCCTGCACAACTGCATTATGATCGTGGCCGGATACATCGGCAATCGTACTGCCGGACGCAAGTGTTCCTGACAGATTCGAAAAATCATACTTCGCAAGCATATCCGGAATGGCATCTGTTTTCTGCGGAACTGTGACTGTAAAATCCTTCGTGACAGACTTGCCCTTCAAAGACAACTCTGCCCGAAGAGTTCCTGTCACATCTGTATCACCTCTGGTTACAACTGCTTTTCCACCCTCGATATTGACCGCATCATGATTCTCCGTCCACGCCACCGTCACGCCATTTGACAATTGTGCCGGCAGAAGTGTATCCGACGCCATTCTGTCACTTAAAACCAGCTGTTCCTTCGCCAGTTCCAGAACAGTATCCGCCGTCTCATCTGTCAATGCGAACTGAACCTTCCAGCGATATATGCCATTCGCCGCCGCATCATCTCTTACCGTCACATTGAAGCGGATGGATTTCGTCGTCACGCTGTCCACGGAAATCGTATTATACTGATCCGTCTTAATCACATCATCCAGATTGGACTTCATCGCAAGATCCTGCCAATTACCGCTTGCATCCTTATATTGGAACTGAATTGCGGATGGAACCCGTGTACCGCCGCCGTCATCATACCAGTATACCTGAAAAGAATCCGTGGTAATAGGGGTTGTCCAGTCATACTGAACGTAATGCGAGCTTCCCGGATCCTGCGGCCAGTTGCCCCATCCTTGATTATTGCCTTGATTAGAAGCTCCCGGTTCAAACGCCTCATTGTTAATCCCATTCAAATTTTCCCAACTGGATACATAATCCGTGGAAACTGCTGCATAAGGTGCAATATCAATGATATCCTCTCCTTCTGCAGTCTCAATGACCTCATCTGATTCTTTCGCAGATGTCCCTGCTGCATATACGGCTGACGGCAGTCCTATGACGACCATCGCTGCCGCAAGAATCAGACTTAAAAAACTTCGTGCTGCTTTCTTCCTCATACTTTTTCCTCCTTTAAATATTTTGGCTGTTTTTGCCATATTTTTTCTCTTTACAGCAACTCTTTTGTAACTATTTACTATTATAGCATTACCAAACACCTTGTACAAGAGCTTTTAAAATATTTTCTCAGAAAAGGAAAAACCGGCGCGACTTCTGCCACGCCGGTTTATTCCTCTTTTATTAACTTCTATTTATTAGCAATTACGTACAACATATCTCCCGGCTCTACACCGCCATGTACGACCATATTTGTCATCAGCCCATCACACGGACAGATATCACGGGAAATAATTTCTCCATCCCAATTCATGGTATATCCAAGCTCCTGACCCTTATACACAAGATCTCCGCTCTTAATATGAATGTAGTGAAGGCCTCCTTTTTGTGCAAATAATACATTTCCGCCAGAATATACAACCGGCTCCACGTATACCGGTTCTCCTTCCAACATGCCGACACACATCATCATATTCTTTAGTGCATCACATGCCTGTTCCACCAGCTCTTTATTCAGACGTCCTTCTCCGCCTATCTCGAAAAATACCGATGGGATTCCTCTGTGGTTCGCCTCGGCTACCGCCGATCCCCTGCCGGGATAATTGGGCATCTGCGGGATTGTTCCCTGTGGAACCTCCCATATCTTTTCAGACTTAAACATCCTCGCCAAAGCCCGCGTCTTTTCATCTACCTCTGTGCCAATCGGAAGAATTTCTATATTGAAATCCAGATCCTCGAACAGTTCCCCGCCGTGCATATCTACATGCCAGTCCGCAAGGCTGATAAATGTGTGAAAGATCCTCTCTGCCGCCTGCTTGGTCGGAGAGATTCCTAAATGAAGGCTGTCCTTTCCCATATCTTCTCCCTTTTCCATTCCCGTCGGGAACACAGAATTCATATTCACATTATCAAGCGGCGAGCGGTTTGCATATTTAAACTGAAGTCCCATGGGATTTTCAATATGTACAAAAATCAAAGTTCCTGCAATATCCTCCGGCTCCAGTTCTTTAGCCAGATGTACGGTTGCCGCCTGCCCGATCAGTTCATTCGGATGTACGCCTGCCGTAATTACGACCGTCGGTCCATCCTTCACTCCGTTGATTACAGTCACCGGTATCTCGATTTTGTTTACTGTCATTTCTGCAGCCAGAAAATTCCATTTTACCTTACTTCCTTTGGGAATATCCCTGTTATCAATCCTCATAATCCACCTCCTATGCTCCAAACAATGTTCCCATTAAAATCCCGAAGAAATTGCCGATTACATTTCCCAGCGTGCCTACCAGAAGTCCCGGAATAATAAGCTCCGTCCAGTTTTTCGCAATCGCCAGCGCCATTGCGGTAGAACCTCCGCCGATATTCGCATTCGAACAAATCATCGCCTCTTCAATACCAAAATGCAGCAATTTTGACCCAAGCAGCACGAACAGAATATTAATCACAACAATAATCATACATGCCACGAAAAACCACGGTGCGTCTCCTACTAAAAGCCTGATGGATACCGGTGCGCTCATCGTCGCAAAAAACAGATATATAAAGTATGTACCAAGCTCCTGCGCTCCTCCGACTTTCGCAAGCTTGTCGCTGAAAATGGTTGCTATAATAACGGAAATCACTGTGATAATCAAGTATTTGCTTCCAAGCAGTGCGTTAAAGAAATTAAACACAAAATTACTCGTAGGAATCACCGTTGAGAAAAATTCAGAGATCGGCGTCGACACTGCTACAATTACCAGCGAAAGCCCAATCTCGAGCGCCAGGTCAAACAGCGATATCTCTCTCTTTCCCCAATATGCTCCCGCACTGGTAGCCGCCTGTCCATTTTCTGCTTCCGTCTGCTTTGCTATTTTATCTTCATAGGGATGCAGCCAGTGCTTTTTGAAAAAGTTAATAGAAGGAATAACCATCAGCGCAAAGAAGAAGAACATCATCGTAAGCGCATCCGCTACATTTGCCGTTGCGACTGTTGTCCCGCTTGCTCCGTAATTATCTGCCATAGCGACGAAATTAACGCCTCCGCCAATATAAGAACCTGTTATCATGGCAATAAACTTCGGTGCCTCGTTGATATGCCCTGAAGTAATCAGAAATGCCACCGCAGAGCCCACACAGGTTCCCACTGCACCGATGAAAAACAACACAATTAAACGCCCGCTGTCCTTTACAATGGATTTAATATCTGCTTTAAAAAGTAATAACGGCAGCGCCATCGGCACAAGATAATTGCCGACAAAATCATAGGCGGGCGCACTTTCCGGAATTACTCTCAGATTCGATAACACCAGGGTAATCAAAAGAACCATGATACACCCTGTAATCTTCGCCGCCCATTTATAATTCTGCTCCAGGTAAATAACAATCGCACAGATTGCACAAAGCAAGGCAAATAACGCAATATGGTTATCTGCTGAAATCAAAGTTGTCATAATAGTTCCTCCTCTCGTCATGTAATAATAGATTTTTTCTCTGCTAACTGCCACAACGAATCTGCTATCCGTTTGTAGCGCTTCACTGCTTCTTCTTCCTCTCTGAAACAGGCTGTCACAATTCTGATATGCCCTTCTCCCTGCATACCATAGGCCGTCCCCTGATTCACAAGAATCTTTGCATGTTCCGCAAGGTAATCTGTAACCTCCCGGGCTGTTCCAAGCCTGCTGACGTCAAGCCAGGACAGGATACCGCTTTCACTCCTGTTCATACGGACGCCCGGCACACTGCTTAGAATTTCATGCGCGATGCAGCGCCTGCGGTCCAATATTTCTTTATATGCCGGTAATATCGTCTTATCCTTTAACGCAGCGATTGCCCCGTAAGTGGATATAGTGCAGGGGGCGCCAACCACATTGACCGCGCTTCCATAGTATACATCCATAATCCTGTCATCTGCATACAGATAACCGATCCGATAACCGCTCAGCCCGTATCCTTTGGAAAGCGAGCAGACCGTTACCGTGCGTTCCCACATGCCCGGAAGCGTACATGGACTTACAAATTCAATCCCGTCAAACACATGATCCTCAAATGCCTGATCGCATACCAGGATCAAATCATTGGCAACCATAAATTCCGCCAGTTTTTCAAAATTTTCTCTCCTGTAAACAACCGTCGTCGGATTATTCGGATGTGTCAGCACAACCATTTTTGTCTTCTTATTTACTCGTTTTTCAAGCTCCTCCACTCTTATCTGGTAATTGTCTTCCGGATAGGTCGGCACATGGACCGCCTCTGCTCCAAGAAGCTTACAGTTCAGGTAATTATTGGGATATCCGGGATCCGGCACTAACACCTGATCGCCGCTTTCCAGAAACGGCATCATTGCAAACAACAGCCCGGAATCCGACCCCGGTGTAACAATAATATTTCTGGACGCGTCTACCTCAATTCCATCCTTCTCCCGGATATGCTCTGCCAACGCCTCCCGAAGTCTGGGAAGGCCGACCGGAAGCGTATAGTGTGAAGAAATACCTTCCTCAATAACAGCAATGGACGCATCCCTTACTGATTCCGGAAGCCAGGGATCCGGATAGAACATATCCGCCCATGCCATATTATCTCCGCCTGCTTTTTGAAACTTGTCCGCGCCTTCACCAACATCCGCCTTTCCGGTTTCCGCAAACAATCCGCCTGATAAATCAGAGAATCTCACATTCATATTTCTTTTCATAGATATTTCGCCGGAAATGATAATCTCTCCCTTTCTTCTAAATTAAATGCCATCATTCTTTATAAGCTGTCACTTCGATTTCAATTCTCGCCCCCTTCGGAAGCGCCGCAGCCTGCACGCACGCTCTTGCCGGAGCCGTCTCTCCAAAGAATTCCGCATATGCCTCATTTACTTCTGTAAAATCTTTCATATCCTGCAAATAAATGGTCGTCTTTAATACTTGTGTAATATCACTTCCGGCTTCTTCTAAAATAGCTGCAATGTTTTTGATAGACTGCCTGGTTAATTCACCGATTCCTCCCTCTGCAAACCCACCGGTCTCCGGGACAATCGGAAGCTGTCCTGACACATAAATAATGCCGTTATGCTCCACCGCCTGTGAGTATGGGCCAATCGCCGCCGGGGCCTTTTCTGTATTGATTCTCTCCATCCTCTTCTCTCCTTTCTTCCTTTGAATAAAAAATAATTTATTAAGTGAACTAATTTTTATTATATATGTTTTATTCGAATTGTCAATACATTTGTTTTATTTTGTCAAAACAATCCGTCACTTTACTTTTTCTCGTTTTTATGATATAATTTTTTATTATATCCACGTTATATTCAAAAAGTGGGGTGTAAGCGAAAGGCAGATTATACAAATGAAAACAAATTGCATATTAACTGAAACTGACAGACTGATCCTGAATTCTTATAAAAACCTGATCAAGGGACTTGCCGACTATCTGGGACCCGGCTACGAATTAATCCTTCACAATCTGGAATCTTACGATAAATCCGTAATTGCAATCGCCAACGGACACTATACAGGGAGAAAAGTAGGTTCTCCCATTACCGATATGGCTTTAAATATGCTGAAAAACATTGAAGAGAATGCTTCCGGTGATAATATTACATATTTTACAACAAACAAAAATAATAAGCCCATGAAGTCCACGACTATTATTATCCGGGGAGAAGAAAACAAAATTATCGGTCTGCTGTGTATTAACTTTTATCTCGATGTTCCTTTTTCAAAAATTATAGACGGCTTTACTTCACCGCCCAGACAATCTTCCGGAACAGAGCTTGTGAACGAGGAATTTTTTGAAGATTCTCATGAACTTATGCTGCATCTTATCAATAATGCAAAAGAAAAAGTAATGAATGATGCGTCGATTATTTCAACCAACAAGAACAAAGCGATTATTTCTATTTTGTACGAAAAGGGACTTTTTAATTTCAAAGATTCTGTCCAGTTTATTGCAGATACATTGAACATCTCAAAGAACACCGTATATCTGCACCTCAGAAACCTGAACGGATAAAACGATTGCGCCCAAGGCGCAATCGCCGCGCCTTGCCCTTTTCTATAAATTCTTACGATATTTGCTTGGGGAAATTCCCACAGCTTTTTTGAAAACCTTTGTAAAATAAAAGTAATCCTTGTACCCCACCTCGTTTGCTACCTTCTCCACAGAAAGTCTCTCATCTGCCAGAAGTTCTTTCGCCTTCTGGACTCTTTTCGCCGTGATATACTCAGAAAAAGACATTCCAAGCCTCTCTTTCAGAAGATTGCTCAAATGCCCCACGCTAATGTTGTGCTTTTCGGAAAAACCAGTCAGAGTAATATTTTCATTATAGCGAGCCTGAATTTCTTCAACAATATTCTCCAGCGCCGACGGATTGAGAATCTCTTCCGGCTGTTCTTCCTGCTTTCCGCCGCACTCGTCCAGCATCTTTTCCAGATTTTCCAGCACTTTTGCAAATGTCTCTGCCTCCACAGGCTTCAGCAGATAATCTACCGCTCCCATCCGGATGGCTTTCTGTGCATAGTCAAACTCTGCATACCCGCTGACTAACACCACTTTCGTATCCAGCTTTTTCTTCCGTATCTCCTTCATCAACTCAAGCCCGTCCATTCCCGGCATCCGGATATCCGTAATCAGAACATCCGGTTTCTTTTTCTCAATTTCCTCCAACGCCATCACGCCGTTGCTTGCCTCACCTACTACCTGAAAGGGTGCCCCAACCTTTTCAATCAGCTTCTTAAGTCCCATAATGACCCATATTTCATCATCCGCAAGAAATATTTTATACACTTTTTACGCCTCCATCCTCTACTTCATCCGGAACCAAGATGGTAACCTTTGTTCCTTCTCCCCATGTGCTTTCTACTGTAAATTCCATCTTTTCACCATAGAATAGCCGGAGTCGCTGGTAAATGTTAGCCATCCCGACGCCTTTCGTACTTTCCCTGGATTCCAGGGTTGCCAATACTTCTTCCAGTTTATCAGCTTTCATCCCGCATCCATTGTCTTCTACCGTAAATATCAGATGCCGTTCATCATACATCTTCGCTTTTACCTGCACTTCCCCACCCTCGATTTTCTGTTCCAGGCCATGGAAAACCGCATTTTCAACCAGGGGCTGCAGGATCAGTTTTACAATCGGCTTCTCCAAAGCCGCATCGTCCGCTGTAATTTCCACATCAATCTTATCCATAAAGCGGAACTCGATAATCTTGGCATATTCCTTAATATATTCCAATTCCTCTTCCACCTGCACAATGTTCTCTTCTTTGACTGCGTACCGGAAGAGACGGGACAGCGCCATGGTAATCTCCGCAATCTCTTCCGCATCATAATACAATGACATTGCCCGGATACAGTCAAAGGTATTATATAAGAAATGCGGATTAATCTGATTGCGGTAAGCCAGTACCTGAAGCTGCTTTTTGGCAAGCTGGACTTCGTACATCTTCTTCCTTGAAATGTCCATCTCCCGATCCATCTGGTCCTTCTCGTCCAGCATCTGGTTCAGGCTCTCCATCACCAGCCCGATTTCATCTTCCCGCGCCACTTCTATCCGCTGTTGCGGCATAGCTACGATACTGCGGATAAATTCATTTATCTGATGAATCGGTTTTATAAAACGCTTGTAGCAGAAAAATATCAGGATCAGCACCGCCACACCTGCTATCATATAAGCCACCATCATAAAGTTCTGCATCCAGCCGGTTCCGCCCTCCATCTCATTTACCGGAATCCGGCTGACAATCTTCCACCCGTCCATCGCAAGACTCCTGAACTGGACGTCATATTCCTCTGTATTCTTCTTCATATCCTGTCCAAGCTTCCCGGAAACGGAGCTTCCCCTGGATGCGACAATTTGCCCTTCCCCATCCAGCAGATATACCTGCGTATGCTCCGTTGCCTGAGAACCTTCCAACATTTCATCAAAATTCCCGGCGCGCATAATCAGCGAGCACATGCCAATCTGTTTGCCGTACTTGACATTCTCCAGGTCAAATACCGGGAAATATATGACATAGCTTGCTATTTCCGACTGTTCCAGCAAAAAAGTACTGCCAAATTCCATCTGTGTCTTTCTCTCATGGATGAATTCCATACTATCTGTCTCTTCCAGTTCTTCTCCCGTACTGGATATTTTTTCCATGGTTCTGTCATAAAGATAGATTCCTGCTATATTTTCATCCAAAAGCATCGTATTCAAATAGACCGTCGAAAGATCTTCTTCCGACGTCACTCTACCCGCCGAATCCATCGTAAAATACCGGTAAACAGTAGGCGAATACACCAGTGTTGTCGCCACATGATTCATAGAATCGTAAAAATCTTGTGCACTCTTCTGAATCTGCGTCAGTGCTTTTTCATTCAATTCCAGTACACTGCTTCGGCTTGTTCTTCTGACATACTGCCTCGTCACTCCATACGTTGCCGCAAGGACCAGCAAGATAATACTGCTTATCAATAATAACTGAGAGAACAGGCCGTGCTTTATCTTTCTCATATTGTTCCTCTCTCGTCTAATTCATCTTTTCAATTTTCTTCCCATACTCACTACAGTTTTTCTGATAGCTGTCATTCTTTTTACTGTCCAGCTCGTAAATCTGGCGTTCCGCAAGTCCACTTAACAGATTCTGATATTCCTGCTCAAACAGCCTGTCATTTTCCGCCAGAATAACCCGGGGAAACTGCGTCCGCTTCCATTCTTCCACATTTTCTTCCATCTTTTCATAAATACTGCCCGGAAGCAGTGTCTCTGAAAGGTCGCTGACGAGAGCGCTGTCATAAATATGCGTATCTTCATCCAGGGCATACGCCGTAGTGATTTCATATGAAGCTTCATCTACACTGCCCTCTTCAAAGGGAGCCAATACGCTCCGCTCCCATGCTGTATTCGCGAACATCCACCAGGCAAACACGCCACTCTGTGTATAATTGACTCTTGCATTCAGCCCTTCTTCCGTCAGTTCGAGCAGACCATCCTCATCGCAGTGATAATGCTTTCCCTCTTCACCATAACACCACAGCAGCAATCCGTCTTCACTGGTCATATAATCAATAAAATCCGCAATCTGCTCCGGGTTCTTACAATCCTTTGCTATAAAGGTATTAATCCACCCAGTGGTTGCATGATCGCTCCTTCCCGCAACCGAAGTCTTACCTGTGGCAGGCCGTATGGCGCCGGATGATACCCATTCTCTTTCATCAATTGCCGTATTCGCCACATTTCCGATAAAACACAACACATTTCCGCCCGCGATTACACCTTTCACTTCATCGTTGGACATGGACATCTGGTTGATATCCGCATAACTTCTCTGCATCACAGTATGAAAAAAATACAGCGCATCCTTCATCTCTGCCTGAAGCGCCGGATCTATGTAATTCCCTTCTTCATCCACCACTTCCACACCAAATGTATTTGCCAGGAAAGCCAGCGTTGACTCCTGCCAGGAATCCCCATCAACGAGTAACGGAATCACATCCGGTTGCTGCCCGGCTCTCTCGAATGCCGCCAGCACCTGCTCCTCCGTCTGCAGATTTTCAACAGCAAGCCCCAACTTTTCCAACAGTTCCTTGTTCCAGATAATCGCCAGATTATCCCCATATTGCGCCAATTCGTCATATCTTTTGTCGCTTGCCTTCCACAAGCTCCTGGCATCCGGTGAATTCACATGGGAAGGAAGCACATACCAGGCTCCGTCTCTCTGAACCAGTTCCTGCCTGATGTCCTCCGGCATGTTATCAAGCAAATGAGAATCCGGCTTATATTCTTCCAGAAATTCATCGATTTTCCACACTTTACCTGACGTAACTAATTGATTAATGACCGTACTGTTCGTCACCGATATAATATCCGGCAATTCATTATTCACAATCATCAGGCTCAGCTGCTTATCTGGATCGCCAATGATATTTTTCACATCTACCACTGCCTTCGTTTTGCGGGATATCTCCCCGGTAATAGTTCCCTCTGACACATCCCACGCAGGAGGATGCCAGAATTCCACGTCCGAAAATAAGGTCACACGGGCATAGTCTGTCTCTTCTTCTTTCTGTATAGAAGCCGTCTCATCCGAACACCCGGCAAGCAGAAAGATACCCGCCAGCAGCAGATATAGCATTGATATTTTCCTCATAGCCTTCCTCCTAAAGAAATCCCCCGTCAGTCCAACACGCATCGTTATAAAAATACTTTTTATTAGCTTATCACTTTCAATCAGGTACTGTCAATCATCCATAAATTATTTACATAATTCAGAAAGTGTGTTATTATGTCTATAAGTCAGCAGAAGGATTTATTGCACAACCTTTCAAAAACAGGTTGTCAACCTGCGAAGATTTGCTATAATAAAGGCGTGACGGCATTTTGGCTTTAATCGTGTAGATTACTATCGCTTTTTTGCTTATTGTAAAATACAAACTCAAGAGAGCGTGGGGGTGATATTATCAAGAAAAAGCATATTGCTCAAATTCATTATAATATGAATATTGGTATTACAGAGCCCAAATATGCAATTTTGGATGATGGTTCCCAAGTCGTGGTAAAATTGTCTCATGGTCCAGAAGGAAATTTAGTGCTCTTTAATGAGTATGTGTGTTATAGATTGGCAATACTTATCGATATCCCGATGCCGTATTGTGGAATATGTGTAATGGATGAGAACACAGAAGTATTTGATTCTAATATTGCTTCGAACAATAATTATGGATATGCGTTTTACTCAACTTTTATGCCGAAAACCACCAAGCTATTATCATCTATTATTAATTTGATGAAGAACAAGGAAGTTTTCATCAAAGTTCTTTTATTTGATCATATTATATTTAATAAAGACAGGAATGAAGGAAATTTATTGGTTCGATTTTATAAAAATGACATATCATTGAAGGTGATTGATCATACTCATGTGTTTATTAATGGTGCAATCTGGGATTCGGTTTGTTTAAAAAGGGCAATGAAAGAGAATGATTTACTTAGTACAGAAGTTCTTAAATATAACGAACGGTTATATAGTATGTTTTATAGAAATATTTCTATTACAAAAGAAACCCTGGAACAAGCAAGTATAGAATTTAAAAGTAAAATTAATTGTAATGTAATAAAGGAATTTATCGAAGAATGTCCACAAGATTGGAGACCAACGCAAGAAAGCGAAAATGCATTGGTTGAATATTTAATGTATAGGATAAACCACTTCGATGTTATTATATCTACGATTCTAAATTACATAAAGTAGAAAAGGAGGTATATTATGAGTCATATTGAATATTCAGCTTTGAATTACTATCATTCACCTGTATCAGATGAATGCTTATGTCTTGGAGTGTTATTTCACAATATTACTACAGGCCAACGTGATTTTAAATATATTTCCAATTTCAAAAGATTTCAAGCATTTGATGATGAAGCAGATATTAATTTTGTAAGAGCATACCTTGTTGGGATTAAAGAGGATGTTGAAACTTCTATCTTAAACTATAAGGATTCATTTGACTTACACTCATATGTTAAAGTATTTGCTAATGAGTTTAGATTTTCTACAATTAAGAAATTAAATGTTGATGAAAACGAAGATTATGTAGATGCCCTTACGAAAGTTTATTTAAAATATGATTTGGCAAAATCTCAACGATTGAATAGTAATGAAGAAAAGAAGCTAATCAAACGTGTACTTGAAACTAATAATTTAGAATATTCAAATGGTAGAATTTCCGGTGAATTTAATGACGAAATTCCATTTGATTATCAGCTGGAAAACCTGTGTATTAAGCATTTTTCGTTCAAAGGCAAGAATTTAAGAAGACTTATAAGTAATGCCAGACAATGGTCTTTTGCCGCGGGCGAGTTAGCAGGAGTAAAAAAAGTATTATTTATTTATGATAGCGATTTTGAGGATAGAGATAACCTGAAAATTATTATTAATATTCTATCTAAGTATGCAGAAGTTCTTCAAATGGATGAAGGCATGGATTATATCCTAAAATCATGTATAACGTAAGAACATAAACGGCCATGAATATCTATCTGCATTAACAATACAAAAAAGAGTGAGTCTCAGCACACCGCACCAGCTCACTCTTTTCTCCTTTATTCGCTTTCCTGCGTATCTGTTGATATATCCGACCCGTCAGACACATCCGCCTCTTCGGTCGTGTCCGTCTCTTCCGTTTCTTCCTCTTCTTTCAAATCTTCAAGGTCAAAATACAGACTTTCGATACAGCTTCCGGAGACAGTATATACCTCGCTTCCATCCTGCTCCATGGCATAATAATTGCTTCCCGCCGCATTCCCTACAAGAACCGTTACCGTCTCTCCGCTCTCCGTAGTATACCACAGGGTGTAGACCGGATCTTCCAGACCATAGTCAGCAAGGCCGTCCGGATCTTCCAGCTTCCTGTCTGCGGATATATAGGCAATTTGGCTCAGCATATTTTCCACTGACGACTGGTTTAGATTTACTTCTCTGTCTGTCTCAGAATACCAGGTATCTTCTTCTTTTACAAAGCTTAACTCTGTCTCACCGTTAGAATAACCAAAGGAAGTAATTTCGCTGACATCCGTATCTGTCAGATAGATCTGCTCCGCCTCTGTCTTCGCCTGCTCTTCCTCCTGCGCTTTCTCGGTCCATACTTTCAGCGCCAGATAACATACCACCAGCACTAAGAACACTGCCAACAATATAAAGAATCCTTTTTTTGATTTCATACGGGGCCTCCTTCTCTATGCCTTTCTTCTCTTCCACCACTTCATGAAGCCGAATAGAAGTACAAGCGCCGGAATTCCCACAATCGCGACCATTCCTGTCACACCGGTATGCTTCATGGTATTGTAAGTAATCTCCAGGCTCTTCGCCTCGATAGCTACATTCTGCGTATCGTCAAAATTACTGGTGACTGCATTCATGAATAGATCCAGGTTCTCCAGCGTTGCCAGATTATCCGTAAGCTGACTGTCAATCAAACTGTCAGAAGACACTACTGTAAGCCGGCTCTCCTTCGTCTCTTCCTCAGAATCACTGCTTTCATCTTCTGCGTCTTCCTCCTCAGAGGAAATGGTTTCCGTGGCAACCGCTCCAAGCGTATAAGTGCCTTCCTCCTGAGTCTCTTCCGTCACTGCATACGCCTGGGAAGAAGTCTGCATAAATTCCGTAACGGAAATGGTATCCCGCGCCGCATCCGTCATTGTCAGGCCATGCGCATTCACCAGTAATACCATATCTGAGGACAGCCCTTCCGCCAGCTCTCCTGTTGCTGTGATTTCCGGGAAAATGTAGTAATAATTTCCCTGGTAATTGCGCTGCATATCCGCAATATACCCTTCTTCCCGCTGCATACCATATTCATTTAACAGCGCATCCAGATTCGGAGCATCTCCTTCCATCTCTCCAAGGATAATAAATACTTTTCCGCCCTCTGACATATAGGAAAGAATCCGTTCTTTTTCTTCTTCTGAGATATCAGCCGTCGGCGCATACAGCATCAATAGTTCGCAATCCTCCGGAATCTCATTTGTCATAAGAAGATTTACTTCTTCTCCTTCGATATTATTTTTCTCAAGCAATTCTGTTACCGAAGAAGAAAAAGTCTGCTCACCATGACCGGAAGTATAATACAGTTTTTTCGTTTCCCCGCTGGCGACAAAATTAATTGCGCTTGTGAATTGACCCTCTCCGTCAAACTCTGTAGGCGAAGAACTGCCGGTCATATAATAGGAGTATTCATCCGTCACCAGTATATCATCAAAGGTAACCGACGTGCTCTTTCCCGTCTCTTCACAGGAAATAAGGATTCCATCTGCCTCCATATTATTTTCCGTAAGCTCAGACGGATGCAGCACCGGATCCACCCATTCTACTTCTATCTTATCCGACAGCCCCGTATACTTTTTAAGAAAGGTCTGAATTCTTTCATCAGTCGAATCCTTCTCTGCAAATACAGTGAATTTTATTTCTTTATCCAGGGACTTAAGCATCTCTCTGCTCGTATCCGTAATCTCATATATTTTGTTGTCGCTGACATCAATATTGCGGTAGGACTCCGGTATCTGTCCCGCAATCATATTCACAACCACCGCAATGCCGATTACCAGAACAATCATTCCCACACTGTAGCTCCCGTTTCTGGAAGTCGTGCTTCTAAAAATCTTTTTTATTTTTTCCAACATTCTGACCTCCTAACTCCAGCGTCTCTTCTGAATCATCTGCATTGTCAGGAAAATAAATACTCCTGCCACCGTCAGATACCGGATGATCCCGCTGACATCTAAAAGGTTATTTGACAGAACTCCGGTAAAAATCTCTATCAAATCCAAATTTCCAAGAATATTTTGCAGCGCTCCTTCAAAAATACTGGAATTTACCACAAAGACAATTACGCCGCCCACAACCGCCGCTAACTCAAGACATGCGGCAAGCAGCCAGTTCTTCGTCATATGCCATACCAGCCATATAAGAAGCGTAGCAATACACAGAAGCCCCACCGCATTCGCACCTGCCGAACTTGGGAGGAAACTCATCACTCCGCTCCACAGATACAGGATAAGCAGAACACCAAAGCTTCCGATTGCTGCAAGAATCGCACTCTCTGTCAGAGAAGATATGAACATTCCAATCGCAATGTAAACACACCCCAGCAGGAAGAACAGCAGAATGGTAAGATAGTCCACCTTTAAATACGCGCTCCCCTGGGCCTTGATAATCAACGGAAAAATCAGGCACAGCGCACACGGAATAGCAAAAATGGTAACCATTGCAAGATATTTCCCCATTACCACTCCAAACAGATTCACCGGAGAGGTAAATAAAAGCTGATCCGTCCTGTTCTTCCTTTCTTCTGCAAAGCTCCGCATGGTAAGCACCGGAATTGCAATTAATAAAATAAATGCCACGCTGTTTAAAACATAAGAAAAATACGGATAACCGTAATTCAGATTATACGCCATGAAATAGATACCGATAAACACCATTAAAAAGGCAATAAACACATAACCTATCATGGAATGAAAGTAGGATTTCAGTTCTCTTTTATATATCGCCGCCATCTATCTGTTCCTCACTTTCTACAATATTTCCCTGTGTCAGTTCAAGGAAGATTTCTTCCAGGGTGGTCTTCGTCCTTGTAAGCTCCAGCAGCGGAACCCCTTTCCCCGCAAAAGCAAAGAACAGTTCTTCCCGGATATCCTGCCCCGCACTGCTTTCTATCTTTGCAGTCACCAGCCCGTTCTTATGGTCTGTAAACTCCGCCTTACCCATTCCCGGCACGCCCGACAGGATTTCTTTTACCTCTTCTACCGTTGCTCTTACCTGGATTTCCGTAACGCCATCGCCGCCGATTTTCTTCTCCAGATTCTCAGGATTGTCACTTGCCACCAGTTTTCCGCCGGAGATAATCATAATGTAATCGCAGACCTCCCGCACCTCCGCAAGAATATGGGAACTTAAAATTACCGTATGATTCTTGGCAAGTTTACGAATCATCTCCCGTATCTCAATAATCTGCTTCGGGTCAAGTCCCACCGTCGGTTCATCCAGAATAATAATTTCCGGAAATCCAAGAATCGCCTGCGCAAGCCCCACTCTCTGCTTATATCCTTTGGACAGATTCTGAATCAGCCGCATACTTACATCCTGAAGCTTCGTAAGCTCCATAACCGCCTTTAACTGGCCTTCCCGTTCACTTGACGGGATTTTCTTCAGCTCTGCCGCAAATGTAAGATATTCCAGAACCGTCATTTCCATATAAAGAGGAGGCTGCTCCGGCAAATAACCTATACACCGCTTCGCAGCCTCCGGCTCTTTCAGTATATCGTGTCCATTAATCAGAACTTTTCCTTCCGTAGCCCCCAGGTATCCGGTCATAATGTTCATAGTCGTTGATTTCCCCGCGCCGTTCGGTCCAAGGAACCCATATACCTGCCCTTTCTCTATGGTAAAGCTCAAGTGATCCACCGCCAGATGCTTCCCATACATTTTCACTAGATTCTGCACTTCTATCAAGTTCATACCTCCTCTCCGTTTTCCTGACTATTCTATGCAGCAAATGTGTTCTTTCATTGTTGAACCCGTGTTTTTTCTTTAAAATTTCTGTGAATTTCCGGTCACAAATTTCATGGTTTATGTTAAATACTGTTAGATATATGTAAAGTCTATTGAAACATCGTATACGATGGAATAAAATACGGATAGTTTCAAGGCCTGGAAGCTGACATTTATAGATAGGAAAATAATTGTGAAAAGAGCGTACAGACGCTCGGGAGGTTCATGTGAAAAAAAGAAATCAAATCATAGCCTTATTATTAGCAGGGGCATTGTGCTTCGGTTCTACAGGCAGCGTATCTGCAGCTCCGGCACCGGATGGGAAAACCAATGCAGAAGACACACCGGCGGCGGCAAACGGAGCATACGAACAATGGCAGACAGAATGGGAAACCATAAAAGATGACTGGACACAGATGTCTCTTTCCATGGGCGAAGACGAGACGCAGATAAATTTCGGCTGGTATTCCAAAACCCAAGCACCTACTCTGACAGTTGACGGCAAATCGGTAGCCGTAACCGTTTCCGAAGGACCGACAGCAAAAGACGGCTCCGCATACTATGTCTGTAAGGCAACTGCCAAAGACCTTCTTCCGGGAGAGCACAGCTATCAGACAGATGGCGGCGAAGAAGTCGCTTTCACCGTACAGGATGCTTCTGACGGATTCAGTTTTATCTATGTAGGCGACCCGCAGATTGGCTCTTCCAATGAATTAAAGGGAGAGGATAGTGAAGAATTCTATGCGGCACAGTCTGCCTCTGTATGCAGCGATGCATTCAACTGGAACGACACCTTAAACCAGGCTTTTGAGCGGGAATCAGACGCAAGCTTCGTCCTTTCTGCCGGAGACCAGATTCAGACCACAGCGAAGAAAGCGCCTAACAAGGATGCCACCAACAGCGAAATCGAATACGCCGGATACTTAAGCGCCGACAAATTAGAGTCTGTTCCCGTGGCAACCACAGTCGGCAACCATGACGCTGACAACCCTAACTACCTTTATCATTTCAACATTCCGAACTTAAGTGAACTGGGTTCCAATGATATTGTCGGCGGCGATTATTACTATACATACGGCGACGCGTTATTTATCATGCTCAACACGCAGGACACCAACGTCACGGAGCACAAGCAGTTTATTGAAGAAGCTGTCAATGCGCATCCGGACAAGACCTGGCGGATTGTAACACTGCATCAGGATATCTACGGTTCTGCCGAGCACTCCAACGAACCGGAGATTACCAACTTAAGATATACCCTGGTTCCTTATTTTGAGGAAAATGATATTGACGTGGTTCTGACCGGTCATGACCATGCGTATTCCCGTTCAGAGATCCTGCAGGGCGGACAGAAAACGGTAGAATATACCGACGACGAATTTGACGAACAGCTGGATAAAGATATGGACGCAGGAGAAGATCCGGAGACTCGCTATGAAGCGCCGGGTAATATAAAGGATGACACTACTGATGAGGCAGAACAGAAATATCTGAACTATCTTGACAGCGTAATGGACAAAGACGCCGTACAATCCGACAACGAAGAACTGGTTGTAAATCCGGAAGGTATCCTGTACATGACAGCAAGTTCTTCTTCCGGAAGCAAATATTATGACCTTGTCCCCAGAAAGCAGAGCTATATTGCTGAAAGATGGCAGGAAGACGTGCCGACCTACTCCGTAATAAATGTCGACAGCAACACCTTCTCCATCGCCACTTACCGTACAGACAACGGTGAACAGATTGATAAGACCTTTACAATCGAAAAGGCGGACGCTTCTACCCTCCCTTATGAAGACGTCAGCGAAGATTCCTGGTTCTACAGTTATGCAAAATCCATGTATGAAAAAGGAATCATGACCGGTCTTACCAATACCCGGTTCGGCCCTGCCGAGACCCTGAAGCGTGCCCAGTTCGCCGTAACCTTATACCGCCTGGCAGGAACTCCTGCGGTAACCTACGAAGAGGCGTTCCCTGATGTTCCAAAAGACCAGTGGTACACCGACGCAATCATCTGGGCATACAAAAATGACGTCATCACCGGTTACACTGACAGCGGATTATTTGGAACTGCCGATGAAATCACAAGAGAGCAGATGGTTACCATGATGTACCGCTATGCTAAGAAAAATGGAATCGGCACTTCCACTTCCGCTTCCCTGGACAGCTTCCCGGATGGACAATCCGTAACTGCCTATGCGCTTGACGCTATGAAATGGGCTGTTACAGAAAAAATCATTCAGGGCGATGGAACCACCGGATTGTTAAATGCATGGAATAGCATTAACCGTGCAGAGACTGCCGCAGTACTGGACCGTTATATCACGTACTCCGACGCTCTTAATTAAAAACCGAAAGGAAATGCTATGTTAAAAACAAGAAAGAAAAGAGGAATCCTGTTGCTGCTGATTCTTGCAGCAGCAGGATTCCTGCTGTGGATTTATCAGTTAAACCAAATAGAAAGAGAACCGCTTATGGAAAACGAGGGTCGGGAATTTGTCAAGGCTCGCGTCCTCTCCGTCATAGAAGATAACGAAGAAGCCGGAACCTATATCGGCAATCAGACCGTCCTTTTGGAATTGCTGAGCGGCAGCCATAAAGGCGAAACCCTGGAAGCCCTCAGTTCCTCCAGCTATCTGTATGGCGCCCACTGCCGGGAAGGCATGAAAGTGACCGCCATCGTTTCAGAATCCCGGGGCGAATTAACAGCCTCCGTGTATAGTTTCTACCGGGAACCAATTGTCTACGGATTCGTCGCTTTCTTCCTGCTCCTGATATGGCTGCTTGGCGGGAAAAAAGGGTTATGCTCCATTGGAGGCCTTGCCTTCACTTTTTTCCTGATCCTTTACTTCTTCCTTCCATTCATCTACCGGGGATACTCTCCGGTATTGGGCGCTGTTCTCACTGTCGTCCTCACGACCATTGTTACCATGTTCCTCATTGCAGGATTTACGAAAAAGGCGCTGATTGCAATGCTGGGAACTATAACCGGGGTCATTGCGGCAGGTCTTCTTGCCTCCCTATTTGGCAGGCTCGCCCAGGTTACCGGATATAACGTATCCGATATTGAAAACCTGATCTACGTTCAGGAACAGACCGGAATCCGGATTGGCGAGCTTCTTTTCTCCGGAATCCTGATTGCCGCGCTGGGAGCTGTCATGGATGTCAGTATGTCTATTGCATCCAGTCTCCAGGAAGTATTAGAGCAGAATCCTTCTCTTAACAGAAAAGAATTATTCCAATCCGGTATGCGGATCGGCAAAGATATGATGGGAACCATGTCCAATACCCTAATTCTCGCCTTTACCGGCGGCTCCATCAACACACTGGTATTCCTCTATGCTTACGCTTATCAATACCAGCAGATCGTCAACATGTATGACATCGCTATCGAAATCATGCAGGGAATCGCCTCCAGCTGCGGGGTCATCCTGACCGTTCCGGTGTCCTCACTGCTCTGCGCGGTCATCTATAAAAAGTAAAACGGTGAAACCGGCACGACTTTCGCCGCGCCGGTTTCACCAGAACTCTTTCCTTCCCTATTCTCCATATGTTTCCATAAACCGCTTTATAATAATCGCACATTCCGCACGACTGGCATTGCCCTGTGGATCGAGCCGGAAGGAACCGTCATCATTCGTCTTACCGGTAATAATTTTATTTCCTACCGCCCACTGCATCGCCTCTTTCGCAAATCCACTTACTCTACCGGCATCCGTGAATTCGCCAAAGTCTGTCTTCCCATTTGTGTCATATCCTTTGTAGCCTGCATAGCGGTACATCATCACCGCCATCTGCTCGCGGTTAATCGGATCATTGGTTCCAAAGTAACCACTGTCGGTATATCCGGTAACCACCTTTGCATCAGCCGCCCAGAGAATGGCTGTGGTGTACCACTGTTTATCCGCTACATCCGGGAATCTTGCCGTATATGCCACATTCGGTTCTCCTTCTATCCTGTGAAGGATAATCGCAAACTGTGCACGTACCAGGGTCTCATACGGGGCAAACTGTGTATCGGTTTTTCCCGTCATGGTTTTTTTAACATAATTGTAAGCTACTTCATTGTAGAACCAATCGCCTTCCTTTACGTCCACATATGGCAACTCCGGCGTCGGCGTTGGATCCGGGGTCGGGTCCGGGGTCGGGTCTGGTGTCGGGTCTGGTGTTGGATCTGGCTTTGCCTCTTCCTTCAGCTTCCCGGCTGCTTCCTGGAGCCTGTCTGCTGCCGCCTTCACATCTTCTTCTGTAAATCTGTCGCTTCCAAGGATATATTTTGCATTCTCAAGAGCACTTAAGAATTCGCTCCAATCTGCATCAGAGGTTCCTTTCTTCTCTGCATCCTGATACTTTTCTACAAGCGCCTGCAATTCGCTCTTATCTACCTTCTCAGGTTCCTTTCCTTCCACTGTACTAAAGATATCGATATAGCTTACTACCGGTCCCCACACGGCGTCTGACGCATGTCCAATCTGAATCTCCAGATTACCGTCGCTGTCAGCCACTGCCTTCGTCTTAATAATATAGGGACTGGAAGCGCTGTTGCTTGCCGTGAAATTCTCATATCCTGCCGCTGTCGTGCCATTCAGCACCAGCTTCATGGTTCGCGGATAACTTGCATTCGTCCAGCCGGACGGCACATAGAAGCCCATCTCCAAATCATAGGTTTTATTTGCTTCCAGCCCGAACCGATATACAACACCTACATCCGACGTCGCCTGGTTCCTTGCATAACGGAAAGACTTTCCTCTGGGTGAGCTGTCTGTCGCACCGTCATTCTCACACGGCCACGTCTTTGCACCGGTCAGCAGATCCGGATAATTGCCGTCTGCCTGGTACGTATCCACGACGCCCCACTTCTTCCCTGTCTTTGCATCCGCTCCGTAGAACTGATCTGTCACACTGTTGTTCGATCCAAACGTATCGCCCGAGCTTAAGGTTGTCGGATTCACGTCGCCGCAATTGACAGAATACAAAAGCTCCGCCTCTTCTTCTGCTTCAAAAAAGCCTTTGACCGTAATATCCTCCTGCACGTTGGTAAGCACGTAAGCGCCGCCTGCCGGATTTAATTGCTCCAGAATATTCCTGCCGTTTACCGTCGCCTTTATCAGAGAAGCATTCTCTGCCGGGGTAAATGTCAGACGTACTGTTCCGCCTTTTTCTACCTTCGTCTTGTCTGCCGTAACGATGCCATCCTCAGAAGAAGCCGCCGTTATCTGGAAGGTATCCGTATCTTCAACGGCTGTATCTGCTGTCTTGGGATAAAATTCAAACTTATCAAAGTTCGGCGTATAGTTTGTAAGTACATTATATTTAATATTTGCCGGAATCTTAACGCCGCCCTGGTGGATACCGTTCGTAACAATCTTTGAATTGTCATTATAAATCTTAATCGTATTTTTACCAGCTTTCAGCTCTACAGGAATGACCTGTGAACGGAAGGTCTCATCACTGTATGTATTGCGGAAGACTACCTTCTTTGCCTCGCCGCCATTTACAGAGAAGGATGCGTACCGCTCTGTCATCTGTGCATTATATGCATGCTCACCAAACAGCTCACCGCTTGACTGATAAACTGCCATATTGTATGTGCCCGCTGACGGAACTTCTACCGTAATCGTAAGACTGTTCTTATCAACTGCCTCCCCAAGATCTACAAAACGTCCCCGTCCGTAAACTTCAAATTCCGGATCGTCCGGCTCAATTACTTCTACGCTGTTAGCTGCTTTGATACCTGCAACATAGCTTCCTGCTGAAGCAAACGTTGTAACATTTGTGTTATTTCCTACGGCTGCCTCTCCGGTAAAGCTTCCGCTCTCTGCTTCTACAACTGCAGTCGGCTCTACAACTGCCTGGGATACCTCTACATAATCCAGACTGATTTCTTTGTCAGTATCAATGTCTATGATATTGATACCCTTCTGCATAAATACTGTCTGGTATGCATTTGCCCATTGATTATCTGTCTTTTTGAGAGAAACCGCCGCTGTCTTATGATTCAGATTTACCGTATCATTATCCTGATAAATATTTGCTGTTGCATTTTCTTTCGAAGCATAGCGAAGCTTCAACGTATACATACCATTATCCGGTACGATTACATTTACCCTCAGACCACCGCCTTTTGTTACACTTGTCTTTTCCAGACCGGTTACATAGTCAATGCTTCCTTCACGTTCTGTTGTAAGAGCTGTCTTATTTCCTGCAAGTTCATTGAATTCTGAAAGTTCTGCTTCATAAACTTTATTAAATTCCGTATCAGTCTCTTCCGGTCCTTTGTAAGTAAGATAGATACAGTCAATATCTGCGGAACGGGTAACATCCACACCGACAATTCTTACTGTATGATTGCCTGCTGTCAAATACACATAGGTACTGTACATACCGCCCATTCCAAAACTAAGCGTAGTCGGAAGTACCATACGCTCTGTCTGTTTGCCGTCAATAATCAAATCCTGATAAGCAGTATATGGTGTATTCTGAGTCGGATCGGCAGTATTACATCCATTTCCCGCTGTATATACCATGTCATATTTATAATATCCATTCTGTGGAACCGTAACCTGAATATCCACGCCAGACTGTGCACTCTGCACCCAGCCCACTCTTCTTCTTCCGGACTGCGCGATATTTCCGGCTGCATCTGCAGGTGCCGCGCCACCGAATAAAGAACCATTTTCTGCTTCATATTTTTCTTTCCATGTGGAGCTTAAGAAACCCGTTGGCTCATCATCTGTCGCTTTTGTCACTGTGATACGGTATCCGCTCATCTCCAGCATATCAGATACCGGTACTGTTACTTTACCACCTATGATTTCTACGGCGCCTTCTTTTACGATTCTCGGCTCTTCTGCCACACCATGAAAACCAGTGTAGTCTGTTGCCTCAATTTTGATATGTACCCTGTCTTCTCCCCGGAAGGTCTCTGAATCCTCAATGTTGTCCAGTACAATATTACCAGCTCCATTCAGCCCGCCGAATATAACACTGGCGCTCTTCTTATTATTATCAAGAGACGCTGCTCCATAAAAATCATGCTTTTCTGCATTAGATGTCTGAATCGGAAGGTAATGTCCTGACATATCTCCGTACCATTTATACAGCCACCATGCGCCATTTCCTTCATTATTATCTGCTGCAATACCGTTCAGGTTATTAGACAGATGCCAGAACGGCATACACCCGGATACATTAAATTCTTCAAAAAGGCCAATCCAACGAATCAGATCCCCGGGAGATGCACACTCATAATCCGCTGCATATTCGTTAATTACGATCTCCCTTGGTTCTACGACTCCATATTTTTTCTCCAGACTTCTGTAATGATTGTACTCCTTTTCAAAGTTATCAAACTGCCTTGTACTAAGATCATGCCATGTAACAACATCCGGCATACAGTCATGTTCCACACAGAACTTAACATAGGCATCCATGACACTCTCGTTATATCCGGCCAGGTTTAAGCCTGCAAACCGCGGCTTACTCTTAACACCGTTATCTTTATATACTTTTACAACTGCCTGATACATATCCTCCCAGTACCAGTTCAGGCTGTCCCAGCCTGTGGACACTGTACCGGTCTCCGGATCTGTATAAGTTCCTCCGATCCAGTAGTCAAATGGCTCATTATACAGAACATAGACAACCTTATCCTCAATTCCCTTATCAATACATGCCTGCGCCTGCATCTTCAGAATCTCCAGATACTCCTGCGTCGTGCTGAACTCATAAAACCAGAGAGCATAATAATCCGGCACATAAATCTGGATGTCCTTGCCGCCTGCATTTAAAAACGATTCCGCAACATCCAGTGTATCTCCGTTGGGATGCTGCATCCCATAAGGTGCTTTCTGAACCGCTGTATGCGGTTTCAGGGGCGTCATCGTATTGGTTGTGGGCACTTCCGCATCGCCCTGCCCGTACAGCCACCCTGATGCACCGTGCTTTAACTCCCGCTGCTCTTCGGGCGCCATGTCCACCGTCAGCGTCGGCAGACTGCTGTCTGCTTCCTGGAGTTCTATTACTTCATCCAGGCTATCTTTACTCTCCGGCGCGGCGCTGACTATGTTTGCCGGAATCATAGTCGCTGCCATTGCCATACTTAAGAGTAATGCTGCTATTCTCTTTTTCATCCATATTCCTCCTCTTAAAATATTTCGCTGTTTTCCTTCTGCAATAACCCAGCCGGTTCCCTTCGTCGGCTATTTATCACATATACAATTAAATTATAACAAAAAAAAGTCTAATAATAATAGGACATTTTGTACTTTTTTCTTGCACTTTTTTCAACATTTTATTCTCATATCATTTTTCCTTTGTATATGCGCTGAATGCTCTATGCTCGTCCGCATATTGCAGCACCTCGTCCAGTGTCTTCTCTTTTTTCAGCCAGAGCAACTGCTGCGCTGCAAGCTCATTTTGAAAATTCCATATAAGCTGTGCGTTTCCCGTTGTAACATCAATGATTTCACCACTTGCTTCATACCGGTCTATATCATCCTGTATCCTGCTTTCATGTATCGGAACAATTCCCTTTACTACCGAGGATGACTGTGTGAAATCCAGTATTTCCTGCGTCAGTTTTTCATCGTCCAGAAGCGCATAAAAAATCTCATCTATGAGCTCACTGTACTCTGTATCGGCGCTCTTCATAAATGTCATATTTGTTTCCCGGATCAACTGTGCATTTCCATTCTGGTTTGGAAATGGAAAGATACCAAAATCAATATTTTTTCCATATTGATTTGCAAACTGCATAGACCAGGAGCCCGTCATATACATCGCCGCCTCTCCTTGCGTAAATCGGCTGTCGCTTTCAAACTGATTGATCTGAAGCGCATCTTCCCATGTGTTTTCCAATATAAACTGATTATTCAAATAACAATGCCTTACACTGTCATTTTGAAGAAACCCTTCACTGCCTTCCCGGAATTTATCGCCCCAGATGGCATCCTCCTTAAAAATATCATTCATCATATACTGCATCGTCATGTTTGCCACCTTCCAGCTCTCCTGAAAGTGTGCTGCAAAGGGAACAATGCCCGCCTGCTTCAACGTATGAGTAATATCCTGCAGCTCTTCCATTGTCGACGGCGGAGCGAGCCCATATATTTCAAAAATATTTTTATTATAGATAACGCCCTGGTACCATGCATTATACGGCATCCCATACATTTCTCCATCAACGGTTACAGAACCCAGCGCTTCTTCTACAATCTTCTCCCTGCATTTTGAAGAAATAGTTCCCAGGTTCCCTGTTTTCGCATAAACCTGTACATCCTGCGCTTTTCCGATCATAATATCCGGAATATCTCCTGCCGCGAACCTTCCTCTCATCTGAGATGCAAAACGATCTCCCCAGTCTACACACTCCCATTCCAGAATAACCCCGGGAAAATATTCCATCATCCATTCATCAATCATATCTTCTACCCCGGCATCCGATGTAGACTGCCCCGCCAGCACACTGAGTACAATCTGCTCTGGCTCCTCTTCGTCTTCTATATAAGAACGTGTACATCCCCCTTGAAGGAAAGCAATACACAAAACTATCAGATATATTAAAATCCGTTTCACATTTTCTCCTCCCTGCACTGACTCTTATAATCACGGGGACTCACCCCTGTACTCTTTTTGAATACACGGCTGAAATATGCATAATCATCATATCCCACGACAAACGCAATTTCAGTCAAATTCATATCACTGTTTCTTATATACTCTTTCGCTTTTTCTACTCTCCTGCGCGTAATATAAAGAATGAGGCTCTCACCGATTTCCTGCCGGAACATTCTGGAAAAATAAGTACTCGCCACATGATATCGTTCTGCCAGCATTGCCAGTGACATTTCTTCTGAATAATGTTCATCTATCCAGCCTGCCGCCTGGTGGACAATCTCCGCCATTGCGTTTGTTGTATGCTCTTCCTTTTCTGGTATCAGATATTCAATCACTTCTTCCAGCATCTCACATAGAAGCTGCAAATCCAGAGACTCTGTCGTCTTCTCAATCGTCTCCAGAAAACTTTCCACATCAGCCACCTTCATAAATCCCTGTTTCTGTATCACATAATCTAACAATATAGTCAGGACCTGGCGTACAGTCTGCTTTACCTCCAGATAACTCCAACCGTTCTTCTGACACTTTATAAGGCCTGTCCATTTAAATACAATCTTTTTAATTAATTCGACGTCGCCTGTTCTTAAAGCATTTTTCAGATGTTTCTCATAATCCGGCTTAAAATGAGCAACAACCTTTTCCTTCTCTCCACCTGTTCTATCAGAAATGAGCACTTCATCTTTCAGACAATATTTACGCGTCATCAAAATCCCGATTGCTTCAACATATGCCATATGAATACTTTCCATAGAATACGATTGGGCGCTGATACATATGGTAATGCAGGATTTTATAAATGTTGAAAATCTAAACCTTATTTTCTCCGCCGTCTTTATCAAATCCCGCTTGCTTTTATCTGTTACAACAATAAATTCATTCAACCTGTAAATATTATTAAATACAATCAGATTTTCATTGTTAAATGCTGCTTTGATTTCTTTCTTTATATTATATGAAATCAAATTCCTGTCATGCCCACTTGCCCGGATCGCTTCTTGAAGATTATGTATCTTTATCAGCATCAGACTCATCTCTGCAAATTCCATAAAATTATCAGTAGAACGGAATGAATTCTCCGGCACTTCTCTTCGCTGGATCATCTGGCTGAATTCACTGTCTTGTATGACAGACGCCGCCTTTAATAATTCCAGTTGTTCATTTTCACGCTCACTGATTTTTTCCAATGCTTTCACAACAGCCTTTATTAACTCAATCTTCGTAACCGGTTTTACCAGATAATTAATCGCCCCGGACATAAATGTATCTCTGACATAGTCAAAATCATCATAGCCGCTGATTACAAAGGTAACTATATCAGGATATTTTTTCCCGACTTCTGTCAAAAGTTGTACCCCGTCTAGAAATGGCATATTAATATCTGTAATTAATATATCCGGCCTGTATTCCTCTATGCTCTGTAAAGCATCTTCCCCATTAACCGCCGGCTCTAAAAACTCCAGTCCATATTTTTCCCACAAAATCATATTGCGAAGTTTTTCGCGGGTCCAATATTCATCATCTGCAATCAATACTTTATACTTTTTTTCATACATGGTCTCTTTCCTCTGTATTTCTGGGCAAAGTCATATGTACCCGGGTACCTTCTCCTATTTTACTTTCTATATAAATTCCATACTGTTTCCCGTACAGGATTTTTAAACGGGCGTTAATATTATGCAGACCAATTGACGTCCCCTGTTCCACAGGACCTATTTCATTCTTTCTTAAACTTGCATTTATTTCTGTCACTTCCATTCCCACTCCATTATCAGCCACACATATATGAAGCTTGTCCGCTTTCACTTTTATCTCAATTCGTATTTCCTTATCTCCCCTTTTATTTCTAAGACCATGATTAATCGCATTTTCCACCAGAGGCTGCAGGGAAATTCTCGGAATCAAAGCGCGCCGCGACTGTTCATCCACATCAAAAATATAATGAATATTATCATGCATACGGATACTCATAACCTGTGTATAATTTTTCAAATGCATAATTTCTTTCGCCACTGTTGAAAAAGGCTCTTTCATATTTAAGCTATACCGGAATAGATTGGACAATGACTGGCTCAGCATACTGACTTCCGGACAGTTTTTAATCTCTGCTATACTGCTCATTGTATCTAATGTGTTATATAAGAAATGAGGGTTGATCTGTGCCTGCAAAGCTTTATACTCCGCCTGGGTCAGAAGCTGCTTTGCCTGGTATTCCTTCTCCTTTAACTCTTCCATCTGATCCAGCATTTCATTAAAATTCTTTCCAAGCTCACCTGTTTCATCTTTGTTAGAGATCTCAGCCCGCAGCTGCGTATTGCCATTCTTTATCTTCTGTATCGTTCCCATCAGAATGTCCAGCGGACGGGTGATGTTTCTTGATATTAAAAGCGTTAATATCGTTGCCATAATAATCATACAGGCTGCAATCAGTATCAGATTCGCTGTCAGATTCCTCTGATTCTGCTCCAGCAGATTCCTTGGCATCATCGAATAAGCCGTAAGATTATATTTATTCTGTTTTACCTGAAACAGCTCCTGCTTTAAACGATCGGATGCTGTCACAGTTTCGCCCTTTTCTATCTTTCTGGTTGTTTCATCATAATATTTTTGCTCGCCCTCCGACAGACTTCCAAGAGATAATGCCGGACGGTCTCCTTCCGGCTGGAGCCACATAAATACAGTGCTGTCTGTACGGTACTTCTCCATGATTGTAGTAATCGTCTTCGTATCAATATCACATACAATATATCCGACCTTATCGTTCCGGTCGCTATTATAATACAATTTCAGCACAAACCTTAAAATGTCCTTTTCCCGATATGGATTATAATAACTGGATATCAGCATTGCTGAATCATCAGATTCAACATAATCCATAACTATACGGGCATTTTCTCCTTCTATATCATCGTAAATATCAATCTGATAATTATGCTTTGGTGTAACAGCTCTTCGGTATGTACTTACAATCTCATGATCCATGGTATACAAATATAATGCCACAACATTATCACCCGTTTCAAATTCACTCGTACCTATATCATAAGCCTTCCGGTAAAACTCAGAACGCAGCGTTTCAATTCCGGGATTATCACTTAATCTCTCAATCAGTTCTTCTTCTGTATATACCTCAATCAAGTTACTTTCCATCTTCTTTGCAAAATCATAAATTTCATTCTGCATATTCTGCAGGGAGTTTTCACTTTCCTCTTTCGCCTGTCCATAAATCAGAGAAGATGATGTCTCCTGAAAAAGCCATGTCTGCAGCAATAACGCTATAAGCGTACATCCAAGACACATAAATAAGATTTTAAATCTTAACTTCATATTTTCCCTCATAATAATTTTTCAATTTTTTTAATTATACAATAAAAAGAACTGGCCTGAAAGAAATTCAGGTCAGTTCTTGTCAAAATCATTATAAAAGTTTTCCTGATACATTTCGTCATATAATTTAACTATCAACTTCTCTCCTGCTGTCACATTTCTTTTCATCGGATAAAATCCGTTCTCTCGAAAGGTTCTTTCTTCGGAAGACCGTATTGTTCCTTCCCAAGTTTAATCGCCCGCATCAGAAACGCCATATTCCTTGCCAGCGTCCGCATCCCCTGCATACCTTCCGCATCCTGAACCGCCTCGCCAATCTCCCTGCCATGCACACTGTTCCAGTACTGACCGGACGCTACCGGCATGCCGCAGATGGTAAAATACTTATTCATCTCATCAAAGGTCGCTGAGAGCCCGCCTCTTCTTGCCGCCACTACACTCGCTCCTACCTTCATTGTCTTATCAAATGATGTGCTGAAAAACAACCGATCCAGGAAAGAAATCATCGTACCATTTGCCGATGCATAATAAACCGGGCTGCCGATAACAAGCCCGTCACACGCTTCAAACTTCGGCGCAATTTCATTTACACAATCATCAAACACACATCTGCCTTTCTCCGCACAGGCACGGCAGCCGATACAGCCGCGGATTGGTTTGTTCCCCACCTGTATTATCTCGCTCTCAATGCCTTCTTCCGCAAAAATCTTCGCCATCTCTTTCAAAGCAGCATATGTATTTCCCTCTTTATGAGGACTTCCATTAATCATCAATACCTTCATAATAAACCTCCTGCTAAAAATATTATATTATGATGCCAGGGTCAAAAGGTCTGAATCCACGTGAGCTTGCTCATAAGTGGGGGAAAGACCTTGGGACCCGCCCCGATATGAGCATAAAAGTGGGATGTACATCCCACGATATGCGAATATTGGGTAGGATTGTGAGAGTGCATAGCACGGAACCCTAAAGGACTAGCTACGCGTCGCAATCCGTAGGCATCATAGTTGGGGGCTTTCGACCCCAACATCATTCTACCACACATTAGCTTTAAATGATAAACTCTTTTCAATATATCATTGACAAATATATCGTCATCTGATATATTGTAGTCAAGCAATATATCGTCGAACGATATATCGTCAAACGACAGGAGGCGCACAATGGATAAAAACACTCCTCTTACCGAAGCCATCTTTTATATCTTACTTGCACTTCGGAAGCCGAACCATGGTTACGGAATCATCCAGGAAGTAGAGGCATTGACGGCAGGGCGTGTCGTCCTTGGTCCGGGCACACTCTACGGCGCCATACAGACATTAACCAAAAAAGGATGGATTCGCATCTACAGCGAGGATAAGACATCCCGGAAGAAAAAAGAATACCTGATTACCCCGGAAGGGCTTCAGGCATTTGAAGAAGAATGCCGCAGGCTAGAGGAACTGATAGACAACGCAAAGCTTATGGAGGAAATCCCACATGAAGAAATTTAAATTATATTTAAACAAAGACAAAGAGACAAAATGGCTGAATGAAATGTCTGCAGACGGGTATGCCCTCACAAAGTTTTTCGCAGGCGTCTATACCTTCGAGAAATGTACGCCGGGGCAATATATTTATCAGGTCGACTTTACATCCGGGTTCTACAAAGTCAGCGACGATTACCGGGAATTTATGGAGGAAATGAATGCTGAAATCATCACCTTGTGGGGATTCTGGGTCATCCTCCGGAAGAAAGCCGCCGACGGGCCGTTTGAACTGTATACAGATACAGACTCCCAGATAGAGCATTACAAAAAGATCCTAATAATGCTGAAGATTGTTACAATTTTTGAAATTCTGTGTTTCACCTACGAAGCAATGGCCGCCTGCCTGACAACAAGTGTAATTGAAATCGTGCCTCTCGTATGCATGGCAATCCTCGCCCTCATGATTATCGGACTGCTCAGGGCCGTCATGCACACGAAGCAAAAAATAAACGAACTTCTGGAACAGAAAGGCGAGCAGCCGAAGCCGATCCGCTCCAGGCCGGATAAGCTGCTGTTAAGCGGTCTTTTTATCAACATGTGTGCGTTAATTGCCAGAGATTCCGTAAGCGGTTCGATTGTAAATATCGTCCAGATACTCGCAATTGTCTTAATGCTTGCCGGGCTCTACCGCAGCTGCCGGAGGTAAAACTTCCGGCAGCAGGTCCATAGTACAATACATTTCTACCATTCAATACTCCAGACAGCATCATAATCGTGCTGAAACAGTACATTTTCCCCCGTATATGCGCTGTCATAATATGTACGGCTGATATCATGATCCTCTTGATAAACTTTCGCTATCTCTTCCTCACTATCCCATCCCAGGTTTTCACATTCCTGAACAGCTTTCCCTACCTGGCCGTCTCTCACATACTCTTCGATTGCCCTGCGCTCAATTTCCTCCGGGGCTTCCTCTGCCGCCTGTCCTCTTTGCCAGAGAATCTTTTTATCCTCTGCGGTCTTTCCGTAATAACTAATCTCTGAACAGCGCTGGACAATCTTTTCTCCGCTTTCTTCTAACACCCCCTGCCGACTGGTTGCAAATACTACCGACACCTGATTGTATTCTGAAGTATCCCACTCCCAGAGAGTTTTCTGCCGAAACCCAATCTCCTGTACCGCATTCTCCGTATTTTCCGCAATCTCATCATTCGGCAGAATCCAGTCGCTTACCCACTGGACACCGATTGGCTTCTCTGACTTCAGTGTACAATAAATGTCTCCGTTTTTTAACTGGTACAGCTCTGTCACTTCTATTTTATCTGCCGGTATCGTATAGAGCATCCCGGCAATTCCCCCGCCATTATACAAATAGTGATTGCATATCTCATTCACAGCAACCGTTCCTATCAGAAGCACTGCAACGACTACGCCAAAGATTACTGCATTTTTATAAAAGAGGTTCTTACTCAGCTTTCGCATAACCTTTGCCGACGCATCTTCCTGTTCTTTCTCTGATGCTTCCTCTTCACCGCCGCTTATCGGCAATTTCTTACCTGTATTCTCATAAATCCGCATACATTCTTCGCATCCACGTATATGCTCTTCTATCATCTGCATACTTTCTTCCTGCAGCACGCCATCCTCATACAGTACCAGTAAATCCTGTACAATTGCACATTCCCTTTTCTTCATCTATGGCACCTCCCTTATCATTTCCTGAATCTTCAATTTCGCCCGATGATAAATTACCCGCGCCCATCCCTCACCGCGTCCAAAGATTTCTCCAATCTCTCTGTAAGACAACTCTCCCAGCGTCCGAAGGGTAAAGACCTCTTTATATGGCTCCTCCAGAAAATGCAGAATCCTATAGATAGACAACGCCTCCTCCCTGCGGATACAAACCAGCTCCGGCCCGTCTTCTTTTTCCACCTCCGAATCGCTCTGCACCTCTGGCTGCATGGGTGCATCGGCAAGATGCTTCTGCTTTTTCAACCAGGACAGATACGTATTCTTTCCAATCTGGCAGAGCCATGTTTTAAGCTGACAGTCACCTTTGAATCTGTGTATATTTTTCAGCGCTTTGTAAAATGTCTCCTGCGTCAAATCCTCAGCAGTCTGCGGATTACTGCTCAGCGACAGCAGGTAATAATACACATCACGGTAGTATCTCTTGTACACCTCCTCAAAACACAAGCATCTCACCTCCTCTTTCCAATTAGACTCCCCAAAACTCATTTCGTTACAGAGAAATTAATAATGTCAAGCCCACCGCCACGTCACATGTGCGGACAGAAAAAACGAACTGCCACATCGACAGCCCGCTTCTCGTCCAATTCACCGGTACTAAAAATATTTTTCAAATGTCTGCTAATTCCGGACTTATCTACACCAAAAAGCTCAGACATTGCTTTTTGAAGTAACCCACAAACTTTCATCCTTAATATACGCATTTACTGATACATCTCCATCTTCTGAATTGTACAATACCATTTCCATTTGCTTTGAAAAATCATTCAATATCTATCCCCCCTTCTGCAACAACGTCACACATTCAACAGTATTAACGGTTTCTCACAAAACCTGTTCCACACTTTTTGAGAAAACTCTATATCAACATATTATACGATTACATAGTCTTTCCTTCAATTTACACATCAATAATTCATTTTATTTTACAATAATTCCAACAAATAATTCATCCTTAATAATCAAATATTCACTATATTCTCTGTAATACATTTTCAAAAGCTAGTAACAAGTTTCGTTTTGATAGGTTATACTTTTCACACAAACCATTATCACAATCTTTTATCCATTGATAATCGAGCTCAGGTTCATTATACTGTGGCCATACCACACTATCGTCCTTGTAAATATATAAATCATGGTCATCATGTACCACTATGAAATATATTTCACCACATTCTCCACAAAATGCTGTTACATTAAAAAATGGTGAATAGCATGAAAATATACTCACTAAATATTCAGACTCTTGCTTAATTTCCAGAATATATTCATTACCGTCAAAATTACAAACACTAAAATTTATATCTATTTGATTCTCCTTTTGCATTTCAATATATTTTTTGTCATTGAGAAGTATTTCCATTATCTCTTTAAACTCCCCAATCTTACTGCTAGGGTTTTGAGCTCGCACCGCACAAACATATTCTTTCGAACTCTCCATAAGCTCATCAAGAAAATCCACAATATTATTATAAACAAAATCATCATCAAAAAGGAATTTTTTACCATGTACAGTATCAACAACCAAATCATCACTCTTAAAATAAATATCAATGTCATCCAAATCAATCAACTGTGGATAAAGATAATTATAAATAATATCGAAAGTGTTTAGCATTTGTATAGTAAGCTCGCCCAAATCATCTGATTCATCTATACCAAAATGTGTAATCTCATTTCTTTTTTGTCCCAGACTATTTAAAACCTGATGCACTTTTTTTGATTTATGAAATAAGTTATTATATTTCTCAATAGTTTCGATGTATTTTATCGTTTGAAATTTTCCTTCAGAAATAAGGATATCTTCTAATTTTAATGAATCTGTGATCTTAGATAAGGCATTTTTTATAGCCCGACTATTAGGCTCTTTATAAATAGATACCGGGTCATCAGATATTAAAATAGTTTTTAGCATAAGTTCAACTGCGTTTTCAAGAAAAACAATACATATTTTTTTTGCTTCGTCTATCTCGCTCATCTTATATTCTTCTTCGTGATAATAAAATTTTTTAAAATTGTCAATCGCAATGCTAAGTGAGCTTATTGCATTTTGAGCCAATGTATATTTCATGTATAACCCTCTTTATGATTTCTGGTAACTGATTAAAAAAATCTTAATGCTCTCTTGGTTGATTTCTATAAAGTCAAGCCTTCCCATTTAATTCATTTGTGAATCTATCCCCAATTGGGATAAGCTGCTTGAACTCACCGTTTCCAATGTTTGCAACTGTTGTACCGCCAACTGTCGCAACAATTCCATGCGCTCTTTTTGACTTTTCCCCTGATTAATTAAAACAGCATTATAACTTTCCAGGTTCGCAAGTACCAGTAATTGATTCAGCGTTGCTACATCCCGCATATTTCCTTTCACCGTTGAATTTTCATTTTTCCATTGCTTCGCCGTCTTTCCAAACAAAACTACATTCAACATATCTGCTTCATTAGCATAGGTATACGCCACCTGTGCGGGCGTTAATTCTGGTGGAATCAGATTTTCTTTAATTGCATCTGTATGTATCCTGTAATTCAACTTAGAAATTTCTCTATTCAAATTCCACCCCAAAGATAACCGACTGTTTTCGTCTGTCTTTAAACGCCTATAGTCTTTCATAATATATAGCTGGAATTCAGGAGAAATCCAAGTTGCAAAAGACATAGCAATATCACTATGAGCATACGTTCCGCCATAGCGTCCCGACTTTGAAACAATACCAATAGCATCCGTAGCTTCTATCCATTTCTTAGGCGACATTGTAAATGCGTTTGCTCCTGCCTGCTTTTTAAACCCCTCGAATTCGAGGGGTTTAAAATTTGGATTATGTAACCTTTCCCATAGTCCCAGAAATTCTATAACATCCCGATTTCTCATCCAGTTTTGAATAACCGCCGTCGGGTCATCGCTCTTATACCGGGCAATATCCGTCAATGAAATAAATTCATTTTCAAAATCCTGCGTGTAAATTCCAATATCTATCCCATTTGCATGAATTGTATCTTTAATTATTTTCCCCATTGTGCCTCCTGCAATCACATCATAATGTTCGAAATACCTTATTCTCTTTCCTTTTAAGAAAATTCTGCTGAATAACTATCTTCATCTTCCCACATTTCCCGATATGCTTCAATATAACTCTTAATACAACCAGGATATATATACAAATACCTTCTACACACTCTTTTATACAATCCCAGTATTTTTTCATCACAAGCAAAATCCAGTAAATAATCAAGTAAATGTGACAATTCATCTTCTGGCGCACTTCTGCCGCACACATCTTCACCCAATGGTAAATAATCTGATAAATCTTTTCATCCATTAGATTACCTCAAAATATTTAAACGCCTCCGTTATCGCTTCTACCTTTTCTTTCGGTGGATGTTTCCTCGGTTGTTTCGATTCCTCTACTGCATTTGGAGCATCATACATTGCCAGACCTAATGACCGCTTTACCTCCGCAATATGTGCAGTATGCACCTTAAATCCATATTTCTTTTCCACATATTCCTGTATCATTTTATATGTGATTTTCGGTTTCGGCTGATATTTCTTTGCACGCTCCGCTATTGCATCCAGAGGCACCTTGCCCTCGCCTTCTCCGAATTCCACCGTCACGTTGATGATACTATCTGGTGATTTGTGGGACAGAAGCACGACACTCTCCACATGAGTACCAAATCAAAACATATCCCCACAAAATCGCGGAAATATGAACAATATTTATACAGTACTAATACTGCTCGTGCAACCCTTTTCCCACAAAATATAAGTTCCATCAATTTTGCACCACCCTGATGCAAAATTTCTTCAGATGGTATTCGGCGTGCAAACTGTTTCATATAATTAAGATTTCTAACGGAATATCCTTCTCTACTAGGATAAGTCATTCTCAAATCTTTTGATAATGTTTCAACAAATTTATTTCCCCATTGGCTGTATTGGAGAATTACGTTCCCTATATTCCAAAATAAAATATTGCGTTCGACATTTGCATTTGTCATTACCTGATACTGTGCTTGTTTAATTCGCTTTTTTATCTTTTCCAAAACATCAATATATTCGTCCATAACTATCTCTGTTTTTTTCACCATTATATTCACCTCCATATCCTGTCCCACTTCCTATCATTATTACCCACCACAAGCTTCACCTGTAGTTTTTAAAACCTTATCAAGATGCTCCACATAATCTGCCATATACATGGGATTATGGCGCATAGCCTGAATTTCTGCAAAATCAAAGTAACCTGATACAATATTATTTAATATTCTCAATTCCTCATCATTAAGGTAATTCTTTGCAATATTAATATCTTTTAATGCAGGAAAATCACCAGAAAAACTTTTTAGTCCCATAAAAGGCTGACTGGCATCCGCACGTTCATATTTTTGCTAATAACTCTTTCCAGTAATTACCGCCACCCAAATTTTTCATTCCATTCCAAGAGAGATTAGTCGTCTCCACAGGGAAAATATACGAAGAGCTCAAAATATCCATCTTCCGCATGAACCGTCATTTCCCCGCCGTGACGCCTCGCAATCTCACGAATACTTTGCAGCCCGAACCCGTGGTTTTCCGTATCTTTCTTTGATGTCTGCGGCATTTCTCCTGCCTTTACTTCCAGGGCACATGGATTCTTTACAGAGAACAGAAACATCCCCTTTTGCAGCCTGCTCTCCAGAAACACTGTCTTTTCCGGCAGTTCCTGCCGCTCACACGCTTCCGCCGCATTATCCAGCGCATTTGCAAAAATCGCACAGACATCAATCTTCTCAAAAGGCAGTTCCCCCGGAATCTCAATCTTCCATTGAAATGTAATCCCCTTCCGGCGCAGCATACTCTCCTTTGCGGTCAGCACAGCATTCACAGTCGCATCCCCGCAGTAATTCAGAGTCTTTGTGATACTATCGTTTTCCAACAGTTCCCGGATATATTCTTCCCGTTTCGGCTCCGGAAGCACAGCAAGTGTCTGCAGATGATTTGCCATGTCATGTTTCAGCCTTCGTACTTCAAACTGCCTGGCTTCCATTGTATCATAATAATTCTGTTTTATCTTTGCAAACAGTACCTGTTCTTCCATCTTTTTCTGTTCCGCCAGCACTGAAACAGCCCAGAGTAAACCTGCAAATGAAAACAGCGCAATGCCAAGAAGGGTAAAATGCAGCCACATATCCGACAGATTATCCCAATATGGGCTCGGCATCATCACAACCGCAGCCACAATCCCGAGCGGCGTGAGAGACAGCAATAATAACAGCCACCACATAGGCGCAGATAAATCATACTCCTTTTCCGGGCCAAACCGCTTTGCCGCCAGATAAAAGAGGATTGCAAATAAAACTCGACCTGCTATATAAAACGATGCTTCCGCAAACAGCCGCTCTGCCCAGTTGTCTGCCAGCGTATTATACGCCAAAATCATACTGCTTACCATGATACTGACTGCTGTTTTTCGAATGCCGCTCCCTTCACAGGCAATGTACATCCCAAATACAAAAACCGCCAGACCAACCGGGAAATTGAACCGGTCTCCGATAAACAGGATATTCCCTGTTGCAACCCAACAAGAGAGGTACGCCACAATCCGGCTGAAGCGATTTTTCTTAAAGTTCAGAAAACACCCTATCGCCTTTGTATTAAATGCAGTAGAAATCAACACAGCCGCTAATTGCAGAAGAAACGCTACCGTACGCATACAGACACCTCCAGCATTACCCGCGCAATTTTCTGCATTGCTTCATTCTTCATAGCCCTGCTTACCGGAAGCTCTCTTCCACCCACGGCAACATGGGAAGCATCCATATGCTCCACCCGCACAGCATTTACCAGATAACGCTGATGGATCCGCACGAATGAATATTCCGCAGACCTTTCTTTACGCAGTCTAAGCTCTTCCTCTACCTGATTCAGCTTTTGATAAAACCCATATTCTCTGAGTTCTCCGCCGCTTTGCGAACATACCAGCACAACCTGTCTCCGGTCACTGTAAAAATAAAGGATATCCCGAAGCCGGAACCGATATGTTCCCTCTGTATTTCTCAGAGTATACATCTCTTCCTGCTCCCGGAGCTGTAACTCTCGAACGCGTTTTACCGTATGCCACAGTTTATCCATATCCACCGGTTTCATCAGATAATCCAGTGCGCCGACACTGTATCCGTCAAATACATAATCTGCATACCCCGTCACAAACACAATCAGGAGTTCCCGATTAAATTTTCGAATATTATGGGCTGTCTCCATCCCATTCATATCAGCCATCTCCACATCCAGAAACAGCAGGTCTATCTCTCCCGGGTGCTTCTCAAGCCATCTGACCGCAGCATTGCCGGAGGAAAATTCATACACAACCTCTTCTCCTTCGTGCAGTATCCTTTCCAATTGGAGGTATAACGATTCCCTTGCATTCACCTCATCATCACAGATCGCTATCCGCAGCATTACCTTCTCACTCCGTTTCATTGGATTCTGTACGTATTATACCATGCCTGCAAAGTTTGTGGAATCCCTCACCGGCGCTCTCCCTTGCAGTTCTTTCCATGAGAACTGCAAATCTTTACAATTTCAGCAGACTATTTCCAAACTTTACATCTGAACTGCCAAACTTCCCCTTTTCTCTCCATCTTTTTCTTTTTCGTGTTATCGTCTTCCTGACAGCAGTGCACAAAGAGCGGCGCACTCTTTCATGTACCGCCACTATTCCAATATACAAAAAAGAAAGGAGAACACAATGCTGTATGTAAAGAACTTATACAAATCTTACCTGTCCGGATCAAAAGAATACCCGGTACTGAAAAAAATCAATCTCCATATCGGAGTGGGAGAATTTGTCGCAGTGATGGGGCCGTCAGGCTCCGGAAAGAGCACCCTCTTAAACTGCATTTCCTGCTATATTCCATTTGAAAAAGGCGAAATCCGCCTTGGCGGAACGGCTCTGGCAAATCTCGATGAAACCGCTCTGGCGAAGGTTCGTAATGAAAAACTGGGCTTTGTTTTTCAGGATTTTATGCTGCTGGATGGTCTGACGATCCGGGAAAATATTCTTGTCCCCCGCATCATTCGGGGAAATGCTGACCATGAAGGCGAAGAGCTTGCCGACCATCTCCTGACACTGTTTGGCATCGACCATATCCGCAGCAAATATCCCGCCGAAGTTTCCGGCGGAGAACGCCAGCGAGCCGCCGTCGTCAGGAGCCTAATCAACCGTCCTCTGATGATTCTGGCAGATGAACCAACCGGCAATCTGGACAGCAAATCAGGCCGAACTGTAATGGAAGCCTTTGAAAATGCAAGAAACCAAATGAACACAACCGTCTTCATGGTGACCCACGACAGCTTCTTTGCCTCTTTCTGCGACCGGGTCATTTTGCTGAAGGACGGCATGGTTTTCAGAGAATTGGAAAAAAACGGGAACCGCAGCAGCTTCCACGAACTGCTTCTAACTACAATCAAAGAAATGAGTGGTGATATCCAATGATGACAATGCAAAAATTAGAACAAAAACTACAAAAAGCCGACCGGAAACAAGCAGGCCTCTACCTGCTCTGCAACTTTATTGCCCTGATGCTCATTTCCGCTTACTCGGCAATGATGTTCTCTCCGACAGTTTTAACCATTCTGCCGGAAGGCGGAGACAGCCGCAAACAGATTGTGGCGATATTTATCCTGGCGCTATTTGGATGCGTCATCTTTACCGTCTACGCTGCCAGTCTGTTTTTCCGCAAAAAATCCCGAAAGCTCGGCATCCTGCTGGCGCTCGGCGCTTCCAAAAGAAAGCTCTCCCCCGGATTATTCCGGGAAGTACTGACACTAAGCATGACATCCTCCCTTGCGGGTATTCTGGCCGGTTTTCCGTTTACATGGGGTCTGTGGAACCTGTTTCGTGTACTGATTGTAGACAGTTCAGACATGCGCCTTAAGTTTGATTTCAGATGTCTGACAGTCTCCTTTCTATTTTTCGCATTAACTGTCACATTTTCCTGTGCCACAGCTTACCGCTGCCTGAGAAAGACCAACATCATGGATATTATCCATGAGGAACATAAAAACGAACCCGTGCGGGAGCCGAAAAAATACTGTGGGCTTCTGGGAATCCTGATTCTTTTTGCCGGAGCCGTCACCGGCTACAATGCTCCCGGCGTATACATGGCTCTGTTTGACGCCTACCCGCCTGCATGGATCAACCTCTTCTTCGCACCGGTTTTTGCCGGTCTGTATATGATTATGCTGCATACCGTCGTCCACGGCTGGGGCTTCCGTAAAAAACATTCCTATCAGCATCTCATTTCCCGCAGTATGATGAAATTCCAAGGCCGGCAGACCGCCAACAACCTACTTGTCTGTACCGTACTCATCGCAGGAGGCTGCTTCGCCCTGTTCTACCTGCCCATGCTGGGTACAGGACAGATTCTCGAAACACAGGAACGCAGCTTCGATTATGCCTTCCATTACCGCGCCGACCAAAATGTGCCGACAAAACAGGAAATCCTTACGCTTGCCGACAACTACGGGCTGAAACTAAAGGACTGGCACAGCGGAGAATATCTGCTTCTCGGCCTGGATGGTGTTGTGCAGGTTGAAGATAAACCGGACAGCCGTGCATATCACTACGAATACCGGGAACTAAAACAGCAGGGGAAATTTTTGTCCGAATCCTGTTTCAACCGAATGACCGGGCAAACTATTGACATTGCGCCCGGATGCTACCGCGCAGTTTCCAATGAGAGCGAAACCGGAACCTATTATCTGGAACTGGAATCCACGGAATTGACAAATATGGTTACACGGGCAAAAACCCCCATCCGATTTGACGGCTTTGTCCATAATGAAATGCTACTGGATGCCATCGGCTATTACATTCTGGATGATGCAGATTATGAAGCTGCAGCCAACAAACTAACAGACGAATGGCGCGGGAATCTTTTATGGTTCAATGCAGACGGAGCTGACAGTTATTCGTTTGCAAATGCATTGCTAAAACAATTTATCACCGGGTTCAATTCCGAATGCGAAACCATTTACGCCTATGACCCGGTAGAAAAAATCGCCGCCAACGAAAATGGCAATATCTATTGGGGTGATACTGACGAGATTTCCAAAATCAGCTTCTCCAATCCCGACAGCTATGATTTTCGCGCTTACTGGACCTATATGCCGAAAATCCGTATTCTCGACCAACACGACTGCCTGCGAAATTTCTCGGTGTTCCTGATGATGTTTCTTTTCATCTCCATTGTCTGCCTGACAGCGGCGTTTGTTATCAGCCACACCAGATGTCAGACGATTGCACTGAACAACCGCTATGTCTTTGACGATTTAAAACGCCTGGGAGCATCCCCTGCCTTTCTCCTGAGCGAGATTCGCAGCCAATGCGGCAGTGTATTCAAAACACCCATGCTTGTCGGTTCCTCCGCAATGTTTCTGCTATATTCGCTGATGATGCTCGGTAATGACGGAAAACTTACGAGAGAAGAATCCGCAGGTCTCCTGGTGTGCCTTGCCGCAGTTGCCGCTATTGCCTCAGCCTTATATGCCGTGTACCGTTTGACAGTACGGAAAGTGGCGCAAACACTGGGAGTGCGGTAAAACAAAGCAAGTCCCTGTACGTTACAGCATATAGGAACTATCCGACAATATCTTTTCAAGAAACAGATGCCCGGAATGAGGGATTGCGCCTCCTACCTTCATTGGGGCATCTGAGACAATCCGAAATCCCAGTTTCTTATAAAGAGATACGGCCGGGATATTTTGACTTCCTGTATCCAGCCTTATCGCTTCACAGGAATTACGTTTTGCTAATTCCATCGCGTATTTAACCAGTGAAGAGGCTATCCCTTTCCCTGCCATACAGGGGCGCACCATGAGCAAATGAATTACCATTACTTTATCATCTGTCAAAGATTTTCCCCAGGTTACCGTTCTATACTCTGTCGGCTGTACTTTATCCACAATAATGCTTCCTGCAATGCTGCCTTCTTCCTCATACACATATAACGCCCCGGCACACAATGCGTCTTCCGCATCCTTTTTCGTTGGATATATACCTTTTTTAAATACCGTAAATGCGCCATGTTCATTTTCATATGCGAAATGTTCATTATACATGGCTTCAATCCATTCCACGTCACTTGAAATTGCTTTTCTAACCATCGCTGCCTCCAACTCTCAAAATCTCTGTATCAAAAAAAGCCTCAGAAACTGCTGCGTTTCCAGGCTTTCCTAAAAGGCGCCAACCAGATTTGAACTGGTGATAGAGGTGTTGCAGACCTTTGCCTTACCACTTGGCTATGGCGCCTCGCTATGAGCACTTAGCGTCTGTCCTTTAGACGCTTACGTGCGATGCATGTCATCGCCGTTAGCAAGGTTACTAACGAGCTTACCAGATGACTCGCTATGAGCAATTATTATTATAACAAATCCCTTTTGCACCGTCAAGACGTCTCCTTAAAAACTTTTCTGCCCCCTTCGACACGGGAAGGAGGCAGTCTGTCGAATCTTAAAATCCCAAATCCTCATTGACCAGAATCACCTTAATCCTCTTTGGAATTTTGGAAAATCTTGTAATCAGGAACTGACAGCATACGGAATCCGGTGATTTGCAATCCGAACAAGCACCATTCTTCTTACATGGCGTATCAACCGGAAATCTCTGTGCGTTAATCGGCGCCGCCTCATTTCTTGCACGCGATACAGCATCTTCTACGGATTTTACAATTTTATTCATCCCGATAATCATCAGGACATTCTTCGGCCCCCAGGAAATAGCCGCCACACGGTTCGCCGCGCCGTCAATATTCACCAGCACGCCATCCTCCGTAATTGCATTGCTGCTGGAAAGGAAATAATCACTACCAATAATGGAAAGCTCTGTCTGCCGCTTCTCTTCCGGCGTCTTACAGACATCTCTGTTATATACGGTATAATTTCCTGTACATACTGCGTCCTTCAGCCCGATTTCTTCGATAGACATGGAACCTCCCCAGCCCACGCTGCTGCCCTCCGGAATCAACTCCAGCGCCTTCGCAAGAGCCTCTTCCTTCGACTCTGCGTAGTAGCCTTCCATATTTCTGGACTCCAATCCCTTTATGACACGCTGTGCCAGCATCTGATTTCTTTTCACTCTATTCGCATCCATTTTATTGCCTCCTCTTTTATATCAATTCTTTTCTTCCAGAACACGGATGCCATGGTATAATACTTCATTAATCGGTGTCGGAACACCCAGTTCCCGCCCCATCCGTATCACCGTCCCGGCAAACATCTCAATCTCGGTTCTTTTTCCTGCTTCCAGATCCTGCAAAGTAGATAGTTTGTTCTCATACGGAATTGTCTTCACAGTTTCCTCCTGAAGCGCAATCTCCTTCTCGCCAATATCAATTCCTTTTCTCTGTGCAATCGCCGCCACTTCCCGCATCGCATTGCGCCGGAGCCAGTTCGCATCCTCATTATTCCGGTAAACGCCAAACGGAATGCCCAATAAGGCGCAGGTCAGATTCTCACCGATATTGCACATATACTTAAACCAGATTCCCTTTCGCATGTCTTCCTCAATCTCATAAGGAATGTCTGCACAGTCAAATACTTCTTTGACCCGCAGGACTCTCTCGGAATATTCCTGATTAATTTTCTCACCAAAATGAATCTTTCCCCAGTAGGGATCGAAATCTGCTTTTCCGTCTTTCATAACAATAGACATTCGCATAAATGCATACAGCACGTGCTCTTCACCATACACGGCTTCCAGCTTCTCTTCACTGTCCACGCCATTTAACAGAGACAGAATCAAGGTATGCTCCCCAACCTGGTTCCGAATATCCTGTATTGCCTGTTCCAGCGCATATCCTTTGACCCCTATCAGAATCAAATCTGCCTTATCCCCTTCCGTCTGCGGTGTGATGACGGGAAACCTGTAATTCACGCCATTGATGGTAACTCCTTCCGTCTCCAGCCTTTTCTTCCGCTCTCCATCTGCAATGATCCGAAATCCTTCTCCGTAAGCTTTTTCAAGCCGGGGAGCAAAAAAGGAACCCATCGCTCCCAGTCCGATCAGGGATATTTTCTTAATCTTATGTTTCGTACTCATTCTATTTGTATCTCCTTTAATCCATACCTATATCCTACTCCTTTTCCAGCTCATTTTCAAGCGCACTTTCTTCCGCAAATATTTTCATTTAACAAAGTATTTTTTATAATTATTTTAACCATTATAACAATACTTTTGTATTTAGTAAATATATCAGTTTCAAAGTACACTAAAAGCAAATAAAAACAGAGGAGGCTTCTCATGTTTGGTGAAATCATTAAGACATTGCGTCTTTCTTACAATCTAAGCCAGGTTCAGCTGGCGGGGGAACTGAGTGTGTCGAAACAAACCATTTCTAACTGGGAAAATAATAATATCCTTCCTTCTATAGAAATGCTGATTAAGATTGCCCGGTTCTTCTCTGTTAGCACAGATTACCTGCTGGAACTGGATGACAGGCACTATATCGAAGTGACCGGTCTTTCAGATGCACAATTGGCCCACATACAGCAAATCATTAAAGATATCACTGGAAACAAAAATCAGGCAGGATAATGCATCCTGCCCCTCTTTTACTTTTCTCGCAATCTTTTTATTTCTTTTGATTTCATTTTATTGTCTCATTTTTAACAAATAGAGCGAAATCATAATCCGTGTCCGGTTTTCATTTAGCAGCGGATCATATCCCAGAATCTCTCTCACCTTGTTTATCTTATAAGCCATCGTATTTTTATGGCAGTACAAAGCCTGAGACGCATGAAGAATGCTGCATTCTTTTTCAAAAAACACCTGCAGAATGTGCAGATAATCCGTTCCATTGTCGGCATCGTATGTAAGCAGCGCTCCAAGCGTCTCCTGGATAAATCCCTCTCCAATGTCCGGCTCCTTTATGTTAGATAAAATCTTGTAGATTCCCAGCTTATCATAAGAAAGAATATTCGTATCTATAGCCGTCTTTGTAAGCTGGTATGCCGAGAGCGCATGTTCAAAACTTTCGTGAATATCCTGCAGTCTGTGCACTCTTGTTCCAATCCCCACATATATATTTTCATCCCTGCGGCATAATTCCTCAAACGCCTCCTGTATTTCCTCCAGCTTCTCGTCTGCAACCAACACAAACAAGATTCCCTGTTTCTCATATACAACCGTTCGGTACCGGGAATACATCAGTTTCCGTTCCAACTGTTTCAATATAGGATTTTCCTTTTCCGTACTGTAAGCATGGCAGCTCACGAGCACCATAGTATAATACATGTTCCGGTAGAACCCGTGTCTTTCAAAATGATTCAGATAAGCTTCTTCATTTGCCGGATAATAGATTGCATTCTTCAAAGCCGTAATCAGATTGGTCTCTTTCTGCTCATTTTTCAGTAAAACATTGGCAAACAGCCGCATAATATCCACATAAGGCGTATCCCACCTTGCCTGAAAAAGCGGAAACCGAAGCTTATTGGCATAATCCAGCACCTCCGGCGGAAATTCCTGCTTCTCACGCAGCGAAATAATCAGGCCTCCGGCGCCCGCCCGGTCTAGCTCTTCAATATATTTCATAATCCATTCTGTAGAAACATACAGAAGGCCTGAATTAAAAATCAACTCATTGCCATGCAAAAGCTTCACAAATTCAATCTCTTCTACTACATGCATCCATTCAATCACTTTCTGAAAACAGCTTTCTGTCCGAAGCTTTACCATATATTTTGTCTCAATCTCTGCATACAATTCTTCCAGTGCAACTGCCATTTTTGCCACCCCCATTCCATCCTTTTATGAAGTATTCTAGCATAATTTTATCGATTTGTGCTCAGAACACAATAATAATTTTATTTCATGGTTTCAAAAACCATTTTCAACGCTGCCGGGAAATGTTATATTGTTCTAGGAACACAGAAGATTATTGTAATCTTTACCCCGAATATATGTGTTTCACATTCAATCTCTGGATTATATGATAGCAAAAAGAAACTGTATCTCTACAGTTTCTTTTTATTTTTCAATATCTCATTCAGAATCCTGTCCGCAACCTCATCCTTCGACAATATCTCCAGCTCTGTCTCCTTATTTTCTGTGATAATCGTAACAATATTTGTATCCGTGCCAAATCCGGCTCCTTGTACCTTCAGATTATTAGCCACAATCATATCCACATTTTTCTTCTTAAGCTTCGCCCTGGAATTCTCAAGCATATGCTCTGTTTCCATGGAGAACCCGCACAAAAACTGACCTTCTCTTTTATGCGCGCCAAGATACCCCAGAATATCCTCCGTCCGTTCCATTTCCAGCGTCATCTGCCCGTCAGACTTCTTAATCTTTTCTTCACTCACCGTCTTCGGACGATAATCTGCAACAGCAGCCGCTTTAATTACAATATCCGCCTCTTTGCTCCGGGAAACCACAGCCTCATACATATCCTTTGCCGTCGTCACCGGAACCACTTGAACGAATGCCGGCGGTTTCAGAGACGTCTTCCCGCTTACCAGCGTTACCTCCGCTCCCCGCAGAGCACAGATTTTCGCAATACTATATCCCATTTTCCCGGTAGAATGATTCGTCACATAGCGAACCGGGTCGATAATCTCCCGGGTCGGTCCTGCCGTCACAAGCACCTTCATCCCGTCCATGTCCTTCGGAAATGCGCATGCTTTCAATATATACTGGAACAACTCATCCGGCTCCGGCATCTTTCCCGCACCTACATCACCGCACGCCAGCCATCCGCTTGCCGCTTCCACCACTTCCATCCCGTATTTTCTCAGAAGCTCCATATTATCCTGTGTTACCGGATTCTCATACATCCGCGTATTCATAGCCGGAGCAATGATTTTCGGGCATTTACATGCCAGAATCGTAGTCGTCAGCATATCGTCCGCAATTCCATGCGCCAGCTTCGCAATGACATTTGCCGTTGCCGGAGCCACAATCACCGCATCCGCACATTTTCCAAGCTCCACATGCTCTGTGCTGTATTCATGATTCCTGTCAAATGTATCCGTCAGGCACCTGTTTTTCGTAAGTGCCTCAAAAGTAAGCGGGGCAATAAACTCCTTCGCATGTTCCGTCATAATCACATGGACATTGGCTCCCGTCTTCACCAGTAAACTGGCAAGCGCCGCGCTCTTATACGCTGCAATTCCCCCTGTCACTCCCAGAATAATCGTCTTCCCTTTTAACATCGCCTATCCTCCAGTCGGAATTTCTATCGGTATTATACTCCATGTACAGGAAAAAAACCAGAAAAACCGCTAAAAACCAATTGTTCTTTCAAATATTTCATGCTATACTAACGCGGTAATTGTATTATATCCCGAAGACGGGAATGATAACAAGGAGGAAATTGAATATGGAAACAAAGAAAAAAGACACCAAATGGATGGTCAGTGTTGCACTTATGGCGGCAATTGTCATCGTACTGGCGAATACTCCGCTGGGCATGATACAGCTTCCAATCATTAAGGCGACAACGGTACACATCCCGGTAATCATCGGCGCAGTTCTTTTCGGCCCTCTGGCAGGAGCAATCCTGGGAGGTGTATTCGGAATCTGCTCCCTGATCAGCAACACAATGGCACCGACTCTGCTGTCATTTGCCTTTTCACCTTTTTTAAGTACCACCGGGATCCCGGGCGTTCTGAAAGCTCTTTGGATTTCTATCGGATGCCGTATCTTAATCGGTGTTGTGGCCGGATGGCTCTGGATTCTGCTGGAGAAGTTCCACACAAACCAGACAATTTCACTGCCGGTAGTCGGATTTGTCGGTTCTATGGTAAACACCATCGCCGTAATGGGCAGCATTTACTTACTGTTTGCACAACAGTATGCTGAGGCAAAAGAAGTCGCCGTCACCGCCGTATGGGGGCTGGTCATGGGCACAGTCACCGCTTCTGGAATCCCAGAGGCAATCGCCGCAGCAATATTAGTACTGGCACTTGGGAAAGTATTACTTAAGTTTACAAAGAAATTATAAGAGTTCATATACCGCCGCAGCAAGGGCAATTTCCCTTCGCTGCGGTGGTTTTTTTGTTAATTCAGGACGTAGTAAAGCGACGCTTTACTACGTCCTGAATTAACTTTTGTGGTGTACCCAACTGCATTTTGCCCTGTACCTACCTGCACATTCTCCACTTTCTTTGCATACACTGGAAATGGATACTTGATGATTTTATTGATATTAGGAGTGATTCCATGCCCGTATATGCTATTTTGATTTTATTGATATTTATTTTTTTAATTATACTTTTTCTCTGCGCTTTTCTCACATACCGGAAATTTTTAAAGGAAAACCTGCTTCCCGCGCCTACTTCTTCCAGGCTGGAGAATCTGAATCAATTCCTTCTTCCAACCGGATTTCAATACAATTCTGCCAATGATTATTTTTACGCAGCGATGGATTGCTGGCAGCGTTCCTGCGGATATTGCCGTCTGTATGATGAGTCGGCCGCATCCTTCAGTATGGTTATCGACAGCGAACCTATCTATTTTGACTATGGCGGCAGGCGCTGGCTAATCGAATTCTGGAAAGGCCAGTATGGGATGACTGCCGGGGCCGAAGTGGGGATTTATGCTACCGATAAAAAAGATCTGCATATCCCCGGGGTTTTTGATGGTCCTTTTTTTGAGGCGGTTTCCGACGAAGAGCTTCTTCCCATCCGGCTCTGTCTTTATGAGGAAGATACACTTCTAGCCAAACGTCGCGGCGTTCACTGGTGGCTTACCGTCTTTCTTTTAGGAAAATATTGTCCGCCGGACATTCTTTCTGCAAGAATCAGCATTACCTTTCCGGACTCTGAAATGTGCCGTGCTTTCCTTGACGGACTTAAGAACGCAGGTTATGGCGATACAGAAATCCAGCAGCGGCATTTAACAGTTACGGTTCTATTTACTACGCCGAAAACAGTCCAGCCCGCGATCCGTCAAAGCATTGTTTCTGATTTTCTGCTCTACCACAACCAGATTTACTGCCGGGAATATCAGCGTATTACCCAGGACTATACCGATACTTTAAGCAAATTAGAATACTTAAGCGAACAAAATCCTCTCCTGTACCACACCGCCCTGCATTTTACCGCCTCGGGCAGGCTGCGGGACGGATATCATCTTCTTATGGAAGCACTGGAAAACTAACACCGCCGGAGGTAGAAACGCCATGTCTGTCAATTCACGTTTAATCAGACTTTTCCAAACAGCGCCAAGAATTCCGTATCATCAGGGAAGCCGCTTTGTATTAATGAGCGACTGTCACCGCGGGACCGGCAATTGGAGCGATAATTTTCTGAAAAACCAACATCTTTTTTTAGCGGCTCTGACTTATTACTACCAAAGGGATTTTACTTATATAGAACTGGGAGATGGCGATGAACTCTGGGAAAACCGCAGCATGAAGCAAGTCATTCAGGTACATGCGGATACGTTTGAAATGATGGCAAAATTTTATAGAGAAAACCGCCTGTACATGATTTACGGAAATCACGACCGTGTGAAAGAAAAGCAGAAATTTTTGTCCCGCAATTGCCGGGAGTATTACTGTGAAAATAAATGCTGCAGTTCGCCTCTTCTGCCCGGGCTGCGTGCGCACGAAGGGATTGTCCTTAAAAACATTTCCACAGAAACGCAATTATTTCTTTTGCACGGTCATCAAGGTGATTTGCTTAACGACACCCTATGGAAATTCAGCCGCTTTCTTGTCCGTTATGTCTGGCGCCCGCTGGAACTTCTTGCCTTTCACGACCCTACAAGCGCCGCAAAAAACAATACCAAAAAAGGCGCCGTTGAAAAGCGCCTTTCTGCATGGTCCTCCTTGCATCAGCAAGTCCTGATTGCCGGCCACACCCACCGTCCCATGTTCCCCTCTGATGGAAGCTCTCTTTACTTTAATTGCGGAAGCTGCGTACACCCTCTGGGCATCACCGCCCTGGAAATAATCGGGGATGAACTCTCCCTCGTAAAATGGGATGTCAAAACAAAAAGTGACCGCTCTCTCTATGTGGAAAGAACCGTCCTAAACGGTCCTCTTAATCCATTCCGCTTCCTTGAATCCGGGAATGGCAAAATCCTCCCCTACTAAAAGAGGACGTTTTACAAGCATTCCGTCGCTGGCAAGAAGTTCGTACTGCTCTTCCTCAGACATACCAGGGAGCTTATCTTTAAGCTCCAGTTCCCGGTATTTCATGCCGCTGGTATTAAAGAAACGCTTAAGCGGCAGTCCGCTTCTTGCGTGCCAATCCTTCAATTCCGCTTTCGTCGGATTCTGTTCTACAATATGACGGTCTTCATACGCTACCTGATGCTCATCCAGCCATTTCTTTGCCTTTTTACAGGTGGAACACTTTGGATATTCTACAAATAAAATACTCATCACACACTCTCCTTACACACTTTCTTTACAGAGATGCTTTCAAAATATCTAAAATATCACTTTCAAAAAGCGGCGCATAAGCGTTCTCCAACCCTTCATTAACCGCAACGTGATGCGCCATCTCCGAAAGCCTGCTCTCGTCGATTCCAACTTCTCTAAGATGCATTGGGATTCCAATGCTTTCAAAAAAACGATAAGTTTCTTCAATTGCTTTGTCCGCAATCTCATATTGTCCAAGACTGCTGTCAATACCAAAGACATTTACGCCGTACTTCACAAATCGCCCTACCGTCCTGTCGTTTAAAATATGTTTCATCCATCTCGGCGTAATAATCGCCAGCCCCTCCCCATGCGTAATGTCATAATAAGCGCTCAACGCATGTTCGATACCATGGCAAGGCCAGCCGGAAGCACTGTTTCCAAGAGACAGTATCCCATTACACCCATAGGTACAGCAAAGCATCATCTCTGCCCTTGCCGTATAATCCTCCGGATTCTCCAGACATTTCTTCGCATTTACCATCAGGCTTTTCAGCATAGATTCACAAAAACCGTCATTTAAAAGCGTCGTATCTTCCGTAAAATACTGTTCCATCACATGATTCATGGCATCCGCACAGCCTGCCGCAGTCTGTTTTTTTGACACAGAAAAAGTATAGACCGGATCAAGAATGGAGCATACAGGGAACAAAAGCTCATCCATATATCCGATTTTGTCGTTCGTCTCTGTACGAGAAATAACGCCGCCGCAGTCATACTCACTTCCGGTAGCTGCCAGCGTCAGAATATCCACAATAGGAAGCGCCGCCTGCGCCTTAACCTTATAAGAAATTAAATCCCACGGATCCCCGTCATATTTTGCACCTGCAGCGATTGCTTTAGAACAATCAAGTACACTCCCTCCGCCAACAGCAAGAATCGCCTCAATCTCATTCTCCTTACAAAGGCGGACCCCTTCCAGAACACTTGGATTGTACTTTGGATTCGGCTGAATGTCTGCAAGCTCGTAAATTTCAAACTCTTTAAGAAGTTCCTTTACCTTATCATAAAGTCCCAGCTTCTTAATACTGCCGCCTCCATAAGTGAGCAGAATCTTCTGTCCAAGCGGTTTCATTACCTCAGGCAGAGCCGAAATAACCCCTTTGCCAAAAATTAATCTCGTAGGTGTCTGATAATCAAAATTCTGCATAGTATATGCCTCCTTCATTTCGTTCTTGTATCGCAAAAAAAGCCTCAAAAACCATTCGGTTTCCAGGCTTTGTTAAAGGCGCCAACCAGATTTGAACTGGTGATAGAGGTGTTGCAGACCTTTGCCTTACCACTTGGCTATGGCGCCTAGTTATGAGCACTTAGCGTCTGTCCTTTAGACGCTTACGTGCGATGACTCCACCGGGAATCGAACCCGGGTTACCGCCGTGAAAGGGCGATGTCTTAACCGCTTGACCATGGAGCCAGAGTATAACATTCAGTCACGCTTCTCAAGCAGTGACCGAATATTATATTATCACAATCCCCACCTTTTTGCAAGTATTTTTTCACCTTTTTTATACCACTTTTTTACAACAATTCCGTCCGTGCCATCTCTGCCAGCATACGCATTCCATCTGCATTGGGATGCGTCCCATCAACAGAATCATACGGCAAATGGAACTTGGCAAAGTCTATCAGCCCGCATCTATACCGCTCCGCCTTTTTTCTAATTATCTCATTAAATATCCCTATATCCGTTCCTCCATATGCACGTGGAAATTTAAACGCCGGATTCGCAGACATCTTTGTCTCACAAAGTGTACAGCACCAGATTTCACTCTTTGCATAATTTGCTCTCAATTTTTGCAGCATCAGATTATAAGCGGCTTCAAACTCTTCCGGATCTGCCCCGAAAGCCCAGTCATTCGTTCCCAGATACACAAGAATGACATCCGGATTGACATTATTCGTATGAAGCCCTCCCGTCCTCTCATCACTACAGCCGGAAGGAAACAACCCTCTCTGTCCGGGAACCTTTGTTACCCGGCTTCCGGACCAGGAATTATTTACCAGCAATTCTCCGTCTAACGCATGGATTACTTTACCCCACCAGGTATTTTCTATTCTGCTTACTCCTGTTCTTTGGCAGGTCTGCCCTTCATGAAAAACACGATAGCCATGCGGGTTATAGCCCTCCAACGTACTGATGGAATCTCCCAGAATAGAGAATTTCTTTTTAAAACACCAATTAAAAGCCCTGATATTGGGACACATCCCAGTCTGATTACCTTTTACCGTACTCTTAATGGCAAATACAATCATTTTAAATATGGTGTGATATTCATATTCCTGTATCACCTCATAGAACGCCCTTGCGACAATATCCGGCGGATTCTTAAATGCTCCACATCCAAACGCTCCCAGAATAAGTACTTCCACATCATTGTCAATAGCAGCCTCGAAAATATTTTTCACTCTGTTCCTGAAAACCCTTTTCAGTTCCTCTTCTCCTATGCGCAGATTGGCTGTGTACGGAGCAGCGCAGGTAATCACATCAACCGCGAACCACTTTTCCCTGTCCATCATCTGCGGAAGGGCATCATCGGTTTTAAAAACCGTGACATTACTTGTATAGATTAACCTGTCTGTAGAAAGGTAATCATTCCGGCGTCTGTGGTAACCATAGTAATCTTCAAACACATTGGCATCCGTAAGGCAGGGATACAGGTTACTGCTGCGGCACAGGCATTCTTCCTGCGCCATCGCTCCATTTACGACTCCGCCACCCGGATTTACGGGATTCGCAAAATTTAAAACAGCCGTTTTCCCGAAGCTTTTATACTTTGCCGCTGCCGCAAAGGTGGTGTTCTCTTCCACTATAATCTTTGTTCTATTACAAAATTTTACTTCTTCAGCCTCAAAGACTTCTCTGTAAACCCTGTTTGATTTTCTGGCCCTCTCTGTTGCATCACGCAGCATTGTTCCGTTCGATATTCTCTGTGTATCCTGAAAACAGGAAATTAACTCGTCTCTCTTCATATACATCCTCCTTGCTATCCTTCCCTATAATACGCCACCAGAAGATCCACCATCCTGTTATAGCTTTTCACGCCATCCGCCTGCCCATTTGCCTTGAGATAGTTGTCATTTACCATATCCGCCACTTCTGCTACCTTTCCTTTATATTTTGCCCAGAAATCACTGTTCGCCCGCAAATCAGCTTCTGCCGAACCGGATAATCCGGCGCGCACTTCCCGCCAGCCTTCTATATCTGCATCCCGCAGGACATTCATACACTGAATCCATCCCAGCATGCTTCCGCTGTACTGAAATGCCGTGTCATCAGATTCCATGCAGGCAAGCCAGGCAATAAAGTTCGCCTCTTCTTCCTGCATAAAGCCTCTGAGATGGGACAGTTCATGGCAAATCGTAAAAGGAATGTTATAATCCGTCATATCACTATTATAATTGGCTTCTACGGTAAATGGTGAATAAACTCCCGTCAGATTCTGAATCGACAGGATTTCCGACTGAAGCAGTCCTTTCGGCTCCGGATAATATCCGGACAGTTCCGGGTAAATCTTACCTAATGCTTCCATCGCCCGGACGGCCTCTTCCTTTTCACTGCCATCCAGCCGCATAATACCATTGCCGTCTCTCTCCACCAGTTCTGCCCGTGCATTCACATCTTCTGTCAGCCGCTCACAGACCTCTTTCAATTCATTTACCGTATAGGTATCCGTAACCAGCCCTATACTCTCCGAAAAAGACTGACGGTAGTAATTAATCCCGCAATTCAAGGCATATAGCAGAAACAGTATGGATGCTGTTAAAAAAATCCGTGACAATAAACGAACTGCCTCTTTACGTCCCCATTTCTTTCTTAGCAACTGAATTACCAAACGAACCAGACAGACCGCAAAGAGTAAGACAAGAAAATATAACCCTATTTCTGACACGGAAAAGGGAACCCAGCCAAACACCCTCCCCACACTCCCTACAATTATAGGATAAATATGCGTGGTATACCACTGTGCCATTCCTTCCACATTTGCTGTGGCATAAAGCAAACAAAAAGCAGATGCGAAAAGAATAATTCCTGTGACAACCCTCCGCATACTGCTCTGTTTTTCATTCCGATATCTCTGCTTCTCTTTTGTCTTCATATCCGTTTCTGCCCCAAATCTTCTCCATATTTACCGTTATTATAATATGAAGAAGATTTTCATACAAGTAGTACCGGACAGAATCATTTTCCTTATTTTCCCCCGAAAATAAATCCCATAAACCTGATAAAGGTATACACTACCAATACAACTGCTATAATTGTTTCTATCAACACAACTGTTTGCAGCCAGGGTAAGGGCTGTCCCATATTGGCGCAGCATGCCATCGTCTGCTTCGCTGCAACTGCACTGATAGCAAATGGGAAGGTAAATGACGCGTAACTTGGGTAAAATTTAAGCTGCAGGCACTTTACTGCCTGAACCAGCGAAAATATGTAAAGCACGGACGCTACAGCAAACATGGCAAGTAAAAAGCTTCTTGACTTTGGCGTCACTGACTGCACATAGCCCGCAATACAAAGGCTCATGGGAGCCGCATAAATACAAATCAATGGCTTTGCCGGTTCCGGCACTTCTCTGCATTTTACATACCTGGTCGTTACCAACACCAGGAGAATCACTAATGTAACCAGCCCAAACCAGAACGCGGCCGTCCCGATTCCTGTCTGATTATACGCCGGCGCCGTAACCGCAGCCACAGCAATTCCCACATATACAATGTAATAACTCGCAAACACCTTCGGCAGCTTCAGATTTACAATAAATTTTGCGGTAAACCAGATAATCAGCACAATATGCAGTGCAATCGCTGCAATCCAGATAACAAAGGCCGCTGTTCCGATAAATGGCTTAACATATGTGCTAAGCAGCATCAATGCCATAGGAAATGTTCCCGCCACACTTGCCATAATCGGATTTTTTAAATCCTCCTTAATCATCTGCGGAAACATAATCAATTTTAAAAGTATCAATAATAGAAGGAATGCTGCAGCAATTCCACAAACATAACGCACGCCCTCTGAATAGCTCTGCAGCAGATTGCCCAGGGTCGCAAGGCCTAACATAACCCCACAAAGTGGTATCGGTACTTTTTTAATCTTATCTCTCATTTTTTCACTCCTGTCACTCTATGCTTCCTGCTCGTCCAAATTCGTAAGCCCCAGCTCACGCACAACAATTTCTGCCACTTTTCCTGCACAAAGTCCTGTGAAATAGATGCACTGCTCTTTGTGTTCACCCTTTCCCATATCAAATTCCTTTGTCAGGACACGGCAACAGACAGAATTCTTTTTATTTGCTACCTTAAACCAGCTATGCAGTTCGTTTACCAGCTCCATACATTTTACAACCTTCGGATCCTTCGGTCCATTCTGTTCCGTACGCCCGAAAAACAGCCCCAAAGCAAGAATTCCTCCATTTAAAGCTCCGCACATACAACCGGAGCGGCCTGCGCCCACCGCCATACCGGAAGACATTGCGATAACTTCCTTCGGCACATCCAATTCAAAATTATCCCTGACAGAAGCCATAACTGCCTCACAGCAGAAATATCCGCCGCGATAGTACTCTTCGGCATCCTTCGCTATTTTTTTTACACTAACTTCCTGTTTCACATTCATTGTTATTTCCTCCTTCATCTGAAATGAATTCTTTTCTCCATTTTAACAGCGAAAAACACTTTTTTCTTATTTTCATTTTGAATAATCATATTATCTATTTCTATATATGGAATATACACACAAAAAAATGCCGGGATTTTCTCTTCAGCTTTGTATAAAAAGTAGAATTTCCGACATTTTATCAACTTTCTGTTTTTTATTTTCAACTATCTCGTGATGGCTCCTTCTTTTATCATATCCAACCATTCTTTCACATGCCGCTGAAACAGTTCTACACCATTCCCCGGTGTATCTCCCTTTCGCGTGAGCATACAGATTTTCCATTCGTACGCTCCATCAGAAAATGGAATCAGAACCGTTCCATCTCCTTCCCGACGCATGTCATCCGAAATAAAATCTACAGTCACAGAGATTCCCTTATTTTCCTTAACCATTTTGTGGCACAGGCTGAACCCGCTGGTCTCAAACACAATATTAGGCTCAAAACCAGCCTTCCTGCATCGATTTACAATCTGATCATAGATTTTAAATTCTCTGCTCTCTATATACATAGGCTCCCCTTCCAGGTCTCCAATGGATACTTCTTTTCTCCTGCTTAGCGGATGCTTCTCATTAACTAGCAATTTTATAGGAAACGACCCTAATACGGACACATCATACAATTCCTCACTGCAGTCCGCCAATGAAAATGCTACATTCCCTTCCCCTGCCTGAAACCAGCGCTCCGCCTGCTTGTCCGGACATTCCCGATAATGAAATTCAATTTCCGGATATTTTTTCTTAAAATCCACGATACACTCCGGCGTCACATGACGCAGGATTCCATAAGCAGATATAAGGTCAACCACGCCTTTTTCTTTCTGTTTAATATGCGTAATCTCCAGACGCATTTTTTTATATTCTTGCTCCATCAGCTCTGCATATTCGCGGAAATGCTTTCCACATTCCGAAAGTTCCATTCCATTTCCGGTTCTCAAGAACAATTCACAGTCACATTCCTTTTCCAGATTCTTGATAACTTTACTGATTCCCTGCGGCGTCATATATAAAAGCCGGGAAGCTTTCGTTAAATTCCCTTCCTCCGCCACCGTATTAAAAACATTAAAATCCTTAATATTCATTCTTATCCTCTTTATCGTAAAATGCAGTAATTATCCCCATACTTTTTCCGCAATTTCCTTTACCAATGTAAGTTTGGCCCACTGTTCTTCTTCTGTCAGGAGATTGCCTTCTTCTGTAGACGCAAATCCACACTGCGGACTAAGAGCAAGTTGTTCCAAAGGAACATACTTTTCTGCTTCATGGATACGAGCGATAACCTCGTCTTTGTCTTCAAGTTCCGGACTTTTAGAAGTAATCAACCCAAGCACAACCTTCTGGTTTTTGATAAAGCGCAAAGGCTCAAATCCGCCGGCTCTTTCACTGTCATATTCAAGAAAAAATCCATCCACATTGCATCCGCCGAACAGTGTCTCTGCAATCGGTTCATAGCCGCCGGACGTAAACCAGGTGGATCGAAAATTCCCCCGGCAAATATGCATAGTGATGACCATGTCTTCCGGTTTTGCTTCCAATGCTTTGTTTATCATCTTTACATATTTTTCTGCCAAAAGATTTAAATCAATTCCACGGGCGGCATAGGCTTCACGCTTTTCAGCAGAGCAAAATTCTCCCCATGAAGTATCATCGAATTGAAGATATCGGCAGCCCGCATGATAAAATGCACGAATTGCTTTTTGATATGCCGCCGCAATATCATTCAACAAATCATCCTCATTTACATACCGTGCAATCGGTTCATAATTTTCTGCTCTTACACAGCAGATCAAATGCAGCATAGACGGGGATGGGATACATTGTTTTGCCGTCACATCACCCGCAATCTCTTTCAAAAACCGGAAATGTTCTAAAAACGGATGATCCAACGGAAAATCAATCTTGTCTACAATTTTCAATGTCTGGCTCTTGGGCTGATGTCCTTCAAAAGCAATAGAAAAATGTTCCACCTCTACTTTTTCCACGCCCGACAGTTCCCAAAGGAAATCCAGATGCCAGAATGCCCGACGGTATTCCCCATCTGTTACAGCCTGCAAGCCAACTGCCTTCTCCTTCTCAACCAGCGAACAGATACTCTCTTCTTCAACTTTCTTTAATGCATCTGCAGATAAATTCCCTGACGCATACTGCTCTCTTGCCTGTTTCAACTCCTCCTTACGCAAAAAACTTCCTACAATATCATATCGAAACGGTGCTCGTACTTTGCTCATAATTTTTCTTCTCTCCTATTCACATTTTATTTTACTGCTTAAGCATATCCTTATTTATAAAATATGTAAAATACTAAAAATCTGCGATTCGCCATAGCTTCAATCTATGGCAAATCGCAGTATTTTTACCTTTCTTCTTTTTAAAGCCCCTGTGTATGCCGTTTTAGCGATTCAATATATAAATTTGCGAACCGCCCGGGCAGAATTTTGTTATGTGTAATATAGCCGATCTCCATATAATCATCTACCAGCAGCGGAACAGCTACAATGTTTTTTCCATTTAATTCCTCGCTGATAACGCCACTGCAGATGGTATAGCCATTTAACCCAATTAATAAATTGAACAATGTCGCACGGTCACACACCACAATTTCCTTTTTGCATTCCAGTGTACTCAAAATTTCTTCTGAAAAATAAAATGAATTATGCTCCCCTTGTTCATAGGAAAGTCGAGGATATGGCGCAAGATCATCTAATGAAATTGCAATCTTATTTGCAAGCGGACTGGCGGAACTGACAAAAACATGCGGTTTTGCTATAAATAATGGTTGAAATTTCAAATCATTAGCCCGGATTGTTTTCCGGAGAATTGTTTCATTAAATTTATTAAGATACAGTAAACCTACCTCGCTGCGAAGTCTCGCTACATCCTCAATAATATCATAGGTCTGTGTCTCCCGCAGACGAAATTCATATTCTTCTCCACCGTATTGCCGCAGCAATTCCACAAACGCCTCCACTGCAAAAGAATAATGCTGCGTAGATACACAAAATTGATGCTTGCCGGAAGACTTTCCAGAATATTTTTCTTTAATCAGATTCGTCTGCTCGATTACCTGACGTGCATATCCTAAAAATTCCTCTCCCTCAACGGAAAGTATGACCCCTTTATTGGTTCGATTAAAGATTGTAATTCCTAACTCGGATTCCAATTCTTTAATTGCCGATGTCAAACTTGGTTGAGCAATATATAATTCTTTTGCGGCCTCACTAATTGTTCCTTTTGAAGCTACTGTAACAATATATTTTAATTGTTGTAATGTCATAGGTTTCTCTCCAAGTCAGGGCTTTGATTTCTGTAATGAATTTCCTGTTATATAAAAAAACCTGTAAACATCAATGTTTACAAGCTTTTCTTAAACTCCCCGAGTTGGGCTCGAACCAACAACCCCACGGTTAACAGCCGTGTGCTCTACCATTGAGCTATCGAGGATTATCACTATTTAATTATAGCCCTTTACAACCGTAATTGCAAGGACTTTTTCATGTACCTTCAAAACTGCATATAAGAAATACTTTTCAATCCATCTTTTTCCTATCCACCTTGCTTTGGTTATGCCCTCGACCGATTAGTAACAGTCAGCTCCACATGTTACCATGCTTCCACCTCTGCCCTATCTACCTCGTCGTCTTCAAGGGGTCTTACTACTTTACGTAGGGATATCTCATCTTGAGGGGGGCTTCACGCTTAGATGCCTTCAGCGTTTATCCCTTCCCGGCTTGGCTACTCTGCCATGCTCCTGGCGGAACAACAGATTCACCAGCGGCCGGTCCATCCCGGTCCTCTCGTACTAAGGACAGCTCCTCTCAAATATCCTACGCCCACGCCGGATAGGGACCGAACTGTCTCACGACGTTCTGAACCCAGCTCGCGTACCGCTTTAATGGGCGAACAGCCCAACCCTTGGGACCTACTTCAGCCCCAGGATGCGATGAGCCGACATCGAGGTGCCAAACCACTCCGTCGATGTGAACTCTTGGGAGTGATAAGCCTGTTATCCCCAGGGTAGCTTTTATCCGTTGAGCGATGGCAATCCCACTTTATACCACCGGATCACTAAGTCCTACTTTCGTACCTGCTCCACCCGTCGGTGTCGCAGTCAAGCTCCCTTCTGCCTTTGCACTCTCCGAATGGTTTCCAACCATTCTGAGGGAACCTTTGAGCGCCTCCGATACCCTTTCGGAGGCGACCGCCCCAGTCAAACTCCCCACCTGACATTGTCCCCCAGCCGGTTCACGGCTGCTGGTTAGAAACCCAATACTGCAAGAGTGGTATCCCAACAGCGGCTCCATGAAGACTGGCGTCTCCATTTCTTAGCCTCCCACCTATCCTGTACATGCAATATCGAATCCCAGTATCAAGCTGGAGTAAAGCTCCATGGGGTCTTTCCGTCCTGGCGCAGGTAACCAGCATCTTCACTGGTATTTCAATTTCACCGGGTGCATTGTTGAGACAGTGCCCAAATCATTACGCCTTTCGTGCGGGTCGGAACTTACCCGACAAGGAATTTCGCTACCTTAGGACCGTTATAGTTACGGCCGCCGTTTACTGGGGCTTAAGTTCAAAGCTTCGCCTTGCGGCTAACCTCTCCCCTTAACCTTCCAGCACCGGGCAGGCGTCAGCCCATATACTTCACCTTTCGGTTTTGCATAGACCTGTGTTTTTGCTAAACAGTTGCTTGGGCCTATTCTCTGCGGCCAGCTCTCACTGGCACTCCTTCTCCCGAAGTTACGGAGTCATTTTGCCGAGTTCCTTAACAATGCTTCTCCCGTCGGCCTTAGGATTCTCTCCTCATCCACCTGTGTCGGTTTACGGTACGGGCACGTATATAACAATAGCGGCTTTTCTTGGCAGTTAGCTCACACTCTTCNCGCTTGCCCCGGGCTTTCCATTCCCGGTTGTGCTCTCTCACTGCGTCCCCACAGTTCTGTATATACGTGGTACAGGAATTTCAACCTGTTGTCCATCGACTACGTCTTTCGACCTCGCCTTAGGCCCCGACTTACCCAGAGCAGATCAGCTTTACTCTGGAAACCTTAGATATTCGGCCGGAAGGATTCCCACCTTCCTCTCGCTACTCATTCCGGCATTCTCTCTTCCATACAGTCCACAGCTCCTTATCGGTACTGCTTCTTCCCGTATGCAATGCTCCTCTACCAATCATGTTCTGATTCCTGAGCTTCGGTAGTGTGTTTCAGCCCCGGACATTTTCGGCGCAGGACCTCTCGACCAGTGAGCTATTACGCACTCTTTTAATGTATGGCTGCTTCTAAGCCAACATCCTGGTTGTCTTTGAAATCCCACATCCTTTTCCACTTAACACACATTTTGGGACCTTAGCTGCAGGTCTGGGCTCTTTCCCTTTCGACTGCCCAACTTATCTCGTGCAGTCTGACTCCCATAAATCATCTACGCGGCATTCGGAGTTTGATATTCTTCGGTAAGCTTTGACGCCCCCTAGGAAATTCAGTGCTCTACCTCCGCAAGACTTTTATGAGGCTAGCCCTAAAGCTATTTCGAGGAGAACCAGCTATCTCCGGGTTCGATTGGAATTTCTCCCCTATCCACACCTCATCCCCACCCTTTTCAACGGATGTGGGTTCGGCCCTCCATTGCCTTTTACGGCAGCTTCAGCCTGGACATGGATAGGTCACCCGGTTTCGGGTCTGCTCCGTCTGACTTCTCGCCCTATTAAGACTTGGTTTCCCTTCGGCTCCACACCTTTCGTGCTTAACCTCGCCAGCCAGCGCAACTCGCCGGACCGTTCTACAAAAAGTACGCGGTTGAACCTATAAAGTTCTTCCACAGCTTGTAAACACAGGGTTTCAGGTTCTCTTTCACTCCCCTCCCGGGGTCCTTTTCACCTTTCCTTCACAGTACTATGCGCTATCGGTCACTAAGGAGTATTTAGCCTTACGGGGTGGTCCCCGCTCTTTCCCACAAGGTTTCTCGTGTCTCGTGGTACTCTGGATCCCGCCATGTCAACTCGTCTTTCGCTTACGGGGCTTTCACCCTCTCTGGCTGGCTTTCCCAAAACCATTCTGCTAAACTTGTTGAATCACTTCCGCGGTCCGAACCCCGGGATGCTCGCATCCCGGTTTGGGCTCTTCCCATTTCGCTCGCCGCTACTTTGGGAATCGATGTTTCTTTCTCTTCCTCCGGCTACTTAGATGTTTCAGTTCACCGGGTTCCCTTCCATACGTTATGGATTGGCGTATGGATGACTGAGGTTTCCTCAGCCGGGTTTCCCCATTCAGAGATCTCCGGATCGTTGGATATTTGCTCCTCCCCGAAGCTTTTCGCAGCTTATCACGTCTTTCATCGGCTCTTAGTGCCAAGGCATCCACCCTGCGCTCTTTCTAGCATAACCAACAGATACAGGGAACGGGTTGTCCCCATATCGACACATGCATAGCGTTGCATGCGTTGGTAATAGGTTTGTTTTTTCTATTCGTTTTCTCGAATCTCAGTTAAATGTCTGTAAATAACATTTACCTCGGATGTCTTGATTTGATTAACTGTTCAGCCAAGCACAGATGAATCATGTGTCTGTACAAGCTTGCTTGTATTCAGACATTTGATGAAATCTGTATTTGGCGCTCAGCCACATCGAGATGAAGACCTTTGGTCGTAATCGAGATGGTCGGCTGAACAGTTATCATTTAGATATTTCTTATATGCGGTTTTCAAGGTACATTGCAAAACAAATATTTTTTGCAGCGGATGCTTGCATCTGTCTGCCTGAAAATATTTTGTTTTATAGCGTGNTAGTTCTTGAGGTGCAATGTAAGACACTTGACTGATGTTTATCAGTCATTAGAAATCTGAATCTCCTTCAAACCTCTAATCACTGGTAAACCTAAAACCAGCGTAGTATCATAACAGCACTGCCCTGCTGATTGGGTTGGCGGCGATAAGTTGTTGCTCATCTTTGCCTGTATCTATTCCTGAAGACTCCGCACGACCCTTTCGTGCGTTAGTCGGCTGGCGCTTCAGATTCATGATTCTGAAGCTTCCTTCTGACTTCTGTCTCTCTTCTTTCTTAACCTGGCGGCCACCTGCTCTCCCACACCGTCTCCAGTGCAGTACCATCGGCCGCTTGGGTCTTAACCATCGTGTTCGGGATGGGTAC
>CABIYE010000006.1:2500-113316 GCA_902362865.1 Clostridiaceae bacterium
TCATCTTGGCTTCGCCAATGCTCATTTGCTTCGATTTCAAAAAGCAAGCTTTTTAAATCTCAGCTTCATTCGCGCAGTTCTTAGCTGTTCTCTGAATTTTCTCTTTTTAGAATTTTCAGGGTCGTTGTCTATTGTTCAGTTATCAAGGTTCCGTTTTGCTGTCTCACTGAGTCAGCTCAAACATAATATCATTTCATCTTCCTCGTGTCAAGTACTTTTTAAAAGTTTTTTCACATTTCTTTAACTTGTTTTTTACACACGCAACATTTGCTCAATAGACAAACTATTTCACTATATTTTGTGCTTCACGATTTCAATTCAGATATTTTTTGGGGTGAATATCCAATATTCACCAACGGAGAAGGAGGGATTTGAACCCTCGCGCCGCTATTAACGACCTACTCCCTTTCCAGGGGAGCCCCTTCGGCCAGCTTGGGTACTTCTCCAAATTGCCTTTATTTCCCCGTAAAAAAAGCTACCCTCACTACCTGGTAGTTTTTTTTCGGAAGCGGAGAGGGTGGGATTCGAACCCACGCGCCCTCTCGGACAAACGGTTTTCAAGACCGCCTCGTTATGACCACTTCGATACCTCTCCACATTATTAAAATCAACCGCCATCGTCGACGGCAATCGTTATTTTAGCACACAGAAATCCTTTCGTCAATAACTTATTTACAAGAATTTATATTTTTTCACAAATATTTCTGCAATATCCAAATCCCCGGCTGTCGTAATCTTTATGTTTTCATAAGAACCCATAACCAGCTTCACCGGGACATGCATCTGCTGTTCTACTGCCATTGCATCGTCTGTCACCTGAATATGTTCTTCCTTCATCATCCGTGAATACGCTTCTATAATCAACGAACTTTCAAAAACCTGCGGAGTCTGGACAATCCAAACACGATCTCGTTCTGGCGTACTTGCCGCGAATCCGTTTCTGTCGGATAATTTCACCGTATCTTTACTCGGGACGCCGACCACACACGCACGGTACTTTTCTACCCCCTCGTAAGCCCTCTCTAACATTTCTTCATTTACGAAAGGCCTCGCACAGTCATGAATAAATACGAAACTCTCTTCTTTCTCGGATTTCCGGCGCTCTTTTAGTATCTGAAGCCCATTCCAGACAGAATCGTATCTTTCCTTTCCCCCCTCTACAATACGGCTTACTTTGTTAAAATGGTAAAAATCTACAATATTCTCCTGCACATATTCTATCTCTCCACTGCCAACTACCAATATTACCTCATCAATGATCTGGGACTGTTCAAAAACATGCAAAGAATAATATATCAACGGTTTCCCGCTAATATCCAGATATTGTTTCTGTATCTTCGTTCCCATTCTTTTTCCCTGCCCTCCTGCAAGGACAATCGCCGCGCAATGCTTCTTCTCCATAATTACCGTTCTCCCAACTTCAGATTCGGAACAGCATTCAGATCCCATCCATGTCTGGTTCCTTTTTTATACTCATAATACGCAGCCACTCCTATCATAGCCGCATTGTCTGTGCAGAAAATCGGTGACGGATAATAAAAATCAATCTCCCGCTCCTCGCACGCCTGCTTCATAGCACTCCGGAGTGCACTATTAGAGGCCACGCCTCCGGCAATGGCAAATTTCTTCAATCCGTACTCTTCTACTGCATGCATGGCATTTTCCACAAGCACGTCCGTGACAGCCTTCTGAAAAGATGCCGCCACATCCGCCTGATTCCAAGTCGCGCCCTTCATCTGACATCCATTCAGATAATTAAGCACCGCCGACTTCACGCCGCTGAAACTGAAATCATAAGGAGCATCCTCCACATGCGCTCTCGGAAATGCAATCGCCTGCGGATTGCCTTCCTTCGACACCTTGTCAATCTTTGGTCCGCCGGGATACCCCAGTCCAATTGCTCTTGCCACTTTATCAAAGGCTTCGCCCGCCGCATCATCCCGGGTTTTTCCAATAATCTCAAACTCCCCATAATCTTTCACACACACAAGATGGGTATGTCCTCCCGAGACAACCAGACAGAGAAACGGCGGCTCCAATTCCTTATGTTCAATAAAATTAGCCGCAATATGTCCTTCAATATGATGAACTCCCACCAGCGGTTTCTTCGCCGCATAGGCGATCGCTTTCGCTTCAGCGACTCCCACCAAAAGAGCTCCCACAAGTCCCGGTCCATAGGTCACACCGATGGCATCTATATCACCAAGCGCCACATTCGCCTCGGAAAGCGCCGCCTGGATCACCTGATTTATTTTCTCAATATGCTTTCTGGACGCAATCTCAGGCACAACTCCGCCATATAAAGTATGCAGGGCAATCTGTGAAGAAATCACATTAGACAACACTTCTCTTCCATTTTTTACAACAGAGGCTGCCGTCTCATCGCAGGAACTCTCAATTGCCAAAATCAACACATCTTTTATTTCACTCATTTTTACGCCTCAATCTATCTTAATCTTCAAAAACCAATTCCACCGTACGCCGATCCTTCGCTGCAACAGCATTTGGAAAAATCGCCCTTACATCTTCCATATATTCTTCCGGATAATTTAACGACGGGCTATAGTGAGTAAGCCACATCTCTTTGACCGACGCATCCTTCGCAAGCTGTGCCGCCTCATAAAATGTCATATGCTTGTACTCTCTCGCCTTTTTTGCCTTATCCTTTTCTCCGTACATGCCTTCGCAAATAAACAAATCCGACCCTTTTGCATTCTCCCGGATAGAATCTGTAGGTCTGGTATCCGTACAATAGGTAAGCTTAATTCCTTTTCTCGGCGGTCCGAGAACCATATCCGGTGTCAGCTCGCGGCCTTCTTCCGTCACCGTCTCGCCCCGCTGCAAGATACCCCAGTACTTTTTCGGGATGGCCGCAGCTTCTGCCCGTTCTACATCAAATTTCCCTGCGCGGTCGATTTCCAGTGTATATCCATAACAAATCACATTATGGTTCACCCGGAAAGCTTTCAGCCGATAGCCATTCATCTCCAGTACCTGCTCCGGCTCTGTAATTTCAATAAATTTAATCTGAAAAGGCAGCTCCGGCGCAATGACACGCAAAGCGTTCACCACCCGTTCCAGCCCTTTCGGTCCGATTAAAGTCAGGGGCTCCGTCCGGTCCGCATTTCCCATGGTAAGGAGCATACCAGGCAGACCGCTGATATGATCTCCATGGTAATGAGTAAAACAAATTACATCAATCGGTTTAAAACTCCATCCTTTTTCTTTGATCGCAATCTGGGTTCCTTCGCCGCAGTCAATCAGAAGACTGCTTCCGTTGTAGCGCACCATCAAAGAGGTGAGCCATCGGTACGGAAGCGGCATCATGCCGCCCGTTCCCAGCAAACATACATCTAACATCTTTTCCTCTACTCTCCTATCGGAACAGCAAATGTTGCAACAAACTCATCATAACATTTTTCACACAGGTCAAAGGAATCCACCTGATTATCTTTTTTTGAAAAATACCCCCACCGCTTATCTACAGATAAAACATCTTCCGTGGGGCAGCCATGATTTACTGCAATTTCCTTTCCGCATTTATTACAAATAATTTTATCGATTTCTTTTGTTTCTTTTAATTTGTACTGGCGCATACAAGATTCCTCCGTCAGAAATTATTTTCGTGCTACGCCTATATTATATCTTCCTTCAAGGCCCGTTTCCAGTGGGAAACACTTCCTTGTCTGTCAACTATCTGCCAATCTCACGGCTCATAAGTATAGCATCCTCCGTGGGATTTGTATAGTAATTCTTGCGTATCCCATCCTGCACAAACCCATAATCTTCATAGAAAGAATATGCTGTCTGATTGCTCTCACGCACATCCAGCAGAAGTTTATTAATTCCTTTATCTTCACACAGATTCTCCATTTCAAGAAGCATCCTTGCCCCCACCCCCTGTCGGCGGTACTCCGGTTCCACTGCAACACGGGCAATCTCTCCTTCCTCCAGCACATAATACAAAATCAGATATCCGATTAATTTCTTATCGTCAAATGCTGTAAGCATCATGGTCTGCTTCTGCATCAACGACTCTTCGAGCGCCGCCGCACTCCAGGCATCCGGAAAAATTGCCTTCTCTAACGCCGCCACCTCTTCTATATCTTCTTTTCGCATTTTATGAATCTCGAACATACGCTTTCCTCCTGTGCTATTACAATTCTGCAATATCCGCAATCAACGCCTCTACTGCATTCTCCCCGGTTGCCCAACTGGTACAGAATCTGACTGCACTGTGTGTCTCATCTGTCTTTTCCCAGAAACAATATCCATATTTCTCCTTCAGCTTTTCCAAATGCTCATCCGGCATAATCGGAAATTGCTGATTCGTATAGGAATCGAATAACAGCCGGTATCCTTTATCAATAAATGCCTGCTTCAACCGCATTGCCATATCGTCAGCATGCTTCGCCACTTTAAAATACAGCCCATCTGTAAACAAAGTGTCGAACTGAATGCCCAGGAGCCGTCCCTTTGCCAACATACCGCCCTTCTGTTTCATCATATAACGAAAATCTTTCTTAAGCGTCGGATTCGTAATCACCACTGCCTCACCAAACAGCGCTCCCGCCTTCGTCCCGCCAATATAAAATACATCCGTATTTTCGGCCACATCCTGCAGCGTCATAGTGCTGGCATCCGACATCAGGCCATATCCAAGTCTCGCACCATCCAGGAACAATGGTAATTCCAGTTCTTTGCATACTGCATACAGCTCTTCCAGTTCGCTTTTGGAATATAGGGTCCCATTTTCCGTCGGATGAGAAATGTATACCATCCCCGGCTGCACAATGTGTTCATGGTTCGCATCTTTCCAATGGAATTCATGGGAATCCCGCACCTGTTTTGCCGTGATTTTTCCATCCTTGCTTGGCAGCGCAAGCACTTTATGCCCGGTTGCTTCTACCGCCCCGGTCTCATGAACATTAATATGCCCTGTTTCTGCGCACAGGACACCCTGGTAAGGGCGAAGAATCGAACTGATTACTGTGAAATTTGTCTGTGTACCTCCCACCAGGAAATGTACATCCGCATCTTTCCTTCCACAGAGCCGACGGATTTTCTCCCTTGCACTTTCGCTGAATTCATCCTCGCCATATCCCGGCGTCTGTAGAAAATTGGTCTCTTCCAGCCGTTTTATAATTTCGGGGCATGCGCCTTCCGTATAATCACACTCAAATAAAATCATTTTCCACCTGTCCTTTCCGCCCGTTCTCTCTCCGCCTGAGATACCCGCAGATAATCCGGCTGATGCTCCGCTGCCGTTTCACATTTTCCCGCTTTATAGTATTCCATTCCCAGCGCCCCCACAGACGCCGCCCTCTGGCGGTTCATATGCGCCGGGGCATACTGATGCAGAACTTTCAGATTTCCGTCCAGATATTCCCGGTGAACCGGTACCCCGTCGCCCAGGAAAATCACTGGCTGTCCACATTGATTCAACTTTTCTGCCAGTCCGTCAATGCCAATCGCCATCTGCGGCTCTATCACGCAGAGCTGTCCATTTTCAAATGAATACATGCCCGTGTATACCTGATTTCTTCTGGCATCCATAATCGGGCAGACAATTCCCGGGACGCCATACAGATTATAAGCAAGCCCTTCCAGCGTCGGCACATGGATTAACGGCTTTCCCAGCGCAAGTCCCAGCCCCTTTGCTGTTGCCGAGCCGATGCGCAGTCCGGTAAAAGAACCGGGGCCTCCGGAAATCGCAATTGCATCGACAGAGTCCAACTCCAGCTCTGTCATTTTCGCCACCTCGTCCAACATAGGCAGAAGCGTCTGTGAATGTGTCTTTTTATAATTTACCGTATATTCTGCCACAGTCTGTCCGTCTTCCATCACTGCCACCGACGCAACCAGACCGGAGCTTTCCAGCGCCAATATTTTCATGCTGATACCTTCCTTGCTTTCTATTTTTCTTCTATAGTTATTCTCCGGAAATCAAATCCCTTTTCCAAATCCTTCTCTATCTTAATCTCCGTATAGTGTTCGGGAAGAATTTCAGAAATCAGGTTTGCCCATTCAATCAGGCTCACGCCTTCTCCATAAATATAGTCTTCATATCCAATCTCTTCCATCTCTTCCACATCACCGATTCGATAAACATCGAAATGATAAAGCGGCAAACGTCCCTCTTCATATATCTGGACAATCGTGAAGGTAGGACTGTTTACCGGTTCCTCAATGCCAAGGCCCCACGCCAGCCCTTTGGTAAACACCGTCTTCCCCACACCCAAATCACCTACCAGCGTAAATACATCACCAGCCCGAGCCTTCTGCCCGATCCGCACTCCCAGGTCATAGGTCTGCTGCTCACTGTTCGTCTCTATTATTTTCGCCATAATGACTCCTTAATCCTCTAAAATACTACTTTTATCATACCACATCTTTTTTTCTTCTGCTACCAGGTTATATTTATTTTAGATTTTTTAGACTTTTCATGCTATAATAGGCCAAAACAAATCATTTATGGAGGTATGGATTTATGAAATTTTCTTTTTACCACAACAATATAAACGTATTTAATCTGGAAAAATCCCTGGAATTCTATCAGAAAGCTCTCGGCCTTACGATAACCAGGGAAAAGGAAGCCGGTGACGGAAGTTTTAAATTGGTTTTTCTGGGAGACAATACCACCCCTCACCTGCTGGAACTGACATGGCTCCGGGATATGGATAGACCGTATAATCTTGGAGATAACGAAATCCATCTGGCAATGCGGACCGATAACATAGAAGAAGCCCATGCGCTTCATAAAGAGATGGGATGCATCTGCTTTGAAAATGAAGCGATGGGCGTCTATTTCATTGCCGATCCGGATGGATATTGGATTGAAATCTGCAGTTAAAGATTGCGCAAACGCGCAATCTATTTAATTTCCACAACCTCATAATCCTGGTCTTCCACCGTCTTTCTCAGTACATCATCCGCCAGCTCCTTATTCAGCTTCACCACTGCCGTACCAGCTTCATGGCTTACCTGCGCTTCATCCACCTCGGGCAGCGCCTCCAGGCATTTCTTGACTCTTGCCTCACAGTGTCCGCACATCATACCGTTAATTTTCATTGTTTTTTCCATCGTTATTTCCTCCTGTTTCTTTTTATTTTTTATTTTTTTGTCCTTACTTGCATCATACATACGGAACCAATTCAGCCGCAGTGCATTTGTCACCACGCAGAAGCTGGACAGGCTCATTGCCGCTGCTCCGAACATCGGATTCAGCTTCCATCCAAAGAAAGGATACCACAATCCCGCTGCCAGCGGAATCCCAATTGCATTGTAAAAGAATGCCCAGAATAGATTTTCATGGATATTCTTAAGCGTTGCCCGGCTGAGCCGGATTGCCGCAGGCACGTCACTTAAGCGGCTCTTCATTAATACAACATCCGCAGCGTCAATCGCGATATCCGTCCCTGCGCCAATCGCAATTCCCATGTCAGCACGCGTCAACGCCGGAGCGTCATTAATACCATCGCCCACCATCGCTACCTTGCCTTTCTGCTTCAGCATACGGATAACGGATTCTTTCCCATCCGGGAGAACACCTGCAATCACTTCATCCACTCCTGCCTGCCGTCCGATTGCCTGTGCTGTCCTCTCATTATCACCGGTCAGCATTACCACACGGATTCCCATATTCTGTAATTCTCTGACTGCCCGGGGGCTGTCTTCTTTCATTACATCTGCTACCGCTATCATCCCAAGATATTCTTTATCTCTGCTAAAAAACAGCGGAGTCTTACCTTCCCCGGCAAACTCCCCGGCTTTTTTCCGCGCTGTTTCAGGGATGATGGCCTTTTCATTGATAAAGTTCCGATTTCCTCCATACAGCATAGTTTCTCCCAGTCTTCCGGAAAGCCCGTTGCCGGGAACCGCCCGGAAATCGCAAATTTCTTCGCCAGCAGCTGCATCCGTATCTTTCCGCTCTTCTGCCAGCTCCACAATTGCCTTTGCCAACGGATGTTCGCTTTTCTTCTCCAGTGTATAGGCCGATTTCAGAAGTTCCTGCTCCGAGATTCCTTCCGCAGGTACAAGGTCCGTCACCTTCGGTTCTCCCCTGGTAATCGTTCCCGTCTTATCCAATGCAACAATCTCCGTCTTCCCTGTCTCTTCCAGCGAAACAGCCGTCTTGAATAAAATACCGTTCTTCGCCCCCATTCCATTACCTACCATAATCGCAACCGGGGTCGCAAGCCCCAGCGCGCAAGGGCAACTGATTACCAACACGGAAATCCCGCGTGCCAATGCAAATCCCATGCTCTGACCTGCAAAAAGCCACACAAGGATTGTCACGGCTGCAATGGCAATTACCGTCGGGACAAAGATTCCTGACACCTTATCCGCCACCTTTGCAATTGGCGCTTTTGTTGCCGCCGCATCGCTTACCATCTGTATAATCCGGGACAGGGTTGTATCCTCTCCCACTCTGGATGCCTCGCATTTGATAAATCCTGACTGATTTATCGTAGCCGCCGACACAGAATCACCGGGGACTTTGTCCACAGGTATACTTTCCCCGGTCAAAGCCGACTCATTTACCGCGCTGCTTCCGTCTATCACAACACCGTCCACCGGAATATTCTCTCCGGGCCTTACCACAAATATGTCGCCAATCTTCACCTGACCGGCAGGAATTTCCATCTCTTTTCCATCTTTCAGAACAACCGCCGTCTTCGGCGCAAGCTGCATCAGACTTTTCAGTGCATCCGTTGTCCGTCCTTTGGAACGGGCTTCCAGCATCTTGCCCACCGTAATCAATGTCAGGATCATTGCTGCCGATTCAAAGTAAAATTCGTGCATATACTCCATGACCGCAGATGCATCGCCCCGCAGCTGCGCGTCCGTCATCGCAAAAAGCGCATACGTACTGTAGCCAAAGGATGCTCCTGCTCCCAGAGCAACCAGCGTATCCATGTTCGGAGCCTTATGCCACAAACTCTTAAATCCACTGATAAAAAATTTTTGATTTATTATCATAATCGTGATGGTTAAGAGCATCTGCAAAAGCCCCATCGCCACATGATTATCCGCCAAAATCTCCGGCAGCGGCCAGTTCCACATCATATGTCCCATCGAAAGATACATAAGCGGTACCAGAAAGCAAAGAGACAGAATCAGGCGTCTCTTTAAAACCGGCGTTTCTCTGTCTTTCAGAAAATCTTCCTCTTTCGCCTGTGTCTGCACGCCCTCGCGGGTGTTTTCACCGGCAGATTTCAAAGACGCCCCATATCCCGCCGCCTCTACAGCCTCTATAACAGCACGGGCATCCACATCCCCCTCTACTCCCATGGAATTTGTCAAAAGACTAACTGAACAGGATGTTACCCCCGGTACTTTCCCTACCGCTTTCTCCACTCTTGCACTGCAGGCAGCGCAGCTCATTCCCGTCACTCGATACTGCTCCATAATCTTCACCTCCATCTATTCTTCCAGCCCTGTCTACTTCATTAATTTCTGCAGGGTATCCACCAGTTCATCTATGGTTTCATCTTTTCCTTCCCGGATATCCTGTGCAACACAGCTTCGGATATGATTAGCAAGCAGCACTTTATTAAAACTATTAAGCGCCGCATTCACCGCTGAAACCTGTATCAGTATATCTGTACAGTAGGCGTCACTCTCTACCATCTTCTTAATTCCTCTTACCTGTCCTTCAATTCGGCTCAGCCGATTCAGCAAATCTTTGTATTCTTTGTCCGGCCGCTCCTTTGTCTTATGACAGCATTCTTTTAATTCTTTCAAACCCATCACCTCTCTTAGCTCTCATATTATACCCCCAAGGGGTATTTGTCAATATAAAAAATCTTATCCATTACGCACAAACAGCGCTACTATACATAATTCCCGCATAGGGTATGTATAATAGCGCCGCTTTTTTCTAAATGCTTCTCTTTTAAATTTTACATTTCATTGCGATGATATACCTTTTCTCCACTCATGTATACATCAACCAAATCATTGACTGCTGTAATATCTTCTGCCACATTTCCTTTTACCACAATCATATCCGCCAGAAGCCCTGCCTTCAGCTGTCCGATGGTATCTGCAAGTCCCAGAACCTTCGCCGGATTGGAGGTTGCCGTCTCGATCGCCTGAATCGGCGTAATTCCATATTCCACCATCAGCTCCATCTCCCGGTTAATCGGAAGCGGCGGTGCGTCATAAAGCACCATGTCGCTTCCGGTACACACGGTAACGCCTGTGTCATAGAATTTCTTAAAATTATCCTTATAAGCATTATATGCCGGTTCAAAAAACGCCATATCCTTCATTGCCTTTGCCGCAATTCTGTCACTCTTATTATATCCGGCTTCCAATTTCTCCTTGCAGAATTCATAAAGCACGGTATACGCTGTCATCGTCGGAACCCATGCCTGTCCATTTGCAGCCATCTGCTGCACCTGCTCATAGGTAAGGAAGGTTCCGTGTTCAATGGTATCAAAGCCGGCATCAATCGCCATCTGAAGAGCCGGCTGCAAACCTGCATGAACCGCACACTTTACTCCTACACGGTGGGATTCATCAACCGCCGCATTCAGCTCTTCCTGGGTAAATTCCGGAAAGCTCACCCTTCCACTGGTCAGAATCTTTACCCAATCCGCGCCGTCACGAAGCTGCTTTCGTATCTCCTTACGTATCTCCCATTCTCCGTCCACCTGTTCAATCCCATCGTCATATCCATGGCCTCCCGTCATGCACATTCCTGCATCGGAATGAATGATCCTCGGAACCTTCACCCATCCCTTTTCTCCGGCAAGCCGAAGCTGCTTGCACAGATTATGGGGAGAAGACAAATCCCTGACCGTCGTAATCCCAAGGCTAAGAGCCAGCTTTGCCTGCTCCTGGGCATAATAAGCTATCATAAAGTCATCAAAAGCTCCCTGATCCGGCTGGCTGTAATAATATCCAAAATGCACGTGCATATCGCAAAGTCCCGGGAGCAGGGTCACGTCCCCATAGTCTTTCACCTCTTCCGACGGATACTTCGCTGTCATCTCCGCCTTTAATCCCACATCCTGAATCACGCCCTCTGCATTTACCACTACCGCGCCGTCCATCAGATGGGTCTTCCCATCTCCCGTCAATACATGTTTTCCACAATAAATCATTTTCCTCACCTTCCCTATCCTATCATCATTTTTATAATCTCTTCGTTCGTAGCACGCATACCTTCTCTGCCAAGCCGCCCCACATTATGAATCGTATTATCTACGCCTTTCGCCACAATTCCATCGCCGCCATAAAATTGCTGCCCATTCCGGTACATATCATAGCCCATAATCCCCGCATCTACTGCAAATGCAATCTTTGCCGCACAGGATGCCTTTGCCCCGTCGCACACAATCCCCGAAACAATCGCCAATGCATTTACAATCGTATGGATAATCTCCTCATAGTCTCCGCCATTTAAATAAGCAATTCCGGCACCCGCTGCTGCTCCGGCGCTTACCGCCCCGCAGTAAGCCGATAATCTTCCAATCCCCACCTTCTGATAAATGGCAGTCAGATTGGACAGTACCAACGCCCGGTACATTTTCTCTTCACCGGAATCTAATTCTTTGGCATATTCCAAAACCGGAAGCGAACAGGTCATTCCCTGATTGCCGCTGCCGGAATTAATGATAACCGGAAGCTCACAGCCATTCATTCTGGCATCAGAACCTGCCGCTGCCATGGCTTTCGCCCGGCTGCGGATCCCATTGCCTTCTGACTTAAGGATTACACTGCCAATATTTGCACCATAATCTCCCTGTAATCCTTCTTTTGCAATCGCCGTATTATACTGTATCTGCCTGTCCAGGACTTCTCTTACATCGTCAATCTCTACACATCTGACAAACTCCCATATCTTCTCCATGGACAGAAGACTCCGGTCTGTCAGTTCTTCCTCCCCTTCACTTTCTACCTGATGCTGTTCAATAATATTTCCGTTCTTCTCCACCAACACAATATTCGTATGGAAATTGGTAATACGTACCTTCGCATATTCTTCTTTTTTATACACTGTAACAATAATATCAAAGGTAAATCCCTCATCCAGATACTCCATCCGAATTTCCACATTTTCCAGATAATCCCGCAGCTTACAAATCCCGTCCTCAGTTACACCGGCAATAACCTCCAATTCTCTGTCTGCCTCTCCACACACAATCCCGGCTGCCGCCGCTGCCGGAATTCCTTTTAAATGTCCTGTATTTGGCACAATCACACTTTTAACATTCTTAATAATACTGCCGCTCGCCTGTACCAGTACCTTTTCCGGGAGTTCCCCCAAAGCTTCTCTTGCCTTCGCCGCCGCATAAGCGATAGCAATCGGTTCCGTACACCCCATCGCCGGAAGAAGCTCCTCCTTCAGAATCTGTACATATGCCTGATAAATTTCATTTGTCCTCTCCATACCGCTCTCCTTTTCTTTTCCACTGCTTTCTATCATTCTGTAAATTCCCCGGAAACAACCTCTTTCACCGCTTCAATCGACATGTCCAGAAAATCAGCAACCACATCGATAGAAACGCCCTGCGACAGCTTCGCCATTATCAGTTCTTTATTCCGTTGTTCTATTCCCTGTTCTATTCCTTCAGCATATAACTCCTCCAGAGCCTTACACATGTCTATCTCCTCCTTATCTTCTTCTCGCACCACATTCTTTAGTTGCTTTTCCGAGTTTAAAAACACCCGCATAACCTGATAAGTTTCTTTATCCACCCTGCTGAAATAGTCTTGATTCTCATGTATATATTGAATGAATTCATCTTTCTGATTCTTATATTTTAACACGCCCAGAATTAGTTGTAAATCCGTCATAAACACTTCTAAATCGTTTATTCTGGCTGCATCTACCAGATTGATATGATAATTAGGAACGAACTTTTTCATCCTATCTATTTCTTTATATTTATCATTCAATCCCAGCATTCCATAAATGTCTTTCTCTCCGTCCCACGGTTCCGCTCCATAGTAAAATACCAGTGTAATAACCGGTTTTAACTTGTCTTCTTTTTTATATCTGGACAAATATTCTGCGTCTGTTGTTTTATCTTCTGCCGCCTTATGTTTCTCCCACATCAAATCTATTTGATTTTTATAAGTAAGCCCGTCATATATCATATTTCTCACAGGCATCGCATAATGAACCTTATCCTGGCTCTCAACGGCCAAAACTGCTAACTCCATTCCCTGATTCCATTGCATAACAATATCTCTATACCGCTCTGCCGCTGTCTCTTTCCCCGTCTTCTCTTCTAACAAGATTTCTGCTTTTCTGTCAGTCGGTTCTAATTCTTCAGCATGGATGATTTGTTTTCCATCAAACAAGATTCCATTAAACAAATCCGCATACCTTTTCTTTTCCGAAAGCCATCGATTTATTTTTACATCATTTTTTCCCATACGTTCTCCTTTGCATAAAATATTCTTTTGGGATTTATCCGCAGAACTGCGGAAGGAATTCTTCAACAGATATAGATTATACTTCCAACAATAGATTTACATAAATTTGGGTTTTTGTCAAGGCCTTTTTACAAAAAGAGTACCGACCATACCAGATGACCGATACCCTTATCCTTCTCATCCTATTTTTTAAGCTTTTCTCACGGCTATAAGAAATTTCTTCTCGCTTAATGCCTGCTCTACCATATCCAGCGTCTCTTCGCTGTCGGCGCTCACATTGTGATAATGATAATTGGACGTAATGTTTTTCAATGGACTGGATTTCCCGGAACGGATATCTTCCAGAAATTCCGCCACCTTTCTCCGGGAATTAATCCCAAGAGGCGCTTCCATATGCCCATACACTCTATGGTTCACCATGACATTTTCCACGCAGGCGCCCAAATCCACAATGCAGCACAGCTCTTCTTCCAACTGCTCATCCGTATGCTGAACCTTAAAAATCCTGCTTACCGTCCTGGGTGCGTTCAGCAGATACCCCCGGTTCGTGGAGATAATATCGTAACCGGACGCACGGAGCAATGCAATATCCTGCACAATCACCTGTCGGCTCACCCCATATGCAAGAGCCATTCTCTGCCCGGAAACCGGAGCTTTACTTTCTTTTATCTGCCGGACAATCTCTGCCCTTCTGTCAGAACCAGTCATAAATCCCTTTTACCTCCGTCCATTACTTCGCATGCAGATTCTTTAATGAGATGTCCAATATCGGAGCAGAATGCGTCAGCGCACCGCTGGAAATATAATCGACCCCTATTGCCGTCAGATTCTCTATGTTCTCTTTTGTAACATTACCGGAACATTCTGTCTCTGCACGCCCGTCAATAATGCGGACAGCCTCCTGCATCTCTTCTACTGACATATTATCCAGCATAATGATATCTGCTCCTGCATCTACCGCTTCCTTTACCATATCCAGGTTCTCTACTTCCACTTCTATCTTACGCACAAAGGGTGCGTATTCTTTCGCCATCTTCACCGCTTTCGTTACACTGCCTGCCGCCCCGATATGATTGTCCTTCAAAAGCACGCCGTCTGACAGATTATAGCGATGATTAAATCCACCGCCGACACGCACTGCGTATTTTTCAAAAATACGCATATTCGGTGTGGTCTTCCTTGTATCAAGAAGTTTGGTTTTGCTTCCTTCCAGAAGCGCTGCAACCGAATGGGTATAAGTCGCGATTCCGCTCATCCTCTGAAGGTAATTTAACGCCACCCGCTCACCGGATAATAATACACGGATATCACCGGTTACTTTCCCCAGCAGCTGTCCATTCTTCACTTCATCTCCGTCTTTGCAGAAAAGCTCCGTTTCCACTTTCTCATCCAGCAAATAGAAGACTCTCTTAAATACTTCCAGCCCGGCTATCACTCCATCCTGTTTGCAGATTAAATCAACTTCTCCGGTAACTGCCTCTTTCATTACCGCATTAGTGGTTACATCTTCACTGGAAATATCTTCTTTTAACGCCTCCAAAATCAAATGGTCCGCCTGCAATGTCATGGTTATCTGATTCATAATCCCAATTCTCCTTTTCTTCTCTTTCTACTGTTCCTGTCCAATCTTCTTTGCTGCTCTTTTCGCAAACACAAGACTTTCCAGCAGGGAATTGCTGGCCAGCCGGTTAGCGCCATGCACGCCGTTACAGCTCGTCTCCCCCGCCGCATACAAATGCTCCATGGAAGTCCGGCTATCGGAATCCACCCAGATTCCTCCCATAAAATAATGCTGTGCCGGTACAACCGGAATACATTCTTTCAAAACATCGTACCCTTCCTCCAGACAATGCTGATAAATATTGGGAAAATGCTTTAATATTGTTTCTTTCGGAACATGTTCCATAGACAGCCACACATAGTCTGTCCCGTCTTTTTCCATCTCTTTGTAAATTGCCTCCGTCACCACATCCCTGGGAAGCAGCTCATTGACAAACCTCTCTTTGTTCTTATTATAAAGAACCGCGCCTTCCCCTCTCACCGACTCCGATATCAGGAATCTTCTTCCCGGCTTCGTAGAATACAACGTCGTCGGATGAATCTGGACATAATCCAGATGTTCCAGCCGAATTCCATGTTTTCTGGAGATATCCAGCGCATCCCCTGTCAAATGCGGGAAATTCGTAGAATGCTTATACTTTCCTCCGATTCCGCCGCTTGCAAGAATCGTATCAGGAGCATAAATCCTCATCTTTCCTTCTTCATTTTCCGCGAAAATACCGACGCAGCGACCATTTTCTTCTATAATATCCGTCATAACCGTATATTCATAAATCGTCACATTCTCAAGCTTCTTCACCTGCAAAAGAAGTTTACTTGTAATTTCCTTCCCGGTAACATCTTCATGGAATAAAATCCGCGGCTTTGAATGCGCCCCTTCTTTAGTATAGGCAAATTCTCCGTTTTCCTTCTCAAATTCTACACCATATCCCACCAGGTCATTGATAATCTCACGGGAACTTCTAATCATAATATCCACGGATTCTTTCCGGTTCTCATAATGTCCCGCTTTCATCGTATCTTCAAAATAGCTGTCATAGTCTTTCTCATCCCTCAGCACACAGATTCCTCCCTGTGCAAGGAAAGAATCGCTGCTCTCCACATCAGCTTTTGTTATCATCACAATCTTTTTATCAGAAGGCAGATTTAACGCGGCAAATAAGCCCGCCACGCCTGTTCCCACGATTGCAACATCTGCGTAAATATCCATTTTTCACCCTCCCCGGCTCAAGCCTTCCGGCAGACTATTTCGCCAACTCCAGCATTCTTTCCAACGGTTTTACTGAATTTACACGCAGCTTATCAGAAACATGTACCTCATTTTCTCCCGTCTCCAATACATGCAGGATTTTTTCCAGCGTATTCTTTTTCATATTCGGACAGACCGGCACGGTTTCCGGAAAATAGAACTTTTTATCCGGATTATCCTGCTGCAGTTTGTAGGAAACCCCTTCTTCTGTGCAAATAATGAATTCTTTTTCCTCACTCTGCGCCGCATAGTTAATAATGCCTGACGTACTTCCGATATAATCTGACATTTTCAGGATTTCCTCCCGGCATTCCGGATGTGACAGCACGAGCGCCTGTGGATGTTCTTCCTTCACCCGAAGCACCTCTTCTGCCTGCATCCTCTCGTGTGTCGGACAGAATCCTTCATTATATATAAAATGCTTTTCCGGCACCAGTGCTGCTATGTAATGTGCAAGATTGCGGTCGGGAATAAAGAAAATATTCTTATTCGGAAGCGCTTTCACAATCTTCACCGCATTGGCAGAAGTTACACACACATCGGAATGCTGTTTAAGCTCTGCCGTAGAATTGATGTAGCAAACTACCGCAAGATCTTCATGCGTATCCCGCATCTTCCGGATCGTCTCTGCATCCGCCATATGCGCCATCGGACAATCGGCTGTCAGATCCGGCATCAGAACCGTCTTACCGGGACTTAACATCTTAGCGCTCTCTCCCATAAATGACACGCCGCAGAATACAATCGTCTGCTCTGTAAGTCCTGCCGCGACCTTGCTCAGATAGAAGGAATCCCCTATATAATCTGCAATATCCTGGACTTCCGGTCTCACATAGTAGTGTGCAAGAATAACTGCATTCTTCTCTTTTTTCAATTTGTTGATATTCTCAATAATACTCATCTTCGTATCCTTTCTTTGCCAAGCAACTACATTGTTCCTATTATACCATCAAGGTTTACATGTGACAAGACACATGTTTATACAAATATCCTGGCGATTTTCCCATAAATATCATGAAAAATGCTGTCATAATTCCCATACAAAGAAATGGTCCGAAGGCGAAACAATCGCGGCGTCCTTTTTTCTTTCCTGCCAGCAGCCGGAACGCATAACCTCCCGCCATGAACAGCGCAAGCAAAAAGGCATCTGCCATCCTGCGCCATCCCAGAAACATTCCGCTTACAGCCGACAGTTTGATATCCCCGCCGCCAAAGGCTCCCGGCCGGATCAGATTAAGCATAAGAAGCGGCACACTTACACACAGAATTCCCATTCCTCGTTCTGCCATTTCAATTTCCGGGAAAAACGGAACGGCACAGATCTCTGCTGCAAGCAGCACCGCAAGCAATCTGTCCGGAATCCTTTTTGTTTTTCCATCAATCCACGCTATCAGAAACAATATTAAAAAGATACAAATCGTAAAAAACATACCCATCAGAAGTCTTCTTTTCCCCTTTCCTGCATAAATATTCTCATGTTAAGAATTTGCTAAAATTGATATTCGTTTTCAAAACCGGATTGTTTCCACCTTCTTTGCTATGTTAAAGTACTCAGTAAGAAGAAAGGATTGTTTACTGCATGGATTTTTACCAAACCAAATTTACCGAAAAATTGAAGGAAGCTTTCAACGCAGTCCTTCCTATTATTGGAATTGTACTGTTTCTTAGCTTTACTATCGCCCCTGTCCCTTCCAGCATACTGCTGCTGTTTTTGTTCGGCGCCGTACTCCTGATAATCGGAATGATGTTCTTCACTCTTGGTGCTGAGCTTTCTATGACACCCATGGGCGAAAAAATGGGGACCAAAATGGCGTCTGCCGGAAACCTTGGTTTCGTGCTTTTTCTATGCTTCCTTCTGGGCTTCGTCATTACCATCTCGGAACCTGACCTTCAGGTACTTGCCGAACAGGTACCCTCCATACCAAACCATATCTTAATCCTGGCGGTGGCATGCGGCGTCGGTTTTTTTCTGGTAATCGCAATGCTGAGAATGCTTTTTGCAAAGGCGCTTCCTCCGCTTTTGTTTCTGTTTTACATTGTCATATTCCTATTGGCATTCTTGATCCCGGAAGATTTCCTTGCCGTGGCATTTGACTCCGGCGGCGTTACCACCGGACCAATGACTGTCCCCTTCATCATGGCTCTCGGCGTAGGTTTTGCTGCCGTCCGAAGCGACAGACATGCGGAAGATGACAGTTTCGGCCTTGTGGCTTTGTGTTCCATCGGGCCAATTCTGGCAGTAATGATTCTGGGACTTTTGTACCATCCGGAAGACACCGGCTACACTCCCACAGCCTTGCCGGAAATTTCAAACTCTGTGGAACTATGGAAGTGCTTTGCAGAAGGGTTCCCGGAATATATGCGGGAAATTGCAAATTCCCTGCTGCCGATTGTCCTGTTTTTTGCTGCATTCCAGATGATTTCATTAAAATTAAAGAAGAAAAAACTACTCAAAATCATAATTGGAATCGCATACACTTACATCGGCCTGGTTCTCTTCCTTACCGGTGTAAATGTAGGATTTATGCCGGCAGGAAACCATCTCGGGCAGACGATAGCCGGTCTTCCTTACCGATTCCTCCTGATTCCTCTCGGTATGGTAATTGGTTTCTTCATCGTAAAAGCCGAGCCGGCCGTCTATGTACTGATGGAACAGGTAGAAGAAATCACGTCCGGTGCAATTCCGGGGCGTGCCATGAGCCTTAGCCTGTCGCTGGGAGTCGCCGTCTCAGTAGGGCTTGCCATGACACGCGTTTTAACCGGGATTTCTATTCTTTGGTTTATCGTACCGGGGTACGCGGTTGCACTCATGCTATCCTTTTTTGTCCCGAAAATATTTACTGCAATCGCCTTTGACTCCGGCGGAGTAGCATCCGGTCCCATGACGGCAGCCTTTCTCCTTCCATTTGCTATGGGAGCCTGCCAGTCCGTGGGTGGAAACATCGTTCAGGATGCATTTGGAATTATTGCTATGGTAGCTATGACGCCTTTGATTGCCATCCAGATTCTCGGCTTCATTTACCAATACCGGATGAAACACGCAAAAGTTTCTGAAACAGAATCCGCATCCTATCTTGATATCTGGGAAGAGGATGATATTATTGAATTATAGCGTGGCTCAGAAAGGATATTTCTATGGATAAAATTTACATGATGGGACTAATTACCAACCGCGGAATGCGTGAAAGGTTTCTCGCTTTCTTTAAAGAAAATCATATACATGTGACACTGACTGTCCTGGGAGCCGGAACCGCAAACAGCGAAGTCCTGGACTATCTCGGGCTGGAAGCCGCTGAAAAAGCTCTGTACTTTGCCTTTATCACCGGGAGCACATGGAAGTCTCTGAAAAAAGCTCTGTACAATAAAATGCAGATTGATATTCCCGGCAGAGGAATCGCTTTTTTAATTCCTTTCAGCAGTATCGGCGGCAGAAAAGTTCTGCAATACCTTACCGTCGGCCAGGAAGTCGTGATAGAGGAGGAGAGCACGTTGAAGAACACTGATTTTGAACTTCTTATAACCATTGCAAATGCCGGATATATCGATACCATTATGGATGCAGCAAGAAGCGCCCATGCCCCGGGCGGAACCGTCATCCACGCAAAGGGTACCGGAGCGGAACATGCCAGAAAATTCCTTGGAATCTCCCTGGCAGAAGAAAAAGAGATGATTTTCATTGTTGTCCGCTCTGACCGGAAAAACGAAATTATGAAAGCAATCATGAAACAAGCCGGACCGGGCACCCCGGCCGGAGCCGTCTTATTCTCCCTGCCCGTAACCAGCGTGGCAGGTCTCCGCATGCCGGAAACAGACGAAACAGATTAACTCTCAGCAATAATGAAAGGGCAGATGGCTTATGTCACCCGCCCTTTCATTGTATCATATGTGCATCGGTTTTTCAACTTGTTTTATTCCACAAATGTTTTCATGAATCTCTGGATAATAATTGCACATTCTGCACGGCTTGTATTCCCCTGCGGGTCAAGACGCCAGGAGCCGTCTTCATTTTCTTTTCCTTCAATGATTCCATTTCCTACTGCCCACTTCATCGCCGCCTCTGCAAATTCCGTTACTTTATCAGCATCCGTATATTTACTGATATCTGCCGGTTCTTCAAATTCATATCCCATATGGTCCGCGTAACGGTACATCATCGTTACCATCTGCTCACGGGTAATCGGATCATTCGTTCCAAAGTATCCGGAATCTGTATAACCCGTAACAACCTCCGCTTCAGCCGCCCAGATGACTGCCTTTGAATAAAACTGTCCATCCGGTACATCCGGGAATCTTGTCTCATATTCTACTTTCGGTTCACCGTTAAGCCGGTAAAGAATCGTTGCAAACTGTGCACGTACCAGCGTTGCGTATGGTGAGAAATGCGTAGGATCTGTACCCGTCATGGTTCCTGCAAAGTAGTTGTAGTATGCTGCATTGTAGAACCAGTCATCTTTCACTACGTCTACATATGGCAGTCCCTTGCTTTCCAGAGCCTCTGCCGCTTTGTCAAGCGCTGCAGCCGCATCATCAATTTCTTTCTGCGTTGCATCCGTGTCTGCCAATACTTCTTTTGCCTGATTCAAAGCTTCTTCGTAAGCTGCCCAGCTTTCTTCCGTATACTTAACTTTCTCTGTATCCGCTACTGCCGCCTTAACCGCTGCTTCCAAAGCTGTCTTGTCTGTTTCATTCGGTTTTTCCGCTTCTTTAACAGTTACCTTGAAGGTGTCTGCCTTTCCTTCATATGTTACCGTTACTGTCTGCTCACCGGTCTTAGTCGTATCATAGCCGCTTACTTCGCAGTCCGTTACTGCAATATCTTTTGTTGTACCATCGCTGTATTTTGCAGTCACTTTCATTCCGTCAAGGTCAAGCTCGTCACCTACTGTGTACTCCGTCTTCGTCGGTGCTGTTACCGTAATGGATTCCAGAGTAACAGGTTTCGCTTCTTCCTTCACTGTTACCTTGAAGGTTGCTGTCTTTCCTTCGTATGTTACTGTTACTGTTTGCTCTCCGGTCTTAGTCGTATCATAGCCGCTTACTTCGCAGTCCGTTACTGCAATATTTTTTGTTGTACCATCGCTGTATTTTGCAGTCACTTTCATTCCGTCAAGGTCAAGCTCGTCACCTACTGTGTACTCCGTCTTCGTCGGTGCTGTTACCGTAATGGATTCTATCACAACCGGATCCGGTTTCGTATCATCCTTCACAACCACCGTAATCTCGATCTCAGCCGTACCAACCGTACCTTTCACCTTAAACGTACCTGCTTTCGCATACTGTGAAGGCGTAATCTCTTCCCAGGTAATCGGTTCTCTGCCCTGGGTTCCATTTGTATAAGTAACATTCGCTTTCTCCGGAAGGATGGGCGCTGTTCCCACCATGGTTTCTACCGCCTGCGGCTGCTCTACCGTTTGAATCGTTCTCACCGGTTCCTCACCACTTGCAAGCATCATAATCTCATCGCTTCCCAAAGCTCTGTTATAAATACGGAAATCGTCCATATCTCCCTTAAAGAGAGAATCTGCCTTATAATTGGATTTACCAAGGAAATTGCTTGTCATATTTCCAATTTGGAATGGCATCATATGGAAAGAAGTGTTCTCTGCCACCTTTGCGCCATTTACATACAATGCTGCTTTTGTTCCCTCGATTGTAACCGTAATATGCGTCCATGTATTTATAGCAAATGCGTCCGTGTTCACATGGGAATTTCCTCCGTCCTCATAAGCGAGCCGGGTCTTTCCATCACTGCTGTGTACCGTCAGGAACAGGTTCGGATACGGCGGAGATTCCTCTCCATTACCAAAGTCGAATACTCTCGCCCAGTTTACTACTTCTTCTGGGTTGATCCATGCAGAAATGGACAGATTATATAATCCATAAATCACATCCTCCGGAAGCTTCACATAGGCATCTGTACCATTCAGGCTGACACCCTTGCCCAGCTTACCTGTATCATAAGAAACAGCTCCTACCGCTTCTGCATCTTTTCCATTTCCGGAAATATCCTTTATGGTTGTTCCGTCAACAGAATCAAAATCATAATGTACTACCGGCCCACTGCTCTCTTCCGGCGCTTCCGGGTAATCTGTAATACCGGACGGCATCCAGATCATATAAGAATAACGTGTAGCAGAACTGTAATTCGTGCCATAAATTCCCGGTGCCGCCTCTCCGTAGCGATACCACTGACCTATATTCGCATATGGAACAATCGCCACTTCCTGTTCTCCGTTCGGCGTCATCATTTTAATTATATATTTACTTCCGAAATAGCGGTCTCCTTCAAGAGCGATCTCTCGTTCAGTCTTTACTGCTTTCCCGTCTTCTGCATCCACAACAGCCGTTGCTGCAACAGGAGCTATGTCAGCGCCAAATGCTGCCTGTGATTCTTCCACCGTCATAAAGGCAGCATCTACACAGTAAACCATAGGACCGTCTTTAATTGCCCATGAGCCTTCATTTGAGTAGTCTCCCTCTACCCATACAGGTTCAGATGGATAGGTAATTTCAACCGTATCGCCGGCTGCTACGCTAAGCTCTACGTATCCATCGGCTGCCACGTCTGCCACGTCTGTTCCATTTACTTTCACTGTAGGTTCTTCTACCCAGTCCGGAACACGGACATAAAGCGTATCCTCCGTCGTTCCATCCAGAATTTCCAACTTAATATCATCGGAAGATGGATAGTCCGTTGTCTGCTTTATGTTCATCATTTTTCCATTTTCCAGCGTAATCTGAGCTTCACTTTCAATGAATTGATTTACATATACGCCAGAAGCTGATTTGGTATAAATATAATACGGTACATAGGACTGCATTCTCATACCTGAAGAAGAACAGCAATCCGGACCCGTATAGAATCGTTCCGTAGAACCATTCAACGGTCTGTGATAACTATAGCCGTCACCGTCAATTGTAGACGTTGCAAACATATGATTGTAAATAACATCTTCCACTACCTGCTGATATCTTGCGTCTCCCGTCAGTTCAAACAGATTATTATTCAAAAGCGTCCAGGAATTGGTCGCACATGTCTCTCCAACACTTCCTGTATTTGGAAGATTATGCCCTGCTTCATAGTGCTCGCCGACAGATGTGGTTCCGGTAATATATACCTGTCTGGAAACAATATCTTCCCATGCGCCAGTTACTTTATTCAAGTAAGTTTCATCTCCTGTTTCCTGATATTTCTTCAGGAAACCAAGGAAGGTCATCTGGAACGTATGAGCATGCACATAATGCTGAATCTCATCAATTCCCATCTCACCGCTTGCCACCTTATCCAGGTCTCCATATGGCGTATCGCCATAACCGTTCCAGGAAGAAGCCCATTTATCAATATTTCCAATCACCCAGTCCACCCAGTCTGAGTATACGGTTGATTTTTCTTCCTGCCCTTCTATTTCCTTTACTGTCTTAGAAAGCAGCATCATCGGATCGATAATCAAAGCACCTTCCCAGCTCTGGTGTACGTCATGCCCTGCAATGGTAGTGCCATTTGAATTAACAAGGGGCCAGAATTCCTTTTTATTCATACCGGACTGCGTGCCATCCTGATAGCAGACCTTCGTATTTTCGTCCCCGATGGTTGCTACAAGGTAATCCGCAAGCTTAATTGCACAGTCAATGGCCTGCGCAGCAAGCTCTGTATCGTCTTCCTTATATTTGTCATAAACATTAATCAGACCATTTAATGTAGAATACATCTCATAAGGATCCATACCTTTGACCGGGGTATTGTTACGGATGTCTGTCGTAGCGTTGCCAAGATAACCGCCGAACTGATTGTATCCGCTCTTGCTCTTATCTTCTACCGTCTGTGTCTCTGCCAGCCTTGTGACTACATCTTTAATTGCCGCATCAATTTCCGAATCATTCATCCATTTATAGTTTGACATGCTTTCCAGCCATTTCCCCGGCTGCTCGCCTTCCAGCCAGCTCCATCCGGAATGACTGTGATTCTTATACTCATTGAGATATGCCGTCATTCTCTGCCCATACAGATAATTCATAGCATAATTATCCACCGCATCAGAAAGACGCTTTCCAATCGTTCCTCCTACGCTGACAATCTCATCAGAGCTTAACTTCTGCACGCCCTCTATCGGCTGATTTTCTTTTACAACCGTAACTTCAAAGGTCTTTGTTGCTTTACTCTCGCCCAACGTCAGTTCAGCCGTCAAGGTCACCTTCACATCTTTATTGCTTCTTGTGACAACAGCATTGCCGTCTCCGTCAAGCTTTATTGCCTCGTTGTCCGATTCCCACGTAATCACAGAACCATTCGCACCTTCTAAAGATAAGACGAAATCCGAAGTTGCTCTGGTCACTGTCGTTAATGCATCTACGTCTGCATCCAAAAGCTCCTGTTCCGTAAGCCCCGCAAGAAGGGCAACTTCTCTTGCAGTAAGCGCTTTATCATAAATCTTAAAATCATCTGCATAACATCCGATACCTACAGCGCCATAACCGGACTTTCCAATTAAAATATCTGTAAGTGTTGATTTCGTAATGGATGCGCCGGCTACCTGGGCAGATGCAAACGATACGCCATCCTGATACAAAATCATATCTCCGGTCTCTCCGTCGAACACACCGGTAATATTGGTCCACTCATTTAAAGGAAGCAGCGTATCCGCACTTGCCTTTTGAACAGCCATATTCCTTCCGTCCGTTACCAATGCCATACTTTCCCCTGTTGTCCAGCCGATAAACCAGCCATTCCCGTTCCAGCTGTTATTCGGCTTTGCCCACATAACACGAGCCTCCTGGTTCGCGCTTTCTACTCTTCTCAGCCACACAGATACCGTTAGACTTTCTGGATTCAGCTTGTCCGTATTAGGCACAGTAAGATAGCCCTTATTAAAACTAAGGTCCACTGCCTTACCGCCGTTATGGCCTTCCACAAGCGAAACATTGTCGTATACCGTTACCGTCTCGCCTGAGTTAGCAGTAATTGTACCAGATAACTGGTCTCCTGCCTCTTCTTCAAGGTTTTCAAAATCCATCTCAAAAATGGGAACCTTGGTTGTCTCTTCCGCCTGCACGGTCCGCATAGACGCCGTCGGCAAACCTATGCCGGCAACCATTGCCACAGACAGAAAAAGCGCCAAAAATCTTTTTCTCTTCATCTTTTTTCTCCTTCCCTTCTGCTACGGAAAGTTTTCCACAATAAAAAAAACTTCCCATAATGAAAAAAATTTTATTTTATAATTTTTATTATAAGAAGTTTTTATTTTTATGAAATGAATTTTTTTCGTAATTTTGGTCTTTTTTTCGTTTTTACAGATTTTTTCTGTATTTACTGGGCGTTATACCGACAACTTTTTTAAATACTTTCATGAAATAGTAATAATCTTTATATCCAACCGCTTCTCCTATTTCGTTTATGGAAAGTTTTTCATCAGCCAACAGCTCCTTTGCTTTCTGGATTCTTTTTGAAATTAAATATTCAGAAAAAGACATGCCAATCCGCTCCTTCAAAAGTTCGCTTAAATAGCTGGTGCTCATATTGTATTTCTTAGCTATAGATGTCAGGGTAATGTCTTTCCTATAGTTTTGCTGCAAATTCCTTATGATTTCTTCTATCATAGGCAGATTCTCTTCTTCCTGCGAATCAAATTCCGACACGGCTTCGCCACCTTCAAATACCCGGACAAGCTCCTGCAGGGTACTCTCCAATTGCTCCTGCTTCACCGGTTTCAACAAATAATCGAATGCATCCAGCCGAATTGCTTTTCTTGCATATTCAAATTCTGCGTATCCACTGAGCAGAATCACCTTTGTAGCTAAGCATTTCTTTTTCATCTGTTCTAGTAATTCCAAACCGTCATATCCGGGCATACGGATATCTGTAATCAACAGATCCGGCTTTTCCCTTTCCACAGCCTCCAATGCTGCGACTCCATTCATCACCTCCCCAATAACCCGAAACGGCAGCCCGCTTTTCTCAATTAACTTTTTTATACTGAGTGTCATCCACAACTCATCATCCGCCACTAACACTCTATACATTCTTATCCTCCTGTATCTGCCCCGGAGTTATAATTGTCACCCTGGTTCCAACTCCAGAGCTGCTCTCTAGTAAAAACTTTGCTTCTTCCCCATAAAACAAATGCAGCCTTTTATAGATATTCAGCAATCCAATAGACTTTGCATGTTCGTCATCTCCTTTCTTCTCCAACATCTCCAGAACTGCTCCTCTTCTTTCTTCGGACATGCCGCATCCATTATCCTCCACACAAAATCTAAGGAGTCCTTCGTCTGTCAACTCTACATTAACAAACACATCTCCGCCATTCAGGTTCTTTTCTACCCCATGAAAGACGGCATTTTCAACCAGAGGCTGTAAAAGCAGTTTTATCATCTTTTTCTTTTTCACAGCCTTGTCAGTCTGAATATGTACACGAATATTTCCTGCAAAGCGATAGTCAATAATTCTGGCATATTCCTTCACATGATTCAACTCTTCTTCTACCAGAACAACATTATCTCCTCTGACGCCATAGCGGAACAGTTCTGACAGCGACATAGTAATTTCAGCAATGTCTTCTTTATCATAGTATAATGCCATAGCCCGAATACAGCCAAGGGTATTATACAGGAAATGTGGATTAATCTGGTTGCGGTATGCCAATATCTGTATTTTCTTTTTGGAAAGTTCCATTTCATACATCTTTTTCTGGAACTGCTGTACATTATTCTGAAGAATTTCTTTTTCATCCAGCATCCAGTTCAAGCTTTTTGCCAGCCTTCCAATTTCATCTTTTCTATTAATTTCCATTCTTGCATCCGGCTCATCCAACAGGTTTTTGACAAAAGTATCCATCTGCTCAATCGGATCAACAATCCTTTTTTTGAAAAAACTCCGCATTACCATCAGCAATACTAATAGAAAAATATACATCATTGCTATATCCACATACAAATCCCATGTTCCAATCATAACCTCCTTTTGCGGAATAACACTGACCAGCTTCCAGCCTTCCTTATTGACCTTACATTCTTTAATATAATAGTAACTTTTTTTCTGCTCATCAATTGGAAAATATTTCCTGTAATCATCACCGTAAGAAGAAATAATGTTCTCATTTTGATCCAGCAGGTACATCCTTGAGTTATTCGTAACCTTCATATCTTCCATTATATCGTCAATCCCCACCGTCCGCATTGCAAATAAGACGATGCCCCTCCTTGTTCCATATCCTTCACTCGATAAATCAAAGACTGGAAAAGAAATCGTATAATAAGAATGTCCGTTGTAATCCGAAACAAACATCGTTCCAAATTCCATCTCATTCTTTTCTGAATTCGAAGGCAGCTTTACCTGTTGCCAGAACGCTTCATTTCCTGCAATCAGATTCATTTCCTCATCATACATGCCAATCTGCTCTATATCATCTTCCAGCGTCATGGTATTTAAAAACGCAGATGTAATCTCATCAACATAAATAGAACGCTCTTCCTCAGCCATTGTAAAATACCCATAAGCTGACGGGGAATATGCCAAAGTAGAAATCCTGCCATAAATACTTTCCGAATATTCTTTCATTTTACTTTGCATCTGCTCCATTTTATCATTATTCAACATCTTTATATTACTGACATTTGCTGATGCTGTATAATATATGCTCATGGTACAAACGCCTGCAAGAACCACTAAAAGCATAGCGCTTAATACTTTTATCTGCTGATATAAACTATCTGGAATGGTCTTTACTATCATCTGCCGTAATTTCTTCATCATTGGTCTACCTTCTCAATCTGACGATTCGTCAGATAATCCCTATTTCATATAATTCATGCAGTGCCCGCGTAGCACAGATATAACGGAACTGTCTATCCAATGGGTTCTCACCGTCTCCTTCGGCTATAAATACCTGGTCAAATTCCAGTCCTTTCGCCATATAAAATGTCGTAACAGTCATCCCTTTTCGGAAAGCAGAACTGTCCCTGTCGATATAGAAGACATCCTCCCGCCGTTCCTTCAGAGCAAGATACAATTCTCCTGCCTCCCGTTCTGTCATGGTAAGGACAGCGGCAGTCTCGTATTCTTCTGCACCCAGACGCACATTTTCCAGTATTCTGCAGACAGTCTCTTCCTGCGACCTGCAAAAATATTTCTTCACTTCCTTTCCATGTCTCTGCAGATACCCAATTCCTTCCACACCCGCTATCTTTCCGGCATATTCCGCAATCTCCGCCGTGTTGCGGTAACTTCTGTTCATTTCAATCCGCCTTACCTTCCTGCCAAAGATCTTCGGCAGGAAAGCCAATACATCCTGCATCTTTCCATCTATGGTCTGCGCCCGGTCGCCTAGTATCGTCATACTACATGGGAACAAACGCTCCAAAATCACATACTGGAGATAGGAATAATCCTGCATCTCATCAATTACCAGATGCCGGATATCCCTGCGCACTGCTCCCGCGCACAGACGATACTTCAGATACAGAATCGGGAATACATCCTCATAAGCAAGGATTCTCCTTTCCGGCGGAATGTCAGGAAGCACAGGCAATCCATTTTCCGTAAGAAACCAGTTGTATATCTCATAGAGATCCGTCGTTACATACATCTTCCGGAATTTTTCTTTTATAACCCCGGCTTCCTCCTCACAGAGTTCTCTTTTGCACAACGTCTCATACTCATCGATAAAATAATCCCTCACCGCATCCATTCTGGACAGAAGCGGAATGTCCGCAAACTTATAATAGAAAAAATCCAGGATTTCTTCCGCCTTTTTCTCCAGCGTCTTATAACGCACATCCCGGAAATCAACCAGCCGGTCTTCCAGTTCAATCAAAAAGCCTTCCACCGCACGCACAAATTCTTCTGATTGTTTCCAACGAAATCTCTTCTCACTCTGTGCGTCCATTCCTGCTATCTGTTTCTCAATCTGATGATATCTGTCCTCACAATCCGCTGCGATTCCTTCCAGTTCCCTGTAAGCAAAAAGATCCAGGCTCATCTCCTGTATATTCTCCTCTCCCAGCTCGGGAAGAATGTGGGAAATATAATCGGAAAATACACTGTTCGGCGATAAAATCAATATGTTAGACGAATTCAGATTCTTCCGATCATGATACAAAAGATAAGCAATCCGGTGCAGGGCAACCGACGTCTTCCCACTTCCCGCCGCCCCCTGTATGGCAAGAATCTTATCTTCCGTGTTGCGGATAATGGCATTCTGCTCCCGCTGAATGGTCCGGACGATATTCTTAAGCTGCGTGTCGCTATTCGCTCCAAGCTCCTGCTTTAGAATATCATCATCAATCTTCATATCACTCTCAAATTCATAAACCATCTTTCCGCCGCGGATTTTATACTGCCATTTCGACAGAATCTCTCCCTCCAGTAATCCTGCCGGAGCCTCATAAGCTGCCCTTCCTTTATCATAATCATAAAAAAGACTGCTGATCGGTGCCCTCCAGTCATAAATGAGCGGAACCTGCCCTCTTTCTCTGGCAAAGTTCCCAATGCCAATATAGAAAACCTCCGCTTCTTCTTCTCCATCATAGACGAACTCCACGCTTCCGAAAAACGGCGAATCCAACATCTTTTTCATACGGCTCATGCGCTTTTGATTCTCCTGGTTGGCACTCACCTGTGTAAGTAGCGCCTGCTGGTTATCATAATTTTCATAACCATATTGATCCATCTCCGTATAATTCTCCCAATAGTAGTCATTCATTCCGGCAATATCCTTCTGTATCTCCTGAATCCGCGCGCCAAGCTCCTGAATTCCTTCTTGAATCTGTTCCGTAATATATTTCAAAAAATCTGTGCCTCTGCTCACTGTCTTATATCTCCTTCATTTTCTCAAATGCTAGGATTTCTCCCTCGGTTTTACTAACATAGTATCAGAGCATGCATTCTTTTCCAATAGGAAAAAGCTGAAAAACTGCAAAAAGCTCCGGGAAAAATCCCGGAGCCAAATCCTTTTCTAAAATATACAATACACAAAATATTCTCTTACAATTCTTCTGTTTTGAAAGTGGCATAGCCTTCGTAATAATAACTGTAATCAATACCTTTCATATAAATACCACGATTATCAACCTCATCGGTCAACGCCGCTTTTAAAATATATTTTATTTCAATATCCTTCACAGGGCTTCGCTCCATAGCCATAAGATAATCATCCTTGTCTACTTTGCTCCAGTCTATCACCTGACCCAGCTCCTTTTTTAAAATCATATCAAGCCAGATACGGGTGCTTCGCCCGTTTCCCTCTCTGAAAGGATGTGCAATATTCATTTCTACATACTTTTCAATAATTTCATCAAAAGTAGACTGCGGCATTTTGTCTATTTGAACCAGTGCCGCTTCCAAATACATCAATGGTGCAAACCGGAAATTACCTTTTGCTATATTAACAGTCCTGATTTTTCCGGCAAAATCATAAATATCTTCAAATAAATATCTGTGAATTTCTTTTAACGAAGAAAACCTTCCCGCTTCAAGTCTGTCAAGTATACCATTTTCAAAAAGAGTAATCGCTTTTTTCTTACTAATACGCTCTTCTTCACGGGCAAGATCAGCCGAATTATCAATCCCTAATTTATTTTCAAGTGTCATCTTATACCTCCATTGTCCACACCTGCAATTACGTCAGATTTCACTTCACTATGGATTGATATATTATAACCTTCTTTTCTGCAAAACACAATAACAAACCCTGGCGTTTCGTAAATTCCCGAATTACAGAAGTTTCTGCAGATATGCCTGCACATCTTCACACTGCATCAACCCGCTCATTACACAGGCTCCCGCGGCTCCCACGCTGCGGACAGCGCCAATATTTTCACTGCTGATGCCGCCAATGGCATACACCGGAACCGTCACGCTCTCACAGACATTTTCAAGAAAAGACAAGCCCCGGCCGGGGAGTCCCATCTTACAGTCAGTAGCGAAAACATGTCCGGCGGTAACATAGGTACACCCCAGTCCTACGGCTTCCTTTGCGTCCTCCACAGAATGACAGGAGGCGCCAATTTGCTTAAAATGCGCTTTCTGTCCTTCCGTCATGTCCCGCAGCGCCGGAAGGGGCATATGAATCGCCTCTGCCTCCAGGCGGACGGCTACATCCACAAAACTGTGAAGGACACAGGGAACCTGATGGCTTCTGCATACATTTAATACCTGACCGGCAAGCCGGAAATACGCTTCCTCTTCCAAATCCTTCTCCCGCAGAATGATTCCGGCAGGATGGGCCGCCGCAATCTTCTCTATCCGCGTCAGAAAATCTTCCCTGCACAACTTCCGGTTCGTCACACATAAAATATCAGACATAAAGATAATCATTCAGAACCGGCTGCAGGCCTTCCTCCGAAATATCCCGGTACATATTATCCAGACTCCGGTTATCATCAATCTCGAATTGTTCGTCGCCCTGCGCCTCGTCCGACTCCTTTCCTGTGTATTTTGTCTCGTGGTCGCCGATACCCGTAGAGACGCCTGCCGAAACCTTCGTTGCCGCAATCTTCACGATGCCATTCCGGAAACGGGCACTCTCACGGGAGGATACGGTAATTCCTACAAATGGCAGAAAAATACGGTAGGCACAGATAATCTGGCAAAGCTGCCTCTCTCCTACATCCATGGGACTGATTTTATCGTTGTTGATAATCGGCCGCAGGCGCGGACAAGACAGCGACATCTCCGCCTGGGGATATTTGCGCTGCAGATAATACACATGGAGCGCCGTCGCCAGCGCATCCTTCCTGAAATCTGACAGTCCCAGAAGCGCTGAAAATGCCACACCGCGCATTCCGCCCCGCAAAGCACGTTCCTGCGCATCAAACCGATATGGCCACACACGCTTATGCCCGAACAAATGTAATGTCTCATATTTATCCATATCGTAGGTCTCCTGAAATACTGTCACATAATCCGCTCCACACTCATGGAGATAACGGTATTCTTCTGTATTAACAGGATAGATTTCAAGCCCTACCATACGGAAATATTTCCGCGCCAGCTTGCATGCTTCGCCAATATAGGCAACATCACTCTGGGTACGGCTCTCCCCGGTAAGGATCAGAATTTCTTCCATGCCAGAATCAGCGATTACCCGCATCTCATGCTCAATCTGTTCCATGCTGAGTTTCATGCGGTTAATATGGTTGTAACAGTTAAATCCACAATAAACACAATAATTTTCACAATAATTTGCAATGTAAAGAGGCGTAAACAGATACACCGTATTCCCAAAATGCTTGCTGGTTTCCAGCCTTGCCCTTTCTGCCATCTTCTCAAGAAACGGCTCTGCGGCAGGGGATAAAAGCGCCTTGAAATCTTCTATCGAACAAGTCTCATGCTCCAGTGCCGTCCTTACATCCTTTGCCATATACCCGGAATAATCGTAATTCTGCATCTGCATCATAACATTTTTACAGACATCAGATTCAATCTGCTCCATTCCCGGCAAATACTCCATATGGTTCTTCCGGAAGGAAGGATCCGTCTCCAGCCTGTGCTTCTTTTCCAGTGCTTTCGGAGAAAGATATTCTGAATCAACAAAGAACTGATTTTCCATCCTCATCCCCTCCTAATCATGCAAAAATCCTGTCAACGGATCCGATGCCGATGCACCACGGGTCAGAACTCTTCCAATCCCTGCAAGATACGCCTGACGCCCTGCCTCGATAGCTTGACGGAATGCCGATGCCATCACCGGAAGATCTCCTGCTGTCGCCAGCGCTGTATTTGCCATAATCGCCGCAGCGCCCATCTCCATTGCCTCACACGCCTGGGAGGGCTTACCGATTCCTGCATCCACAATAATCGGCACGTCAATCTCATCGATTAATATCTGGATAAATTCACGGGTAGCCAATCCCTTATTGGAACCAATGGGAGATGCCAGGGGCATCACCGTCGCTGCACCTGCATTTACCAGATCCCGGGCCACATTCAGATCCGGATACATATAAGGCATAACGACAAAACCTTCCTTCGCCAGAATCTCCGTAGCCTTAATCGTCTCCTGGTTGTCCGGCAGCAGATATTTTGCATCACGCATAATTTCCACCTTCACAAAATTCCCGCACCCCAGTTCTCTTGCAAGCCGGGCAATCCGCACGGCCTCCTGGGCGTTTCTTGCGCCGGATGTATTCGGAAGCAGCGTAACTCCCTCCGGAATGTAATCCAGGATATTCTCCTGCTCTTTCGTATTTGCACGGCGCACAGCAAGCGTAATAATTTCCGCCCCTGCATACTTTACTGCAGCTTCAATCAACTTCAAAGAATATTTTCCGGAACCCAGAATGAACCGGGACTGAAATTCCTTTCCGCCAATTACCAGTTTATCGTTTGTCTGCATCACAATTCCTTCTTTCTATGTATAATAAATGGTATTTTAAACTTCATACTTTCCTGCCAGAATACGCAGGATCACGTGGGCTTCATGGGCTGCGCACAGCATCACCCGGGAAGAAATAAGCCCTATATCATCCGCCACGTCACTGACTCCATCCCCGCAGAGATAAAAACGCTCTGTCACCCTGCGTGTCCTGATGGCATTTGCTGAGCCAAACCCTGCCATGCCGGAAGCAGCAACCAGATATTTCTCCGGCATCCGTTCCATCACGCCATTTACCAGCATCGCCTTTGCCTGGGCATTATCAAACGCCTCGCAGATAACGTCCGCTTCCTTCAGCAAACTGTAAAAATTATCTTCTGAAATACGCTCTGTATATGTCTCAACCGCAATATACGGCGCAATTTCCTGTAAATTGGCTGCCAGAGCCTCTGTCTTATGCATCCCTACCTGTGCCGCTTTATACTGCTGCCGGTGAAGATTCGAGACGTCCACTTTGTCGAAATCAATCAGGATTAACCGTCCTACCCCTGCCCGCGCAAGGGAAACAGCCACATTAGAACCGAGTCCTCCCAGCCCGCAGACAGCAACCGATGCCGCGTCAAACTTATCCTGTATCTTATCACCATGCCTTATTCTGAGTACCTGCCGCATTTCCTCTTCACCCGATATGTTTCCCATCTTAACCACCTCCTACAAAGCTCACAACCTCTACTGTGTCGCCGTCCCGGAATACGGTCTCGCCATATTGCGCTTTCGGAACAATCTCACCATTGCACTCCACGGCAATCCGCTTCGGGTCGTAACCGGAAGCTTCCAGATACGCAGCCAGCGTCTTCCCTGCCAAATCCAAATCCGTTCCGTTCACCTTAACCATCTGCCATCCCTCCATTCTACATTCGAATTCCCTATATCACACAAAAACAGGAAGTCACTGATTTGGTAACTTCCTGTAAACAATCATTATACTCAGGCTTCCCTACGTTGGCATTATCCAAATCAGGTTATCGGGTCGAAAGTCTTACTTTCCTCTCAGCCTGTCACACAAGCTCCCCTCTGTTTTATTGTCAAAAGTATTATACGTCCATATTTTTCATAATGCAAGTAATTTCTGCCGGATATTTAGTTATCCCATATAGGGGTATATGATCTTGTAGCCTATCTAACTACCACTGATCCATACCATGTGACACATTACTTTATGTATTGCAGATCTCCATTTCTTAACATTTGAAATTTTCCATCATATAGATCATCAAACACCTGTTGTATAGGTACTCTTATACGTTGATATCCTGATGCAGACCAAACCCTATACTCCGTCTGATTCTTCAAAAAGGCAGACAACCTATTGTAATATTCCTGCATTTCTGATTTGTCATGCCCCATCTTCATCAACTTACAAAAAACTCCTAAAATACTAATACAATGAACAGGCTTTGTTAAACTGGCTATACTTTGCCTTGCTCTGAAATCGTCAGAACAAAATACATATACCCGATTACTATGCAGAATCTCCATCATTTGGATTAGTACGTAAGTCTTTTTCTCTCCCAAACCATTCTGAGAAGGGACACCGTCATCGCATGCTTTTAATACTGAAAGAAATTTTTCCACATCTTCCAAATTATCTATATTACTCATCGAGCCATAGTATTTTTCGAAAAATCCAGTATTAAATGTATCACAACTTGTCTGTAACAATGTTAGATACATGTTTGTTGCAGATGTGCCATATATTTTTCCAAGTTCTGTTACTATGTCACGGTCTGAATATATTTTTACTGTTCCACTCTGAATTTTATCTTCGAGCCATGGGTTCGGATCAGGAACCACTTCGTGTCTGGTCAGTTCCTCTTTAATCATTTCGTGACAGAAAAACTCATAATCCGTAAACTCCCATAGACATTACCTCACTGTTTTCTTAAACTTTTTACAATTTCATCTAATCTGATCTTATCACTCTCTAATCGTTCATCACGAACTGCTTCAAATCGTTCAACATCATACATCAGCTCCGATAAACTCCCAAACCTAATGAAATTATTAGGAATTTCCTGCCATCTTGCAGCTTTTCCTGTAAGATCTATTTGTTTTGCAATTTCTGCCACATCAATCTGCAATAACATCCTTGCCGCCTTTATATCAATTTTATCCTCTTCCAAAAGCCGAAGCACTGCAGCCTTGTATGGAATTGCAAAAATATCCATTATTTTAAGAACTGTTTGTACAGAAATATTTTTATAGGATAAATTATACACATCTGTCTGTTCATCAAGGCGATCCTTTGGTGCTAATAAAATCGCAGCAAAAGCATTTGCTTCCATATCCTCAATTTCTTTTGCTTCTTCATCTATAGTATTAGCTTCCAAGATTGAACCTGATTGCAACAAAATTGGATCGTTTCCTTCAAAATAACAATAAATATGATACAACTCATGTGCTGCTGCAAAGATTTGCTTCGATAATGGCAGCGATGAATTAATCATTACAAACATACGACCTTGACGAATAAATGTACATGCACATAATTCCGCATCTCCAATCGGATATCTCAACATATCAAATGGCATATCGTGACGCGCCACATAATTCTCCAACACATTAAAAATATCATCCTGGATAATGTTGTTTTTATTATAAAGTGAATTGAAGCTTATTGCACATTCATTTATTTTTGTGTATTTTTTTCTGTCCCTAACAAACAGACTGTTATTCAAAACCTGGCACATCACTTTACGCCTCCCATGGCTTCAACATTTCCTCAGCATTTTCACGAGTACGTGCATAAAAACAAATAAGATCTGCAATCTCATCTGCAATTTTCAGTCCTTCTTTTGCTTCCTGCGATTCCACTTTACCCATAAATGCTTTTACTGCATTTGTTTCCGGAATAACCTCTGGAACCTTAACCAGACTTTCCATGGAAACGCTAAGAAATTCTGCTATTTTCTGCAGTTCAATAGCATTGATTATTCTTGCACCACTAAGCATCTTGCTTACAATCTGCTTAGACACACCCAGATAACCTGCAAGGTCAATCTGCTTTTTTCCACTCTGCTTCATAATATTTATAATATTGTTACTGATAATCTCATTCATCTTTACCATCACAGCTACCTCCAACATAATTTAGAGTATTATTCTCCCTTATACACTTTCATTATATTCAGGGAAGCTCCATAAGTCAACATTTTCTTGACTTTTCTTTCCATTTTCTTTTTTGAAGTTCTGTTTTTGGCTACTCAAAAGGGATATTTATTCTGCCTTCCCTGTGCTGCCCTGCCTGGACGAATCAAAGACTATCCTGACCGCAGCAAACAGAACGCCTGCCACCGGCCAGATAATCCAGCTTCTTCCCCAGTTATTCGTGTAGAAACTGTATCCAAGATACACTGCAGTTATGATTAGCCAGTATACTCCGGAAAATGTGTCTCCTTTCTGTTTCTTCCTTTTCTTCTCCACAGTATACTCTCCCTCCTGTAAAAGCTTCTGCATACTTTCCCATGGAACGCCGGAGAAAATTAATACTGCAACGCCAATCCCCACAATTATCAATGTGAAGGCCACGCCAATGGCAAAGATAAAGTCATTTTCTCCAAAAAATGTACCTGAAAAAATCGGAATCACAGAAAGGATACAGATGCACACACCTGCAATACAGGATTTCATGTAAGCGCTGCGGCACTGCTCTTGACGTTCTTTTATCAACTGTTCCATACCATCTTCCAGCTCTATCACTTCTTTTTCCAGATATTCAAATTTTTCCGTTCTCATACCGCAAGAAATAAATATCGCAACGGCAGCTGCCACCATAAATAGCAGCAAAATAATGCCGGCTCCCCCGGCGGCCTCTTCCGAGACTGCCAGACGTCCCGTCTCACAGGCGGCCCCCAATAGAATCAACCCGACAGGCGACCAGATACACAGGCACACGCCCGCCGCAATCCGCCCTGCCGTTCCTTCCTTCATTGTCAGAAACTCTTCTGCCTCTTCCATTGACACGTAGCGTCCCTGCTTTTCTTCTGTCGGATGATGTCCCGCTGCCCGCGACTCTGTCACCGGTCTTTCCACCGCAAGTTGTGCCTTCGACTCCTGCCATTCTTCTGTCATATCATCCTTCAGAAGATAATCTGTACTTACTTCAAATATCTCACTGAGCAAAAGAATCTTACTAAGGTCGGGAACCGACTGGGCACCTTCCCATTTGGAGACGGCCTGTCTGGAAACTCCTGTCTTTTCTGCCAGCTCCTCCTGCGACCATCCTTTCTTTTTTCTGAGAGCAATAATTTTGTCTGCTAAATCCATATCCTCTACCTCTCTTCCTTCTCCTGCATCTGTTCTCTTCTATAAATATAAGCTTTTTTGCGGTTACACGCAAGAAATCTTACCTGTCAATCTGTCAACCCACAGTTGCGAAAGACCATTTTCTGCCAATTACAGCACTTTTTCAAATGCAATCCTTAAGTGGCCGTCTTCACATCCGCCCACCAGATGAATCCTGCCACAGGCAGTGAATCCCGCCTTTCCAAGCGCTCTCTGCATAGGAAGATTTCCCGGATGGGTATCAATTCTTACCGATGGGAATCCTGCTTCTCTTGCCATCCCGAAGCCCTTCTCAAACATTTTCCCGGCTACTCCTTTTCCTTTGCATCCGGAAGCCACACACACCCGATGCATGGATGCATACTCCCCATCCGTCAGCCACGCTCCGTCAATCACTTTGTAAGATGGATCCGGCGTTGTCTGGAACGCAAAGATTCCCTTAATCTCCCCCTCTTCCACTGCCAAATACGCGCACTTATCCTCTATATCCTGAAGCCACACTTCTCTGGACGGATAGCCTTGCTGCCACTGGTCAAGCCCCAGATTCTTAAGCTGCCGTTTAGCATCGGCCGTAATCTCACACATTCTGTCAATATGCTCATATGACGCAGTTATAAATTTCATGTCCTTCTACCTCTCTTCTCTTTTGATTTTATGTAAATGATAAATATAAAAATTGGTTAAATCCAGGTAATTTGCAGTGTCAATGCCGTAGTATTTTGAAATTCTGTTTAATCGATAGAACAATGTGTTTCTGTGAATAAAAAGCGCCTCTGCTGTTTTAGCAGCATTTAAATTGTGCTCAATATATTGAATCAATGTTTCCTTTAAATCTTTATTCGCAGAACAATCTAACCTATAATAAGCAGCGTTATAAAGATACGGTGCCGGGACATAAAGGATATGCAAATAATCTCTTATAAAAATAATGGTCTCTCCTTCAAAAGTATGACTCGAAAAATGAAGCATCATGGGAGTAATTCGCGCCGCTTCGTCTAAAGACTGCAATGTCTCCGATACCAAAAGATAATATTGTCCCGGAAAATATCTGCTCTGTAAAAACTGCATATAAGTATCCATCTCTCCTTGCTCTTCGATGAACAAAATTAATTTTCCTTTGTAAAATGTTCCGCTGACCCCTTCTTCCAGCAGAGCGTTCAAATAATAATTATAGTTATATATCGTTTCCTGTTTTTTATTTGCCACGCAGACAAGCCGATACTTTGATAAATGGATATTCAGGTCTGCCGCCGCTTCTTCAATATTTTCCAGATTCCCTTCTAACAGCCGGTAAATAAAATTTCTGGTTAGCTGATAACGATCTGAAATATACCGGGCGGATTTTGAAAGAATAGCAGAAAACACCGGGGTCAGCTCTTTCAGCACGGCAAAAGCCTGACTGACAGATTCCCGGTTGACAACAAAAACACTTATATAGGCAATCAATTCTTCTTTATACATAATTTTTGATGTAATTTTCGGATACATATCAGCCTCGTCAAAAGTCCATAAAACGGGCTCTCCTTTACTGGCAACCTTTTCCGTAATCCCTTTTGCTTCAAACTGTTCAACCAGCGCCGGAGAACAGACGCCGGTCCGTGCAGTCTCTTTCCATATCGGATCATCAAAAGGAATATCGTTATTGCACATTTCAATAATTTCATAAGCAGCCGTAGACAGCATAATCGGATTGTTGACTGTGCGGGCAGCTAATTTCACAACATTCCCCAGCGACTGGATATCCGGAATAACATTTGTCAGAAAGCGGTAAGTATTCTCGGATAAACCGGAAGTCAATAATTGATTCTGCATTTTTGAAATGACAGCCTTTTTATCCTGTTCCGTTTCAATATAAATATAATATACATAATTTCCCTTTGGCAAATGATTAATAAATAAAAAAGCAGATTCTGTATCATCAATATAATCATCCTCAGAATAATAGAGAACTGTCGGGTAATGATTATCACTTTTTATATAATAATTAATACCGTTAAACGTGACACCCGGAAGTGTATTTTGAATCACCCTGGTATCGCCGGAATCAAAACAAAACATAACCATCCTCCTTTGTGCAATTGAACAATCTCTGCGTTTATATTTTTAAATATTATACAATTGTTTTGTCAAAAAACACAATATATAATAAAAAATATTAGAACTACTAAGCGAGGAGGTATAAAAATGGCTAAGTACGATGTTTACAAAACTCCATTAAAAATAGATAAATTGACATTGGACAATCGTTTTGTCGTTGCTCCCATGTCCATGGGCTGTTTTTATGGAGAGGACGGAGGATTTAATGAACAAGCCACACAGTATTTTGCGGCAAGGGCAAAGGGTGGGTTCGGATTGATTATCACCGGCGCCATCGGCGTAGATTACCAGGTGGATCCTTATTCTGCAACCGGACCGATTCCGCTGCAAGTGGGACAGGTTTGGATAGACGATGCGAAAAAATTTGTGGATGAAATTCACGCTTCCGGTGCAAAGGTATTTGCACAATTAACCCTGGGACTTGGACGAAATTATCCGGGTCTGCCCGCCCCGTCAGAATGTATTGTCTACGGGACTACGGATCAGAAATCCCCGGCTCTGACAAAAGAACAGATTAAACTAAAAATCTCACAGTACATTGATACCGCTAAAATGGTGAAAGAAGCCGGATTTGACGGAATCGAAGTCCATGCAATGCACTGGGGTTATTTGCTGGATCAATTTGGAATGAGCTTTTTTAATCACCGCACGGATGAATATGGCGGCTGCCTGGAGAACCGTCTGCGCTGTGCAAAAGAAATCGTAGAAGGCGTTCATGAAGTCTGCGGATCAGATTATCCTGTGGGAATGCGCCTGGGCTTACAGACTTATATCAAGGACGTAAACAAAGCAACTTTAACCGGAAAAGAAGAAGTCGGAAGAACTCTGGAGGAAGGAATTGAGATTGCAAAATTATTAGAAAAGTACGGCTACGATTTCTTAGATGTGGATACCGGAACCTACGATTCTTTCTATTATGCAGAACCGCCGATGTACATGCCGCAAGGATTTATGATTGACATAGCTGCAAAAGCGAAAGCCGTAGTAAAAATTCCGGTGATTGCAGGCGGCCGTATGCAGGCCTATGACGCAGCCGCAAAGGCGATTGAAGAAGGAAAGATAGACGGAGTTGCATTAGGACGCCAGTCATTAGCCAATCCCGAATTCCCGAACAAATTATACCAGGATACTCCGGAAAAAATCCGTCCATGCCTGGGATGTAATCTTGGATGCTGGAACCGTGTTGTCGGCGGCCAGGGCGGCTGGGGAAGCTGCGCAGTCAATCCGCAATGTGCGCGCGAGTCGATTGATGGATTAAAACCTGGAGACGGCAAAAAGAAAATCGTTATCATCGGAGGCGGCGTCGCCGGAATGGAAACAGCCAGAACTGCCACGCTCCGGGGATACGATGTTACACTTTTTGAAAAGAGCGACCATCTGGGCGGCCATTTAATAGAGGCCGGCGCTCATAGTTTTAAAAGCGAAGTCCAAAAATTAAATGAATGGTATCAAAGAGAATTAAAAGAACTGAATGTCTGTGTGAAACTTGGGCAGGAGCCATGCGCAGAGTGTGTAAAAGCTGAACACCCGGACGCAATCGTCCTTGCAATCGGATCCATTCCGAGCCAGCCGGATATCCCCGGTTTAGACAAAGCAATTCTTTCTCTGGATGCTATTCAGAATCCTCAGCAGTTAGGAGAAAAAATTGTCATCGTCGGCGGCGGATTGGTTGGATGTGAACTGGCATTAGACGAGGCTCTGAAAGGAAAAGACGTTACAGTGGTGGAGGCACTGGACCATATCTTAAGTTCTGGCATCCCTGCACCGACACCAAATGCGCAGATGCTGGGCGACCTATTTGAAGCAAAAAATGTTACCGTATTAACCGGACACAAATTAGTGCAGGTAACAGAACAAGGCGTCGTTCTTGAAAACACCGACGGAACTGTTGAGCTGGAGGCAGACTCTGTCGTTTCAGCCATCGGCTTTGCTCCAAGAGAAAGCCTGAAAAACGTATTCTCTGAATGCGGCGCACCGGTTTATGAAATCGGAGACGCTGTAAAGGCAGCAACCATTATGAACGCAGTCTGGGAAGGTTACGCATTAGCAAATCAATTATAAATTCCCCCTTGTCATATGGAATATCCTGCGCTATAATGAATAAGAACTGTATAGAAATTCTTCGGGGCAGGGTGCAATTCCCAACCGGCGGTATAGTCCGCGACCCGCTGTAAACAATTTGTCTACAGTGGCTGATTTGGTGTAATTCCAAAACCGACAGTAAAGTCTGGATGAGAGAAGAATTGTGTGATTTTAAAATGCAATGATACCCCGATACTTTATGTATCGGGGTTTTTCTTTCTTAAACAGTCCCCTGGCCGCGGCAGTTTTTGCCGGGCTACACTATTACACTCAATCAAGAAAAAGGAGAGAAAGAAAATGAGTACAGATGTTATGACTAACACAAAATCCAAATTCACGGTGAGAACGCTTGCGCAGATTGGTATGCTGTCTGCAATCGCAATCGTACTGATGCTATTTGAAATCCCCCTTCCCTTCGCTCCATCCTTCTATGAGATCGACTTCAGCGAAGTTCCCGTACTGGTAGGATGCTTTGCAATGGGACCATGGGCAGGCGCAATGATTGAACTGATTAAAATTCTGCTGAATCTGGCAAGCAACGGAACCATGACCGCAGGCGTAGGCGAATTCGCCAATTTCCTGATCGGCTGTGCCTTCGTGATTCCGGCGGGAATCATTTACCGCAAAATGCATTCCAGAAAAGGCGCCATCATCGGTATGGTAAGCGGAACTCTTATTATGACTATCCTTGGCTGTTTCCTGAACGCCTACCTCCTGCTTCCTGCTTATTCCAAGGCTTTCGAGCTGCCGATGGATGCTTTAATCGGCATGGGAACTGCTGTAAATGCCCATATCAACGGCCTGCTCACCTTCGTTGTATTCGCAGTGGCGCCATTTAATCTATTAAAAGGTGTTTTAGTATCTCTGATCGTATTTTTGATTTACAAGAAAATCAGTCCGATACTTCACCAGAACTATTAATCGCACATGTACAAGGGGCAGCACGCTTCAGCCGTGCCGCCCCATTTTTATTCTCTGATTGCATCCTTCATACTCTTGACATATTCTTTTACATATGGAATACAATCCTTTCCATGCGCTTCACATAACTTCACAATTGCAGAACCCACGATTACGCCGTCCGCCTGAGACGCCATTTTCTTTGCCTGCTCCGGATTCGATATGCCAAATCCCACAGCACAAGGAATATCTTTCTCTTTCTTCACCAGCTCTGCCATAGCTCCAATATCGGTGGTAATCTGGGAACGCATTCCCGTTACGCCAAGAGATGATACACAATATACAAACCCTTCTGCCTCTCTCGCAATCTGCGCAATTCTTTCATGAGAAGTCGGCGCAATCAGAGAAATCAAATCCTGGCCGTACACTTTGCACACCCTGTCAAATTCCTCCTTTTCTTCAAAAGGCACATCTGGAAGAATCAGCCCGTCCATGCCGATTTCCGCCGCTTTCTTTATAAATCTTTCCGTCCCGTAGGAAAATACAACATTCGCATAGGTCATAAATACCAACGGGATTGCCGTGTGTTTACGGATTTTTTCTACCATAGCAAAAATTTTGTCAGTGGTTACTCCCCCGGATAAGGCACGCACATTGGCTGCCTGGATCACCGGCCCTTCAGCGGTGGGGTCGGAAAACGGAATCCCCAGCTCAATCAGATCCGCCCCTGCTTCTTCCATAGCGTATACCAATTGCTCCGTGATTTCCAGCGACGGGTCTCCGCAAGTGATAAATGGTATAAATGCCTTTCCATTCTGAAAGGCTTCTGTAATCCTCTTATTCATAAATATCCTCCCCTCTGTAACGCGCGATAGCCGCACAATCCTTGTCTCCTCTTCCGGAAATGGTAATCACCACACACTGATCTTTCCTCATCTGCGGTATAATCTTTTTCGCATAAGCAACTGCATGGGCACTTTCAATTGCCGGAATAATTCCTTCGGTTCTTGACAGATATTCAAAAGCTTCTACCGCTTCTTCATCCGTGACGGGCACATATTCTGCTCTTCCGGTATCATACAAATTGGCGTGTTCCGGTCCGATTCCCGGATAATCCAGTCCCGCCGAAATGGAATATACCGGAGCAATCTGTCCGTATTCATCCTGGCAGAAATATGACTTCATCCCATGGAAGATTCCCAGTTTCCCGGTAGCGATTGTAGCTGCCGTCTCCGCCGTATTTACGCCTCTTCCTGCCGCTTCACAGCCAATCAGCCGGACTTCCTTATCTTCTATAAAATGATAAAACGTCCCGATGGCATTGGAACCGCCGCCCACACATGCCAACACCGCGTCAGGAAGCCTCCCTTCCTTCTCCAGTATCTGTTCCTTAATTTCCTTTGATATGACCGCCTGAAAATCCCGGACGATCGTTGGAAATGGATGGGGTCCCATCACGGAACCAAGCACATAATGGGTGTCTGCAATCCTGTTAGTCCATTCCCGCATCGTCTCGGACACCGCATCCTTTAATGTGGCTGTCCCGGAGGTCACCGCATGGACTTTCGCTCCCAGAAGCCGCATACGATATACATTCAGCGCCTGTCTTTCCGTGTCTTCTTTTCCCATGAATACTTCACATTCCATACCCATGAGCGCCGCCGCCGTCGCCGTCGCCACGCCATGCTGCCCTGCGCCCGTCTCAGCAATCACCCGTGTTTTGCCCATTTTCTTCGCAAGAAGTACCTGCCCAAGCACATTGTTAATCTTGTGGGCGCCCGTATGGTTCAAATCTTCCCGCTTCAGGTACACCTTCGCGCCACCCAGATCTTCCGTCATATGGGACGCATAGTACAGCCTGGAGGGTCTTCCCGCATATTCATTCAACAGTTCCGTAAGCTCCCGGTTAAACTCCGGGTCATTCTTATAATACTCATAAGCTTCTTCCAGTTCTATCACTGCATTCATCAAAGTTTCCGGGATATACTGCCCGCCATGAATGCCAAATCTTCCATTAGACATATTCTGATTCCTCTCTTTTCTTATGATATTCTTCGGACGATGGAAACAGCTTCCTGAATTCTGTCCCCATCTTTCTTTCCATTTATCTCCAGGCTGCTGCTCAAGTCCACCGCCCAGGGATGGACGCTTCTTACCGCCTGCTCCAGATTATCTTTTCCCAGTCCTCCTGCAAGGAAGAAAGGTCTTTCTATCTCAGGGATGAAAGACCAGTCGAAACATTTTCCTGTTCCTCCATCTCCTTGATCCAGTAAAATATAATCGGCGCTGCTCGCCAGCGCTCTTTCAATATCTGCTGCACTTCTCACAGAAAAGGCTTTGATAACCGGCTTCTCGGTACGTTCCCGGATTCCGGCAATATAAGCCTCATCTTCCTGCCCGTGAAGCTGTGCCACAGCAATTACGCCCTCTTTCAAAAGCTGTACTGGAAGATTCGCCGGAGCATTCACAAAAACTCCCACCGGAATCACTTCCCTGCACAGCCCGGCTGTCAGCTCTTTTACCTGTTCCCGGTTTACAGAGCGTCGGCTTTTCGGCACTTCGATAATAAATCCGCAATAATCCGGTTTTGCCTGATTGACCGCAAGAATATCTTCCCTTGTTCTCAGTCCGCAGATTTTAATCTTTGTCATCTTCCTCCACCATCCAATTCTCTGAGTGCGGCCTTTTTATCCCGGCTGCGCATCAACGTCTCACCGATTAATACCGCATCCACCTGATTTTCATAAAGCCGGTCTATATCTTCTGGTGTGCGGATGCCGCTTTCCGATACAAATACCACATTCTCCGGCGCTAATTGCCTCAAACGGATACTGTTACTTACATCTACTTCAAAAGTCCGAAGATCCCGGTTATTTACGCCGATAATTTCTGCACCCGCCGCAAGCGCCCGTTCCACTTCCTTTTCATCGTGAGCTTCCACCAGCGCATCCATGTGAAGCTCTCCCGCCAGCTCCCGGTAACCTTTAAGCTGCGCGTCATCCAGAATGGCACAGATCAGAAGCACTGCCGAAGCTCCCAGGGCTTTCGCCTGATAAATCATGTACTCATCTACCGTAAAGTCTTTCCGCAAGACGGGGATATCCACTGTCTCTGCAATTTCCTCCAGATAACGGTCGGCTCCCTGAAAATAGTAAGGCTCCGTCAAACAGGAGATTGCAGATGCCCCGGCTTCTTCGTATTCTCTGGCAATACTCAGATAGGGAAAGTCCGGCGCAATCAATCCTTTGGAGGGCGAAGCCTTTTTTACCTCGCAGATATAGGACATCCCCTTTTTCTTTAAAGCCTCTGAAAATGTCTCCCCGGGAACTTTCGGCTTTCTCTTTTCCGCCAGTTCCATTAAAACGGAGACCGGCGTCTGTGCTTTCTCTTCCGTAATTCTCTGTTTCGTCTTCTCTGCAATTTCTTCCAGAATATTCATACCCTGCTCTCCTCCGGCTCTCAAAACTATTTTCCGTCTATGCATTCGTTTCTTGTACAAATTCTTCCAGCTTCTTCATGGCCGCTCCACTGTCAATCAACTGTTCTGCCATTCTGACTCCCTCTTCTATCGTCGCCGCCTTTCCGGTGATATAGAGGGACGCCCCGGCATTTAAGCATACCGCCTGACGCTTCGCTCCTTTTTCTTCGCCACTTAAAATTGCTCTTGTAATCGCCGCATTTTCCTCCGGCGTGCCTCCCTGCAATTCCTCTTTACTGCATCTGGTGTATCCAAATTGTTCCGGTACAATCTCATAGGACTGGAACCATCCATCCTTAATCTCACATACAGATGTAGGTGCGCACATGGAAATCTCATCCAATTTATCCTGTCCGTATACAACCATGCCTCTTCTGACGCCAAGCTTCGCCATAACCTGCGCAAGCGGTTCTACCAGCGCTTCATCAAATACACCCATCAGTTCCATATTTGCTCCTGCCGGATTGCTGAGCGGCCCCAGAATATTGAACACGGTACGAATTCCAAGCTCTTTTCTGATTGGCGCCACATACTTCATTGCAATATGATAATTCTGGGCAAACAAGAAGCAAATGTTAATTTTCTTTAATATTTCTGCGCTTCTTTCCGGAGAAATGGTAATCTTCACTCCCAGCGCTTCCAATACGTCTGCGGCGCCGCATTTAGAAGATGCTGCGCGATTCCCGTGCTTTGCCACCGGCACGCCGCCTGCGGCAATCACCATGGCTGACGTCGTAGAAATATTAAAAGAATTAGAACCATCTCCTCCTGTTCCCACGATTTCCAACACATCCATATCATGAAGCAGTTTAATACAATGGGCGCGCATTCCTGCGGCGGATGCGGTAATCTCATCAATGGTCTCCCCCTTTAAAGATAACGCCGTAAGATACGCCGACATCTGTACCGGGGTTGCCTCTCCGCCCATAATCTCATTCATTACCGCCTCTGCTTCCTCATACGTCAAATCTTCTTTTTTTGAAAGTTTTACAATTGCTTCTTTAATCATGTCTCACTACCTCCATAAAATTTTCTATCATAACTCTTCCGTCTGCTGTCATAACAGATTCCGGATGAAACTGAACGCCAAATACCGGATATTCCCTGTGCTCCACTGCCATCACTTCTCCGTCCTCCGACTCCGCCGTTACCCGGAGCACTTCCGGAAGCGTATCCCGCCTTACCGCCAGCGAATGATATCTGGCTGCCGGAAAAGCTTCTCCCAATCCTTCGAATAATCTGCTTTCTCCAACTTTTCGTATTTCCTTTTTCTTCCCATGCATCAATTCCTTCGCATAAGTTATCTCACCGCCAAATGCCTGGCAGATGGACTGGTGTCCCAGGCACACGCCCAGGATTGGTATTTTCCCTGCAAAATACCGAATCGCCGGTATGCAGATTCCTGCATTCTCCGGTCGTCCCGGTCCCGGGGAGAGAATCAGCGCCTCCGGTTTCATTTTTTCAATTTCCTCTATAGTACATTCATCATTCCGAATCACCCGGATATTCGGCTCCACAGAACCAATTAGCTGATATAAGTTATAAGAAAAGCTGTCATAATTATCAATCAGTACAATCATTCCAATCCCTCCTGTGCCTGTTCCATCGCCTGGATGACGGCTCTCGCTTTATTGCGGCATTCTTCAAATTCCTTCTCCGGCACGCTGTCCGCCACAATTCCCGCTCCGGAGCGGATGCAGACAGAACCGTTTTTCTTATATACCAGGCGGATGGCGATACAAGTGTCCAGATTTCCCGCAAAGTCCAGATATCCTATCGCTCCGCCGTAAATTCCCCGTTTACTCTGTTCCAGCTCTTCAATAATCTGGCACGCCCGGAACTTGGGTGCTCCCGAAAGTGTCCCGGCAGGAAGGATGGAATCTACCGCATCCACCGCGTCTTTATCCTCCCGGATACTGCCCACAACGGTAGAGCCAATATGCATCACATGGGAAAAGCGTTCAATGCACAAATATTTCTCCACTTCTACCGTACCAATCTTGCTGATTCTTCCAATATCATTTCTTCCCAGATCCACAAGCATATTGTGCTCCGCCAGTTCCTTCTCGTCATGAAGCAGTTCTTCCTCCAGCCGGAGGTCTTCCTTTCTGTCCGCTCCTCTCGGCCTTGTTCCTGCCAATGGAAAGGTGCTTAGCTTCTCCTGCTCCAGCTTCGCAAGCGTCTCCGGGGAGGCTCCCGCAATCTCAATATCATCGCTAGAGAAATAGAACATATAAGGCGACGGATTGGAAGCCCTCAGTGCCCGGTAAGTATCAAACAGGCTGCCCTCCGCCTTCGCCCTCATGGGATTGGACAGCACAATCTGAAAAATATCTCCTTCCCGGATATACCGCTTTGCCTTCTCTACCATCTGGCAATACTTCTCTTTCGGAAACTGAGGAAGAATCTCGGACTGAAGTTTCAGACGCTTAAATTCTTCCGGTTCCCCATTCCTCATTAATTCCGCCATCTCTTCCAGTCTTTGCTGCGCCTCTTTATAGGACTGTTCCACATTTTCTGTCCTGACCCCCGTTATCAGCAGCACCTTTTGCCTGTAATGGTCAAAAGCAATAACACTGTCAAAAAGCATCAAATCCATATCCCGGAAATCCTGCTGCTCTTTATCTTCCAGCTTTAGCTTTGGTTCACTATATTTGATATAATCATAAGAAAAATAGCCCACCAATCCTCCGGTAAAGGGCGGCATTCCTTCTATCTTCGGACTTTTATTCTCCTTTAAGATTTCCCTCAGGGTATCTCCCGGATGTGCTACTTTCTTCACAATTTCTTCTTCCTGCCCGTCTCCGGAGGTTTTTCGGATTCTTAACACTCCATCCGTACAGGTAATTTCCATCGCCGGATGATATCCCAGAAAGGAATATCTTCCCCACACTTCCGTCTGGCTTGCGCTCTCCAGAAGATAACAATGCTTACTTGCCTTTCTGAGTATCCGCATAACCTCCACCGGAGTATACCGGTCCGCATATAATTCTTTACATACCGGAATCCTCCGGTACTTCTTCGTTTCTGCTAATTTTTTTACTTCTTCTAGAACTGGATACATGTACTTACCTCCCTGCTATCTGTATTCCTATAATAAAAAAGCGGACAAGTCTGCCTCGAACTCCCTATATCATAAAAAACGCCCGTCCCCGACAGAATACTACTTCTGTCAAGGACGAGCGCTATATACATCACTCGCGGTGCCACCTTGCTTCACGGCATGACCCGTGCACTTTGCGGAATACCATCATATTCCCGGCAACTGACGTATGCCCCCACGTCGCAGAATACTCGGCTTTAAACCTTTGACTGCGCCCTCCGCGGTCCATTTGACAATCTGCATCTCCACCCGGCTCTCACCTACCCGGATTCTCTGTGCGCGCATAACTGCCGTTATCTCCGCTTCAACGGTTTACTATATTGAATTCTTTTCTACTAACCTAACACACAATTTCTGCTTTGTCAATCAGGAATTTAGAAAAAATTTTCTCTGTATTTTACTTTCCGACATTCTCCTCTGTGCTCTCCGCCCCATATCTTACTCTGTCCAGCGTAAATCCTCTGCCTTTTACCTCTTTAATCTGGGTAATCGTAATAAACGCCTTTTCATCTATATGCTTCACTACTTCATTTACCGCATACAACTTCCGATGAGGAATCACACACAGCACGCCTTTTTGCTGCTCCTGGCTGTAACCCTTTTCAATATAAACCATAGTCGCTCCCACATCCAGATCCATCAATATTTTTTCACGGATTTCCTCATATTTTTCAGAAATAATAAAAAGCTGTATCTGAGACTGTCCGAACAAAACCACCTGGTTCATTGCCATCGTCATAATCATCAGCGTCAGTATTCCATAAAGGATCTGCTCAACATCTGAAAAAAACACCTGCACTCCCAAAACCGCGAAATCTACAAGATACATGAAAACAGCAACGGAGCCATGCAGATATTTACTCAGCATAAGCGCAATGATATCCGTCCCGCCCGTGGAAGCTCCCTGCCTTACCACAAGCCCGATCCCCACTCCAAGCAGAAGTCCCGCATAGACAGACGCAAGCATCATATTATCTGTCAGCTCCGTAATCCCGGGGATGCTCTGGGCAATCGCCAAAAACACCGGATAAACGAAAGTACTGACAATAGTTGTCACGGCAAATTTTCTGCCAAGTGTCGCTGCTCCCAACAGAAAAAGGATCCCATTGACAACAAAGATAACCACCGAAAGGTTCATTGGTATAAAATGTGTAATAGAAAGGCCTATACCGGTGGCGCCTCCCATAATGATATTATGCGGCACGACAAAAGCCGCAACTACAAAAGCAAGAATCGCATTCCCTGCCAAAACGCCCAAAGCAATCGTTACATTCTTCCTGATATTCATTTGTTTTCCCCCAATGACATTTTTTTAAGAAATTCCTTTCATCGTAAGTTGGATTCTCTTCTTCTTCAAATCCACGCTCATAACCTTAACATCTACTATATCACCAACACTGACCACTTCCAACGGGTGCTTAATAAATTTCTTATCGGTAATCTCGGAAATGTGTACCAGCCCGTCCTGATGCACGCCAATATCAACAAATACCCCAAAATCAATGACATTCCTTACTGTTCCCTTCAGAATCATGCCTTCTTTCAAATCTTTCATATCCAGTACATCTGTGCGCAGAATCGGCTTGGGCATCTCATCACGAGGATCTCTGGCGGGTTTCTCCAGCTCCTTCACAATATCCCGCAGCGTAATCTCGCCGATTTCAAGCTCTTCAGCTAGTTTTTTGTAATCTTTAATCGTAAGAGACAGTCCCGTCAGCTTACCGCCGCTGATATCTTCTACCGAAAATCCCTGTTTCTTCAGAAGCTTTTCCGCCGCCTCATAAGATTCGGGATGAACACTTGTCCCATCCAACGGATTTTCCCCATTCTGTATCCGCATAAATCCCGCGCTCTGTTCAAATGCTTTTGGCCCCAATTTGGCTACTTTCAAAAGCTGCTTTCTGTTGGTAAATCTTCCATTTTCTTCACGATAAGCAACAATATTTTTAGCAATCGTCCCGGAAATACCGGAAATATAGGAAAGCAGCGGCGCAGAAGCCGTATTTAAGTCTACTCCCACCTTATTGACACAATCTTCTACAACTCCGGACAATGTTTCACCTAACTTCTTCTGGTTCATGTCATGCTGGTACTGCCCCACACCAATGGATTTGGATTCTATTTTTACCAGCTCTGCCAGTGGATCCTGCAGCCTTCTGGCAATAGATGTGGCACTCCTTTGTCCCACGTCAAACTTCGGAAATTCTTCAGAAGCCAGCTTGCTTGCTGAATAGACAGATGCTCCGGCTTCATTTACGATTACATACTGTACCTTCTCCGGAATTTCTTTTAAAAGTTCCACAATAAACTGTTCAGACTCTCTGGACGCCGTACCATTTCCAAGCGAAATCAATGTAATATTATACTTCTTGATAATCTTCTTCAGGAGATCCTTGGACGCCTGTATTTTCTGCGGTGTAGTCGGCGCCGTCGGATAAATAACCGTCGTCCCGATTACCTTGCCGGTGGGATTAACCACCGCCAGCTTGCACCCGGTACGAAATGCCGGATCCCAGCCAAGAACCGTCTGTCCCACAATCGGCGGCTGCATCAAAAGCTGTTCTAAGTTCTTGCCAAATACGGAAATTGCGCCGTCCTCTGCCCGCTCTGTCAGCTCATTTCGTATCTCACGCTCAATCGCCGGGGCAATCAGACGTTTGTAACTATCCTCTACGACTTCCTTCAATACCGGCGTCGTATAAGGATTATCATTGCGAATCGTTTTCTTCTCCAGATAGCGGATAATATCTTCTTCCGGCGCCTCAAGCCTGACATTCAGAAACTTTTCCTTCTCTCCCCGGTTCAACGCCAGGATTCGGTGGCCTGCAAGCCGCATAACCGGCTCTTCAAAATCATAGTACATCTCATATACCGACTCTGCCTTGGCATCCTTTGCCACAGAAACGACTTTCCCCTTCTTCATGGTCGTATTCCGTATCCAGCTTCTGTAAGCCGCCTCATCTGAAATAATTTCGGCAATAATATCCTGCGCTCCTGCAATAGCTTCCTGTACCGTGTTCACTTCTTTCTCAGAATTAATATAGTCTGCTGCCGCCTCTTCCAACGGCTGTTTCACATTCTGCAGCATAATCAGCGCTGCCAAAGGTTCCAATCCCTTCTCCCTTGCAATCGTTGCCCGGGTTCGCCTCTTCGGACGGTATGGCCTGTATAAATCCTCTACCACTACCAGGGTTTCTGCCGCTGCAATCTGCGCTCTTAATTCCTCTGTAAGCTTTCCTTGTTCTTCAATGCTTGACAGTACCTGTTCCTTCTTCTCTTCCAGATTTCTAAGATAAGTAAGCCTCTCAAATAATTTACGAAGCTGCTCATCATCCAGCGTCCCCGTCGCTTCCTTCCGGTATCTGGCAATAAAAGGAATCGTATTGCCCTCGTCTATCAACTTCACGGCAGCGTCCACCTGCCACCTTTTCACACCTAATTCTTCGGTAATTTTCTGATTAATATCCATTCTGCAAATCCTTTCTCCATTACTTCCGTACTATATTATAGCAATTAAATATCTGCATTTCCACAGGATTTTTCCATACATCAGTAAATCGGATTACCGGATATAGTACAAACACTATATAGAGCTTCAATACCGAGTCCGCTCTGTTTTCTTGAAAATTCAAAGAAAATATGATATACTTACTTCCACGAAAATAACCATAACGAAGGGAATCGCACCATTATGAGTGAAATACAGGAACTGACAAAACAACAGCAAAAATCGAGAGAGACGAAAAAGAAAATCTTTAATGCTGCAAAAAACATTTTGCAGGAAAAAGGCTATGAAGCACTCTCCATTAAGAATATCTGCGAGGAAGCCGGCGTATCCAACGGCAGCTTCTACCACCATTTCAAGACAAAAGATGACCTGCTCTCTTATTATATTGAAGAACAGCCCAGCATCAATCCGGATCTTCTGGATCTCCCCGAAAGCCCGGAAGAAGCAAAGACAGCGATTATTCAGGTTTATCTGAATTATGTACATTACTGCCAGGATCTTGGATTGTCTTTTATGTCCAATTATTATACACCAAAAAACCAGTCTTTGAATCCTGCAATCCGTACCGAACGCCCATATCCGATCGTCACAGTTCACAATTATTTGAAAAAGGCTCTCGATGCAGGCGTCATCCATCTGTCCTATCCATTGGAGGATATAACGACGGATATCCGTATGATTGTCATTGGAAATGTATTTGAATGGTGCCTGAAAAATGGCGATGCCGATTTTGAAGGAAATATGAAGCGTTCCCTGCAGGCTTATCTGGACGGCGCATTCAAGCCAACAGGCCGATAGGCTTATCAGACTTAAATCAGACAAGTCTGCCTCAAGTTCCCTATACCACAAAAAAAGCCTTTCAAGCAAGCGAACTTGAAAGGTTTTTTCGTAGAAGGGAATCGGCATTTCTGCCTCAATAATATCTTTAATTGTATTATAGGACTCTTCTTCCAGAATTGCAAATCAGTTATTTTTATATAATTCATTTACCTATAGGGTTTTTCTATATCCCATTGACCTTATACTCCCCTATATGGTATATAATTTGTATATAGAGAAATACAGGAGATGAGAATTTTGAAAAATAACAAATTTGAAATTGACATGTGCAATGGATCCGTTATGGACAAACTAATCTCTTTTTCGCTTCCATTAATGCTTTCCGGTATTTTACAGCTAATGTTCAATGCAGTCGACATTATCATCGTTGGAAGATTTACCGGAAGCCAGGCACTGGCTGCCGTAGGCTCCACCACAGCTTTAATTAATGTATTTACCAATCTGTTCATCGGAATTTCCCTGGGCAGCAATGTACTGGCAGCCCGGTTTTATGCATCCGGGAAAGCCAAAGAAATGTCGGAAACCGTACATACTTCCATCCTATTTGCCCTAATCAGCGGAATCGTTATGGCGATTGCCGGGCTCCTTTTCTCCAGGCTCGCGTTGGAACTAATGGGAACCCCTTCTGATGTAATCAGTCAATCTTCCCTTTATATGCGAATTTATTTTCTGGGAATGCCATTTTTCATGCTTTACAATTACGGTGCCGCCATCCTGCGTGCCATAGGAGACACCAAGCGCCCTTTGTTCTTTCTGATTATCTCAGGATTGCTGAATGCGGGTCTGAACCTGTTCCTTGTTATCGTATTCCATCTTGGTGTGGCAGGCGTAGCAATTGCCACCATAATTTCCCAGATGGTTTCCTGCATCCTGGTAATTCGCTGCCTTTGCAGATCCGAAGGAATCTATCAGCTTCATTTTTCTGAATTAACGCTGAAAACCGCCTATTTGAAACAGATCTTCCAGGTAGGCATCCCTGCCGGAATCCAGAGTACTGTCATCAACTTCTCTAACGTACTGCTGCAGTCCTCCGTGAATTCTTTCGGCTCTGTTGCCATGGCCGGGTATACTGCAGCGAACAATATCTTCGGCTTCTTGTACGTAGCAGTCAACTCTATTACGCAGGCATGCATGAGTTTCACAAGCCAGAATTACGGCGTCGGCAAATACAAACGTATGGATCGGATCCTTGCAGACTGTATGATCCTGACCGTAGGCATTTCCCTGGTACTTGGCTGTGGCTCCTACATTTTTGCACCTGAAATTTTAAAAATCTATACCTCCAGCCCGGAGGTCATTCAATGCGGTACCGAGATTCTTGCCTACACCACGGCAACCTATTTTTTGTGCGGATTAATGGATCTCTTTCCGGGTCCGATGCGCGGAATGGGATATTCCGCTGTCCCCATGATTTTGTCCATTATCGGGACGGTAGGAACCAGAATTGTCTGGATATTCGGACTTTTCCCGCACCACAGGACGCTTTCCTTCCTGTTTATCTCCTACCCGGCGTCATGGCTCCTTTCCATAGTCATGCAGGTAATCTGCCTTTATTTCGTCAGGAAAAGAGTATATCCTGCTAAGCCTTAAAGTACTCCAGCATGATGGGCATGCATTCTCTGCTGTACTGCGCAAGAGAATAGCTGCCCTTATTCATGCACCAATCGGATATTAATGCCCTTTCACACATACTATAATATTTCACAATCTCTCCAATCGGCTTATCGTCCCGTATCTGCCCCCGCTTCTGCCCTTCTTCTACAATCTTATGAATCAGACGGTAATATTTCCGGTTCTGATCCAAAAGATAACTGTTTCCCTGGGTAACCAACTGCGTAGAATACAAGGAGGCGAGAAGATCGATACTGATCTTCTCTTCCATCATGGAATGCACCTCCACATTCAAAAATAAAAGTTTCACAAAACTATTCATCCCGGGATTCATCTTTCCTTCTAATTCTTCATAATAATCATCCAGGATTACCGACAATGTATTCAAAAGCTCATCTTTTGTATTGAAGTAATAGTAGAAAGAGCCCTTTGAGGTTCCCGACAATTCAATAATGTCGTCTACCGTGGTATGGTTATAACCTTTGTCATGAAACAGCTGCCAGGCGGCAGACACGATTTTGTTCTTCACCCCTTTAGGCGCCGTTTTCTCTGCTGCTTTCTCTGCCATATTTCCTATATTCATCAGACTCTCACCTTTATCTCTTAGTTGAAGCTCTGCTCCGTTCTCTCGATAATCTCATCCTGCAATGCCTTGCTCAGATTCCGGAAATGGTCACTGTATCCCGCAACACGTACGATCAGATCCTTATATTCTTCCGGGTTCTGCTGTGCTTTAATCAGCGTTTCCTTGTCAATAACATTGAACTGGATATGATGTCCGTCCATTGTAAAATAGGTACGTATAAGATTCGCCATCTGATTCAGCCCTTCTTCTCCGGCTACAACACTTGGCGTGAATTTCTGGTTCAGCAGCGTTCCGCCTGTCTGCAGATGATCCATCTTCGCACAAGATTTTACTACTGCCGTAGGTCCGTTCACATCTGCTCCCTTCTCCGGTGAAATGCCTTCGGATACCGGCTTATGTGCCAGTCGTCCATTGGGGCTTGCCATCATCACATCACCGAAATATACATGGCAGGTAGTCGGAAGCATATTAATCCGGTACATACCGCCAAGCATGTTCGGACGCCCGGTCACCTGGCTTCTGTAGAACTCAAATACATCCTTCATGATATCATCTGCATAATCATCATCGTTGCCGTATTTTGGCGTCTTATTTCTCACAAGATTCAAAATACGTTCATGGCCCTCAAAATTATCATCCAGCGCCTGCATCAGCTCTTCCATGGTAAATGTCTTCTTATCAAACACATTATATTTCACTGCTACCAGACAGTCGGTAATGGTTCCAATGCCTACACCCTGCAGGTATTTGGTATTGTATCTTGCGCCTCCGCCATTGTAATCCTTTCCTTTAGAAATACAGTCATTTGTAATAATAGAAAGGAAGGGTACCGGCATCTCTTCGGCATAGATTTTCTCAATTACGTTACTTCCCTTAATCTTAATATCAATGAAATACTGCATCTGCTTCTTAAACGCATCATACAGTTCTTCATAGGTTTTAAAATCTGTGGCATAACCAAGCTCCAGACCAAGCTGCTGATCTGACATCTTATCATAGCCATTGTTCAGAGTCAGCTCGAAAATCTTCGGTATATTAAAATATCCTGTCAGGATATATGCCTCATTACCAAACGCTCCTGTCTCTACACAGCCGCTTGTACCGCCGCGTCTTGCATCCTCCAGTGTCTTTCCTGCATTCATCAGCTCCTGGATAATTGCATCCGTGTTGTAGAATGCGGGCTGGCCCCAGCCTTTTCTGGAAATCTCGCAGGCACGCTTCAGGAACTTCTGCGGTGTCTTTTTGCTAATCTGCACATTAGAACTTGGCTGGAGAAGGCGCATTTCATCCATACAATCCAAAATCAGATAGCTTACATTATTTACGCCATTCTCTCCGTCCGGAGTGATACCTCCCGTATTCAGGTTCGCAAAATCTGTATAGGTACTGCTCTCCTTCAACGTAATACCAACCTTCGGCGGCGCCGGCTGATTATTGAACTTCACCCAGAGACACTCCAGAAGCTCCAGCGCCTTCTCATCATCCAAAATTCCATCTTCTACATCTTTTTCATAGAATGGATTCAGATGCTGATCCAGGCGTCCCGGACTATACGCATCCCAGGGATTCAGCTCACTCGTCACTCCAAGATGTACAAACCAGTACATCTGGATTGCCTGCCAGTAGGTCTGCGGTCTGTGCGCCGGAACCACATCACAGTTCGCCGCAATCTGGAGCAATTCTTCTTTTCTCTTTTCATCCGTCTCTTTCTCTGCCAGTTCTCTTGCATAAGCAGCATAACGCTCACCAAGAACCATAATAGCGTCACAGGCAATCTTCATGCCTTCCAGCTCGTTCTTCTTATCCAGCGCTTCCTTGTCATTCAGAAAATCCAACTCATCAATCGCCGCCTGAATATCTGCTTTATAATCAAGGAAACCTTTCTCATAGATTTTAAAGGAACCAACTGTATGCCCCGGTCCCCGCTGCTCCATAAACTCTGTAAAAATACCACATTCATAAGCCTTCTTCCATTCCGGCGTCATCTGACGCAGGATCTTATTGCGGATACATCTTTTGTCCCAGTAAGGAATCATCACCTCTTCCTGCACGGTAAAATCCTCTTCCTGCACGGTAAAGTTAATTAATTCCCGGTCATTCATAACATGCATATCTTCAACGGTGTGGCAGCATAATTCAGGAAAAGTCGGTGATGCCTGCGGGGAATCTCCTTTCTCACCTACAATCAATTCCCCATCACCGATATACAGAGTCTTTGAGGCAAAATAATCATACAGTACCTGCCCTCGAAGCTCCGGTACAGACAACTGTCCTTCATACTTTTTGTAAGTCTCTGTCTCACTTTTTGCACGCTCCATATCAATATGTGGCTGCGTGCTTACGCTCAATTCGCGGAGCGCCTGAATCCGTTCGTTCATTCCTCTTTTTTCCATTATCATTATCCTCCTATTTTTGTATTCTGATAACCTGCTTCCTGAAACAGGATCACAAACTCATCCATTTCTTCCGAAGACGGAGCGTGCAGCCCGCTGCCATCATACGCCTGCCCCAGCTTTCCATACTTGCCTGCCCCTGTATTGTGGTATGGCAAAAGGTTTATCTGAGCCACATGAATTTTCTTATCATCCAGATAGGAAATAATCTCCTGCATCTGCTCCCTGGTTCCATTTACTTCTTTCACCGTCGGGATACGGATATAAATCCTTGCCCCGTCTTTGCTTAACTGCTCCAGATTCTTTAAGATCAGTTCATTATCTACACCAATATACTTTTTATGTAATTCCCGATCCATCACCTTGATATCATACAAAAATGTATCCACATAGGGTAAAATCCGTCTAAAGTTTTCATATGGCGCAAAACCACAGGTATCAACCGTAACCGTAATCCCCATGTGATGAAGCTTCTTTACCAGTTTTTCTACATAATCCATATCGGAGGTCATAACCTCGCCGCCGGATAATGTCACTCCTCCGCCGGACTCTTCATAGAACATCTCATCTTTTCTAAGCTCTTTTACCAGCTCTTCCACCGTATATTCTTTTCCGGCGAGCTCCCGCAGATTATTCACACAATAATCCAGACAAGTTCCGCACCGGTCGCAAACATCTGTGTCCGTTACTACTTTATCCCCGTCTGCATGAATTGCATGCTGCGGACAGACATTTACACAACTCTGACAGCCGGTACACCGCTCCCTGTCATACATAACATCCTTTCCATAACACTGGGTCTCCGGATTGTGGCACCATACGCAGGACAACGGACAACCTTTAAAAAACACAGTCGTCCGGATTCCGTCTCCATCGTGGATTGAATACTTCTGAATACTCGTTATCAGTGGCATTCTACTATCTCCTTTTTACTTTTCGTACTATAGTCTAAACTCTAGTCTAAAAGTACCAAAATACCTGCTCCTTGTCAATGTTTTCACCTAAAATCTTTGCCAAATATTAAACTTTTATTGAGTAATTTTTTTCAATATGTTATTATGAAAAAAAACGTACTGATTACAAAGGAGCATACCTGCGTAAAAAGGCGCACAGATTCTGAAAAATTCCGAAGAAATTTTCTGCTTTATATAGAAAAAACAGGAGATTTTATACCTTTTTATCTGCGTCTTTTTGCAAGGACGCAGTTTTTTAATTTTAAAGAGGTGATCCATGAAACAACTCATTGATAAACTGAAAACCGAACACCGACTCACAAAAGAGGAATGGATAACGCTGATTGAGAACCGCACCCCGGAACTTGCAGACTATCTTTTTGTACAGGCAAGAGAAATCCGCCACAAGTATTATGGCCGCGACGTCTACATCCGTGGACTGATTGAATTTACAAACTATTGTAAAAATGACTGTTTCTACTGTGGCATCCGCAAAAGTAACGGAAATATCCCCCGCTACCGCCTGGATGAGGATACCATTCTATCCTGCTGCCGCAGCGGCTATGATATGGGCTTTCGTACCTTTGTGCTGCAGGGCGGCGAAGACGGCTATTATACAGATGAGCGAATGACACATCTGATACACAGGATAAAAACAAGTTTTCCCGACTGTGCCATTACCCTGTCCATCGGCGAGAAGCCTTATGACTCTTACCTGGAATATTATAACGCCGGTGCAGATCGCTATTTGCTGCGTCATGAAACCTTTAATGAAACCCATTACCGCACACTCCACCCGCCGCAGCTCTCAGCTTCCAACCGCCAACAATGTCTGTGGAACTTAAAAGAAATAGGCTACCAGACAGGAACCGGCTTCATGGTAGGTTCACCTCATCAAACCGCGGAGCATTTGGCGGAGGATATGCTGTTCATTGAAAAGCTGCAGCCCCATATGGTAGGGATCGGACCTTTCATCCCCCATCATGACACGGTTTTTGCCGGGGAAAAAGCCGGAACATTGGAACTGACCCTGTATATGTTGGGTCTTTTAAGGCTGATGCTTCCCAAAGTACTCCTTCCTGCCACCACCGCTCTGGGAACTATTGATACGCACGGCAGGGAACTTGGCATCCTGGCGGGCGCCAATGTGGTAATGCCCAACCTTTCTCCCCGGGATAACCGAAAAAATTACTCCTTATATGATAACAAAATTGCTACCGGAGAAGAAGCTGCAGAAGGGAAAGCAAAATTAATCCGACAAATGGAATCTATCGGTTATCATGTCGTAACCGCACGGGGCGATTCTTTAATGGATGTATAACATAAAAATAAGAATAAACATAAATACACAAATATGGAGGAAAATAATAATGTATGATGTAAACTCAAAACACGCCGATGACTTCATTAACCATGAAGAAATTCTGGACACGCTGGCTTACGCCGACGAAAACAAAAATAACCTGGAACTGATTGCATCTCTGATTGAAAAAGCCGGCAAAAGAAAAGGCCTGTCCCACCGGGAAGCTTCCGTCCTGCTTGCCTGTGACGACGAAGCTATGAATCAGAAGATTTTCAAACTGGCAGAACAGATTAAGAAAGACTTTTATGGCAATCGTATCGTTATGTTCGCCCCTTTATATCTGTCCAACTACTGTATCAACGGATGTACCTACTGTCCTTATCACATGAAAAATAAGCATATCGCCCGCAAGCAGCTTTCTCAGGAAGAAATCCGCCGGGAGGTCATTGCTCTTCAGGATATGGGTCATAAGCGTCTTGCCCTGGAGGCCGGGGAAGATCCTGTACACAATACCATGGAATACTACCTGGATTCTATCAATACCATTTACAGTATCAAACATAAAAACGGAGCTATCCGCCGCGTCAATATCAATATTGCCGCAACCACTGTGGACAATTACCGCTTATTAAAAGAAGCCGGAATCGGAACCTACATTCTCTTCCAGGAGACCTATCATAAAGAAAGTTATCTGAAACTTCACCCGACAGGCCCGAAACATGACTATGACTACCACACCGAAGCGATGGATCGTGCTATGGAAGGCGGAATCGACGATGTAGGCGTCGGCGTTCTATTTGGTCTGGATAAATACCGTTATGAATTTGCTGGTCTTTTGATGCATGCAGAACATCTGGAAGCCGCTTTTGGCGTGGGACCTCATACCATCAGTGTACCGAGACTGCGCAATGCAGACGATATTGATGCTTCTTCCTTCACCAATGGTATTGATGACGATACATTTGCCAAAATCGTTGCATGTATCCGTATCGCGGTCCCCTATACCGGTATGATTATTTCCACCCGGGAAAGCCAGAAGACGAGAGAACGCGTTCTTCACCTTGGCATTTCCCAGATCAGCGGCGGTTCCAGAACCAGCGTGGGGGGCTACTGTGAACCCGAACCTGATGATGAAAAATCCGAACAGTTCGACGTTATTGATAATCGTACACTGGACGAGGTTGTACGCTGGCTGATGGAGATGGAGTACATTCCAAGCTTTTGTACCGCCTGCTACAGAGAAGGACGCACCGGTGACCGGTTCATGTCTCTTTGCAAAAGCGGACAGATTCAGAATTGCTGTCATCCCAATGCACTGATGACACTGGAAGAATATCTGATGGATTATGCTTCCCCTGAAACCAAAGCACTCGGCGATAAACTGATTGACAAAGAAATCCTGAATGTTCCCAACGAAAAAGCAAGAGCTGTCGTTATGGAGAATCTTCGCCTGATCCGTGAGAATAACCGTCGGGATTTTCGCTTCTAAATACAATAAAACCATATAACCATACAATCCAGGGACGGAGAATTACAGGCTCCGTCCCTCTTTTCACCAGGAGGAAATATACTATGAGCCTAAACACTACCCCATCTGCAGATCGTATACATATTGGCATTTTCGGGAAACGTAATGCCGGAAAATCCAGTATCATTAACGCTATTACCGGTCAAAATCTTGCAATTGTATCCGATATAAAAGGAACCACCACCGATCCTGTCCTAAAAGCGATGGAACTTCTGCCTCTGGGACCGGTAGTCATAATTGACACTCCGGGTCTTGATGATTCCGGAGAACTGGGAGAACTTCGCATCAAAAAGGCCTATCAAATACTGAACAAAACCGACATTGCCGTTCTGGTCGTAGACGGCTCCGTGGGAATGACCCAGGAAGACCACCGGATTCTTGAACGGATACGGGCAAAAGAGATTCCTTATGTCATTGCTATAAATAAGTCAGATCTAGCCTCAAAAGACGCTATAAGCACTGATCTCCATACAGGTGCCGAAGATAATGTCATCCGGGTAAGTACAACTACCGGAACAAATATCTATGAACTGAAGGAACTCATCGCGAAACAAGCTCCCAAAGAAGATACCGGGCGCCGCATCGTCGCAGATCTGCTTAAGCCGTCTGATTTTGTCATCCTTGTTGTTCCCATTGATTCTGCCGCGCCAAAAGGACGGCTGATTCTTCCGCAACAACAGACAATCCGCGATGTACTGGAGGCAAATGCCACTGCAATCGTTGTAAAAGAAACCGAATTGAAAGATACGCTGGCTTCTCTGGGAAAAAAGCCTAAAATGGTTATCACTGACAGCCAGGCATTTGAGCAGGTATCCGCCAATACCCCGGCAGACATCCTTCTAACATCCTTCTCTATCCTGTTTGCCAGATACAAGGGAAATTTGAAAATGGCAGTAGCGGGCGCCCGTGCATTAGATACACTGGAAAACGGTGATACAATCCTGATATCGGAAGGCTGCACTCATCACCGCCAATGTGAAGATATCGGTACCGTAAAGCTCCCTAACTGGCTTCGGAAATACACCGGCAAAGAATTGAACTTTGCATTCACCAGCGGGACAGAATTTCCACTGGATTTATCCAAATATAAGGTCATCATCCACTGCGGCGGCTGCACGCTTAATGAACGTGAAATGAAATACCGCCTGAAATGTGCCGAAGACGCCGGTATCCCTATGACAAATTACGGCATCGCCATTGCACATATGCATGGCATTCTTGCGCGAAGCATCGAACCATTTCCGACGCTTTAACCCATAATCCTGCCACTGGATATCTGGGATTTTACTGCAGGTGAATCTGATTTTCTACAAAGGCGTTATGACTGTACCATCCATAATTTTTCTTATCGTTGAAAAACTCTACTTCCGTCCCTTCCGGCCTTTCCTTCAGATTCACCTCTGCATATTTGCTGAAAACACCTTCTTCTTCCCCTGCCGTATCTTCTCTAAGCGTTACATTCTCTCCATTTCCTTTTACCCATCCGGGGCCATATCTGCTCACACACAGCTCTTCTACTTTATACTGCCCGCTAAGCGGAATGTCTTTAAATGTATAGGATAAGGATACCACCCCATCCTTCTGATGTTCCTGCACATACTCCCGCGTAAATTCATAAGTATGGTAGAAAGTGCAGTGCTCTCCGTCCGCCCCGTCTCCTGATACCCGGATAACGAAAGTTGGATTCCCGTGCGCCCACCAGATATCTTCCTCGCCGGATTTTATGGTTTTCGTAACAGTCAAATCCCCTGCCTCAAGCCTGTTGGTTATGATTGCATATTTCCCGCCGCTGCGGTTCTCGTATTGAACAAAAGTCCGATACCAGTCTACCGGCTCTTCCTCAACCGTATATTCATGTTCCTTTCCCTGACTATCATATACAGACAGATTATTGAATCCGAATTTCCATCCTGTCTTTTCTGAAACTTCTGCACTGTCCGCCTTTTTTCCATCGCAATACAAATTTATCACAACCTTGGAAGGACGCTTTGATGAGCCGCCGTCATCCCACATTTTCTCTCCTATCACAGACGTATAAGAATTCGTAAAAGAAACTGCTGCATCCACAGCGGATATCTGCAGATAATTATTTCGATTCTCCAGTAAAGATCCATCTGAAGCAGTCGCAGATGCCGGAACTTCGGAATTCTTCTCCAGGGTCATGATCTCCTTTTTCTGCCCCATCGAAACACATTTTTCCTCCGGGCTTATGATCTTCCCCTCTTTATCTGTTTCATAAATATAATACGTTCCGGGCTTCATATCGTTGATAATCGTCCTTCCCACGGTTTCTCCCGCTTTCACCGTCACGCTGGCTGTTTTAACTGCATCTTTCACAGCATAGCTCTGCCTGGTGTCCGCACAGGAAAAATAAAATGTCTGATCCTTTTTAAAATCAGAACCTTCCAGTTTCTTTTCAATAGAAATCGAAGGATTCTGCCTGCTGAAAACAAGATTCGGAACCTCTGTCGCTACTTCCAGCACCTGATTTTCATTTGCGGAAGAAATATACGTAAATTTCTGCTTCTGATTCGTCTGTATATTTTTCTTATTTCCTGCCGTTGAATCGTCATATCCCATGTAAGTAACCGGAAAAGAAAACGTATGCCCCTCCGCGTCATAAGAACCATTCGTCATCTCTTTTACATACCAATAGACCGTCTTTGTCTTTCGCACATATACATGAGTAACCTGCGGATGATCCGCTACCTCGCGGTAGACATTTTCCGGAACGCCCTTTACCAGCGCCGCATCTTCCTTCTCCAGCACAGACCAGGAAGAATCCAGTTTCTTTTCATCCAATGAAACCTCATCTGACAACTGATCCATATAGAATCCATCTTTTCCGTATATGGCCTCTTCATATTCCTCTTGTATACGTTCCTCCACTGCCTCCATCAGCTCGTTAAATTGATTTGTCGTCCGGGCAAATGTAGCAGCTCCGGAAGAATCTACCTGATTCATCCTGTCCGTCACCGTCTGATCCTGCTGGTTAATGCAAACGCCGCAGGCGTAAATCCTCACCCCGTCCAATCCTTTCAGCTCTTTTATCTGATTCTGCCCGTTAATCGCCGGATTATGAATATCGGATGCTTTTCCGGCAAATCCCTGCGGCATACCATCTGTCAGGAATATAAGCAGCGTATCCTTTTCCTTCTCCAAATTATTCCGCTGCTTCAGATAAACCAGCGCCTGATTAAACGCCGCAGACCAGTTCGTTCCATTGTAGGTAAACGGATTCTGTATCTGTTCCAGAATAACGCCAAACTTACTCTCCGGCTGAAATCCATAGGTTCCTACTCCCGCTTTCGTTGATATCTGCGGTGAATAGGTATCAACAATCAGTCCGTTATTACTTCCATTGGCAGACAAATTGCGCCAGCTTCCATTCTGTGGCACATCGCCCCAGAAAGGGATGTATGCAATCTGATTGTTCTTATTTAGATTCTTCATATTCTCCGTCAGTTTTTTCATAAAATCCTGAGACTTAGAAAGCCTGTCATTCTTCTCGCACTCCGTGTCAATCGTACTCAAATACTGCTTACCATGATATGTTACAATTTTACTGATATCTAAAAAATAGTAATACTCATCCGCAAAATGAAGCTCTCCATTTTCATCGCAATATTTCTTTGCCCGTATGACTCTTCGTCCGGCTGCCAGATAGCCAAGCGCTTCCTCTCGGCTGCTCAGTAACCGATAATGGTGATAATCCGTGCCGGAAATGTTATACAGATTATTGCCATGTATAAAAGTTGATTTCGTATTTCCGGAAGTCGCGTCATCCGCAGCCAGCAGATAATAATGTGCGTCCACCTGGCACGGCGAATTATATGCCATTTCCCCATTATGAATGTAACCTCCGTTAAATCCCTCTCCTGTATAATTTAAATTTCCCACGTAATTACGGTTTTCCACGATCTCATCTACCATCTCGTCCGCTGCTTCCGTCCATCCATAAGGATTTCTTATGGGATAATACTCCGAACTTTGATAAGCTGAAGCACTCAATCCTTCATACTCCAATTGTATGCGAAATCCATAGTTGGAATCCATAGAGCCGGATTTGTCCTGAAGTAGAATGATATTCATATCCTTCGTTCCTGTGACCAAACCTGAATTAGACGCATACTGCAGTGTAATTTCCCCATCTCCCGTATCCTGATTCGTCCATTCCGCCCGTTTTCTGATATGAACCGCCAAATCTGTCCGGCGCGTAATTTCCCTTGCCCGAAAGACATTTTCCTCCGCAAAGCCGAAATACCGGTCTGCTGTCTCCGCCTCTTCATACAAAGGAGCAATCCCCGAAAAATCATAGTCCTCCCCATTTTCCGGCGAACCGTAAGAAACCGTTTCCTCAGCTTCGGCCATCTCTTCTGTTTCCACTGCCTCCGTTTCCTCGGCTTCGACCGGAACATCCCAGGTAAACAGCAGCATAACAGCCGCCATCACAAGCGCCGGGAAACGCCTTTTTCTTCTAAATAGATTCATAAGCTTCCTCCACTTCTTTTTTCGTACCTTTAATCTCTGCAAAAGCATCTTCCGCATTTTTAAATCCTTCTGCCTGCACAGACTCAAACAGCACGTCAATCGAGAAATCCTTCAACTCTTCCGGGATTTCTTCATTTGTTATAATATGGGTAAAAATAGGTTCTGTTTTTTTCGATGTCTCCAATATCCGGTCATAATATAGCCAGCCATCCTTATTTTTAATCCACAGCCCTTCACCGGTATTACCTTCATTCACATAGGTCAGAAACGACTGAACTCTGCTATCCGACAACAGAACTTTCGCTCTCACATAACAATTGGTTTTCCCTGTATTCACCGCTCTTGGTTCTTTCACGGTTTTCTCCCCGGGAGACGGAGGATCAAACGGTTCTTCCGGCACAATCGTATTTTCGCCGATAGTAACCTGGTTCGCCAATGCCGCCTGATGTGTAAAATACGCATAAATGGAATGCACTCCTACAATACTTACAGATAAAACTGCCATATCCAAAAGAAACAACCGCGCTTTTCTATATCTTTTCTTCATTTTCTTTTTTCTTCCTCCTGTTATTTTGTTTCCCGCCTGTACTTTCTAAAATTTCCACAAGGAAAACACCTGCCAGCAAAAACAGCATCACTGCTCTCCCCCGTCCCGTCCGACAGAATCTGCTGAAATATCCCAGCCCCGGAATGCAAAAGAGCGTTTTTCCCTCAAAATTCCTCTCCGTTGTCGTAATTCCATCAGACAGTTCATTTGCATCACCCTTGGTCTCCAATCCTTCTTCTGTCACCGCAATTACCCGATGCGTTACCAGATTCCCTCCCTGCACATGGAAGGCAATAATATCGCCGGTACAGATATCTTCATAATCGGCTCTCCTGTACACAAAACAAAGGCTTCCTGTCCTGATTACGGGCTCCATAGAGCCGGACAGCACTACATAGGGTCTTATGCCTGCCAGCAGCAATATGGCAAACAGCAAAATACTGATTCCCACCGTACAGACCGCCATATTAATGGCTATAACGATGATTCGTTTCATTGCTTTTCTTCCTCTTCATGATAATTACAATCAGCCCCAAAGAAACGCCTGCCGCTGCCAGAAAAATTCCAATCCTTTGAAAATCGCCGGTCCGGACGGACGGCAGGCCTGAGTCTTTCGGATTTGTCGTAAAAATCCATTTTACCTGGCCTTCTTCCGCAGAATATCGATTATCTAATTCCTTTGGCACAGTCACTGTAAAACTTAATTTTCCCTGCCCTGACTTTGGGATTTTTGCAAGAAGCCTGTTCTCCGACAAGGATTCTGCCTTCAGCGGTCCCTTATAAAGCATCTTTTCATTTCCATCTGTTTCTACCGTAATAAAAAGCTCCACTTCCTCCGTCAGCTCCTGCTTTTCAGATACTTCACTCCGAAAATATAGTTCCATCTCCTTCTCACTGTTGTTACGGAGTTCTGCACTGTCACTATACACATCTCCGGGCATGAGAACCGGGAAGTTCTCAAAAAAATCCTCTTCATTAATGAAAAGCGAATCACTCTCTCCCCGGTACTCAACCTGAAATATCCTGCCCGTTCCGGGAGTGTAGGAAGTAATCTGATAGGGACCCTGCTTTTCACACTTCAGAATTTCTACCTGTCCCCACGGCATACCGGAAGAAAAATCCGGAGTAAAATTCTGGCTCTGTATTGCATCCACAGATATATCCAGATGGAACGCACTTCCCTCCGCCTCTTGTGGAAAATTCGCCGGAATCTGAATTCCTTTGAACAAATCCGTGCTTTCCCCTGTTTTCAATATATCCGTGTAGTAATAATACCCATCGCTTTTCTTTACCCAGCTTCCGCCGAGCCCATAAATATGACGCTCAAGGTCAACTGCAAGATCCCGAAATCCGATACTTGCCCTCACATAACAGTCACTGCCACGATTATGTATCCGCGGAATCTTCGATACGTCGGCTCCGGGAAGCAGCAGCGGATTATCCTGCCACTTGGCTTCCTTCCCATTTTTTATCTGATGCTCCTCCAGCTCAATATCTATGATTCCGGTAGAAATATGGTTGCTGACAGCTGCCTCATTTCCTGCGGATACGGCCATATAGCCGCCGCACACCAGAATCAAAAATCCCAGCGCAATCATCCATTTCCTTTTTCTTTTCACAATTCTCCTCCTTACCGCTTCGTCTGTATTTTCTCTTTCTATCTGCCGCCTTTTGTTCTCTCTGTTTTTTATCTCACTTTTTCTTCCTATCCGGCTTGCAATATGGACCACACATCAAGGGGCGCTGTCTTTCCGCCACCAAGATCTGTCGTCTGAATTCCATATGCGCTCACTCCTATATCACAGGCTCCCATCTCGAGTTCCTGCCCTTCTACCGCATTTACAAATGTCACGCTGTCAAATACCGCTTCCGTCACTGCGTCCTTCACAAGCTCCGTGCATTCCTGCTCTGTACCATACGCATACAGATGGGTCACCGTCCCCGCTTTTTCATCCTTTTCAGGTTCCAGAATCTCCATCCAGCCTTCATTCACCTCATACTGATACAGTTCCGTCTCCTTCGCTTCATTCCGCGATCCATCTGCATTCACTGTCACAATTTTTTTACAGGGAACCGCTATCTTTACAAAAACAAACTCCGGATTCACCCCATTATTCTTAATCCGCGGATCTTTGGAAATATTTTTCATTGGCGTAATGTCTTTCGCTTCATCCGGATTCCAGTTCGGTTCCTGAATCTCCAGAGAAATCTTTCCCACCGTAAATGTATTGGATACGCTCTCTTCGTCCGTAAAATACGCCATAATACCGCCTGCTGCCATTACACAGACTATTGCTGCTGTCAAAATAATTATTTTTATCCTTTTCTTCTTCATTCGCTTTTTCTCCTTTTCTAAATCATCTGGAGACAGCATTTCGATAAAATATAAATACAGATAAAGCCTATTACAAACATTTGTGATACTTTTTTTGTTGTGAACTAATGATACATTTTCTTCCCTCCTCTACATTCTGTCACTGAAATAAATTGATGTGAAATATTGGCGAAACGCCGATTTAACTTAAGAACACTTTCTGCAAGAAACAGAAATGAATAAGTTGTACTTAACATAACACATTTTTGTTATGTTGACAAGTGTTTTTTTAATTATGTCTATTAAAAAAGGAAGTGCCCACATGCACTCCCCGTCCGTCACTTAGGAATTTTCAATACTGGCAAAAAACAATTCATAAAAATCATCCTCTCCGGAAAGCATAGGCGAATTTTCACCGCCGCCATTCGTACTCCGCTTCATAGCCGCATGAAATTCTTCTCCTGCACAGATTAATTCCATCTCATACAGCTCATATCCCAATTCCCTGCACACCCGGCAAAAAGCCGACACCGGGTCCTTTTCTTTTCTGGTTGCGAGAAGCTTCTCCCTTACTTCCTGATCCTGCAGCGCTTTCCCCTGCAATTCATCCAGCATTCCTACAATATCTGCCATAGCCGCCTCCTTACTTTTTTGTCTTCCTGTAAGTTTTCTGGGTTCATCTCTTTATATCCTCTTCTGGCATATATCAGCAAGGCAGCACCTGTCACAATATGGCTTCGTCCTTGCCGTACACACATCTCTTCCATGATAGACCAGCCGGTGGCAGAAATCACTGCCCTCCTCCGGCGGAATGATTTTCCACAACTCCATCTCCACCTTCTTCGGATCTTTAATCCCATCCACAAGCCCTATACGGTTTACCAGTCTGATACAATGTGTATCTGTTACGATTGCAGGCTTCCCGAACACATCCCCCATAATCAGGTTCGCACTCTTTCTCCCCACGCCCGGAAGTTTCAAAAGAGCCTGAAAATCCTCCGGTATCTTTCCTCCATACTCATCCCGCAGCATTTTCATACAGCCGTTTATATCCCTTGCCTTGCTCTTTCCCAGACCGCAGGGACGCACAATTGCTTCGATATCGTCCACATCAGCCTCCGCCAGGGCTTCCACGCTGGGGTACTTCTCATAGAGCCCTTCCACCACCACATTCACTCTGGCATCGGTACACTGAGCCGCCAGCCGGACACTAACCAGAAGCTTCCACGCCTGATCATAATCCAGCGTGCATCCCGCATCCGGATACTCTTTTTTGAGTCTCGCAATCACTTCAAGCGCAAGCTCCTGCTTCTCTCTTACCTCTGCTTCCATTTTTCTCCTCCTGCTCTACTCATTTGGCTTATAATAGAATTTTCCATCCAGTTTCTCTGTCTTCAATACATTTACAAAAGCATGTTCATCTGCTTCTTTGACCGCGCGGATTACCATTTTGCTCTCCGCACCGGACACTACCGAATACACAACCTTTTTTTCCTTTCCCTCGTAGGAGCCTTCTCCTTCCATAATTGTCGCCCCATGATTACTGGTTCTGGCAATCGCCCTGTAAACATCTTTTGCATTGTCCGTGACAACAAACAACGTCACCTGCTGGTACTTCCTGTAAAGCACGTGCAGCACCTGTGTAGAAGTATACTGGAAAATAATGGAATAAAGCGCCTTGTCCCAGCCAAACAGGATACCCGCCGCAGCCAGAATGACTACGTTCAGCCCCAATACCATGTTCCAGGAGTCTATCCCCTTCTTGTCAGACAGAAAGATTGCGATAAAATCCGTTCCCCCTGTAGTCGCATTTACCATAAGACAGAGACTGATTACAGCGCCATTAATCAGGCCGCCGAAAATGCTGATCAGCAGGGTATCATACGTAATCACATACCCGGGAATGAAGTCTGTCAGCACACTGGTCAATACAATCATCAGACAGGAATACATGGTGAATTTCTTCCCGATAAACCGAAAACCTATGTACACCGGAAATGCATTCAGCGCTACATTAATCAGCGTATAGGGAAGTTCTACATGAAAAAACATCTCCGCCACACGCTGGATTAACAGCGTAATGCCAGTCGCCCCTCCCGGATAAAGTCCTCCGGTCCTGACAAAGGATTTGATATTCAGCGCCATAATAACGGATGCCAGACAGACTACGATGATTCTTTTTACATCTTCTTTTGGATTAAACTTCATGACTTACCACCTTTTAAAATTTTTTTCTATCCCCGTCAGATATTATAACACCATTTGACAATTATTGCTCTTGTTTTTCTCAATATTTCCATGTACCAGAAAAAATCCCTGTCCTTATCGGAAAACCTCCGGCAAAGACAGGGACTTCATTCATTTCTATTGTTTTGAGTTTCCTTTTTATAACAAAATGTATTTGAGGATAAACAATATGGCAAGCACATACATCAAAAGACTGATTTTCTTTTCTTTCGCCTTACCAGTCAGAAGATTCAGCACAACATATGAGATAACTCCCATGGAAATTCCTTCAGAAATACTGTAGAAGAACGGCATCGCTCCAATACAGATATAACAGGGAATCGCCTCTGACAACTCGTTGAAGTCAATATTCACCACATTTGTCAACATATAGAATCCAACTACCACCAATGCGGGTGCCGTTGCAAAGGACGGAATTGCAAGGAAAATCGGCGACAGGAACAAAGACAGCCCGAACAGGATTGCTGTAGTCACTGCCGTAAGCCCGGTTCTTCCGCCTTCTGACACACCGGATGCACTTTCAACAAAAGTGGTTGTTGTGGACGTCCCCAATATTGCTCCTGCTGTCGTTGCAACTGCATCCGCCATCAGAGCTCCTTTGATATGCGGAAGCTTCCCATCCTTGTCCAGCATCCCTGCCTTAGCAGACACACCGATCAATGTTCCAATAGTATCAAACATATCTACGAACAGAAACGCAAAAAGAATGACTACAAAATTCAAGGAGAAGATTCCTGAAAAATCAAGCTTCCCAAACACCGGCGCTATACTTGGGATCGACAGGCCGCTGCTGAAATCCGGAAGCAGCCCGTAAAAACCCAGCTCTGGATTTGGAACATATAATCCCGCAAACTGACAGATAATACCAAGAAGCCAGGTAATTAAGATTCCCCACAGAATGTTTCCTTTCACATTTTTAATCACCAGGATTCCCGTAATAAGAATACCGATGATCGCAAGAAGTACTGTAATTCCTACATCGTTAAAGGTTGCCGCAGTACCGTTCACTTCATTGTACGCATCAACAGAAAATAACTGAAGCAAGGTAGAGCCTCCGATAACAATATTCGCATTCTGCAGACCGATAAATGCAATGAACAGACCGATTCCAACGCTGACCGCCGCCTTAAGATTCTGCGGGATTGCATTGAAAATCGCCTCACGGACATTCGTTAATGACAGAATGATAAAGATAATACCCTCTGCAAACACTGCCGTCAACGCATACTGCCAGCTGTAACCCATGCCAAGGACTACCGTATAGGCAAAATATGCATTCAGCCCCATGCCCGGCGCCAGAGCAAATGGATAATTTGCAAATACTGCCATCAAAAGCGTACCAATCAAAGAAGCAACCGCCGTAGCTGTAAATACTGCCCCCTGATCCATCCCTGCTGCGGAAAGGATGCTGGGATTAACCGCCAGAATATAGGCCATCGTCATAAAGGTGGTTATACCGGCAATAATTTCCGTCTTAACATCCGTGCCATTTTCACTGAGCTTAAAAAATTTTTCTAACATTTCTTTCCCCCTTCTTTTCTCTAATTTTTAGTATTGACAAAAATACTATTTCAGCATAACACAATTGCAAAATTATTTCAATTTTTTCCCAATCCATGTTAAAATAGATGTCAAATAATTTGAGGACAGGAGTGTATTAATTATGGAGCCAACCGTCAGCATTATTGTGCCGGTATACAATGCCGAGGGCACACTTACCCGCTGCATCGACAGCATTTTGAACCAAGAATATAACGACTTTGAACTTTTACTGATTGATGACGGTAGCCAGGACTCTTCCGGCGCCATCTGCGACAGCTATGCCTCTGCAGATTCCCGTGTCCGCGTCGTCCATAAGGTAAATTCGGGCGTTTCTGATTCCAGAAATCTTGCTCTTGACATGGCACGCGGCACATACCTTCAATTTCTGGACAGCGATGACTGGATTACCCCAAACGCCACCCGGCTCTTGGTAGAAACTGCCGAGCACTATCACTGTGACATGGTAATTTCTGATTTCTACCGGGTTGTTGGAAAACGGGTATCCCATAAGGGCAATATAGAGGAAGACTGCGTACTGACCCGAGAAGAATTTGCTGCACATATGCTTGAAAATCCGGCAGATTTCTACTACGGCGTACTCTGGAACAAACTGTTCCGCCGCAGTATCGTTGAAAGCCATCATCTCCGCATGGACACTCATATCAGCTGGTGTGAGGATTTTATGTTTAATCTGGAATATATCCGTTATGCAGACGTCTTCTTCGCCCTTCAGGTGCCAATTTATTATTATGTAAAAACCAAAGGTTCTCTTGCCAGTCAGGGAATGAACATTTCCAAGACTATCAAGATGAAACTCATGGTCTTTGAATATTATCATAATTTTTATAAGCATGTCCTGGACGAAGCAGATTATGAGAAGAACCGGCTGCAGGTCTACCGTTTTCTGGTGGATGCTGCAAATGATGGCATCGTACCGCCCACCATCCTGCCCGGTTCCAAGAAATTGGGAGAAGAAAGAAGCCAGGTCTCAGCAGATGTCCTGGCCGCCGAGGGCTTCCTCATGGATGACTACCGGAGCCGGAAGCTTATGGATTACTATCTGGAACCCATTGCCCTGAAAAATGACCTGACGCTGGATGAAGTCCGTCTTCTGATGTACTTAACCCAGCCTCACCACAGCAGCAGCCGGAAAGAACTTGCAGACTTTGCGAATTTATCTCTGCGAAGCCTGTCCGTACTGCTCCAGAAGCTTTCCTCCAAAAATTATCTAAAGGTGGAAAATAAACGAAGCTCCAAACAGCTTCAGATTGTGTTCCTCCCCCTTGCCACACCGGTTCTGGCCGAGATTTCCACCGCCCAAGGAAATTATGACCGCGCACGTTTTGCCGGATTTACAGAGGATGATTTGATTCAATATGCATATTTTACAGAAAAAATCAAGCACAATATGCAGAAAATCCTTTAAAGGATCCAATTTTTCCGGGCATTCTGCTTATGCTATCCCCTCAACCAGGACAGAAAACATAAGCAAGAAAATCCCCAAAACCATCATGCCAATCCCGACGGCAATCAGCAAAATCAAAGTCTGTTTCTTTTCTCTCGGGAATACACCGTTCTCATATCCGGGCTGTCCCTTATGGAGCAGATAATTTCCCAGATAAATAAGAAGCGGCGCTGCCCCTCCGTACATAACATAAAGTGCAACGGAACCAAGGGGCAGCTCTGTCATCTGGGCAGAAGTCCCCGCCGCCTGAATCAGGTCTGTCCCGGTCATCTTCAGCAGAGCATTTAAAACAGCCAGTAACAGAATGGGAAAGGCATTATTTATCAGATGAAACAGCATATTATAGAACATATTCTCCGTCTCAAACAGCAGATACCCCATCGCAATCCCCAAAAGCATTGTCGGCACCATACGCCAGATACTGCCGTGAAAAGCTCCGAAAATAACCGATACAATGATAATTGCCGCCCATCTGTTCTTCATACTCCGAAAACAGCTAAGAAGCGCTCCGCGGAAAGCCATCTCCTCACAAATTGCCGGGGTAAGCGAAATAACCAGTAAGGACAGAAGCACCGGAGCGCTCACCATAACATCCTGAATTCCCTGTCCTGCCCCCATCACTTCCTGTGGGAAAAAGTATGCAATCACCATGGTAATCAGCAATGCGCCCCAGTATGCCCCTATCCAGAGCACCACCGTTCCGGCTATTTTCACTGCTTCCGGCTTCTTGAACGGGAAAATGCTCCGCAGCCTGCCCCGGAAAATCAGAAAAACTCCCACCGCTATCACCACCAGCAGCGCTTCACTAACTACCGTACCCAAAAGCCCCATCCAGGCTCCCAGGAAATCGCTCAGCCAGAAAATATCTATGGCATACAAAACAACCAGTAATACTGCAATTCCATATGGTTTTAATTTCTTTCTATTCATAAGCCGTCTCCTTTTCGTAAAATGGGCATGCATGCCGGATACACTGTTCATTCTCTCCGCAGAAACTGCACACAGTCTTCCGGGGCATCTCCAGCCTGATTCCAAATTCTTCATCAATCCCCTCAGATGCCGCCTGTACCGCCAGGAAGGAATCTCTCTTGCAGCATCTCGGTCCGCCACAGGAACCAATCTTCTGCAATGCTCTTGCCGTCATAAGATTTGCCTGTCCCCAGGATTTTCCGCTTAAAGGCGTCGCTTTCTTCATAATGCTGAACGCAATCCCCGTACTGACCGCCGCCCCGCAGCATCCCCAGAATCCGCAGATGCCGCCCGGTACTTCTCTGCCTCTGCGTACCATCTCTTCCATCGCCCACGGATAATCTATCTGGCCGCCGCAATTATGGTATACAGTCAAAAGAACGGCTCCCACCAGCACGTGATGCTCCGGTCCATGCATATAGATATAAGGATTATCCATGATTTCCTGCATCAAACAGATGGGGTTCCTGCTGCCTGATTTCCTGCAGACTTCCTCTATCACTTCAATCCCACGCTTGCTGTGACAAACATCACACACATAATGTCCGTCCTCACAGCTTACATTATTCTCAAACTTCTTATGACAAATGCTGCACTCCATTTCTCTGGCATTCTCATAGTATAATAATGGCTTCCCACACACCAGACATGCGCCTCTTTTTCCTGACATATGTATCCCTTTCTCCTTCATAATTATACAAAAATATTCAGAATTTCTTCAGAAATTACCACCCTTTATCTTTAATTGTTTTTTGTACACTATTCCTATACAAAAACGATGCACTTACATAAAGGGGGATTCATTATGAGAGCTGCGACAGCCAAACTTGAAAACTTTGTCTTATCTGTCAGCCCAATCGCAGAAATCGGCTACCAGCGGACTTACTCTGCTTCTTCACTGATTCTGTTGTTTTTTATTTTTTCTGGAATGGGATGGATATGGGAAGTGATTTTACATATCATTGAAGATGGAATGATTATTAACCGCGGTGTCCTCGCCGGCCCATGGCTTCCAATCTACGGAGCCGGTGGAATCCTGATTCTGCTCCTCCTGAAAAAATGGCGCAGACAGCCTTTTCATCTGTTCGGCATGATTATGTTATTATGCGGAACAATTGAGTATTTCACCAGCGTGATGTTAGAAATGCTGTTCGGCGTCAGATGGTGGGATTACAGCGACATGCTGTTCCAGCTCCGGGGACGGGTATGCCTGGAAGGGCTTACTATCTTCGGCTTCGGCGGACTCTTCATCGTCTATGCCGCTGCCCCGTTTCTGGACAACCGGATACAGAAACTGTCCACCCAAAAACGCAGAATCCTCTGTATGCTTTTGCTTCTTCTCTTTACGGGAGATCTGCTGTATTCCTTCCTGAACCCCAACATGGGATTCGGGATAACCACATAGACAGCTACTGTGAAACGACGATCTGCCCCAGTATCTGTCCGATTGGCGCAGCAATGCTAAGCTCAGCCCCCACTTCCTTTGCTGTCGCGCTTTTATTAATCACCACCAGATGTTTTCCTCTGAAATAATCAATAAATCCGGCCGCCGGATACACCACCAGAGATGTTCCGCCGATAATCAGCATATCTGCCTGACTGATTGCCCGGATGCTTTTCTGTATGATTCCAGAATCCAGCCCTTCTTCATAAAGAACCACATCCGGCTTAATCAGACCGCCGCACTGGCACCGAGGTACCCCCTCTGCATGTTTCACGTATGCCGCATCGTAGAACCTGCCGCATTTTTGACAGTAATTGCGGTGGATGCTTCCATGGAGTTCCAGTACATTCCTGCTGCCTGCCGCCTGATGAAGGCCGTCAATATTCTGAGTAACGACTGCTGTCAGCTTTCCTTTTGCTTCCAGTTCCGCCAGTTTCCTGTGCGCCGGATTCGGCTGTGCCGAAAGAAACATCATCTTCTCTTTATAAAATTCATAAAATGCTTCCGTATGATGCACGAAGAAACTATGGCTTACGATCTGCTCCGGCGAATACTTGTAGCTCTGCCGGTACAGCCCGTCGGCGCTTCGGAAATCCGGAATATTACTTTCCGTGGATACTCCCGCCCCGCCAAAAAATACAATATTGCTGCTGTCGTCAATCATTTCCTGCAGTTTCTTCACTTCATTCTCATACATTACGCTTCCTCCTCCGGCATACTCTTCGATTCTCCCTGCTTACTATAGCCATGGAAGAATTCTGTCAGTCCATCCAATGTCTTCATAAGAACCGGAATCTCATCCTCTGTCAGTTTATCTAAGATTGCCTGCGTCATCTGATGATGATAATCCGCATGATGGTGGTAGGCATGGATTCCTTTGTCCGTCAGCTTAATAATCACGACTCTCCGATCCTCGTCACTTCTGTACCGCTCTACATACTTCTTCCTGACAAGATTGTTAATCGCCGTGGTAAGTGTACCTACGGTAATATTCAGCTTCTTTGCAACGGAAGACATATTATTCCCCTCTCCCAGACCGATTGCTTCCATAATATGCATATCAGTGTTGGTAATATCCTTAAATTCTTCTGTAATAATCGCTTTTCCTTCCAACTCCCAGATTTCATTAATCAGGTGAACCAGAATATCATTGATTGTCTTATACGCATCCATTGCATTTCCCTCTTCCAGTAAACTTTCCTTTTCTTATTATACCCACTGTCGGCACAAAGAATCAATCCTTTCTTTTTAGATTTCTTACATTGATTCTTTACATCATCCTGAACCTTTTGTAACGCCTCTCTGCCAGTTCATCCGGCGTAATCGTTCCATACTTATGCAGGAATTTCAGGATCTCGCCGTCCAGGATTTCCGTTACCTGCACCATCGAATCCTTCGTCAGATGTTCCGGCTCCGGAATGATCCGTTCTACCATCTTTCTTTCATACAAATCTGCTGCCGTCAGCTTCATTACCTCCGCCGCTTCTTTCGCCTTCGTGCTGTCTTTCCACAGAATACTTGCAAATCCTTCCGGTGATAAAATGGAATAAACCGCATTCTCCAGCATCCACACTTCATCCGAAGTTGCCATGGCAAGGGCGCCGCCGCTTCCGCCTTCTCCAATAACAATGGACAGCGTCGGGACTTTCAGTGCTGACATTTCATAAATATTTCTTGCGATTGCCTCTCCCTGTCCTCTTTCTTCTGCCTCAATCCCACAGAAGGCTCCCGGTGTATCTACCAGACAGATTACCGGCCTGCCGAACTTCTCCGCCTGCTTCATCAGGCGCAGCGCTTTCCGGTATCCATCCGGCGAAGGCATACCGAAATTGCGTTCAATATTTTCCTTCGTATCTCTTCCCTTTGCCTGTGCAATCACAGTAACCGGAATCCCATGGAAGCTTGCAATTCCTCCTACGACTGCCCGGTCATCCGCAAAGCAGCGGTCTCCATGTAATTCCATAAAGTCTTCAAAAAGTTCCTCTATATAATCCGTCCCTACCGGACGGTTTTTCTCTCTGGAACAAAGGACCCTGTCCCATGCAGTTTTTTCCGGCTCCGATTCCCGCTCTTTCGCAAACTGTTCCCCAGCCTGCGCAGGAGTCCCTGCCGGACACTCTCGCGCCGTCTGCTTCTTATGCTGCTTTATCAACTGTGAAAGCTCCTCACGCATCTCTTCCCGCCCGATGATTCTATCAATAAAACCATGCTCCAGCAAGAATTCAGAACTCTGGAACCCTTTGGGCAGTTTCTGTCCGATGGTCTGTTCAATCACCCGTGGACCGGCGAACCCAATCAATGCCCCTGGCTCTGCCAGAATGATGTCTCCAAGCATTGCAAAGCTGGCGGTCACCCCTCCGGTGGTAGGGTCTGTAAGCACAGAAATATAAAGAAGTCCGGCATCACTATGCCGCTTCAATGCGGCAGAAGTCTTCGCCATCTGCATAAGGGATGTGATTCCTTCCTGCATTCTGGCTCCGCCGGAACAGGCAAAGAGTATGACTGGGAGCTGCTCCTTCGTCGCACGCTCTACCGCCCTCGTAATCTTCTCTCCTACGGCCCAGCCCATGCTCGCCATCAGAAAACGTCCGTCACAGACGCCCAACACTACATCATTTCCTTCAATCTTTCCGCGCCCGGTCACAACTGCTTCCCGAAGTCCGGTCTTTTCCTGCACATTCTGCAGTTTCTCTTCATACCCTTTATAATCCATGGGATTTTGCCCCTTCAGGTTTTCATCCCACTCTTCAAATGTTCCCGCGTCTACAATCATCTGTATCCTGCGCCGGGCATGGACACGGAAATAGCCGCCGCATTTTGGACAAATATAGTAACCCTGCTTTACATCCTCGGCAATAATCGCAGCACCGCATTTATTACATCGGCAAAGCAGCCCTTCCGGCACCTGGGGTCTTGCCCCTTTCAGGGCACTGCCGCTGCGCCGCATACGGGACTGCTTCGTTTTCTTAAACATATTTTCAATCTTCATAACCAATCACTTTATTCTCAATAAACTCCACATCAATATTCCCTGACAAATAATCGGGATGATTAAAAATCTCATACTGATAATCTACATTCGTATCAATTCCTTCTATAATTACCTCACCCAGCGCACTCTGCATTTTGCGGATAGCTTCCTCCCGGTTCTGCGCCCAGACAATCAGCTTCGCAATCATAGAATCGTAATAAGGCGGAATCGTGCATCCACTGTAAACAGCAGAATCTACGCGGATTCCTTTACCGCCCGGCAGATACAGATCTGTAATCAGACCGGGAGACGGACGAAATCCCTCCGCCGGGTTTTCCGCATTAATCCGGCATTCAATTGCATGTCCTTTCAACTGCACATCCTCCTGCCGGTAAGAAAGAGGAAGTCCTGATGCAATCCGGATCTGCTCTTTCACCAAGTCAATCCCGGTTACCCACTCGGTCATCGGATGCTCCACCTGAATCCTGGTGTTCATTTCCATGAAATAGAACTTCTGGTTTTTCTCCAGCAGAAATTCGATCGTCCCGGCATTCACATATCCAGCCGCCTTCGCCGCTTTCACTGCTGCCTCGCCCATTTTCTTCCGAAGTTCTTCCGAAATCGCAGCGCAGGGCGATTCTTCTATCATCTTCTGATGATTTCTCTGGATAGAGCAATCCCGCTCTCCCAGATGAATTACATGCCCCATCTCATCTGCCAGAATCTGAAATTCAATATGTCTCGGATGCCGTACAAAATGCTCGATATACATCGTGTCATCACCAAACGCCATCTGCGCTTCCTTCTGTGCCGTCCGAAAACTCTCCGCAAATTCCTCCGGCGTATCAGCTACACGCATCCCTTTACCTCCGCCGCCCAGCGCCGCCTTGATAATGACGGGATACCCAATCTTCTCCGCTTCCCTGCTGCCGGTTTCCACATCATAAATAGGTTCCGTGCTTCCCGGAATCACGGGAACTCCTGCTGCAATCATGGTGTTCCTTGCCTCCTGCTTGTTGCCAAGCTTTGCAATAACCTCTGACCCCGGTCCGATAAAGGTAATATGACACTGCTCACACAGCTCGGCAAACCGGCTGTTCTCCGACAGGAATCCGAATCCCGGATGGATAGCGTCAGCTCCCGACACAATGGTGGCACTGATAATTCTTTCCATGTTGAGATAACTTTCCTTTGAAGGCGCCGGCCCGATACAGACCGCCTCGTCGGCGAGCTGGGTATGCAGCGCCTCTTTATCTGCCTCCGAATACACAGCTACCGTCTCAATTCCCATTTCCCTGCACGCACGGATAATGCGCACGGCAATCTCTCCCCGGTTTGCAATCAATATTTTCCTAATCATTTTTCCCTGCCTGTCCAACCATAAAGGTTAATTCTGCACTGACAACAATCTTTCCATCCACGCTGGCTTCCGCCCTGCCGACTCCCATCGGTCCTTTTCTTTTTATAATCCGCGTCTCCAGCCTGACTTTATCTCCCGGAACAATCTTTCCTTTGAATTTACAGTTATTAATTGCACCGAAATACGCCGTCTTCCCCTGATTTTCTTCCATACTCAGGATTGCCACCGCACCCACCTGTGCAAGCGCTTCCACCGTCAGGACGCCCGGCATCACCGGCTCCTGCGGAAAATGCCCCCGGAAAAAATCTTCCCGGTATGTAACACATTTATATCCCACTGCATACTCTCCCGGCTCATAATCTTCAATAAAGTCCACCAGAAGAAATGGATGACGGTGTGGGATAATTTCTTTTATCTGATTAATATCCAAATGCTTCACTTTACATCCTCCCCGCTTAAACGATAAGGAACAGAGGCTGTCCATACTCTACAGCCTGCCCGTTTTCTACATAAACCTTTGCAACAGTTCCGTCATAATCACTTTCAATCTCATTCATCAGTTTCATCGCTTCAACGATTGCCAGCGTCTGCCCTTTTTTCACCTGACTGCCTACCACTGCGAAGGGTTCTGCATCCTCTGAGGGCGCAGCATAGAAGGTTCCTACCAAAGGGGATTTCACAATCTGCCCCTCTTCATCCATCGTTTCTTCTATGTTTTCTTTTTCTACTATAGTATCCAAAACACTTTCCACTGCCCGGCTCTTTCCACACTGTTTCGCCAACTTGACTTTCACGCCGCCTTCTTCATACCGCAGCTCTGTCAGCGTGGAATCGGACATCGTCTTCATTAATGTCAGCAGATTTTCAAATTCCATCTCTCCAACCTCTTTTATTCCATATATTTCTTAATCAAAAGCGTAGCATTGTGCCCGCCGAACCCCAGAGAATTACTCATGGCATACGAAATCTCCTTTTCGACCGGCGCGCCAATGGCATAATTCAAGTCACATTCCGCGTCCGTCTCTTTCGTACCAACCGTCTGGTGTATAAATCCCTCTTCCAGGGATTTCACACAAGTGATAAATTCCACTCCTCCTGCTGCCCCCAGAAGATGCCCGATCATAGATTTGGTGGAATTGATGATTACGTTCTTCGCCGCCTCACCAAAAGCCGCCTTAATTGCTCTTGTCTCAAAAAGGTCATTGTGATGGGTGCTGGTTCCGTGTGCATTGATATATTCTACATCTCCCGGCTCCACTCCCGCTTCTTCCATGGCAAGCTCCATGGCTTTCGCCGCGCCGCTTCCATCCTCTGCCGGAGAGGTAATATGATATGCATCTCCGGTAGAACCATATCCTGCCACTTCTGCATAAATTCTCGCTCCCCGTGCTTTTGCGTGCTCCAGCTCTTCCAGAATTACCACCCCGGCGCCTTCTCCGATTACGAAACCATTTCTCTCCTTATCAAATGGAATGGAAGCACGCATGGGGTCTTCTGTCTGGGACAGCGCCGTCAGCGCCGTAAATCCTGCCACGCCGGTAGGACAGATGCAGCTCTCAGTTCCGCCTGCAGCCATAATTTCCGCATCGCCATACTGGATGGCACGGAAGGCATCTCCGATACAATTGGTACCGGAAGCGCACGCCGTCACCACGTTGGTACATTTTCCACGGAATCCAAGCTGGATAGACACATTTCCCGCTGCCATATTGGAAATCATCAAAGGCACCATCAAAGGATTCACCTTATTGGGTCCCTTCTCCAGAATCCTTGCATAACTCTTCTCCACTTCCTGCAGGCTTCCGATGCCTGAGCCGATAATTACCCCAGCACGGAAGGCATCCTCTTTCTCTATGTCAAGTCCTGCGTCCGCATACGCTTCCTTCGCTGCTGCAACCGCATACTGAGAAAACGGTTCCATCCGTTTTGCCGCCTTGAAATCCATAAATTCCTTCGCCACAAAGCCTTTTACTTCCGCCGCATTTTTTACCTTATAATCTGTCGTATCGAACTTTGTAATCGGTCCGATACCGACCTTTCCCTCTTTCACGCCGCTCCAGAAATCCGCCACATTATTGCCAATAGGCGTCACAGCGCCCAAACCGGTTACCACTACTCTCCGCTTCCTCATATTGCCATTCCTCCATCTACCTGAATTACCTGTCCGGTGATATATCCGGCATCCTCTGATACCAGAAAAGCTGCCGTCTTCGCCACATCTTCCGGCTTTCCGAACTTTCCGAGGGGAATCTGTGCTGCTGCCGCTTCCTTCACTGCATCAGAAAGATTTTCCGTCATCTCCGTATCAATAAATCCCGGCGCAATCGCATTTACCGTAATCCCTCTGGACGCCAGCTCTTTCGCCGCCGACTTGGTAAGGCCGATAATGCCGGCCTTAGAAGCCGCATAATTGACTTGTCCTGCGTTCCCGGCAATTCCAACTACCGAAGACATATTGACAATCCGTCCGCCTCTTTGTTTCAACATCTGTCTGGATGCAAAACGAATCGTATGGAACGCGCCTTTCAGGTTCACATCCAATACACGGTCAAAATCTTCCTCCGACATTTTCATCAGAAGTCCGTCCCGTGTAATTCCTGCATTATTAATCAAAATATCAATCCTGCCATATTTCTGAATCACCCCTTGCATGAAAGCTTCGCATGCGCCGTAATCAGACACATCACACTGCCAGACGTCCGCTTTGCCGCCCTGTGCCGTTATTTCCTGTTTCACTTCCATTGCCCGGCTCTCAGAACCGCTATAATTAACCACCACCAGCGCGCCTCTTGCCGCAAGCTCTATGGCAATCGCCCTGCCAATGCCCCGGGACGCTCCAGTCACCACAGCAATCTTTCCATCTAACATGGCTCTTTCCTCCTACTCAAAACAGCCTCCATATCTTCCCATGTACTGATATGGTACATCTCCACATCCCGGTTAATCTTACGCATAAATCCGCTCAGTGTCCTGCCCGGGCCGATTTCTACAAACGTATCCACCCCATTTGCTATCATATATTCCATACTCTGCTGCCAGCGTACGGAAGCACTTACCTGCTCCTTCAACAATTTCCGGGTACATGCAATATCTTCCACGGCCTCCGCTGTTACATTGGTTACGTAAGGGATCTGAAGCGGAGTAAATGGGACCGTATCCAGCACCTTTCCCAGCTCTTCTCCCGCTTCTCTCAGCATAGGAGAATGGAACGGGCCGCTGACATTCAAAAGGACGGTGCACTTTGCCCCGGCTTCCTTCAGCCGCTCGCCCGCTTCCTTTACCGCTTCTGTCTCTCCGGTAATAACAATCTGCCCGGGGCAGTTATAATTTGCCACCGAGACCTGTTCCATCCTTCCAATTACCTGTTCGATTTCTTCTCCGCTCATGCCAAGGACCGCCATCATAGCGCCCTTACCTGCCGGAACTGCATTCTGCATCAGGATCCCTCTTGCACGTACCGTTTTCACCGCATCCATGGCGCTCATTCCGCCTGCTGCTGCAATGGCACAATACTCTCCCAGGCTAAGTCCTGCGGTAATATCCGGCTTCAGCCCTTCTGCCTCGATCACTTTCGTCATAGCAAGGCAGGTTGTCACCATTGCCGCCTGGGTATATTCCGTAATATCCAGCTTCTCATTTTCTTCAAAGCACAGCGCCTTCATGTCCAGCCTAAGCAGCCGGGATGCTCCGTCAAAGACTTCCCTTGCCAGTTCACTGTGTTCATAAAAATCCGCTCCCATCCCTGCCGTCTGGGCTCCCTGGCCCGGATAAATAAATGCCGTCTTACTCATACAAACCGACTCCTTTTATTAATGTGTCTGTCTCCCGCACAAGCTTCTCAATCAATTCTTTACAGGACAGCTTCTCCTTTACCATGGCAGCGCTCTGACCCGCCATGACACTGCCGTTCTTTACATCGCCTTCAACTACAGCCTTGCGCAGGCCGCCAAGGGTAAGCTGCTCCAGTTCTTCAAACCCCGCTCCCTTATTCTCAAGCTCCAGATATTTCTTCGTCATCTCATTGCGCAGCGCACGCACCGGATGTCCGGCGGTTCTTCCCGTCACACGGGAATCAATATCCTTCGCCTTGATAATCCGGTCCTTATAATTTTCATGTACGATGGACTCTTTTGTAACTACAAAATGAGTTCCCAGCTGGACGCCCCTTGCCCCCAGCATAAATGCAGCCGCTACTCCTCTGCCGTCTGCAATCCCTCCTGCCGCAATGACCGGGATGCTGACCGCATCCACCACCTGGGGAACCAGTACCATAGTCGTGTTCTCGCCGATATGGCCGCCCGCCTCCGTGCCTTCTGCCACCAGGGCATCTGCACCGCAGCGCTCCATCCGCTTTGCAAGGGCAACCGACGCCACCACGGGGATGACCTTCACCCCTGCTTCCTTCCACATTTTCATATACTTCTCCGGACTTCCGGCGCCTGTAGTCACAACCTTCACGCCTTCTTCCACAACTACCTTTGCCACATCATCTGCATAAGGGCTCATCAGCATAATGTTCACTCCAAAAGGCTTATCCGTTAGTTTCTTTGCCTCCTGAATCTGCTCTCTCACCCACTTCGCCGGGGCGCTGGCCGCCCCAATCAGCCCCAGTCCTCCGGCATTTGATACTGCGGCCGCAAGATGATACTCTGCAACCCATGCCATGCCGCCCTGGATGATTGGATATTCAATTCCCAACAGCTTTGTTATCTCTGTCTTCATAACGAATCCTCACCTACACTTCTCTTATTTATGCTCTTCAATATATTTCTCTACATCGCCCACCGTTGCAATCTTCTCCAAATCTTCTGTCGGAATTTCCACATCAAATTCTTCTTCCAACGCCATTACCAGTTCAAATAAATCCAGAGAATCTGCATCCAGGTCTTCCTTAAATGCTGTGTCTGCCGTAATACCTGCCGCGTCTGCTCCCAAAGCTTCTGCCGTTATTTCAATAATTCTTTCCTCCATGATATTTCTCCTTTTCTATCTATTCTTTTGCATCAGACACCCAGTCTGTAATGCACGCTCCCCAGGAAAGTCCCGCGCCAAATCCTGCCATCAGAATCTTTTGCCCGTTTTTTAAGCTTCCTTTCCTCTTCAGCTCATCCAGCAAAATCGGAATACTGGCTGAAGACGTATTCCCATATTCCTGCAGATTCATGGGGAATCTGTCTATCTCTATCTTCAGCCTTTTCGCCACTGCTTCTACAATTCTCCGATTTGCCTGATGCAGGATGAAATAATCAATTTCCTCTATCTCCATTTCATTCTTGCGCAGGATTTCCCCGATGACTTCCGTAACTCTTTTTACTGCAAATTGAAATACTGCCCTGCCGTCCATCTTCATATAAGTATCTTTCTCAGGGATTTTCTTCCAGTCCTTCACAAACCGGCTCTTGCAGGTCAGGGCTTCGCCCTTCCCACCGTCAGAATGGGCTGCTATCTTATAACTTCTGCCTTCCACAGCTCTCACGACCGCAGCTCCGGCTCCGTCGCCAAATAAAATACAGGTTCCCCTGTCCTGCCAGTCTGTAAGATTGGAAAGACTCTCGCTTCCGACAAGCAAAACCGTCCGGCACATTCCACTTGCAATATATGCCTGCGCCGTCTGATAAGCAAATACGAAACCGCTGCATGCCGCATTCAAGTCAAAGCCCACCGCATTCTCTGCACCGAGAAGCCGCTGTACCTCACATGCCGCACAGGGCAAGACCACATCCGACGATATGGTAGAAACAAGAATCATATCCACCTCGTCCGCCCCGATCCGGGCATCCTCCAGCGCTCTTTTCCCTGCTTCTGCCGCCATAGATACCGTAGTCTCCTTTTCAATAATATGGCGGCGCACCACCCCCGTCCGTTCCCGGATCCACTCATCACTGGTATCCACCAGCTTCGCAATGTCATGATTGTCCAATGTATGAACCGGCACGCACGAACCAGTTCCACATATTACACCTGTCATTTCTTCTTCTCCATTTCCCTTTATTTATTTTGTATATAAAATATTTTGTAATTAGAATTATTTGATTTTCAAAGTATATATCATGATCAGGTCTCTGTCAAGAAAAAAGATTGCGCCTAGCGCAATCTTTTTTTTCACACCCTCTATGCTTTTATCATTCTCTCCGCAACTTCTTGCCCGGCAGGGCTTCCTGCCACGCCACCAACACCTGTCTCGCGAAGGCTTACATCCATCTTCTCCCCGACTTCCCGCATTGCGTCAATGACCTGGTCCACCGGAATCCGGCTGCTAATACCTGCCAGCGCCATATCGGCCGCCGCAAGGGCATTGACTGCCCCGCCTACATTCCTTTTCACACAGGGAACCTCAACCAGCCCCGCTACCGGATCGCACACCAGACCCATCAGGTTCTTAAGAGCCATCGCCGCCGCATGTCCCATCTGCGGAATGCTGCTGCCTTTCAGGTAACAGATTGCCGCCGCCGTCATAGCAGAACCGGAACCAATCTCCGCCTGGCATCCTCCCGCCGCGCCTGCCAGAAATGCACGGTTCGCAATCACCTGCCCTACTCCGGCAGCCACATACATTGCTTCAATCATTCTCTCCTCCGGCACCTCATGCTCCCGGTAATAAGTCACCAGCACCGCAGGCATTACTCCGCACGCACCTGCCGTTGGTGCCGCTACAATCCGCTTCATACAGGCATTATTGCACCCCATCTTCAATGCTACCGTCATGACCTTAGACACGAAATCTCCGCACAAGGTATCTCCTGCCTGCTGATACGCTTCCATCAGTCCGCCTTCTCTGCCTACCAGCCCGCTTCTTGATACCAGTTCCGGCTCATATGCATCCACCGCATCCCGCATCGCATACCACATTTTCTGCATCATCTTCCAGGATGCTTCTTCTGTAATCCCCTGTTCATCACAATCTTCAAGCTGAATCGCCTTCCAAAAATCAATGCCATCCTTTTCACACTTTTTCTCTACCGCCTCTATTGATCGATATGACATACGCTTTCATTTCCTCCTGTAATCTTTTCTCAAGAACACTTTCTTACACCATGCCCGACACATTCAGGAAGGTCACTTTCTTAATTCCTTCCATCCCCCGCAGCCAGTCAAGCGCCTGCTCTGATATAATCTGATCCGTCTCCACTACCATCACCGCAAAACCGCCCCTCTTATCACGGAACAACTGCATGGTTGCAATATTAATCTTCTTTCTGCTAAGAACATTCGCCACATCCGCCACACATCCCGGCTGATCCACATTATGAACAATCAGAGTATTGATTTCCGCACTGAAATTCACCGCCATGTCATCCAGCATACTCACCCTGATCCTTCCGCCTCCAACGGAATATGCCTGAATCTTAAGCGGCGCCGCCCCGTCTGCCTCCAGCATCATCAGCGCTGTATTGGGATGCGCGCCCCGAATCTCCTTCTTCCCCATTGTAAATTCCATCCCGGCTTCCTTCGCAACTTCATAACTGTCCGGAATTCTCATATCGTCCGGTTTCATCCCCAGGAGCCCGGCCACAATCGCCTTGTCTGTTCCATGCCCTTCCCCCGTTGCCGCAAAAGAACCTGACAAATAGATTTCCGCCTTTTTCGGCTGTTTTCCCAAAAGCTGCCTGGCAACCAGACCAATCTTTACAGCCCCTGCCGTATGTGAGCTGGATGGTCCCACCATAATTGGCCCTAAAATGTCAAAAATACTTCCCATATGACGTCCCTCTTACCTTTCGTACATTTAATACTAGCTTCATTATACTGGGGATTCGCAGGCATTACAAATATTTTTTCACAAATTCAAAAAAAGTATTTGCCTTATTGGAAAAACTGTGATAGAATAGCTTTTGTCAGCGGAGATGGCGGAATGGCAGACGCGCTAGATTCAGGTTCTAGTGGTGGCAACACTGTGAGGGTTCAAGTCCCTTTCTCCGCATGGTTGATAAGGTAAAGGAATCCTTGATTTTCAAGGGTTCTTTTTCTTTTATCTCATCTTTAAGTACCATCACAGGTGATTACAATTCTTATGCAACCTGTTTGCTTGACCGCCTGAGTTTGCTTTTCTGTAAAAAATTAAGCACCTGGATATTTATTCTCCAAATGCTTTGTATTTGTTACTTATTTATTTTTCTTTACACCATTGTTTATATTCGTCCGATCTTTGAACAAATCCGCTAAATTCCGGTACTGTAAAATCCAATTCTGAGTGCCTAACCGGGTATATAATACCCTTATTTATTAACTGCGCTCTAGTTGGAGAAATAGTTTTTACTTTCTTTTTTAATTGCCCTGCTATATTTGAAATCGTACACGGCAGTTCATCGCATTTTACCATTGCGAATATAAATTTTTTATCTCCATCTGAACATCTCTCATATCTAACTTTAAAAAATCCAGTATCAAGAGTATTAAAGAACATTTCTATAATATTTTTGATGTCATCAATCTCTATTATATTTTTATTAGTTTCTTTATACACGATTTGGCATAATTGTTGAATAAAAAATGGATAACCTTTTGTTATATTTATGATTTCAGTTATTGCTTCATCTGTGTATGATATTCCAAATTTTTTTGCAGGTTCTTCAATAGCTTTTCGAGACTGTTCTCCTGTCAATGAACCAATTTCTTTATATAAGAAAAGTCTTTCTGAATATGATTTTTCATCTGATAACATTTTGTATATCTTAGGTAAACCAGCACCTATAATCATTACTGGATATCCTAATTGATTCGTGCGATGTAATGCGGCAATCAAGGAACCTAATTCTGTTGCTTTCATATACTGGATTTCATCAATAAAAAAGCATATAGGTATCTCTGATTTATAAGCTGTTTCTCCAATTGTCGTGAACACTTCTGTTAAACTTTGTGTTAGATTCGTAGATTTATACAATTCCCTTTCTTGCAAAGATAGCGAAAAAGTATTATCATTTGGATCAAAAGACACTACTAAAGCTTTTATTGCATCTAATGGTTTCTGTATTAAATTCTTAAATTTTTCTTTTGCACTTACCTTTCTTAAAAAAGCTTGTGAACAAGTTGCAATTTGTGAAATGAAATCATTCCGTTCTTCTACTTCTATGTGTTTACAAAATATATCCTTATCCTCTGCTATCTTCTGTAATTTATTGATAAGAACCGTTTTGCCTACGCCTCTTAATCCACTAAAAATAACAGATTGTGTTGGAACATTCATTGTTAGTGCAATGAACATTTGCTCAATATTATCTATATCCTCGTCACGGCCAGCAAGATATGTCGGCATTAATCCCGCTCCCGGTCGGTATGGATTCACTTTGAACATGTAATACCACCTCCAACTATATTATTGCATGAGCTTACGTTATTGTCAATCATTTTACGTTCATTTCCGTCAATTTTCGTTATAAAATCCACTAGACTTATATAGATTTAAAAAGGGGCTGCCTATTTCCCGACAGCGCCCTCGTGAATCTAACAAAACATTTCTATTTTATTTTTCAAATTTTTCCATGAATCTCTGAATAATGATTGCGCACTCTGCACGGCTTGTGCTTCCCTGCGGATCCAGGCGGTAGGATCCATTGTCATTCTTCTTACCGGAGATAATCTCATTCTCAACCGCCCACTTCATGGCTTCTTCTGCAAATTCACTTACCGTACCGGCATCTGTAAATCTGCTGATTTCTGCAGTCTTTGACGTATCGTATCCCTTGTAATCGGCATAGCGGTACATCATAACTACCATCTGCTCACGGGTAATCGGATCGTTTGTTCCAAAATAACCGGAGTCTGTATAACCTGTAACAACCTTTGCCTCAGCCGCCCATAAAACTGCATCTGAATAAAATTGCTCATCCGGTACATCCGGGAATCTGTTCGTATACGTTACCTTCGGCGTTCCTTCAATTCTGTGAAGAATGGTTGCAAACTGCGCACGTACCAGCGTTGTGTATGGATCGAAATGGGTGCCATCTATACCTGTCATAGTTCCTGCATAATAGTTGTAAGCCACTTCCTTGTAGAACCAATCGGTATCTGCAACATCTATGTAGGGCAGTTTTCCAACAGGCACAAGCGCTTCCATTGCCTCTGTCAGCTCCTTTGCCGCCCGATCCACATCTTCCTGCTTCGGCTCTTTTTCTTCATTCACAGATTTCGCATCTTGCAGAGCCTCCTGGAATACCTGCCAGGAAGCTTCTGTATAGTCAGATTCCTTCAGCTTCTCTGCTTCCTGAATCACTGCTTCCAGCTTCGTCTTGTCAACGGTAATAACCGGGTCATCCGGCGGTGTCACCGGCTTTTCTTTCAGCCCATTCTGTGCCTCTTCCAATGCAGTCTTTGCACTGTCTACCTCTTCCTGCGTTGCATCTTCTTTATCCATGATTACCTGCGCCTTATTTAAAGCCTCCTGGAATGCTTCCCAGGAATCAGCAGTATAATCATCCGCCTCTAATTTTGCGGTGTTTTCGATTGCCTGTTTCAACGCATCTTTCGTTACCAGCGGCACATCCGGCTTTTCTTTCAGCCCATTCTGCGCCTCTTCCAATGTAGTCTTTGCATTGTCCACCTCTTCCTGCGTTGCATCTTCTTTACCCAGGATTTCTTTTGCCTTATTCAAAGCCTCCTGGAATACTTCCCAAGAATCGGCAGTATAATCATCCGCCTCTAATTTTGCGGTATTTTCGATTGCCTGTTTCAACGCATCCTTCGTTACCGGCGGCACATCCGGCTCTTTCTCTTCCACTGCCGCCGTCTCTGCGCTCACAATCGTTCCATCTTCCACAGAACTTCCAACCGCAACGCTGATCTTCTTTCCTGCATCACCGTCTGTCAGGACATAAGTTTCTTCTACAGCGCCCTCAATTGCATTTCCATCCGCGTACCACTGATAAGAAAGAGTACCCGTATTATTCGTATCCGTCACAACCGCCTTTAATTCTGAACCGACAACCGCATCTCCCTCGACGGAAACCTTTCCTGTCAGTTTTGTTACGGTTTCCGTAGTCTTCTGGAACATCTTATAGTTCGTCATAACACTGGAACCGCTGGTTAAGAATTTCCCGGACGCATCCATCGCACGAATCTGAACCATATTATTGACATTCTCACCATTTCTGAATGCTGTATCATCCACCGCAAGAACTGCCTTTCCATTTGTAACATCCGCTTCTCCCGCACGGATACCATTCACATAGAAAGCAATTTTCTTAATATTATTATTGGTAACACTTGCTGTAATAGATGTCTCGCCTGATTCTAATGTCTGGATATCCGATACAGTAAGTGCATTGGACCCTTTGTAACGGCCCCAGGAACTCAGCAGATTCTCTACGGACGTAAACTGCTTATCCAGCCATGCCACACGGTTTTCAATAAAATACTTCATCGTATTTATCGCATCGTCAAAGGTCTCGCCCTGTTTGTAAACTACCTGTCCATTCGTCACGCCATAACCGCTGTACCTGTTATAAGTAGAACTCCATTTTTCATCATTCGCCACAGACGCCGCACGATACTGCTCTGTAAGCTGGTCGATTCTTCCGCCGTCTTTTATCATATCCTCAATCACTGCACGGACACTGTCCCACTCTTCATAGGCAAGCATTGCAAAATACGGATCCGAGATCAGATAACGATTCCAATTCTGACGCTGATAAGCTTGTTCACAGAAGCTGTCCTGTGTCGTATGCCAGCCTTCCACTACCCATACCGCTGAATTACTGTACATATTGATATTGCCCCAGCACCAGTCAAAATCCCAGACAGGCCCCATCTTCATCACGTCATCTAAATCCTTATACATCAGGGTACTGTTCTTCATCGCATCCCAGTTCATCGTATACTCTACCACAAACCAGTTCTGCAGCAGGGACTTTACATCGTACAGCTCACTGTAATGCACTTCTTCTCCGTCATACTCCGCATAGAAATCATCGTCGTGAAGCGCATTCTCAAATGCCTGCAGATAAGTCTTCGCATAATCCATCATCGTTGTACTGGTCTTCGCATATTCCGGCGCCTCAAAGAACATCGGATATCCATAATCCGTATAGAATTTGGAGATGAACTTTGACTGTCCCAGGCGGAAATCCATGTCAAATACAAATCCTCCGGTAAATTCCGGAATCTCTTCTGTATAATAATCAGAAACCTTATAAGTCTTTCCTTTATATACCACATTTCCGGTATCAACCCAGCTCAAATCCAGCTCGCCTACCTGTTCTTCCAACGCAGACGTATCATTTTTTGAAAATCCTTCGGCATCCGCAATCGCCGCCGCAATATCTTCTCCCAGAGCACACCAGTCAAATACTTCGATTCTTCCTTCATCCACACGCTTATGCTCTGCGATCTGGTAGAATCCACGGTATTCGCCGTTCAGAATCAGCACGCACGGTTCTGCATCCAGATAGCACTCCATTCCGATATCCGCCGCGAACTGATACACCAGCTCATTTCTCATATTTGTATGGTCAATCACATTTGCCAAAAGAACCCAGTGCTTACTCTTGCCCATACCAAGGACATCCGTCTTTTTATCCAGCTTCAGTTTATATGGCTTCTTCAGGCCATTCGCCGCCGCATAATCCCACGTGGAATTACCGCGCCCCTTAATCTCCGTCAGCCCATCATACAGAACCGAATCTTTCTGGAAATTATCACTTCCCTGGATACGCATGTTCGCATCTTTGTAAGTATCCTTCACAATAACGTCCTGGTTATCCTCTGTGTCAATATAGATTACCGGAAGCTCGCTCATGTACGTGCTAACTTCCCATGACGCATCATAATTCGTGGCTGTTACGACAACCTTAATAAACTTCTCCAGATCATTCTCTGTTGGTGTATAAGTATTCCCTGTAACACCGCTTAACGTACTGCCGCCAACACTCCACCGATACGTACACTCCATATCTTCCGGCGCATTCTGCACGGAAACTGTCAATGCCGTTCCCGCCTTCGCATAATTCTGGTCAAATTCCGCCGTTATATTGGACACAACTGTTATGGTGTACTTCCTGGTCTTACCATCTTCTGTGGAAGCCGTCAGCACAACCTTCACCGGCGACAACACACCTTTTACCTTCGCCGTCGTCCCCTCGACCGCAATAACATCCGGATTGCTGCTGGTCCAGGTGACTTTCACATCTCCCACGGAATCCGGAAGTGTAAAGTCCTTTGTAACACTGTTAGCATTCTCATTCTTTGCAAATTCCGGCGCAAGGGCAAGCAGACCAAGATAACCGGACGGTCCTTCGTTCTTACAGATCTGAAGAAGCGGATAACTGTCTGTGGATGCATACCACACTTCCGCGTCCAGATTCTCCGGAAGCACACCGGATTTCAGCTCATCTTCTGACACCTCAACCGTTCCGGAACCGGATGGCTCTCCGGTTGCAAACAGGAAATAAGAATTCTTCACACAGCTATTATCCGCACCATTTGCAAATGGAGCAATCGCATACCCCAGCTCGCCTCTGAAACTGGTATAACCCACATTCACACATCCTGAAATTTCTTTACAATTGGATATAGACACCCGTCCGATAATACCGCCGGAGAATTCATTAGCAGTAGAACTTCCGGCAAGAATCTCCGCGCCATTGTAAATATTCTTCACAGTAATAAAGTTGTTGCCCATCGACGCGCTTGTACGGCATTCCCCAATCAGGCCTCCTGCGCCCACCGTATCACACTGGTTGGAACCATTTACCTTGATGCTTCCGTCAAGAACAGCAATATTCTCAATCGCAGCATAACCGTTCACTTCCCCTGCAAGAGTTCCCGCCGCCGCCAGGCCGCCCGTAATGTCTACGGTAATGTCAACATTGGCAAATACAAGATTCTTCACAGACGCATAATCCGCCTCGCTTGCAGATGCAACAACACTAAATAACCCGATCTGCGCATAGTTGGTTTTGCCTGTAAAATCCTCTTTCACTTCCATCGTAAGATTGGAAATCAAATGCCCCTGTCCGTCAAATGTGCCGGAAAACACATTATCACCTGACACCGTTCCTTTCTCGCCCTCGATTCCTCCGATCGGAGTAAAGACACTTCCCGCCATATCCAAGTCATTCTTCAGGACATAATCGCCCGATAATGGATATGCTGCATCCTTGCCAATCTTCTGTAACTCCTCCGGCGTACTGATCTCAATCGCATCAGCCGCCTCAACTTCCGAAGCTCCGCCTCCAAACATTGCCGGATTGATAAGCCCTGCCAACATTGCCGCACCACAAAGCAAGCTTATCAGACGAAGCTTCCGTCTTTTTTTCTGCATTCTCATACGCCTCCTTTTTTTCATGAAATATAATTAAAAAGACCTATTTTAAACTTAACACTTTATTGCAAAATGCACAAGTTTTCTTTTGCTTTTTTCATAAAAAAACGCCTGCCGGAGCTGACAGACGTTTCATGCTTTCTGATTTTCTTTTTTGGCTTCTTTAAACCGGAAGTTCAAGATAGATATCTTTACCTTCTTTGATGGAAATAACAACCTTTCCATGCGCAACTTTCATAGCCGCGCCTTCTACATTGACAGCCGGCGCTGCCGGAGCTTCTTCTTCCTCTGCAGGAGCTTCCGCTTCCTCTTCTTCTGACACTTCTTTGATTCCGTCCACATTATCTACGGTCAATGGACACAGAGAATCGCTGGTCTTCGTAAGCTTTGCCCCAAGCACCTGTTCAATCGTAAGGCATCCGTCCAGTGACAAAAGTCCTGAATCTACTAATTCATCAAAAATTGCCGGATCCTCCAGGTTTGCCGGTTCAATTGTAATTCCTGCTTCTGCTCTGCAGCATAATACTGCCGGGTCTTTCGCGTGTGCTTTTGCGGTTTCCGCTGTAATGGACATACCAATTACCTCCTCTTACTGGTCATTTATCTATCTTTCAGTATAGCCATTTAAAAAAAGGAATTCCAATTGATTTTCAGCATATATTTATAGGTGTTTTCTATGCATTTTCTCCCGGTATCGAATCGGCGACATTCCGGTATGCTTTTTAAAGGCAAGAGAAAAGTAATTCGTGTCATTATACCCCACCATCACCGCAATCTTACCGGCTTTCATCGTTGTTGTCTCCAGCAGATATTTGGATTTTTCAATTCTTTTCTTAATAATGTATTCACTGCAGCCTTCTTTCATTTCTCTTTTAAAAAGACTAGAAAAATAATTTGGCGATACATAGAATCGATCCGCCAGGTTAGCAACCGACAGATTCTCCTCAATATGCTCGTCAATATAGCGCCTTGCATTTGCAATAATCTCATGCTGATTATTCTCTTCTTTGAAAATCAACTTACGGATAAATGTACCGGTTATCTCCAGCACTTCTTCCCGCCCCGCTCCGATCAGCGACTTCATAAATGCTTCCAGCCTGTTATCGGCCATCTCTCCCGTCTCCAACATATAGGAGAAGAATATGCCTGCTGCAAGCTCCACACACCACCGCTGTACCTGAAGCGCCGAAAGATTATAAGTCTGCACCGCCCTTTCAAATTTCTCATAAACATGCATGACCCGTTCGCCGTCTGCAATATCGGCAATCATCGCCTGCTTAAATTCCCTGTATATGTCCTGGATAATCTGTTCTCTGTCCTGCTCGGAAGAGCTTCTCACAATCTTGCGAAATCCTTTTCTCTCCTGCTCCATCAGGCGCAGCGCATCATTGTAGGATACATACAGACTATCCAGACCTTGCACCTGGCTTCCCACCACAGCGCGAGGCTTGATATCACACTCTGTTTTCAATATTTCAGTAAGTTCTTCGACTTTCTCCGCTACATTTTTCCCCGTGTCGGAAACGAAAAATATAAGAACAATCTTGCCGTCGTCGTCAAAAAATGTAATTCCTGCCCTTCTGGCGTCTATCATATCCATACAGATACTTTTGACTGTCAGTTTATGAAAATCCTGTTCCGAATCTTTACCCACGTATACTTCCGGAATCAGAATCACAACCTCCGCTGCGCGTTCTCTTTCATTTACCAATTCCTCAGGGTAACTTTTCGCACTGTCAGCAGTAATCCTCTGGTGAACCAGATCCCTCATAAACTGCTCCATCTCCATCTGCTTTCTGGTTCCTTCTGTCCGCAGTTTCCTGCGGTTCATCTCCTGCTGCATCCGAATTGCTTTCAGCGCTTCCACCTGTTCAGACACACTTTTCTTTAACTCTTCCTCATCAATCGGTTTCAGAAGAAAATTCTGCACCCGCAGTCGCAGGCATTGCCGGGCATAATCAAAACGGTCATATCCGGTAAGAACAAGAATCCGCATTTCTTTATCTTTTTTCTCATTTCTGATCCGGTCAATCAGATCCAGCCCGGTCATCTCCGTCATACTGATATCGGTAAGCATAATCTGCGGATGCTCTTTCTCAATCACTTCCAGCGCTTCCCTCGCCGAAGCCGCAGTAAAAACTTCATCAATCCCGACTTCTTTCCAGTCAATTCCATTTTTGATTCCCATCCGAATCATTTTCTCGTCGTCGACCACCAACAGCTTATACATCTAAATAACCCCCTTATCTTCCGTTTTTCCCTCTATTGGAAGATGAATTTCCACCGTCACGCCGCCAAATTCATTCTTAAAGAAACGAAGCCCGTACTCTTTGCCAAACAGAAGTTCAATTCTCTTATTTACATTACGCACTCCATACCCAAAGGTCTCATCATGCCGGGAAATGGACTGATTCATCTCATCAATCTTCTCCTGACTCATTCCGCTCCCACTGTCGCACACCTGCAGATAAACATCCTGATTCTCTCTGTGTATGCGGAGGGTAACCACTCCCTTTTCTCCTTCTTTTATCCGGATGCCATGATAAATGGCATTCTCAATCAACGGCTGAAGCGTCATTTTCGGAATCAGCAGCGAATGGAATTCCTCCGGTATCCGGTCTTCCAGCTCAATGATATTATCATACCTCATATTCTGGATAACCAGATAGGAACGAATATGCTCCAGTTCCTGCTTTAACGGTATAATTTCCTTCCCACGGCTCAGGACGATGCGGTAATACTGCGCAAGCGCCTTCACCATAGTACAGATTTCTTTATTCCCATCCGCCAGCGCCTGCCAGTGAATACATTCCAGTGTATTATAGAGAAAGTGCGGTTTAATCTGGGACTGCAACGCATTGAACCGTATCTGCTCAATCTGATGCTGCTCAACCTTCACCTGTTCCATCAATCCGTCAATCTCATCCATCATCGTGTTAAATCCTTCTGCAAGCTTTCTGCTGTCTTCATCCATACTGCTCTGATTGATTCTTTTGTCAAGCCGTCCCTCGGACACATCGTCCATTGCAACGACTACCCTGTCAAGCGGCTCATAGAACGCCTTCATCATTTTCCGCAGCAAGAAAATAGATAAGACAGTCATCCCGACAATTACAAATACCAGCACAGCCGCAACCTTCATATTACCTTTATATAATTCAAAAACAGAGATTTCATTTACAAGATAATAATTCCATTTTCCAACTTTTTGATAATTAATCAGCACACCATTCTTTTGAAAGCTTCCGGAGTCTCCCTGCATCTGTTCCTGGTACGTAACTCTCTTGCCAATCCTCTCCTGATTCGCAACAGAGACAATCTTTCCATTACAATCCATCAAGAACATCTCATTATCTGCTTCCTTCTCTTTCTCCAAATGGAGCTGCTCAATCAGACTGTCATTCAAATTCATGATCAGCATTCCTCTCGCCTCTTCTATAGAAGTTGCAGAATAGATTGGGTGATATATAGTCAACGTGTATTTTCCATCACGAAAATACCGGTTGCTGAAGCTCATGTGGACTTTACTTTCCTGCTTTGCCGGAACGCTTTCTTCGTAATCTTCCTGATACACCAGCTCAAACCTGGCGTCCACCACACTGCTGTTTCCTTTATAAACGTATTTATTTTTATTATATTTTTCCACAACTGCAAAATTCATATTACTCTGTACATTCAGCATATTCAGAAGGTAATCATATACCTCCCCCGCCTCTCTCTCATATTCTTCTCCTGAGGATTCGGCACTCTTACAATACTCCTGCACGCTTTCTTCAATTACAAGCGCTATCGCCAGGCTTTGATACTGCTCCAGAGTCTTGTCATAATTCGAGGCAAGTGTTTCCAATTGTGTACGCGTCATCTCCTTCGACTGCTCCGTCATGTAATGAACTGCGGACAACGTAGAAACACTTAAGATAATAACGGAAGTCATTACACTCGTCAGTGTCAGAAAAAAACTCATCTTTTTCTTTAAATTCCAGGTATTCATCCTCCCTTTTAATTCCATATCCCAACCTCACACTCTGTTCTTTCTCTATTGCCCTGCAAGATAGTTTTCCATCGACTGCTCAAACTGCCTGCTCGCTTCTTCTGGTGTTATGGTAAAATCAAACAGTTTCTGGCAGGTAGTAAGATGTATCTGAGCTACTGAAGACGGAAGATACTGGTCGTACCACAACTGAACAGACGACGCCCCGGCTGCCGCTTCCAGTATCTGTCTTGTCAGCCCATCTGTAATCAGCTCTGACGCATCCGTTGTCGGCGGAATCTTCCCTACATCCACCATTAATTCCTTTGCTCCATCTGTCGTATAATACGTGGCACAGCGAAATGCTTCTTCTAATTTTTCTCCTTCACAGTTAAACGAAATAAACTGATCTCCTATGGTTCCAATCTGGATGGATGGATCCGCATCTGAGTCTTCTACCGCAGGAAAGGAGAACCAGCCGACCTTCTCATAGAATTCCGGACTGTCAGAAGCAAAAGTTCCAATGTACCAGGAACCGCCAAGAAGCATCCCCGCCTCCTCCTGATACATCAACTGCTTTGCCTGTCCGTCATCCTCACTCAGAGAATTCGTCCCTTCCGGGAAATATCCTTTCGCCGCCCATTCCTGAATCTTCTCACCCGCATACCGGAAGCATTCGTCTTCAAAAGAACCTTCTCCCATGGCGGCCTTCCGGAAAGGTTCCAGTCCTCCGTATCTTGTCGCCAGGCACTGGTAATACATAGACCCGGTCCACTTCGGGGCGTTCGCAAGCGCAAAGGGAATGATTCCTTCTTCCAGCAGCCTGTCACATACCGCCTCCAATTCAGAGACTGTAGACGGGACTTCGAGATTATATCTTTCAAAAATTTCTTTATTGTAGAAAATCCCCGCAAGCGACACATTATAAACGGGCACTGCATATAACTTTCCATCGTAAGTTGCCTGTGCAAGGGCGGCATCCATATACTTTTCCTTCAAACCGTACTTCTCATACAATTCGTCCAGCGGCTGCGCAAATCCGGCTTCAATATACTCTATCATCGGTCCGCCAGACCAGCTTGTATACATATCCGGGCATTCGCCGGAACTCATTGCCACGATTAATTTCTCCTTATAATTATCATTCTGCTCGGAAATACTTTCGACAGTGTAGCCGGATTCCGTATTTTTATTATATTCATCCACCGCATACTGAAAAACTTCTTTGTCAGCTCCCTCTGTTCCGATATTCCAGTATGTAATAATCTTCTCATCAGAGGAGGTAGTGACTTCTGTCGATTTAACACCGCACGCCGTCAGTAATACTGCCATAGCTGCCGCCAGTACAGCTAACCTGTATGGAATGATTCTTCTCATCACTCTTCCCTCCTCCGTCAAAAATCAAATTCTATCGCTCCATATATCTCTGAATAACCGCCGCGCATTCTGCACGGTTCGCTGTTCCCTGCGGCGCCAGCATTCCATCGGTTCCCATACCGGAAATCATGCCCGTGCCGACGGACCATTCCACCGCTTCTTTTGCATAATCACTGATACTCTGCCTGTCCGGGAACCTCGTAAGGTCGCCCTTCACCTCTATATCCTCTGCTTCTTTATATCTTGCATACCGGTACATCATAGCCGCCATCTGCTCACGGGAAATCGGATCTGCCGGTTTGAACAGTCCCGTATCTGTAAATCCGGTTACGATTTTATTCTCGCTTGCCCACATTACCGCATCTGTGTAAAACTCTCCGTCCGCAACATCTGGATACTTCTTCGCATACTCCGTCTCCGGGCATCCCTCCATACGATACAGGATAACGGCAAACTGCGCCCGGCACAGGCTTTCGGCCGGTGCAAACTGTGTTGGATTCATCCCGGTCATAATTCCCTTATCGTATACATACTGTACATAATCCACATACCAATCTCCATCGTTTACATCTAAAAACACGTCTCTTACATCCTTTCTTTCCGGCTCATCCGGTTCGTGCGGTTCATCTGGCTCATCCGGTTCGTCTGGCTTCTCAGGTTCGTCCGGTTCATCCGGTTCGCCCGGCTTGCTGCTTCCGGGCAGCTCTTCCTCCCACACTCTTTTCACAAAAATCTTATTATTCTGAGTGGCAAATCCGCCCCCTTCGGTTCCGCTGATGAAAAATTCACCGGTCGAAAGCTGGAGGAAGCACCGGTTATATCCGGCAGGCGCTCCTGTTTCTTTTGCCACCCACTCGCCCGTGCCGTCATTTTCTGTGTTGACAAATACTTCCGAAAGAGAGCCTGTCCCCACCACGACTCTGCCATCCTGCAGCGTATACACATATGGAGAACCTCCATACGTACCATTGATTCCCGGAAGCATCGTACCTGCATCTGTCGGATTCCAGTTATATGGGTCATCTGCAATCTTAATACCTGTCTTAATCGGATTGGTCATATTGACTGTCTCATAGACCAACATCCACTTACCATTCTCAAGCTGCGTAACAATAGGCATTCCCGGACGCGCATTGGAATCACTCATAGAAACAACGTCTGCCGCGTCTCCCCATGTCTTGCCGCCATCTGTAGTAATCTTATAAACCAGCTTCTGGTTATGAGCCGGATCTGTCTCATCGGAATAATAGCAAATCAGATTGCCCTCATGATATACGAAGAACGGCTCCCATACCGGATCATAGCCCATAATATTTCTTCCGTTCTCTCCCCCTTCTGCAATCGTACTCAAATACTCCCAGCTTCTTCCGCCGTCCGTACTATAATAGAAGTCCAGGGAAGAATCCCACAGGCCTCCGTATCCGGCATCTGCTATCTTCTCCGCACCATCCTCAAGAGGAACTGCAACACCTGCGCACACAAGCGTCCCCGCTTTTAAATCTCCCTGATCTTCCGGAAGGACAAATAACTGCGGGCAGCACTGGAGACTCCACGGATGAAGAACCGCTCCTTCCGTATCTGCCGTCACTTCCACTGCCTCCGCTGGCGCCCCTGCCGCTCCGTATCTTGTAATCTTGTAATAAGAATCCGGATGGACCGTATCATCATTCACAACCTCTCCCACTCGTTTCCAGGTTTCGCCTTTATCCTTACTTTCGTAAATCGGGAAACTATATTCACCTTCTACAATTTCAGATGGAATTCCATTTTCAAATGTACAGTATAAAGTACCATCCAGCCCTTCTACTACCCTTGGGGACAGGCACTGGTTTCTTCCGGGATAATCATTCTCGGGAATCGTTACATATCCATCCAGACAAGTAACATCAGCTTCCGCTTTCGCCGTCAGGTCTTCCGTTATATCGGACACCGTGCATATCTTCTCACCATTGTCTCCATCCGCAAGAACCTGCTCCCTGCCGTTAACAAAAAGCTTCATATCTTCTACCCTGTATCCGTCACGTGGAGCAAGGGTAAATGTCACAGAGCCGCCCCCTTCCACTGCTGCCCCCTGGCTTGATGTAACCGTCACACCGTCCGTAATCCAGATTTTTACCGCATAATCGGTGGTATCCGCAACTGCATGTATTTCCGTACCGGCTCTCATCTTCCATTGCTGAAGCGCAGAGTCCATCCGGTTCTTCTGGAGAATCCTGGAATCACTTGCGCTTACATCTGCAGTCAGATAGAGACGTGTCGCTTTATTCTTTATCCTGTATACATTCTCTTTCACCCGGATAAAACTCCAGATCTGTCTGTCATCACCGGACGTCGTGCTTCTTTGCACCAGCCGGGTGCCTTCCCGCATATCCTGTGCGGAAATTACCTTGTTACTATTGGCGTTCACGAGATAATATTCCCCGCTTCCGTCCGACGTCTCCTGAAAATTCCATTTCTGGTTCTCTTCCGGTCCTGTCCATGTTATAAGCTCTGTATCTTCCGCCGTACTTCCGCCGCTGACGGCAAGATACTGACCTTCATCCGCTGTGCTTACAAGATGGTCTGCTCCGGCTGCTTTCGCTTCCAGGCTGCCCCCTATTAATAAGCTTCCAACCGCCAAGACACCTGCCAGAAAAAGCGGCGCCAGACGCTGTTTCCTTTTCTTCATCATTCTTTTCCTCCTTGCATTTCGCACAATTCCTGCAGTAATTCGGCAACGCATGTTCTAATCTGTCATCGTTTCCTCAAACGCGATAAATCTCTCGATAATCGCCGCACACTCCGCACGCGCCGCATTGCCAAGCGGATCCAGGCTTCTTCCGTTATTCTTCCCGGTAATAATTCCGTTTGCTACCGCCCACTGCATCGCTTCTTCTGCATATCCGCTTACTGACGCCGCATCCTCAAAGCGGCTGAAATCTTCCCTCTTGCTGACGTCATAGCCAAGATACTTCGCATAGCGGTACATCATGACGGCCATCTGTTCACGACTGATCTTATCTGCCGGTCCGAACATGCCTGTATCTGTATAACCGGTTACAACCCTCGTTCCTGCCGCCCACAAAATCGCGTCCGTATACCAGACATTCTCCTGGACATCCGGGAACAGCGGCTGATATGCTGTCTTTTCCCCTCCGCTCATTCTCCACAGAATCATTGCAAACTGTGCTCTTGCCAGAGGATCTGCAGGCCCGAAATGCGTATTGTCAAGCCCCTGCATCCATCCTTCAAAATAATTGTAGCATACTGTAGAATAGTACCAGTCATTTTCAGAAACATCGACAAACGGTAGTTCCGGCTGTGACGGCTCCGGCTGTGATGGTTCTGGCTGTGACGGCTGCGATGGCTCCGGTTGTGACGGTTCCGGCGGCGTCGGCTGCGGCTCCTCCTCTTTTTCCTTCTCCTTCAGCGCGCCCTGGGCTTCCGCCAGCTTCTTTACCGCCGCATCTGCCTCTTCCTGCGAAGGCTCTTCCTTATTATATACCGTCTTTGCCTCGTTCAGTGCTTCTTCGTATAAACTCCAGCTTTCTTCTGTATACTCTGACTTTCTGTCTGCCGGAACTGCCTGCGCAATCGCTTCCCTAAGCTCCGTCAGGCCTTTCACTTCATCCCAGCTTTCAACGATCCATTTCTGCCCGTTTGAAGAATGATTCCTGTACTGAATAATCGGCGTATCGTCCGCCGTTCCAGCGCTCTGAAGATCCAGCACAAAGAAATTGGCCGTAGGAATAATCCGGTAGTCCCCGGTATCATTCTTCACAAATGCAAACCGCCGGTTCAGGCTGTCTTCCGGACTTCCCGTACCAATTACAGATCCATAATCATAATAATCACCGTTAATCTGCATCGCCTGTCCGGTCACCGTATTCGTAACCACATACTCTCCGTCTCCGGTATTTTGCAGTGTCCACCACTCATCTTTCCTAGTTCCGGCATCCGCTGACGCCAGATTGCCCTCATCATTTACGACAATCGATTTCCCGGTCAGCACCGAACGGATCCTGTATTTTCCATCTGCAAAATCCCCCTGGATCTCCTTCGCTTCGGTTCTCTTACCTGTGTTGGCAAAGGTCAGCGTCTGCCAACCCAGCTCATCTACCTTTTCCGATTCAGTCTCTATCCGGTATGTCCCCTCTTCCGGCTCCAGTATTTTCTTGATATTCGGCGCAGACAGACCCATCCGGTTCACGTAATGGTTATACACCATGGAATACACCGGACGAATCAACCCTCTATTAGCTTCGCTGACCGCATTCTGCCAATTGCTGGCGCCGTTCTGTCCGCTCAGCCATTGATACGGTTCATACGCAACTTCCTCTCCATTGTTATATTTTGCTATATACTCCGTCGCTTTTAAGAATCGGTTATCAGATAAACTATACAAGTCGTCGCCCTGATTCCATGCCATCTCGCAAATAACTTCACAAAGGCTGACTCCCAGTGTTGTATGTCCCTGATCCCGCCCGGATTCCTGCCACTGTACCGTGCCGTCTTCAAATACATAAGGCATCGCATTGTAAAGGGAGCCATTCCCAAGTCCGGTCTTATAATAGGTAAGCGCCCGGTTGTAAATATCCTCCCGGTCTGTGAAAATTCCAATAGACAGCATTGCCGCAATATTGCACAGATCCCAGTTCGCCCAATAATTTCCGATATGCGCCCCATTATGATTCGTCAGGAAATCCTCATTCATCGGATAAAACACATCCAGCAGCAATTCCTCCATATCTTCCTTATGAAAAGAAGGATGGTCTCTCATAATCTCAGCCACATTCGCAAGCTCATATCCATAGATTCCGGCAGCAAGGAAACGGTCTGCATTCCCGCCCAATTCCTTCATCCCGGAAGACCATCCGTTCAGAATCCTGCATGCCGCCTCTGCGTACTTCTCATCACCGCTGATCTTCCAAACCAGAGCCGTCTGGTATGCCCGGCGGATGTCAATCCGAAAACCCGCACAATTATCACCCGTTACGCCGCGGATGACCGTCTCTGTCACACGGGGGTTCCATTCCGGATCTGAGAATCCATTGTTCTTCAACTGCTGCCAGGTATCAAGATTGGGCTGGACTTCCTTCTCCACATTTTCCTTCATCGCCGCAAAACTCTCTGTTGTATGAATCATTCCGGGATGAACGAAAGTGCGCGTCTCTTCCTCCTGCACTTCTATCCCTTCCTGTCCGCTCACTTCCTTTGCCTCAGCTGTAATTCCCGGTATGGACGTCAACATCATGGACGCTGTCAGACATCCCGCTACCATTCCCGAAAACATTTGTCTTAGCCATCTTCTTGTTCTGTTTTTACACTTCATGGCCTTCTCCTTCCTTCTTTTGCTCTTTCCAAATTCCAAAAAACTTCCTTTTTATAATATAACAGCAAATTTTAATAAAGGAAAGTCCTGAAACTATTTTTATCACAAAAACTCCGTTCAAAAAGCCAGAATATTTATTCATATTATATAAAAATATTCCATTTTTCGGTTGAAAGCCCCCGGCAATTACCGTATAATAGAATTGGGTGTTGTGCTCCTATTAATGGGCGCAGCAAAACCAAATTATTTAAGTAAGGGAGGAAACAAAAACATGAAATGGAAGAAACTTTTATCCGGTATCCTGACCGGAGCGCTTCTATTCACTTCCGTTTCACCAGTTTCTCTTGCAGCAGAAACTGATGATACGGGAAACGGCACAGCCAGCGTACCGGTTGCCGTTGCTGAATACAGATTTGAAGATAATCTGAACAACAGCATGGCTGAAAACGATGCAGCTGCACCAATAACCACCGGCCTGAATAGCTATAACGGCACCCCTACCTATGTAGAGGGACGTACCGAAGGCAGTAAGGCAATTAAGCTTGGAGATTTCGGTCTGCAGCTTAATAAGAAGAATCTCGGCAAGAACTTCACGGTATCCGCATGGTTCAAAGCTGACGGTACATTTGCCGAGAACCAAACCTTGATGTTCTTAGGGTATCATAACCCGGAAAAATGGATTAGCATCGCCGGAAATAAAAGCGGCACCGACCAATTAAAGGTCTGGACAAGCGAAGGTACCCAGGGAGCTGAATTCTACCGCTGGATTACCTTGAATAATCCGACCTTAAAGGCTGGAGAATGGCATTGTATCACTCTGACCCAGTCCGATAACGACAATACCGTTAAAACTTATATCGATGGCGAACTCTACAATACCAGCAGAGGCGCTTACGCTCTGGACGGTGAAAATCAGGATATCTACATCGCTGTCAATAACTGGGATGCTGAATTCGCCGGTGCTGTCGATGACGTAAAGGTTTATGACCAGACCTTAACAGATACCGAAGTATACAAGTACTGCTACGATGTGAAGGTTTCTGACCAGGCACTGGCAACTTATGATTTTGACGACTTCACTGCTAAAGCAGATGATGCTTCTACTCTCTCCGACGGCACCAGAGATATCTCTCTTGTAACAGTTGGAAACGGACAGGCTCCATCCCTGACAACCGACTCTGACAGAGGTCAGGTACTGCAGACCGTTCGACAGGGCACTGGCGATGATGGCCTGAATAACATCGGCTACGCACAGCTTGATACCAATCCTTTCGAGGATGCTTTTAAGAGACAGAATGTGGAGGGCATCACTCTGAACTTCTGGGCAAATACCCAGGGAGCCGCAGGCGGCAACCGCTGTATGATTGATTTTGAGATTGCTCCTGCTACGACAGGCAGAGCCGGAACCGTTGCTTTTAACCAGAGCATGGTTTACTGGAACACAACTGATCAGGACGGCAAATTCGCAGACTACAATGTAAACGGACTTGGTCTGGGTACAGAAAACACCTGGAAAATGGTTACCATGACCTTAACGGAAGACGAAATTGCTTTCTATAGCAATGGTCGAAAAATCAGCCACACCATAACCTCCGGTACAGAAGAACTGGCAACCATGCTCGCAGAACTGACAGGTAATGGAAGTATTCTTCCTGACGATGGAAGAACCCAGATTCGCCTTGGTGCCAGCATGGCAAATTACTGGATTGGCGCAGGTGCACTTCTGGATGATATTTCCTTCTTCGGCAAGGCTTTAAATGCCAGCGAAGTATCACAGTTGTACGACGAGACAGCTACTTCTGAGCTTGCAACCGGAATCGTAGTTTCCAGCGATGACACAACGGTAGATGTTGACAAGACCATGCAGCTTACTGCAACGCTGGAACCAGCTGGAGCAACAGGCGTATCTATGGTAAGCTGGAAGTCCAGCGATGAAAAGGTTGCAACGGTAGACCGTAATGGTTTACTGACTGCTCTGGCAGCCGGAACCACCACAATTACGGCATCCATCGGTGGTCTCGTTTCTAACGAACTTACCATCACCGTAGAATCAATTCCGAATATTGACTCTCTGGAGGAAGGCTACTATCTGGCTGTCTATACGACAACCACACCGTTCTATGCAAACAAAGCATACAACGACCAGGAAGCACAAAGCGTATACCTGGCAGTCAGCAAAGACGGCAAGACCTTCGATGTATTGAACAGCGGCGGTGCAGTGATCTTCTCCAAAATGGGAACCCAGAGGCTTACTGACCCGAAAGTATTCAAAGAAAACGGCACCTTTACCGTTATCGCCCGCGATGCGGACAAATCTCAGGGTTATCATGAATTTACATCTACAGATGGCGTTAAGTTCTATGATGAGAGCATGACAGACAAGGCATCCCAGACCTCAGGCGTATTAACCTCGTCTTCCTTCAAGCTTATACTGGATGGCGAGAACCTTCTGGATACAGATACCAACCTGACTCTCGGAAATGCAGTAGAACTGACAGAAAAAGAATATACTTACATCGTAAACAAACTGGGAACTGTTGTAAATGACGGATTAGAGGCTCTGGAAGACAAGACAATCCAGACCGGAGACACACTTACAGAAGAGGATCTGGCTGAGAGCTACCCAACCGCAACCGCAACCTATACCGACGGTTCTACCCAGGATTTCAACATCGACTGGAGCGGCGCTTTAGATGATGTTGACCTTTCAAAAGCAGGTACTTACACTGTAACTGGTAAAGTCGTACAGACCAAGTATCTGAACAACTTAAAAGAACTCAATGGAAGCACACTTCCGGAAGATGACCCGGCTAATGACAATCCTGACTTCCCGGATAACTATGACCCGGCTACCGGAACGGTGTATTATGACAGCACCAAGTTCGTAGAAGGTATGGCGGATCCAATGATCTACTGGGATGAGCAGACCGGTTACTACTATATGACAGGCTCCTATTTCCCGGAAAATGGCGATGAAATTGACGCAAATGATAGCTGCCAGCAGTACGACCGTGTTGTTCTGAGACGAGGAAGAACACTGGAAGAACTTCAGGACAGAAGCAATCAGGTAACCATCTGGAAAGCCGGCAATCAGGGCTATGAAAATGCTCAGGGGCAAAATGTTGATCGTGGCTACCGCTACATCTGGGCACCTGAAATCCACCGCATAGGCGACAAATGGGTTGTACATTTCACAGAAAGCCATAGCAGTCTTTTCGATATCCACTGCCACGCACTTGTATTAGACGGAGACCTGGATCCTTATGAGACTGCACTGACATCTGCCACGGAAGCATCACAGTGGAAGGATTATCAGGTACGGAGAGGTTCTAACTCCGGCGGAAGCCTTACAGGAGCTATTGACAATTCATTCTGCCTGGATATGACATATTTTAAAGACGAAGTAAACGGAAAGTCCTATGTTATCTGGGCTTCCAACACCTATACAAACTCTCGCCTGTATATGGCAACAATAGACGAGGATACCCCATGGGTACTGACTTCCGATATCGTAATGATTACAAAGCCGGAATACGGATGGGAAAATGTAGGCATCCCGGTAAATGAAGGCGCAACCGTCCTTCAGAAAGACGGCAACATCTACCTGTGCTACTCTGCTGCAAGTACCGGTTCTGAGTATGCTATTGGTATGTTGACAGCAAAGGCCGGAACTGATTTATTGGCGGAGGGTGCATGGACCAAGAGTCCTTACCCAGTTCTCTCTTCCCGTGACGTGGACGGTGAAGAAGGACCCGGACATAATTCCTTTACCGTAGATAAAGATGGCAATGTAATCTTCGTATATCACGCAAGACCGACAAGCCACGATTACCGAAAATGCGGATGGGATGGAACCAAATCTACTTACAACAGTGAACCTCTGAACGACCCATGCCGTCACGCTAGATTGAAACGTGTACACTGGTCAACAGACGGTACTCCGATTCTGAAGATGACTTATGAAAATGAGTTATTAGAAGAGAACGAGACCATCTCCTTAACGATTACTGTAAAGGAAAAAGAAGAACCATCCGAACCATCCGTTACGTCTATCACAGTAAAAACTGCTCCTGAGAAAACGGAATACACAGTCGGCGAAGAACTGGATCTGAGCGGAATTGTTATCGAAGCGGCTTACGATGATGGAACAAAGAAAGAAATCGACATCAAGGATTGCACAGTAACTGGTTTCGATAACACCAAGGCAGGAACACAGAAAGTTACAGTTACTTACGAAGATCAGACGGTAACCTTTGAGGTAACGGTTTCAACAAAGGCGGTTAGCGATATCTTTGATGATGTCGACAGCGAAGAC
>CABIYE010000006.1:113566-132955 GCA_902362865.1 Clostridiaceae bacterium
AGTGTATCCGGCGTGCCAATCCCGAAGGATTATGTTTTGTTAATCAGTCTGGATAAGACAGGGCCGGAGGCGAACTGGAACTATTTTGGAGAGGTTGAAATTTTCTATTGCAGGAAAAAGGGGAACGTATTAAAAACGGAAAAATCTTATAAAGCGATATATACCCATGAACAATGGAATGGGGAGATTGATAAGATTTCTTTGGCAGATATACTGGGCTGGGCGAATATAAGCCCGACGCAGGAGAGTGGTAAGACAGAGAGGCTGCTGAAAATTAAGGAAGTAGAGCAGCGTGTAGGAATGACGAGGGCCAATATACGCTATTATGAGGAAGAGGGGCTTTTGAAGCCAATCAGAAACCAGGAAAATAATTACCGGGAATATTCCGAAGAGAATATAAGAAGTCTGGAGCGGATTAAAGTACTGAGAACTTTGGGGATTTCCATTGCAGATATTAAGAAATTAAATGATGGAAATATCAGTATGAAAGAAATTATGGATAAACGTCTGTAGCAGATTGGCGAAGAAGAGCAAATGCTTCGTGAAACGGAGAAAGTCTGTCAGGAAATCTGTCTGAGGGAATTATCTTTTGCTGAGATAGATGAGAAGATATTGGGAGAGAATAAGAACGTATGGCAGGAGAGATTTGAGAAGATCGGAAAGGAAGATATTACCAAAGAAATCCTGACGCCCCGGCAGTGTAACCGTAATTTGGCAGGAATGCTCCTGTGGGGATATTTCATAAGTGCAGTAACTGCGGCGTTGGCGGGAGATTGGCTGTTAGCCAATGTGGATGGTTACTGGATTGTCGGCATTGGCATTGTGGCAGTTTTCTGTTATATAGCAATGTATTTTACTGCAAATGTGAAGATACTGCTGGCAATTTTCCATATAGAAGCCGTTTTGCTATCGCCGCTGGCGGCAGCAGTGATGAGGATAGCTGAGGATATGTCTATGGGGAGTACGAGAAAGCAGGCCATTACCGGAAAGCATATGGCGGTGTTCTGGCTGGCAATTGTAATCTATGTGGCGCTGCTCTTTTGGCTGTCGGAAAAGCGAGAATCGTTTATGAAGAAGGCAGGATGTGTATTAAGCGTGGGAGTGGCATATGCGGGTGTTATGACCGTGGCAGCAGGCGTGATAAGCGATCTGTGGCTCTATGCAGCAATCGTATTTTTGGTCTTTACATTATTCCTTGGTATGAATTGGTATCATCTGAATGAAGAGCTGCCCGAATCCGGCGCCAGCAAATACTTTGCTGTAGTAAATGCCTGCAGGATTATGAATATTGCGGGATGTGCACAGAATATGAAAGGAAAGACAACATCCACAACCGTATTCCGATAAAGGATCATATAGAAAGAACCGGCCTGCAGCAGCAGACCGGCTTTTTTCCTGTTATTTTACAAACTTCCGTGCCAGGCAGCTTATCACTCCGGCGGCGCATAGGATAAACAAAGTGCGGTTTAGGGATCCATATACGTATAATGCTCCCTGTACGCCCTGAAGCGGCGCGGGTGAGACTGGTATTCTAGTGTAGGAATAGGAGGAAAGGACGGAGCCGATGTAAATAATCAGAAAAGATAATAATCCGTTCCCGGTGTCTGTCCGATGTCCGTTCCGGTCCTTGGCAGAACGTCCTCCGAATAATACGGCAAGGAATGCAATTCCTTCTATTAATAATGGAAGCAATGCAGTTCCAAGGTAGGCGGCAAGAATGTAATTCCTTTCTGCTATCATGGCGGATATGCTCCCGTATGGAAGGTAGTTGGCTTTGAAGTTCCATGCCAGAAGGATGGCAATTGCCGCAATCAGAACCAGCGTGATTGCGCGGAGCAAAAGAGAAGTCGTCTTGCCAAGTGTCTTCCCGGCGGCTTTGCCCCCGGACTTTAGTATCTTTGCTGCCGGAGAGAAAAGATTCGGAATCCGGCGGCTTTTCCGGCGATTCTTGCCTTCCCCGCGTGCTTTTTTCTGTGCTTCCATATATTTCTGTGTGTCAGTCGGACGCATAGGGCGGGTGCGGTTTTCTTCCAGATAGTCAATGTCTTTCGTATCATCGTCAAGATCTGCCAGTTGAGAAAGTACATCTTTATAACCGTCGTTGGCAGGCTCTTCTGAAAAATCAGGCAGGTCGCCTTCGTATATTACTTCAAAATCTTCATCAAAAACACTTTTTGTTTTCTTGGTGTCTGTGTTATTCATACTCATAAAAATCCCTCCCAAGGATGTATCTTATTGTAGTACGTTTTGGGAGAGGACTCAAGAGAAGTTACAAAAACTTAACGAAGACGTAAGGATTTCTTTAGAAATGTCAGCCTTTACTTGTGAGAAGGAAAAGTATATACTGATAATCAGTGGATAAAATGAATAAAAGAGGAACGATGGATTATGAAGATAATGATAGCGTCAGACATTCACGGCAGCGCTTATTATTGCAGGAAGCTGCTTGAGAGATATAGAGAGGAGAAGCCGGAGAAGCTGCTTCTTCTTGGAGATATTCTTTATCACGGACCGAGAAATGCGCTCCCGAGAGAGTATGCGCCGACGGAAGTGATTCGTATGCTGAATGCCATAAAAGAAGAGATTCTCTGTGTGCGGGGCAACTGTGATACGGAAGTGGATCAGATGGTACTGGAATTTCCGATTATGGCGGAATACTGCATTCTTTATGACGCAGGCAGAATGATATTTGCTACCCACGGACATCAGTTTAATATGGAGAATCCGCCGATGTTAAAGGCGGGAGACGTACTTTTACATGGGCACACTCATATTCCGGCGGCAGAGCTGTTTGAGGGAAAGCTGTATGTCAATCCAGGATCTGTCTCTATTCCGAAAGCAGAAAGCGAACACAGTTATATGGTGCTGAAGGATGGCGTTTTCCAGTGGAAGAATTTGGATGGCAGAGGCTATAAGACATATACGTTAGAGAAGATAGAAGGAGAGGATTAAAGATATGCTGGAAGTAAAGAACCTGACTTTTAAGGTAAAGGAAAACGGGATAGACAGAAGCATTGTGGAGGATATAAGTTTTACAGTAGAAAACGGTGAGATGCTGGTAATCACCGGCCCGAACGGGGGAGGGAAGTCTTCCCTGGCGAAGGTGCTTATGGGAATCGAGAAGGCAGATTCCGGGCAGATTATCCTGGATGGTGAGGATATCAGCGCTTATGATATTGACCATAGGGCAAATGCGGGAATCGGCTATGCATTTCAGCAGCCGCCCCGGTTTAAAGGAATGACGGTAGAGAGATTTCTTTCCCTGGCGGCAGGCAGACCGCTGACGGAGAATGAGGTATGTAAAATGCTGAGCGGCGTAGGTATCTGCGCGAGAGAATATCTGAAGCGGGAGGTGGATGGAACTCTGTCCGGCGGCGAGATGAAGCGCCTGGAGATTGCAACGGTGCTTGCCAAAGCTCATAAGCTGTGCATCTTTGATGAGCCGGAGGCGGGAATTGATTTATGGAGCTTTTCCATGCTGGTGAATCAGTTTGAGAAAATCCATAAGAAAAAAGAAGAGATGCTGATACTCATTTCTCACCAGGAGAGAATTATCCGGATGGCAGATCGCATTATGGTGATTGAGGACGGCAGGATTAAAACCATTGGACCCAAGGATGAGGTTTTACCGGCGCTGCTTGATAAAGGCCCGGTCTGCACATGCATGGAATGCTAAGATAGGAGTGAAGAGAGATGGCATTATTAGACAGAATTACGGAGAAAATATTAAAACAAATTGATGGCGCCGGATTTAAGCAGGAGGGCGCTTATAATCTGAGACATAACGGGATTGCTCTCTGCCATGGAGATAGTGAGCATATTAAGATTAAGAAGAAGGAAGACAAGCCGGGGATTGACGTGTATATTGACGGCAGGACAAAAGGAGAACAGGTACACATCCCGGTAGTAGTGGATGCTTCCGGTATGACAGATGTGGTATACAATGATTTTTTTGTAGAAGAAGGCGCTGAAGTTACGATTGTAGCCGGATGTGGTATCCATAACAGTGGATGTAATGAGAGCCGCCATGATGGAATCCATACATTCCATGTAGGAAAAGGCGCGAATGTGCGCTATGAAGAGAAGCATTATGGAGAAGGGGAAGGCAGTGGAGCAAGAGTTCTGAATCCGGTGACGAAGATTATTCTGGAGGAAGATGCAATTTTCACCCTGGATACGGCGCAGATAAAGGGAGTGGATTCTACACAGCGGGAAACGGATGTGGTATTGGGGAAAAATGCCAGATTATATGTGATGGAGAAGCTGATGACCCACGATAACCAGACGGCGGAGTCAAATATGGAAGTACAGTTGAATGGCGAGGGGAGTTCAGCGCAGATAGTATCCCGGTCGGTGGCAAAGGGAAATTCCAGACAGGTCTTCCATCCGAAGGCTGTAGGAAATGCGGGATGCCACGCACACGTACAGTGCGATTCCATTATTATGGATCATGCAGAGGTCAGCTCTATCCCGGAAATCAATGCCCGGCATCTGGATGCAGCGATTGTACATGAGGCTGCAATCGGAAGAATTAATGATGAGCAGCTTGTAAAGCTCCGTACGCTGGGAATGTCGGAAGAAGAGGCGGAAGGCGTAATTGTGGAAGCTTTCCTGAATTAAGCTTTCCGGAATAAGAGAATAAAACGAAAGAGAGAAGACTATGAAACTAAGGAAAAAACTGAGAACAATGGGGAAGGCTTTGAAGATGGAGCGTGAAGAGCACAGAAGTTCTTTTATTGTGTATGTAACCTTACGTTTGCTCGTCATTGCTGTAATGATTCTGCAGATATTTAACCGGAACTTTGAAAATGTATTTTTGTGCGTGCTGACACTTCTGCTTTTAATCGTTCCCAGCTTCCTTCAGGTAAATCTTAAGATAGAGCTTCCTACAGGGCTGGAGATTATCCTGTTGATTTTCATATTTGCGGCGGAGATTCTGGGAGAGATACAGGAATATTATATTAAATTTCCGATGTGGGATACGATTCTTCATACCTTGAATGGTTTTTTGATGGCGGCAATCGGCTTTTCTCTGGTGGATATTTTGAACAGAAATGAAAAATTTTCGTTTAAATTATCGCCTGTATTTATGGCGATAGTAGCCTTCTGTTTTTCGATGACAATAGGGGTAATATGGGAATTTTTTGAGTTTGGTATGGATCAGTTTTTTCATCTGGATATGCAGAAAGATACCATTGTACATAGTATATCCTCTGTGATGTTGGATCCGGCGGGTGGAAATACGCCGACCGGCATTAACAATATCTATGATGTGGCGGTAAATGGAGAAAGCCTGGGGCTGGGCGGCTACCTGGATATCGGCCTGATTGATACGATGAAGGATTTGCTTGTCAATTTCATTGGGGCAGTTGTTTTTTCTGTCATCGGTTTCTTCTATATAAAGAACCGGGGAAAAGGAAGATTTGCCGGTAAGCTGATTCCACATGTGAAGAGTAAGGATGCAGACTTCCTGAAAAGGGCAGAGGAAGAAGAAGAGCTGGAGGAGGCGCTGAGGAAGATGGAGGAAGAGAGCAGGCTGAAGAAAGGGAAAAAAACGGACTGCCGTTAGCGGCAGCCCGATAATTCAGAATTTAGTCTACTTTCGGTAATCCTGCAAATCCAACAGCAAGATCTTCGTCTGTTGGGATGTAATCTGACATTTCCCCGTCGTTGTATTTACCATATGCTACCATATCGAAGTATCCGGTTCCGGTGAGGCCGAAGACAATTGTCTTTGCTTCGCCGGTTTCTTTGCATTTCAGGGCTTCGTCCATGGCTACCTTGATTGCATGGCTGCTTTCCGGTGCGGGAAGGATTCCTTCGATGCGTGCAAATTTGGTTGCCGCCTCGAAAACGGAGGTCTGCTCTACAGATACGGCTTCCATGAGTCCGTCATCATACAGCTGGGAGAGTACAGAACTCATGCCATGGTAGCGGAGACCGCCTGCGTGGTTTGGAGACGGGATGAATCCGCTGCCCAGGGTGTACATTTTTGCCAGCGGGCATACCATTCCGGTATCACAGAAATCATAAGCATATTTTCCGCGAGTAAGGCTGGGGCAGCTTGCCGGTTCTACGGCGATGATACGGTAATCTTTCTCGCCTTTTAACTTCTCTCCCATGAATGGGGAAATGAGTCCGCCCAGGTTAGAACCGCCTCCGGCGCAGCCGATGATGATGTCCGGAGTGATGCCGTATTTGTCAAGAGCAGCTTTCGTTTCCAGACCGATAACAGACTGGTGCAGGAGAACCTGGGAAAGAACGGAGCCAAGCACGTAGCGGTAGCCTTCGTGGGTGGTTGCGTCTTCCACAGCTTCGGAAATCGCACAGCCCAGGCTTCCGGAGGTTCCCGGGTGCTCTGCTAAAATCTTGCGGCCCACCTGGGTAGATTCTGATGGGGAAGGCGTTACATTTGCCCCATAAGTACGCATAACTTCCCGGCGGAAAGGCTTCTGTTCATAGGAGCATTTTACCATGTATACCCTACAGTCAAGACCAAGATAAGCACATGCCATAGAGAGGGCAGTTCCCCACTGACCCGCTCCGGTCTCGGTGGTGACGCCTTTGAGTCCCTGCTTTTTTGCGTAGTATGCCTGGGCAATAGCTGAATTTAACTTGTGGCTTCCGGAGGTATTGTTCCCCTCGAACTTGTAGTAGATTTTGGCCGGTGTATCCAGCGCCTTTTCCAGGCAGTATGCGCGCACCAGCGGAGAGGGGCGGTACATTTTATAAAAGTCCTGGATTTCCTGCGGAATGTCAAAATATGCGGTCGTGTCATCTAACTCCTGTTTTACCAGTTCATCGCAGAAGACGTGGTTAAGTTCTTCTGCAGTCATGGGTTTTAACGTACCCGGGTTTAAAAGCGGTGCGGGCTTATTCTTCATATCAGCCCGGACGTTGTACCACTGCTTTGGCCTTTCACTTTCTTCTAAGTAAATTTTGTAAGGGATTTTGTTGTTGTCTGTCATGATTTTTTACCTTCCTTTCAAATATTGAATTGGATAGTACATCTTGTGGAGCGTCTTATAAGGAAAATGAAAACTTTCCTACATACAAAAAACTCCTGTCCTATGTATTTCATAGGACAGGAGATATTCCTGCGGTGCCACCTATATTCACTCTGTATACTTCCTGTGGGAAGCCTGCCAGCTTTCCAATGCTTTCATATAACAGAATGCTCTCAGCCATGTACTATCATACATGTTCCGGGATAACGGTCGGAAGCCGTCGCCCCTACGTCAGCGGATGCTGATTTCAGTTTGCCCTCACAAGTCCATTCACCCTGACTGATATTCTTACGGTTCCACCAATCCGTAATTCTCTGGTAATACGCCGTCAAGACTACTACTCTTGCTCATCGGTTCTTGCTTTTGCTTTATTATAGTGCCGCGGAGGGAGGATGTCAAGAAAAAAAAGTAAAAAAATAAACAAAAAAGATAGAAAAATCAAGGGCTTTTTATGTGAAAGTGTGATATACTTAATTGACTATATGTAAAGGAGGAGTTTTTATGAAAGGAAAGAAACTATTGGCAGCAATCCTTGCAGTTTCCATGATTCCTGTTTCTGCAATAGCAGTTTCTGCGATTGACAGCAAATCGGATGAAAAGCAGCTGCAGGTGCCTGTCGAGACAACGCTTGCGAAGAGCGAGCTTGGCAACCCGTTCCTCGGATTTGACGAGAATGGAAACAGAGTATATGGCGGTGATCCGTCTATTTTAGTAGATGGAGATACGGTATATGCTTATGTTGGTAATGATACGGCGAGCGGGGAAGGCTATTGGATGCCAAACTGGAGATGCTATTCTTCTACCGATATGGTGAATTGGAAGTATGAGAGTATTATTATGGAGAACGGTGATGTTTCATGGGCAGCGAACAATCATGAAGCATGGGCGGCTCAGGTAATGAAGTATAAGGATAAGTATTATTTCTATTACTGCACAGAAGGAAACAGCAGCGTGAACGGCGGCAAATGTATTGGTGTTGCCGTATCTGACAGCCCGACAGGACCATTTACCGATATTGGTAAACCGTTGGTAAGAAATATTGATACACCAAATGGAGTACATACCTGGGAAGACATTGACCCGACTGCCTGGATTGAGACGGTAGACGGCGTGGAACACCGTGTTCTTGGCTGGGGTAACAACCGTTTCTTTAACTGTGAGCTGAATGAAGATATGATCTCCATCAAAGACAGAGATGGTAATCCTAATAATTTGTCTGTCGGCTATGGTTCTGGCTATGATATTTCTATTGGAAGAATTAATGGTGTGGACAGAAAGCAGGGCATGAATGACAGTAACTCTACATGGACCGCTGATGATGGCAGGACTTATTTCTATACTGAGGCACCGTATTACTTCCGCCGTCAGGACGAGAATGGCAATTACTATGGCAAGTATTATATGTTCTTTGCGACGAACTGGCGTGAAGAGATGGCATATGCTACCTGTGATACCTATGAGCAGTTCTTGAATAATGACTGGACGTTTGGTGGAAGGATTATGACGCCGACGGCAACAGCAAATACAAACCACATGGCAGTATTTACTTTTAAGGGACAGGATTATTTTGTATACCATAATGGTACACTTCCGCACGGAAGCGGATACCGCCGTGTTGCATGTGTAGAAGAACTGAATATTAATGAGGATGGTTCTATTGATCTGTTTACAGAGACATCGACAGGTATCTCAGGTGTGAGCACGCAGATTACGGATGCAACAGGCGCATATATTGCACACAATGAATTTACCAATACAACAAATGACGGTGAATACCCGAAGGTAGGTAATAATGCGCAGCAGGTTCTGGTAAGTGATGATGCGAAGGAAGACGACGCAAAATGGGAACTGGAATTAGGCCTGGCAGATCCGGATAATGACGCATATGTATCTATCCAGTCTTATAATAAGCCTGGTATGTATATTACAGTAGAAGATTCCGGTGAGGTTACTCTTGCGCAGCATTGGGATGACAATGATACTGGAAGAGCGAAAATTACATTCCGCACGCTGGAAGGCTTTGCAGGATATGGCGTGACATTTGAGAGTGTCTATAAGCCGGGATACTATCTGGCAAGCGTTGACGGTGATTTGGTTCTTACCAAGAATCCGGCGGCAGAGGCATGCTCATTCAACGTAGATACAGATTCTGAGGTTTCTTCTATGAAAGTACAGAAGACAAAACGTATGTATACAGTAGGAAGTGAACTGAATACGGATGATATTCGTATTAAAGCAACCTATGAAAATGGCGATACAAGATGGATTACAGATTTCACTACAGATGCTGATGAGATTGATATGAGCAAAGCCGGAAATAAGACTCTGACGGTTACTTATACCGAGGATGGCAAGACGCTGACAGAGAAGATTACGATCCGGGTAGTTGAAAAAGGTAAGACATTATAAAGGAGGGGCATTATTATGAAATATAAGAAATTACTTTCTGCATTTCTTGCCACTGCGATGACGGTTGCCACGGTGCTGCCGGGAGCAGGGACAATCCAGGCAGAAGCGGCAGAAGCTCCGCAGCCGATTAAGACATTTTCCTTTGAAAATGCTCTTGATGGAAGTACGGCAAAGACACAGGCGAACAGCGGTGCATACAGCGGAACGATTACATATGACACAGGTAAGAGCGGACAGGCAGTTAAGCTTGGAGACTATGGCCTGCAGATGAATACTGGTAAAATCGGAAATGCCTATACCATATCTCTTTGGGTGAATCCGACACAGAATCTGGTGGATAACGGTAGTCTGATTTTTATGGGTGCACCGAAAGGCGCTTCAGAATATTGGTCATCCGTTGCCGGTGACGGCGGCGGGGGAAATATTAAGCTGTGGTCCAATAATGGCAGTGATTTTGCCTGGAAAGCGGCATTTACTGGCGTGGCGTTAGCGAAGGACGAGTGGTCTCTGGTTACTTATACACAGTCCGGCAATGATGCGGTGCTTTATATTAACGGTGAAGCAAAGGGATCAGGAGGAGCAGCGATTTCTCTGAATCAGGATAATAGTGACCTTTATCTTGGTGTTACAAATTGGGATGCAGATGGTTTGTTCAATGGTCTGGTAGATGAAGTTCAGGTGTACGACGAAGCACTGACGGCAGACCAGGTATATGCGCTCTATGATACGACAGCGCCGGAAGATATTTTTGCAGAAAAAGGATTTACCGTAAATGCAGAACTTTCTGTTTATACAGGAAGAAGTGCGGAACTGGATGTGGTTCTGCCTGTCGGAGTTGCTGCATCTGACGCACAGATTAGCTACAGCTCCAGTGATGCATCTGTAGCAACCGTGGCAAACGGAACAGTTACAGGTGTGAAAGCCGGTACGGCAACAATTACGACAACCGTGAAAGTTGGAGGTACAACGAAAAATGCAGAGACGCAGGTAACAGTATCTGATCTTGACGAGACAGAGATTCCGGTTGTAGCAAAATATGAGATGAACAGCGGAAGCGGCGCGGCTGTAGCGGATACGTCCGGCAATGGTTTTGACGCGACAATTGTGAATCCGAACGGAACTTCTTATGAGAAGGATGGAGACCGTTCTGTGCTGAAGATTAACTCAGCAGACAGCTATGTTACTTTCCCGACAAGTATTTATGAGAAACTGACAAATAAAGAACAGTTCACAATCCAGGCAAAGTATGCGAGAACAACATTAAATAATGCATGGCTGTTCTGTATTGGTTCTAAGGCACAGTCTACCGGAACGAATTATTTGTTCTATGCTCCGTTCTTTGGCGGAAATGTACCTCGTGCAGGAATCAAAGATTCTTCTGAGAGCCTGTACAATTTTGCAAATAAATCATTTAGCGCAGACACCTATTATACAGTAACGATGGTTTTCGATAATGGAACCATTTCTATCTATGTGGATGGTGCGTTGGTAGGATCACCGCTTGTAACTACGAAGACGATGGCTACAATTGTAGCAAATGGTACGCAGAATGGCGTTCTTGGATTTATCGGAAAATCCTGCTGGTCAGCAGACCCGAATTACACAGGAAGCGTTGATGAATTCACAATTTATGATGCTGCTCTTACGGAAGACCAGGTTCAGTTATCTGATGCAGATGTATTGCAGAAGAAGTTAGAAGCGTTGGACATCCTTGGCGATAAGAATGAGTCTCTGGATGCTGTTGTGTATGATCTGAATCTTGTGAAGAGCGCAGATGGATTTGATATTAAGTGGAGCAGTGACAATGAAGATGTTATTACTGCAGATGGAAAGGTATTGAATTCTGATGAGGATACACAGGTAACTCTGACAGCTACAGCGTCTTATGGACTTCTGACAGCAGAAGCAAAATATACTGTTACGGTAAAAGCATTGGATCTTACACTTCTGAAGGCAGTGGTAGCAGAAGCGAAAGAAATGCAGGCAGATGTCTTTGAAGCAGATTCATATCAGGCTCTGCAGAATGCTTTGGAAGGCATCGACGAGCGTGTGGCAGCCGTGAAGTCACAGCAGGAAGCAGCGGATATTGAACAGGAAATCAGGACCGCAGTTAGCAAGTTGGTTTATAAGGAAGATTACAAAGATCCATGGACCAAGATTGAAGCAGCGGCTCCGAAGGAAGATGCGGAGTACAAGCCGGGCGAAAGTGAAGCTTTATTCACGATTCCGGAAGGGCTGGAAAACTGCGTAACCGTAGAATACAGCTCTGATAATGAGGAAGTTGCGACATATGCTGACGGCAAGGTAACAGCCGTAAAAGCAGGTACAGCAATCCTTACAACTACGGTAACAGCAAAATATGATGGATGGAAAATGGAGTATGGTACTTATGTTACTGTAAAGGGAGAAGAACCATCTGTAACGTCCATCACAGTAAAAACTGCTCCTGAGAAAACGGAGTACAAGATCGGCGAAGAACTGGATCTGACCGGAATCGTTATCGAAGCTGCTTACGAGGATGGAACAAAGAAAGAAATCGACATCAAAGACTGTACAGTAACTGGTTTCGATAACACCAAGGCAGGAACACAGAAAGTTACAGTTACTTACGAAGATCAGACTGTAACCTTTGAGGTAACGGTTTCAACAAAGGCGGTTAGCGATATCTTTGATGATGTCGACAGCGAAGACTGGTTCAACGATTATGTACAGAATGTATATGATAAGAAAATTATGACCGGTCTTACTCCGACCCACTTTGGACCGACAGATACCCTGGCACGTGCACAGTTCGCACTGATGCTGTACCGTATGGAGGGAGAACCGGAGGTTACTACCACAACGGCTGCATTCCCGGATGCTGGTGAAAGCTGGTATAAGGATGCTGTTATCTGGGCGAACCAGAATAAGATCATCACAGGATATACGGACTCCGGTTTGTTCGGACCGGCGGATCCGATTACCCGTGAACAGATGGCAACGATTATGTACCGCTATGCGAACTACAAAAAGTGGGATGTTACGAAATCTGCTGACCTGAGCACCTTCCCGGATGCATCCAGCGTAAGTGCATATGCAAAAGACGCGATGGCCTGGGCAGTTGCAAATGAAATCATTCAGGGAAATAACGGACGTCTTGACCCGCAGGGAAGCGCTGTACGTGCACAGGCGGCTACGATTATTTCCAGATTTATAGAAACTTATCCGGTGTTTGAATAAAGCAATTACGGGACAAGTAATAACAACAAAAAGAGGGGCTGGCAACAGCCCCTCTTTGCAGATGAGGAAGGGCTGTCTGTTGAAAATGCAGCAAAAATGGGAGTACAGCTTCTCGGTTCGCCCGATTGGCTGTACTCCCGCTCTTTTTACTTATCGCCGCCATCTGTCTTTTCTGCTTCCAACGCCTGCCTTGTAAGGCTGGCAACATTGCCGCCTCTTCGGGCCACTTTCATATTAGCGCCACCCTCCTCCGTTCTTTCCTTTTGTACCCCAGTTGGAGGAATGAGCTTTTTCAGACCTATCACCCTGCTATTCAGATAAAAGAAGAATGAAAGGAAGAGACATTCCACAAAAGAATTCAAAGTTAAAAAAATCTGAATTCTGTAGGAATGTCTCTTCTTTACATATCAGGGATTAAAACCCGGTATTAATCGACAATTTCAGAGAAAATTGCTTTATTTAATCACCGAATGTCTCCATAAATCTCTGGATAATAATCGCGCATTCTGCACGGCTTGTGCTACCCTGCGGGTCAAGACGGTAAGTACCATCTGTATTTTCTTTCCCTTCAATGATTCCATTTTCTACTGCCCACTTCATAGCAGTTTCTGCGAATCCGCTTACCTGTTCTGCATCGGAAAAGCTGCTGAGCTCTGCCGTCTTTGAGATATCATATTTCTTATAATCCGCATAACGATACATCATAACTACCATCTGCTCACGGGTAATCGGATCGTTCGTTCCAAAGTAGCCGGAATCTGTATATCCGGTAACAACCTTCGCATCCGCTGCCCAGGTAACTGCCTTTGAATAGAACTGTCCGTCCGGTACATCCGGGAACTTCGCCTCGTACTCTACTTTCGGTTCACCGTTAAGCCGGTAAAGAATGGTTGCAAACTGCGCACGTACCAGCGTTGCATATGGTGAGAAGTGCGTAGGATCTGTACCCGTCATGGTTCCTGCAAAGTAGTTGTAGTATGCCGCATTGTAGAACCAGTCGTCTTCCACCACATCTACGTATGGAAGTTCTTTGCTTTCCAGAGCCTTTGCTGCTTTGTCAAGCGTTGCAACTGCATCATCAATTTCTTTCTGCGTTGCATCTTCTTTATCCCGAATTGCCTGCGCCTTATTTAAAGCCTCCTGGAATGCTTCCCATGAATCGGCAGTATAATCATCCGCTTCTAATTTCGCGGCATTTTCAATTGCCTTTTCAAGCTCCTTCTTATTTGCATCATCCGGTTTCGACGCTTCCGTCACTGTAACCTCAAAGGTTACGGTCTGCTCTTCATAAGTAACCGTAATTTTCTGTGTTCCTGCCTTGGTGTTATCGAAACCGGTTACTGTGCAGTCCTTGATGTCGATTTCTTTCTTTGTTCCATCATCGTAAGCTGCTTCAATAACAATTCCGGTCAAATCCAATTCTTCGCCAATCTTGTACTCCGTTTTCTCAGGAGCAGTTTTTACTGTGATGGAAGTTACAGATGGTTCTTTTACAGTTACCTCAAAGGTTACGGTCTGCTCTTCATAAGTAACCGTAATTTTCTGTGTTCCTGCCTTGGTGTTATCGAAACCGGTTACTGTGCAATCCTTGATGTCGATTTCTTTCTTTGTTCCATCATCGTAAGCTGCTTCGATAACGATTCCGGTCAGATCCAATTCTTCGCCGATCTTGTACTCCGTTTTCTCAGGAGCAGTTTTTACTGTGATGGAAGTTACAGATGGTTCTTTTACAGTTACCTCAAAGGTTACGGTCTGCTCTTCATAAGTAACCGTAATTTTCTGTGTTCCTGCCTTGGTGTTATCGAAACCGGTTACTGTGCAGTCCTTGATGTCGATTTCTTTCTTTGTTCCATCATCGTAAGCTGCTTCGATAACGATTCCGGTCAGATCCAATTCTTCGCCAATCTTGTACTCCGTTTTCTCAGGAGCAGTTTTTACTGTGATGGAAGTTACAGATGGTTCTTTTACAGTTACCTCAAAGATTGTGGTCTGTTCTTCATAAGTAACCGTAATTTTCTGTGTTCCTGCCTTAGTATTATCGAAACCAGTTACTGTGCAATCCTTGATGTCGATTTCTTTCTTTGTTCCATCATCGTAAGCTGCTTCAATAACGATTCCGCTCAGATCCAGTTCTTCGCCGATCTTGTACTCCGTTTTCTCAGGAGCAGTTTTTACTGTGATAGACGTTACGGATGGTTCGGATGGTTCTTCTTTTTCCTTTACAGTAATCGTTAAGGAGATAGTCTCGTTCTCTTCTAATAACTCATCATCATAAGTCATTTTCAGAATCGGAGTACCGTCTGATGCCCAGTGTACACGTTTTAATCTAGCGTGACGGCATGGGTCGTTCAGAGGTTCACTGTTGTAAGTAGATTTGGTTCCATCCCATCCACACATCTGATAGTTGTGGCTTGTCGGTCTTGCGTGGTATACGAAGATTACATTGCCATCTTTATCTACGGTAAAGGAATTATGTCCGGGGCCTTCTTCGCCGCTTACATCACGGGAAGTCAGGAGCGGATAAGGAGTCTTTGTCCATGCTCCGTCAGCCAGAAGGTCAGAGCCTCCTTCAGCCGTCAGCATACCGATGGAATACATGGAGCCAGTTCCGGAAACAGAGAAACAAAGGTAGATGGTACCATCTTTCTGAAGTACGGTTGCACCCTCGTTTACAATATTGCGGATACGCTCCCAACCATATTCGGGCTGCGTCAACAGTACAATATTAGAAGTTAATTCATATGGTTTCTCTTCATTGACCTTAGCCATGTATAAGCTGGAATTTCCGTAAGCAGTTGATGCCCAGATTACATAGCTCTCGCCGTTTACTTCATCTTTGAAGTAAGTCATATCCAGACAGAATGAGTTCACAATTGCATTTGTAAGGCCTGTGCCGCCGCGCATCTGGTAATCTTTCCACTGAGAAGCTTCATTGGAAGCTTTTAAAGCTGTTTCATATGGATCCTGGTCGCCCGGTAATACGAGTGCATGGCAGTAGATACCAAATAAACTGCGGCTGTTCTGGCTTTCGGTAAAGTATACGACCCAGTTGTCTCCTACACGATGGATTTCCGGAGCCCAGATATAACGATAACCGCGGGATTGCTGGGTTCCATTGCGATCCTCATATCCCTGGTTGCCGACTTTCCATATAGTTACCTGTTTGCTGCGATCCTGTAATTCTTCCAGAGTTTTTCCTCTTCTTAATACGACACGGTCATACTGCTGGCAATTATCACTTGCGTCAATTTCATCGCCGTCTTCTGGGAAATAGGATCCTGTCATATAGTAGTAACCGGTCTGTTCATCCCAGAAAATGAATGGATCTGCCATACCCTCAACGAACTTGGTTTCGTCATAGTATACGGTCTTAGTATCCGGATCATAGTTAGTCGGATAGTCCGTGTTCTCGTTATCCGGATCATCTTCCGGAAGTGTGCTTCCATTGAGCTCTTTTAAGTTGTTCAGATACTTGGTCTGTACGACTTTACCCGTTACAGTGTAAGTACCTTCTGCTGAAAGGTCAACACCATCTAAAGCGCCACTCCAGTCGATGTTGAAATTCTGGGTAGAGCCGTCGGTATAGGTTGCGGTTGCGGTGGGGTAGCTCTCAGCCAGATCCTCTTCTGTAAGTGTATCGCCAGCCCGGATTGTCTTATCTTCGAGAGCTTCCAGTCCGTTATTTACAACAGTTCCCAGTTTGTTTACGATGTAAGTATATTCTTTTTCTGTCAGTTCTACTGCATTTCCGAGAGTCAGGTTCGTATCTGTATCCAGAAGGTTCTCGCCATCCAGCATAAGCTTGAAGGAAGACGGAGTTAATACGCCTGAAGTCTGGGATGCCTTGCTCATCATGGATTCATCATAGAAATTTACGCCGTCTGTAGATGTAAATTCATGATATCCCTGAGATTTGTCTGCATCGCGGGCGATAACGGTAAAGGTGCCGTTTTCTTTGAAGACTTTCGGCTCTGTGATTTTCAGTGTTCCCTCTTTAGCAAAAATCACACCACCGCCGTTGTTCAGTACATCGAAGGTCTTGCCGTCTTTGCTGACTGCAAAGTATACGCTCTGTGTTTCCTGATCAGTGTTGGAATAATTTCCTGTGTAGAACGGTGTAGTTGTCGTATAGACAGCCAGATAATAGCCTTCCTCCAGAGAATCAATATCCGGAATTGATTCTACTGTGATGGTAAGTTCGTTAGAAACGAGACCACCGATGGATGCCGTAATTGTGGTGGTTCCGGCGGCCAGAGCAGTCAGTAAACCATTACGGTCTACCGTTGCAACCTTTTCGTTGCTGGACTTCCAGCTTACCATAGATGCGCCTGTTGCACCTGATGGTTCCAGCGTTGCAGTAAGCTGCATAGTCTTATCAACATTTACTGTTGCGTCATCGCTGGAAATTGTGATTCCGGTTGCAAGCTCAGAAGTAGCTGTCTCGTCGTACAACTGTGCTACTTCAGCGGCAGTTAAAGCCTTACCGAAGAAGGAAATATCATCCAGAAGTGCGCCTGCACCGATCCAGTATTTTGCCATGCTGGCGCCAAGGCGGATCTTTGTGCCGTCTTCGGGGGTCATATCGCTGTTGCCAGTCAGTTCTGCCAGTAAGGTTGCAAGGTCTTCTGAACCGCTGGATACGGTGTGATTGATTTTTTGACCGTTGCTATAGAAAGCAATTTCGTCTTCCGTTAAGGTCATGGTAACCATTTTCCAGGTGTTTGCCGTACTCAGCCCAAGTCCTCCTACGTTGTAGTCTGCGAATTTGCCATCCTGATCAGTTGTGTTCCAGTAAACCATACTCTGGTTAAAAGCAAAGGTCCCGGCTCTGCCTGTCGCAGCAGGAGCAATCTCAAAATCAATCATACAGCGGTTGCCGCCTGCGGTTCCCTGGGTATTTGCCCAGAAATTCAAAGTCAGACCATTGCTGGTATCCATTTTCTCAAACGGATTGGATGGAAGCTGTGCATAGCCGATGTTATTCAGGCCATTATCGCCAGTGCCCTGTCGAACGGTCCGCAGTACCTGACCTCTGTCAGAGTCGGTTGTCAGGGATGGAGCCTGTCCGTTTCCAACTGTTACAAGAGAGATATCTCTGGTACCGTCGGAGAGAGTAGCAGCATCATCGGCTTTAGCAGCGAAGTCGTCAAAATCATAAGTTGTCAGTGCCTGGTTAGAAACCTTCACATCATAGCAGTACTTGTATACTTCGGTATCTGTTAAGGTCTGGTCATAAACCTTTACGTCATCGACTGCACCGGCGAATTCTGCGTCCCAGTTATTGACAGCGATGTAGATATCCTGATTTTCACCGTCCAGAGCGTAAGCGCCTCTGCTGGTATTGTAGAGTTCGCCATCGATATAAGTTTTAACGGTATTGTCGTTATCGGACTGGGTCAGAGTGATACAATGCCATTCTCCAGCCTTTAAGGTCGGATTATTCAAGGTAATCCAGCGGTAGAATTCAGCTCCCTGGGTACCTTCGCTTGTCCAGACCTTTAATTGGTCGGTGCCGCTTTTATTTCCGGCGATGCTAATCCATTTTTCCGGGTTGTGATAACCTAAGAACATCAAGGTTTGGTTCTCGGCAAATGTACCGTCAGCTTTGAACCATGCGGATACCGTGAAGTTCTTGCCGAGGTTCTTCTTGTTAAGCTGCAGACCGAAATCTCCAAGCTTAATCGCCTTGCTGCCTTCGGTACGTCCCTCTACATAGGTGGGGGTACCGCTATAGTTTTTCAGGCCGGTGGTTATTGGTACAGCAGCATCGTTTTCAGCCATGCTGTTATACAGATTATCTTCAAATCTGTATTCAGCAACGGCAACCGGTACGCTGGCTGTGCCGTTTCCCGTATCATCAGTTTCTGCTGCAAGAGAAACTGGTGAAACGGAAGTGAATAGAAGCGCTCCGGTCAGGATACCGGATAAAAGTTTCTTCCATTTCATGTTTTTGTTTCCTCCCTTACTTAAATAATTTGGTTTTGTTACGTCTTAGATAAAGAGTAACGCCTGATTCCATTATACGGTTATTGCTACAGGCTTTCAACTGAAAAACGGAATATTTTTATATAATATGAATAAATATTGGGGATTTTGTGATGGAGTTTTTGTGCTAAAATTATTTCAGGACTTTTCTTTATGAAACCTGAAAAGATTTCAGGGGAAGGCGTGACTCATGCGAGTCACGCCTTCCCCTGTTTTAGGACTGTCGATTTTCCGTCAGTCTCTTCCTTTTATTATTGTTGTTTCTTCCGCGATTGTTTTATTCAAACACCGGATAAATCGCTATAAATCTGGAAATAATTGTAGCCGCCTGTGCACGTACAGCGCTTCCCTGCGGGTCAAGACGTCCGTTATTTCCCTGAATGATTTCATTTGCAACTGCCCAGGCCATCGCGTCTTTTGCATATGCACTTACGCTGGATGCATCCGGGAAGGTGCTCAGGTCAGCAGATTTCGTAACATCCCACTTTTTGTAGTTCGCATAGCGGTACATAATCGTTGCCATCTGTTCACGGGTAATCGGATCCGCCGGTCCGAACAAACCGGAGTCCGTATATCCTGTGATGATCTTATTCTGGTTCGCCCAGATAACAGCATCCTTATACCAGCTTTCACCAGCATCCGGGAATGCAGCCGTTGTGGTAGTAACCTCCGGTTCTCCCTCCATACGGTACAGCATCAGTGCGAACTGTGCACGTGCCAGGGTATCTGTCGGTCCAAAGTGGGTCGGAGTAAGACCGGTCATAATTTC
>CABIYE010000007.1:0-76558 GCA_902362865.1 Clostridiaceae bacterium
GGACACCGCCAAAAGCTAATATATCTGCAATTTTCAAGGTTCCGATGGAGCCATTTTTTCAGCTCCATTTTTTCATAGACTACTTTACACTACCAATCAAATAGGTTAAAATGCTTCCTGTTGCCGTTTTCCCCAAAAGCCGTTTTCCTGCCCCATTCCTGCGGTGTTTCCCTGCATTGGTGCGCCGGATGCGTCACTTCTCCTGCCGGTCATATCCCTTTTGGACGGTCATTCACTTGTCAAGGTACTGTGCGGTACGAAATTACCAACTGCAATCATCATAGCGTACTATCCTTGACAAAACAATGATTCTGCGATACCATGAGTGTAACGGATATAACTGAATTATATAATTACCATAAACAAAGGCAGGGGATAGGGATGGAGAATCAGTTTATACGACATGAGCCATGTTTTGAGAGGATTTTGTTTGTCCTGACGCTGGACAGGAAGAAAATGAAAGAGCGGATTTTGATTGGGGAAGAACAGCAGATCCGCTTCCGGCTGAACGGGAGCCAAAACACAGAGGTGCTTTGTGATATGACACGCCCGCTGGGAACTTTTTTGATAAACTTTGAGCGTGACACGGACAGAGATTGGAACTTATACGGGCTTTCTCCACTGCGGCAAGCCCTCCACTCCAACCGATGGAAACAGCCGGAGCTGGAGCAGGCGGCAAGCGAATTTCTCTGGGGAAAATATCTTAGCAATGACCCTCTGAAAATGTATGTGGCGTTCCGTATCTGGAACAGCTATCTGCTTTCCAGAGAACCCCGTGACCGTAACGCTGCCTGTGACCGCTTCATGGATAAAATGAGCAGCCTGACCGGGGTATTCCATAACGAAGCCATGAGCTTTGACAGGGAGACAGGAAAACCGAAACATTTTCAAGCTGGCAGCCTCTATTTCAAAGGCGCACCATCAGAAGATACCCGGCTTGACCTCTGGTTCCCGGACAACCGTCGCACAGAAGAATGTGTGTCTGCCTATGCGTCCCTCTACCCGTTGATTACCTATTATCTGAACAGGCTGAATGACTGGGGGCTTTGCTTCCGGCAGTGCAAGGTCTGCGGGAAATATTTTCTGGCAAAGAGCCAGCGGTATGAGCTGTGCAGCGACAAGTGCCGCAAAGCACAGGCGCTTCAAAACAAGCGGGAATTTGACGAGAGGGCAAGAGAAAATAACTATGACCTGCTTTATAAAAATGAATGCCAGAACTGGCGCAACAAAATAAACCGGGTAAAAAATACCGCAGGCTTTCCGGCTGACTGTCTGGAAAAAATACAGGCTGCCTTTTCCGACTTTAAGAAAGAAGCCTTACAGAGAAAAAAGGCTGTAAAAACAGGAACAGCCAGCCCGAAAGAATTTGCGGACTGGCTGTATCAGCAGAGTAATGTAATTGTTGAGCTGACCGAGATATGAAAAACTTTCTATCGTCAATTTCGCATTATTGCAATAACAGATTGCTTCTTCCATGAATGGTAATATTATCATCAAACTTTTGGAAGAACTATAAATGTCCGAGGTGCCTTTGATTTCGACAGAAAAACAGGCTGAATTGTTACAACGCTCGGACATTTCAAAAATCTTTTTGAGAAATGGCGGAAAAAGCGGGGCAGCATACGCCGCCCCGCCGATCTCAAAAGGTCATTCCATTGCCCGCATTTGTTCTGTTAATGAACGCTTTTTCAAATCCCGTATTTCCCATACAGAAAGAATCAACTGTAAAAGAATCAATATTAGTAGATATCCACCTATCTGCATTGTTGGAAATTGATATGAGAGATTTGGCATACCGAATAGAATACCAACAGCTTTGCTCACAGGAATAGCTATGGGAATACCAACCAAAAGAACGATTCCAAATGAAACAAGTACATATAGCAATCCCTCTGTTATGAGAGAACGATATAATTGTTTTAGGCTTAATCCAACAGAGCGTAATGTACTGATTTCCTGTTTACGCGCTTGATGGTTAGAGAGCGTCATATTGATTAGACTGATTATTCCAAACAGCAAAATTAGTAATGACAGCATTTGCAAACTTCCAAACAATAAGTTCATAGAAGATTCCATGTACTCTACAACATCATTATAGCTGCAAATAGAAAGCCCCTTTTCTTTAGAGGTAATTTTCTGCTGAATGGCTGATTCTATTTCATCATTATAAGTTTTATCAGTTATGATCTCCCATGAGTAAGCAAAATTTTCTGTGTTTGGGAATAGTTGTTGTGCAAGTTCTTGTGTAATTATAAGATTCGCTGGATCAATAGCATCTGTACCGTTTTCGGTTCCGACAAAGCTCTTATCAAAGAAACCGGAAACAATACATTCTATTTCCTCTCCACTATTTGTAATCTTTATAGGCGTCCCTTTTGTAACCCCCAGTTCCATATATCCATCTGTCAATAAAACTTCAAACTGATTTTTAGGCATTTGTCCATCTATCAAATGTTGTTCAACAAAGCTAAAATTACCTTCTGTACTTTGATCCGAAATTATATCACACATTCCCTCAGTAACATTTCCATTGATAGAATAATGACACATTCCTACTGAATCTCTAAGTGGTATAATCTTTTGGATTCCTTTAGTATTCAAAAGTTCTTCTCTCAAAGATTCGTTTAGCGAATTATTTGCTTCGTTTTTTCCAACTGATTCTTCAGAAAGATATATACGGAAGCTTCCGCCGTTTACAAAAAACTTTTCACGGACAAATTGCTCTGGCGTATTACTAACTGCTGCGGATGCAGATATAAATAAGAGTAATCCTCCAAATATCAATGAAAGCAATGTACTGGCTGTCTTTTTCTTATCGCGTCCAAGATTTAATAGAGCTAAAGAGTAAGGTGAAATTTTCTTATTATGTTTTCGAGATTGCATCGGAGCATTTCGATAAGCTATATATCGTACTGCCTCAATAGGGGAAGTAGTTGCTGCAATTTTAAGCGGCTTGCGAACAGATAATTTCACCATAAGAGTGCAAATGATGGAAACGCCTATCATTACAAAAGGAATATTGATAGGGGAAAATCCGCTGGAAAATTCATTACTTCCCAAAACAGTTCCGACAATCGCACCCAAAACAATACCCGGAGGGATTCCAAGCCATGATAAATATCTACTTTCATAGTTTATCATTTTCTTTATCTGTAATGCAGTTGTACCTAAAGTGCGTAACTGTCCGAAATTTCTTATTTTTTCATTGATAGAAATTCTGAAAATACTTTGGATTACCGTTATACCTGCAAATAATACCAACACGGACAAACTTACAAAAGTTAGTATATTTTCAAATGACAATCCCATATTCTCTCTAAAAAAGAGAAAACTTAAGCTATAATCAGCACCAATTTCTTTTCCAATAGAAGCAATTCTTTCTTTTAGAATTTCTTTTGATGTTGAATCTGCATCAGCAAAACAAACATAGCTTTGGTATTTTGCAGGATTATAATTAGAGCTATTTTCTACAAACGATTTTGATATATAGCACGAGTAATTGCCCTGTGATTCAGTCGAGCTTTCCGTAATCCCAGAAATCACAAAATCTTGTGATTTTCCGTTTATTTGAAAAGAAATTTCATCTCCGATTGCAGTATTAGAAAAATATTTGTTCACCATTTCACGGTCAACTGCAATTTCGTTTTCTTTAGATGGCATAGTCCCATCTTTTAGTGTAAATTGATTTCGGGCAATATAGCATGCCGCATCATCCATATATGCCAAATACAATGAATATCCCTCTGGCATTTTTATTTCTCCCAGATTGTAAAGCGACGCTACCATTTCGATTTCTGGTTGATGACGAAGTTTTTCAATTTTATCCTCTGTCAGATTATCATAGCTGGCTTGAAAAGTGGCCATATTATTTTGAGATTCCTGAAAAGCAAAAAATAATGTTCCACACATTGACATCAAAAACGCTGCCAGTGAAATAGCAATTATTATCATAAAATTCCGGCGCTTTTCGCTTTTCAAACTTTCCTTTGCCAGCTTCTTTGTAATGGCGCTGGTATCATTTTCAAAAGGCCATGTCATAGCTTTCCACCTCCTTATTCCACAATCTTTCCATCCTCAATGCGGACAATCCGATCTGCAAGACGGGCTATGTCGTTATTGTGGGTAATCATCACAACAGTTTGCCGGAACTCCGCGCTGGTACGCTTGATAAGCCCCAGCACCTCGGCGCTGGTCCTGCTGTCAAGGTTGCCAGTCGGCTCGTCGGCCAGCACAATAGCCGGTTTGGTAATCAAGGCGCGGGCGATAGCCACACGCTGCTGCTGGCCTCCGGAAAGATTGTTCGGCATATTTTTTAGTTTATCTTCCAGCCCCAGCAGGTGAACGATCTCGTCCAAAAACTTCTGATCCACCGTGTCCCCGTCCAGCTCCACCGGCAGGACAATGTTCTCATACACATTCAGGATGGGAACAAGGTTGTAGTTCTGGAAGATAAAACCGATGTTGCGGCGGCGGAAGATGGTGAGCTGTTCGTCGTTCATTTTCGACAGCTCTTTGTCCCGGACAATCACATTGCCGGAAGTAGGGGTGTCCAGCCCGCCCATCATGTGAAGCAGGGTAGACTTGCCGCTGCCGGAGGTTCCCACAACGGCCACAAACTCGCCGTCCTCCACAGAGAAGTTCACGCCGTCAAGGGCGCGGGTGATGTTCGGCTCTGTGCCGTAATACTTTTTCAGGTCGATAGTCTGTAAAATGCTCATACTAAAAACTCCTTTCAAGGCTTTCTGCCTGTTGATAAGGCTATTGTAAAACCCAAATGTCCGCGAAATGTTACAGCGACCAAAAAATTTCATTGAAAATCGGGGTGAAATGTTACAACGCTCGGACATTTCAAAAAAATTTACGGCGGGCAGCCGGAAATGGCCGTCCGCCGCGTTTTATTTTGTAGGCAGCATAATAGAAAATTCCGAACCCTTGCCCGGCTCCGAAACCACTTTGATATAGCCGCCCTGCCGCGTTACAATCTCGCGGGCCAGATACAGGCCAATGCCCACGCCCTGCTGTTCGTGTACTTCTTCCTCACGATAGAAGCGCCGGAAGATGGCGGCCTGATTGCTTTCGGAAATTCCCTTGCCGGTGTCGGCTACTTTGATCTCCACATACATTTCCCACAGCACCACCGACACAGCGATTTTCCCGCCTGCCGGGGTGTACTTCACCGCATTGTCCAGCAGGTTAAAGAGGGCTTCGGATGTCCACTTGCTGTCATGGGAAACGGCCAAATCCTCCGGGCAGTCCACGGACACGGCAATTTCCTTTTTCTCCGCTGCATACACGATCCCACTCATGGCCTGCGCCACGGTATCAAAGAGGCGGCCCGGCTTCTTGTCTAACTGGATCACGCCTGTTTCCAGCCGGGAGGTTTTTACAAGGGCCTGAAAGAGAAAGTCCAGCTTATCCGTCTGGCTGCGGATTCCCCGGATAAAGTCGGTGCGCTCCGCCTCGGTCATGGGCTTTTCCAGCAGGGTGTCCGTCGCCATTTTCAGATTGCTCACCGGCGTTTTCACCTGATGGGAAATATCTGATACAAGGGTCTGTAACTCCTGCCGTTCCTCGTCCACCCGGCGGCGGTTCTCCTGCATGATCTGGTAAAGCCTTGCCAGCCGGTGTCCGATTCTGGCAAGCTGGGTTTCGCTGTCCTCCGGGCGCTGGGGCGCTTCATTCCCGGCGATCATGTGGTCTAAAGTCTGGCACAGGTCAGCGGTAAACTGCGACAGCCGCGTTCCAAACGCCTGCGTCAGTACAAAAATCCCCACAAGGGCGCACAGCAGCAGCACCCCGCCCGTCAGCAGCACCGCCGTCTGTTTTGTCACAAAAAACAGGGCTATGGTGATCCCGGACATGGAGAGGGCAAGCCCTATTGCCACCCGGCCAAACAGCCGCTTTACCGAGAGGTTTTGAAACTTCATTTTGCCTCGCCTCCCGTCCATTGATAGCCCATGCCGTAAACGGTCTTGATGTAGGGTGCGCCGCCGTCGGCTTCAATCTTGCTGCGAATCCGGCTGATGGAGGTTGTCAGGGTGTGTTCGTCCACAAACCTTTCGTCTATATCCCACAGCTTTTCCAAAAGCTGCCCACGGGTCAGCACTTGCCGGGGATTTTTACGGAACAGGTTCAGCATTTTGTACTCCATCGGGGATAGGGTCAGGGGCTTGCCATTTAGGGAAGCCGTCTGCTCCGAGAAGTCCAGAAACAGCCGCCCGTCGTCGTAAATGTCCTTGGCCGGTTTGTGGTGTTCCAGCATGGCAAACATGGCTTTGATTTTCCGCTGCAAGGCCCCGATCACAAAGGGCTTTGTGATGTAGTCCACCGCGCCCACCTCATAGCCCCGTATCTGGTCGCTCTCCTGATCGTTGGCGGTTAGGAAAATCACGATGGTGTCCGGGTGTTGGGGCTTTATCAGCTTGCACAGCTCAAAACCATTTCCATCCGGCAGGTTGATGTCCAGCAGCACTAAATCAAATTCCCGCTGGCGGATGGCGGCGGCTGCGGTTCTGGCATTTAAGGCAGAAGTCACGCCGTAGCCGTCTGCGGTCATGTTATAGGCCAACATCTTATTCAAAAAACTGTCGTCCTCGACAATTAAAATCTGCTTCATATCCTCACTTCCTTTTCTTTTTGCCAATAGTATAACAGGCAAATGTCCGAGAATTGTTACAAGGACAAATATATTTATCATTTTACAGCTTTTTTCTGTGTACTGCAATTTTATAAAAGAAAGGACAGCAGTATCAAATTGCTGTCCTTGCGGTTTATTATAGCTGGTAGTGTATAAGCGTGGGTTCATCATATTTGGTGTGGTATCTTTAACTATGGGAAACTCCTCTCTCCCACCGGCTGATTGCCTTATCGGTAACTCCGATAAGCTCTCCCAGCTCTGCCTGTGTCATGCCCCTTTCTTTTCTGATCTTTGCAACGAACTGTCCAAATACCTTTGAATCCACGTTCCTTCCTCCTTCCTTTGATGCCACAAGTATAAAAGAGCAGAGCGTTTCCCGTCAATCGACGAATCATTTACTTTGCTTTTCTTTTGTCTTTTACCAGAATAATCCCTTCTTTGTATATGGTTCCACCCTGACAGACTTCACCTCATATCCGGTATCGCCAATCACCTTTCGCAGTTGTGTCTCATCAAGCGGAGCCTCCGCAATAATTTCTGTCTTTCCCTTTTTATGGGAGGACACTACCTTTTTCACCTCAAATTGTTTTCTTACCGTATCGTTAATGTGGCTTTCACACATTCCACAAGACATTCCTTCAACCTCAAGTATCATTTTAATCATAATTTTTCTCTCCTTCATTATACAAAAGAGCCTTCCAAGCCGATTCACAATTCAGCTTGAAAAGCTCCTTTAGGCATTCTATTTCGACTGCATAATTCTGATATTCTTTATTCCTTTTCCTTCGGAATACCCGCAGCCTGCCAGTCCTTTTCCAATGATTCTTTCCATAGCGGTATCATCTAACTCCACCGTGGTGTCATCTTCCATCTCTACAAGGCAATAGATGCGGGATTCTCTCTCTCGCCCGCATAATTGAAACGCTGTTTTACGCTCCAGCGCCCCAATCTGTTCCAGGGCAGTAACAGTACGATATACGGTTGCCGTCCCGATTCCCGGATCTTTTTTATGTGCAAGAACATAGATTTCTTTACAACAGGAATGATTTTCTTCCAGAATAATATCAATCAGCAATTCCCGCTGTTTTGTTATCCTGAAACCTTTTTCTCTTAACCGTGCTATAATCTCATCTTTCTGCATACTAACACCTCGGATCATCAATGACAATGTCCGCTGCAATTCTTACAATCCTGCCCGCACTGCAGGGACTTTCCGGATTTTTTATCTTTTACCATACTGCGGATTACAAGTCCCACGACTCCTGCAAGCACAACAAGTACAATCGCTGTTCCCATATATCCATACCTCCTACTACCTTATATTCGTTACATTTTACACTGCCAATTATGCTTTTACTTTAGCAGAAACACTCTTCGGCACCTTCAGGCTCTGGCTTTCCTTATAAGGACGGAATAACAGATACAAGAACCCAATCACGCAGAGAACTGCTACAACCGTTCCGATTCCAAATGTTCCTGCCGTAAATACGCTTCCAATCTGATATACGCAGAGAGCTACGACATAAGCCAGCAACGTCTGATATCCAATCGCAAACCAGAACCATTTTGCATTGTTCATCTCACGTTTAATTGCTCCCATCGCTGCAAAACACGGCGCGCAGAGAAGGTTAAATACAAGGAAGGAATATGCTGCAACCGGAGTCATTGCTCCTGCAAGCGTTCCCCAGATTTCAGCGCCGTCTTCTGCCACTTCGCTAAATCCATACAAAATACCAAAGGTTCCGACTACATTTTCTTTCGCTACCAGTCCGGTAATCGCTGCTACTGCCGCTTTCCAGTCTCCCCAGCCAAGCGGAGCAAAAATCCATGCTACGGCAGAACCGATTGCTGCCAGAATACTGTTGTTCATATCTTCCACCATACCGAAGCTTCCGCCTTCTACGCCAAAGCTCTGTGCAAACCATACGAAAATGGTGGAAAGAAGGATAATTGTTCCCGCTTTCTTAATGAAAGACCATCCACGTTCCCATGTACTTCTGAGAACATTTCCAACAGTTGGCAGATGGTATGCCGGAAGTTCCATAACGAACGGCGCCGGATCTCCCGCAAACATCTTCGTCTTTTTCAAAATAATACCGGAACAAATAATTGCTGCAATACCTACAAAGTACGCACTTGGCGCTACCCATGCCGCTCCGTCAAACAAAGCGCCTGCAATCAAAGCAATAATCGGAAGCTTTGCTCCACAGGGGATAAACGTCGTTGTCATAATCGTCATCTTGCGGTCTCTATCATTTTCAATAGTTCTGGAAGCCATAACTCCCGGAACGCCACATCCTGTACCAATCAGCATCGGGATGAAGGACTTGCCTGATAAACCAAATTTACGGAAAATACGGTCCATAATAAACGCGATACGTGCCATATATCCGCATCCTTCCAGGAATGCCAGGAAGAGGAACAGTACCAGCATCTGCGGCACAAACCCAAGAACAGCTCCTACACCGCCGATAACACCGTCAACAATAAGTCCTGTCAGCCAGTCTGCGCATCCTACAGATTCCAAAGCTCCCTGCGCCGCCGGAAGAATCCACTCGCCAAACAATGTATCATTGGTCCAGTCTGTCAGGATTGAGCCAACGGTCGTAACGGATACATAATAGACAAGAAACATTACAACTGCGAAAATCGGAAGCGCCAGAAAACGATTCGTTACAATGCTGTCAATCTTATCAGACAATGACATCTGCTTTTTCACACGCTTTTTATAACAATCTTCAATAATATTTCCTATGTAGTTATAACGCTCACCTGTGATAATACTTTCCGCATCATCATCCATTTCTTTTTCACAGCTCACGATATCTTCTTCGATATGAGCCAGCAGCTCTTTGTCAAGCCCAAGGCTTTCCTGTACTTTCTCGTCACGCTCAAAAAGCTTTACGGCATACCAGCGTTCCATACTGGACTCCACGCGTCCGTAAATCGCCTCTTCGATATGAGCAATCGCATGCTCCACGGATCCTTCAAAGCTGTGGGCCGGCTGATTTTTCTTTCCCGCTTTCGCAATAGACACCGCTCTCTGCGCCAGTTGGTTAATTCCCTCGCCCTTTAAAGCAGAAATTTCCACAACCTTGCATCCAATATCCTTGCCAAGACGCTCCACATCCAGCACTTCACCATTCTTCCTTACCAGGTCCATCATATTTACCGCAACGATAACCGGAATACCAAGTTCCGTAAGCTGCGTTGTCAGGTACAGATTCCTCTCCAGGTTCGTACCGTCAATAATATTAATGATAGCATCCGGTTTTTCACTAATCAAGAAGTTCCTGGATACAACTTCTTCCAGGGTATATGGAGACAGAGAATAAATTCCCGGAAGATCCACAAGCACTGCTTCTTCTCCCTTCGCTGTGTATCCTTTAATCTTTCCTTCCTTCTTCTCAACCGTTACTCCCGGCCAGTTACCCACAAACTGGTTCGAACCAGTCAGCGCATTGAACAATGTTGTCTTTCCACTATTCGGATTACCCGCAAGTGCAATTTTTACTTTCATAGTTCACCCTCTCTTCCTAAATAATATATGTATAACTGTTTTTAGTTTTGGCTAACCTTTTGTCAAAAAAATTATTGTACTTCTACCATTTCTGCATCTGCTTTTCTGAGAGACAATTCATAGCCTCTGACAGTTACTTCTACCGGATCGCCAAGCGGTGCTACTTTTCTTATGTATATCTCCACATTTTTTGTAATTCCCATATCCATAATCCTGCGCTTTACCGCTCCTTCTCCGTGAATTTTCACAACTTTTACGGTCTGCCCGCACTTCGCCTCTTTCAACGTAGCCATCTTATCTTCCTCCTCATATCATGATTTTACTCGCCATTTCCTTGCTGATTGCCACACGTGAATCCTTCACCTTTACAATCAGATTCCCATTAATCTCTGATACGATAGTGACAAATCCACCCATTACAAATCCCAGGCTTTCCAAAAAACGTCTGGTTTCTTCCTTCCCGCCGATTTTCCTGATCTGTATCTCACGACCGGTTTCAGCCATTGTTAAAGGCATCATAACCCACCTGCTTTCGTTTTTAATAAATATTATCATTTATTTTATTACAGTAGTTAGTATATGCTTACTTTCATTGCATGTCAATAACCTTTATTGATAATTTTTTTCAATTTCAAAGATGGATTTATGGGCTTGAGTTTCGCAAAAAGAACTGTTACAATATAAGAAATATCAGATTAACTCCACAAAGGAAGGAGATAACATGCGTCACAACAGATCTTCAGAAGATTATTTAGAAACGATACTTATATTAAGTAAAAAACTTCCGGTCGTCCGCTCTATTGACATTGCGACCGAATTAAACTTTTCAAAGCCAAGCGTCAGCGTTGCTATGAAACACTTACGTGAAAACGAATGCATCGAAGTAAACCCTTCTGGTTTTATCACATTAACGAAAAAGGGAAAAGAAATCGCAAACAGCGTTTATGAACGCCACCAGGTGCTTTCTGACTGGCTTATTTCTCTTGGCGTCGATCCCAAGATAGCCACCGAGGATGCCTGCGAGATGGAACATCAAATCAGTGATGAAAGTTTTCAGGCTATGAAAAGATTTATACATGAACATTCTTCATAAGAAATTATTGATTCTGAGCTATTTAAGGGGCTGCCTTGGCAGCCCCTTTGTTATCTTATCTCTTATTTAATTCCCGGCCGTTTCAAATTTCTCTTTGAATCTCATAATAATTGTCGCACACTCTGCACGACTCGCATTTCCCTGCGGATCGAGGCGATAGGTAACGCCGTCATCATTTACTTTTCCTTCAATGATTCCATTTCCTACTGCCCATTTCATAGCGTCTTCTGCAAATTCACTTACCTGAACCGCATCTTTATAGTTGCTAATGTCTGCAGGTGCATCCGACTTATAGCCCTTGTAATTCACATAGCGGTACATCATCACTGCCATCTGTTCGCGGTTGATATAGTCAGAAGGTCCGAACAGACCGGAATCTGTATAACCCGTAACTACACCTGTCTGAGCGGCCCAGAGAATTGCGTCCGTATACCATTCTCCTTTCTGTACATCCGGGAACCTGGTTGTATAATCCACCTTTGGCGTGCCATTCATTCTGTAAAGAATCATAGCAAACTGCGCACGCGCCAGCACATCATATGGCCCGAAATGCGTATTGTTAAGTCCAGTCATAATCTGATTTTCATACACATAGGTCACATAATCCACAAACCAATCCTGCTCATTTACATCAAGAAATGGAAGCTTTTTCGCAGCGTCTTTCAATTCCTGAAGTTTTGCTTCTGCATCTGCCAGAGTCTGATAATTCGTTACCTTCTCTTTCGCTTTCTCTGATAATGCATCGTACGCTTTCCGTGCATCCGTAATCGCTGCTTCACTTTCCAGTGTTACTTCGCCGATTGCCGCGATTTTTTTCACCACCGCTGCCGCTTCATCTCCGACCGTGTCTTTTACGGTAATTTTGCAGTGCGCTTTTCTTCCATTAGCGGTTTCTGCTGTAATTGTCGCTTCTCCCTTTTCTACTGCTGTTACCGTTCCCTGTGCATCGACTGTCGCTGCATTTTCATTATCACTTATCCAGGTTATTGACTTATCGGTTGCATTTTCCGGTAAGACCGTAACCTCCAACTTCTGCGTCGTTCCTTTTTCCATAGAAAGAGTCTCCGGTCTTACGGTAAGTCCCGTTACAGGAACCTCTTTCACAGGAGCTTCTTTTACAGTAACCCGGCAATACGCACTGCTTGCAGACAGCTTTCCTTCTGCCGTATAGTAACGGGCGGAAACTACATATGTACCAGCCTTATCAAATGTTACCGCAAATTTTCCTTCAGAATCAACGGTGATATCGTTTCTATAATCCTCTTCCGTAACTGTCTCTGCGCCGTCTTTCCCTACATAAACCTTAGCATATCCGCCATCCGCATCGTAGCATGGACCATTCTGCGGCGTATGCATAGAGCCTGTGTACAGATATGTAAATTCTACCGGCTCGCCTGTCTCTGCCGTTTTCTCCCAGGTTTCATCGGCTCCTTTTTCCGTATACCCGCTTCCTTCGGTAAATTCTCCGAAGAAACCGTACGCAGTGTATCCAAAACTGCCCCAGTCTCCATCTGCACCGTAGAAGGTATATACCTTTCCTTCCTCTGCCTGGCACTTAGCGCTTACATCCGGGAGATCAATTCCTCCTGAAACACATAAATTATCTGCTCCCCAGTCAAACAAACTGTTAATCCATCCGGCAGAAGCAATATCTACCTGCGCAAGCTCTTCTTCCATACCACGGTCTTTCATTGCCTGCAAAAGAAGATGTAGCGGTGTGATATAATCCACATCATCCGGTGCTCCCTTAAGCCCGTAAGAAGCAAAGGATGGAATCTCATGCTTGTTCAGCGTTACTTTCGTCAAGGGAACTTCTGTCTGTGTCTTTCCCTCCGCTCTGACATAGCAGGTAATATTATCATTTTTCTGAAGCTCTTTTAATGCAGCTTCCGCATCTGTCAGCACGGTATAGTTTGTAACCCTTGCCTGTCCGTTTTGTGACAATGCGTCATAAGCCGCCCGCGCTTCTTTAATCGCAGTTTCGCTGTCCAGCGTCACTTCCCCGATTGCTTCAATTTTCTCGATGACAGCCGCCGCTTCATCTCCTGCAGTATCTTTCACCGTAATTTTACAATATGCACTGCTTGCAGACAGCATTCCTTCTGCCGTATAGTAACGGGCAGAAACCACATACGTACCAGCCTTATCAAATGTTACCGCAAATTTTCCTTCAGAATCGACGGTGATATCGTTTCTATAATCCTCTTCCGTAACTGTCTCTGCGCCGTCTTTCCCTACATAAACCTTAGCATATCCGCCATCCGCATCGTAGCATGGACCATTCTGCGGCGTATGCATAGAGCTTGTGTACAGATACGTAAATTCTACCGGCTCGCCGGTTTCTGCTGTTTTCTCCCAGGTTTCATCAGCTCCCTTTTCCGTGTAGCCGCTGCCTTCGGTAAATTCTCCGAAGAAACCGTACGCAGTGTATCCAAAACTGCCCCAGTCTCCGTCTGCGCCGTAGAAGGTATATACCTTTCCTTCCTCTGCCTGGCACTTGGAACTTACATCCGGGAGATCAATTCCTCCTGAAACGCAGAGATTATCTGCTCCCCAGTCAAACAGACTGTTAATCCATCCGGCAGAAGCAATATCTACCTGCGCAAGCTCTTCTTCCATACCACGGTCTTTCATTGCCTGCAAAAGAAGATGCAGCGGCGTGATATAATCCATATCATCCGGTGCTCCCTTAAGCCCATAAGAAGCAAAGGATGGAATCTCATGCTTGTTCAGCGTTACTTTCGTCAGCGGAACTTCTGTCTGGGTCTTTCCCTCCGCTCTGACATAACAGGTAATATTATCATTTTTCTGAAGTTCTTTTAATGCAGCTTCCGCATCCGTCAGCACAGCAGCGTAATCCGCAATCTTCGCCTGACTGTCTTCTGGCAGTGCATCATAAGCCGCCCTTGCCTCTTTGATTGCCGCTTCGCTGTCCAGCGTTACTTCCCCGATTGCTTCAATCTTGTCAATAACGGCCGCTTCTTCCTCCGACACAATCTGTAACTGAATCGCTGTCATCGGCGCCGTATACTCGACTCCTGTCTCTCCGTCTTTATTCTGATACAGAACATGTTCATATGTAATCGGGAAGTCTGTATCTGTCTCCTGAAGCGCTTCCTCAGAATAAGAAACCGCTCTTGTAATATCCCTCGTTGTTCCATTCGTATAGGTCGCGGTTACCTGCATTCCTGTCGGATCAAAAGCATCTCCGATTTTATACGCTGTTTTATCCGGCAGCTTTGTCACTTCAATTTTCTGGATTGTTGCTCCCAGCGCCATCATGTGATTCGAGTCATTTCGGAAATACAGCGTTCCATACTCATCCGCAATCGGTGTACACAGCGCGTATTGCGCCTGCGCCCCGGAAGGGGTAAATAACACATAGGCTGTGTCATAGGTGATATCCTTGTTGGTTTCCTGCGTTACCTCTGCCGCCTCGGTCTGTCCCGGCTGATCGGAAATCACACGGAGCTTTCCAGGCGTATAATTGTCAAAGAAGTAAACATATACCTTTCCGGTTCCTTCCGTATCATATGCAGTGGTCAGCAGGCCGCTTGTCTGCGGATAGCCCTGTGTAGGAACCGAGTAAGCAGTCTCCATGGAAGCAAGATCGATAACTGCTATATTATGGCCGCTATATGCACCGAACTGGCTGCTTCCGGCAACGCCCACATAAGCTCTTCCATTGTATACCGTTGGAGTGGAGGTACTCATGGACGCAGTAGAAGTTCCATTCTCAAGCTTCACATACTTCAGAGAATCTTCTTTAAAAGTTCCGTCTTCATTTACAGAAATACGATAGAAATATCCGCCCTTTGTTGTGAAATAGTAATCGTAAGTCGGATTCTCTCCTTCGCAGTCATAAGTAATGTTGCTTCTTAAATCTCCCACATGAGGAAGCTGTATGTCATCCAGCACCTTTCCTGTCTTTGGGTGGATGGAAAGCACATGGGCATAACCGATGGTGTAACCACTCTCGCCATCGTCCGTTCCCACCAGCATAAATTCATCCGAATTATAGGAGCCTGCCCAATAATAGCCTCCGGCCTGTGTGTGCGTCCAGGAAGCTGTCTTTTCCTCAAATCCATCTTCCGGATCTTCGTCCGCCACAGAAAGACACACATAATTAGCATCCTTTGTTTCATTGTTCCAGAAACCAGTATAAACATATCCATCCTTATAAGTAATCGTACTATTCGGCTGTCCTCCCAAATCATCCGTATATACCCACAGAGATTCCAGCGTCTTTGCGTCAAATGCCTGCACTTTTCCGCCTGACAGACCTACGAATACCATGCCGCCGCCATAGGTTGGAGGCTGGATGGAAAAAGAAGATTTTGCCACCAGCTTATCCGGACTGGTAAGAACCACTTCTCCGGTAAGGGTATCCATCTTGTAAATGTGTTCATTATCATAAGTGTACAGATACCCGTCCACCAGAATCGGATTCCCGCAATATCCGGTAAATGCCGTTTTGTTTGCCCAATACAGTACGGTATCCTCTGCCTGGATCGGAGTATTGGCACTAATAATTCCATTATTATTCTCATCTCGCAGAGACGGCCATACCGCCTCCAACTCTTCCGGCTTTTGGGCTGCAGTCGCAGCCATCGTCACAGAAATCTGTACCGGACCGCTGCCCGCTTCTACCTTGTAATCCGTCACTTTCTGTGACACATAGCCATTTGCTGTCACCGTATAGGTATACGGCACTCCCGGCATCAGCCTGAATACCCCATTTTCCGCAAAAACCGGTTCATTATTTAACTGGCTGACAACAAAAAAAATCGGCTCCGGCTTCTCCGCCGTCTCATCCGCGGCATCATCAAAATCTACCCGGAATGTTACGTCCACAGGATTCTGTTTCTTTAAAACAAGACGGTATACCGAAGATTCTGTATCCTCATTCGTATGACAGATTCGGATTTCTTTCGTTTCTTCCTCTTTTGATGTATCCAGGCTGAATTCTAACTCTGAAAGATCTTCATATCTCACTCCGTCAGCCACAGCATAGTATCCGCCGTCATATTCTGTCGCAGACTGCTCATTTGTAAAATGTGCATTAACCGTAATTTTCTCAGCGGATGCCGGGAGCACTGCATAATAATCTGTAATATCCCGGTCAAATTCCAGAGCTTCACCGTCCTTATCACAAAAAGCTATGGATTCATTTTCTATAGATGCCTCCATAGACCTTAGATGAAGCGAACGTACCAGATCCAGGACATAATCCTGATAATATGTAACATCTCCACTGGTTTTAAATACATGAAGTGTTATCGTATTGCCATACCCGCCGGCTCTGATAACATTCAAAACGGATGTCGCGGAGCCGCTTTCATCTACGACATATCTAAGTCGTGTATTGGCAAGTACACCATTAGTAGAAGCTACCGTTGTCTGTTTTCTATATACCGCATCCACAGTATATCCGTCTGCGGGCGTCGCCTGCGCATAAAAAGCAGATAACGCATCGGATACGGTATAGCGGTACTGCCAGATATCCGCACTGAATTCCTTATCAGCACTGAACGGCTTACGGGTTGTTTTATTAGAATTATCGTATGCGGCAAAATCAGAAATTCCTTCAACTACTTCTGGCGCCGCCACTGAAATACTTGTTCCTGCTTCTGCGGTAAATTCTGCTCTTGTATGATAGTTTTCCTGTACCGTTCCTACATAATAGTAGTTTTCTCCCGGAATCAGTTCATAGGTACTTCCTTCCTTTGGAGATACCAGATTATCATTGGCATTGAAAATCTCTGCCGTTACTCCTTCTTCCATGGTAAGAGTAACCTCTGCCGCCGCAATCTTATTTACCGTAAATGTATAGGTGTTCTTTTGTCCGTCTTTATAAGAGACGCGGACGGAAAAAGTATTCTCGCCATCCTGCAATTTTACCCGGTTGCCGGATTCTTTCTGCACAGCATCTACAGAAATGGTATAACCCTCTTCCCCATAAGGAGAAGTCTCTACCTCAATGACGCTATCAATTGTATTCAGCGTATACTCTGTCTGTGTAGCAGAAAAATCCGTTAAAAGAGAAGTTCCGTTTCCATCTCTAAGTACAATGTCAGAACAGGTTGGAATACGTGTAATTTTAAGCCTATAAGACTGTATCATCGTATACCCGGCGTCACTTGTATACCTTGCATCTAACGGGATTTCTCTGCCTTCCATTCCTTCTGCAATGCAGAACGCCAACGCGTTGGTGCTGCTCTCCCAGCTTCTGTTAATGGACGCATAATTTGTGCCGCTGGTTCCGATATAATTTGCCCTCAGAACCGCTCCTTCCGGAAGCTCTCCGCCACGCTCTACATACAGATTCATGGAACCGTTGGCATTTACATCTTCTATAAAATATTCCGCCGTATGCGTTCCTAAATCACAAGTTCCCGCATATGCCGGGTAGTTCTCTGTTCTGTTATTTCTCAGAACCCTGACCTCGCCAAACCACTGGCCGGATGGAAGTTCTATGGGCAGTACGGTGCTGCCATTTACCGTAACGCTTCCCTCTGTCCGGTTATAACTTCCGTCAGATATGGAAAAAGTGTAATCTCCATCTCTTAATTCGATGGATGTTCCTTCTGCAGTAGTGACGTTTCCATAGGTGTCTGTAAATGCAAGTTCCAGGTCATCTACTTTATTTCCTCCCTGCATTGCCTCTACCGTCAACGTATGCTCCGGTTTGCTTAATTCCTGCTCATACGCAGCAATTGCCTGATTCAATGCCTCCAGCAGCTCGCCGGCTTTGCCGCTGTCTGCCGTGTAAAGCCCCTTTAATGCGTTCTGGTACGCAGTCTGTGCGGGCGCATAATTTTTCACGCCATTTGTCATGGCATTGTATTCACCCATACGTTGAATCATCGCCGCCATGTTCACAGAATACAATTCACTGTTTTCTGTAAAAGCAACTACCGTAACCTTGTTGTCTATCACGCCGGGTTTTCTGCCAAGTGTGTAATCTCCGTCGTTAAAGAAAATCACAAAGTTTCCTTCAACACCTTGAATCGAACTCACAAAACCTGTTTGGATTCCTCCGAATTCATATCCCGACGATGCAAGCGCTTCCTGCACCGACTGGTCTTTTGTGTAGTCTACCTTGACAGGTTCAATCAATACCTGTGATTCTGTTACTGCCGACAATATAAACGAGCCATCTTCCGTTACTTCCTGCGTATCCTCGCTATAAGGAGCCACATCTGTTACGGCTGCAGACTCTATATCATCTGCCTTTGTTTCGCTTGTCTGTGCATCTGCTGCCTGTGATACCATCGGAATATTTACCTGCAGCACCATGAGTGCACAGAGAATACCCGCCAGCAGACGTTTCCATCTTGTCATCTTCATTCTTCTCCTCCTTTTTCCTTTTTATATCATGTCCTTCAGTCATAAAGCCAAAGGATCCAATGATATCTGAATCCCTGAAACCAACGGTTTCTTTTTTTGCAGGAAGCAAGAACCTTTTTGGTAAATTCCCGCATGTTTTCTCTCTGTTTCTCTGTCATAACATGACTGCTGAACATCGCCTCCTGATGAATCTGCCGGATTTCATCTCCTGCATCTACATCTGCAAGCCGGAAACGCTGTATCAGCATCATACAATAGGCATATAACTCTACAATCGCTGTTCGGTTGTCGCTTTCAGCAATCTGCCGCCAAAACCGTTTCAATCGGTTTCTCCGACGGATAATCCAACAAATCAAAGCTATCATAAGAACCAGCAGAAGCAGAATTCCAACTGCCAGTATTTTCTTCGCCTCAAACCGGAATACATTTCTTGCGTCCGGCTCCTGCTGTTCTTCCTTCGGACTTTTCTGGGGGGCATATTTTAACGGATTTTGCCGGAACGTATTTCCCGTACCATCCCCCATACCGTCAGAGACGGCTGCTGCTGTTTCCAGAAGCTCATCCTCATCAATGTAGCCCGGCGTCACTTCAAAAGGTATCCAGCCGACTCCATCCATATAATATTCTGCCCATGCGTGGGCATGTGCTTCTCCAAGACCTATTTTCTCGCCTGCTTCATACTCGGAAGCCTCATAAGCAGAAAGATAATATCCCTCTGCATATCTTGCGGGTACGCCAAAATACCGCAGCATCAAAACCGCCGCTGTAGCATAGTGTACGCTGTATCCGCATTTGCTCTGTTCCAGTGTATACTGCAAAAAATCATTTTTTCCATTCAGCGTCTGTACGGACTCATCGTACGTAAGCCGTTCTTTCAATGTATCCTGAATCAGCTCCAGTACCTCCGACAACGACCTTTCCGTCTCCTCCTGTTCAAAAATCCTGCTCAGAACACCTACGGCGCTATTTGTAAGCTGCAAATCATTCTTATAGACAAATTCCCGGTAACTTTGCTCTTCTTTCAGGTACTCCTGCACTGCATTCTCCGACTGACGGCCCGCCAGGAGCGCCGCCGCTTCATACCATTCCGGCACACTTCCTGCCGTATAAGAAACCGTGTAGCTCTCTCCGGCAGAATCCGGAAGGTTCATTCCAATAGAAGAAGAAGGTGTTTCTCCAATTCCGTCAGAATCCAATATTCCGGCATCTTCCAGCGCGCAGGGAAGGTATAGATGCCCTTTACACGCCGTCTTTCTTTCAACACTTAATGTATACACATCAGCATTCCCCGTCAATTCCGAAACTTTTGCGATACTGTTTTGTTGATAGAAACCATTTTTATGCAGCCAATAAAACAGCGTTTCTCCTTCTATATTTGCCTCTTCACTCACGCCCTCCCAGGACGTTCCGGTATAAGTCTCTCCCACCATCCCCCGCAGATAAAGCTTCTGCGGTTTTTCCATCGTTAAAATAAGGGAATCATTTCCTGTTTTCACGAAGCGTCCCAAATTCGATAAATTTCCTTCCGGCATTGCATCGTTTCCCTCATCACAGACCTTCTTGTGAACAGCCCGTTTCCACTGACTCACCTGAAACTCTGTATCCACATCCACTGCATGTCCGATTGCTGCCCCCAGAAACAGGCAAAGAAGAATCCCTCCTGCGCACAAAAGCCAATTTCTGAGGCTGCTTCCCTTCCATAAGGGCTGCATTTTCTGCCAAAAACAAAAGCCCACCGCCCCGGCCGCAAGAAGCAGCCATCCATAATCCACTGCTGCAAAGCCGATGATACTTAAACCGGCGGCGGCAGCCATGAAAAGGGCGAGCATCCATTTCTTTCTTCCTGCCACAACCTGCCAGACCAGTAAAACAAGAAGCCCGGTAATGATAGCTGCCGTATAATAAATTCCCTGTTCATTGTCCACCGGGAAATCCAGATATATCTTTCCGGATTTTCCGGTAAAAAATGTTAAAATCTCATTACAGATTTCATAAAAGCCATCTCTCGCCATCCGATATCCTGCCAGAATCAAAAGCAGTAAACTTCCTCCTCCAAAAGGTATCCTATAATCCTGATATTTTTCCGGCAGCACACTGTAGAAAATACACACAATCCCTGCACCCAGACTATAGAGCCACCACCGGGGTTCCAGCTTAGCAATCCCGGAGAAAAGGATTCTTACAAGTCCCGTTGTAATCAATAGGGAAAGAAGCATATAGCCCACTGTATCTTTTTTATGTTGTTCTTCTGCCTGTATCTGTAATCCTTTCACAGATTTTGCTCCTTCTCTTCTACAATTCTATTGTTTCTAAGTCTTCCTGATAATTTTCGGCCGTAAAAACTACTACCGGAAAAACAGGATGACTTACCTCTTTGTCACAAACAACCATCGTTACCGCACTCTCCCCTGCAAAAATCTCATGTTCCGGCACTGTTTTCCCAAAATAAATGATTTTACCAAAACTCCGGCCATTTATACCATAAGCAGAAATCCGTCCGCTGCTTCCGAACGTCTCTTCATTCTCCAAAATTTCTGCGCCATATTTCAACATCCTTGGAATTGCAGAAATATTGTCCTCCTCCGTCTGAATTTCTTCAAACACTTCTTCTCTTCCTTCGCTCCATCCCAACGTAAATGTAATCCCCTGCCGGACAAGTTCCTGCGCAATAGAGACCGTACATTCCGCCATCGCATCCATTTCCTCCGCCGTAGAAGCCGCTGCATTCTTATCCCAGAACAAAAGCAGGGATTTCTCCACCGGGAAGGATGCTTCCTTTACAATCAATTGCTGTCTTTTGGAAGACAGTTTCCAGTGAATCTGCCTTAGGCTGTCCCCCTCTGCATATTCCCGCAGACTGAAAACTTCTGCAGCATCGTTTCCTTTTCTTTCCTGAGACCAGGAATCTGCATCTTCCTGCCTTGCCGCCTCCTGCTTAAGCAGGACACGGGGTTCAAATGTATCCGGCAAAACGGCAACTCTGCCCTCTGCCTGTACACTACATTTCACAGGCAGAAATCCCGCCCAGTCCATCAGATAACTTTTCCGGACAGACAATTCCAGATACCCGCATTTATCAGAAGAAATAGAAAGCTCTTTTCTGACCGTTCCCCGGGATGGGGCAGACATAAAAAGGATTTCTTCTGTTCGTTCGCCTGTCAGCCTGTTACACATTTCTACGCTGCAAAGCACACATGCCGCAGGAATCCATGACGGATTCGTTATCTGCAGACAAACGGTTTTCCCTTCCCTCTTCTCCACCGTTGCCGGGGTCTGAAATTCTGCCTCCAATTTCTTCTTGAGCAGAAGATTCATTCCATAAGATATAACAGGGAACACGCCCCACGCTCCCAGACAGATCCACGCCGTCCGTCCTCCCTGTCCCACTGCCAGCAGACAAAAAATCCCCAATACGAATATCCATCCCGACAGCGAAGAAATAATTTTCTTTGTCATCGAATCTTTGACTCCTTCATCTCCGGTTTATCTACATGCTCCAGAATCTCTTCCAAAAGACCTTCCGCTGTCTGCTCATGAAGCCTCGCTTTTGCTGAGAGAATCAGCCTGTGTCCACAGACACACTTGAAAATCTCTGCCACGTCTTCCGGTATCACATAATCTCTTCCATGTATAAATGCACACGCCTTTGCTGTCCTGCACACCGCCAGCGCTCCTCTGGGGCTGACGCCCAATTGAATGTAGGGATTGTTTCTGGTCTCCTCTGCCAGATCCGTGATATAATTATAAATCGGGTCGCTTACATGTACATTCGTTACTTGTTCTGTAACCGCAAGCAAATCCGGGATCGCAAGAACAGGCTGCACCCGCTCCATAGGATCTGTATGATGCCTGTCTTTCATAATTTCTACCTGACTTGCCCGATCCGGATATCCCATAGAAAGGCGCATCAGGAAACGGTCCAGCTGTGCCGCGGGAAGCATCTGTGTTCCCGCCGAGCCTGCCGGATTCTGCGTCGCCAGTACAATAAAAGGCTCCTCTAACTTTCTTGTTACTCCGTCTACTGTTACCTGCCGCTCTTCCATTGCCTCCAGAAGCGCTGACTGGGTCTTGCTTGACGTCCGGTTGATTTCATCTGCAAGCAGCAGATTTGTCATAATCGCTCCAGGCTTATAGGTAAGCTCTCCCGTCTTCATATCATAAATAGAGAATCCGATAATATCCGACGGCATCGTATCTGACGTAAACTGTATTCTCCGGCTGTCCAGCCCCAATACCTTCGCAAATGCAGCCGCCAGTGTGGTTTTGCCCGTTCCCGGCACATCCTCCAACAACACATGTCCCTGGGCCAGCACCGCAATCAACACTTTTTGAATGACGTCATCCTTTCCGACAATTACTTTTTTCATTTCTTTCTGAATCAGCTCTATTTTTTCCTGCATTTTTCTCTCCTTCCCTTCCGCCTTTTTCCCACTATTATCAGAAACGCCGCTATGAAAACCAAAACAGCGCAAGAGGCGGCCGCCCATTCCCACGGAAATGTTTCCGCCTCCACACTCTCAGGTGCGCCATAGTCTGTAAAATCCAGTATCCATCCTCCGTCTGTCCGCAGCTTCTCCACTGCCTCCAGCGCCAGCAGCGCCTGATAGGTGGCAATCCGGTCTGCCTCTTCCTCTTCAGCCGTATGTCTGTACCATCCGTCGTCTCTGCGAAATACTTGCAGCCCGTCCAGCAAAAAGTTATCCCCTTTATGAAATTCTTCCACCGATGCCGGGTCCATGCCCAGCGCACACAGAGCCAAGATTGTCTGGGCAGTAGCCTCCACACTCTCTCCGCTCCCCGTCTCAATCATTCCATTTTCTGTCATCTGTTCCGACAGCCACAAAACAGCTCTCCCTACGGCATCTGCCACCTCCGCTTGTCCCCGGTAGGGCGCAAGAGCCTGAACTGCCATTGCAGTAATGTCCGCATCTCCCTGCTCGTCTCCTACTAACGCAAAGGATCCGTCTTCACACTGGCAGGCCAAAAGCTGCTCTGTTATCTGTTCTCTTGTATACTTTGCTCCCTCCGGCACCTCATAATTTCCTGCATCCAATGCAAGCAGCGCATAAATCAATCCGTTAGACCCCTGCAGGTTCAGACTTTCCCCAACAAAATCATAGGTTCCGTCGGCAATCAGATTTATCTCTTCTTTTTGGGCATCCACATGCAGAGGATTCCCCCCGAGCGCCAGCATTACGAGAGAAATTCTCTGGTATTCCGTCGCTTTCACAGAATCCAGCATACCATTCTCCTGATATTGCTTTTCTACATAATCCTGCAGCCGGTTCAGATAGTCCTGGTATGCGTCCTTCTTTCCCGAAAGCGCCAGCGTAAGCGCTGTCCAATCACTCCCCGCCGCCCCGGCTGTCATATAGTTTTCATCCCTCAAAAGATATTCTTCTTTTGATTCTGCACTATTTTGTAATGCAGATGCTGTCTGGCTGATTTGCTCAGCAATTTCCGTTTCATTCTGCGCATATACAGTCTGTATACACAGCAGCAAGAACATTCCGATTGCAGCTATACTTCTGCTGATTTTCTTTTTCATAGCTTCTCCTGTCATTTTATAGGTTCCTTCTCAGGTCTTTACTGCTCCGGCTGCGGGTTTTCCGGATCACCCGATTCTCCCGAACCATCCGGCTCCTCTGGGTTTTCCGGTTCCTCTGGTTCTTCCGGTCTTTCCGGCTCAGCCGGATCCACCGGAACCTCCGGGTTCTCTGGTTCTTCCGGATCCGGGTTCTCCGGAGCCTCTATAATCTCCTGTTTCACTTCCTGACATTTTGTACAGGTATATTCTATATATCCATCCTGCCCCTCGGCTGCTTCCACACGTCCGGTTTCCACAAAATCATGTCCCAGTTCATGGATACTTCCATCTACCCATGCAGCACAGTAAGAGGTCAGGCTTCCTTTATCATAAGAAGCAACTCCCATATCCTTCCCCCATGCCAGCGTATACCTGAGACTGATGGTCTCGCCTCCGTTCAGCTTCCAGGAAGACATTGCCTTGCCGGGACAGAGCGTTCCATTTATAAAATACAGCCATCCGGAACCTTGCGTAAAATCAAATTCTCCCAACTTATCTCTGGTTCCTTTTGGCGTAAATGCCACGCCGTCCCGTTCAAGCAAGGTTCCCAGCCGGGAATCTATCTCGCAGCCCCGGAAGGCGTCTGCCCTGCTGATGCTTCTTAAATAAAGTTCCGTCTGCAGATTTCCTCCATAAGACACTTCATACCCATTCTGTTCCAGCGCCTCCAGCACCGCGACAGCCGCCGTATCTCCGGATTTTATTTCTATTTCACATTCGTCCACAATTCCGCAGCCCACCGTTGTGGCATCAATCACAACGTAAACATTTCCGATTTCATTTCCCTCATCATGTGCATGATAACGGATATCGTACTTCACCCACCGGGAATTCCCCTCATTATCCCATGCAAGTACCGTCACAACATGATTACTGTAATCACCTACATTGGGTCGCTCAAATTGAAGCACATATTCATAATTGCCTGATCCGGTAGGATTGGTGATAGGCTGCCCATCCATCTTTACTTCAATATTATCTGCATAGATGGTTTCCCCTCTCCAGGTCTTTGCGGTAACGATAAATGTAAATTCATTCGTCTTAATGTCTCCCTCCCAATTGTCAAACGTAGTCGTAATAACCGGAGGATGCTCTCCTACCGACGGATTCTCTTCCGCTGCCTTTTCTGCCTGGTATGTAATTACATATCTCGTGTAATTCCTTTTCCCGTCTTTATCCGTAAAATAAATCGTAATATAGTTTGTTCCAAGCGACAATTCTGCCTGATAATACTTCTCCTGCTCTGCTTTCAGATAAGTGCCGGATCCTTTGTCATTTTTATGACGATAATTCACCCTGATATTGGCATTTACCGAAGGGTCAGAATAATATACATAAAATTCAAATCTATCTTCCTCAAGCTCAGGAACCGTGATGATCCGATTATAAAGATCGGTAACCAGGCCGGGTTCATTCTCGTTGTCCTCATCTCCATTTCCCGGATCCTCAATCTCTGTGCCTCCATTCTCTCCGGGGTTGTCTTTTTTACCGTCATCTATATCATCGCCGGGATTCTCTCCCTTTCCTTCATCGGAATCTTCACCGGGCTTTTCTCCCTGCTCTTTATCGAGAGCTTCACCGAGCTTTTCTCCCTGCTCTTTATCGGGAGCTTCACTGGGGTTTTCTTCCTGTCCTTCATCAGAATCTTCACCGGGCTTTTCGCTCTGCTCTTTATCAGCATCTTCACTGGGGTTTTCACTCTGCTCTTTATCGGAATCTTCGTCAGATTCGTTCTTCTGTCCCTCATCCGTCTCTCTGTCCTGATTATCAGAGACTTTTTCTTCCTGCGTCTCTCCCTCTTGCGACTCTTCTCCCGTAAGCCCGGCCTCTTCTGACTGTGCGCTTCCGCCATTTTTCTGGCGTATATCAACCCGAAGAAAATCCGCCTCTTCTGCCAGCGGATTTTCCGGCTCTATCCTTTCCTCTGCTTTACCCCATACAACTGTACAGATGAATATTGCGGCAAACAAAAGGAAAGATATTATTTTTATATATTTTTTCTTTTTGTTCATCTCTGCTCCTTAATTAAATAAAAAAGATTGCGTCTTGCGCGCGAGCGGACTGTATCACAAAAAAAGACCATTAGAACCTTCCGGCTCAAATGGTCTTCCTCTATACGCAATATCCGTGTAAAACAATACTACTATGATTAGTAAAAATGGTATAATAAGTAAACGTACACCAAAATACTTATGGCAATACACAAAGCATATCCGTCAGACAACTGCAACCCTTGAGTCCGAAAGGTCGACATAGAGTTTCCACAGATAGACCTGACTTAAAGCTCTCGCTTATCACAGTAGCGTTCCTGCGTGGGAATTGCACCCATCTTCCTATGCACAAAGCATAAAATCCATAAAAACCCGTCTTCACTATTTCATTAACTTTGATTATTATACACGTCCTCTATTCTCTTTTCAATAGTCAATTCATTTTCACACTCTATCCGGCCGCCTCCCGTTACCGACTACACTTGAAAGCATCCTCCGCCGATAAATTCTCTAAGGAGTGAATTCATTGGCACAATCTCGCTTCCGATTCCCACAAAATAATCCAGGAACTTCAGAAGTCTTTTCGCCTCCAGGTATTCCGGGCAATCCTTCTCTATACCGAATAACAGCGGCTCTACATACTGTTTCAGCACCGCGAGCTCATAAATCAAAGAAGAATTGAACATTACATCCGCTTCTTCCTGATAAGGAAAAATATTTTGCTCCTCTCCCCTCCTTACGGACGGCCACATGGCAATGGTACGTTTTGCACAGGTTCCTCTGGTACGCGCGTCACGCACCAAACGCCTGATCAACCGCCCGTCTGTGGTCGGTATCCGGTTGTGTTCATCAATATTAAGCTGTGTCAGCGCACTGATATATATCTTAAACTTATTTTCCTGAGGGAGCGCCTCCGTCATTTTGGGATTCAGGCAGTGGATTCCCTCAATAACCAACACATCATTTTCACCCAGTCTTTTCGGTTTCCCGGAAAAATCCTTGTGTCCTGTCTTGAAATTAAAGACCGGCAATACAACTTCCTTACCAGAAAGGAGTTCTGTCATCTGTCTGTTAAACAATGGAACATCGACCGTTTCCAGACACTCAAAATCATATTCTCCGTTTTCATCCCGGGGAGTATCCTCTCGCTCTACAAAATAATTATCTACGGCAATGGGATGGGGTACAAGCCCTTTTGCCTTTAATTGAATAGAAAGCCGGTGGGAAAATGTGGTCTTTCCGGAAGAAGATGGCCCGGCAATCAATATGAACTTCGCTTCCGGCTTTGCTGCGATCCTGTCTGCAATATCAGAGATCTGGCTCTCCTGCATGGCTTCCTGCACCAGCACCATCTCCCGGAAATCCTTCCTGGTTATCTCGTCGTTCAGTGCACCTACCGTCTCAATCCCCTGCATATCTCCCCATTTTGTAGACTCTTTCAATACCTGAAACAGCTTGTTTGCCGGGCAGAACGGCGCCAGCTCTTTCGGTTTTTTTCTTCCGGGCATCTGCACTACAAATCCTTCATCATAAAGATAAAGCTCAAAATATTTCAGATATCCCGCGCTTGGCACCATATAACCATAGTAATAATCTTCAAATTCATTCATACTGTAAATATTAACTTTCGAAACCCGGCGATACTCAAACAGCCTCTCTTTGTCGTGCATCCCATGCTGCCTGAACAACGCTACTGCATCATCTGTGTGGATAGTGCGTTTGTGAATCGGCATATCCATCTCTACCAATTCCCGCATCCGTTTCCTGACTTTCTCTAAAAAGGCTTCATTTACATGAACAGCCCCTTCTACCGTACAATAATATCCGTCCCCCACCGAAAAATGAATTCTCACCTTCTCAATATCAGCATGATTGCATACGTCATAGACTGCTTTTACCAGCAAAAGATTCATACTGCGCTTATACGTCTTATGCCCAATCGGATCCCCTGTCGTAATAAAACGCATAGTACAATCACCCTGTAATGTTTTCTGCAATTCCTGCAGTCTTTCATTTACAATTACCAGTACAATATCATTTTCATAATTCTTCTGGTAATCTGCTGCAATCTCACGGTACGAAGTCCCCGCCGCATACTGCACAACGCGGTCCTCTACCTGCACACTATATTTTTCCATTGGAACATCACTCCTTTTTGCCTATCCATTACAGTACAACGAAGGGCGAACGGATTTTTTCCTTTTCTACCGTCACTCCGGCAATCCTGCTGCCCAGATACCCTGCCACATCTTCGATAAAAATATGTTCAATTCCGTAATGACCTGCGTCAATAACAGCAAGCCCCTGCGCCACCGCATCAATTCCTGTATGATGGTCGATATCTCCAGTTATCAGTACATCTGCTTTCTTCTCCAGCGCCGCCGGTATCATACTTTTCCCCGAACCGGGAGAAATGGCAATTCGTCTGACGTCTTTCTGAAGATTTCCAAATACCTTTACCGTATCCAGTCCAAATCTTTCCTTCACTAGTTCACAGCATTCCCGCAGTGTCATCGTCTGAGAAATGTCTGCCACTCTTCCAATTCCTTCCGGGATATCTCCATCGCTGGTTACTTCCAGAACTTCCGCATTCTCAAGCGACAGTTTTTCTCCGGAAAGAGCCGCCATCCCCTTTACATCATAATTGGTATGCATCGCATAATAGGATATGTCGTTCTGGATCAGTTTCAGAACCCTTGCTCCAATAAAGTCCTGATTATTCACCCGTTTCATTCCGGAAAAAATCAAAGGATGATGCGTAATCAGCATGTCCGCACCGGAGTGGACCGCATTTTCTACCACTTCATCCGTAGCATCCAGCGCCACATAAATATATTTCACTTCTTTGTCATCCCTGCCTGCAAGAAGCCCTACATTGTCCCACTCCAGCGCATAGCTTCCCGGATATGCGGATTCTATAATTTCTATAATCTTTCTGCATAGCATATATCTCTTCCTCCTTCTGTCAGATACGGTATCGTTCCAGCGCCAGCTCTGTAAGCGCCAGTTCTTCTTCCAACTCCATAAGGCGCTGCCGGCTCCGGCTGCCTCCCTGTGTAAGGAGACCTTCCCGAATCTTCTGCTTCATCCCTTTTTCGCGCATCAGATATCTGTACAATACCGGATGCCTCGCTTCTAAAAGCTTTCGTCCATAAAGAAGCTCTGCTTCATCATGCACACTCTCTTTTCCATGTACCACTTTCATCATAGGATAGAACTTTCCATCTTCCTCCACCATATCTTCCGCAACGGTAAGATAACCATTCCGGCTCAGATATTCCCTGACCTTCCTAATCTCAGACTGGGGCTGCAGAATGAATTCCTTCAGACTCTGTGTCACTTCAGGATTCCCGTCAAGGATCCGGATAACCAGCCCGCCGCCCATACCTGCCGCTATCATAGTGTCCGTTTCCCCAGGCAGCAGGGCAGACAGGCCATCCGACAATCTGGTTTCGATTACTTCTTCCATTCCACGTTCCCGGATATGTATTTTTGCCCGCTTAAGAGGCCCCCGGTTAATATCCATAGCAATGGCTCTGGGGCTGATTCCTTTCTCGATAAGATAAATGGGAATATAACCATGATCAGTTCCAATATCTGCAACAGAGGCGCCCTCTGTCACAAGACTTGCAACTGCATGAAGTCTTTTTGATAGTTCCATAGGCGCCTCTTTCTTAATCTAAATAATCTCTTAATTTTCTGCTGCGGCTCGGATGACGGAGTTTTCTGAGCGCTTTCGCCTCTATCTGGCGGATACGCTCTCTCGTTACATCGAATTCCTTGCCCACTTCTTCCAACGTGCGGGCGCGTCCGTCATTCATTCCGAAGCGAAGACGGAGTACCTTCTGTTCCCTCTCGGTCAGGGTATCCAACACTTCATCCAGCTGTTCTTTTAAAAGCGTTGCCGCTGCCGCCTCTGCCGGTACAGGCACATTATCATCCTGAATAAAATCTCCAAGATGGCTGTCCTCTTCTTCACCAATCGGCGTCTCCAAAGATACCGGCTCCTGGGATATTTTTAAAATCTCTCTTACCCTTTCTACAGGCATGTCCAACTCTTCCGCAATCTCTTCCGGCGTAGGCTCACGCCCTAATTCCTGCAAAAGCTGTCTGGATACACGGATTAACTTGTTGATGGTTTCCACCATGTGAACCGGAATACGGATGGTTCTTGCCTGATCTGCGATAGCACGGGTAATTGCCTGGCGAATCCACCAGGTAGCATACGTACTGAACTTAAATCCTTTGCGGTAATCAAACTTTTCCACTGCCTTAATCAGCCCCAGGTTTCCCTCCTGGATTAAATCCAGAAAGAGCATTCCCCGCCCTACGTAACGCTTAGCAATACTCACCACCAGACGCAGATTGGCCTCTGCAAGACGTTTCTTCGCTTCTTCGTCACCGTCAGCCATCCGCTTAGCAAGCTCTACTTCTTCTTCCGCAGACAAAAGCGGGACCTTGCCGATTTCTTTCAGATACATGCGGACGGGATCTTCAATGCTGATTCCATCCGGGACGGACAGATCAATCTTCTCCATATCCACTTCATCTTCCTCAGAAAGGACGATCTCCATATCGTCATCATCATCGGCTGTATCTGCACTGATGCGGAGCACATCAATATTCTGCGCTTCCAGATACTCAAATACCTTCTCCATCTGCTCTGCATTCAGTTCCATGTCTGAGAAAAAGTCATTAATTTCCTGTATCTCCAGAATACTTTTCTTCTTCTTTCCGAGTGCTACAAGTTCTTTTAACTTTTCCCCGAATTTTACAACATTCTCTTCCATGTAATGTCCATCCTCTCATTGCTTGTTTATATTTTATCCTTAATTAATAGAAATATGCAGTTTCTCAAGGTCCTGCAGCGTCCGCTTCGCTTCCATCAGCTTCTGCAGCCCTCTCATATCTGTAGGTTCCAGTTCCTTTGCCGCCGTCTCTATACTGTATTCCTTTACCTTTATCACCGTTTCCTTCAGCGCTTTCTCCTGCTCCTGTATCGTAGACAGGCTCTGTATCTTCGTGTGGAACAGCTCCGCCACCTTCCGGTGTTCTTCTTCCTCCGTAAAATGATTCATAATCTGCGCCGGGTTCACTGCTTTCGCATCGTACTGCTCATAAAGAAGCCTCGCCACTGTCCGATATAGGTTCTCTGTAAAATCTTCCGGGACGATATACTTCTTTATCTGGGTGAAAATGCTTTCCTTCTCAATCATCCAGGTAAGAAGGATTCTCTGAGACTTAAGCTGGCCGTCTTCTTTATCTTTCTCTCTGTTCACTGTACTTCTGGGACGTTCCACCGGCTTCGCCAGCCCTGTCTGCACTGCCATTCTGCTTACTAATTTGCGCAGGTCAGGCGGATTCACATGATAATTTTTCGCCACTGCTTCTATGTAATTATTTCTTTCGATCTCTTCGTCAAACTGATTCAGCCTCTTTGCTGCCTCACACATAAATGCAGTCTTTCCCTCCGGAGAATTCATATCGTATTCTCTCTCCAGAATTTCCAGCCCGAACATAAATCCATTCCTTGCCTTGCTGATGCGCTCCTCAAATGCCTCTGCTCCCAGGTTCTTTATAAATTCATCCGGATCTTTATAAGGATCCATACGAATCACCCTCGCTGTAATCCCCACCTCTTTCAAAATCGGCATTGCCCGCAAGGCCGCCCGTGTTCCGGCATCATCGCTGTCATAAGTCAGGTACACCTCATCCACATACCGCTTAATCAGTGACGCATGTCCCGATGTAAGCGCCGTCCCGAGGGACGCTACTGCATTAGTAAATCCGGCCTGGTGCAGCGCTATCACATCCATATAACCCTCGCACAGCAGAAAATACGGCTTCCTTGAACTCCTTGCCCGATGAAGGCCATAGAGATTCCGGCTCTTGTCAAATACCGGCGTCTCCGGCGAATTCAGATACTTTGGTTTTCCGTCTCCCATGACTCTTCCGCCAAACCCGATGACCCGGTTATTGGCATCCATAATAGGAAACATCACCCGGTTCCAGAACTTATCATAAGCCCCATGCTTCTCGTCAATGGTAATCAGCCCGGCTTTCATAAGAAGCTGATCCGAATATCCTTTCGCCTTCAGATACTTATACAGATCATCACTGTATTTGTTAGAGTACCCCAGCCCAAAAGCAGTGATTGTTCCATCCGAAAGCTGCCTGTCCTTCAAATATGTATACGCCTTCTCCCCCTGAGGGGATTTTAACTGTGCATAGAAATACTTCGCCGCAAGCTTATTGATTTCCAAAAGCGCAGACTTTAGGTCCGCCCGTTCCCTCGCCTCTTTGGAATATTCCACTTCTGGCAGTTCCACTCCCGCCCGGTCGGCAAGCACCTTCACTGCTTCCGTAAAAGAATAATTTTCATACTCCATCAAGAATGTAAATACATTCCCTCCTTCTCCGCAACCGAAGCAATAATACATCTGCTTCTGCCTGCTGACAGAAAAGGACGGAGACTTTTCATTGTGGAAAGGACAAAGTCCAAAATAGGAGCTTCCCTTTTTCTGCAGCTTCACATAACCGGAAATCACATCTACAATATCATTTTTTAACCGAACCTCTTCAATCAATTCTTCAGAGTAATACATGCTGACTACATCCTTTTTAATAGGAAAGAACTGATTCTTCCTATTTTCTGTGAGGGATAAATCTGCCCTCATTATATTATATTCGACAAAACTTTCTCATTTCCTTTATTTTTGCCAGGATTCTGGAATAAAATATTCCTGGAATTTTTTTACAGCATAAGAATCCGTCATTCCTGCAATATAATCGCAGACTGCCCGTTCCTTACTCTCGCCTCTTCGCTCCACCGTATCAAGATATCCTTTCGGCAGAAGTTTTGGATTCCGGACATAGTATTCATAAAGATTCGTAATCATATGTATTGCTTTTTCTTCTTCTCCCTTTGCCGCCGGATTTCTATACACATTTGCAAACATAAACTGTCTGAGTCCTGTCATTGCCGCTTTCCCCTCTTCTGACATCCTAATATCCGGCTGATTCATACTGTGGGTAATCACATCATGGATTAACGTATTCAGGCGCGTACGGGTAGAGTTGCCAAGCAAAGCCGTATATTCTCCCGGCAGATCTCCTTCTTTCAGTATTCCTCCGCGAATGGCATCGTCAATATCGTGATTGATATAAGCAATTTTATCGGACAGACGTACGATCTTTCCCTCCAATGTATGCGGAGTCCCGCTGGATTTGTGATTCAGAATCCCATCCACCACTTCTTCTGTCAGATTCAATCCTTCTCCTTGCTTTTCTAAAATCTCCACTACCCGGACGCTCTGCTCATTATGCCGGAATCCTTCCGGGCAAATATCATTCAGCGCCCTTTCTCCCGCATGTCCAAAAGGTGTATGTCCCAAATCATGTCCCAATGCAATAGCTTCCGTCAAATCTTCGTTCAGCCTTAACGCCTTCGCAATCGTACGGGCAGTCTGTGCCACCTCCAGCGTATGTGTCATACGGGTACGGTAATGGTCTCCTGTCGGGGACAGGAATACCTGAGTCTTCTGCTTCAGCCTGCGGAAGGACTTGCAATGAAGAATACGGTCTCTGTCCCGCTGGAATACGGGACGGAGATCACATTCCGGCTCTTTTCTCTTCCTTCCTTTTGAATTCTTACTCAAAACCGCATAAGGGCTTAGATAGGCCATTTCCCTAAGCTCAAGTTCTTCCCGTATTGTCATAATAAGAAAGCCCCCTTTATGATTCCTGTTCCTTTTTCAATCTCTCTTCTATCGCTTCAATCACCGACTCAAGAACCCGGATCCTTGCATAATATTTGCAGTTTCCTTCTACTACAATCCACGGAGCCGATGTCGTAGACGTCTTCATAAGCATTTCATTAACCGCCACCTCATATTGATCCCACTTCTCACGGTTGCGCCAGTCCTCATCCGTAATCTTCCACTGCTTCTCAGGATTTTCCTGACGTGCCTTAAACCTGCGCTCCTGCTCATCCTTATCAATCTGCATCCAGAATTTGAGGACAATTGCTCCTGCGTTCGTTAAATCTCTCTCCATATCATTGATTTCCTTGTAAGCTCTCTGCCATTCATCCTTCGTGCAGAAACCTTCAATCCGCTCGACCATCACTCTTCCATACCAGGTGCGGTCGAAGATGGCAACATGCCCTGCCTTCGGCATAGCCGTCCAGAAACGCCACAGATAATGATGCGCCCGTTCAATATCATTGGGTGACGCCGTCGGATGAACGACAAATCCTCTGGGATCCATTTTCGCCGTCAGCCGCTTCACAGCGCCTCCTTTTCCTCCCGCATCCCAGCCTTCAAATCCAAGGACTACCGGGATTCTCCGCCTGTAAAGCTCCCCGTGAAGTTTCTCAATCTTATCCTGCAATTTCTCAATCCGTTCCTTATACTCCTCTCTCGTAACCGTCTTTGTAAGATCCGCCTGCGCAAGGATATTATCTACCAATGTACCCTTTGTCTTCTCAAGAGGTTCCCTTTCTGCAGATTCTTTCGCCTTCTGCACCTCTTTTATCTTCTTGCTCAGAGTTTCTATAATAATCGAATAAATTTTCGCAGTGGCGAATCTTCTGTCGGTTGCCTCTACAATATTCCACGGGGCATAATCCGTATCCGTCCGCACAAGCATCTCTTCATTCATTTGCTCATATTTCTCAAATTCTTTATTTCTTTTCAGATCCCCTTCGCTGACACGCCATGCCGTATCCTCAGAATCCATAAGTTTTCGGAAGCGTTTCTTCTGTTCTTTTTTATCAATAGCAAGAAAAATCTTAATCAAAACCATTCCGCCGTCGGTCAGCTGCTTTTCAAAAGAACAGATCGAATCATACGCTGCCGGAAGCTCTTTCTTCTTCGTCCTCTTATCAAATCGGTCTACCAGGACTTTCCTGTACCAACTACTGTCATAAATAGCAATCCGTCCGTTAGCAGGCATCTTCGTCCAGAAACGCCACATAAACGGATGCATCCTCTCTTCTTCGGTCTCCGTCTTTACGGCATATACCTCAAATCCTCTGGGGTCGAGAGCCTGTATCAGCTTCCCAATCTGTACGCCCTTTCCCGATGCTCCGTAACCTTCAAATGCAATCATGACAGGAATCCCCAACTCCTTACATTCTCGCTGAAGTTTTCCAATCCTGACCTCCAGGACTTCCATTTTCTCCTTGTACTCTTCTTTGTCCATTTTTTTTGTTAAATCCAGCTTCTCAAGCATATGCCTTTCTCCTCTCTGCGGCGATTGCCTTTATTATGTCCATTATATCCTATTTCCGATAATTTTTTTACAAAAACATAAAAAATTGTGCCTTTTATTTCAAAGACACAACTTCTTTTACCATTTCCAGATTTTTTCTGCCCCATTTTTCGTCCGGCTCAAGGTAAGTTCCTTCTGCCCACTCATTCCATGCATTGATAAATGTAACCGGTTCGGGGTTGTAAAGCCTTGCATAAAACTGGTTGCGGATTAGCCATATGCGGAAAAGTTCCGGCGTAAAATCCACATAAATATCCGGGTTGTACTTTCTTCTCGCCGTATTATCCCATTCCAGCATACACCCCAGATACAGAGTGTACGTCCTTTTTACTACAGTCCGCAGTCTCTCCACCATTTTCCGGTAACTGTATAAATGACCCGTAAAATTTTTATGGAGATGACCCACCTCTCCTAAAATCACTTCCATATCCATCATATTCGTCATATGCGGCGGGAATTCCACGGAAAAATCGGCCCCATAGACACGGTTGTCCAATTCTTTAAATGCCTGAACCATTGCAATTTGGATTTCTCCGATTCCTTCCTCCCTGCAGATTCTCCTCCACCTTTCAATGGTCTCCGCCGGATATTCAAACAGTCCGAAACGATAGATAAGAAGCACCGGCTTTCCTTCTATCCGAATATACCTGGGATCCCGGAACATAGGCATCACTTCCCGGATAAAAGCTTCGTCGGTATCTGCATTGTGTACCTGCTGCATCAGGATATCCTTCTCCTGTCCATCCCATCTTCTTGTCCAGTTCTCATTTGCCCAACAGATACAGTAAGGAAGATCTAAGTCTTTCCTTTCCAAATATTGATCCAACGGTTTCCTTAAAAGCCGCTTCCCTTCAAACCAATAATAATAGAAACAGAAACCATATATCCCATACTCTTTTGCAAGGGCAACCTGTCTTCTCTGCATATCCATATCTTCAGTCAGATCATAGTATCCCAGCTCTCCCGGAATCCTCGGCTGATGATGGTTTTCATAGAGGGGTTTCCCATTCTTCACATTCGTCCATTCCGTAAATCCTTCGCCCCACCACTTATTATTTTCTTCCGTAATATGGTACTGCGGCAGATAGAAGGCAATCGGCATCCCTTTCTTTTTTCCCCAGGTATCCGGCACACAGGCATAATGCAGCAGTACTTCATCGTTGTAAATTCCCCTGCTCCCAAGGAGGACATCCCGCATCGCCCCCAATGAACCGCACTCCCTGCAAAGCTCACGGCGGAATATAACTCCGGTCCAGAAAAGCTCCTTATTTTCTGCATCAATATCATAAAGTCGTCTGACCTTTATAAGATACTCTCCTTTATCATTAAAATCATAATCGGAATAGACGAAACCTGCCTTAACATCTCCGTCCAGCAAACGGCTTCCATATCCCGGATACTCCGGCTCCATTTCATCTTCCTGGTCTAAAAATGTTACATAATCACCGGAGGCATACCGGAATCCCTGCAGAAGAAGTTCTTCCTTGCCGCCTTTTCCGGACACGCTCTTACATCCTCCCGGCAGATTCTCTTCCGGCAGATCCTTCCCTGCAAAGATAAGTTCTATATTGTCATGTTTCCAGCTCTGCCTGTCCTGTATAATCTTATCTATCCATTTTTTCTCGTTGACTGCCACAATTACACTCAATTTTGACTTGCTTTCACAAGGAAGTCCTTCCTTTTTCTCAAAATGGTAGCCTGTATTGTTCCACTGTCTCTCCCAGAATGCGGTTTCCACCATCTGTTCCTTATAGGTAATGCCTTTTTCACCATATCTGCGCTCTGCTTCCTCTCTGTCTATTTGCTCAATACGGATATGATAATAAGAAAGAAGCCTGTCTGTGGGCACATGAATTTTATTGTACCCGTGCTCTCTATCTCCGATACACAGATGCAGGATTTTCCCCGGACTGCAGGTCAGGGAAAATCCGGTAAGGATTTCCGGCTGCTCCAGAATGCCCAGACTTTCCACATCTCTTCTCCGGTAAAACTTAAGTTCCTGCTCCCCCTCCGGAGTCCGACAGCAGATCCGGCTGTCTTTGTAAGCAGAAACAAACCACCCCTTCAGTACCCACTGTTTCCGGGTGGTAAGATACGCCGCCTCATCCATATCATAGAAAACCTTTCTTTCCACATTCCCCGACATCATGCAGAGAAGAATGCTTTTATCCAACGTCCACTGTTCAATCTTGACGCCCTTTGCCTTCACTTTTTTCTTTTTCATCCGTCCGTCCTTCTTAATCAGAAGAACAAGCTTTTCTTCCAGAAGCGGCAGGACAACTTCTACTGAAAAAGAAAGCTCCCCCTTCTCCCCATCCGGCACGTATTTCACGGAATAAGGATACATCCCTTCTACACCAATCTCTATCTCACTGTCCCCGATTCCACTCACGGAAACTTCCATACAGAACAGCTTTTCCTTCCCCCTGGCATCTACTGCCAATTTTTTCCCATTAATCCGGCATGTAATCATGCTCAACTTCCTTTCCTGTCATCCCTTCCGGCCCTTCTAAGGCAAAAGGCGAGTTATACCAGCATCCGTTAATCCTCTCCTCCAGCTTCCGGCGTTTTTCAGGGATGTCCCACATCTCTTTGTATTTATCATAATCGTCAGACAAAACATATGCATCCTTCGGGTTCATCAGCCATACTGTCTCCTGCCCTTTCCCATAGACAGCTTCCCAATAACGAAACGTACGATCTGTCACATAAATGCTGTCCGCCGGCAGCGCCGACGGAATCTCCCGCCCGATTTCTTCCGGTACCAGGATGATTTTTCCGGCACAGTATCCGCAGCGTTCCAGGATTTCTTCCGCTTTCTGCCCGGAATAACCGGCAGGAATCCGGCAGATAACCGTTTTTCCCCGGTTTAACAAGCATTCCACAATTTTCCGTATCTCATAACGCGGGAAAATATTTTCCTCCCACTGTGCCTCTGTCACCAAAGTGCCGAACAAATCAAAACAGACGGTCTGATAGGAGCTTAACTTTTCTTGCAGCGTCCGGCAGTCTCCGGAAAGATAATCCCGAAACAGCTTTACGCTCTTACGAAAGCGGAACACACCCTCGTCCGTATCCACAAGTACGCTCCGGCAGCCTCTGCTTCCTGCCATTACCCCGATTCCCCGCTCGATCACATGAAGAAGCGTGCCGTCCACCTGTCCTTCTTCCCGTGGAAATTCCTCAATAGTGTACGCTCGGTCAAAAAGTGGCTGCAGCGCCTTCGTCTTTGCCCAATAGAAACTTCCCACCGGATACTGGAACAGGCTTCCTTCCATGTGCAGGCCATATTCCTCCATAAATGCCCTTCCCTGCATCTCATTGGTCAGCCAGGAAGAATGATACATCGTAAGTTCTTTAAAATATTCCGGGAATACTAAGCCGATGTCTTCTTCCTGCTCCAGCAAATACAGGATTCTCTTTACCATATTCGGACTTCCCAGCAGCGCATTCAAAGACTGTCTCCGCCAGTCCGTCTGTTCCTTCCCGGTAAACAGGGATTTCTTAGAATGGATATGAAGGAAATAATCATAGGACTGTAATTCTCTGCGAAACCAGATATAAACCGGAGCAATATCTCTGCCCCGGTTCGGGATCTGCCGTACTTCCACCTTTCCCACATGAGAGAGTTTCGACAGAACCTTTTTTATCCTGTGTATGTCTGCATTTTCCTGACAAGACACAAACAAATCAAAAGGAAAGGGAATCTGCTTCAGATACCACTTAAACTCTTCCAGAAGATCCTCATAAAAAAGGTGGAGCTGTACCGCCACCGAACCCTGTATCTTTTCCTGACCGGGAATCTCCTGAATCGGCCGCACATTCTCCGTCACCTCTGTCTTACAGGGACCCGGTACAAAAGGAATTCCTCTATATTCCTTTCTGCAGATACCGATAATATTCTTCCAGCCCTTCTTTAAAACTCCGTATTCTTCCATCATAAATCCCCCTGATTTTCCGGTTGTCCAGAACCGTCCTTGGCAGATCCACGCTGCGCTTGTCCAGATACCGGATTTCTGTAGTAAGCCCAAGCTCCCGAATAGCTTCCAGAACCATTTTCTGACTCATTCCCTCACCGGAACTAATATTAAAGACTTCTTCATCTCCTTTGTATTCCAGGAGACTTACCAGCATAGCACAGACATCTTCTATATAAACATAATCCCTTATATTCTCTCCATCTCCCCAGATTTCTATCGGTTCCCCCTCCATTGCCCGCTTCAGCGCCGCATCTACGAACCCGACTCCTTTCGTATAATCCTGCCCCGGGCCATAGGGATTCGATATCCGGGCAATCCGCATTTTCGTGTGGAGCTGTGTATTAAAAGTACGGATTACATTTTCAATACACAGCTTTACATTTCCATAGTGATTAATGGGCAATGGAAAACACTCTTCTGTAATTGGCTGCGCCTCCTGATTCCCATATACAGTCCCGCCGGACGAAAGGAACAGCATCCGCTGCCGATTACAAAGGACCTTCTCACACAGCTTTACAGACTGCACAAAGTCTCTGCCATATCCCTGCATATAGCGTTTATTAGAATTGCCGGGATTAACCGTACTGACAGCATGAATGACTGCATCCTTTCCCTCAAGCGCATCATCCAAATGGTCATCGTCAAAAAAATCTCCCGCTATATATTCTATTCTTCTATCTCTTTTCTCTGGTATGGCTTTATCAAAGCTATAAACCAAATCCCCCCGGTCCGCCAGGGTACCTGCAAGGTTCCTTCCTATGAAACCACCGCCCCCGAATATAAGGATTTTACTTTTCTTCATCTTCCGTTATTCCCTTCAGAAGCGCATCCCTTACCTTTTCAGCCTCCTTATCCCACGAGGTAGACTGCGCAAATGCGATTCCTCTCTCTCTGATCTCTTCCAGCTCTCTTTCATGTGTCAGATAATACTCCAGCTTATCTGCAATATCTTTCACACTATATTCTACAAGAACTGCATTCGTCTCATTCACCAGCCAGGAACTGTTACGTCCCTTTGAACAGACTGCCACCGACCCCGATGCCATTATCTCCAGCGGAAGCAAAGACAGATTCGTATGGGAAAGAACCAGGCACAATTCACAATCCGCATAGACCTCCGACAGCCTGGATACCGGCAGGATTCCCAGATTTTTATGGGGAAATGGAATGACATAATCGCTGACATCCCACCCCGCAAAGATAATTTCTACATCCTTTCTTCTGCTGCAAAGTTCCTGCAGAGCAAGAAAACCAATCTCAAAATCCCGGCGCGGCGTCACCGGCCTTGCATAAAAGAAGACTCGCTTCTTAAGACTTTTTTTCTCTTTCCTCACATACGTATCCCTGTCATAAGAAAAGCCAAAACTGTCCGCCTGCATTCCGTATTTTTCTGTCATCAGTTCTTTCAGCCAATCGCCTGCCGTAATGCCACGGAAACCAAAACGGTAAGTGGCATCTGCCAGTTCATAATCAGAACCCGGCGCATAAAAGGCCGGTTCATAATCCTGGATAAAATAAAACTTAGACAAGGTATTTTCAAACCGCCTCAGATAATACGCCGTCTGCCAGAAGGTAGCTATCGTCCCATGAGCAAATCCCATACTGGACACATCCTGATAAACCTCTACCCTGCTGTCCAGCATCGGGAACTTCTCAGCAAGAAATCCACGAATATGTGCATCGTCCTGATACAGAAGCGACTGGAACAGATACAATCTGCTGTGAAATCCCATATCCTCCAACCTGGATATAAAGCGGAACATATTAATATGCCCGCCGGATCCCTCCCCCATATCCGGAATGATCCAGTTCAAAATCTTGACTGAATCTTCCCTATGAGTCTCGTATTCCTCCCGGTTAAGAGGAATCGGCGTTCTGTTCGTTGCAAATGTATAATACTCTATCAATTTACTCTTTTCCGGCTGTGGCTGCGGGCCACGTAGTTTTTGATATGTTTTGTGATACAATTTGCGGGATACGCCCCGGATGCCTTCCCGCCGAAATAGCCGCGCACCCCGAAGCATCAGGCCTGGCTTTTTCTCTGTATTCGAGCCGCCTTCCGCTCCTTCCGGAATCTGGCTGAAAAATTCCGCATAACACTCCGGAACCGGCAGCTGCTCCAGATAAGACAGAAGCTTCTTACGGTTCTCTATTGTAAGGAAATAAACCGCCTTCTTCTTTAAAAACGGTGAACCCAGAACCGCATATTGATATGCCAGCTCATTCTGGGGCTGTCCTGTCTGGAACCACTGTACCAGATCCCGGCTCTCCGGCAGATACGCGCCATAAGTAAAACCTCCCTGCACCAGCATTGGCGTTAGCTTCGTCTCCCCACGGGCAACCGTCTCTGTAAAATCATCGGAAGGACGATATTCCTTCCAAAAATTCCGAAAAACCTCCGACTGCACTACATTCTGGTTGAATACGACAAAATAGGATTGAATGTGTTCCGGAATGTAAGGTTCGTTAATGAAAGAACCGTCGGCACAATATGGATACAACGTAATCCCCCAGAAATCCTTCTGTTCTCTGCGCATCCTGTCAAAGACCATTTTCAGCCCGTAAATAGGTCCTACGCTGGAATTATTCATAAGAATCACTTGCCCGAACTCTGCCAGATAATCGAACCCCAGCCTCTCCATTCCATACTTCCAGGCGCCAAAATCATAACCTTTGTTCTCCCGAAGCCAAACCCGGTCCGAAACCCCGGCAACCTTCTTTTTCTCCTTTTCCGTAAGCCTGGAATTGGAAATAAATACCAGCTCGTCCACATCGCTGCGCATTGCCTTCAGAGATTCCAGATCCAGATCGGAAACCCGGTCTTCTCTGTCATAATGGGCATACAGCATAATTCGGCTCTGCGGCGCCTCACAAGCTTCTTCCTCTTTCTTCTCTTCTATCGCATTTCGGCAGATCCGATACGTATAGCCCTGCCCTTCGGCAAGGTAAACCCAAATCCGCTCTATCACATGGGCAAGGGTATCGTTCACTTGCCCTGCCTCATCGGGAAAATCCTCCTGGGTGTATCCCAATTCAAAAAGCGGCCGCACCGCTGCTGTTTTCGCCCAGAACATCGTTCCCGCCGGAAATACCGGCTCTTTCGGCAGCAAAACATTTCCTCCGACACGTTTTAAGATAAGCTCTATTTCACTCTTCGTTCCTGCCCACTTGGCTCCCTTTTCAATCACCGGATAAAATGGCGGGATGATAAGCCCCAGCTTATCCTCCCTCTCCATCCGCTCAAACAACGCCAAAAGATACGCTCTTCCGCCGCAGACATTTTCATACAAAAACCGTCTCCACTGATCTCCGAAATCTACCGTCTCAGATTTCTTCGTATGCAGATGGGCGATATATTTATAATCATTTATCACGTCTTTCATCTGCATAAGGAAAGGCGCAACATCTCTTCCTCTATTCGGAAAAATTTCTATCCGGATCTGCCCGGCTGTGCAGTGCGGGACAAATTCTTCCTCAATCCGCTTCTTCTTTTCCGCTGTATCGGTTGAAATATAGCAATCATAAGCATAGGGAATGGCATTCACTGCTTCCAAAAGCTCTCCTATAACCTCTGTAAAAAATACGTGTATCTGAACGGCTATCGCCGGATTCTCCCGCTTCCAATCCAATCTGTCAAGCTGTATCCCCGCTTCTGACACGGCCTCTACCCTCTGTATTCCCTTATCCTGCATCTTCTTCAATTCCCTTCTTCAAAGCATCCCGCACCTTCTTCGCTTCCGCTTCCCAGGAAGTTGTTTTTGCAAATGCAATTCCCTGGTCTTTGATTTTCTCCAGCGCCTCTTCATGCTTCAGATAGTATTCCATCTTATCCGCTATGTCTGCCGGATCATACTCCACCAACACAGCATTCTCTTCACTTACAAGCCAGGTACTGTTCTCTCCTTTTGAACAAACCACCGCCGAGCCGGACGCCATAATTTCAAGAGGCAATAATGACAAGTTTGTATTAGAAAGTACCATACACAAGTCACACTGCCCGTAGATTTCCGACAATTGCCCCATACTTACAATTCCCAGATTCTGATGCCGGAACGGGATCTCAAGATAGGACACATCCCAACCGGCCAAAAGCACCTCTACCTCCGGCATACGGCTGCACAGCTCAGAAAGTGCCAGCATCCCAATCTCAAAATCCCGGCGTTCTGTCACCGGCCGTGCATAAAAAAATACTTTTTTTTCATTTCCCGTCTTCTTATGCTCTCTATACAATTCCTTATCATAAGAAAAACTAAAACTGTCACACTTCATCCCATACCGCTCTTCCAGCATATCCTTCAGCCAATCGCCAGCCGTAATTCCCCGGAACCCGAACCGGTAAGTATCTTCTGCAAACTGATAGAAAGAACCCATTGGGAAAAAGTAAGGCTCATAATCCTGCACAAAGTAGAATTTAGAAATGGTATTATCAAAATTCTTCACAAAATAAGCCGTCTGCCAGGCAGTAGCAATGGTTGCATGAGCAAACTCCGCCTCTCTGATATCCCAGAAAGCTTCCACCCGGCTGTCAAGAATGGGAAACATCTCCGAAAGTCTCTTCCGAAATCCCTTGTTATCATTCCGATAGGTAGGAGACAATACAAGATACAGCCTGCTGTGGAATCCCATATCCTCTAAAAACGAAACAAACCGGAAAATATTAATATGCCCGCCGGATCCTTCCCCCATCTCCGGAATAATCCAGTTCAGAATCTTAACCTCATCATTTTTATGTTTTTCGTATTCTGCCTGATTAAACGGAACACGCTTCTCAGTCGTCAAAAATTCATAATGCTTCAGAAATTCATTTTTCCTGGGGGCAAGATGGAACTTCTCAGCAACTCCCCTGATTCCTCTCCGTCTCACAAAGCGGATTCCCTTTATAACAAATTCCTTCATATCTCTATACCCCCTGACCCTTTCTCTGTTTGTATTGCTGCGATATTCTTCTGTCCCACCTTTCCTGCCTTCTCCTTGAAAATCTGTCATATCTTCCTCCTTTATATCCGGCATAGTACCGGCAATAATTGCGTCCGGCAGAATATAAAAGCCAGGAAAACTTCTCCTTCCTTTTAAGCGGCAGGGAGCGGACATATCGCAGATCTGCCAATGTATGCCTAATAACCAGAAGTGGAAGTTTCATCCAAGAATCAGAAATCACATAACCGTGAATCCGGTTCAGACCTCTGTATTCATCAAAATAACGTCCATAATACTCTCGCAGAGGAAAATTATGGGAATGATAGACCGGAGCATAAGGGCAGTACACCTTCTTATATCCCAGCTCAATCATTTTGCGCATCCATATCTGATCTTCGGCAAAATCCACATCCGGATACGGATATTTCTCCCAGACATCTCTGCGCAGGCATGCATTATTATCGGAAAAAAACGCCAGCTTATGCAGATAGCCTTCTTCCGACCTGTAGCGCTCCTCATCATCCAGCCAGTAAACCGTATTTTCCTGTCCAAAATTATCAAAATGCGCTTTTAAATCTCTCTTATCAAATATATTGCAATCCGGGTATGGCAAATGGATTCCAAATCCTCCCACTATTCCATCTTCTATTTGCATAGCATCCACCAGATTCTGAAGCCAGTCTTCCGACGCCGGAAGGGCATCCTGCGTAAGAAACACAATGTATGTCCCATTTCCTTGTGCTGCGCCATAGTTCCTTGTCCTTCCATGCCCGAACTCAGACGCCGGAATCTCGAATAACCGGCAGGGGTAACTGCGGATAATTCCAAGCGTCTCATCCCCGGAACCGGAATCCACACAAATAACCTCATAACTATATTCTGTTTTCTGCCGGAACACCATGGCAAGCACACGGTTCAAAAGCTTCCCGGCATTCTTGGTTGGTATAACAATCGAGACATCCATTTTCAAAACTCCTTCACACTTCCTGTTATTGTACCATTAATAATTACTCATTTCAACCAGGCAAATCCCTATGAATTATATCTGTACACCCTCTCCCTGACGATGATATAATTATAGAAGAGAAAGGAGTGGGATGTCATGACAAAGGAGAAAAACGGAAAGAACCAGATTACGGAGGGAATTATCTGGAAACAATTACTGCTGTTCTTTTTTCCGATTGTAATCGGGACCTTATTTCAACAGTTATATAATACTGCAGACGCCGTCATTGTAGGGCGATTTGTCGGAAAAGAAGCGCTGGCAAGCGTAGGTGGCTCCGCTTCTGTCATCACCTATCAGGTCTTTTCCTTTTTTACAGGCCTATCTTCCGGAGCCACCGTAATTATCTCACAGTTCTTCGGAGCAAAGGATTACATGAACCTGCACAGAAGCCTCCATACTGCCTATGCATTTTCGATCATCGTAAGCATTCTAATCAGCATCGTCGGCTGGTTTGCGACGCCATGGCTGCTGGCTGTCACCAAAACACCGGAAGCTATTATGGGGGACTCTGTCCTCTACCTGCGCATCTATTTTCTGGGAATCATTGCCACTTTGGTCTATAACATGGGTTCCAGTATCATGCGTGCCATCGGAGACTCCAAAAGACCGCTTTATTACCTGATGTTCTGCTGTTTTCTGAACATCGCGCTGGACATCCTTTTGGTTATCGTTTTCAAAATGGGAATCGCCGGGGCAGCAATCGCTACCGTCATATCCCAGGCAGTCAGCGCCGTGCTTGTCACCAGGACGCTGATGTTTTCCTACGAAGATATCCAGCTGCAGATACGCCGGATACGGCTTTATCTGCCCATATTAAAATCAGAACTGCGCATCGGCCTTCCAAGCAGTCTCCAAGCGTGCATGTACGGTCTTACCAATATTATTATACAGACCGCCATCAACAGCTTCGGGACAGATACCGCTGCGGCGTGGGCGGCATTCGGAAAAATGGATATGATATTCTGGGCAGTCAGCGGCGCGTTCGGAATCGCCATTACCACTTTCACCGGTCAGAATTACGGCGCCGGGAAAATGAACCGGGTATATCAGAGCGTGCGCACCTGCCTGGGAATGTCACTTGCAATCTGCGGCTCCATCCTGGTCTTCCTGATGCTTTTTGCAAAACCTTTATTTTATCTGTTTACAGATGACCCAAATGTCATATCCATCGGAACTTATATGCTGCTGCATATCGTCCCAAGTTATGCCATCTTCATCTTTGTAGAAATCCTCTCAGGAGCACTGCGCGGAATAGGCGATGTACTGATACCAACTCTGATTACCCTGGGCGGCGTCTGCGGCGTCCGTCTCCCTTGGATCCTGATTATGGTTCCTATCCGTCAAGAGCTGTCTACCATCCTTATCAGCTACCCTCTCGCCTGGGGCGCCACCATACTGCTTCTGGCACCATACTATTTCTACAGGAAAGCACACAATGCAGACAATTACTCGCGATAAATTGCATGAATATTTAGATAATTTATATTTTCAAAAAAAATATTTCAAAATCTTCTTGACATTTTCTATTCAATAACTTAAAATAGGGATAACAAAAGAAGAGAAAACTTCAAAAAACAGGAGGTCGGTCCAATGAAATAGAGGGACTTATCTAAAATTCAATAGAAAGCGAGGTTATATAGTGAAACTTCTGGAATTTCATTAAAAGAGCTATTCGATTTATAAAATAAAATCGAATAGCTCTCTTTCTGTCAATGCGGAAGATGGGACTTGAACCCACACAAGCGCAATGCTTACAAGATCCTTAGTCTTGCTCGTCTGCCAGTTCCGACACTTCCGCCTATCAATATGTAATTAAGTATATAAGAGGACTGCTCTGCGCAATCCTCCTGAATGCGGAAGATGGGACTTGAACCCACACGATCGCATTGATCACAAGATCCTTAGTCTTGCTCGTCTGCCAGTTCCGACACTTCCGCTTGACTTAACGTCCGTCTAATAGATTACTACATTGGTTCATAAATGTCAATACCAAATTTCAAAAACCTCCGCCTCCCGCCGGGAGACGGAAGTTTCTGTTTTCTATAAATTAAGCGAGCGCTGACTTTGCAACTTCTGCAAGTGTTGCAAATCCTGCAGCATCATTTACCGCCATCTCTGCCAGCATCTTTCTGTTCACATCCACATTCGCCAACTTTAAGCCATGCATGAACTTGCTGTATGACAGTCCGTTCAATCTTGCTGCCGCATTAATACGTGCAATCCAGAGCTGACGCATCTGACGTTTACGCTGTTTTCTTCCTGCATAAGAAGATGTAAGCGCTCTCATTACAGACTGTTTTGCAACTCTGTACTGTTTGGAACGTGCTCCCCTATATCCTTTTGCCAATTTTAAAGTTCTGTTATGTTTTTTCTTAGCGTTCAATCCGCCTTTGATTCTTGCCATGTCTTATTCCTCCTTCAATATCTGTCTTATCTTAGAGATATGGTAATACTTTCTTCATATTCTTTACGTTAGTAGCATCTGCAATAGTTGCCTTTCTGAGATTTCTTTTTCTCTTTGTAGACTTCTTTGTTAAGATATGGCTCTTGTAAGCTTTATTTCTTTTTAACTTTCCTGTACCTGTTTTTTTGAAGCGCTTTGCAGCAGCTCTATTTGTCTTAATTTTTGGCATGATATATTCCTCCTTGATAATGTGTGTTTATTTTTAACGTTTTACAGTTAAAACCATGCTCATATTTCTTCCTTCGAGTTTGGCTGGCTTCTCCACCACAGCCACATCCTCCAGCATCTTGGCAAAATCATCCAAAATATGTCTGCTCTGCTGTACGTGTGCCATTTCTCTCCCGCGGAATCGCAACGTGACTTTTACTTTATTTCCCTTCCCAATGAACTTCTTCGCACTATTCACCTTTGTATTCAAATCATTGGTGTCGATATTGGGTGAAAGACGCACTTCCTTAACCTCGACCGTCTTTTGCTTTTTCTTGGCCTCTTTTTCTTTTCTTGTCAGCTCATACTTATACTTACCGTAATCAATAATCTTGCATACCGGCGGTTGAGCCTTCGGAGCAATCTTCACAAGGTCTAAATCTGCTTCATGCGCAAGTTTCATCGCATCCTTCGCAGACATAATGCCAAGCTGCTCTCCTTCTTCGCTGATTACGCGTACTTCTCTGTCTCTGATTTGCTCGTTAATCATTAAATCGCTAATTGTAGTGCACCTCCATCATAAAATAAAACATAAAATGTAAGCAGTACTCTTTCCTTACATAAAAAATAAGTGAACAGCTTCCGACTATCCACTTTCAACTCTGCATAAAATACAAGAGAGACTTATACAATCTCTTTTTTCATGCCGCTTTATCAAACCGCCAGATGCCCGATTGCACTGAGGTGAGAGTGGATACTCTACTTTATTTTCCGCTTCACGCAGTTAATAATCTAACACATTATTTTTTCATTGTCAACCTTTTTTCTATTGCGAAATCCGACTTTTTTCTATATAATGGTTTTTACACACTGTCATTAAAATATAAGAAATGAGAGAATGATTTTGAGGAGGTTTTTATTCAATGAACGAAAGAAGCAATTTTTCTAGCAAGCTGGGATTTGTACTGGCCGCTGCCGGTTCTGCAGTCGGTCTGGGGAATATCTGGCGTTTCCCGTATCTGGCGGCTCAGTATGGAGGCGGTACGTTTCTCTTAATATACTTAATCCTGGCTGTCACCTTCGGCTTCGCCCTTATGATTGGTGAAGTTGCCTTGGGACGCAAAACCGGATTAAGCGCTATCGGTGCTTTTAGATCCTTGGATTCCCGTTTCGGATTCCTTGGAATCCTGGCATCCATTGTACCGATTATCATCTTCCCTTACTATTCTGTAATCGGAGGCTGGGTTGTTAAGTACTTTGCCGTCTTCATCAGCGGAGGCTCTTCTGTTGCTGCGCAAGATACCTATTTTTCAGATTTTATCGGCGGAACCTTTGAACCGCTCGGATGGTTTTTTCTCTTTATAGGCATTACCGCTTTCGTTGTACTCTGCGGCGTACAGAAGGGTATTGAAAAAGTAAGCAAGTTCATGATGCCTGTATTGGTTGTCCTTACGGTTGTCATCTCTATCTACAGCCTGACTCTGGACGGCGCTATGGAAGGTCTTGCCTACTATATTATGCCTCATATGGCAGATGTATCCGTAAAAACAATCCTTGCCGCCATGGGACAGTTATTTTACTCCATGTCACTGGCGATGGGTATTATGGTTACTTATGGTTCCTATATGAAAAAAAACGACCATCTGGAAAGTTCAGTAAGGCAGATTGAAATATTTGATACAGGAATTGCTTTCCTCGCAGGTCTGATGATTATCCCCGCTGTGTTCGCCTTCTCCGGCGGAGACCGTTCTGCGCTCAGTGCAGGTCCGGGACTGATGTTCATCACACTTCCAAAGGTATTCGCAAGCATGAAGTTTGGCGGTTTTATCGGAACCATTTTCTTCATCCTGGTATTTTTTGCGGCGCTGACATCCGCAATTTCTCTGATGGAAACCATCGTATCTATTTTCTGCGATAAGTTTCACTGGGGACGTAAACCGACCTGTATTTTTGTTTTAATTCTCTCCATACTGCTGGGGATTCCGTCTTCTCTCGGATTCGGACCTTTAAGCTTCATCAGTTGGATGGGCATGTCCGTCCTGGATATTATGGACTTTGTAAGCAACAGCATCCTGATGCCGATCGTTGCACTGTTCACCTGTATCTTTATCGGATTCATCATTAAACCGAAAGCTATTGCCGATGAAGTAAAGGTGACAGACGGGACATTCAAAGGGGAGAAGCTGTTTACCGTTATGATTAAATGGATTGCCCCCATCTTCCTGATTATGATTCTGGTAAGTTCTATTGCCAATGCACTTGGAATTTTCAAGCTTTAGAAATATGCAATGCTGAAAAGAGCTGTCGGTATTTTCCGGCAGCTCCTTCCTATTCTTCAAAACCTTTTGAATTTTTCTTATTCTACAATCCAGCTTTCGACTTCCTCAGCCCCCGCATATTTTTCCAGATACCGTTTTCCGTACTCCAATGCTCTTTCCAAGTCCTGATTGTCCGAAAAAGAATAGATCAGCGTCAAAACTTCCTTTGCGTCTTCCGTAATCATCGCGCGCTCCGAATCACTGGTAGAACTTCCAATTGCTCCTGCCTTGTCAGCCAATACAGGAAGCGCTTCAATATTGATCTCTTCTTTCCCAATTCCCTTATAAGTCTCTCCGGGCCGTCCAACACGGAATACCAGTGTATCATCTATACGAGCTGTGTCATAAGATCCGACTGAGAAGCCGGATTCAATGGATATGAGATTATTCACATCCACCACTGTATTGACCTCATACAGACCTTTTCCCTGTCCGATTCTTCGAATTAAAGCTTCCGAAGATACCCGGTACCTGCTGGGATCCTTCCCGAATGCCTTATACGCGGCACGAGATTCTTTCACGTTCGGTATCTCATTAACACCATAATCAAAAATAGCATCCTTCGTTTTCTTAAAAACATCCTTCTTCAGGTAGTTCCACATATCCGGATTCTTCTTTTCTACCTTCACCTTATACTGCAGACAGCCGACCCTGGTCGCCGCCCATTTCTCTTTCATCTCTCTGTCAATCGTTAAGTCCTTCTTCACTGTCCGTTACCTCGCATTTCCCATACAAAATACTGCCACAACGCCCGGACCGGTATGACTTCCGATTACGGTTCCGATATTATGGATCAGAATGTTGTCAATTCCCATCTTTTCCCGGACCAATCCTGCCACATATTCTGCATCCTCAATACAATCACCGTGCGTAATCATAATAATGTCATTCTCCCAGCCCTTTGACTGCTCTACTGCCATATCCACAATCCGGTGCAGAGACTTTTTACGTCCTCTCTCCTTACCGATTACCTGCAGCTTTCCTTCATTATCCATATGGATAATGGGCTTAATCTTCACCATAGTTCCAAGAACTGCCGTTGCCTTCGACACGCGTCCGCCTCTGTGCAGATGATTCAGATCATCCACCGTCACATCATGGCAGATATGAAGCTTATTCTCTTCTGCCCATGCCGCAGCCTCATCAATGGTCTTCCCTTCCTTCTTAAGCTGCAGTACTTTATAAAGAAGTAATCCTTCTCCCAGGCAGGCACAAAGTGTATCTATCACTATAACCTTCGCCTCCGGATACTCTTCCTGTAACTGCTCTGCCGCAAGCACCATACTATTACAGGTACCGCTAAGTCCTGAAGAAAAGGCAAGGTGAAGCACATCTTTCCCTTCTTTTAAGAAAGGCTCCAAGGCCGCCTTCGCCTCCTCCGGATTAACCTGTGATGTCACCGACATAATTCCCTGGCGAAGCTTATCAAAAAATTCCTTTGCAGTCAATCCATTCATGTCTTCATAGGTCTTTCCATCCATTGTATATTTCAGTGGAATTACAGGAACGCTTCTTTCTTCCAGCCATTCTTTCGGTAAATCCACAGTACTGTTCACAGTAATCACATAATCTCGCATCACTCTGCCTCCTTGCTGCATCTGATATCCCGTGCATTGCCGCGCAAATCCACATTTGCCTGGCGTTACCACTGTTATATCATATCACGATTCTCCATGTTATGCAAAATCTTTTTAAATGTAACAGTAAACAGCAAAATGGTAATCAGCACGGAAATCACATCTGCAATTGGCTCTGCCCGGTAAATCCCCATAACTCCCATGAATTTCGGAAGAATAATCGCCAGTGGTATCAGAAGGATCACCTTTCTGAGCAAAGCTATGAACAGAGATACTTTTGCCTGTCCCAATGCAAGGAAAGTACTCTGGCAGGCATTCTGAATACCGAAAATCGTAATTCCCAGAAAATAGACCGGCATCACTTCACAAGTCAGATTCACCAGCGCCTGATTGCTCGTAAAAATTCCCGCATAAATCTCCGGGGCAATCACCGCAATTCCTGCAAGCAGGAACGTCCCAAGAAAACAAATTGCTAACATCTTAAAAAAGGCTTCCTTCACACGTTTTCCATTCTTCGCGCCATAGTTATAGCTGATAATAGGCTGCACGCCCTGCGATACTCCCTGCATAGGAATAACAATCAACTGCATAACACTGCTCAAAATAGACATCGTTCCCACATACAGATCTCCTCCGTACCGCTGCAGCCCGGAATTCAAAGTAATACTTACCAGGCTCTCCGTACTTTGCATAATAAACGGCGATATACCAAGAGAAGCAATCTTACCAACCAGAGACGGTTTCAGGCGCATTTTTCTCAGGCGCAGCCTGATAACGCTTTTTTGAGACGTCAGGAAATGCAAAATCCATAATGCGCTCACGGCCTGAGAGATAATCGTAGCCAGCGCCGCGCCTCTGACGCCCATATGTAATACAAAGATAAAAACAGGATCCAGCAGAATATTAAGCACCGCACCAATCAGGACAGACAGCATAGCAATCTTTGCCTGCCCCTGGCCGCTGATAAATGTATTTAACCCTACCGCAATCTGTACAAAAATAGTTCCCAGCAGATAAACGGAGATATAGTCCACGGCATAGGTAATGCTGTTTTCACTGGCACCAAAGGCATAGAGAATCGGGGTTTTAAAGATGGAAAAAACAATTGTAAGCATCACAGCAAACAAAACCAAAAGCCCCGCTGAATTTCCCAGGATGTCCTCAGCTTCATCATACTCCTGTCTTCCCATTCTGATAGAAGCAAGCGGTGCGCCTCCCATCCCTGCAAACGCACTGAAAGCGGAAATCAGCATCAATATCGGAAAGGTAACTCCCACTCCCGTAAGCGCCATATCTCCATATCCTTCGATATGTCCGATATACACTCTGTCAATAATATTATATAACACATTGATAATCTGGGCGGCCACCGACGGGACCGCCATACTGACAATCAGTTTCCCGATGGGTTCACTTCCCAGTCGTTCTTCCTGTTTTTCCTGCATAATACTACCTCCATTTAATTCAATTTAACATTAAGGTAACTTCTGCCCGACAATGTTTTATTAAAGCAGATACTACATATAACAATGATACACCCTGCCAGAAATCCAATCCAGTTAAACATTGCTGTCAGCACCAAAAGCAGAAGGCGCATGAATTTCAGGGCATATCCAAGCTCAAAATTCGGCTGGGTATAATTCGCCACCGCCACGAATGCCATGTACAACATAACTTCACTGTTAAACCATCCTGACGCCACCGAAAATTCTCCCATCACAAGACCTGCAATAACGCTCAACGGCGTACTGAGCATATTCGGCGTATTCAGCGCCGCCAGCCTGAGTCCGTCTATAGCAATTTCCAGAAGCAGAAGCTGAAAAATCAACGGAATATTTACCGTATCTTTTACCGCCACAAAAGCAAATACCTTAGGAAGCCAGTTCAGGTTCTGCATAAAAAGCAGAAAAACAGGGGTGAGAAATACCGTCATGAGCGCAATCAGCCCCCGTGTAATCTTCAGATAGATTCCGGTGAGTGTCGGAAAGTAATAATCATTCGCCTCCTCAATAATATCAAAAACCGAGGTCGGAAGAATCATCGCCGAAGGAGAATTATCTACCATAATAACCACCTTTCCCTCTAACAGACAGACTGCTGCCGTATCCGGCCTCTCTGTGAATTTAAACTTAGGAAAAGGATTGAACCATTTTCTTTTGAACAGGCATTCTGCCAAGCTCTGCTGATTCATACGGAGCGCATCTGTCCGAATACTCTTCAGCCGTGACATCACATTATCCAGAAGTTCCTTATCCACTCTATCCGACATATAACAGACTGCCACGTCCGTTCTTGAACTTTCTCCTACCTCCAGCATCTGCATAACCAAATGAGAATCCCGGATCCTTCGTCTCATAAGAGCTGTGTTAAATACAATCGTTTCAACAAATCCATCTCTGGAACCACGCAATGACTTATCTTTATCCGGTTCGTCCACACTTCTCGCCGGATAGCTCCGGCAATCGATAACGATACAGGCTTCATATCCGTCCACAAAAAAGCAGGCAGTGCCCGACAAAAGATTCCGGAATACCTGATCAAAATCCCCAATGACATTTACCTCCACATAGGGAATGCATTCCTTCACAAATGCCGTTACACTGCCTGGCATATTCTCTGCTTTTACGCCAAAAAGTGAATCCATAATTTTCAGCATAGATTCATCATTTACAAAACCATTAATAAAATAAAAAGATGCCTCTCTGCCTCCTACGGTCATCTCTCTCTGAACAATGTCAAAGCTCTCCTCTACAGGCAATACCTGGTTCATATAAGCTACGTTCTCTTTTATTGACGCAGTAACTTTTCTTGTATCCGGCATAATCCTTCCTCCATGTCATCTCACATCTGATCTATAGCTTTAGCTTTCCCTAAAAGCAAAAAACTATGTATCAGTTCGGGAAGGATTCCCGATACTTTTCCGGTATTCCGGCATTATGCCTGTGTCGTACTTCCAAAGCCGCCGTTTCTGACCGTCTCTACATCGTCATCCACCGTAATGCCATACTCTACAAAAATCCCCTGCATGAACCCGGTTCCTGCGGGAATTCTGACAATCTTATCTTCATTCGTATCATTGGTTATTTTTGAAAAAATATGCCCTTCGTTGTCAGAAGCATAATAATCACTGTCAATAATCCCAACCGTATTGTTCAGCTGCAGACGGTATTTAAATCCAAGTCCGCTTCTTGGGTAACACTTCAATACCCAGTCCGTTTCCATCTGTACCCGGATACCCGTTGGGATTTTCACCGTTTTTCCCGGAAGAACCACCAAATCCACCGGAGCATAGAAATCATATCCGGCGGAGCCGGCCGTCGCTCTTCTCGGGAGCTTAACCGATTCATATATTTCCCGGATTTTTTCTGGTTCTTCTGAACCAAAAGTATCAATCCAATCCTGTGAAAACTGCTCCCAGCTTACTTTTTCAAATCTTGCAATCCTTTTTGCCATCTTTTCTCCTTTTAATCCTTTACAACCGGAATAGGCGTATCATCCTTTGCATCCAGATTGTTTATGTATTTCTTCGTCTCTTTGACGATTACATTAGAAAGAAGAAGCACAGCAATCAAGTTCGGGATTGCCATCAATGCATTCAATGTATCAGCAATCAGCCATACCAAATCAAGCGCAATAACCGGGGCAATTGCCGCTACAACAATATAGAGAACACGATAAGGGATCAAAGCCTTCTTACCAGCAACATATTCTACACAGCGTTCTCCGTAGTATGCCCATCCAAGAATCGTAGAGTAAGCAAAGGAGATAATTCCCAGTGTCAGGATAATCGGTCCAAGATACGGAATCTGTCCAAATGCCATTGAAGTAAGAACACCTCCGTTATCAACCTGATCCGCATTAATTGCCGGATTCTTCATAATTGTAGTTACCAGTACAAGTCCTGTCATCAGACATACAACTACTGTATCCCAGAAAGTACCTGTAGAAGATACCAGCGCCTGGCGAACCGGATTCCTTGTCTGTGCTGCTGCCGCCGCAATCGGAGCAGAACCCATACCGGATTCATTGGAGAAAAGTCCTCTGGCAACACCATACTGAATCGCCATTCTGATACCGGTACCAACCAGACCGCCCGCTGCCGCTCCCGGAGTGAACGCAAGCTTACAGATGGTTACAATTGCCGGAATAATATAATCATAGTTCATACACAAAATAATAATACAACCCAGCACATAGAAAACTGCCATAAATGGAACTAATTTTTCACATACATTAGCAATAGACTTAATACCGCCGAAAATTACAATTGCCGTAAGGATTGCAATCAAAACACCGACAACCCATCCGGGAATGCCAAAGTTCTCATTACATACGGTTGCAATCGCATTCACCTGCGTCGCACATCCAATACCAAAGGATGCAAAGCCGGCAAAAACTGCAAAGATTACGCCCAGCCATTTCATATTCAATCCACGTTCCAGCGCATACATGGCTCCGCCCTGCATACGTCCGTCTGCCGTCTTCACTCTGTATTTCACCGCAATCAGGGACTCTGCATACTTCGTAGCAATCCCGAATACACCGGTCAGCCAGCACCAAAGGACTGCTCCCGGTCCACCCATCGCAATGGCTGTACCTACACCGATAATATTACCGGTACCAATCGTTGCAGCCAGCGCCGTTGTTAATGCGCCAAATTGTGATACCTCTCCTTCCGCATCCGGATCTTTGGATATGGAAAGCTTGATTCCTTTTGTAATCGTCTTTCTCTGAATGAATCCGGTGCGGATTGTCAGAAAAACATGGGTACCGAACAACAAAATAATCATTGCCCAGCCCCACACAACATTGTTTACACTCGTTACGAAAGAATTAATAGCCTCAAACATATTCTTCCCCCTTCTTTTCTTTTTCCTTTTTGCATTATCAAGCCTATTGTACATGAATTTTCAGAAAATAGCAATGTTTTATTCTCAATATGTATATTCGGCTTTTTTTATGAAGGGTATCAGCACACCGCCCACACTATTTCCAAGCGTAATAACCAGCAGGCAGAAAAGCGCACGAAACGACCAGACTCCCGCCAGGCTAAAATAAAACATGTTAGCAATGCAGTGCTCAAAGCCACTCAAAATAAACACGCTGACACATAAAAACAGAATTATCGGATTCTCTGTCTTCTTATAACCGTCTACCGCTATGTACATCAGCATTCCGCAGAAAATTGCAAGCAGAAAAAGACTTCCCGGCGTATCCGCAAGCTTCGCCTGACAAATATCATAAGCTTTATCACGGATACCATTGATTCTGGAGCCGCACAAGGCAGCCGCCCCGATACCGGTCCCAACAAGATTACCAAGCCAGGTAAGCACAAGCAAAATCCCATATTCTTTCTTATTCTTCTGCTCCACAAGATAGCCAACCTTGCCCGTATAAAGATACAATCCATTCAGTACAATCGCATACAATCCTATTGTAAACAAGAGGGCGCCTGCTATTTTATTTTCCAGAGACAGATAAACAGTCCCTCCAACCGAGATTGCCAGCCCCGCTCCAACGGCTGATAAAAATACACTTCCACTCTTTCTCATTCTTTTTCACTCCCTCAAAACACCTAAAAACTGGGCGTCCCCAACAAATCATAAGGGGTTACCTGATAGACATAATAATTGAGCCAATTCGTATAAAGATTGTTCGCCGTAGCTCTCCAGGTAAGCAGCGGTTTATTATCCGGATTATCGTCTTTATAATAATTCTTTGGCATCTCGATTGGCAGTCCCTTATTCAAATCCCTCTTATATTCTCCATCCAGCGTCACCCGGTCGTACTCGGGATGCCCCATCACGAATATCTGCCGTCCATCCTGCGCCATAGCTAAAAACAATCCTGCCTCATCCGATTCTGCCAGCACGGTAAGTCTCCCATCCGCCCGGATCTTCTCCAGCGGAACTTCTGTATGTCTAGAATGGGGAGCCAAAAACACATCGTCAAATCCTCTTACAAGAGGAATCTTACGGTTCAGAACCTTGTGCCAGAACACTCCAAACACCTTTTTATCCAACTGCACTTTATCAATTCCATAGTGATAGTAAATCCCTGCCTGCGCTCCCCAGCAAAGATGCAGCGTCGATGTCACATTGCTTTTACTCCACTCCATGATTTCCGTCAATTCTTTCCAATAATCCACCTCTTCAAAAGGCATCTGCTCCACCGGAGCTCCTGTAATAATAAAACCATCAAATTTCTGTTCTTTAATCTCCGAAAACGGGAGATAGAATTTGTTCAGATGGCTGGTAGATGTATTCTTCGACACGTGGCTTGACACATTCACAAAAACCACATCCACCTGAAGCGGCGTGTTAGAAAGAGAGCGCAGAATCTGCAGCTCCGTATCTTCTTTTAATGGCATCAGGTTCAAAAGCCCAATCTTAATAGGACGTATATCCTGGTGGGTTGCCCGGTGTTCATCCATAACAAATATATTTTCCCGTTCCAGTATTTCCTTTACCGGCAAATCATTCTGTACTCGAATCGGCATAACTATTCTCCTTTTTCTTCTACATTTTCCTTCTCGCCAGGTTCCCTATCCGTCCCGGGTTCCTGTTCTGTGTCCATTTGATCCACCTGTTCCCTGGAGGACACATAGCTTCCGGAATCATCTACATAACTATATTCATCATAATATCCTGACTGCACAGGAAGTGCTTTCTTCTCCAGCCTGTTATTAACCAACATCTGAACCACATAGTAAATTACTGCAAATGTAGGCACACCAAGCAGCATCCCGGCAAATCCGAACAATCCTCCGCCGAGCAAAATAGCAAAGATAACCCAGAATGCTGACAGCCCGGTGGAATTTCCCAAAATCTTCGGCCCGATAAAATTCCCGTCCAACTGCTGCAGAATCAAAATAAAAATAATAAAGTAGACGCCTTTCATCGGATCTGCTAATAAAATCAGGATAGCACTTGGGATTGCCCCTATGTATGGACCAAAGAAAGGAATAACATTCGTCACCCCAACAATTACGCTTACCAGCAGCGTATAGGGCATTTTCAGCAAGGACAGTCCCACAAAACACAAAACTCCGATAATCACGGAATCTATAATCTTGCCGATAATAAATCCGCCGAATATCTCATTGCTCTTCCGCGTAAAATGCAGAACCAGGTTCGCATTATGGGCAGATAAAAATGCATAAACTGCTTTCTTGCTCTGCCGCATAAATGTCTCTTTACTAAACAGCACATAAACGGATACGATCACTCCGATCAGCAAATCAAAAAGCTCACTGAAGACATTAATGACTCCCACTGTCAAAGTAGACATCCATTCGTTCGCTATATTCAGAAGATCCGTGCGCAGCCACTTCTGAAACATGTCTGTCCCTTCATTGACAATCGTCTTCAGAAGCGAACTCATCGTTGAATCAGATATTTCCATCCCATTTAGTGCATTCACCCAGTCATTCAACTGTCCCGGCAAGGTAAATACCAGATTACGGATACTTTTATATAACTCCGGAATCAACATATTACACAAAGCAACAATCACAAGAATGAGTACAATAAGGGAAGCCAGCACTCCTGCGGTTCGTGAAATGGTACGGACTTTCTTCTTATTCTTCATCCGCTTATCTAAGAACGGAACCATATACAAATCTACCTTTTTCACAATGGGATTCAAAAGGTAGGCAATGGCGAATCCATACAAAATCGGTTTAAGCACGCCCACTGTCGTTGCAAATGCATCCGAAATATGGGGCAGCCGCAACAAGGCAAAATAGAATATTATGCTTGCTGCTACCACCAGGAAAAATGTCATCCCTTTCGCAAATTGCTGACGCAGCTTAGATGGTCCCTTTGTTCCTATGTTCGGCCGATTATTATAATAGGCTTCCTGTCTCTTCATTGTCACTTTTTTTTCAGGCTCTCTTTCACTGTTCATGGATATTCTATCCCTTTCCTAAAATTATCACAAGCTGACATTCCTAAAGCCATTATAACATTTATATGTAAAAAAGCAAATGGAGACACAACAAAAGTCTGTTTTGCCGCATCTCCATCTTCTATACCTTAGCTACATTTAAAAGTTGCACATTCTGTCTGCTCACACTGACAGGCGTTACTTCCTTCCACGCTGATCTTTCCTGCATGGCAGCGGCAGTTATCATTATACATACACTCTACCGCTTTACAGTCAATATCACTTCTCGGTGACGCCTCGCCTGTCACATTGCTGTAAGAGCCGCCCTTACGCTCTTCAAAACTGTCACAACAGGTTTCTTCTGCGTTCTTTGCAGAATTTCCTCCTACTTGAATCGCATCAAGGTCACAATAAAAATTCTTGTTATGCATACATGTCTGCACAGTACATTTTAATTCTGGCATCTTCCTACCTCCTTCATTCAATCATCAGAGGTAGTGTGTCCTGTTTCACTCTTTCTTATTCTCGATACCCTTAAGAAACATTTTGTGAAGCCTGGGATGCTTCTTTTTCAAAAAGACCGGCCTGCCTTTTTCATTTAAAAAACAATGTTTTGTAACACCCAGGCAATGTACCATTCCGGTTTCTTCATCAAACACCCGGTATTCCACAATTAATTTAATACCATTATACTCTGTTATGTTGGTTTCAATGGTAACAGTATCGCCAAACCGGACCATCCTGAGGTAATTTGCTTCCACACCCAGCACCGGACTGACAATTCCTTCCTTTTCTATCTTATCATAGCCGATTCCCATCTGTTCCAGCAAATCGGTTCTTGCTTCTTCAAACCATCTGATATAATTAGAATGGTGGACAATTCCCATCTGATCCGTCTCATAGTACTGTACTTTATGCTTATACGGAGTAAACTTTCCCATTCTATGTATCCTTCTTTTGTATATCCTTCGCACTATCTGGACGGAGCCACAACGCTTCCTGTATCCGGATGTTGTCCTGACCAGCCGGTCTGCGCCATCGTTCCCATCCTAAACATATCCTCTCTGCTGATTTCAAATCCAAATACATCCTGATTCTGCTTCATTCTCTCTGCCGACGATGACTTAGGCAGCGGAACGATGCCCCGCTGAAGCGCATAACGAATGCACAGTTGGGCAACCGACACCTGATAATGCCCGGCAATCTCCTGCAGCATAGCATTTCCAAGCAGGACGCTCCTTCCGATAGGACTCCACGCCTGGACGAGAATCTGATGATTCTTACAATACTCCACCGTCATCTCCTGTGTATAGCCAGGGTGAAATTCAATCTGATCTACTGCCGGTTTTATCCGGCAATTCTGCAGCAGATTCTCTATATGGTGGGGCAGAAAATTGCTCACGCCGATTGCTTTAACCTTTCCGGCATCATAAAGTTCTTCCAGTGCCGTCCATGTCTCAATATCAAGCTTCTTCCAGTCTGTATATCCCTCTTCCGGCAGCGGCCAGTGGATCAGATACATATCCAGATAATCTGTCCTGAGATTTTCCAGGGATTTTTCAAATGCTTGCTTTACCTGACGATATCCCATCTCGGTCTTCCAGGCTTTTGATGTAATAAAAAACTCTTCCCGCTTAATCCCGCTATCTTCAATCGCTTCCGCCAGATACGGCTCCGTACCATAAAAAGACGCCGTATCAAAATAACGGTATCCCGCATCAATTGCCATTTTCAGCACTTCTGCACTTTTTCCATCCGCAGACTTAAAAGTACCAAAACCCAAACAGGGATTTCCTATCCCATTGTTCAACTCAAACGTATCATATATTGTTTTCACGCTGTCCCCTCCCGTTTTCCTGACTTTGGAATTATTTACCACAGCAATGCTTATATTTCTTACCGCTTCCGCACGGGCATGGATCATTACGTCCGATTTTCTTTTCTTTGCGGATGGTGGTTGACAGTTTTTGCTCTTTGTAAAGTGCTTTCAGCTCTTCTTCCGAGAAAATATCTTTCCACTGCGGAAGTTCATACAGCCAATCTGCTTTCGCTCCTACCATATTCTTATACAGCAGTGCCTTGTCATAAATCAGATTTACCACCGTATCTTCATCCATAGTCTCAATCGGGTTAGGCTCTTTCAGACTGTCATTGATTCCATCCAGGAATCCTACCATTGTCATAACCGTCTGATTGTATTTCTCAGCCAGCTCTTTCAATGTCCCGCGCACTTCTTCGTCAGGGTTTGAAAGTAACTGCTCGTAAATTTCCTTTTCAATCTGGAAATAACTTCCCCAGAATTTCTGAAGCTGTCCTCTGTCCGCCTTCTCATTATAGGCAACATCTTTCCATTGTTCTAATAATGTACGACTCATAGTTTATATGCTCTCCTTTGTGTTTTATTTCAGTACGTACAAAACGTACGGATATATTATATACCATTTCCCTGTATTTTCAAAGCATTCTTTTATTTGCTTTTTTACAAAAAGCTATATATAATATATTTGAACGCTGATTCTCTACGTTCAATTTCAATAAATAGTAAAGGAAGTTAATATTTATGAAAAAAACAAAACGAATCCTGGCTCTTCTGGGCGCTATTCTGCTTGTTGCCATGTATGCAAGCACTCTTTTCTTTGCTTTGACCGACCATTCAGGAACCATGGATCTTTTGATGGCATCCATTGCATGTACCATCATTCTTCCCGTACTTTTATATGCATATACCCTCGCATATAAGGTTACACACAGGGATAATGAGGACGATAATAATCCTCGCGATTAAACATAGACCTCTGCCCACATCCAGACAGAGTTGTTTTCTGTTGCTTCTTTTTTGGTTTTCTTCCGTTCTTTCTCTCTTATTTTCTGTCTTTTTGTAAGATATTCTTCCATTGAGATTACTTCGCGGAAGTTTTCCTTTTCTTTTTTCTGATGCATTCCAATACCTCCTTTTCCTTATCTATACTCTTATCTCCGATTTTCCGGCTTTATTATTATATTGTTCTTCCCCTCATAATATGACTTTTATCTAAAATTACTTTTGTCTATATTGGATATTATATTGGTAAAATATGTCCAAACTATGGAAGAAATCTAAAAGAAACATAAGAAGTTTCTTAAGATTTCCGTACCTCTACTTCGCTCCGCTTTGCCGCTCCGATGTGCGGCTGCTGCAAGCAGCCTTCCTTTGTACATCGCGCGCATCTCGCAGAGCGTTTTATGATATAGGAAATTCAAAGGAATTTCCTATATCATAAAACGGGTACCGACCATGTCGGATGACCGATACCCTTTACTTCTACTTCACTTATGATTTCTTCTTTCTTTTGCCGTCGCGGCATCTTTCGCTATGCTAGTTATCGTACTGCCTGTAAAGTTCTTCTATATAGTCATAGTCCAGATCTCCTTCTACGACCTGTTCCGTCTCTATATTCAACGGTATACAGCCGATAATCTGTGTACCACTCTGGTCTTCTCCCAGAAGAACCACCTCGTCCTGTCCATACTTCCCATTCTCATCCCGGCTGTAGATTCTCAGAATATATCCTCTGGTATCTCTATACCAGGAGTCTGCTTCACAGTCCTGTACAGATATGGAATTCAAATTAGTTATAATCCGTTCAATAATTTCCGAATCCGTAACCTCATATACTTCCGGTTTAACTACTCTTTCAATCTCTATAGAATACACATCTTCTGCGGGGACCTCCAACAGCTTCCGTATTGCCGGGTCAAGATATTCACTTGGTTCTGGATCCGCCTCTACCTCTGACGAATCAAGTGGTTCCGGCACAAGAATAAACAGCATAATTGCCACCGCAAGAATCACCAATACAAGCGCAAAAATCGGTTTTTTATTGCTTTTGCCCAACATAAAACCACCTCCCGAAATGATATGATAATTAGCAGAGAGTATTATACTGTTATATAAATTTTGTAGCCTTTCACATTACTATAATACCCCGCTACTACTAAACGCCCTTTCTATTCCAGCCATCCAGCACTATCAAATACTTACTTCCTCCTGTATCACGTATTCTTCCTAACACAAATACCGCATGCCCTTTTTCGCCTCTTTCTATCTTCATATATATCGGACACTGCTCTGCTACTGTATCAAATAATACTGGAAATAATTCTACTTCCCTATAATTCCATACGCCTCCACTTTGAGGCGTAACACCTAAATAATGAGTTAAGGCGCTTGGTACATTTGCATATGGAGTTCCGGGATTTCCTCCATTCGTGCCCAGCAAAGTATATAATCTCCAGAATAGATTCGTCGCTGTTGCCGCATCAGTACTTCCATTTGTCACTTTATTCCTTATGATATTATTTGCATTAGTTGTTGACTGCCAACCCCTGTACCATAAAATATTTGTTAACGCCGTAGGAGCACAATGGTCTTCTGCTACAAAATCCTTTGTTACCCAATAAGACCACCCTGAACCGAAACCGGGAATTTTATATTCTGTTGTTCCATCCAATGTTGTATCCGTCCAGTCTATAAGACTTATTATAAATCTGAATGGCTTCTGTCTCTGTTATTACCTGGTTATCGAACAAAGAAATATATGTTCCATTAGTACTCAGATTTTTTACATAAAACTCATCCGGTCCTAAATATCTAACCCTCTCTGTGTTCGTATACATCTGAACATCTTGTGTGTCATCAAAAATTCCAAGTCCGTCAAATGCCAAATCCACAACCGGAGTTCCAACATGCAAGAAGCTAATCAACAGATAGCCATTCGGTTCCCCATCCCGCAAAAACAGTACATAATATCCTGTAAGGTTATCATCCAATCCATAAAGCGGGCACATACCTAAAACTCTGACATCATGTTCCGGCTGAGAACCTTGCATAAAACGAAGGCATATTCCCTTATCTCCTCCTCACTTTTTTCAGCAGCACTCACAGAAATTATTTCTCCGGCATGGCTAATTGCCGTTTCTGCCGCTTCATCCATTACTATCGTACCTTCTGTTGCACTTTCTTCATTCTGCGCCGCGTCAAGATCTTCTGCATGTGATACAATCGGCGAAATCATCAACGCTAACAAAATAACCCCAACCAGACCAAACATCTTTTTCTTCATAGAAGTTCACCTCTTTCCCAAATAATAATTAATATTTTTCTCTTGTAAGGAAAAAGAAAGAGCAAAACTATCTATATACTGATAGCACCACATTTGCACAATATATTCAACCTTTTGAAGTTTTTATTTTGATTTTATCCTTGTTTTCTTTATATATTCGGAATTTTCTGTCGTTTTGTATCGAATAAAATAAAAGAAACGCTTCCGAGTATGCAAGCATACTCGGAAGCGTTTCTTCCATTTTTGCACGGCTCATGCCTAACGGTATATGATGTCTTCTCTGCCTGGGCCGTTGGATACCATGGTGATTGGATAGCCGATTTGTTCTTCGATGAATTCGACGTATTTGCGGCAATTTTCAGGTAAATCTTCATATTTTTTGATTCCCCGGATGTCGCATTTCCAGCCCGGTAATGTCTTCAACACTGGTTTTGCCTTCTCGAGAAGGTGTGTGGTCGGGAAGTCTGTTGTGATCTCTCCGTCAATCTCGTAACCTACACATACCGGAATCTCGTCCAGATAACCAAGTACATCCAGAACGGTAAATGCCACATCTGTTGTTCCCTGCATTCTGCATCCGTATTTGGAGGCAACACAGTCGAACCACCCCATACGTCTCGGCCGCCCGGTTGTTGCCCCGAATTCTCCGCCGTCTCCGCCGCGTCTTCTCAGTTCATCCGCCTCTTCTCCGAAGATTTCGCTGACAAACGCGCCTGCACCTACTGCGCTTGAATATGCTTTGCACACTGTAATAATCTGTTTAATTTCATATGGCGGAATACCTGCGCCGATTGCGCCGTATGCTGCCAGTGTAGAAGATGATGTAACCATGGGATAAATGCCGTGATCCGGATCTTTCAGAGAGCCAAGCTGCCCCTCCAGCAGAATCTCCTTTCCTTCCTTCAACGCATTGTGAAGGAACAAGGAAACGTCGCACACGTATGGTTCAACCATCTTCTTATATTCCTGTAATTCCTGATATAAATCATCAGGATTAATCAATGGTTTGTGGTACAAATGTTCTAATAATACATTCTTCTGTTCTGCAACACGAACCACTTTCTCTTTCAAAAGTTCATCATCAAATAATTCGCTTACCTGGAAACCAATCTTGGCATACTTATCAGAATAAAACGGAGCAATTCCTGACTTCGTTGAACCAAAAGATTTGCCTCCCAGCCGCTCTTCCTCATATGCGTCAAAATTCTTGTGATAAGACATTACCATCTGCGCGCGGTTCGATACAAGAATCTTCGGCATCGGTACTCCCTTATCAAGCACGGACTGGATTTCGTTAAACAAAACCGGAACGTCCAATGCTACACCATTGCCAATAATATTGGTTGTATGACTATAAAACACTCCTGAAGGAAGTGTGTGAAGTGCAAATTTGCCGTAATTATTAATAATTGTATGTCCGGCATTCGCTCCGCCCTGGAAACGGATAATAATATCTGCTTTCTCCCCAAGCATATCCGTAATCTTGCCTTTTCCTTCATCTCCCCAGTTAGCGCCTACTACTGCTTTAACCATGTCATTTCCTCCTACGTGTCATCAATCTTTCTCATAATTTCAATCTTCAGCCCTGTCGAACCACTAAGCATTATACTATATTTTTCCCATATTGTACATTATTATTTTACATTAAAGGAGCAAATAATCGAAGAACTTGCCCCGTTATCTTTGTAAACAACGTCTGATGCTTTACCTCCATTAACGTAACCTTGTGGGATTTTGCCAGTGTTTTCTGAAAATCATCTTCAATCTCATCTACAATGGCATTATTATAGATGAAAACACCGCATTCAAAATGCAGATATAAACTCCTGTAGTCCAGATTGATTGTTCCCACCGTCGCCGTATCGTCATCAGAGACAAATACTTTAGCGTGGACAAATCCCGGCGTATATTCATAAATCTGCACACCTGCTTTTATCAACTCGTTATAATAAGTCTTTGCCACTACAAATGCATACCATTTATCCGGAATATGCGGCATAAGGATAATTACCTCAATCCCGCTTTTTGCTGTCCGCGTAAGTGTTGTAATCATCTCATTATCCAGAATCAGATAGGGCGTCATAATATGTACGTACTTCTTCGCATGATTCAGAATATGAAAATATACCTCTTCGCCTACATTTTCATTATCAAAAGGGCTGTCTGCATAAGGCAGCACATATCCCAGCTCCCGCCGGACTCCGGGCTGCCTGTATGTAATATACTTACTGTACCCTTCCGGCCGCTTCTCGGTCACGTTCCACATCTGCAGGAATATCATAGTCAGGCTCTGAACCGCATCACCTTTCAGCATAACCGCCGTATCCTTCCAGTGGCCGAACCGCTCCTTACGGTTAATATATTCGTCTCCGATATTCACTCCGCCGGTAATTCCCACCTTTCCGTCTATGACACAGATTTTCCTGTGATCCCGGTTATTCTGCACCGTTGACAGGAATGGACGTACCGGGCTGACCATCTTACACTTAATTCCATATTTCTGCAGCTGTTCCGGATAATCATAGGGAAGCATGGAGATGGAGCACATGCCATCATACATAAAACGCACCTCTACTCCCAGGGCCGCCTTCTCTGCCAATACATCCAGAATCTTCTTCCACATATACCCCTTTTCCACAATAAAATATTCCATAAAGATAAACTTCTCAGCCTTCTCAAGTTCAGGAATCAATGCTTCAAATTTATCCTCACCCAATGGGAAATATGTTACTTCTGTGTTGCGGTAGACCGGGAACCCCAGCAGGTTAGAAAGATAATAGGCAAGATTCGCATTGGCAGACTTACTTGCCTTCATATCCTTCACGACTTCCATATCCTGCACCATATATTTCTCCGTCTCCAGCCGCAGATCCGCCAGCCGTTCTCCCATCCATCTGGTTCCCACCTGCATCTTTACATAAATATAAAAAATCGTCCCTACCACCGGAAATGCCATAATACACAGCATCCAGGTCATCTTAAATGCCGGGTTTCCCTCTGAATTAATAATGTATATCAAAACCAAAACGCCCAATACTGTCAGCATCCCATGGATATATACGGTATATTCCTGCAGAATCTTCGTAGTTACAATCGCAGTAGCTACCTGAAGCAATATCAGCAAAATAAACAGTCCCGTCCGGCTGAATATGATTCTTGATATTCCCTTTTTTGCTTTTTCCGGCCCATTCACAACCATATTCTTCCTCCTTCAGAAGATTTCTCTCTTAAATATAATACAATGTTACTATAGTGTATCATAATTTTTTTTCATTTTCCTTTATTTTTTTGTTAAAAAGTATTACAATATATTATAATATTGGTGCAAAGAAGGCAACACAGCCAGGGACGCCAAGCTGAAAGAAAGGAGTTTTCATATGTCAAAATGGAGTAAACGCTTATTAAGTCTGGCCGCTATTGGCGGCGCTGCCGCAGGTCTGGCTTATTATCTGAAAAAATCCGGCCTCCCCGCAGAGGATGATTTTGAGGACGAAATAGAGGATGAGGATTTTGATCTGGACAACGATTTAAAACCTGTCACAGACAGAGAATATGTACCTTTAAATACGGTTTCCAAAACCAGTGACACGGCGGACACCTTAAAAGATGCCGCCAAAGATATTGCCGAAGATGCAGCCGACGCTGCCAAAGACATTGCTGAGGATACCGTTGACGCTGCCAAAGATATTGCCGGGGATGTGTCTGACGCCGCAAAAGATACGGCCGAAGATATATCCGACGCTTTTAAGGACATCCTCAAAGATGTAGAATCCGAATAACCGACAGAGATAAAGAAGCTGCCTTCTCATAAAGAGTCTGAACAGCTTCTTTATTTTTTCCAAATTTCACATAATATCTCACATGCTTCTTTTATCTTTTCTTCTGAAAGATTCGCATATCCAAGCAAAACAGTCGCATCTGCTTCTTCCTGTTTTCCCACAATGTAATCCGACAGTCCATACACTTTAATACCATTTTTTTTCGCTGTTGCAATCAATTCCTGCTCCCGCATGCCATTTTCAAAAGTTAGCAGCAGATGCACGCCCGCATGTTCTCCCGAAATCCTGCAACAGCCTGCCAATGGCTTAAGTCCATTAATCAGCGTATCATGCCGGCTTTTATACAAAGCCCTGGTCTTATTCAGATGCCTCTCATAATAGCCGTCTCTGATAAAATGCTGGACAATCAATTGATCTACCTTAGATACCGTAGAATTCAGAAATCTGCATTTCTTTTCATAGATATCCAGAAGAGGAAGGGGAAGCACCATATAGCTCAAGCGGATCGCCGGAGCTATGGATTTGGAAAAGGTCCCCAGATACACCACCTTCTGCCCTGTATCATATCCCTGCAGCGCCGGAATCGGCTTCCCTTTATAACGAAATTCACTGTCATAATCATCTTCAATGATATAACGTCCTTCTGCCTCATTCGCCCATCTCAGAAGCTCCATCCTCCGCTTCACCGGCATGATGATTCCCGTAGGATACTGATGCGAAGGAGTCACATATGCCACATCGGCCTGCGTCCTTTTTAACTGCTCCACTTTCATCCCCGAGCGATCCATATTAATGGGAATTACCGGGAATGACTGGCTTATGAACAGACGATACGCCTGCTTATAAGTAGGATTCTCCACTGCTATCACATGGGTTCTTCCGAGAATCGTACACAGAAGCATTAATAAATAATCGCTTCCGGCACCCACGATAATCTGCCCGGGCGCACAGGTAACCCCTCTCGCCTGATACAGATAGTCACAAATCGCTTCCCGGAAACCTTCCTCCCCCTGTGGATTGCCGGTTCGGAAAAGCTCCGTCTTATCATCCACCAAAATATCTCTTGATAATTTTCTCCATATATTATAAGGGAAACTTTTCAAATCCACCCCATTAGGCGTAAAATCATAGCAATATTTTCTGTCCGGCAGCTTCTCTTCCTGCTTCTCTGAAACTCCTACCCTCTCCAGGCGGTACATTCCTTCTATCTGCGCCACAAAAAAGCCTTTGTACGGCTTCGCTTCAATATATCCCTCCGACAGAAGCTGCTCATAGGCAAGCTCCACCGTACTCCTGCTTACCTCCAGATGCTTTGACAGCGCTCTGGTAGACGGCAGCTTCTCTCCATAGGGAATCTTCCCATTCTGTATATCCTTCTTAATATAAAGATAAATCTGTTCGTACAGCGGAGCTTTTCCGCCTGATTTCAGATTGATTGTTAATTCATTCATATCACTACTTCGGAAGTTTAAAAGAACTCTTTAAAGACACAATCCTGTTAAATACCAAAGCTTCCGGTCTGGAATCCTTCGCATCAATACAGAAATAACCATTCCGGACAAACTGAAAACTATCATATGCCCCGGCGCCATCAAAGCTTGGCTCTACAACACAGTTCTTACGTACTTCCAACGAATTTGGATTCAGGTTCATAGAACCATCCTCATTATATACACCCTTTTCTTCATCAATCAGGTTCTCATACAGACGAACCTCTACCGTCTTCGCAAACGGAGCCGGTACCCAATGAATGGTTCCTTTTACTTTACGCCCGGTAAAACCTGTTCCGCACTTCGTCTCCGGATCATAGGTACAGTGTACAACCGTGACCTTGCCATCCGCATCCGTCTCGTAACTTACACATTTCACAAAATATGCATGCATCAGGCGGACCTCATTTCCCGGGAACAGACGGAAATATTTTTTCGGCGGATCAATCATAAAATCGTCCCGCTCAATATAAAGCTCTCTGCAGAACGGAACCTTTCTCTTGCCAAGAGCTTCATTTTCCAGATTATTATCTACATCCAGATATTCCACTTCACCCTCCGGATAATTATCAATCACCAGTTTGATCGGGTCTAAGACAGCCATCATCCTCGGCCGCTTCATCTTCAAATCTTCTCTGATACAATATTCAAGCATGGCATAATCAACAGACCCCTGTGCTTTAGAGACTCCGCAGAGTTCCACAAACATCCGGATAGATTCCGGCGTAAACCCTCTTCTTCTAAGCGCCGCAATAGATACCAGCCTGGGGTCGTCCCATCCATCTACAATTCCTTCCTGTACTAATTTCTTAATGTAACGCTTCCCGGTTACCACATTGGTCAGGTACATCTTCGCAAATTCAATCTGTCTCGGTGCCGGATCAAATTCACATTCCCGAACCACCCAGTCATACAACGGACGGTGATCCTCGAATTCCAGTGTACAGATAGAGTGAGTAATCTTTTCCACTGCGTCTTCTATCGGATGAGCAAAATCATACATCGGATAAATACACCACTTATCTCCCGTATTGTGATGACTCATATGAGCCACACGGTAAATAATCGGATCACGCATATTAATATTCGGCGACGCCATATCAATCTTTGCGCGGAGCACCTTCTCTCCATCCTGGTATTTCCCCGCTTTCATCTCTTCAAAAAGGCGGAGATTCTCCTCGACAGAACGATCACGGTAAGGACTGTCCTTTCCCGGCTCCTTCAGTGTGCCTCTATATTCCCGGATCTGTTCCGGACTTAAATCACACACATATGCCTTGCCTTTCTTAATCAACTTAACAGCACATTCATACATCACATCAAAATAATCAGATGCAAAATACAGATGCTCTTTAAAATCTGCCCCCAGCCATTCTACGTCCTTCTTAATCGACTCTACAAATTCCATATCCTCTTTCATCGGATTCGTATCATCGAACCGCAGATGAAAAGTCCCATTGTATTTCTCCGCAAGTCCTGAATTTAAAAGTATAGACTTTGCATGTCCGATATGCAGATAGCCGTTGGGTTCCGGCGGGAATCTGGTACATACCGTATCATAGACCCCCTCTGCCAGATCTTTATCTATTTCTTGTTCAATAAAATTTTTAGAAATAACTTCCTCTCCCATAGTATCCTCCTGAAACCATTCTCTAATCATTTTCTAATCTTATCATACTTCTAAAAATTCGACAACAGAATTATTTTCAAAATCCCATTGACAAACTACCCCTTTTTATTGTATATTAATCACGTTGCATATGATTTATGCATGCTGCCTTGGCTCAGTCGGTAGAGCGTCGCCTTGGTAAGGCGGAGGTCGGCGGTTCGATTCCGCTAGGCAGCTTAAAAAGGATAATCCTGTGGATTCAGTTTTTAAAACACTGTTCTTCCACAGGATTTTTCTTTTATTCTTAATGCCTGGCGTCGTCCTGTCCAATAATTTTTTCGGCCTTCGCCTTAATCCGCTGCAGCGCATTATCTACCGTTTTCGGGCTCTTATCCAAAAGCCTGGCAATGGTTTTATAATCTGTTCCCATCAGATGCAGGTAAAGAACCCTCTGCTCCAGATTGCTAAGTTGTTCTTCCAGTTCATTTTCCAGGCATTCCGCCGACTCCTTGCCCAACAGCACGAACTCGGGATTACTCTCAACTCCCGCTTCAATTGTATCCAATACCCTGGCATCCCCGCCGTCTTCTGTCTTCTCATATAGCGACACGTATGAATTAAGCGGAATATGCTTCTGTCTCTTAGAAGCCGTCACCGCACTGTACATCTGCCGGGTAATACAAAGTCTGGCAAAGCTGTAAAAGGACACCTTCTGATTCACATCATAGTCCTGCACCGCCTTAAAAAGCCCGATCATCCCCTCCTGAATCAAATCATCATTCTCGCCACCCAGAAGATACATCGCCTTTGCCTCTTTGCGTACAAGATTTTTATATTTATCCATAATGTAATCCATAATCTCTTTTTCGCCGTTCTGCAGACGGCGGATTAATTGTTCATCCGTCATCGTCTCATACTCTGACACTTTCTTCTTCATTATCCCTCCAGTCTCTGCCTCACAATCTCATATGCCAGTACTCCGGCAGCAACAGATGCATTCAGGGAATCAATATCTCCCCGCATGGGTATCCCCGCCACAAAATCGCAGGTTTCCTTCACAAGACGTCCTACTCCTTCTCCCTCACTGCCGATCACAAGTCCTATCGGTCCTTTCAGATTCAACCTGTACATAGACTCTCCGCCCATATCTGCACAGACAAACCAAAGTCCCCTTTCCTTCAGTTCCTCCATAGTTTTCACAAGGTTCGTTACCTTGGCAACCGGTGTATAATTCAGTGCTCCCGCAGACGTCTTCGCCACAGTAGCCGTAAGTCCCACTGCCCGGCGTTTCGGAATAATCACGCCATGCGCTCCGGCAAGATTAGCTGTACGGATAATAGCTCCCAGATTATGGGGATCTTCGATATTATCCAGCAAAATCAGAAAAGGATCTTCCCCTTTCTGTCTCGCAAGCTCCAACATATCTTCTACCTCTGCATATTCATAAGCCGCCGCAAAAGCAACCACTCCCTGATGCTTCCCCGTCTCAGAAAGCTGAGAAAGACGTTCTTTTTCTACAAACTGAATGATGGTATCGTGTTTTTTTGCCTCTCTGACAATGGTACGCACCGGTCCGTCCTGGCATCCATCAAGCACGAACAGCTTGTCAACCGGTTTCCCCGAGCGAAATGCCTCCAAAACCGCATTACGTCCTTCTATCACCAGACTTTTTCCTTCTGTAAGCTTCTCTTCCATGTCCAACTCCATTCTGCCCAATGACGGCACTTTATTCTTTCTCCCACTCTGTTTCCAGACTGTCTAACCCTATTTTAACCAAATCAAGCATTCTTTTCCACTCTTTTTTCAAATACAGATACCCCAGCAGAGACTCAAATCCCGTAGCCCTTCTATAATCTGTCAGCGACTGGTTTCTGGCAGGCGATACCGTCTTCGTATTCCTTCCCCTTTTATATACCAAATGCTCTTCTTCTGTCAGATGTTTCTGAATCTCACGCATCATCAAAGACTGCGCAGACGCCTGAACAATCCGGCTGGTCTCCTTATGCATTTTCTGAACCTGTTTATTACCCTGGTTCAACACAAGACTCTTAATAATCAAATCAAAAATGCAGTCTCCGATATATGCCAAAGCAAGAGGTGAATATGTTTTTATATCCACCTCCTGCATCTGGAATATTTCCTGCATATAAGAATCAAACTGCCATTCTATGCTTTTTTCCATTTTACTCCTTCACGGGTATCCAAAAGGACAATCCCCTTTGCTAATAATTCATCGCGGATTTCATCAGCTCTTGCGAAATTCTTCGCTTTCCTTGCTTCCTGGCGCTCTGCAATCAGCGCTTCAATGTCTTCCGCCAGCATTTCCTCTTTCTTATCTACAATCAAGCCAAGGACGTCTGTCAGCTTCACAATCAAGTCAAACAATTTCCGTGCGTATTCCCTGGAGCTTTCCTCTACCGCCGTTGTGTTGCAGAATTTCACCAAATCAAATACGGCTGCAATGGCGTCAGCAGTGTTGAAATCATCATCCATCGCCGCTTCATATTTCTCTACAAACTCTGCCGTCTTTGCAAATGTTTCCTTCTCTGCATCTGTCATTTCCTCTGTCTTCGCATTTTCCATGCGGTATTTCAAATTATCCACCGCATTGATAATACGCTCCAGACCGTTCTTCGATGCCTCCATCAGATCCGCACTGAAATTCAGCGGACTTCTGTAGTGGGCACTCAGCATAAAGAACCGAAGCACCTGAAGATCGTACTGTTCACTGATTTCACGCACAGTCCGGAAATTGCCGAGAGACTTGCTCATCTTATGGTTGTCGATATTCAAAAAAGCATTATGCATCCAGTATTTTGCAAATTCCTTTCCATTGGCAGCTTCACTCTGAGCAATTTCATTTTCATGATGAGGGAACACCAAATCCTCTCCTCCGGCATGGATATCAATCTGCTCGCCCAGATATTTCTTAGACATCACAGAACACTCAATATGCCATCCCGGGCGGCCTTCGCTCCACGGCGACTCCCACGCAGGCTCTCCTTCCTTCTTTGGCTTCCAAAGCACAAAATCCAAAGGATCTTCCTTCTCATCCTCTCCCGTCACCAGAAGAGAACGGTTACCGGAACGCAGATCATCCAAATTCTTGTGAGACAATTTTCCATAATCCTTAAACTGCCTGGTACGGAAATACACAGTCCCGTTCTTCTCATAGGCATAGCCTTTTTCAATCAGAATGCCAATCATCTCTACCATGCCGCAGATTTCCTCCGTAGCAAGCGGATGCTTTGTGGCAGGCTTAATATTCATGCCTTCCATATCTTTCAGGCATTCTGCAATATATCTCTTGGAAATCTCATCCGCAGATACGCCCTCTTCAATCGCCTTATTAATAATCTTATCGTCTACATCCGTGAAATTCGATACATAATTCACATCATAGCCCTTATACTCAAAATATCTACGAACCGTATCGAACACAATCATCGGTCTTGCATTCCCAATGTGGATAAAATTATACACGGTAGGACCGCAGACATACATCCTGACTTTCCCTTCCTCCACCGGGACAAATTCCTCTTTCCTCTTTGACATGGTATTATACAGTTTCATCTTCTTCCTCCTTCAAGATAATCTCTTCTTCCTGCATACATCTCATATGCCGTTCTAACTGCTTTATCTGTTTCTGCAGACGGATATTATCATTCTGCAGCTCTCTAATATCATTGCTGATAGGATCCGGCAGGTGTACCTGATCCATATCCGAACGTGGTATCTTCTGATCGCCCATCTTTACAATCCTTCCCGGTACGCCTACCACAGTACAGTTGGGCGGAACTTCCTTCAATACAACACTTCCTGCACCGATTTTGGAATTTTCCCCAATCGTAAAGGAACCCAAAATCTTGGCTCCCGCACTCACCATCACATTATCTTTGAGTGTTGGGTGGCGTTTCCCCTTCTCCTTGCCGGTTCCTCCCAGGGTGACACCCTGGTACAGCGTTACATTATTGCCAATTTCTGTAGTTTCCCCAATGATTACGCCCGTTCCGTGATCGATAAATAATCCCTTGCCGATCTTCGCCCCCGGATGAATCTCAATACCCGTCTTCCTGGCGGCACGCTGTGAAATCCATCTGGCAAGAAAATAGTGTTTCTTCAGATACAGCTTGTGCGCAACCCGGTAACTCATAATCACCTTAAAACTTGGGTACAAAAAAACTTCCATATTGGATTTAATTGCAGGATCTCGCTCCTTAATTACCTGAAGCTCCTCCTTTACATATTTCAATATTCCCATGAATATCCTCCATTCTTTGCGGTTTGTGGCTTCGCCGCCCACTTCACGCCGATGTGCGGCTGCTTCACGCCTTCTTACGGTCACTTCGTGAGCTTCGCTCACTCAGTCGCAGGTGCCCTGCGACTACGCACGAAACAAAGCGGACAAGTCCGCCTTTTTAACGCGTGACCGCAATCTCTACCATTGCGAAAAAAATGCCTCTTACGTAATGTAAGAGGCGAATGTGTCCGCGGTTCCACTCTTTTGAAGATTTGTTATGAAAATCTCCGCTCGTATGCACGTAACGTGTGCCTAACGTACCTGGCTACGTAGTATCTTTCGCCAGGTCAACTCCCGGATGCACTTCACAGAAATCTCCCTCAAGATCGCTTCCAGCCGATGACAATCTCTCTCTGTCAGTTCTTCTTCCTGCTACTCTTCCGTTCTATGTTTTTGTCGCTATAGAATATATACTATGTGAAAATAAGAATTTTGTCAATATTTTTCCGATTTCTCTCGGTGCTATTTTTGTACCGCTGTTACCATTCACAGCCGATTTGAAATCCAATATGGATTCGTCGTGCTTACACG
>CABIYE010000007.1:76842-129503 GCA_902362865.1 Clostridiaceae bacterium
ATTTTTTCCTGTGCCCCATCTGTCGTCGCACTATCCGCTCCCTTTTTCCTCGCCAATCCGAACCCAACCGCTATGCAGATTCCAAGCAGAAGGATAATGAATAATATAATAATGCATTTTTTCGTTTTCTTCATCATTACACTCCTCTTTTCCCTTTACTAAGTGAAGGCATTACCGCCTTCAAAAGCCAGTAATGCCTTCGCAATTTCGCAGAATTTCAAAAACCGAGGATTATGAATCCCAACCGTCTCCAGAGGATTCCCAATCCCCATCTCCACCTTCATCATAATCATCCGTACCCGAAGTAAGTATAATATCTTCTACCTCAAACCGAATTACTTCCATTTTCGGATCAGCATAAAACTCTTTCACTTTAGCCATTTTATCACTCCTTACTTATTTTACAATTGCCTGACAACTTGTAACATCGCTATAAACGGTATGCTCTTCTCCATTTTTATCAAGATAAATTAAAAATGCCTTTCCATACCAAGTGTCTGTTGCTGTGCATGTTCTGCTTGCTACATAAGTACCCTGCAGTCCTGTTGTCTTAGCTGTTGCTTTCATCGTCCTGCTTGCGCCAATCACAAACAGCTCTTTTTCATTGCTTTCAAAAGCACTCCAGCCTTTACTATCTGTAATAATCACACCATGGCTTACTACTTTATATCCCGCCGGAAGTGAACGCTTTGCTGTAAAGGACATTTTATTAGTATTTTTGTTATATGTAGATGTACATAAAAGCGTAACCTGTTCTTCTACTTCTGTTTCTGCCTCTGCATAAACCGGAATCAATGTTACATCTTCCATTACATAGAAACTATAGTTTGCTGCATAACAAACAATTTTATCCTTGTCCGTCTTCCAATATACAAATTTCTGACCTTCCGGTGCTTCCGGCGCTGTTACCTTCACAAGATCCAGAGCTTCATATCTTCCGATTTCTTCAATGGTACCAGCATTATTAATGCTGACTGTATATTTCTTAGCCTCAACTGTAATCGTAATCTTTGCAGTAATGTTGTTATCAGAATCAGCATTTTCTTTCACACTTGCAGTTATTACTGCCTCTCCAACACTATTAGCGGTAATTTTTCCATCCTGAGCAACGGATACAATAGAATCATCGCTTGAAGACCAGTTAACTGTCTTATCTGCCTTTTCACCGGCTTCAACTACAGCCGTAAGTACAGCGTCAGCTCCTTCTTCCAATGCCATCTCAGAACCTTCATTAATCGTAACCTTTGTCACAGTCAACTCTTCTGCTGTCGGAAGTGCATCAATCTGTGCTTTGACACTGGCAATATATTGATTAATTTCTTCTGCACTGCTCATGCCTTCAATTGCTTCATATGCATCACTGATTATAGCATCATACTCCTGCTGCTGTTCGGTTAGATATATAACATCAGCTTTATAACTTTCCAAGACAGTATAAGCATTTTCCATTGCCTCGTTAAACTCTTTCTCTGCCAGGGCTGCATCTGTTGGAATACCATCAATGACCTCTTTCGCATCTGTAAGAGCCTTAGTTACTTCTTCTGCTGTCGTTGCAGCCTGAATTGCCTTTGTCCCGCCTGCAATTGCTACTTGAAGTGTTGCTTTCTCATCCTCGCGATAATCATCTGCATTTGCATAGCTGTTCAATTCTTCAATCGCTGCTGCTTTAATTGACTCAAGTTCCGCTTCTTTAGTTACCAGCGCTTCTGTTGCCTGTCCAAGTGCCGCTACCGCTGCATCCACATTTTCCTGCGTTGCATCTGCATCTGCAAGTATAGCTTTTGCATCTGCAAGCGCCGCAGTATATACCGCCCAACTTGCTTCTGTGTACTTGTCCGCATCTGTATCTGCAATTGCGCTGTCAACTGCTGCCTGAAGGGCTGTCTTGTCAGCCTCCTCTTTACCTGCAAATTCATCCGCAACTTCCTCAGCTGTCAGAGCGTAATTGTAGATTTTAAAGTTATCCAAATATCCTTTAAAATACTCACCATCGCCCCAATCTGATCTACCAATCCAGAGTTTACTGTCCTCCTTTAATATGCCAGTCAAACTCTCTGTTTTATTAGGATACTCATTCACCAACACACTGTCAGCATAAATCCGTATTCCATCTTCCGCAAAAACGACATCAACATGATGCCATCCCGTTCCTCCATAAGCATTAGAAGCCACGTTCGGTCCCCGGAATGTATCTATCCAGCCATTTATAAAATCTTTTATTCCGACATATGATGTAGTGCCTTCTGATGTGGCGTAAAGCACCCAATTATGACCATCCGTCACATTATTTCTATCATAAGAGACTGTTAACTCCTCACAACCAGTCAAAAGGCTGCTGCCATCCTCTTTTTTAACGTCCAGATATACATTACCACTTCGCATATCTAAAACTGTTCCGCCATTCTCATCTGCAAACGCCACATCTCCAACTGGAGTTGCAACAGCGCCTGCACCTTTAAGACCCTCATCAGCATCATCAAAAGTAAAATCTGCAATTAATTGTCCCTTTTCCTGAAGAACATTTACAGCAATACTGTCACTTGCTACAACCCGACCTTCTCTTATCCAATTTGCGGTAATCGTCGCAGTTCCTTTGCTCTTACCTGTCACTATGCCATCTTCAACCGTTGCGATATCAGAATTATCAGATACCCAGTTCACTGTACAGTCAGAAAGTGCCGCCACATTAACCGTATCCAGTTCAATTGTTTTTCCAATTCTTATATACTGTGTCTCTGTTGTAATCGCACTGCCACCCTTATATAAAAGCTCAGCCTGCGTTGCATCTACCGCTACATCGTAAATCTTTACTTCATCAAATTGACAATTGGCATTAGTATCCCAAGCATTGATACCCAGACACATTGTACTATCCAAATTTGTAAAAGCGGTTTCACTTACCGTCTGTGTACAATCAAGCATTCCATTTCTGTAAATAGAAGCTGTATTTCCCTGAACAGATATGATATACTGCTGCCATTCATTATTTACTCTGGTATAGCCAACCATATTATTATTCTGATTGTTGATAGCGCTCCATATACCATTGCCTGCAAGAGAAATCCAGTTGTCATTATTTCCAGTAGCTCGTACTCCCCAGTTAATCAATGAATCTGCCCATCCCATATCTGCCTGTGGGTTAGCCCAAAAAGAAATCGTATAATCGGCAGTTCTTCCTTCGGATGGCAAATTCAAATCCAGTCCATAGCTTCCATCCAGATATACAGCCTGCCCTGCGCCATCTCTTCCAGTAACATATTGGATCTCTCCCGTATAATCAGAACTCAGATGATCCTGCTTCGCTGTTGCCTCTATTTCACTATCAGTTTCCTCAAGATTACCTTCGAAATCATATTGCCACTTCGGTATCAATTCATCGACTACCGTATTCGCCGCGTCCACTGTCTTTACCGCACCCGGAGCAACCATGCCGATCGCCATTGCTGCTGTCAGAAGCCCTGCGCAGCCTTTTTTCCACTTCCTCATAATAATCTCCTTTTCTACAATATTGTTTTGCTTTGCTACATAAATATCATTTTCTCTTCGCTACCCTCCTTTTCATATTTACGCAATAATACTCGTAGAGTAAGCAGCTCTACGAAACATTTGGTGGTTCAGCAAAAAATGTAATAATATTGGAATAAAAGAGACAGAAAAAAGAAGGGAAAATGAATTTGAAATATTTCATCTTCCCTTCCTTTAAGATTGTTAATTTGTTTTAATTCCATTTTCAAGAAGCAATTGAACGAGACGTTGATTTTCTTCCGATAATTGCTGTTTTTCAGAAGTTAATTGCTGCTTCTCGGCAGCTAATTTCTCTTTTTCCTCCAACGCTTCTTTCAGCATTCTCTCCCGGCCAGCTGTGCGGCGTCGGTAGTCTTCCCTTGCCTCACACTGCTGGCGGATCTTTTCGTCCTGTGTCAGGACATAAACGGAGTCAACAGCGTCCTGTAAATATTTATCCGATTTTGCAAGCATTTTTAATTCCTCCCATGTGGTAGCTTTGAAGAGGCTTGCCCAGTGATCGATTCCATACTGCATGTCCTCTTCCGTTGCCAGATTGATACAACTTAAGTCTAGCACAGAAAGACGCAGTTTGTCACTATAAATACGTCTGGTTTTTTCGTTCATTATCCGATAAGTAGCGTAGAATTCGGGAGAATCCTCAAAAAGTGTAAAATCCAGGATGCCGATATGGATTGCGGGTTTGACGGCAGTATAATCATCCCCGCTGTTTAGGTTATCAAAGGCACGGCAGAGGTAGCAAAGCGAACGCTCAGGCCAGTTTCCTTCGTTGGCGACCTGCATCTCAAGGTTGATGACAGTATTCCGGTTCAGTTCAATCCGAATATCCAAAATAAATTCCTTGTCGGTAATCGTTTTACCTAATTCGATGGGATTGGTGATAGTGACCGAATGGACATCGGAAATATTCAGATGCAGAAGGGAGCAAAGCAGTGATTTCAGAACCTGGTTGTTCCTTTGGAGCAGCGCACGGAACAGATAATCATTCGTCAGAGGAATGCCAATAGGTCCGCTTACTTCGTCCCAGTTAATTTCATCATGTAGCAGTAGTTGATAATTAGTATCAGGCATAGAGTCAGTCCTTTCTTTCATTTGTAAATATTTAAGAAATTAAGTAACTATATTTGGACAATGCGGCGAAACGCCTAAGACCAAATAGAAAATAAAGAATGCAACGAGAATAGATTACATATTTTGTTGCAAGTTAGATACATTGTATCAGCTGTTACCGTAAATGTAAATAGCAAAAACGAAAAAAGGAGGAGACATAAATAAACGCTGCTTTTTCTAAGAAATGATAGAAATATATCATAAATTGACTAATTTGTAGTAAATAATTGCTTTTTTTTGAGCATTTATTGACAAGCATTTTGTTTTAAACTTAAACTAATTGTTCTTGCAAAAAAAATCGTAGAGCTGCTTACTCTACGATTTTTTATTCGATGTTCCAACCCCTTTACACAATTTCATTCAGATAAATAGGTGAAAGCGGCACAATTTTCTCAAGTTCCCCCTTTAACCTTTCTGTCATGGATACTCCCTCTTCTGCGGCAATTTCTTCCACTGTCTTACTTCCGAATATCAGGCTGCCCAATGCCTCTACCGTCAATACGCCTTCGCTGTTTTCGGGTTTTCCCTCCATCAGCATGACTCCGGAAAATTCTGTGCCTGTCAGCAAGAAACATTTGTTATTTTCCTCTATAAGCGGGTCTGTCACGTGGAAACATGCCGCCATCAGGCAACGCAGCTCAAGAATCTGCAGCAACCGTTTTAAATACACAATCCGAACCATAATTTTAGGCTTTTCATTTTCCGCTTCTGTTACTATCGGACGCAGATCACATATCTTTCCATCTTCTTCTATAATTGCCAAGTTTCCGCCGTCACTTCTGTATTCTTTCAAAAGCCTTCTATAATATGCGGGCGTCCGCTCTGCATAGACCTTCGCGCGCCCCGCCAATGCATGTTCTGCAAATGCTGCAAGAGCCTCACAATCTTTTTCCTCCGCAAGCCTTATTCCATCGCCGCTGCATTCTGTTTTTGTCAAATACCTGTGCTCCTGTTCATACACCGTCCGAAATCCATAAGGTGTATAAATGCTTTCGCTTGCAGGCATCAAGAACGTAAAAGGTTCACCTTCTTTATACATAGAACGCAAGGATTCTTTCAGAAGCCCTGCCATATATCCTCTCTTCCGGTACTTTTCTCTGGTTGCAACTGCCACAATGTAGTGGGATGGTTCCTTTCTTCCATTTACCATCAATGTATAGGGATTGAGATGAAGCATTGCCTGGATACCTCCGTCCTCCTCCACAACAAATATCGTGTTATCCTTCGTCTTTTCAGAATAATAATAATCAATGAAAGACGAACTGTCTTCTGAAAATACCTCTTCATACAGAGAGCGAGTTTTCCCGTGTTCCATTTCCGCCAACTTTCTGATATGCATATTACTCTGCCTCCCCATCTGTATGCGGGCAGCCGCAGCAGCCTGCGCACTTGCTCTGCTCATCCACTCCGACTGCATAACTGTAATTTGCAATCGTCTCAAGGCATACCACCGCCTGAGCCGAAATCCCTTCTCCTGTCCCGGTAAATCCAAGCCCTTCCTCTGTCGTCGCCTTAATATTTATCTGATTCTTTTCGATATGAAGCGCCGTTGCCACATTTTCCCGCATTTTCTCAATATACGGCGCCATTTTCGGGCGCTGGGCAATAATCGTCGCATCTATATTTCCAATCACATATAACTCATTGTCAATCAATCTTCCTACATGTTCCAAAAGCTTCATACTGGAAATCCCTTTATACTGTGGATCCGTATCCGGAAAATGCTTCCCGATATCGCCAAGCGCCGCCGCCCCCAGCAGTGCATCCATAATTGCATGCAGCAGCACATCCGCATCGGAATGTCCCAGAAGTCCTTTCTCATAAGGAATTTTCACCCCACCCAAAATCAAATCTCTGTCTTCAGTCAATCTATGAACATCATATCCCATGCCAACACGCATCACCTGTCCTCCTTTTCCGCCTGGTTTTCTTTTATTATTATTTATTTAGTATAAGATATACAAAAAACAAACGCAACACCCAATCCTTTTTCACCGCACGTCTTGCCCTCCACAGCATATGCTAAAAGAAAAAAGGAAATATTTCATGTATAATAATCAAAATAATTGTAATAAACAAAAACATGTCCACGAATTAACAGGCAGCACCGGGATTTTTGAAGAATGTAATGACTGCCACAATCACAGATTCTGTACCGTAACCGGTGAAGCTATCTATATACCGGGGAAAAACGACCATTTTCACGAAGTAAAGTTCCGCACCGACTTCACAGATGAACACTTCCACGAATTTTGCGGAAAAACCTCCGGTGCAATTGATGTAGGCGGCGGCAAGCATGTGCATTTCATCAAAGACTGTACCGAGAAAGAAGATAATCACAAACACGAATTTCAGGCAGCAACATTGATTGACAGCCCGATTGATTTTAAATGCAAATAACGGAATCGTTAGATTTTTCGTTATACTAAAAATGAGAGACAGTTATCTGTCTCTCATTCTCAAGTAGCGGGAACTGGATTTGAACCAGCGACACCACGGGTATGAACCGTGTGCTCTAGCCAACTGAGCTATCCCGCCATATTCGGTTTTCCATCACATTCTGTAATTTGAAACCATTGTAACAGCAAATCTGTTACAAAATGGGACCTACAGGGCTCGAACCTGTGACCCTCTGCTTGTAAGGCAGATGCTCTCCCAGCTGAGCTAAGATCCCAGTCTTGTGGGTTGCTTTTCCGCAACCCACTCGTCTATCATACTACCAACCTGAACAAATGTCAATAGTTTTTTTGCTTTTTTTCACCACTTTTTTTCACGCTTATACAATTCCCTGTGCAGTCATTGCATCTACTACCTTCTCAAATCCTGCGATATTTGCGCCTACAACATAATTGCCTTCTGCGCCATATCTCTTAGCAGCGTCTGTCATATTGTGGCAGATATTTACCATGATATCCTTCAGCTTGCCATCCACTTCCTCGAATGTCCAGCTGAGACGTTCGCTATTCTGGGACATTTCCAAAGCAGATGTAGCAACACCGCCTGCATTCGCAGCTTTGCCAGGTGCAAATAATACACCGTTCTGCTGCAGGTATTCGGTAGCTTCCATGGTGGTAGGCATGTTAGCTCCTTCTGCAACAGCAATACATCCGTTAGCAACCAGCGCCTTTGCATCATCTAATAACAGTTCATTCTGTGTAGCACATGGAAGAGCAATGTCAACTTTTACAGACCAAACTCCTCTTCCTTCATGATATTCTGAATTCGGGCGATAATTCTTATACTCTGTCAGTCTTGCACGTTTTACTTCTTTGATTTCCTTTAACGCTGCAACATCAATTCCTTCCGGATCATATACCCAGCCGTTAGAATCGCTGACCGTCACAACCTTAGCTCCCATCTGCTGTGCTTTCTGTGTCGCATAAATCGCAACATTACCAGAACCGGATACTGCTACAGTCTTACCTGCAATATCAATTCCATTCAGCTTCAGCATTTCCTGTGTCAGATAAAGAAGACCGTAACCGGTAGCCTCTGTTCTTGCCAGAGATCCGCCATAGCTTAATCCCTTTCCGGTCAGCACGCCTTCATAGACTCCGCGGATTCTCTTATACTGTCCGAACATATAGCCGATCTCTCTTGCACCTGTTCCAATATCACCAGCCGGTACATCAGTATCCGCACCAATATATTTGCACAACTCTGTCATAAAGCTCTGGCAGAATGCCATAACCTCTCTGTCAGATTTACCCTTCGGGTCAAAGTCAGAACCACCCTTGCCGCCGCCGATTGGCAGACCTGTTAAGGAATTCTTGAAAATCTGTTCAAAACCGAGGAATTTAATAATACCAAGGTTTACAGATGGGTGAAGACGTAATCCTCCCTTGTATGGTCCGATTGCACTGTTAAACTGTACACGGTAACCGGTATTTACCTGTACCTGTCCTTTATCATCTACCCACGGTACACGGAACTTAATCTGTCTTTCCGGCTCAACCAGTCTCTCAAGCAATGCTTCTTTTCTGAATTTTTCTTCATTTGCTTCTACAACTACCCGCAGTGATTCCAGTACTTCCTTTACTGCCTGATGGAATTCCGGTTCTGCCGGATTCTTTTCAACAACCCTCTGAATGACCTCATCAACATATGACATAGTTTTTTCCTCCTTGATACAAAAAATTAAAAACAGAGCAGACTCTGGAGCCCACTCTGTTTTGACGCCTTTGTCCTTTACCATATTAAAGTAATATGGCATAAAACACAAGACATTTTTTTAATTTTTTGCAACTTTTTTTCGTTTTCCTGCATTCATATCTATTTTGTTCTATTTTCTTGACTTTTTTTATTTAAAATATGCAACGCCTGACTCAAATATTTTCATATCCTGTTCGCCATAAATGTTAATTGCCACAGAACGCCCTCTTCTCTCAGAATGCGCCATCTTACCAAGTACACGGCCATCCGGGCTTGTAATACCTTCGATTGCATAATAGGATCCGTTGACATTCCACTCTTCATCCATACTGATGTTTCCTTCCGGATCACAATATTGGGTAGCAACCTGTCCATTTGCAAACAATCTGCCAATCCACTCATTGCTCGCAACAAACCGCCCTTCTCCATGAGACGCCGGATTCGTATATACGCCGCCAAGCTCTGCCATCTGGAGCCATGGAGATTTATTTGTAACAACCTTTGTATATACCATCTTGGAAATATGGCGTCCGATGGTATTGTACGTCAATGTCGGCGAATCTGCTGTCTGTCCCGTGATTGCTCCATTCGGCACCAGCCCAAGCTTCACAAGCGCCTGGAATCCATTACAGATACCCAGTGCCAGTCCGTCGCGTTCATTCAAAAGCTTCTGTACCGCCTCCTTAATCTTTGCATTCTGGAAAGCAGTTGCAAAGAACTTAGCAGAACCGTCCGGCTCATCGCCAGCACTGAATCCGCCCGGGAACATAATAATCTGAGACTCGTTAATAGCCTTCTCAAATACACCGACAGAATCAACAATATCTGCTGCGTCCATATTCTTAAACACTTTCGTAATTACCTTCGCACCGGCGCGCTCAAATGCCTTCTTACTGTCATATTCGCAGTTTGTTCCCGGGAATACCGGAATAAAGACGGTCGGCTGTGCAATCTTATGGCTGCAGATATGAACCTTCTTTGCATGGAAGCATCCATCTTCTTCCAATCCGCCCTCTTCTGTCTCTTTTCCCGCAACAAAAAACGCTGTCGGTCCGTCCTGGGCACCGGAATTCGTCTTAAACACCTTCTCAAGAGTTTCTTTCCATGCATCCACCGCTTCATCAAGAGCAATCACTGTATTACCATATGCAAATACACCATTATCGGTCACTTCTCCGATTACCGTATAGGTGATACGAAGCTCGCCCACCTTATCCGCCGGGACTTCCGCAATCAAATCACCAAACGCCGGAGCAAACAACTCTCTCGGATCCATATTATGTTCAATCTTTACACCCATGCCATTTCCAAATGCCATCTTGCTTACAGCAGCAATCACGCCGTGGCGATCCGGTACATATGCTGATACGATCCTGCCGCTGTGAATATCATCTGAAAACTTGCCGTACTGCTCCATAACCTTCCCGTAATCCGGCAAATCATTCTCATCTGTATCAATTCTAAGCCATACCAGTTTATTCCCTGCTTTTTTAAGCTCCGGTGTAATAATATCTTTTTCTTTCGCCACATCAACGGCAAAGGATACCAAGGTAGGCGGAACGTCAATATCTTCAAAAGTTCCCGACATACTGTCCTTACCGCCAATAGACGGCAGACCAAATCCAAGCTGTGCACTGTAAGCTCCCAAAAGTGCAGTAACCGGATGGCTCCATCTGTGCGGGTCTTCTGTCATGCGCCGGAAATATTCCTGGAAGGTAAAGCGAATCTTCTTATAATCGCCGCCGGCAGCTACAATCTTTGCCACAGATTCTGTCACTGCATACACAGCTCCATGGTATGGACTCCAGCTTGACAAATACGGATCGAATCCGTAACTCATCATCGTCACCGTATCGCAATCCCCTGTAAGCACCGGAAGCTTCGCAACCATCGCCTGCGTCTCTGTCATCTGGTACTTTCCGCCATGCGGCATGAATACAGAACCTGCTCCGATGGAACCATCGAACATCTCAACAAGTCCTTTCTGCGAGCACACATTCAGATCACGCAGCGTATCCAGCCATTTCTCTTTTACGTCATCTACTTCCACTTTATCCGTCAGAATACTGTCAGCCTTATTCGGAATATCTACCGCAACGGCAGTTTCCTGATGGGCGCCATTGGTATCCAGAAATGCACGGGACAGATTCACGATTTCTTTGCCCCTCCAGGAAAGAACCAGCCTTGGACTTTCTGTTACAACCGCAACCTCTACCGCCTCCAGATTCTCTTCCTTGGCATATCCCATAAACTCTTCCACATCTTTGGGGTCAACAACAACTGCCATACGCTCCTGAGACTCAGAAATGGCAATCTCTGTTCCGTCAAGACCTGCATACTTCTTCGGCACCTTATCCAGATCAACTTTCAGCCCGGCTGCCAGCTCACCGATTGCAACGGACACGCCGCCTGCGCCGAAGTCATTACATTTCTTAATCAAACGGCTTACTTCTTCTCTGCGGAAAAGCCGTTGTATCTTACGCTCTGTAGGCGGATTTCCCTTCTGAACCTCTGCTCCGCAGGTCTCAATGGATTCTTCTGTATGCACCTTAGAAGAACCTGTAGCGCCGCCGCAGCCGTCACGCCCGGTACGTCCGCCAAGGAGAATAATAATATCCCCCGGATCAGACGTCTCACGGATAACCGCTCTTCTCGGGGCAGCACCCATAACCGCACCAATCTCCATACGTTTCGCAACATAATTGGGATGATAAATTTCCTTTACAGCCCCGGTTGCAAGCCCGATCTGATTTCCATAGGAGCTGTAGCCATGGGCAGCTTCCCGGACAAGCTTCTTCTGCGGAAGCTTTCCCTTCATCGTATCTTTTACTGACACGGTCGGGTCTGCAGCGCCGGTCACACGCATTGCCTGGTATACATAAGTACGTCCTGACAGCGGATCACGGATTGCGCCTCCAAGACAGGTAGCAGCGCCGCCGAAAGGTTCAATCTCCGTCGGGTGGTTATGCGTCTCATTTTTAAAGTTCACAAGCCACTCTTCTTCCACGCCATCCACCGTTACCGGTACGACAATACTGCAGGCATTGATTTCATCAGACTCTTCCTGGTCATCAAGCTTTCCTTCCTTTTTTAACTTTCTCATTGCCATCAAAGCCAGATCCATCAGGCAGACGAACTTATCCTCCCTGCCTTTAAAAATCTCACTGTGATCTGCCAGATACTGCTGATAGGTTCCTTCAATCACAGCTCTATAATCTCCCTCACCAAACGTCACTTCCTTAAGCTCCGTTGAAAAAGTGGTGTGGCGACAATGATCTGACCAGTAAGTATCCAATACCCGGATCTCTGTCATAGACGGATCTCTGTCTTCCTCTTCCTTAAAATACTTCTGAATATGAAGGAAGTCTTTAAATGTCATAGCAAGGCCAAGGGAATCATACAGTTCCTTCAGCACATCTTCAGCCATATCCTTAAATCCATCGAAAATCATAACATCCGCAGGCTCGTCAAATACCGTTACCAAAGTCTCCGGTTTCTCCATTCCTGTCTCACGGGAATCTACCGGATTAATGCAATGATTCTTAATCGCCTCAAATTCTTCATCCGTAATCTCTCCTTCCACAACGTAGGTTGTAGCTGTCTTGATTACCGGCTTTTCGTCCTCTTTAATAAACTGCACACACTGTACAGCCGAATCAGCACGCTGGTCAAACTGTCCCGGAAGAAATTCTACAGAAAACACCCTGTTTCCTTCCTCTATCGGGAACTCCTCTTTATATAATACATCAACAGGAGGCTCACTGAAAATTCCATTACATGCTTTCTCAAAAGTATCATCAGAAAGATTCTCCACATCATAACGAATCAAAATACGGACATTATCCAGTGTCTTAATTCCCAGATATCCTCTGATTTCATGCCTCAGATCCTTCGCCTGTACTGCAAACTCCGGTTTTTTCTCAACATATACTCGTTTTACACCGTTCATAAAACTTCCTCCACTTATTTTTTTAATCTTTATCTCATAATAGCACGCCCGTGCCATTAGTGAAAGCAATATCTTGCAATTCTTTTATGCGTTATGCCTATTTTTTGTCTTTTTCCCCCATAGGAAAAAGACGGCAGCCAGTAGGATAAGCCCTCCCACAAAACATGCTCCTATCCGCATAACCATATCATAAAAGAAGCCTTCCGGCAACATTCGGATCATATAATCCGTCTCCGGGTCAAACAGCCATAAATCATTTGTAAAAAAGATTTCATGGAAAATCGTAAAATACTTATTAAAATCTGATGCAAATAAAACTCCCATCACTACCGTCAGACCCCCGCAAATGCCCAGCGCCTGGAAATAGGCTCTTGGAAGCGCCTCTCCTAAATTCACTTTCCGAAATGCAAGAATCAGAAAAAGAAGTACAGAACCACCAAGCAGTATCCACCGCAATTTCAGACCGCCAAGGAACAGATTCTTCACATCTGCCATATGCAGCCTGTCCTGTTCATTAAAAAAATCCTGTTCTTTTCCTTCCACCGTTGTTATCACAGACAATTCTTCCCTCTGGCCAATCAGATATGCCATCATCTTGTCCGTAACATCCATCACGTCAGACATCTCCATCCCTAACGCTTCCGTCACTCCATATTTTTCATATTCTCTCTCATAGAATCTATATTCAGAATCTCCATAAATTGCCACCTGGAAACTGGTAAGCAAAAGTGCAATAATCAGAAAAATCATTGCTGCCGCCGCCATTACCTTTTCAAACTTCTTCATCCTACAACATTCACCTCTGCTAATATTTATCCGATTATTATTTTAACACAGGAGTTTGTGATAATCACTCTTTTTTATAAATAATACCTAAAGATTGCCTTCCCAAAATTCCCGGAGCATCGCTCCCACACTGGAAATCGTACATTGTCGGATGTCCTTCCACTCCCGCGGAAAGGTCTCCTGATACCCGGGTTCTCTGAATCTTTCATCTAAAAGCAGGATAATCCCTCTGTCTTCCTCAGTCCGGATTACCCGTCCCGCAGACTGCTGCACCTTGTTCATTCCCGGATATACATAAGCATAATCAAATCCTCTTACGCCCCTTGCGTCAAAATAATCCTTCAAAAGTTCCCTCTCCCTGCATACCTGGGGAAGACCGGTTCCCACAATTGCCGCACCAATCAGCTTATCCTCTGACAAGTCAATTCCTTCTGAAAAAATACCGCCCATTACGCAAAACCCCATCAGGCTCCCTTCCCTCGCTTCTTCAAAGCTCTCCAGAAAGATTTCTCTTGCTTCCTCTGACATATAAGGAGCCTGTATCAGGCAATCCACACACGCTCCCCTGTCTTCTACCATCTCTGCAAACACGGTATAGACCTCTTCCATGAATCTGTAAGAAGGAAAAAATGCCATATAATTTCCCTTCTTCGCCAAGGCCGCCGTAAGCAAGTATTCTGCATAGCGCCGATACATCTTTTCTCCCCGCAGTGTATATTTGGTGCTGACATCTGTCCCCAATACCAGGAGCCTGTTATCCGGTGGAAATACCGACTCCGCATATACGGCATAATCATCTTTCTCGGTACTGAGAAGTTGTTTATAATAATGAATCGGCAGCAAGGTGGCAGAAAAGAATATCGTACTGTTTCCTTTTTCCAGGTACTCTTTCAGGTTCACAGCCGGATTTACGCAAAACAGACGGATCTGAAATCTTCCGTCTTTTTCCAACTCACAATAAATAAGATAATTCTCATCCAAATGTTCGTATACACTCACAAAATTCCTTACCGTAAAGTACAGATTCAGCACTTCCTCTCTTACCGCCTCATCCTTGTACTCTTCCAGGAAGCGTTCCAGCTCTGCTATAACCTGCAAAAGCTTCAGATAAATATGTGTCGCGCTGTTTAGCACCTGAATCCCATCGCACTCCCGCTTAAGCTCCAGAAGCTGCTTATTACACTCGTCCAATCTTCCCGCAAGCCTGCCATCCATGTGCTTCACCAGCCTTCTCACATGCAGGACATCCTCTTTATACAGGCTTGCGCTATACATCTTGCGCCCGCGCTCCACCAGATTATGAGCCTCATCAATTAAAAACAAATACTCCCCTTTCACACCTTCTCCAAAAAAGCGCTTCAAATGGGCATTCGGATCGAATACATAATTATAATCACAGATAACAGCATCCACCCATTGCGCCGTATCAAGTCCCAATTCAAAAGGGCAGACTTTCCACTTCTCAGCCTGTGCCTCCAGCACAGGACGGCTGATTTTCTTCTGTGTTGTAATCAATTCAAACACCGCATCATTCACTCTGTCAAAATGTCCTTTTGCATAGGGGCAATAGTCCGGGTTACAATCTGTCTTTTCACAAAAACAGATTTTCTCCTTCGCCGTCAACGTAATGACTTTATACTCTAACCCTCTCTCGGCAAGAATCCCAAACGCCTGCTCTGCCACCGTCCTGGTTATTGTCTTAGCCGTAAGATAAAAGAGTTTCTCTCCCAATCCTTCTCCAACTGCTTTCACGGAAGGAAAGACGGCAGCCATCGTCTTCCCCACACCGGTCGGTGCCTGGATAAAGAGCTTTTTTCTTCGCATAATTGTACGATACACAGAAGCCGCCAGTTTCTTCTGACCTTCTCTGTATTCATAGGGAAACACAATCTTTTTTATAGAAACATCCCGAATCTTCTTCCATTCCGCCTGAAAATGCGCCCACTTCTCATATCTCGCCACCAATTCCAAAAACCATTCTTCCAGCTCGTGAGTCTGGTACTCTTCCCGGAAACGGCGCACTTCTTCTGTCTCCATATTACAGTACGTCATCTGCACTCCAATCTGTGCAAGCCCCTGCTTCTCAGCGTAAATGCAAGCGTAACACTTCGCCTGAGCCAAATGAACGGCTATCGGCTCCTTCAGGCTGTCAAGCTCCTTAAAAACCCCTTTAATCTCGTCAATCCAGACACCGTCCTCACCATCGATCACGCCGTCTGCCCGGCCTTCCACCTGTATATCGAACTCTTCAAAAGGAATCACCCGCTTCAATGTCACTTCCGCATGGTAGTCCGCCCCCATCTGCCTCTGAATCTTACGGTGCAGTTTCGCTCCAAGCTGCATGGCATCTTTATCCATCGTCGCTACCCGGTTGTCTATATCTCCGCTCCGCAATATAAATTCTACCAAATTGCGGACGGAAATCCTAATCAGCTGCTTCTCCATCTTCCTCCCTCCGTCAGGATGCATCAAATTCTGTCATATTCACTCTATACCAAAGTGGCAGATGCTGCCTCTGACACCTGGGATTCGATCTTTCTTCTATGGAAATCGTCCGGCAAAAGCCCTTCCAAAGCTCTGAAAAATGCCGCTCCGCCTCTGATATATTCCTCGTCTTCTCAAAATCTAACGTATCATCAGACGCCAGAACCCACCTTTTGCCTGCTTCATGAAGCGCTATCTCCCGGTGGTTTTTGTCATATATCATCCAATTCTCTGTAGGCAGCCGGTCCGAAAAATGAGGAGCAAGGCAGGTAAGAACCCGGTTCTTTGGCGTAATCTCTGCAAACAGGATTCCTCCCTCCAATTCCCGAAAGCGTAGAAATCCCTTTAACTGGTGTGCCTCTCCGTCCACGCTTCTGCTCATCTCAAATACCTTCTCCACCATTGGATGGCTCAGATGATCCATAATCTTCGTACTGTCGGGAATCCTTCTTGCTTCCAGCATCGCCCCTAATATAGCATTTCCTTTCTCTTCACGCTCCGAAAGAGCCGCATGATAGATATCCCAATAGGCTCTCTCTCCCAAATGCCGGAGAATCATCTTCTCCACAGCCAGTGCTTTTCTTTCGCTTTCTTCTATCTCGCAGTACTCGCAAAACAATTCCTGCTCTACCTTTCCACGAAAGACAATCCCGCAGGTATCCGAATCTCTTCCCGACTTCCATGCCTCATAGACTGCCGAGAAAATTCCGGTAACACTATCCGTGCAGATATACATCTTTCTCATGCAGCCCACCTCCAAACTTTACATCATCGAACAAAGATAACTGCCTGTATGTCATTCCCGCCACGCCTTGCGGCAGCCGTTCCTTTGTATTCAGAAGATTACGCGTAATATAATCTTCCTCCATCTTTACAGGATACAGCATTCTCCCATTACAGGTCAGAAAATACATGGCGCGCTTCAATACCACGCCCATCTTCTTAAGATCCGGAAAATCCAGCGTTCCCAGCCGTCTTGCCTTCACAATCCGCATAGCAGACTTATATCCCAGCCCCGGAACGCGAAGCAGCATCTCATAACTGGCACGGTTCACTTCCACCGGAAATACTTCAAGATTCCGAAGCGCCCAATTGCACTTGGGATCCAGCAAGATATTAAAATTAGGATTCTCTTCCGAAAGAAGCTCCTTCGCCTCAAAATGATAATAACGGAGCAGCCAGTCCGCCTGATAGAGCCTGTGCTCTCTGAGAAGCGGCGGTCCCTCGTCCGTCCTTGCCGGAAGATTCTTATCCTCATTCACATGGATAAAAGCAGAATAAAATACCCTCTTAAGTCCAAACTTCTGATAGAGCGCCTCCGCCACATTGATAATCTGATAATCTGTCTCTGGTGTAGCTCCAATAATCATCTGCGTACTCTGTCCTGCCGGAACAAATCTGGGTGCATTCCGGTACAGAGCTATCTCTTGCTTATTCTCTTCCATCCTATTCTGTACCAGACGCATCGGTTCCAGAATCGTCTTCCGGGTCTTGTGGGGCGCCAGAAGCTTAAGTCCCTCTGCCGTAGGAAGCTCTAAGTTCACGCTCATCCTGTCTGCCAGAAGCCCCAGCCTGTAAACCAGCTCTCTGCTGGCTCCCGGAATTGCCTTCACATGAATGTACCCCTGGAAATGATACTCTACACGTAATTTGTACAAGGCCGCATACAAAAGCTCCATCGTATAATCCGGGCTCTTCAGAACCCCTGAGCTAAGAAAAAGCCCCTCTATATAATTTCTGCGATAAAATTCCATGGTAAGATTACAGATCTCATCCGGCGTAAAGGATGCCCTTTTCACATCATTACTCCGGCGGTTAATACAATACTTACAGTCATAGACACATTCATTCGTAAACAGAATCTTAAGCAAAGAGATGCATCTTCCATCCGCCGAGAAACTGTGACAGATTCCCGACTGCTGACAGCTCCCGATACCGGTTCCGTCACTCTTACGTTCCGTACCGCTGGAAGTACAAGCCACATCATACTTCGCTGCATCTGTTAAAATATTCAGCTTTTCATAGACTGTCATTGATTCCTGTAATCTCATAAGGCACCTCCGTCGCATGAACATTTGTTCTTTTTTACATTATACAAACACATGTTCTTCCTGTCAATACCTTATCGGAACAAAGCGGACAAGTCCGCCTCGAACTCCCTCTATTCCTATATCATAAAAATACCGGCAGACCCACAGCCACGCTCCAGGAACTGAGCATCTATTTACAGGCTGCCGATCTGCATCTCTCCGCATCTTGCCTTCCGGCCATTCCTACCGGATTCTGGAAACAAGATGGGAAGCTCTGGCAACATCTTCCCGTTTCACATAAAAAATATATTCATATTCCATTGCAAGGTTCTCTCCGAAAGTCCCCGTATGTGCGCGCGATCCTGCCGCCATCGGCGACGGACTCTTACGGTTCACCACTCTTATCTTATAATCAATTCCATTTTCTGTAAGGATGTCCCGCATCTTAGCCTGAGACTGCATACTATATACAGTAATCAGTTCCTTACGGTTAAAAATTGTAATCATAATCTCACCTCCGTGCCGCCGCCTCATTTTCCGGGATACCGGATCAAAGCTTGTTCACCGCATCCCGTAGATATGGATTATCCAGCTCATAAGCCTTCTCCTCTTCTACAACTCCTGCAAGTTTCGGATCGATAGGCATCTTGCCAAGTACTGGGATATTCAATCTGGCAGCGATCTCATCGATGTGGCTTTCTCCAAATACGGAAATCTTCTTTCCACAATCCGGACATTCCAGATAACTGTAATTCTCCACAATACCAAGCACCGGAATGTTCATTTTTTCTGCCATGTTATATGCTTTCTCTACAATCATCTGCACCAAATCCTGCGGAGAAGTGACAATCACCACCCCATCCACCGGAAGAGACTGGAATACAGTAAGCGGTACATCTCCGGTTCCCGGAGGCATATCAACAAAAAGGTAGTCCAGTTCTCCCCACATAACATCTGTCCAGAACTGCTTCACAACCCCCGCTATAACCGGTCCTCTCCAGATGACCGGATCAGATTCATGCTCCAGCAGAAGATTGACAGACATAATCCTGGTTCCGTCTTTCGCCTCGCAGGGAAAGATACCTCCCTCGCTTCCTTTCGCACTCTCATGTAATCCATACATCTTTGGAATAGACGGTCCTGTAATATCCGCATCCAGAATCCCCACTGCTAATCCCTGCTCCCGCATCATCCGCGCAAACGACGCAGTCACCATAGATTTCCCTACGCCGCCTTTCCCGCTGACAACGGCAATCACCTTATTAATATGAGAAAATGGATTTGCCGGTTCCTTCATATCTTCCGGCTTACTCCCACATGAATCTGCATGCGCACATCCGGCGCAGTCAGATGGGGAACATCCCTGCTGCTGTTCTTCCATAATTATACAACCTCTTTTCCATCCTGATTAAAAAATGTTCTTCTTATTCAACAACTGCAATCAATTCTACTTCGCAAAGCACGTTCTTTGGCAATGTCTTGACTGCGACACAGCTTCTGGCCGGTTTGGAAGTAAAGTACTTCGCATACACTTCATTAAATGCCGCAAAATCCCCCATATCAGCCACAAAACAAGTGGTTTTCAGTACGTGTTCAAAATCTGTCCCTGCCGCCTTCAGGATCTCTCCTAAGTTCTTGCATACTTGCTCCGTCTGTCCCTCAATAGTATCTGCTTCAATGGCATCCGTTGCCGGATTAATGGCAATCTGTCCTGCTGAATATAAAATCCCATTGTGGATATACCCCTGTGAATATGGTCCCAATGCCTTTGGTGCTTTCTCTGTTGCTACTACCTTCATACTTCTATCTCTCCTTTGCCTTTTCTAATAATTTCTGTGCAACACACACATCAAAGAGTCCCATCCCTACCGATTTAAAATAGGTGGTTTTCTTTGTAATCTCTTCTTCATCCGCCCCGGAACTTAAAAACTGATCCATTAAAACGATCCGATCCTGTGTCAGCCTTCCCGCAGCAATCGGCTGACTCAAATCCCCGCTCTCCTCACATGCATAGGGAAGTTCTATGTACACATTATCAACCAGATCCCAGACAGCATCGGGGATCTCCCGCATCTGGGGAGTATAAGAACCGATAGCAATGATACATTTGCCCGTAAGAAGCTCTCTGTCATCAGGAAGTACCGGCTCTGCGGAAGGTGTTGCTGTGCAGATAATGTCACTTGCCTTCACAAGCTCCTCTATCTTCTTACATTGTACTACTTCCACCTTCGGGTCTGCAATCGCTTCTTTTAACCGCTTCAGATAATCGGTAAGATCTCTGTCACTGTGATTAAACACATACACGGTATGAATCTCTCTCGCCGCGCAGGCATAAACCGCCTGATAGAAGCCCTGTACCCCTGCTCCCACGATTCCAACCGTATGGCAGTCCTTCCGTGACAGGTGACGGATTCCCACACCGCCTACTGCTCCGGTTCTCCATGCTGTAACTGCCTGTCCGTCCAGAACCGCCACCGGAGCACCTGTAGCATAATCATTCAAAAGGACGACTCCATCAATAGATGGAAGCCCTAATTTAGAATTTTCAGGGAAAATGCTCAAAATCTTCGTTCCAATTATGTTTTTCGTGTAACACGGCATATACATCAGAGTCTTGTTCTCATGTTCCACCACCGGTCTTGGCGGCATAAAATATGCCCCGGCCCCGAAAATCCGATAGGCTTCTTCAATCACATCCATCATCTCGTCCGGCTCTGCCAAAGCCGCAATCTCTTCTTTACTTAAAACAATCATTCCGGACGCCTCCTTTTCCTCCTTATGCATGGTTCGCCGCCTTATAAATCTCATACATATCCTGTGCATTCATTTTCTTAAAAGAACCCAGGCGAACCGTATCTCCCTTCGTGGCGCTGTCAGCAAGCTCACGCAGTACGGAATCCGGCTGTACCCCTATCTTCATCTGTCCAAGGCAGACCGGCATTCCCAGGGACCTGAAGAACTCTTCTGTCCGGGCAATAGCCTGAAGCGCCGCCGCTTCTTTTTCTTCTTCTCGAATTCCCCATACTTTCTCTCCGTAACGGGCAAATCTCTCCACATCCAGCTTATAGACGTAGCGCGCCCAGCTTCCCCACACAGCGGAAAGGGTCGCCCCATGAGCTTCGTCAAATCTCGCGCCAAGCTCATGTCCCAACTTATGATTCAGGAAATCCTTCGGTCTGCCAAGTCCTGTAATTCCATTGTGGGATAAGCTTCCGCACCACATAATCTCACTCATGGCATCATAATCTGCAGGATTCTCATAAGCTTTCGGTCCATTGGCAATTACCGTCCTTAAAAGCCCTTCCGCAATCTCATCCGTCATCTGATTTCCCTGGGATATCGGCGTAAAATACCGCTCCAGCGTGTGCATCATAATATCCACAAGACCACATGCTACCTGATATTTTGGAAGAGTAGCCGCCAGCTCCGGATTCATAATTGCAAATTTGGGCCTGTTAAAATCTGTACTAATCCCCTGCTTCCTGCCCGTCTCCTCATTAGTAAGAACCGCAGAATCACTGGTCTCACTTCCTGCAGCCGCAATCGTAAGAACCACTCCTACCGGAAGGGACTTTGTCACCGGTTCTTTCTGCATCCAGAATACGTCCCAGATATCCTTGTCCGGATTCGCCGCGCCATGCGCGACTGCCTTTGCCGTGTCAATAACACTTCCTCCGCCCACTGCTAATATCATGTCAGCCTGAAATGCAATTGCCTTCTTAACGCCTTCCCGCGCAAGTGAAAGCCTGGGATTCGGCTTCACGCCCGCAAGCTCCGTATAGGAAACCTGCTGCCCTTCCAGTTCCTTCTTTATTGTATCAAGAAGACCGCTCCTTACCACACTGCCTCCGCCATATACCAGCAGCACACGGTTTCCGCCCCACTTCTTCACAAGCTTCCCGGCTTCCTTCTGTGTATCTCTTCCAAACACAATCTCTGTCGGAGAATACTGCGTAAAATTATACATAAAACAAACCTCCTTATATCCAACACTTATCAAGTATTGTAACATAAGGAGGTGTCAAATTCAATTATTCCTGCTCTTTATATTTGCTGACTGCAAGGCCTGCAGACAGGATTGCCGCAGCAAACAGAAGCTGTATCCCGATTCCCTGAAAAATGGTTGTCTTCTGGGCCACAGTAAATTCTGCATTACTTCCTATTATTTCATTTACTATTTCATACCAGTACACGGGAAGAAAATGTGCAAATGCCCGCACCCCTTTTCCCAGAACACTCATAGATACGAACACCCCACAGGTAAAACTCATCCCCAAGGAAATGACATTTACCACCCCGTTAATAACCTCTTCCTTCTCCACCAGCACGCCAATCAGGAAAGAAATCGCCAGAGACACCAGCGTAAGTACAAAAGAATTAAGCAGATAGTAAATCAGATTGCCATCCTGCAGAAATTCTTTTCCATAAAGGGCTAACGGCATACACATACAGATAATCCAGAGTACAGCGCCAATAACCAGATACGCTGCCACAAGCTGCACATTCTGGCTGCGAAGAGAGACCGCCGAACAGAGCATCCGCCTTCTCACGTCCTTCTTTCTGTAAGCGACCATAACAAAACCAATAATATAACACAATACAGAAAGAATCATGTAAGGAAGATACTGAAACAGAAACGCATGGGGCGCCATCTGACCGCCATGTCCGTTTTTATCAATCAAGGTTACGTCCGTACTGATTTCTCCGATCCGACCCACTTCAGCTATTGCTTCCTCTGTGGAAAATCCGGCTGCCTTCAACACTCTCACATCGTTTAAAAATGTATCAATCTGCTGATCCACATAAAAAGCAGTGGAAGCTCCCGGAATCTTCGTCGTCTTTAGCTTTTCTTCCCCCTCCAGGCATTTTTCTTCAAAATTTTCTGGAATTGTTACCACATAATAAATATTCCTGTAAAACAGATTTTCCTGGATGGTTTTCTTGTCATCCGCAATGTCTGTCAGATGATGCTTCCCACCCAGATAACTTGCAAGCCCTCTTGCAAGCTCTCCTCCATCCCGGTCAATCACAGCAATCTCAAGGCTTTCTTCTTCAAACTTTACCGTTCCTTCACCGCTGATCAGAACCTGTATCATAATACAAATTGTCATAAAAATAGCCAGATAGAGAAAGAACGTGAATATATTCCGTTTTACCAACGTCATAAATCCTTTAAATACTGTCATATCTTTCCCTCCTTGTCACCAGAAATGCAGTAAGTACAAAAATCACACTCATACATCCCAGAATTATAAGATTTCTCATCATCCGCCCGGTATCGCTGTACACCGCCATGCAATAATAAGAATCGCTCAGGACCGCCGCCGGATTGACACGGTTAAGAAGCGGACAATGCTGCTCAATGATATTTTTCATCTCTCCAAACATCAATCCCGCAAGAAAGCCCGGCAGCAAGGTAAACAGCACGCAAAAGCCCATCCGCATACTGAACGATACCCTGTTGATGCATCCAAGCAAAATCCCCATAGATACTCCGATCATGCTTCCCATCAGATTCACCAATATAATCGCCCCGGGATTTCCGCCCAGATCAATTCCCAGGACAAACCTCACGTATACTGTCAGAATCATAATATTTACAAAGTGAATGCCAAACATTACCAGGAAATTACTCACCAGCATTTTCATTTTATGAGTCGGCGTAATGCAATTCCTTGCCCCCAACGCTGACAGATTCGCCTGGATGTCACGGCATCCCTTCACTCCCAGGAACGCTCCCGATAGGCAGGCATAGGCAATCAACGCGAAGAAATAGCTGATGTTCGGGTTCAGCGTCCTTCCGCCCACGCTCACTTCTTCCGTCGTCTCCCGCCAGTCTTCCAGCTCTCCCATCGCATCCGCCAGGCCTTCCGGATGCTTCTCGCCGACTGCCAGAGCTATTTCCGTATTTTTCCGGTAAGTATCCAGAAGTGCTTTCAGAATACTCTGCTCAATCCCTGACTTCGCCACAATCAGTTCCGGTTCTTTTGCCACGGAAAATATCCCTTCCACCTCATCCGCCTTCAAAGCATCCAGTGCATCGTCCTTACTCATAGGCTCCAATGCAACAATATCTCCATCCAGTGCATCCAGATAAGCGAGAAATGCTTGTGCGCTGCCGGAAGTGTTCTCTTCCACCACCGCCACTGCAATCACATCCATATCTTCTCCCATATCACTGTTCCCAAAGGATATATAAAACAGTGTCCCCAGAATAATCGGGAAAGCAAGCGCCCAGAACATGGTCACATGTTCCCTGACGGTCTGCCTGAATTGATACTTTATCAAATGCAACATCTGTATCCCCTCCTAATCCCGCAGTTCTTTCCCGGTAATTTCCAGAAAAACATCGTTCAATGTCGGAAGCTCCGAGTACACTCTTCCAAATGCAATATCCTTTTCTTCCAGATAATGAAGGATTCTAAGCAGATTATGCTTTGCCCCGCTCAAACGGATCTTCAAAATCTGCTCTTCATAGAAAATGTCAAATACATGGGGAAGCTCTTTTATCTCCTGAAGTTCCTTGTCTCCCAGGGCGATTGCCTCGATTGTCACCGTCTCTCCGGTTTTAATCATGCCTTTCAGCTCTTCTTTTGTCCCCGTAGCAAGAACCCTTCCTTTATCCATGATTGAGATCCGGGTACAAATCTGTTCCACCTCTTCCATATAGTGAGAAGTATAGATAATGGTAGAACCCTGACGGTTCAGCTCCAGAATCCCTTCCAATATCTTATTCCTACTCTGTGGATCTACCGCAACCGTCGGCTCATCCATAATAATTAATTTCGGTTTGTGTACGATACCACAGGCTATATTCAACCGTCTCAGAAGCCCGCCCGACAATTTACCCGGACGCTTCTTTCTATAATCTTCCAGCCCCACAAATTGAATCGCCTCTTCTGTCAGTGCTTTTCTCTTCTTTTTATCCTTTATGTACAATCCACAAAAATAGTCAACATTTTCCCAGACAGACATCTGCTCAAAAACGGCAACATTTTGCATCACCACACCAATATTCTTCTTAATTTCATAACTGTCCGGGCGCATTTCTTCCCCCATAATCTGAATGCTTCCTTTATCATATTTCAAAAGAGCCAGCATACAGTTAATTGCCGTCGTCTTTCCGGAACCATTTGGCCCCAAAAGCCCATAAATCTCTCCTTCTTTTATCTCCAGATTCAGGTGATCCAGCGCCACCAGGTCGTCATATCTTTTCACCAGATTCGTAATTGTAACCATAAAATCCTCCTCTCTGACATTTGTCACTTGTAGTATAACCGTTCCCGCCTTATAATGATAGTGTCAGGTGTCAGCACTTCATATGACAATTGTCATATAAAAACCGGCGACGAGGGGGCCATATGAGCAGAATTCTCGACAGAATCATTTTACTTATATATTGTCTGGGCGCTGTATTACTGCAGGAAGCAGATACAGCCTTTCTTGCCGCCTTTCTTTCTGCCGTCATCTATTCCTTTCTGGGGTATTATTTCAGGCAGCGAAGCCTCCACATTATACTGGCTGCATTTTATATAAGCTTTGCTATCTTCTTCCCCACTTTTCTTCTGTTTTTTCCCGTCATCCTGTACGGATTTGCAGAAGACAAGTTATTCCTCTCTCTTATCTTAGTGGTGGAATTCTGCCTTTTTCATTTCCACCACGCTCCATGGCGTCTCCTGCCCTTCCTGATACTGGGAAGCGCAATTACACTCTGGCTGGATCACCAAACTTCTCTGTATGAGATGCTTGACGCAGAATTTAAAAAAATGCGGGACGACTCTGTAGAACGGAATCTCTTGTTGAAACAGAAGAACCAGTCACTGCTGGAAAAACAAAATTACGAAATCTACAATGCTGTTCTGAAGGAACGCAACCGAATTGCAAGAGAAATCCATGATAATACCGGACATATGCTTTCCCGCTCTATTCTGCTAACCGGAGCAGCGAAAGCAATCAATAAAGAAGAAGGCTTAACCCCTCTCCTCTCCCAACTGGAAGAGACTCTGAACACTGCCATGACCGATATAAGGAAAAGTGTTCACGATCTACACGATGAGTCTGTCAACCTGAAGGAAACTCTGGATAATCTTATAGAATCTTTTTCTTTCTGCCCCGCTGTAATGGAGTACGATATGGGTTTTCAAATACCGCAAGCTGTCAGATATGGTTTTATTGCTATTATAAGAGAAGCCCTGAACAATGTCATAAAGCACAGCAACGCCGACCGGGTACACATCCTCGTCCGTGAACATCCTGCACTCTATCAGCTTATCATTGAGGATAATGGTACGGATATCAAAACTTCTAAGCTGACAGACGGAACAGGGATGGGGCTGACTAATATAAAAGACCGTGTAGATTCTCTGGATGGGAATCTGCAGATTCAGATAGAAAACGGATTCCGCATCTTTATTACCATACCAAAAAAGGAGGCTCTCTAAAATGATAAATATATTGATTGTCGATGACGATATTCTAGTTGCCGGTGCTTTAAAAACCATCCTGGAAACGGATGGTTCTGTCTGTGTATGCGGAACCGGCACAGACGGGAAAGACGCCGTTTCCCTGTACCGAAAGCACAAACCGGACGTACTTCTTATGGACATTCGCATGAGGGAAATGAGCGGGCTGGAAGCATCCGAGCAAATTCTTTCTGAATTCCCGAATGCTAAGATTCTCCTCCTTACCACCTTCTCCGACGACGAATATATCGTGAAAGCATTAAAATTCGGCGTAAAGGGATATCTTCTCAAACAGGATTATACCAGCATTGTTCCTGCAATTAAAGCTGTCTGCACCGGACAGACCGTTTTCGGACTTGAGATTGTATCCCGCATTCCTGATCTTCTTCAAAAAAAGTCAAAATTTAATTATGACGACTACGAAATAAGCGAACGGGAATATAAGATCATAACCCTCGTCGCAGACGGATTAAGCAACCGTGAAATCGCAGAAAAATTATATCTGAGTGAAGGAACCGTGCGGAATTATCTGAGTAGTATCCTGGATAAGCTATGCCTGCGGGACCGGACGCAGCTTGCCATATTCTACTACCAACATCTGTAAACAAAGAAAAAGCCTCTGATGAATTAATCATCAAAGGCTTCTTTTACTTTATCCATAAATCCTTTTTTCTTAGGTTTTCCTTTGTCCTCACCCGACACCTGGTTCAGAGAATTTCCTGTCAGCTCATCGAATCTTCTCAGAGCTTCCTTCGCCTCTGCGCTCAGTCTCTCCGGTGTCTGAATTACCAGCGTCACATAATGATCGCCGCGCACCTGCGCATTCCGCACGGATGGCACGCCTTTTCCTTTCAGACGGACCTTGGTATCTGTCTTGGTTCCTGGTTTTATATTATACAATACTTCTCCGTCTACTGTCTTGATGCGGATGTCTCCGCCAAGCGCTGCCTGGGCAAAACTAATCGGCACGGTAGAGAAAATATGCATATCCTGCCGCTGGAAAATCGGATGTCTGGATACCGTCACCTCTACCAGCAAATCTCCTCTCGGTCCGCCATTGACACCCGGCTCACCTTTTTCACGGATTCTTACACTCTGCCCGTTATCGATACCAGCCGGAATAGATACGGATATCTTCTTCTTGCTTGCCGTGTAACCTGTTCCTCCACAATCCGGACATTTCTCACGAATCACCTTACCGGTTCCCCGGCAATCCGGACAAGTCTGGACATTCTGAACCGTTCCGAAGAAGGACTGCTGTGTATAGACAATCTGTCCTTTACCGCCACATTTTGAACAAGTCTCCGGCGATGTCCCCGGCTTCGCTCCAGTACCATTACATTTACTGCAAGGTTCCTTTAACACGACCTCCAGCTCTTTCTCGCACCCAAAAACCGCTTCTTCAAAGGTAATACGCACACCTTTGCGGATATTCGCACCCTTCATCGGTCCCTGGCTCGCACGTCCGCTTCTTCTGCCACCGCCAAACAAATCGCCAAAAATGTCGCCAAAGATATCACTGAAATCAGCTCCGTTGAAGTCAAATCCACCGAAACCTCCCGCTCCGCCTGCTCCACCTTCAAATGCAGCATGACCATACTGATCATACTGCCGGCGTTTCTCCGGATCACTTAAGACTGCATAAGCTTCGGATGCTTCTTTGAACTTTTTTTCAGCTTCAGCATCACCCGGATTCATATCCGGGTGATACTTTTTGGCTACTTTTCTATACGCTTTTTTAAGAGTCGCTTCGTCAGCATCTTTAGCGACGCCCAACACTTCATAGTAATCTCTCTTTGTCTCAGCCATGTTTATACTTCCTTATAATCTCCGTCTACTACATCATCGCCTGCGAATCCATCCGGCGCCGGACCTGCTCCTGCTCCCATGTCAGGGCCTGCTCCCTGTGTACCTGCGGCTCCTGCCGCTCCGGCCTGTTCATAAACCTTGGTAAACAGCTTCTGGGCGCTTGCCATCAGCTTCTCCTTGCCGGCTTTCATCTCTGCAACCTGCGCATCGGATATATCATCCATATTAATCTTTGCAAGCAGATCTTCCAGCTCTTTGCAGTCAGCCTCAACCGCTGCCTTATCTGCTGCATCCAGCTTATCTCCTACTTCTTCCATTGCCTTTCTGGTCTGGAATACCATAGCGTCTGCATCATTCTTTGCGTCAATACCTTCTTTACGCTTCTTATCCTGCGCCTCAAATGCCGCTGCTTCTTTTACAGCTTTATCAATGTCTTCGTCGGACATGTTAGAACCTGCCGTAATCGTAATATGCTGTTCTTTTCCGGTTCCAAGGTCTTTCGCAGAAACATTTACAATACCATTGGCATCAATATCGAAAGTAACTTCAATCTGCGGGATTCCACGCGGTGCCGGCGGAATTCCATCCAGTCTGAACTGTCCGAGAGACTTATTGTCTCTTGCAAACTGTCTCTCACCCTGTACGACGTTAATATCTACTGCTGTCTGGTTATCTGCTGCCGTAGAGAAAATCTGGCTCTTCTTTGTAGGAATCGTCGTATTTCTCTCAATCAGCCTTGTTGCAACACCACCCATTGTCTCGATGGAAAGAGAAAGCGGAGTTACATCCAGAAGAAGGATGTCGCCTGCGCCTGCATCTCCGGCTAATTTACCGCCCTGTACAGAAGCGCCGAGCGCTACACATTCATCCGGGTTCAAAGACTTGCTCGGCTCTTTTCCTGTAAGCTGTCTTACCTTATCCTGTACCGCCGGGATACGTGTAGAACCGCCTACCAAAAGTACCTGACCCAGCTCAGAAGCTGTAATTCCCGCATCAGATAATGCTCTTGTCACAGGCTCTGCTGTCTTCTCTACCAGGTCATGTGTCAGCTCATCAAACTTAGCTCTTGTAAGATTCATATCAAAATGCTTCGGACCCTCCGCTGTAGCTGTAATGAACGGCAGATTAATATTGGTTGTTGTAGCAGAAGATAATTCCTTCTTCGCCTTCTCTGCCGCTTCTTTCAATCTCTGGAGTGCCATTTTATCTACAGACAGATCTACGCCTTCCATCTTCTTAAACTCAGCCAGCATATAATCTGTAATCTTCTGGTCGAAGTCATCTCCGCCCAATCTGTTATTGCCCGCTGTGGAAAGTACTTCGATAACACCGTCGCCGATTTCAATGATAGATACATCAAATGTACCGCCGCCAAGGTCGTATACCATGATCTTCTGCTCTTTTTCATTATCCAGGCCATATGCAAGAGCCGCTGCCGTAGGCTCGTTGATAATACGCTTTACATCAAGGCCTGCAATCTTACCTGCGTCCTTGGTAGCCTGACGCTGTGCATCGTTAAAATAAGCCGGAACGGTAATGACTGCTTCCGTAACCTTCTCTCCAAGATATCCTTCTGCATCTGCTTTCAGTTTCTGCAGAATCATTGCGGAAATCTCCTGCGGAGAATATTTCTTACCATCAATTGTCACTTTATAATCTGAACCCATCTCTCTCTTAATAGAAGAGATTGTCTTCTCTGCGTTCGTTACTGCCTGACGCTTTGCCGGCTCGCCCACCAGACGCTCACCTGTCTTTGTAAATGCAACTACGGACGGTGTTGTTCTCGCGCCTTCTGTGTTTGCGATGACTACCGGCTGTCCGCCTTCCATAACGGCAACACAGCTATTTGTTGTACCTAAGTCAATACCAATTATTTTTCCCATGATTCTATTCCTCCTATAATGAATTTAAATTACCAATATTAATTCGCAACCTTGACCATACTGTGTCTCACTACGGAGTCACGATACATATATCCTTTTTGGAATTCTTCGGCTACGATATTTTCCCCGAAGCTCTCATCTTCCACATGCATAACTGCATTGTGGAAATCAGGATTAAATTCCTGACCGACAGCCTCTATGGGCTTTACGCCTGCCTCTTCCAGTGTCGTCATAAGCTGCTTATAAACCTTCTCCATTCCCTGAACGAATGGATTTTCTTTTTCTTCTCCGGCCACCGCTGCAAGCCCTCTCTCAAAATTGTCTACAACCGGAAGAATCTTTTCTATGATATCTTTCGCCCCTACTTCGTACATCTGGGACTTCTCCCTTTCTGTACGCTTGCGGAAGTTATCAAACTCTGCCATCTGACGGGTAAGTTTATCCGTCAGCTCTTCTATTTTCTCATCTTTCTTATCTTTTTTATTCTTTTTCCCGAAAAACTTGTTCTTTTTCTGTCCATCCTCTGACGGTTCTTCCTCAGAACCATCCTCAGGCTCCTGTCCGTCCTCCGGGACATCCTCTGCCGTCTCTGCGCCAGTCTCTTCCTCAGCCGGAGTCTTCTCAGCATTTTCCTGCTGCGCTGCTTTCTTCGCCTCTTCGACGGCTTCTTTCACCATCTCTTCCTGACTCTTCTCCTGATTCATTTCCTGATTTTTATCCAAGGGTCCTTCCACCTTTCTTACACTTTTTTATGGAAAATCGCATCCAGCTCATTCTGCAAATGCTTCAGCGATTTTAATACATGTTCATAATCCATCCGCTTCGGTCCGATAATACCAATTGTTCCCTTCATACCATCTCCCAATTCATAAGTTGCAGTTACAACGCTGCAGTCTTTCATGGTCTGAACCGGTGTCTCATCTCCGATATATACCTGAATTCCGGTATTCTCTTCCTGTGACAGTGTCTGTGTCACCAGTTCGGTAAGCTGCTGCTTCTCTTCAAATGCACTGATGATTTCCTGCGCACTCTGCTTATCCGAAAGTTCCGGATATTTGAAAATATTGGTCGCCCCGCTGGTGTAGATCTGCATATCCTCGTCGATCTGGATAGCATCAGCCACAGCATCCAACACATTACTAATTACCTTACTGTGAATCCCTGCCTGCTCCTTCAGCCTTGCAATCAGCCCCAGATTAATCTCTTCTATGGACATACCATTAAGTGTGGTATTCAGCAACATATTCAGCTTGAGAAGATTTTCACTGCTAAGCTCTTCGCCTACGGTAATGATTTTGTTCTTAATCACATTGCCTCCCAGCACGATCACTGCAATAATCTGCTCTTCATCAACCTGTGAAAGCTGAATAAACTTAATCTTATTAGCACTGTTCATGGGAGTCGAAATCATTGTAGCATAATTGGTGTTGTTCGCGAGAACCTTTGCTGCCTGCTTCAGAAGAAGTTCCATCTTATCTGCCTTCTCAAGCATCTGTTCCTGCATCTCATTGAGCTCCTGCTCCTTCTCCTCCATCAGCATATCTACATATAACCGGTAACCTTTGTCAGAAGGAATCCGCCCTGCGGATGTGTGAGGCTGTAGAATATAGCCAAGCTCTTCCAGATCCGCCATCTCATTTCTGATGGTAGCAGAACTCAGATTCAAATCCGTATATTTGGAAATGGTTCTTGAACCTACCGGCTCGCCTGTTTCCAAATATGTCTGGATGATTGCGTGTAATATTTTCATCTTTCTCTCACCCAGCTGGTCTTTCGCCTGCATCTCTTCGCCTCCTTCTTCTTTCTGTTAGCACTCATTTAATCCGAGTGCTAATCTTTACGACTATTAATTTAGCACTACTGCTTTCATTTGTCAACACTGTTTATATTTTTTTTATTTTGTTAATTGGGGACGTAGTAAAGCGACGCTTTACTACGTCCCCAATTAACATTTGTGGTGTACCCAACTGTCATTTCCCCTGTACCTATCTATCCACTATCCACTTTATTATAAACATCCGTACACAATTTTTCTGCTCTTCGTACACCTATTTTTAATTTCTCGCACAATCTTTTTATGTACTCTTTCCTGTTTTCCTTTTCTTCAAATACCTGATGCAATAACGTCAGCTTCTTTTCTTCATATAACTTTTCTGCAATATATAATGCAAGCTCCATATATTGCAATTTCACATCATCCGAATAATCTAAAAATAATTCTGTTTGCCGTATTCTATGAAAATCTTCAAACTCAGAATAATCACGAAAATGTTCTTTATATATACGAATTGCTTTTGAATCCAATATGCCTGTCGTTTCTGTCATATAATCTGCCATACTGCTATATTTATAGCGCACCGGATTTTTTACCATATTAGCTTTCACAGGATTCAGATGAATATATCTTAAACATGTCCAAAAATATCTGTCATTCTCAATACACTCACTCATGAAACGATTTTGAAAGACATGTCCATTTCGACGATGTTTATAATTATAATAGGATGCGTACTCTGCTAAAACCTTAGCCATGAACAAAGATAATACTTCGATTTCTGCCCGAATGATAAAATGGGCATGATTAGACATAATACAATATGAATATATTTCAACTTCCAGTTTCTCAAGATGTTTTAAAATAATCTTTTTTAAGTAAAGTTTTTCACGCTGCATATAAAATATTTTTTCTTTATTTATTCCTTTTACTACAACATGATAAATACCTGTTGCACTCTTTTTTCGTCTGCATGTTGCCATTTCAGCCCTCCTTCCGTCTAATCAGGTACAGGGCAAAATGCAGTTGGGTACACCACAAATGTTAATTGCAGACGTAGTAAAGCGACGCTTTACTACGTCTGCAATTAACTAGCTCAGTTCCACCTTTGCCGCTTCGTCCGGCTTGAACTCATTCTCCAGATCGTAAATATTATGCCCGGTAGACTCACCCAGCACACGCCCCTCCAGAGAATAACAGCGGATAAAGCGCTTTACGTCAATGCTTGACCAATGCTCTACATCCCAGCTCATATATCCGTCTTCGTCGGATTTTTTCTCTTTCAAGTACAGATCCACCTGGCGTCCATCCCGCATCAACTGAATCAATCCCCGTGTTCCGTCAACTTCTAATTCTACTTTTTTTACTGTGTCATATACTTTCATTTGCATTCCCTCCACTTATGCATTGAGATACTTTTACATCGGTATACGATGATATCACTTATAGAAATTATACATTTTGTTATCTAAAAACTCAATGCTGTTTGCGGATAAATTCCATCCATTCTTTGATTTCTTTTTCTTTGCCGTTATCCCCCGGTTCATAAAACCTGGCATCTTTAATTTCATCCGGCAGGTACTGCTGTTCTACATAGTGATGTGGATAATCGTGAGCATATTTGTAGCCGACCCCATGCCCCAGCTTCTGGGATCCGCCGTAATGTGCATCCTGCAAATGTGCCGGAACTGTTGTTTTATACTGCCTTACATTTTGGGTTGCCGCCGTGATTGCATTCACCGCCGAATTGCTCTTCGGAGCAGTCGCCACATACAGCACCGCCTGTGACAGGATAATCTGTGCCTCCGGCATTCCTACCCGCTCCACTGCCTGAGCCGCGGATACCGCTACCGTCAGCGCCATAGGATCTGCATTCCCCACGTCCTCTGACGCGCAGATCATAATTCTCCTGGCAATAAACTTAATATCTTCCCCGGCATAAAGCATTTTCGCCAGATAATAAACTGCAGCATCAGGGTCTGAACCACGCATACTTTTTATAAATGCAGAAATCGTATCGTAATGATTGTCCCCTGTCTTATCATAGCGGACCACCCGCTTCTGGATACATTCACCTGCCACATCCAGCGTCAGATGTATCTTTCCATCCTCACTCCGTTCTGTGGTAAGAATTCCCAATTCCACTGCATTTAACGCATTTCTCGCATCTCCGCCTGCAATATCTGCAAGAAATTCCAGGGCATCCTCGTCTATCTCTGCATGATAGCTCCCCATTCCCTTTTCTTTGTCATACACCGCCCGTTTCAACAATATTTTAATATCTTCTTTACTAAGAGGATACAATTCAAAAATGCTGGAACGGGAAAGTAACGCTCCATTTACCTCAAAATAAGGATTTTCCGTGGTCGCGCCAATCAGGATAATTGTCCCATCCTCTACAAAAGGAAGGAGATAGTCTTGCTGTCCTTTATTAAAACGATGAATCTCATCTATGAAAAGAATGGTTTTCTTCCGGTACATCCCCTGCAGTTCTTTCGCCTGCTTCACCACTTCTTCCATATCCTTCTTCCCTGCCACCGTCGCATTAATTTGGGTAAATTCTGCACTGGTGGTATTGGCAATTACCTTCGCCAGGGTGGTCTTGCCCGTTCCCGGCGGTCCGTAGAAGATAACGGAACTGATCTTATCTGCCTTAATTGCTCTGTACAGCAGCTTGTCCTTCCCGATAATATGCTGCTGCCCGACCACCTCTTCTAACGTCGTCGGCCTCAATCTGGATGCAAGCGGTGATTCCTTTTCCATATTTTGTTCCCTGACATAGTCAAATAAATCCATAGTTATCCCTCTGGTTCTTCTTTCTCTTTGTTTTCTCTAGTTTCCTGATTCATCCTGTAACCCCGCAAGATCTCTGATTACTTCCCCGGCAATCAAAAGCCCTGCCACCGGGGGCACGAAAGAAATGCTGCCGGGTATGCTTCTTCTGGCGCCGGAAGCTTCTCCCGTCTCCCGTCCGGAAGTATCCACAGGCTTTTCTCTGGAATACAAGACCTTCAGATGCCTGATTCCCCTTGCCCGCAGTTCTTTCCGCATCACCTTGCAGAGCGGACAAACCGAGGTTTTGCTGATATCTGTTATCTCAAATAATTCACCATGCAGCTTGTTGCCGGTTCCCATACTGCTGATTATAGGGATCTGGTATTCCGCAGCCTTCTGTACGAGAGCCAGTTTCGCCGTCACCGTATCGATGGCGTCCACTATATAGTCCACATGCTCTCTGAATAAACAGTCTATATTCTCCGGCATCACAAACATCTCATAGGTTCTTACCTCCGTATCCGGACAAATATCTTCAATTCTTTTTTTCATAACTTTCGTCTTGTATTCTCCAACCGTACTGTGATATGCAATAGATTGCCTATTAATATTTGTCAATGATACCGTATCATTGTCTACCAGAATCAACTTCCCCACACCGCACCTTGCAAGTGCTTCAATACAATGAGAGCCTACGCCCCCCACTCCCAGCACCATCACTGCCGAATCTTTCAGCTTCCCAAGCTTTTCTCTTCCCACTAATAATTCTGTCCTGGAAAATTCATGTATCATGTCTTTTTCTCCACTTCCATTCTTCTGTTATCATTGTCCCACCTTCTATACCCTGATTTTATCAGCAGGCATGGAACCATCAGTTCATAAGCAGCTCATCTACCGTGACGAATTCAAAGCCTCTTTCCGCCAAAATATCCACAATACGCAGCGCAGCTTCTACAGAACTTTTATAACAGTCATGCAATAGAATAATATCATTTTCTTCCGCTTCCGTCACTACCTTATTCACAATTTCATCTACGTTCTCTGTGGTCCAGTCCAACGGATCCACCGTCCACATAACCGGCATTACTTCAAGCTCCAGCTCTAAATCACGCTGCCACAGCCCAAAGGGCGGCCGCATATACTCCGTATGTTTCCCTGTAATTGAATAAATCTCCTGATCCGCATCCATAATTTCCTGATAGGCCGCTTCATTCGATACTTTGGTTATTTCAACATGATGATAAGTATGATTACCGATCAAATGTCCTTCTTCATCAAGCCGCTTTACCAGATCCGGATTTTTCTTTGCATTTTCTCCAATCAGGAAAAAAGTAGCCTTTACTCCCCGTTCTTTCAATCCATCCAAAAGTATAGGCGTCCAACTACTGCTTGGTCCGTCATCAAAGGTCAGCGCAATCTTGGGCGGCTCCGTCACCATGGACGAGCTGACGTAGGCCGCCGCCTCTGCAAATTCTTCTCCCCGGATGATATCCGGTTCCACCTTTCCGTCCACATCGTCTGCATTTTCCATAAGAAATCCTGTCTGCCCTCCTACAGCCAGCGAAACGATTAAAACCAATGAATATGCAAGAATTTTTTTCCAATATTTCTTCACGCCAACTCTCTCCTTTGCGCCGGATTCTTCTTCATATATATGAAAATGCCGAAAACAGTATGTTGCTCATTGCATTATAAATTGCCGGATGTTATAATAGGCGCTGCTACTTATATGGAAAACAAAGGAGGAAAATGTCATGAGTAGTCCAACAATTTCTAAAAATAAAATGGGAATTATGCCTGTTCCAAAATTGTTGATTTCTATGTCATTACCTATGATGATTTCTATGCTGGTACAAGCGCTCTACAATATCGTAGACAGTATGTTCGTCGCACAGCTCAGCGAGGACGCATTGACGGCCGTATCGCTTGCCTTTCCTGTGCAGAACCTTATGATTGCCGTTTCTGCAGGAACAGGTGTCGGTATCAATTCTTTACTTTCCCGATGTCTGGGCGAAAAAAAATTTGACGAAGCCAACGCTGCAGCCAGAAACGGAATTTTTCTTGCAATTTTAAGCGCTATTGTATTTGGAATCATCGGAGACGCGGGTGCCCGCCTGTTCTTTACCCTTCAAACAGACAATCCCGTCATTTCAGAATACGGAACCCAATATATGGTCGTCATCAGCACAATGTCCATCGGAGTTTTCATGCAGGTAACTTTTGAACGGCTGATGCAATCCACCGGAAAAACCATTTACAATATGATTACCCAGGGTACGGGAGCCATTCTTAATATTATCCTGGATCCCATTTTAATTTTCGGTCTTTTCGGTTTCCCAAGACTGGAAGTCAGGGGTGCGGCCATTGCCACAGTAATCGGGCAGATTGCAGCCTGTCTTATGTCATTTTTCTTTAATCTGAAGAAAAATAAAGAAATCAACATTAATATGCGCCATTTCCGTCCACAGAGAGAAACCATTGCCGCCATCTACAAAGTGGGCGTCCCTTCCATAATTATGCAGGCAATCAGTTCTGTTATGACATTTGGGATGAATAAAATCCTTCTGATGTTTTCTTCTACTGCTGCTGCTGTTTTCGGTGTATATTTCAAGCTGCAAAGCTTTGTATTCATGCCTGTGTTCGGGCTGAACAATGGAATGATTCCTATTATAGCTTACAACTACGGGGCACAGAACAAAAAACGGATCACCCGGACAATCAAACTCAGTATCATCATCGCCGTTTCTATCATGATAGTCGGATTGATTGTTTTTCAGGTTGCACCGGGATTTTTGCTGCGCAATCTTTTTGATGCATCAGACCGTATGTTGGAAATCGGCATTCCTGCACTGCGAATTATCTCTCTGAGCTTTGTTTTTGCCGGTTACTCGATTGTGGCAAGTTCCGTATTTCAAGCTCTGGGAAATGGAGTATACAGCCTGATTGTATCCGCTGCCAGACAACTATTTGTTATCCTGCCCCTGGCTTATATCTTCTCCATTACTTTTGGGCTTCATATGATATGGTGGGCAATCCCCATTGCCGAAATTGTATCGCTTATTCTTTGTACGGTGCTTCTTTTTCGGATTTACCGGTTAAAGATTAAGCCAATCAAAAATTAGCAGGTAATAAAAGAGGATGTCTCTTCGGTCATTTGATGACTTTCAGAGCATCCTCTTCTTTTTATGCCTTTATTTCTTCTTTCTTACACTGAAGCCAAATGTTCCCTTTTTCTTGCCCAGCCCAAAGTATTCTCCATGAGAATAGGCAAGAAGTCCCGTATCATTCAGTTCAAATTTGCCATTCGCCTTCATATACTTCTTATCCACGTGCACTGCCAGCACTTCTGCCAGGAACATATGATGACTGCCCAGCTCCTTTATCTCTGTCACCCGGCACTCTATATTGACCGGGCTCTCCTCTATCATCGGAGCATAAGACAGCTTCTCTGCTTTCACCGGCGTCAGTTTCATGGCCTTCCATTTGTCCACATCTTTTCCTGATTTCACACCACACCAGTCCGCCGCACGGGCAAGGGATTCTGTCGTCAGATTTACCACAAATTCTCCCGTCTCTTTTATCATATGATAACTGTAGCGTTCAGGCCTTACCGAAATATATAGCATCGCCGGGTTGGTACAGATGGTTCCTGTCCATGCAACCGTGATGATATTCGGCTCCCCCTTCTTATCTGCCGCACTTACCATGACCGCCGGAAGCGGATAGAGCATATTCCCCGGCTTCCACGTCTCTTTTTCCATTCTTTTCCTCCCGTAACTTACTGCTGCAGCGCTCCCACAAGCGCAGGAATCAGTTGTTTCTTTCTAGACACTACCCCTTTCAGAACCATATGTTCCGTATCCTCCGGCAGGTCAAAGGCGTCAATAATCGTCTCTCTTGCACCATGTCCCTGGCACAATAATTCTGAAGATTCGTCCAGGATATCCGTCAGCATCAAATAAATCATATCCAGGCCATGCTCCTTCATCGCTTTCTCCAGATATGGCTCCAGCTTCTTTCTTACTTCCTGAAGTTCTTCCTTACTCATAGAATTAATCTGACCTACCCCAAATATCTTGTCTCCCACGGTAAACTGTTTGAAATCCTGGAAACAGATTTCTTCTGCTGATTTTCCCTTCAGATTGCTTCCGGCATTAAACATCCCGGCAGCCATATCTTCCAGCTGAATATCCGCAATCTCAGCAAGCGCCTCCGCCGCCGCCTCGTCTACCGCCGTGCAGGTCGGGGAACGGAAAAGCAGCGTATCTGAAATAATGGCAGAACATAAAAGCCCCGCTATCGTCGGTGTAATCTCCACTCCCGCTTCCTGATACATCTGATAAATAATGGTCGCTGTACAGCCTACCGGCTGATTCCGGAAAAATACCGGTCCCATAGTTTCTATGCTTCCCAGCCTGTGATGATCAATAATTTCCATGATTTCCGCTTCTTCAATGCCATCCACTGCCTGCGATTTCTCATTATGATCCACCAGGATGACCCGTTTTTTACTCACGCTCATGAACCGCCGCCTGGATATAAATCCTTTAAAATTACCGTGGCGGTCCAGGATTGGGAAATCACGGAACTTCTTCTTCGTCATAATTTCCTTAATATCCTCCACATAATCATTCATGTGGAACGTCACCAATGGTTCTGTACTCATAAAATATCTGACCGGCACGCTCTGATTAATCAGACGCGCCGCTGTAAAAGTATCATACGGCGTCTTGATAATCACAATACTCTGTTCCTCCGCCTTCGTCAGCAGCTCCTCCGGCACTTCTGCATTCTGGCAAAGTACAATACAGCTTGCATCAATATCTACCGCACAAGCCTGCGATTCATACCTGTTGCCCAGAATTACCAGGTCATCCTTCCTTATAAACTCTTCCATCATCTCCGGACTGGAAGCTCCGATCGTGACCTTTCCCTTCACAAAATAGCCATGCTCATTCCCACAGACAAGGGTCCCGTCTAATGTCTCGACAATATTCTTATACTGAGTTCTTGCCTCAGCAAGGATTGTACTGTCATATACATCCATGTAAGACTTTGCAATATCTCCTGTCGATATGACTCCTACCAGTTCTCCTTCCTTGAGAACCGGAATCGTCTTCACTCCATCCTTCTTCATCAACTCCCAGGTATCCTTGATCGAAACATTCGGTTCTACACCTTTCGCCTTATGGATATCCATATCCTTTACCTGAAGCTTTACATTCGACAATAATCTGGGTGCCTCCACTTTAAACTTGCGCAGGACATACTGAGTCTCTTCATTAATCTGACCGGCACGCTTTGCAACATACTCACGCCCTGTGATTTCTTTTTTCAAATGGGCATATGCAATTGCCGAGCAGATAGAATCTGTATCCGGATTCTTATGCCCCACAACATATACTCTTCCTGATCTTCTTTCCATAGTTTCACATCCTTTTCTATGTCTCTACAGTAAGATTGCCATTTTTTTCGCCCTTCGTCAACCAGAAAATGCTTCTATTGCATTTTTTCTTTGAACAACACTGGTATTATATGCTATAATAAATGAAAGTGCGAATAAAATCATTGCGTATCCATATATCATGTATCCACTGACACGCACGTTTGAAAAATACGGAATGAGAAAGGACTATTATTATGAGCGAAGAATTATTACAAAATGAAGCAGCTACAGAAGAAACAACACCAGAAGAGACAAAGCCGGAAGAAGCAACACCGGAAGAAACTATGGCCGATCTGGAAGAGCATTTTGACGACGCCAACCCATGGAATCTTGTAAAGGATTATATGGAAAAAGGCACCATTCTCCCTGTTAAGGTTGAAGGAATTGTGAATGGCGGAGCCATTGCCATGGTAGAAGGGCTGCGTGGATTCATTCCCGCTTCCAAATTGTCCCTGTCTTACATCGAAGATCTGGAGACTTATCTTTTAAAAGATATCGAGGTCAGGGTCATTGACGTAAATCAGGCTGAAAACCGCCTTGTATTATCTGCCAGAGAAATTCTGAAAGAAAAGGCCAAAAAGGAAATGGAAGAAAAGATTGCCAACGTAAAGGTTGGAACTGTCATGGAAGGAAAGGTAGAAAGCCTTCAGAATTATGGCGCTTTCGTACGCCTGGAGGACGGTCTGTCCGGACTTGTCCACGTATCCCAGATCAGCCAGAAGCGCGTCAAATCTCCAAAGGATGTTTTGAACGTAGGCGATGAAGTAAAGGTAAAGGTTATCGGCATCAAAGACGGCAAGATCAGCCTCAGCATGAAGGCTCTGGAAGAAGTGGTAAGAGACGAACCAGAAGAAAAGGTTGTCATTCCCAAATCCGAAAGCATAGGAACCAGCCTGGGCGACTTATTCAAAAACATTAAATTATAATACGTAACAAAAGGCAGGCCATGCACTTTGGTCTGCCTTTTGTTATGATGGGAATTAGTTTTTATTTTTACAGCAGTTCTTATATTTCTTACCAGAACCACAAGGGCATAGATCATTGGGATATACTTTCCTGCTCTTTGCCTGACTAAAGGGAATAATTTCCCCGGAACCGGACTGCCCATGGGGCGCCGGGATCCCCGTGCTCTGCTTCCGCAGCTCATTCGGCGTAAATCCCCGATTTGTCAGCATTCTGGTATGATTCCACAAATCGTGAATGCGCTTTACCAATCCTTCCAACTGCCTGTCATTTTCAAGAACCATGCCGAATTCTTCCAGCGTATCAAAAACCTCCTGCATATCACAGCCGCTGCATATCTTTCTCTGGATAATCCCTATTACAAAATCTATCTCATCCACAAATACATTCATTTTACCTGTCAGATACTTTTTCAGCTCGCGCGCCTGCTTACAGACGGGGAAACTCCCTTTTGTTCCCAGGCAAATAATTTCTTCATAGCTTGGGATATAATATTCCTTATTTCCCTGAACCTGAAGCAGCCCCCGATCATCCGGATAAAACTCACATTGGTATACGTTATGATTCACAATGACAGATTCCGAAAACTCCGGCGGGATTTTCTCAATTTTTTCCCTCACTTCATCCACTGTCATCCGCACATCCGGATTTCTATTCACAAGCTGCATCAGAACTTCTTCCGGAACAATCCCATGCAGAATCCCGGACGCTCTGAGACAGTACAGCAGATAACTGCGTTTCTTCCTCTCATCTTCAAATCCCGCATCCTTAAAAGACCGATATATCTCCGCCACTTTCTTCGGCACTACCACTCTCCCATCCGTAACCATACCGACATAATTCGCTTCATACAGACTCATGAGATTGTTGCAATCCCGGGATTCATACAATCCATCTGCCCTGGCGGCCTTTTCAAATTCTTCTATTTCCGCATCTCCCAGACACAGAAAATACTGTTCCATAACCTCCGGTTTCAGCATATAAGCAACGATTCTTTCTATCAGCTTATTTTTATTGAGTCCGGAAATTCCCGTCAATCCTTTATCTCTGGCAATTTCTTTCAGATCTTCTTTCTCAAAATCTGAAAAAACCGCTTCCAGAGTCGTCCGCTCCTCTTCCGGCTGAAAAACAGAATATTTTAGCATATCCGCCATTTTTTGAAAAGACTCTTCCATTACATGCTTACCGGACTTTATAATCTGCGAGTTCTTATTCTTATCCTTCTTCGTAGCGCAAAGGCCCAACCTGCCATTGTATATATCCTCATAAAGCTCACTCTGCATCCGCTTCTCGCCTTTTCCCCATCGATAGAAATACCGTTCCTGCAGCCTGTGATTAACCGCTTCCATATCATACTCACACGGATATCCCTGCATCTCCAGCCAGGCAAGCCGTTCTTCGTATTCCGGATGATTCTCATCCTTTATAATATCCATGTAATCATAATAGCCATAGATACCGCCGCAGTCCTCCGGCGGGCAATTTCCCTTGTATTTTATAACACGGGGATACTCCTCGGAATAATCATCTATGATTTTCTCTACCGTTACCCGGTGCTGCCAGTCATCTCCCAGGTCATATGTATAAGTAAACCAATCGTTTTCTTCCAGATATTCCCTGATATATGTCGTACTTGCCTCAAGGTAATCATAAGGTCCATATCCTATATCCATAAACTCATCTGCATCCTCAATGATCCGAAGCTCCAGATGATAAAATTCAACTTCAAAGGAATGATAACCGCTCCATCCCATAACTTCGTTCAATATCATACTCAGCTGGGAGAAGGTAATCCCTGCCGGGACAATGACTCTTCGCCAGATGGGAGGCTTGGAATTCTTAATGACAATTTTCAACTGAAATGCCTTCATATTATAATCCTTTCGTATGGTCATTCGTGAATTTATCCACAATTCCCGCAGCACATTCTACGCAGCGGATGCAGCATGACAGGGGCTGCTGCCCCTTCTCCGTCAACAGATCCCGGCAATAGATGGAACCCATCTCGTCCCGGAATTTTGCAGCTGCCTCCCGGAACTTCCTGTAGGTATCTGCCTTGGTAAGTTTCGGATTCTCCATATCTCCCGCACTGTTCGCAAGGCTGATGGTAAGGAACATCCCTGTCACTGCCCCGCAGGTGTCCTTAAGCCCGCCCATGCCGGAGCCAAAACCTTCCGTCATCTTAAATACATCTTCTTCTCTCATCCCCAGCTCTTCGCAGTAGGCACACGCCACCGCCTGGCAGCAATTATACCCTTTCATAAACCGCTCTACAGCCATCTCTTTTTTCGCTTCCATAATTAATCCATACCTATACCTTTCTCCAAATCCCTGAGCCAGCTTGCCACACAGGCATCACTTGGCATTCTCCAATCTCCCCGGGGTGACAGAGCCACGGTACCTACCTTGGGTCCATCCGGCAGGCAGGAGCGTTTGAACTGCTGGCTAAAGAACCTCCAACAGAATGTGCGGAGCCATTTCTGAATGGTTTCCTCATCATATTCCCCGGCAAATGCAAGCTTCGCAAGGCGGTAGATTTTTGCCGGTTCATAGCCAAAGCGAAGCATATAATACAGATAAAAATCATGCAGCTCATAGGGACCCACCAAGTCTTCTGTCTTCTGGGCGATCTCTCCGTCTTTTGGCGGAAGAAGTTCCGGGCTTACCGGCGTATCCAGTACATCGTAAAGCACCGTCTTCAATTCTTCATCCTCTGCAGTATCGGCATAATACTGTACAAGATGGCGCACCAAAGTCTTAGGCACAGACGCATTCACCCCATACATGGACATATGATCTCCATTGTAAGTAGCCCATCCCAGCGCTAACTCGGACATATCGCCCGTGCCGATAACCAGTCCGCCTTCCTGATTGGAAATGTCCATCAAAACCTGAGTGCGCTCACGTGCCTGTGAATTCTCATACGTAACACTGTGGTCTTCCGGGTCATGGCAAATATCTTTAAAATGCTGCGTTACCGCCTCTGCAATCGGCACTTCCCGCAGAGAAGCCCCCAGCTTTACTGCCATCTTACATGCATTTCTGTAGGTTCTGTCTGTCGTCCCGAAGCACGGCATTGTCACTGCAATTATCTGCTTCCTGTCCATTTCCAGATAATCAAATGCTTTCGCCGTAACCAAAAGAGCCAATGTAGAATCTAATCCGCCCGAAATTCCTACTACCGCACTCTTAGCATGGGTGTGGGCAAGACGTTTCTTCAGCCCCATCGCCTGGATCGTCAGAATCTCCTCACAGCGTTTCGCCCGCTCTGCTTCTGCCCCCGGCACGAAAGGACGGGAGTCAAACTTCCTGGTAAGCCGGGTCTGTGTCATCTCTATCTCAAAGGGTACACGGAACAGCCGCCGCTCTCCCGCCGTCTGGAAGGTGGTATTCTTCCTCCGCTCACTCAGCAGGCGCTTCACATCAATTTCGGTATAAATAACGCCATTCTGAAACCGCTTGCTGGCAGCAAGGACGGTTCCATTTTCCGCAATTATATTGTGTCCGCCAAATACCAGATCTGTGGTGGATTCACCTTCTCCCGCATTTGCATAGACATATCCGGCAATTAGCCGCGCCGACTGCCCTTCGATCAGGCTCCGGCGGTAAGCCGCCTTGCCGATGGTCTCATCACTGGCAGAACAATTGACGATAATCGTTGCCCCCTCTCTTGCCGCCTCAATACTGGGCGGTATCGGAGACCAGACATCCTCACAGATTTCTGCCGACACCACCAACTGTTCCATACAGGAAGCCGTAAATAGAATCTGCGGGCCAAACGGAACCTTTTCTCCATCAAAGAAAATTTCTCTGGCAGTTTCCGGGCCTTCCCGAAACTGTCTCATTTCATAAAACTCCCCATAATTCGGGAGAAATGTCTTCGTCGTCAATCCCAGAATCCTGCCATGATTCAGCGCCGCCGCCACATTATAAAGCTCCCCGTCCACAGAGATGGGCGCTCCTACAAAAATCAGTGCGTCCTTATCCGCCGTATGCGCCGCAATCTTGCGGAGCGCTTCTCTTGCATGGTCAAGCAGCACCTCCTGGGTAAATAAGTCGCTGCAGGTATAACCGGTAATACAAAGCTCCGGGAACACGATAATCTTGGCTCCTTCCCCTGCCGCCTCATCCATCATCCGGCAAATCTGCTCTGTATTGTAATCCACATCCGCCACCCGGATATCCGGTGTTGCAGCCGCCACCTTCACAAATCCCTGTCTCATACTGTCCTCCTACGCATCCCTTTTTTGTTATCTGCTTCTCTTTATAATTTCCTTTAATTCCTCAATCGTATACGTATACGCTGTATTGCAGAAGTGACATTTCACCTCAATATCCTCTCCCTCATCAATCATTTCCTGGATATCCTTTCTTCCAATGCTCACAACTGCCTGCTCCACTCTTTCTTTCGAGCAATTACAATAAAATCTGGAAGGCATTGTATCCGTAATCTCCAATCCCAAATTCCCGAGAAGCTCTTCTAATAGCTGCTCCGGCGTATAGCCCTTATCCAAAAGCTCTGTGACAGAAGTTACTTTCTTTAGATTTTCCTCCAGTTTGTCAATGGTTTTCTCTTCTGCAAATGGCATGAGCTGGATAATAAATCCTCCTGCACGCCGGACTGTATTGTCTTTTTCCATCAGCACGCCCAATCCTACGGAAGAAGGCACCTGCTCAGAATTTGCAAAATAATAGGTCAGATCCTCCGCAATCTCACTGGTTACAAGGATGGTCTGCCCGACATAAGGTTCCTTCAGCCCCATATCCTTAATGACATTCAGAAGACCGATTCCTACCGCCCCTCCCACGTCCAGTTTCCCATTCTTCGGCGGAAGCATAACCTCCGGATTGAGCACATACCCTTTCACATCGCCATGTGCATCTGCCGTAACCGTAATTCCTCCCAAAGGGCCATCTCCGCGAATCTGCAGGGTCAGCATGTCTGTATCGTTTTTCATCATGCTTCCCATCATCGTTCCCGCCGTCAGAAGCCGCCCGAGGGCTGCCGTTGCCACAGGGCTTGTCCCATGATGTTCCCTGGCAGTCTCAACCACGTCTCTTGTTGTCGCCGCAAATGCACGGATCTGATTATCCGCCGCCGTTGCCCTTACGATATAATCTGTCATCTCCTTTGATTCCTTTCTTCTTCCTTTTTCTCTTTTAATAGTATATCTTTTTCAGCTTAAAATAGCAATTATTTTCCCTGCTCTCTTGCTACCACGCAGATTCTCTCACTTTTTTCGTGAGGCGGATCCATGGTATAGGCGTCATAGGCAGTTACATACTCAAGCCCCGCCCACGCAATCAAGTCCTTCATCACATCTAAGGTATAGGCTCTCTGAAGATGAAGCTCCTGATATTTCCGATACAGCTCTTTTTCTTCTTTGATAAAAAGCGTCAATTCATATTCATTCATCTGCTGGTCTTCATAATAATAGTTTTCCCAGATAAAACTGCAATCGTCCCTATCCTCTGCTATCGTCTGGTTCCCCAGAACTTCCCGGTATTTATACTCTGTATTAAAATCAAAAATAAAGATTCCTTTCGGATCCAGATAGTTATTTACCAGACGAAATACCTGCTCAAGTTCCTTCTCGTCCGTAATATAATTGACTGAATCGCAGGCGCTGATTACTCCGCGGACGGTTCCATATAACTCAAACTCCCGCATATCCTGCATTAAATAAAGAATATCCCAGCCGCTTTTCTCCTTCTTTTCCATGGCAATCTCCAGCATTTCCCCGGAATTATCCACTCCAATCATATCATATCCCTTCGCCGCCATCTTCTCCGTCATACTGCCTGTGCCGCAGCCCAGATCCAGAACAAGGCCATCTTCAATTCCGTATTCTCTTAAAATTGCTGCCAAATATTCCGCCCACTCTTCATAAGGGACATTATCCATAAATGTATCATAAACTTCTGCAAAACTGCTATAAGCATCCACCCTGTATTCACCTCTCATCATCCAGCATTTCTGGTTCTTTATGGGTCATTGTATCCCTCTGATTCCCCTCTGTCAATACCTGCGGCAAAGAGCCGGAAAACAATTAGGTACAGGACAAATCGCGGTTAGGTACAGGGTAAATGTTAATTGCAGACGTAGTAAAGCGTCGCTTTACTACGTCTGCAATTAATTAAATTCCTTCTGTTTCGATGATGAATTTTGTGCTTCCGTCCATTCCCTCTTTGATTCCGGCAAAGGATTTATACGTTCTTCCCAGGTCTGACATTGCCTGGATTCTCTCTATTACCGTGTTAATATCTCCCTCAAAGATTTCCACTAATTTGTCAATTCCTGTCTCTTTAAATTCTTTCATACCATCGGCAAGTTCCTGATTGCCATCTGCCAGTGATGCAGCTCCGTCCTGTAAGGTTTCGGCTCCTGTTTTTAATGCATCTGCCCCTTCGTCTACTGCCGTTGCTCCGGCTGCCGCCGCATTAGCTCCCGCGGCGAGCTGACCGACTCCGGCGGCAAGCTGAGTGCCTCCGTCTTGCAGCTCTTTTGTTCCGTTAAGCAGAAGACTGCTATTTGCATTCAACTGCGCTGCTCCGGCTGCCAGGCTGTCTGCCCCGTCCGAAACCTGCGCGGCGCCGGAAGCCAATGCTCCGCTTCCGTCAGACAATGCTCCGATTCCTGCCTGAAGTCCCTGGGCACCTTCTGTGAGCGTCCCCATTCCTGCCGCAAGATTGTCTGCACCGCCCTGCATCTGCTGCAAGACATATTGTGCCGTCCCGATTGCCTGAGCAAGTTCCGTGGTTCCTGTTACCGTCGTATTCTCCGCTGCACCGGCAAGGGATGTACTGACAGCATTTCCAACAGACTGGGAAACTGCCGCTGCTGCAGTTTCCGCCTCTTCCTGAGACAGTCCGTTTGCCGTCAGCGTGTCAACCACAGAAGCATAAGCCGCCTCCGCCGCATCAGACGCCACGCCGTCCAACGGAATCTGTACGCCAATTCCCTGCGCCGCTTGTGCCGCTCCCGTAAGAGCCTGTGATAAAGAATCCATTCCTCCTCTGATGCCTGTAATTCCTTCATTCACGCTGCCACAGCCCGCCACGACTTTATCCGCACCGTCTTTCGCGCTTGCAAGTCCTGCCTGGGCGGTAAGCACACCTTCTTCCAGCGCTTCTGCTCCCACGGCGAGCTGTCCGCTGCCTGCCGCAAGATCACTGACGCCTCCTGCATAGGCATTTACGCCATCTGCAAGTTTATTCACACCGGCAGTCAAATCCCCGGATTTGTTGTATAAAAGATTCACGCCGTCCGCCAATTCATTTACCCCATCTGCAAGTGAGCCGCTGCCGCCTGCCAGCGTTCCTGCACCGGCCGAAAGTTCTGCTGAGCCATCGGAAAGCTGCTTAGCTCCGTCTGCCGCCTGCGCCGAACCATCCACCAACTGTTCAGATGCATTTGCCAGCTCATCAATCGAATCCCCAAAACTATCAAAATCATCTACGTCTTCCAGTCCAAATTGTTCCAACATTGTAGACGACGCTACCGTAATCGTAGGTTCGACGGATACATTTTTAACGTCAGCCGTAATGGTAATACTTTCCGGCAGGTCAATATCCAGCTCTTCCAAATCCAGATTATCTTTTAAACCGGGAAATCCAAGTCCTACTACAATATCCTTATCCGCATCGGAAATGATTTTTCCACTGTCAATGGTCACATTTTTATATTCATCGGTAGGAAGCATCATTGTCGTAACCATGGTAAACGGCAGATACATCTCTTCTTCCTTTCCGTCCACCATCACTTTTTCCTTTGTTTTATTAACATATTCAATATGAATCTCCGCTTTTCCGCTTTTTCCACTAAATTCTTCAGCACTTACTTCCTTCCCGTCTAATTTGTAAGAAACCTTCACCTCCACAGGAAGCTCTTTCTCCGTCGTTCCCTGATAATAAATATCATTTCCCTTTGCATTCCAGCTAATCGTATCTCCACTGCCTGTGGTAAATGTTTCCTCGCCCTTTATATTCTTAATTTCCTCCAGTCCGGACAAATCTTCCAATTCTCCGGTTCCTGTATTTTTCAGCCACTCTGTTACGGTGGTATTTGTTGCTTTGCCGGAAGGATCCGCTTTTACATACACAGATTCTTCCTTATACATGTCTGTTGTACCGGATTCGTCCGCCGCTTTTACCTGTGAGAGATGGCGCTGGTAACCGTAGGTTCCTGTCATACCCATTGTCAGAATAAATGCCATAGTCCCTGCTGCAATTCTTTTCTTTACATTTTTCTTCATAAAAAACTACCTCCTGTTTTACTCTGCCTGTTTTGGCAGGAAATCTTTACTGGTTTTCACGATTACTTTATCAAATACCATGAACATGGACGGGAGTACAAGTACAACCACGGCCATACTGATAATTGCTCCCCTTGCCATCAAGATACAAAGCGAACTAATCATATCAATATTCGAGTACAGCCCTACGCCGATAGTTGCGGCAAAAAAGCTGAATGCGCTAACCAGGATAGACTGCGCCGACGCGCGGTGAGCAATCGTAATCGCATCATATTTACCAGCTCCCCGGCTTCGCTCTCTTTTGTATCTTGTAGTCATCAAAATCGCATAGTCTACCGTAGATCCAAGCTGAATGGTCCCAATTACAATGGATGCCACGAAGGGCAATGTAGTTCCCGTATAGTACGGAATTCCCATATTAACAAAGATTGCAAATTCAATCACGCCTACCAAAATCACCGGAAGAGATATGGATTTAAATAAAATCATAATAATGATAAATATAATTCCAATAGACACAGCGCTTACTGTTTTAAAATCTTTGTCTGTAATCTCAATCAGATCATTGGTAAGCGGACCCTCTCCTATCAACATTCCGCCCTCGTCATACTGGTTTACGATTTTATTGATTTCTTTGATCTGCCTGTTTACCTCATCTGTTGCCACTTTATATTCCGAATTCACCATAACCATCTGATACTTTCCATTCTTCAGCATACTCGTAACTGATTCCGGGAGCATATCTGACGGCACGCCCGGACCTACCAGTTTATCCAGACCCAGCGCCCATTTTACACCATCTACTGTTTCCACTTTTTTCAGCATTTTGCTTACATCTGCAGCCGGGACAGAACTATCCAGAAGAAGAATATGGGTCGTATTCATATCATAGTCTTCTTTTAACTTCTCATTAGCAATTACACTAGGCAGATCCTTCGGCAATGTTTCATCCAGGTTATAATATACGCCCGTATGATTATTTCCATAAATTGCCGGAACCAGAAGAACCAGGAACACCGCCACATAAACAATATAGTGCTTCGTCACTTTCTCAGACAGCTTTCCGATATCCGGCAAAAGTGGTTTGTGCTTCGTTTTTTCTATCCATTTATCACAGCAAAGAATCATGGATGGCAGAATCGTTACACAAGCAATTACCCCAAAAATAACTCCCTTTACCATTACCACGCCAATGTCCATTCCCAAAGTAAATGTCATAAAGCAAAGAGCTATAAATCCGGCAATTGTAGTGACAGAGCTTCCAATTACAGAAGAAAATGTCTGGGATATGGCATGTGCCATCGCCCGTTCCTTATCACCGCCATACCTCACCTGCTGCTCTTCATAGCTGTGCATCAGGAAAATGGAATAATCCAGCGTAACCCCAAGCTGCAGGACTGCCGCCAGCGCTTTGGTAATATAAGAAATTTCCCCCAAAAAATAATTACTTCCCAGATTGTAAAGAATCGCCATTCCAATGCTCAGCAAAAAGAGAACCGGCACAAAAAAGGAGTCCATGGTAAGTCCCAATACGATAATCGCCAGCGCCACTGCAATCAGCACGTAAAGAGGCGTCTCTTTTTCTGCCAGATTCTTGGTATCCGTTACAATAGCTGACATCCCGCTTAAAAAGCACTGCTTTCCTGCCAGAGAGCGGATTTCCTCAATTGCATCCATGGTTCCGTCTGCCGAAGTTCCTTCGTCAAAGAAAATCGCCATCATCGTACCCGTATCCGAATTAAACACATTATAAATGTCATCCGGAAGCATACTCTCAGGAATGGATATGTCTGCTACCGAATCATACCACAGCACATTTGTCACATGTTCCACATCCTCAATCTTTTCCTTCAGCCTGACAACATCTTTATCTTCCATGCCATCTACGATAAACATGGAAAATGCTCCCACTCCAAAGTCCTCCACCATAATCTCCTGCCCCTGCATGGTCTCAATATCTTCCGGCAGATACGTAAGCACATCATAGTTGACTTTCGTATTGGCATATCCGAACACAGCGGGAACCAATAACAAAATACTGGCTATCAGGATAGGAATTCTGTACTTTACTACTTTCTTTCCAAATTTAACCATAACTTCAGCTCCTTTTTCTTTTTATGACCGTTAGTCATTTATTGCATTAAGCACTATACTATAAAAATGACTTTTAGTCAATATATTTTTGACTTTTAGTCATTTTTTCTCATATCACTTGCAATTGGGAGTTTTTTCTGGTTATAATATATCTAAGGAGTGCTGATACGATGGGAAAAATAGAAGAAAAGAAAAAGAGAAAAAAAGAAACGCTTTTTAATACTGCGTACGAATTGTTTACCACAAAAGGAATCCTTGGCACCACCGTTTCCGACATTGTAGAGAAAGCGGGAGTTGCGAAGGGAACCTTCTATCTTTATTTCAAAGACAAGTATGATATTAAAAATAAATTAATTGCACATAAGACCCACGAACTATTTGATTCCGCCAATACTGATTTGGAAAAAGCCGGAATCCACGGTTTAGAAGAAGAATTAATCTACATTATCGACCATGTAATCAATACTTTAATGAAAGACCAGCCCCTGCTGAACTTTATTTCTAAAAATCTGGTAATGGGAGCGCTGAAATCTGCATTGCTGACAGGTGAAAGCACAGACAGGGATATTTATGAAAAATTCCTTGACCTGGTAGAGAAAGACGAATATTCCTACGAAGATGTGGACGTTATGCTTTTTACAATCGTAGAGCTCGCCGGCTCCACTGCTTACAATTCTGTCATCTATCAGGAACCCTTGCCGATCGAAGAATACAAACCATTTCTATACCGGACAGTGCGCCTGATTATCGAAAGCCACCGGACAGAGAAAAAAATTACAAAAGAACAGGAATAACAAAAGAGGCTGCGCAAATTGCGCCAGCCTCTTTTGTCAACTATTTATCTGTTAGAATATGAGATAACAACTTTATTTATCGAATGTCTCCATGAATCTCTGGATAATAATCGAGCATTCTGCACGGCTTGTGCCGCCCTGTGGGTCAAGACGATAAGAACCATCTTCATTTTCTTTTCCTTCAATGATTCCATTTTCTACTGCCCACTTCATAGCAGTTTCTGCGAATTCGCTTACCTGTCCTGCATCAGAAAAGCTGCTGAGGTCTGCCGTCTTTGAGATATCATATTTCTTATAATCCGCATAACGGTACATCATAACTACCATCTGCTCACGGGTAATCGGATCGTTCGTTCCAAAGTATCCGGAA
>CABIYE010000008.1 GCA_902362865.1 Clostridiaceae bacterium
ACCTTTTCGTATGATAATCCAGACGAATGGTTTCATCAAGACAAAAGGTGCTGATTTTTATAAGGTGCTGATAATTCGATAAATTTTAGCTTTGGCGCATCCGGTTCGGGTGCGCCATTTACATGCTTGGAGGTGAGGAACAGTGGCGAGCAGGATCAAAGGCATCACGATTGAGATTGGCGGCGATACCACAGGCTTAGACAAGGCCCTGAAAAGTGTCAATTCTTCTATCACGCATACGCAGAGTGCCCTAAAAGATGTCAATAAGCTGCTGAAGCTGGACCCCGCCAACACAGAACTTCTCACACAGAAACAGAAGTTACTGAAGGATGCGATTTCATCCACAAAGGAAAAGCTGGATGCCTTAAAACAGGCGCAGGCACAGGCAAAGGAGCAGCTGGAGAACGGTGACTTGGGGCAGGACAAATACGATGCCCTCCAGCGTGAGATCATCGAAACTGAGCAGGAATTAAAGCGGCTCCAGCAGGAGGCTGCAACCACCAGTACAGCCCTTGCCAAGATCGACGAGATCGGCGGCAAGATGGAGAACCTGGGAAACTCTATCGCCGGTGTCGGAAAAACGATTATGCCGATCTCCACGGCAGTCGGCGGCCTGGGCATTGCGGCGGTGAAAACGGCTGCGGACTTTGACTCTGCCATGAGCCAGGTGGCAGCGGTATCCGGCGCGACCGGGAACGACCTGCAGTCTCTCCGGGATAAGGCCCGCGAGATGGGTGAGAAAACGAAGTTCTCCGCATCCGAGGCAGCGCAGGCCATGAATTACATGGCCATGGCCGGATGGAAGTCAAAAGACATGATCTCCGGTATTGACGGTATCATGAACCTCGCTGCTGCCAGTGGTGAAGACCTGGCGACCACATCGGACATTGTAACGGATGCCTTGACTGCCTTTGGACTGTCGGCTGCGGATTCCGGGCATTTTGCGGATATTCTGGCGACGGCATCCTCTAATGCCAATACGAATGTCAGCATGATGGGCGAGACGTTCAAATACTGTGCGCCGATTGCAGGAGCACTTGGTTTCTCCGCGGAGGATACGGCGGAAGCCATCGGCCTGATGGCGAATGCGGGTATCAAGTCCTCCCAGGCAGGTACGGCACTTCGTACTATCATGAACAATCTTGCCGGGGAAGTGAAGATCAGCGGGCAGGCCATCGGGGATGTGACGATTGCCACAACAAATGCGGATGGCAGCATGAGAAGCCTGTCGGATATCCTTGCAGACTGCCGGGTTGCGTTTGGAGGATTGACCGAATCTGAGAAGGCGCAGGCGGCAGAATCCCTTGTGGGCAAGAATGCCATGAGCGGTTTCCTTGCTTTGATGAATGCCGCCCCTGCGGATATTGAAAAGTTAAGCGGTGCTATTGATAACTGTGACGGAACTGCGGAAAAGATGGCTGCCACCATGCAGGATAACCTGATGGGGCAGCTTACCATCTTAAAGAGCCAGCTGGAGGAGCTCGCTATTTCCTTTGGTGAGATGCTGATGCCTGCCATCCGTAACATTGTGACGAAAATCCAGGAGTTCGTGGATAAGTTAAACGGCATGGATGAGGGCACCCGTGAGATGGTCTTAAAGATCGGCCTTTTGGTAGCGGCGCTTGGGCCGTTCCTGGTGATCCTCGGAACCACGATAGCCAAGATCGGCACGGCTATGAAAGGGTTTGTACAGCTGGTGAACGGCTTTAACAAACTGAAAGTGGCGGTGCAGGGCGGCACAGGGCTGTTTGGAAAAATGGGAGCTGCCATTGGCGGTATCTCTGCCCCTGTTGTGGCGGTGGTGGCAGTCATCGGGACACTGGTGGCTGCATTTTTGCATCTGTGGAATACCAATGAGGGATTCCGGGAGGCCATCATTGGGACGTGGAATACCATCAAAGAGACCGTCAGTACCTTCTGCCAGGGAATCGTTGACCGGCTGAATGCTTTGGGATTTAGTTTCCAGGACATCACACAGGTGCTCTCGGCAGTGTGGAACGGTTTCTGTTCCCTGCTTGCCCCGGTCTTTGAAGGTGCGTTTCAGGCGATTGCTGCGGTACTCTCTACGGTGCTGAACGTGCTCACTGGCATTCTGGATGTATTTATCGGACTGTTTACCGGAAACTGGTCGCAGATGTGGTCTGGCATCCAGACAATCTTCTCCGGGGTATGGGAGGGAATCAAGGGTGTCCTTTCGGCAGCGGTCGGCATCATCCAGGGCATTGTCGACGTGTTCCTCGGCTGGTTCGGCACGAGCTGGAGTGAGGTCTGGACGAATATCAAGACTTTCTTCGAGGGTATCTGGAACGGCATTGTAGCTTTCTTCTCTGGTATTTGGGAGACCATCACAAATGTGGTGCAGACAGGAATCATGCTGATCGGCTCCATTTTAAGTGCTGCCTTCGACATTATCACGCTGCCTTTCCAGTTTATCTGGGAGAACTGTAAGGAAATCATTATATCTGCCTGGAACGCCATTAAATCGGTGGTATCTTCCGCAATCGGTGCGGTTTCCAGCGTGATCTCGTCCGTAATGTCCGTGATCCAGAATGTCATTTCGGCTATCTGGACGGCGATCAGCACGAAAATTTCAACGGTGCTGAACACGATAAAATCCGTGGTGACTACCGTATTCAATGCCATTAAGTCGGTGGCGTCCAGTGTCTGGAACGGAATCAAATCCGCCATTTCGACCGTGGTGGATGGCATCAAGAGCAAAGTTTCCTCTGTATTTAACTCGGTCAAGAGTACGGTGACTTCCGTATTTAATGGCATCAAGAGTACCACCACTTCCGTCTGGAACGGCATCAAGACTGCCATTATTACTCCGATTGAGGCAGCGAAAAACACCATCAAGGGTATTGTGGATAAGATCACCGGATTCTTCTCCAGCATGAAGATTTCCCTGCCGCACATCAAGCTGCCGCATTTCAGGATTTCCGGCAGCCTGTCTATTGCACCGCCGAGCGTGCCTCACCTGTCTATTGACTGGTACAAAGAGGGCGGTATCATGACACGCCCGACTCTGTTTGGGATGAACGGTACGAACCTGATGGCAGGCGGAGAAGCTGGGGCAGAAGCGATCCTGCCATTGAAAGGTTTCTACAGTCAGCTGGAGAGTATCCTTTCAAACCGGATGGATACCAGCACGATGGAACGCTATCTGTCTGTCATTGCGGCAAACAGCAGCAAGGGCATTTATCTGGAGGACGGAACTTTGGTAGGGCATCTGCTTCCGGCCATTGACAGTAAGCTGGGGCAGATGCAGAAGTTGAACAGGAGGTTGAGTTTATGAGGCCGGATATAAAACTGGATAGCGTGTGGATGTCTGGCCTTGGGTGGCTGCGGGAGAGCATCAGCTTTCCGACGCCCCAGTCACAGACCAATACCATTGTAGTGCCGGGACGGAATTCCCCCATCCGGTACACGGAAGCATTGGGGCGGGTATCCTACCAGCCCAGGAGTTTTGAAATCATACTTTCCATGCTTGGAACCAGGGAGCAGTTTAATCAAAAGGTCAGTGCGGTGGTGAACCCGTTTGCAGGGCATCTGGTGAAAGTGGTTTGCAGTGAGGAACCGGGGCTGTATGCCATCGGCACACTGGAAATGTCCCCGGCTTATGATCCGCTAACGAGGAAGGGGCAGCTTACCGTTTCCTGCTCCGATGGGGATTCCTACCGCTACCATGTGAATGAAACGGTGGTGACAGTTACGGGCGGAGGGAATGTCATTCTGGATAATGATTATATGCCTGTGGTCCCGGTCATCACAGCCACGGCGGAAACGGCACTGGGCTGGCAGATCGGCACAGACACCTTCCAAAAATCTGTCAGCCCCGGTACTTGGGAATTTCCTGAAATGGAATTGCAGGCCGGAAGAAATGTAGTGTCCGTCACTGGAAATGGAACCGTGACCTTCCGGTACCGGGAGGGATGCCTATGAGATTATTCCGTATCTATGTGGACGGGGCATTGTTTTACCATCCGCAGTTATCGAAACTGGCAGTCACGGAGGCGAAGGTGGAAGAGGATGCGGAGAACATTGACAGCCTGACGCTGTCGGCTCCCTATAACCACCCCTATCTAAATGCAATTAAGCCAATGGCTTCTGTGATCGTTTGCAAGAAAGGAAATGAAACGGTCTTTGAGGGGCGGGCGCTGGATGACGGCAGTGATTTTTATAACACCCACACATGGACCTGTGAATCGGCTCTTTCCTATTTAAAAGACAGCCAGCAGTCGCCCTATAACTACAAAGGGAGCTTAAGAGGGCTTTTCGAGTATTTCATAACCGAACACAACAAAACCGTGGAGGAGCAGAAGCAGTTCACGGTGGGGGAAGTAACGGTAGCCGATAACAATGATTATGTGGCTTACAGCTGTTCTGAGTATTCCATGACGATGGATGCCATTAAGGATAAGCTCATGAAAACACACGGAGGGTATCTGCGGCTCCGGTATACAGCCGATGGAAAAGTCTTGGACTACCTGGCGGACTTTACAGAGGCGTCACTTCAAAAAGTGGAGTACGGGAAAAACCTGACCGATGTAAAAATCAACCAGGATCATACGGAACGGGTGACAGCACTCATTCCCCTTGGGGCAAAGGTCAAGACCACGGATGAGGAAGGCAATGAGGTGGAAACGGATGAGCGCGTCACCATTGAAGCTGCCAACGACGGGAAGAATTATGTGTTCGATGAAGATGCGGTCAAGGAGATCGGCTGGATATGGGCAACGGAAGTGTGGGAGGATGTAACGCTTTCTTCCAACCTTCTCAGGAAGGCGAAAGCGAGGATTTCTGAACTGGCGAAGGGCATCACCAGCATGGAGCTGACTATCGTGGATGAATCCGATACCGGGGCAGATATCGCGGATATCCATGCAAGGCAGTATGTGTACTGTTCTTCCCCGCCCCATGGGATCGACGGAAGGTATCTGTGCATCCAGAGGACGCGGGATTATCTGAATCCTTCCGGCAACACCATTACCATCGGGGCAAGCGGTATCCGGCTGACTGCCATCAGTGCGAAGCAGAACCAGAACTTAAGCACACTGGAACAGGATATCCTGGGGCAGACGGAGAAGATCGAGAACATCTTCGGGAAAGTCGAGGATATCACCACAGCGAAAATGTACCGGACAGAACTGGTGGTGGAAGGCACGAGCATCTTCCGGGATAAGGGGCAGATGAGCAGGCTTTCCTGTAGGGTGCTATCCTGGGACAAGGATATCACAGATACCCTTCCCAAATCTTCTTTTAACTGGCACCGGAAGTCCGGCAATGTGGAAACGGATGCCGATTGGGATGGGTTGCATAAAGGAATGAAAAGCGTAACCATATCAACCGAGGACGTGTTCGATAATGCGTCCTTTTATTGTGAAGTCACCATTTAATTTGAAGGAGGAACACAAATGCCTACTATCTTAACATCCAGCCAGCAGACTTTCGTGGACATCACAGATCAGCGGAAACTGTCGGCTTATATCACATCCAATTTACCGAAGACGCAGAGTGAGGACCCGAACACCCTGCCCCACGCCTATGCGCCGAACTGGGAAACATCCCATCTGGTGCTGACCCCGGTGATCTTCTTAGACCAGACCAACGTGGCGCTGGACGCATCCGGGCTGACCATTTCATGGAAACGCAAAGACGGAACGGGGGCAGAGAGCGCCCTGTCATCGGGAGAAACGGTGTCCGGCGGCATCCTGACGGTCAGCCAGAACAAGCTCTCCGCATCTTCCTCCGGGATGATCACTTATATCTGCTATATCAGTTACTATGATTCGGAAACGAAGAATACGGTCAATATTTCTTCTGACATTACCTATACGTTGGTAAAGAATGCGGAGAACGCAAAACTGGCCTATGTGACGGCGGATACCTATGTGTTCAAATACAATACCAGTTCTGCATTGGTAGGGGCAACGCAGGCGACTTTGTCTGCACAGGTCCAGGGGGTAACGGTCAGCAAGTGGCAGTATCTGAACAGTTCCGGTGTGTGGACAGATTATCCGACCACTTCGGACAATACCAGTATTACCGGCGGGACGCTGGTAGTAAAGCCCGCACACGCAGTGTTCTTCAACAACGTGGCGCAGATCAAGCTGGTGACCGATGATGCGGATGTGTTCGACACCATTTCCATCACGAAGATGTATGACGGGGAGCAGGGACAGCCGGGGCAGGCAGGCGCGGGAGGTTTGTCCGTCATCCTTGGAAATGAGGCGCAGAACATTGCCTGCACCACGGGAGGTGCGGTACAGGCTGCCGTGGATGTGACGATTCCCTTTACCGGGTATGTAGGCATTACGCAAACCCCATGTACCTGTACAGTGGGAACCCTGCCCACCGGAGTGACCGTAAAATCCAATACGGCAGCCACGGCGTCTGCTTCAGGTTCCGTAGTGCTTACCTTTGCCGCCAATGCCACCCTGGGCGGGGCATCGGTGCTGACTGGAACCATTGACCTGACCTTTACGATTTCAGGAAAGAGCGTGGTGAAGAAGTTTGCCTGGACGAAATCCAATAAGGGAAGCAACGGGGCCAGTGCGGTGGTGTTCTCTGTTTACGCACCAAACGGGACTATCGTACAAAACCAGTCCGGTTCCCTGGTACTGGCAACATCCGCCTACAGCGGCACAACGGAGATCACCACAGGTGCGACTTACCAGTGGTCGAAATACACAGCCGGAAAATGGACAGATATCAGCGGGGCAACGTCTGATACGCTGACGGTTTCCGGCGCGGATATCGTGAATATCCAGTCTTACCGGTGCACCATGAATTATGGCGGCAAGTCCTATGTGGATGTGATCACGGTGGAGGATAAGTCGGATCCCTATGTATCGGAGATGCTCTCCATCGGCGGCTTTACCGTAAAAAATAACCTGGGCGGTCTGGTTCCCTATGTGATCGTCCGTACCAACCAGAAGGAAGTGGATGCACTGCTCGGCAATATCAGCGAGACAGCCCCTTCCACGCCGGCAAACGGGATGTTCTGGTACAAGATCGACCATACAGCGAAAACAGTCACGCTGATGAAGTATAACGGGACTACGTGGGCAGCGGCAACAGAAAAGCAGAGTCTTACCTACACCTGGTATAAGCAGGATAAGGACGGCAGGGAGGCTGCCTTTGGAAAGACTGGAAAAGTCATTTATTTATCTGCGGAGGACATTGACAGCATCGCCACCCTACAGTGTGATGTGTCTAATTAGGGGGGTGGCGGGCATGGCGCTTTTAACGGTCTGCCAGCATACGTTCCAGAACGTGCAGGCGTATGACGACGCGGTGGAGGGCGTGGAAGCCTTAAAGGTCAACGTGCGGGAGTGCTACTCGGAGATCACAAAGACCTCCGAGCAGATTCAGAGTTCTGTCCGGGAGATGTACCTGTCAAAGTCTGAGCTGGAAAGCATCCAGCAGGACTTCCAGGCGAGCATCACCCAGAACAGCAGCGAGATCCGCATGGATTTTACCGCTATCACCAATGAGATCATCAACAATGTGTCTGCAAACCAGACGCTTCTGGAGGAGTATATCCGGTTTAAAGGGGCGCTGATCGAGCTTGGGAAGGTCGGGAATGCGTTCACGGCGGAGCTTTCCAACGAGGAGCTGGCCTTTAAGGAGAACGGACAGAAGATTGCCTATATTTCCAATCAGAGCCTTGTGATCACCAATGCGGAGATACGGAACAAGCTGTCCCTGGGTAATGAGAGCAGGGGATGGTTTGATTTTATCCCAAGAGCCAACGGGAACCTGTCTATCAAATGGCGTGACCCGGCGGGATAACAGCAGTTTTTATTTTTGTGGGGAAGGAGGAAAAGCAAAATGGCATCCAGCGGCAGCTTTTCCGGTTCCATCCACAGCGGGCATTATGTGCTGCGGGTGGACTGGACGCAGACAAAAAATATATCTGCCAATACCAGCACGGTCACAGCGAAAGCCTATCTGGTCAATGACTGGAGTCTGTCTATTTATGGCCGTTCGGACAATTCCATAACGATCAACGGAACCGCACAGATTTATGAGTCACCAGCAGTCAACGGTACAGGCACGCACCTTCTGGGAACTGTAACACAGACCGTGAACCATAACAGTGACGGCACAAAAAGCCTGACCATGAGCGCGGTGTTCTATATCCGGGCGACGTTAAGCGGGACGTATTATGAGTCGATTACCGCAAGCGCCAATATTACGCTGGATTCCATTGCAAGGGCGTCCAGTGTTTCTACCCCTAATGCAACGATGGGGTCTGCTACGGCCATTGCCATCAGCCGTGCCTCTTCTTCCTTTACCCACACGCTGACCTATACCTTCGGCACGGCTGCCGGGACGATAGCCACAAAGACCACGTCCACATCGGTATCCTGGACACCGCCCCTTTCACTGGCAAGCCAGATACCCAAAGCGGTGACCGGAACCTGCACGGTCACCTGTACGACTTATAACGGCAGTACGAAGATTGGAAGTAAGACGTGTACGCTGACACTGACCGTCCCGGCTTCAATAAAACCTACCATTACCAGTTTGACTGCTGCCAGGGTGGACGGGGCGGTGCCGGGTACCTGGGGGATCTATGTGCAGACGAAGTCCAAAGCAACGCTTACCATTAACGGGGCGGCGGGAAGCTACGGCTCCACGATTTCTTCCTATTCCATTACGGGCGGCGGCTACACCAGTACGGCGTCCAGTTTTACAACGGGGTTCCTGAATACTTCCGGCACGGTTACTTTTACGGCGACGGTGACGGATTCCAGGGGGCGGGTGTCAGCAGCGGCCACGGTGAGCATTTCGGTGGTGGCCTATTCCCCGCCGTCCTTTGCCAGCTACCTCTCACAGCGGTGCTTAAGCAATGGAACTGTTAATGATGACGGGACGTATATCCGGGGACTGGTTTCCTACAGTTATGCGTCATGCAGCAGTAAAAACACCATTACCCGCGCCACCTATTACAAAAAGGCATCGGATACCGCGTGGACGAATGCCAATGCCGCTTTCAGTTCCGGTACGGCGTTTACTTTTGGCGGCGGAAACATCTCCACGGAGACCTCCTATGACATCAAATATACGCTGACAGATGCCTTTACCACCATTGCTATCCAGGACATCGTTTCTACGGCAGCCGTGGTCATGGATTTTAAGAGAGGCGGTAAGGGAGTGGCTGTTGGGAAGGTATCGGAGAAGGATAATACCTTCGAGGTTGCGGAGGATTGGGATGTCCGGGTGTATGGGAAACTTTTAAAAGATTATATCCAGTCCTTCATTAAGACGCTGTATCCGGTGGGCAGTATCTATATGAGCGTCAATGCCACTAACCCGTCCGCTTACTTTGGCGGAACATGGGTAGCCTGGGGCGCAGGGCGGGTACCTGTGGGTATCAATACCGCAGACGGGAATTTCAATACAGTGGAAAAGACCGGTGGTGCGGCAACGGTTACACTGACAACTGCACAGATGCCTGCACATACCCATACGTTTACCGGAAGTTCCGCTACTACAAGCAGCAAAGGGGCGCATACCCACAATGTCGGTCGTGACGGGGATGGTGCATCAGGCTCAAGCACGTATACTGTCCACAGCGCGGGAGTGTCCGGCGCAGGGGGAACATCCCCAACAAACAGCGCGGGCGCGCATACCCATACACTTACCGCGAAAGGCACGAATGCCAATACGGGAGGCGGTGGGGCGCATTCAAACCTTCAGCCGTATATCGTCTGCTATATGTGGAAACGGACGGCTTAATATAAAAAAATAAAACGAATGTGGAAAACAGGCAGTTCATCCTTCGGGACGGCTGCCTTTTTCAATACAAAAATCAAAGAAAGAGAGGAACGGAGCATGAAAAATTTTATTGAAGCGGCACAGTACGCATTCGCGGCACTTGGAGGGGCGGTGGGCGCTGTCATGGGAGGTTTTGACGGATTCCTGTACGCCCTGATTGTGTTCGTGGTGGTGGACTACCTGACGGGCGTCATGGCTGCGGTTCTGAATAAGAAGCTGTCCAGCGAGGTGGGTTTCCACGGGATTTTTAAGAAAGTGGTTATCTTCGCACTGGTGGCGGTGGGGCATATCGTGGATGCCTATGTCATTCAAAACGGGAGCGTCATCCGTACGGCGGTGATTTTCTTTTATTTATCCAATGAAGGGATCAGCATCCTGGAGAACGCATCGGTCCTTGGGCTACCTGTGCCGCAGAAGTTAAAGGATGTATTGGAACAGTTGAAAGATGGGAAAGAGGGAGAGTAAGCATCGGGTTTCCGGTGCTTTTTCCTTTGGAAAGAGAGGACAGGATTATGAAATTAGTACAGAGTATTTTGACTAAAAACCCCTGTTATACGGCAGGGAGAAAGATCACGGTCAAGGGGCTGATGCTCCATTCCGTAGGATGCCCGCAGCCCAAGGCATCGGTGTTTATCAATTCGTGGAACAGCCCGTCTTATAACAATGCCTGTGTGCATGGTTTTATTGACGGCAACGACGGCACGGTGTATCAGACGCTTCCATGGAATCATCGTGGCTGGCACTGTGGTTCCGGCAGTAAGGGAAGCGGAAACAATACCCATATCGGAGTGGAAATGTGCGAACCGGCGTGCATCAAGTACACATCGGGCAGTAACTTTACCTGCTCGGATAAAGCAACGGCAAAGGCTGTGGCAAAGAGAACGTATGAGGCGGCGGTGGAACTGTTTGCTATGCTTTGTAAGCAGTACAACTTAAACCCGACCGCTGATGGCGTCATCATCAGCCACAGGGAGGGGCACAGCCGGGGCATTGCTTCTAACCACGGAGACCCGGAGCATCTGTGGAATGGACTCGGCATGGGCTACACCATGGATGGATTCCGCAAAGCAGTAAAGGCGAAGATGAATGGCTCTGGCAGTTCTGGCAGCAGCACTGGAACTTCCGGCCTGCAGGCGTCTGCCCTTAAAAATCTCTCTGAGGCAGATGTGATCGCCAAGGTGGGGCCGCTGTTTACCGCAGACCAGAAGACAAGCGGTATTCTGGCATCGGTATCCCTGGCACAGTTTATTCTGGAGAGCGGATACGGGAAGAGTGAACTGGCACAGAACGCCAACAACTGCTTTGGCATGAAGAAGTCCCTGTCCGGGAATACCTGGAGTGGTTCCACCTGGGACGGCACTTCCATCTACACCAAGAAAACACAGGAATACGAGAATGGTGCATATATGACGGTAACGGCAGATTTCCGCAAATATCCGTCCGTGGAGAAATCCATTGCAGACCATTCCGCGTATCTTTTGGGAGCGAAGAATGGTGCGAAACTGCGTTATGATGGCTTGAAAGGCTGCACGGACTATAAGAAAGCGGTGCAGATCATCAAGGATGGCGGATATGCAACTTCCCCGACCTATGTGGAGAACCTCTGCTCCATCATTGAGAAGTGGAAGCTGACACAGTATGACGTGGCAAATGCCGGAACTGCGGAAGTCTGGTACCGTGTGCGTAAAACCTGGGCAGACGCAGCATCCCAGAAAGGCGCATTCCACAGCCTTGCCAATGCGAAGAAGTGTGCAGATGAGAATGCGGGGTATTCCGTGTTCGATGAATCCGGCAGGAATATCTATACCGGAAAACAGGCTGCCTTTCAGCCGTATCTGGTGAAGGTGTCAGCCTCTGACCTGCGTATTCGCAAAGGCCCCGGCATCGATAAGGCCAAGACCGGGAAGTACACGGGAAAGGGTATCTTTACGATTGTAGAGGAAGCGGACGGCCCCGGCGCATCCAAGTGGGGGCTTTTGAAAGCGTACCAGAAGAACCGTGATGGCTGGATTTCGCTGGACCATGCACAGAAGGTATAAGTAAAAAGTAATAAAAACGGTGCCCACTGAGGAAGATTTCCTTAGCGGGCATCATTTTTACATGGGCTTTTGTAGTGGAGGGATATGATGAAGAACCAGGATATTATAAAACTGAATGATCTGAGACAGCAGGGCAAGGGCGCGGCGGAAATCGCGGAAACGCTAAACTTGCCATTGAACACAGTAAAATCTTATCTGCGCCGGCACCCGGAAGCAGACACCTCCCGTGTCTGCCCGCAGTGTGGGAAACCAGTGGTGCAGAAGGAAGGGCGGAAGGAGAAGAAGTTCTGTTCGGATAAATGCCGTAACCAATGGTGGAACAGCCACCAGTCGGAGATCAAAAAAGAGGCATATTACACGCTGGTGTGCCAGTTTTGCGGAAAGGAGTTTGAGAGCTATGGGAATCAGAGAAGGAAGTTCTGCAGCAGGAAATGTTACGGAAACCACAGAAAAAAACTCGCAGGAAAAGTATTCAGCGGATAACCTGATGGTCTACCGGGTGTCCCTTTCCCTGATTGACAGCCTGTATTCGGGCGGGCATCTTACGGCAGCAGACCGGAGGAAAGCATACACAATCATTGCCAGACGCCACGGCTTATCTTTGGATAGTATTTTCGCGGAAACCGCTTGATATATCTCCGCTTTAGAGTGATGAATATGGTACGCCAAAGATGGCGGAAATTGATACAAGGAGGGATAACATGGGCAGAAAAGTGACACGGGTGGCTTTTAACGTACCGGAGATTCCAAAAAAGAAAAACGTGGCGGCTTACTGCCGTGTGTCATCCGGAAAGGACGCCATGCTCCATTCGCTGGCGGCGCAGGTCAGTTATTACAGTGAGCTGATCCAGAGCCATGGGGAATGGGAATATGCCGGGGTCTATGCGGATGAGGCAAAAACCGGAACCAAGGACACCAGGGAAAATTTTGTGCGGCTGCTTTCCGACTGCCGTGCGGGGAAGATTGACTTGATACTGACCAAGTCGATTTCCCGGTTTGCCAGAAATACGGTAACGCTGCTGGAGACGGTGCGGGAGCTGAAGCTGATGGGCGTAGATGTTTACTTTGAAGAGCAGAACATCCATTCCATGAGCACAGACGGGGAGTTCATGCTGACCATCCTGGCATCCTATGCACAGGAGGAGAGCCGGTCGGCAAGCGAGAACCAGAAATGGCGCATCAAGAAGAATTTTGAGGAAGGGAAGCCATGGAGCAGTACGCTTCTTGGTTACCGCAACGTGGACGGGCGCTTTGAGATCGTGCCGGAAGAAGCACAAACCGTGCGGATGATTTTTGACTGGTATCTGGAGGGGCTTGGGGCAACCGCTATCCGGGACCGGCTGAATGCCATGGGAATCAAGACGAGGCTGGGGAATCAGTGGAACAGGAGCCCGATCTTAAAGCTGCTCCGTAATTACACCTATACCGGAAACCTTCTCCAGCAGAGGACCTACCGTGAGAACCACATCACGAAAAAGTGCATCATCAACCAGGGTGAAAAACCGATGTACCTTGCGGAAGGCACCCATGAGGCGATCATTGACATGGATACCTTCAACCAGGTGCAGGAAGAGATCAAACGCAGAGCGGAGAGATATAAAAGCCCGGAAGGAAAAAAGTGTGAGACATATCCCTTCACTGGCATGGTCCGGTGCGGCTGCTGCGGGAAAAATTATGTGAGGTCAGGTACACAAAGTTACCGGACATGGACCTGCAGGACCCGGAGAAAAGAGGGGCTGAAACATTGTGACGCAGAGATCATCCCGGAGGAAGAACTGATACGGCTTACCGCAGAGATACTCAGTGGGGAAGTTACTGAGGATGCCGTCAGGGATAAAATAACGGTTATCCGGGCAGAGAAAGACCGCACCCTGGTATTCTGTTTCAAGAATGGCAAGGAAACCGTTAAACAGTGGCGGGAGCATGAAACCGTGCATGTCTGCACAGAGGAGCAGAAGAGGCAGATCAGCCGGAAAAATTCTGGCAGGAAACGGACAGAGGAACAGCGCAGGCAGCAAAGTGAGCGGATGAAGGAATACTGGAAAGACCGCGAGTTCCCGGAGGAGCAGCGCAGACGGCAGAGTGAGCAGATGAAAGCATATTGGAATGACCGGGAAGCATCAGAGGGGCACAGGCAGACGGTGAGCCGCCTGATGAAAGAAATGCGGGCAAAGGAAACAGGAAAGGGGGCGCAGAACGATGGCTAATGTGACAGTGATCCCGGCAACCAGGAATTTCCACACCGGAATAAGGAAAGATGCCGTGGTCCAGAAAAAGACCGCCGGATATGCCCGTGTCAGCACGGACAGTGAGGAGCAGCAGACCAGCTACGAGGCGCAGGTGGATTATTACACTAACTACATTAAAAATAACCCGGAATGGGAGTTTGTCGGCGTGTATACCGATGAGGGTATCAGCGCAACCGGCACCAAGCACCGGGACGGCTTTAACCAGATGATACAGGATGCGCTGGACGGAAAGATCGATTTGATCGTCACCAAGTCGGTATCCCGGTTTGCAAGGAACACGGTGGACAGCCTTACCACGGTGCGGAAACTAAAGGAAAAGGGCGTGGAGGTGTACTTCCAGAAAGAAAACATTTACACTCTGGACTCCAAAGGGGAACTGCTGATCACCATCATGTCCTCCCTGGCGCAGGAAGAATCCCGGTCCATTTCAGAGAATGTGACCTGGGGCCAGAGAAAGCGGTTTGCAGACGGCAAAGTCAGCATCGCCTACAGCTCTTTCCTCGGCTACCAGAAAGGGGAGGACGGGCAGATGGAGATCGTGCCGGAGGAGGCAGAAATTGTAAGGCTTATTTACCGGATGTTCATGCAGGGAAAGACGCCTTACGCCATTGCAAAGTACCTGATGGAAAAGAAGGTCCCCACACCGACCGGGAAACAGCGGTGGCAGCACCGGACGATTGAGAACATACTGACCAATGAAAAGTACAAGGGCGATGCCAGGCTCCAGAAGTGCTATACGGTGGACTTCCTTTCCAAGAAGCGGAAAGTGAATGAGGGCGAGGTTCCGCAGTATTATGTGGAAGGCAGCCATGACGCCATCATCGCACCTGCAGAGTGGCAGATGGTACAGCTGGAGATGGAACGCAGGAGGAACATGGGGCGGAGCCATAACTGCTGCGGAACGTTTTCTGCAAAGCTGAAATGCGGAGACTGCGGGGAATTCTTCGGTTCCAAGGTCTGGCACTCTAACAGCAAGTATAAACGCACCATCTGGCAGTGCAACGCCAAGTTTAAGGGAGAGAGCAAGTGTACTACGCCGCATCTGTACGAACAGCGGATACAGGAGTTATTTCTGGAGGCGCTGGGGCGGCTACTGGAAAACCGGGAGACGGTCATGGATGACTGCCGTGCAGTGATGGATGTACTTGGGGATTGCAGCACCATTGAGAAGGAACTGGAATCCGTCAGTAGCGAGATGGAGGTAGTCACCGGGCTGATCCAGAAGCTGATTGTGGAAAACGCAACCCGGAAACTGGATCAGAACGATTACCGCAGGAAGTATGAGGGATATGTCAATAAGTACGCAGCTTTAGAGAGCCGGATGGACAGCCTGAAAAAAGACCGGGAGAGCCGGGAAATCAAGTTTGGCATTTTCAGCGGGTTCCTGTTTGAACTGAGTGAGCTGGAGGAGCTGCCATTGGAGTTTGATGTGAAGCTGTTCCACAGCCTGGTGGATTATGCAACAGTGTACCATGACGGGAGGGTGGTGTTTGCCTTTCGGAATGGCGCGGAGGTTGAGACAAGAATATAGGAAAAGAGGGATGCCCCGGAATTCAGTGTGGAGATACTGGTTCCGGGGCTTATTTTTGTTAATGTATAGCACAGTTTATTCTGTTTTCAGTTCTGGATAACTTACCAAGCTAAGAATTTCTCCCTTTCCTACCCCATCTATTTCACGGAGTGAAACGGTCATCTGAAACTGCAAGCTGTCACGTTCATTATATACACAATAAGTAATGGTTGCTGTTTGATCTGAAACTGAAAACAAATCCTGCGGATCTAATATATTTCCTTCTGCATCGTAAATCCTCATATCCTTATTTTTCCAATAATCAGGAATCCAGTATATATAATCTTCGTCTGAAAAAATCTGTTCTAAGCCATCGTCTGAGTCATTACAGATGGTTTCACAATAATAACCGTCGTTTGCCGATATATAGAGAGAATATCCTTCACCTAAAGGCGTTTGTATTTTTTCAAGCGTAAATGTTTTATCCGGTATTAAGTCAATCTCGCTGGCTCCGGATAGATCCTGGGCATATACTTTAATCGGATACTCATCCATTATCCCGTAATGCCCATTCGCAAAAAATCCTGTTATTCCAATGATAAGCAATAAAAAAACAGCACTGCAATAACGCAATTTTAATGCCTTCTTCCTTTGCTTGGCAATTTGGTGTGCATTTTCAATAATCTGGACTTTTTTCTTTTCACTTAGCATGATTTCAGTTTTCAATTCATTCATTGTCATTCTCCTATTTTTAATTTTAATTGCTCACGAGCCCGCTGTAGCCGTTTTTTTACCGCAGCATCAGATATTTTTAATATGTTTGAAATTTCCTTTACCGAATAACCTTCTATGGAATGTAAAATGATAACGGATTTATATTTTGTGGGTAATAAGGAAATCTCCCTCAAAATTTCCTGTTCACCTAAAGTGGTTTCAGATATATCCGTTTCACTAATAGGGGAAGAAGGATGACGTTTCCAGTATCGGATTTGGTTTTTGCATATATTGATGCAGACGCGCATTAACCACGCTTTTGCATGCTCTTCATCTTTCAACTTTGGTTTTTTTAATAAATATCTCACATAGGTTTCCTGAACGGCATCTTCAGCGTCATGGGTATTTGATAGCATGAATAGCGCCATTCGATAAAGAAGATCCATATGCTCAGTAAATAATGTTTCTGCTCTCATCATCTTTACCTCTTTATATAGAACACACCATAGAGCTTAATGCGGTGACATTATTATTTTATAAAATTTCAAATAGCTGAACTATAAATTGAAATGCCGTCTTGTTTATTATTATCGATAAAGGAATATGTGTCCATATGAAAATGTGGAAAGGGGCTGGAGAAGGTGGCAGTTGATTAGCCAGATACTCAGAAAAATGGGAAATGAATAAATACAACATAAAGACCGTTGGTGGGTACGGATATAGTTTTGAAACGTGAAAAAACCGGCAGTTGCAACTATGAAGTAACTGCCAGTTTTTTTTCAATAAAAATAACCAGGTATATCAAACTGACCTGGTTATCTTAATTTTGTTATTGTATCTGGTCTGTCTTGATCTCCCCGCGTTCTTTTTCTATCTGCTCCAGATGCTGGATCAGTACATATTCAATGTAATTCGTCATAGAGCGGTGTTCATCTGTAGCAAGAATCCCGATTTTGTCAAACACTTCGTCCGACAGACGCAGAGTAAATACACGCTTGTTGGTTGCCATTTCCCTTGCCCTCCGTTCCGGGTATGAATTTATGGTATACCAATATGCGGTAAATTTATACGTTCACTAGACAGCTAAGTGATAGCACTTTACATCAAAAAGTGAAAAAGTAGACACAGATGGCAGTCTTTATTCTTCCATTTTAATTTCTCCATGCTCTTTTTCCACATCTTCTAAATGTTTGATCAGTATGTATTCAATATAGTTGGTTAAGGAGCGGTGTTCGCTGGTAGCCAGAATGCCGATTTTATCGAATACTTCATCTGACAAACGTAAAGTAAATACTCTTTTATTGGTTGCCATATTCCCTGTCCTCCAATTTTAGTATAGGTAAATGGTAATCGAAATTGGATGTGAAATATACAGTCACTTGACAGGTAAGTGATAGCACTTTATATTGTAAGAGTAGTGAAAACAAAAGAAAGAGTGATAAGAGTGAAGAAAGTGATAAGGTGTGGAGTATGAAAAGGTTGTGCCAATGGATAAAGGCAAAATGGAGGAAATTCTGGAGGGATGATGAGTATGATCCTTATGTGAAGCATTTGAGCCAGTCGGATAAAAGGGAACTGTGGTATGGAGCTTTTATGGTCTGCATGTCCGTGGTCGCCCTTTGCAGTTTTTCGATTGCGTTCAGTAACATCCGGGTGAGCCGCCAGAACAGCGAAGATATGGAAGAACTTATGGAAATGGTAGCCACATATATGGGTTCTGCCACGAAGGATGAATATGAGGAGATTGCAAAGACCATACGGCATGACCTGGTGTTTTCTGAATATGGGCAGGAAATAGAGAACTATATCCGTTATATTCCCAATACGGCAGACATCTGCCGGACATGCGGAGAAGGGTTCCCGTCACAGGTGTACCTTGTGTGTACCAATACGGGAGAACTGTATGACCTAGATTTATTTGAAAAAGGGGCGAATCCGGACGCTGGCGAATATGGTTACATGAGCATGAGCTTTGGATATGATGAGGTAAGCCAGACAAGTCTGCATATCACAAAAACTCCGGAGAATAAGGAAGGAACTGTGACAGTGCAGAGGGGACGAGGGATTGTCAGCGTCCAGAGAATGAAATCGTTATTTTGTGATGACTGTATCCGGGAGATGTTAGAAACAGTTGAAAACCAGCTGGTAGAAGAATTCGTGATCTTTGACGCAGAAGGACAGAAGTTTTACGCTGTGGATGACGGAAGTGTGCAGATCGGGGATTATGAACTGCAGGTGGAGTATGACGAGGGAGATTATGAAATAGAAGTGCGGTATGCGAAATAGGTGGGAAAAAGCATGGATATAAAAGCAGATAGTTTTTGGGTTAATTACATACGTGTGAATAACAGTTCACAGAAAATTCACAAAAATTATTAGCACTCACTCTTGACGAGTGCTAATAAAAGTGTTATAACACAGATAGAACAAAGGAGAAGGAAAGAAAGGAACCAGAAAAGGGTTCCGGTTTCTTCCCAATCATCCCCAGTTCCAATTAACAAGATGTTTTTAATTAGGAAAAGGAGCGATGACTTATGATGACACCTAGTATTTTTGGAGAGAACTTATTTGACGATTTCTTTGATGACTTTTTTGATTTCCCGTCCTTTGACGATAAGGCGATGCGTAAAGCGGAGCGGAAACTGTATGGACGCCATGCGGCGAATATGATGAAGACCGATGTGCAGGAACATGACGACCACTATGAGGTGGACATTGATCTGCCAGGCTTTAAGAAAGACGAACTTTCCCTGGAGCTGAAAGATGGCTATCTGGTAATCAGCGCGGCGAAGGGGCTTGACAAGGACGAGAAGGAAAAGAAAACAGGCAGATTTGTCCGCCGGGAGCGTTATGCAGGCAGCATGAGCCGGTCTTTCTATGTCGGGGAGGATGTAAAGCAGGAAGATATTCATGCGAAATATGAAAGCGGGGTATTGAAACTGAGCATTCCGAAGGCAGAAACAAGGAAGCCGGAGGTTGAAGAAAAGAAATATATTGCCATCGAGGGATAACGGCACCTCTTAATATAAATTAAAACCAGGCAGCCCGGAGTTCGGCGCGGTGTGTGTGAAACCGTCCGGCTCCGGGCTTTTTTTGTTTGTGGTAGGAAAAAAGCCTGACCTGTGGTAGAATAATGGCAAACAGAGGAGGCAACAGAGAATGGATAACAATTTAGAGCGATTTTTAATCGCACAGCAGACTTATTATCAAACTGCCTTGCAGGAGATAAAATCCGGGAAGAAGCGCAGCCATTGGATGTGGTTTATTTTTCCGCAGATAGCGGGGCTTGGCTACAGTGAGACTGCCCGGTATTATGCTATTAAGAATATGGAAGAAGCGAAAGCATATATGGAAGATTACACGCTTGGAACGAATCTGATTGAAATATCTCAGGCACTTCTGGAGATAAAATCCAATGATGCGGACGAAGTGATGGGCCGGCCGGATAACTTGAAACTGAAATCTTCCATGACCTTATTTGCTCTGGCAAAACCGGAATGTGAAGTATTCCAGAAGGTATTGGACAAGTTCTTCCATGGGGAACGGGATCAGAGAACTGTGGAGATTTTACAGTTAGTGCATTAATATTGAGAGGATGCGTGAGATTAATGGCGGAAGAAACGAGAGTTTTATCATCGATAGAAATTAGAAATTTAATGTTAGATACTTTGGCATATGAAGCAGATGATATTGATTCTGAAGGAAAAACATTCAAGAAATATGGATATCAGGGAACACAATCAGATTTATATCGTCTAATGGAAGGGTTGGCAATAAAAAGGGGGCTGATAGAATCAGATATTCCTTTGCATGGAGCTGCGTGGGGCGGAAGTGGTCTTATGCTGCATGCGCATAGTACGACAAATTTCAGCTATAGCGACATACAAAATATTTATGAGCAGTTTCATTTATTGCTTAATCAGGGGATTATAGCGCCTGGAGCCATAGGGAATTATGGTCCTAATTTACCAAGTTTTCATGTTACGCAATATGGACTTAAATGTTTAGAAGAACATGAAATACTGCCATATGATGTAGACGGATATTTTGAAAAGATTAAGAATATACCCAGTATCTCAGAATGGGTAAAGTTTTATATTAAAGAGGCGTTACAGTGTTACAATGCTAATTGCATGGAAGCGGCAGTAATAATGTTGGGGCTTTCCAGCGAAAAAATAATAGATGAACAAATAGATGCACTGTTAGGATATTTGTCCAGAAATTTCACAAATGAGTATGCACAAATGCAAACAGAGATATCTAGTATTAGAATGGCATCTGCAAAATTCAGTTGTTATAAAAAGTATTTTGACCTAATAAAAAATAACGTGCAGGATCAGCAATTTAAAGATATGTTGCCATCAGTTGATAGGGTGGCTTTCCAAGTATATGCGAATTTTACTAGAATAACGAGGAATGGACTGGCACACCCGTCTGATACAAAGATGGAAAGAATTGAAGTCCTTATGATTTTCATTTCGTTCATAAAATTTTGTCAGACCCAATATGGATTTATAGATTTCTTTGTCAGCCATTAAAGAAATTTTATGAATGTGGAAATCCTGTCAAATCAATAATTTAACGATAGGGTGCATTTTCAACTCCAAGGGTGCAAATTTAACGATTCCTACTCTCAAAACGATAGTATCGTTAAACTTTTGCCTTCTTACTCACGAAAAAGGTACAATCCCTACTCGAAAAACGATAATAGCACCTACGAGGGTGCATCCCATCATACAGAAAACGCCCTAACCATGGGCGTTTTCGCATATTCAAAAAACGATAGCTCCGATTTTGAAATTGTATCAATTTGATTACGCAATATGGTAGGATGAAGCTCCGGCTATGATAGCAACCTTCCTTGCAGAGAATGATTTCTCAGGCAAGACCATCATTCCTTTCTGCACCAGTTCCAGCGATGACATTGGAAACAGTCTCCAGAATGATATCGAGCCGTGGCTTCAGAGCCTTGGACTTGTGGAATAAAAGAGAAAGCCTATGTTCAAAAAGACACTTAGCGTTGTACTGCTAAGGATGCATTTGGTTATGGCGGAAACGTAAAGGAATCTGCCGATAAAATGATTGCGCTTTCTCCTTTAATTCCTTAATCAATAATTTGATTGTCTCGATTTTCTTTACCAATAATATTTTTTGAACAAAATATAGTACAATGGTTTGAGTAAATGAACAAAGGAGGTCGCAATCATGTCAGAACACAGAGAGGATATCAATCGACTGGCAGAGGAATTTGAAGGTTGCCAGAAGATACTGTTGGCCCTTGGGGATGAGAATCGTCAGCATCTTATGCTGGAAATGATGCGAATGGAGCATTGCGGCGGCGTCCGGGTAGGCACAATCACGGAGAAAACCCATCTTTCCCGCCCTGCTGTATCCCATCATCTACAGATACTTAAGGAGGCCGGTATTTTGAAAATGCGGCGTGAGGGAACTAAAAATTATTATTATTTTGATGCCGATACTGAGGCAATGAACCGTCTTTTGGAGATGATTGGACATGCGAAGCGCATTATGGAAGAATTGCCGGACAGAAGTGGAAAAGATTTATAAAAATGGAAAGGTGATGGAGAATACCTTATGCTGGAAAAAGTATTGGTTTGTTTAGTGGCCGGAGCAGGAGCAGGTTTCGGAACCGGTCTTGCAGGTCTCTCCGCAGCTGCGGTAATTTCGCCGATGCTGATTACGTTTCTTCACGTAAACGCTTATGAAGCTGTTGGTATTGCGTTGGCATCGGACGTGCTTGCTTCGGCAGCATCGGCGTATACCTATAAGAAAAACAAAAATATTGATGTTAAAAATGGGATGATTATGCTTATTTCCGTTTTGATTTTTACCCTTGTCGGAAGCTATGCCGCCTCTTTTCTCCCACAGACTACAATGGGTGGGTTTTCCATGTTTATGACACTGTTCGCGGGCGTGAAATTCATTTTCCGGCCAGTCATGGAGGCAAAGGAAAGCAACAAGAACCGGAGTAAAAAGAAAGCAGCGATACAGTCGGTTGCTTGTGGAATAGCGGTCGGACTGATTTGCGGATTTGTAGGTGCGGGTGGAGGCATGATGATGCTTCTGGTTCTGGTTAGTGTATTGGGTTATGAACTGAAAACCGCTGTGGGAACTAGTGTATTTATTATGACCTTTACTGCTTTGACCGGAGCCATGTCTCATTTTGCAATCGGGGATGGAGTGACGGATTATTCGATTCTTGTCCTATGTATTATTTTTACGTTAATTGGTGCAATGCTCACAGCAAAATTTGCAAATAAAGCTTCGGCAAAGGTTATGAATCGTACCCTTGGTTTTGGCCTTGCTGCCATGAGTATCATTATGATTATTATTAATTATGTATAATACTTGAGTAGAAGTGGAGAGTGATGGAATGAACCGGATAGAAATTTATGCAATGCGCTGCGGAACAGTGGGAACAGACGAAACAGTACCAGATAAAAGGAAATCCAGAAATCCTTTTGCCTATTCGGGGATACTGCGGGGAAAAAAGCATCAAGTATGGCTTCCGGTATATGTATATCTGATTGTGCATCCAAAGGGGAAAATTTTGATAGATACAGGGTGGCATACACAGGTACGGCAGGATCAGAAGAAGCATCTTTCATGGAAATTGAACATTGCCAGCAAAGCACTTCTACCGGTCGGAGAAGCGGTTACTGAACAATTAAAAGCGTTGGGGTTATCTTCTGAAGAACTGGACTATGTGCTGCTGACTCATCTGGATGTGGATCATGTCAGTGGTCTGGAGCTTGTAAAAGACGCAAAGTGTATTTGTGCCAGTGATGCAGAACTGTGTGCGGTTGAGAAAGGAGACATCCGATATAATAGGAAGTTGTGGGAAAACATAGCCATTCAGCCGATTCATATGGAAAATACAGGATTAGGACCGCATGGGAGAAGCGTTGATGTCTTTCAGGATGGAACGGTGCAGTTCGTTGATGTGTCCGGGCATTCAGCAGGAACAACGGGTGTGCTTATCCAAAACCAGGGGAAATTTGTCCTGATTACTGCAGATGCCTGTTACAACCGCCAGTCCTGGGAACAGATGTGTTTGCCCGGCATTATGGTAAACAAAGATAAGGCGAAAGCATCATTAAAATGGGTTCATGACATGTCACAGAAAAAGGAGTGTATGGAGATTTTGGCAACCCATGATCCGGAAATAAGGCCGCATAAGATTATATTGTGAGAAAGAAGGAGAGACTATGATTTATTGTTTTACAGGAACCGGAAATTCACTCTGGGCAGCAAAAGAACTTGGAAGAATTCTGAAGACACCAGTTGAAGGGCTTATAAAGTACAGGAACATGCCATTAGAATGCCCGGATGATATGGTAGGTTTTATTTTTCCTACCTATATGGGAGATATTCCATGGATTGTAAAAGAGATTCTCGTGAAAGTGAAAGTCAGGGCGGACAGCTATGTGTTCCTTGTAATGACTTCCAATAATGGACAGAGCGGCAAAGCTTTTCAAAGCGTAGATGAGGCCCTGCAGACAAACGGTGGTCATTTATGTGCTGGTTTTAATTTGCAGATGCCTGGAAACTGTCTAATCAGTTCTGAAGAAGAAAATCAAAAGAGGCTGGCTCAGGCTCCATCTGTCATAAAGAAAATTAGTGAGATGGTATGCAGGAAGAGCATACTTTATGAACCATCAGGCAAAAAGGCTGAAGCGGGTTTTGTTGAGAAAAGTTATTTCTACGGAACCCATTCCTTGAAACGTCTGACGCTTATGAAAAATTTTAGGATTACCAAAGACTGTATAGGCTGTGGAATCTGTGCTTCGGTATGCCCGACAGATAATATCGTCATAAATGGTGGAAAAGCAGTGCATAAGGAGCAATGTGCGGCATGTTATGCCTGCCTCCACTGGTGTCCGAAACATGCAGTAAAATTGAGAGTCCCCACATTAAGTAAACGGCCGCAGTACCATCATCCGAAAATTTCCTTACAAGATGTGAAGAAATTGAAGGAGGGAGACATTTCATGATTTTGTATTTCAGTGCGTCTGTTGGTAACTACCTGTGGTTACACAGGCGGCGGTTAGAATGAAAAGTAGGCAGAGTAGATGAATCCACGAGTTCATGCAGATCATCCATACTGTCATGTTCCAGATTTCTTGAATACTGCACCAGCCGTATGCGTCGCGCTCTCTTTCTTTTGCTATTTCATATTGAAAAGTTTTAGTTGTTTCTCAAAAGATTTCCCCGCACTGCATTGAATATAGAACGATAAGATTTCTGGTTGGAAGCAAGGCAAGCCAGTCAATAGGTAACAAGTGCTTCTGTATCGCTAATAGGTATAGAGATTCTTCCGGGTGTTTTAAATCCGCGTGCAATAAACTGATCGGAATTAAAGAGCGGCAGATTGGAAGATTCAACCAGATCAGTAAGGGCACCAGGATTTCCATGTATCAGCAGGTCAGCTTCATTAAGGTTTCTTTTGCAAATGTCCAACCAGAAACCAACATTGCCGTTTACAAGAATACGGACACCGCGTAGGTCATGGAAGGTTACACTCTTTGCCTGGGCAAGAGGATGGTCTTTTGAAATGGAGATATAAAGGCGTTCCTGCATAAAACGCTGACAGAACAGCGATTTATCTTCCGGATCTGTACAGAGAATACATAATTGGTACATATGATTTTTCAGTCCAGAGATTAGCTTATCTTGTTTTACCACTTCTGAAGATATGGTTTTTCCGGGAAGTCTCTCTTGAAGTGTGGGAATAATCTCATTTACAGGGAAGGGGGAGCAGGAACCGAAGACTACAATAAAGATAATCATACATTGTATATTTTAAATACATCATATGATTACGGTTCGGACGAAGAAATATCTATTGAAACTGCATTAGACGAGAATTTTAATCAATATGATATGATTTATCGAAATGGTAATACCAGCATTGCTGCCATATTACAATTGGTTCTATCTATGGATTATTCCATTATTTTAATGAATAGGTACAGACAGGAAAAGCAACTGACAGATGTAAAGGAAGATGCCATGAAGAAAGCGTTCATAAATATGTATATAAACGCAAATATGATGATTTGATTGGTTGTACGTTGCGAAAAGAATATGAAAGTGGTAGAATCAGAACAGAAAATGAATTCAAGGAGGTGTTGGAGCGTGTGTTATCTGATCGCAAAAAAATTAGTGATATTGGTTGTTTAGCTTTACAGACAGCTCACGGTCAGCATTTAGTGGATTTTAAAAGAAAGTTAATTACTGAAATAGGAACAGATAAAGTGCAATTAGTTACAATTAGCCGTCCATCAGCATATGGAGAATATGAACCGTATCGGTTTGTTGATACAGAGCAGGAATTTGAGCAGGCAGTGAAAAGATTATGACAAATGTGGGTAGTTAGTAAAAAGGATTAACTACCCATATTTTATGATTGACGAAAGCGAATGTGATAAAATGATTAATTTACAGGCAAAAAAACAAAGGAAACAATTCAATTATTTACAACTTTTGCCCATGAAAATATGTGAATTTATAAAAAGATACATGAATTGCAAGAAAAATCAAAGTTGTAAAAATCCTTTAAATACAAGGAAAAATGAAGATATGAGGAGTTATGAGAACATGATAAAAGTACTATTCGTTTGCCACGGCAGGAAGTGTGGGGTGGATGATATTTCTTTGTTTTAATAGGATTTATGGGTCATTTAGATGATTTTTACAACTTTTGAAGGGTGTTCCGATGTGACATAATATATGGATTGGAGAAACCAATGAATAACAAAAATGAAATAATTTTATTTGAGACAGAGGATAGAATGATATCTTTACCAGTTATGGTGAAAGAGGAAACAGTTTGGCTTAATAGAAATCAGTTATCAGAACTGTTTGAACGTGACATAAAAACGATTGGTAAGCACATTAATAATGCTTTGAAGGAAGAATTATCTGGTCAAAATGCAGTTGTCGCAAAATTTGCGACAACTGCTTCCGATGGTAAAAAATACATGGTAGAACACTATAATTTGGACGTTATTATTTCTGTCGGTTATCGAGTGAAATCAAAACGAGGCATCGAATTTAGACGTTGGGCAAATGGTGTCTTAAAGGAATACATAATCAGAGGATACGCTGTGAATCATAATCGTATGGATCAATTAAACGAGGTAATACGAGTTATGAAAAGAGTAGAAAACAGCCTGGATACAAAACAAGTATTAACAGTAGTAGAAAAATATAGTCAGGCACTAGAGCTGTTAGATGCCTATGATCATCAGAATATGGAACGACCAAAAGGAAATAGAGCAACATATATTCTGACTTATGAGGAATGTAGAAAAGTAATTGATAATATGAAATTTGGTGACAGCAGTTCATTATTCGGTAATGAAAAGGATGATTCATTTAAAGGAAGCATTGGAGCAATTTATCAAAGCTTTGCAGGAGAAGACTTATATCCTACTTTAGAAGAAAAAGCTGCAAATTTATTATATTTTGTCACGAAGAATCATAGCTTTTCCGACGGAAATAAACGAATAGCTGCAACAATGTTCTTATATTTTCTGGATAAGAATGGTGTTTTATTTAAAAATGGAGAAAAACTAATTGACGACCATACACTTGTTGCACTTACGATTATGATCGCAGAATCAAATCCAGAAGAAAAAGAAATGATGATAAGTGTAATTATGAATTGTATAAAATAATTATATGGAGGGTTTAACATATGATAAAAGTATTATTCGTCTGCCACGGCAAATATTCATAGTCAACGCAAAGTGCGTCAAAACGGTGCAAATCGCGGCAGTGGAAATGGTGTTTACACCGTTTTTACTACGATTCAATTACATCCTATATTGCGGCATGGTGTCGGTGGGGGCAAATTGCGGCAAAACGTGGCATTTAAAGGACAATAATTATGAATGTAAAAATAATATTTGTTTGCTATGCGGGTATCTTCAGTTTTTGTATGGAGGGAGGATTGCAGCAGGACAAGTTTGCAAAGTAGGTGTTGGTACTGGTGTTAGAGATTTTAGGAAATAGGCAGAAAATACTTCTTGTTGAAGGTACTCCTGATAAAAGTACGGATAGAAAGTTGTATTCAAAGATTTTTGAAGATTATAATATCATACCATTAGAGGGGTGTGGCACAGTTATTCAAACAACAAAAGCGTATAATCGCATGCGCGAGTTTCATTACAAAGAGGTAAAGGGGATTATTGATCGGGATAGAAAAGCAGAAGAAGAAATAAATTCTCTTCGTACTTATGATATCTTTGTATCTAAGGTTGCAGAAATAGAGAATTTGTTTTTATTACCAGAGGTAATAAGAATTGTAGCTCGTAAGCAGAATATTGAAAATGTTGAGGAAATTGTTTCCGCAAAAAAGGAGAAAACGATTGGTTTTTTGAAAAAAATATAAATGGACAAGCACTTTTGTTTACAAGACAAAAATGTCAAAATGCTATTAATCAGATAAGCAATAAATCTGTTACTTCAATTTCAGAATATGTTGAGAATCTAAATTCTATATCATCGGAAACTAATGCAATGGAGGTATATAATAGCGTTTTGAATGAATTACAGAGAATAGTAGATGAAGCCGATTATTTGGAAGCACTTAGAGTCATTAACAATAAGGGGCTTTTACCATATACTGGTTTGTCAAATTCTTTTGGATGGAAAAAGCAATATTATATTGATTATGTTTTGAAATTATTGAATGTAACTGATGATTGTGCGGAAGCACTTTGTAATATTTTTAAGGAATATATCCCTCTACAATAAAAGAAAATTTTTTGAAAAGTAATAAATCGCAGTAGTAAAACACCCTCGTTCTTACTACGTTTTGACTACGTTTCATGTCCTCAACTTTCCCCGTTTTGCCGCATTTTGCTCATTCTGTGACAAATTTAACAATCACAGAGCAAAAATTATAGTCGGCAAACTGCGGCAAATCGGGGCAGAATACGGCATTTTAGGAGGATTTTCGTTTATGATAAAAGTATTATTCGTCTGCCACGGCAATGTTTAATGGATGTCGTGAAAACCTTGATTTTATTGGATTTCTTGGGGATTAACCAATAATTTACACCTTATTTATACCTTTGGAAGACCGGATCGGAATAGCTGAAATAATAATGTGAAGGCGTGGGAGAAAATCTCACGTCTTATTTATATGGAGAAAATGAATTTGAAATGCATTTTACTGTGTTATGTATGATGGCAACGGAGTCGTCAATTCACAAAAATGTATTCGTTAAAGAACAAATCTATCACTTTAGTTTTCGAAAAGGGAAGGATCAATTTCATCAAGGAGTTCTTCGGGGAGACATTTCTTTGTAATAGTTATATTTTTTGCTTTGTATGTAAGCTGAGTATACAGTGGTGAATTAATATCTTTTTTGAATATGGAATATATCTTTCCAGGTGGTTTAGGAACGATTGAGCGTATATCTTCACTTAATACACTGTTTGGAATGTAACAATCTTTACCTTGAATCAGACCGAGGCAGGCAGATGTTGTGCCGGTAACCTTCTCTGTATATAGCTCAAGATGCGGACCGATGTAATTACCTATCATACGAGCTTTCGTGTCTATACTCATTATGGTACTCAATACTTGAAGTTTTAATTCTGTTGTATGATTATTTTTAAATGAAAAATCATTTTCACTTAATCGACTGTTTAGGGCAGCACGATAGAAACCATTCGCATTCAGTCCTGTTCTTGGAACAACTCCGGTAAAATGAAGGAAATTATGAGAATGAAATTTTACAACTGTATGGTGTGAATGATTGTATTCGTCACGATAGACAAAAACAACTTGGTTATGCTCTAAATATTGCTGATATTGTTTTGCGCATTTTGTAATGATAGCAATAGCCTGTTTTTTAGTCATAATATTAAAGTTCCTTATATGCTGGTATTTTGGATAAATTTAAAAGGAAGGTTCTTCTGCCGTAGCAGATGACACCTTCCTTTAATGACTGATTTTTCTGTTGTCCGCCAACTGATCGGCACCCGAAGTCCGATAAGAAAACTGGTTTTTCCGTTGCCAGCCAACTGTCCGGCACCCGAAGTCCGGAAAGAATTTCGGATTTTATGTGTCAGTCCACATGATAGGCATATAGCCCATCTACTATTTATAGTATACACAGAAGAAGTGGATTATGCAATGAATTTATAAAGATTTAATATGGATATTTTTAACGCAATAGGGTTACCAATTGATATTCTAAATATGCAAAGAGCCATCCATGTAAAAGAAAATTATAGCAAAATAGAGCATGTGATATGGATTACTCATCTGTAAATATAACTTTTAAATGTAAAATAGAGCCGTTTACGTTTAAAGTATACATTATTTATATTTTTGATAAGTTTGAATAATCTCTTCAAATAAATCAACGGGATTTTCTTCTAAGGCAGCAGCGAGAACTATGAGTTTTTCGATACTAATCCAGTTTTTCCCGAGCTCTAAGTTAGCTAGGTGGCGAGATGAAATCCATGTTTCTCCCCCAAAGAGTTCATCACTTCTTAATGAAATAAAGCTTTCGCGAGAGTTGTATGCATGTCCTAAAGCTTTTCTTTTTTCGGTAATTAATTCGCCTACTTTTACTAGAGCTGGATCATATTTTTTCCTTTCGGCCATTTTAGTCATCTCCATTATAATTATGCACCATGGTGCATTGATCTATTCTACCATAAGGAATATACTTAGATCAAGATCTGAAACAGAATTTGAGAAAGACCATAAAAACTGAAATGAAAAAATGGAAAAGAAATAGAAAACGGAGGTATAAGAGTATGAATACACAGTTAAAATTCAAGGTGAACGCATTGAGGACACTTGCTTCGCCCTATAAGAAAAATGAAAAAGAAGAAGCAACATCGTTTGAAACAATTTATTATTTGTTAGTGAATATGAAGGATCTTCCAGAAAATATTCCTTTAGATGTTAATCCACGAGTACCTAAAATGGGAACGAATGTAGCAAAGAGACTTATCAATGCTGTGGTTGAGCCGGAAACAGATTTTTATATTAATAATAGAGGTATTGTTATTTCTGCAAAATCATTAAGTTTTAATAGTGTGGATTCAGAGGTGACAATTGATATTGGTAATCAGGATGATGAGAGTGACAGATATAATTATGGTATCCTTGATGGAGGACATACTTATACAGCTATAATACAGAATAGAAATAGAATTCCGGAAGACATTGAAAAATATGTTCGTATGGAAGTGATTACTAATGTGATCAATATTACAAGATTATCAGATGCGAGAAACACATCCGTTCAGGTTTCAGATATAGCATTATTTAATCTTGAAGATAGTTTTGAGAATATAAGAAACGCTATTAAAGATGAAAATTATGCTGATAAAATTGCATATAAGGATAATGAAAATAAGCCAATCAACATATCTGAATTACTTCGATTAATGTATGCATTTGATGTAGTTAAATATCCAGATGATAGTGTGGCACCTATTCAAAGCTATTCAGGTAAGGCTCAGGTTTTTAAAAGATATAAAGATGCATATGATACACCTTTTTATAAATCATTAACAAAACAATTACCGGTTCTTGTGGAACTATATGATTTGATAGAGAGAGAGTTGTCTTTGAAATACAATGAATACAAGAAAAAACTTGGGGTCGCTATTCCTAGGTTTGGAAGTGTAAAAGGTGTCGAAAATATTGAAAAAGGAACGAAAACAAATTACCTTCAGAATAGAACGAATTATTCTATATCAAGCGGTTACATTTATCCAATTTTTGGTGCATTTCGTTCATTGTTAAGATTTGATGAAGAGACAGGTGAGGTTTCATGGCTGTTTAATCCTTTGGAAATTTGGGAGGAAGTCGGAACAAGTATTGTGCAGAATACATTTGAAAGTAGCAATAATCCGCAACTTGCAGGAAAGGATAAGCAATTATGGCTGTCAAATTATCGAATTGTTGAAACTCAAAGTTTGAGAAAACTTCTTAAGAGACGATAGAAAAATATAAAGAGAGGGACAGTAAGATGGCTAGGTGGAATTTCCCAGGTAACCAGGATGGACAGGTAAAAGGAGTTGCAGATGCAGGTATCGAAAATTTTAATGGAACTGAGCTTTCATCTTTGGCACGAGAAAATTGCCAAAATTCTTTGGATGCCGCATTGAATGATAGTAACCCGGATGTTCTGGTTGAATTTGAAAGATATTTTGTGCCTGCAAAGCAGATTCCTGGTATTATGGAATACCGAAATATTTTGAAAAAATGTAAGGCTTTTTGGGATAGATCAAAGAGCGAAAAAGCTAAACTTTTTTTGAAAGATGCCATAAAAGAGGCAGAAAAGGAGAATACTTTTTTACTCAGAATTAGTGATTATAATACAACGGGACTTTCAGATCCATATACACAATCCAATGATCCATTTAATTTTAGTTTCGATGGATGGAATGCATTGATAAAAATTGATGGTGGTGCGAATAAAGGTGATGATAAGGCTGGAGCATTTGGTATCGGAAAAAGTGCACCATTTAGTAATTCGCATTATAGATTGGTGTTTTACAGAACGTACAATCAGAAATATGAGCGTGCTGCACAGGGCATTTCAAGATTAATGTCATATCAAGATGGAGCGTTGATGACTAGCGGGATTGGTTATTATGGAGAAACAAAAGGAAATAATCCGGTAGAGGTAATACCGGAACTTGATAGTATAAATAGAAGATCTGAAATAGGGACAGATGTTTTTATTTATGGATTTAAGTCTGCAAGCGATTGGGAAACAGAAATTACGGTAGCATTATTGGAAAGTTTTCTTATGTCATTTTTTAATGAGCAGCTTCGAGTAAAGGTACAAGGAAGAGAAATTAATAAAAAATCATTACCAGGATATATGGAACGTGTTCATAGAGAACGCCCGGGTGCAACTAAAGGAACTTATGGCAATTATCTTGCGTTGACGCGAACAGAGGGCGTTCATATATATTCACAGGATTTTCATGGTATGGGTACATTGGAATTGAGACTGTTAGTTGATCCGAATGAAAAATTAGATAGAAAAGTTTTGATTGTGAGGAAGGCTGGAATGAAATTATTTCGGCTTGGAAATATATCTAAATTGGTTCCTTTTACAGGAATTCTTGAATTACAGGGGAAAGATTTAAACAGTTATTTCCGCGCTATGGAAACAGTCGCTCATGATAATTGGGAACCCGGAAGGCATCCAAATCCGAAACAGGCTAAAGCGTATTATGAAGAAATTAAGGACTGGATTAGAATCTGTGTAGCAGAACTTGCTGAAAATACAAGTGATGATGAAATAGACGTTGAGGGGTTAGGTGGTGTTCTTCAAAAAGAGCCAGAGGCAGTAGACACTGGTGATTCAGATAATAAACGGGAAAACATCAATGATCATCTGGGGAACATTAATGTTTTGGAACGACCAATTAAGACTCCATCAAAAGGATTCTTTTATGGAAAAGGAGATGAAGGCAGCAGTCAATCTACAACCACAAGTGGAACACTTGGAAAAATGGGCGAAGTAGGACTTAGAATTCTGAAAGGAAAAAGAAAACGAAAAAAATTAGATACGCATCGAGGAATCCCGGATCCAAATGGAAAAGATGTTGTGCTACAGAAAAAAGCAGGTGGGGAGACTAGTTGTCCGCTTAAAAATGTGCGCATTATAAAAAAAGGTACAGGAATATATTCTCTTAATTTTGAAATACCACATGATGTGGAGTATGGAAGGATTGAACTTGTCACTGTAGGAGAAAATGGAAAGTCTAATAGGCTTCGTATAACAGATGTTAATCCGACATCTGGATGTGAAACAGCAAAATTGAACGGAGATTTGATAGAAACTCTGAATATGACATCTTCTGGGAAAGTAAAGATTATTGTAACTCTTGCAGATTCACATGATTATGCTATGGAGGTAAATGTATATGAACATAACTAATAGATTATTTACCTATCCGGTATTAAGTGATGAGAAGGACGATTATAAGGAATCCTTTTTTAGTGTTGATTACGAACAGTCGATGCAAGGAGTCAACAGCCTAAGGCTAAGTTTTGATATTACTATGAATTGTCATGAATTAGAGCAGTTAATTATAGACGGAAAAGCGGATTATGTCATACATTTGGAATGCTCGACAACAGCATACAGAGAAGTGTTGCATTCCGTATCAAAACATATTGAACATGTCATACCAATTGGAAGAATAAATGGATCATTTGATGTTGTAGCATTTATTATTCTTAAAAAGAATATTACAGGTTTTTTCTGTACAGACTGGGTAGATGATTTTCAAGATACTACATTTAATTTATTCACGGGATCTATTTTGGCCTATCAAAACCTTAACAGTTTGGACGTAACAAAAGATTACGAGGAGTTTACAAATGCGGGTTCGATTTTTGCAGTTTATAAAAGAATTACGGAAGATAATTGTCCGGCTGAAATAAATCTTGAATCAAATAAAATTAGGATTGGTTTGGGAACTAAAGATTATGATGTATATGCTGTGTACTCTGGAAAGACAGAATTACAGTCTTTGTTTCACTCAATGTTAATACTACCAGTATTGGTTTATGTGTTTGAAGAATTAAGACAGGAAGGTGGAGAGGAAACATATCATAACAAAGAATGGTTTTTAGCTTTGGAAAAGTCTTATGCAAAGAGGGGCATTACTTTCATGGAAGAGGTACTTAATCCAGAGAAAACCTCTTATCAATTGGCGCAAGAAGCAATGGAATTGCCTTTGAGCAAAGCATTTGATCAGATTCCAATATTCTTTGATACCACAGAGGAGGACTCGTAATGAAACTATACATAATGAAACGAGAAGCACTCGAAATGTTTAAAGCTAATTTGCCAGTCGTTTATGGAAAATACTATACGGAAAAAACAAATCAATGGATTACTGATATTTGTGGAGAGGATCCTTTTATCGAATTTAAAGATGTTACAGAATTTAAATTGGCTGATTTGAATTCTGATTTAACACCTGGGGAAATAGACCTTAATAATTGCAAGATCCTTTATGAAAAATTACAGTTTTTGAGTGAATCACAAGCCAGTGATGAACGTCTATGGGCAGGTTTGGCTCATACTACGTTTTACGATTACATGCGTAAACGGTGGGGATATGGATACGGGAAAAAGCCGAAGAGTGCTGAAAAAGAAGCGGGTGCCATACAGACCAGATTTTTTTACAGATATACTGGAAGAAGCGGATTTTACAGAAATACGTTATCAAAATGCTGGTGGGTAGGACATAATACTTAAGATCCTAACAATAATCAAAATCACTTCGAAAGTCTGGATATTATTGGAAGTAATGATTTGAATTCTAAAATTAATGAGTTCTTTTATAACTTTACATTTTCTTCTAATCCAGATGTTATGGCTGCCATTATAGAAGCACTGCGACAATTTAAGGATGAAGGACGTCACGTACTAGTGAAAGATCATATAAGACCTGCAATGTCATATTTAAACGCAGTTGGGGGATCGGTGGTTATTGATTGTTTGGAAAAGGAAGAAATCACTAGAATATTCACCGATGCAGTAGATGCAATTATGCAAGGTGATGTCCCTACATTAAATCTTGAAGGAAATATATCTGCAGAAGAAGAGGATATTGATTATTCTGATGATGAAAATACAGATGCTGTTGATATATCAGATGTTCCTGAGGTGACATTAGGATGTAAGGTTGTAATTCGCAATATAGATAAGGAAACCAAAACATATAGATATGACATGGTAAATGGAATGCTGCCTAAAGCGGTTGAAGTGTTTACAGGATGTAAAGTTGGAGATGTAATTGAAATGATGGGAAAAGAATGGAGAATTGAGGATGTAATATTCTAAGTTGCTAGAAAAATAAAAAGAAAATTGAAAAGATATCTTTGGAATATTTAGTATATGGCTGAAAAAGTTCATCATCATGAGCAAAAACGAAATGGGGACTTTTTATTCAATAAAAGATATACTTAAAAGAAAAAAGCTCATAATCCCTAGTGACCACCGCAATATTTCAAAATGGTATCCAACATTGCTTACTGCTCCTAAGAGAAAGAAACACCAGAGCAAGATCCACCCGTGTAATACAGTATCGCCAGTTTGCCAATTCTGTATTATTCACAGATCAAGAACTTGATGGGGTTATTTCCCCATATCCACATAAAAATATATTTGCCAGCAAATATATTTTATCAGATACGTAAAGCGTATCAGGAAGTCACAGACAACAAAATAATGAATATTTTGACAAGGCATTCAACCTAAAAAGTTGGATGCTTTTCTTTTTTTATAAAAAAATATTTTGTATACCCTGTATTTATGCTTCTCAGCGTTTCGATATATGTAAGGACATTTTTTCAGCCGGCTTAGAAAACGTCTTTACACTAAATTGAATTAGAAACGAGGCGAGAAAATGAAATATGAATACATGACGGAGTCAGAGCAGACACTTCAGTACTTCCAGTTCCCGAAGTTTTTGTTACATCTTCCAATCTCTCAAAATGCAAAATTCCTTTATATGATTTTATATGACCGTGCACGGATATCGAGGAAGAATAACTGGATAGATAACAAAGGGAATGTTTATCTGATATTTCCAATCGATGAATTATCTGTTCAGATTGGTAAGTGCAAATCATCTGTAAAAATAGCATTGAAGGAATTAGACGAGGCAGGATTATTGGTTCGCAGATCTGGTGGATTTTCAAAACCAAATCATTTATATGTGAGAATTCCATCTGATGAGATAAGTTTACAGCCAGTTGATAATAAAGCGGACAAAAGGATGGCTATGACAGAGTCGGAAAAGAATCTTTCATCTGGTCGTAAAAATGGCTGTGCAGAAGTCGGAAATGTGGCACCTAGTAAAGTAACTGAGAAATATAAAAGAAATAAATATCATGAAGTAAATTATGGCTATGAAGAAGGAGAAAGTCTGTGATGAGAGAAGAAAATACAATGTATTTGGTTAAAGATGGATTGAAGTATTGTAAAGTTTGTGGAGAACCGAAAGAGGCGTATTTCCCGGCAGGAGGATTTATGGGGATGAAGAAACACTCCAGACAATGTGCCTGCGACAGAAAAGCATATGAAGAAGAGCAAAGATATTTTAAGGAAAAAGAACACCGGGAATTAGTCAGTAGAAATACAAGAATCTGTTTTGAAGAAAGCAGAATGGAAGAGTGGACATTTGAAAATGCGGACATGTCGGATGCGGTTATGAATAAGGCGAAAAACTATGTTGAAAGCTGGAATAAAATGAAACGAAATCATATAGGGCTATTGCTCTGGGAACCAGTTGGTACTGGAAAAAGCTACGTTTCTGGTTGTATTGCCAATGCTCTTTTGAAACAGGAAGTAACAGTCAAGATGACAAATTTCAATACGATTATTGATGATATATTTCCACTGGCAGATAAAACTGAATACATCAATGCCTTGGCTAGTTATGAACTTTTGATTATCGATGATTTGGGAGTAGAGCGCAATTCAGAGTATGCGTTAGGAATTGTGTTTAGTGTTATAGACCGAAGAATCCGCTCCGGAAGACCATTGATCGTAACAACCAATCTTCCGTTGAAAGAACTGAAAAATGAAACGATGTTAGAGAAAAAGCGTATTTATGATCGTATTCTGGAAATGTGTACACCAATATATGTGGGAGGTACAAGTAAACGGGAGAAAATCGCAAGTATGAAAATGGATAAAGCAAAAAAGATGTTGGAAGGAGCCGAAAGGAGGATGAATGAAGATGAGTAATACGGACAAGATGGTACCTGTTTGGGAAAAATATTCTTTGAACATTCCGGAGGCTGCGGAGTATTACGGGATTGGAGAAAAGAGACTGAGACAGATCGCCAATGAAAATGTGGGAGCAGATTTTATTCTGGAAATTGGCTCACATATTCGGTTTAAAAGAAGATTATTTGAGAAGTATCTGGATTTATCCAGCACGGTTTAAAGGATAGGCGACAAGGCGGAAATCAATGGCGAAAATAATGTTCATTTTATCTTAGCGAAGAGAGTGTCTTGTGATATAATCAATACTACCGAGACGGTCTTCCAAGTTAAATGAACATTTGATGAAGGAGACTGAATATTATGAGTGAAAAAAAGAGAGATCATAGAGGACGTATATTACACAATGGAGAAATGCAGTTATCTGATGGCAGATATCGATTTAAGTATGCAGATGAGATGGGAAAAGAACGCTGTGTGTATAGTTGGAGACTGGACCATAATGATGCGACTCCAAAAGGAAAACGTCGTACAGCATCACTTCGAGAATTGGAAAAGAGAATCTAGGCAGACCGATTTGACCAGATTATAACAAATGGCGGAAATATAACAGTGCTGGAACTGGTTGAAAAATATATTTCGACTAGAACTGGTGTCAGACCGACAACGGTTGCCGGATATGGGACGGTCATCAATCTTTTGAAGAAAGATCCATTTGGAAAAAGAAGGATTGATATGGTTCGGATTTCCGATGCGAAATGTTGGCTGATACATCTTCAAAAAATTGAGAAGAAAAGCTACAGTTCCATTCATTCCATCCGTGGAGTTCTTCGACCGGCATTTCAATTGGCGGTAGACGATGATCTGATTAGAAAAAATCCATTTCAGTTTCAACTGGTGGAAGTGATTGTGAATGACAGTGTGACAAGAGAGGCAATTACCAGAGGTGAAGAACGGAAGTTCTTACAATTTGTGAAGGATGATCCACATTTCAGTAAGTACTACGAAGGCATTTACATACTGTTTAAGACGGGACTTCGCATCTCAGAATTTTGTGGGCTGACTGTTTCTGATATTGATTTTAAAGAACATACGATCAATATTGACCACCAATTGCAGAAGAAATCAAAAATTGGATATTATATTCAAGAAACAAAGACAATCAGCGGAACAAGAAAGATACCTATGACTGCGGATGTAGAAGAATGTTTTCGGAAGATTATAGAAAAACGAAATCCACCAAAAACAGAACCCATGATAGAGGGGAAGAGCGGATTTTTATACTTTGATAAAGATGGAAGTATATGCTATTCTTTGCACTGGGAGCATTACTTTAAACATATTGTTCAGAAGTATAATAAAATTTACAAAGTTCAGATGCCAAATGTTACACCGCATGTATGTAGACATACTTATTGTTCTAATATGGCAAAGTCGGGAATGAATCCAAAAGCATTACAATATTTGATGGGGCATTCAGATATAAGTGTTACATTGAATACATATACGCATGTCAATCTTGAGGATGCCAGAGAAGAAGTCGCCAGACTTCGGATTGTGTAATTACGTTTTTAATGCTTAAAATGGCAAGGTGTAAAACCTTGGAATTTACACCTTGTTTTACACCTTTTGCGAACTAACATATGCCATAACACACCAATTTATGCCAAAAAGCAATTTTTTACAAAGGCTCACAAAGCCTGAAATACCAAGAAAAACAAGGAAATGCGAGGTTATGCAAGAATGATAAAAATACTTTTCGTCTGCCACGGCAACATTTGCCGTTCTCCCATGGCGGAATTTGTATTCCGTGATCTGGTGCAGAAGCGTGGAATGGGCAATCAGTTGCATATTGCATCTGCGGCGACCAGTACAGAGGAACTTGGCAATCCGGTTCACCGCGGTACGGTTAATAAATTAAAAGAATATGGGATTAGTACGGCAGGAAAATATGCCGTGCAGCTTAAGAAGAAAGATTACAGAGAATATGATTATCTGATTGGAATGGATGATTGGAATATCCGCAATATGTTGCGTATCCTGGGTGGAGATCCGGAACACAAAGTGTACAAGCTTTTGGATTTTTCAGATAATCCCAGAGATATTGCGGATCCTTGGTATACGGGGAATTTTGACCGTACCTATGATGATATTATGGAGGGATGTGAAGGTTTCCTAAAGTATTTGATGGAACGGGGGATGGTGTGGTAATATGGAGAAGATGGCAAGAGGATAAATAGACTGGAGGATAAAACAATGTCAATGAAGATTAACCATGAGCTGCCACTGCCGGAGATATTGAAGGCGGAGTACCCGGTGCCGGAGAAGCTTAAGAAGATTAAAGTAGAAAGAGATCGCGAAATCAGAGATGTTTTTACGGGGAAGTCAGATAAATTTGTTGTGCTGGTGGGCCCGTGTTCGGCGGATAATGAAGATTCCGTGTGTGAATATGTAAATCGACTGAAGGAAGTGGCAGATAGGGTTTCGGACAGATTACTGATTATACCGAGAGTGTATACGAACAAGCCCCGTACGACCGGAGATGGATATAAAGGAATGCTGCATCAGCCGGATCCGGATAAGGCACCGGATCTTCTGGCGGGGATTATTGCAATTCGCAAGCTCCATATTCGTGTGATGGAGGAGACAGGTCTGACATCTGCAGATGAAATGTTGTATCCTGAGAATAGAAGCTATTTGGATGACGTATTGTCTTACGAGGCGGTGGGAGCCCGTTCTGTGGAAAATCAGCAGCATAGGCTGACTGCCAGTGGAATGGATATCCCGGTAGGGATGAAGAATCCTACCAGCGGCGATTTGTCAGTAATGTTAAATTCTGTTACAGCGGCACAGCATCCCCATCGTTTTATTTATAGAGGGTGTGATGTGAGAACCAGCGGAAATGAACTGGCACATACGATTTTGCGTGGCGGTGTGGATAAGTATGGGAAGAATATTCCAAACTATCATTATGAAGATCTTGCGCGTTTGGCGGAAATGTATGCGAAGAGAGAGTTGAAGAATCCGGCAGTTGTAGTGGATGTGAACCATTCCAATTCCGGCAAGCAGTTTAAGGAACAGATTCGTATTGTCAGTGAGGTAATGCACAGCAGGAATTATAACCCTGAGCTGAAGCGTTTGGTGAAGGGTGTAATGATTGAAAGTTATCTTGTGGAGGGCAGGCAGGATATCAGCGAGAATCATGTTTATGGGCAGTCGATTACCGATCCGTGCCTTGGATGGGAGGATACGGAGAAGCTGATTTATAGTATTGCTGAAAGAAATGCGTAGAAGAATAAGATAAAGGACAGGTTTTTATGAGATTACGTAGAATGATAGCCATATGGGCGGCAAAACTGGCTGAAAAGGTGAGCGTGCATATTTTTCACCGCCAGGGTGTGACCTGGGCAGGGAAGATTGCGCTTAAAATATGTCCGGATATATTGAAAGAACTGGCGGCACAGGTGAAGGGTGCGATTTTCATTGTGTGTGGAACAAACGGAAAGACGACAACCAATAATATGCTTTGTGCAGCGTTGGAGGCGGAAGGAAAAAAAGTTATCTGTAACCACACCGGTTCTAATATGTTAAATGGTGTTGTAGCGGCATTTGCCCTGGGAGCAGGGTTAAACGGCAATTTGAAGGCGGATTGTGCCTGCATAGAGATAGATGAGGCATCTACCAGAAGGGTGTTTCCGTATTTTAAACCGGATTATATGGTGCTTACGAATCTGTTCCGGGATCAGCTTGACAGGTATGGTGAAATAGATATTACGATGAACATTTTAAAAGAGGTGATGGAGAGCGCACCGGATATGAAAGTGATTGTAAATGGGGATGATGCGCTTTCTGCGTTTCTGGCAATGGATGCAGGCAATCCGTTTCTCACCTATGGTATTAGTGAGAAGGTGATGGATGATAAGGATTCTCACGAAATTCGCGAGGGACGCTTCTGCAAGAAATGTGGCGCGCCTCTGGAATATAAATTCTATCATTACAGCCAGCTTGGTGATTATGCATGTACAGGCTGTGATTTTAAGCGGCCGGAGATTTTGTTTAACGCTTCTGAGATTGAAGTGGGGGAACGGCTTTCTTTTACAGTGGAGGGCAGAAGGATTACAGCAAATTATAAAGGATTCTATAATGTATATAATATCCTGGCAGCTTATGCGGCGGTAAGGGCAGCAGGTATTGAGCCTGTGCATTTTAATGAGATGCTTGCAGACTTTAATCCTGAAAATGGACGTATGGAACAGTTTGTGATTCGGGATACGAAGATTATTCTGAACCTTGCCAAGAACCCGGCAGGCTTTAATCAGAATATTTCTGCGGTTATGCAGGATGATACCCGGAAGGATTTGATAATTGTGATTAATGACAATGCTCAGGACGGCACGGATGTATCCTGGCTGTGGGATGTAGATTTCGACCGGTTCAAAGAGGCAAATGTTCATTCCATTGTAGTCAGCGGTATCCGATGCCAGGATATGCGGCTTAGGCTGAAGTATGTGGATATTCCTTCTATGCTGGAAGCTGATGTGGAGAAGGCAATCTGTGAGCGTGTGGAAAATGGGTGTGGGAATCTGTATGTATTGGTAAATTATACGGCGCTTTTTAGCACCAGGAACGTGCTGAAACGATTGGAGGGACAGAAGTGATGGAGCGTAAGATAACGATAGGGCATTTATATCCTGATCTTTTGAACCTTTACGGAGACAGGGGAAATATTGCTTGTTTGATGCAGCGATGTAAATGGCGTGGGATTGAGGCAGAGACAATAGAGTTTGAATTGAAGGATGAAATTGATTTTGCAAAGCTGGATATTGTGCTCCTGGGTGGAGGCTCTGACAGAGAGCAGATGATTGTGTGTCAGAAGCTAAAAGAGATTCAAAAGGATTTTAAAGCATATGTGGAAGACAATGGTGTGGTGATTGCCGTGTGTGGAGGCTATCAGCTTCTGGGCAATTATTATAAGACTGAAGATGGAGTGATGGAAGGTCTTGAACTGGTAGATATTTATACAGAGCAGGAAGAAGGAAGGCTGATCGATAATATTGTCCTTCAGAGTGAATTAGTTGCTATGCCTGTGGTCGGGTTTGAAAATCATGGAGGCAGGACGTATATTGGTGAAAACCAGCCTTTTGGAAAAGTTTTATATGGTTCAGGGAATGACGGAAAAAGCGGATATGAGGGAGTCGTATATAAAAATGTTATCGGTACCTATCTTCATGGACCGCTTTTGCCAAAGAATCCGCAGGTTTGTGACTGGTTGATTGCAAGGGCGCTGGAACGTAAATACGGGGAAGCTGATTTGGCGCCTCTTGATGACAGTCAGGAACAGGAGGCAAATGATTATATTTATCATCGGTTTGTAAAATAGAACGAAAAAAGGCTGCATTCAGGCAGCCTTTCGTTTATTTCTACTGATTTTTATATGCCTCCCAAAGTTCTAAAAGTTGTGCATATCTTAAGAGTTCTGCTTTCGATTTTGGCGAGAGACCGTGATAAATTTCCAGAAGCTGTATGTCACTGGAATTCCTGCGCGGGGTATCAGAAGAATTGGCTGATGCAGGATCTGATTCTCTGTCGTCAATCAGGTAATCGACAGTCACACCAAAAATATCTGCCATGGCAGTCAGTTTTTCGTGTGAGGGCTGTCTGTTTTTTGTCTCATATCCGGTAATGGTTGTTCTGGCGAGATTCATACGGTCAGCAAGCATCTGCTGAGTCATATTGTTTTCTGCCCGAAGATTCTTTAGCTTTTCGGAAAATGACATACCGCTTCCTCCTTTGTATTGTTACCATATTCTACCAGTTCTGCATGAAGTAAGAGGTAAAAGTGCCCAATCTCAACAAAATGTTGCCACTATGTCGCAAAATGAAACATAGAGATACCCCGTTGACACAGGCCATTAAACCACCTATAATTTAATGAGAAACAAAATAGAGAGGATTGAGCGGATGTTAATAGCAAAGAATGATGAGGTAAAGAGAAGTCGGATATGGAGAATTGTTATGATTATCTCTTCTATTTTAATTGTGGTAATAGCAATTTTTTTCCTGACAAGACTCTTCACGTCTAATCCACTGGAAGGAAATTGGGTGGGAGAAGACAGCGGCCTGAATTTAAAAATCAGAAGTAATAATTCTATGGTAGTTGACATGTCAGAAGTACTGGAGGATAGTGATATAGAGCTGAAAGTGAAGTATACAATCGATAAGGACGGGAAGACGCTGACAATTAGTGAAGATCCGGATGCTATTAAGAAAGCAGTGAAGGATTCGGATGGAGAATATACGGAGGAAATGCTGGAGAATGCTCTCAGCTCCGTTATCACCACTTTCGATTACAGCGTGGATCATGAGCGATTGACACTTACAGAACGTGAGTATGGTGAACAGATGGTATTTATTAAGAGATAAGAGCTGTTGCAATGCTTTGCAACGCTCTTTTTTAAAAGGAGGTTCTTATGACAAGAGAGGAGACAAAGAAGGTAAAAATCGGTAATGTGTGGATTGGCGGCGGAAATCCGGTTGCTATTCAGTCTATGACAAATACGAAAACAGAAGATGCAGAAAGTACGGTGGAGCAGATTCTGAAATTAGAGGCAGCAGGATGTGAGATTATCCGCTGCGCTGTGCCGACGATGGAGGCGGCAGAAGCAATAAAGCAGATTAAGAAACAGATTCATATTCCGTTGGTAGCCGATATTCATTTTGATTACAGGCTGGCAATCGCGGCAATTGAAAATGGGGCGGATAAGATTCGGATTAACCCAGGCAATATTGGCGGCAGAGACAGGGTTCAGGCTGTGGTTGATAAGGCGAAGGAGTATGGAGTCCCGATTCGTGTGGGGGTGAACAGCGGTTCTTTGGAGAAAAATCTTGTGGAGAAATACGGTGGAGTTACGGCAGAGGGGATTGTAGAGAGCGCGCTGGATAAAGTACATTTGATAGAAGAGATGGGGTATGACAATCTGGTGGTTAGTATTAAGTCCTCTGATGTACTGATGGGTGTGAAAGCTCACGAGTTGATTGCGAAGGAGTGTCCGTATCCGCTGCACGTAGGGATTACGGAATCCGGCACACTGTTGTCCGGTAATATTAAATCGTCTGTCGGTCTTGGCATTATTCTTTATCAGGGAATCGGGGATACAATCCGTGTCTCCTTGACCGGAGATCCGGTGGAAGAGATTAAGTCTGCGAAATTAATTTTAAAGACATTGGGACTTCGCAAGGGAGGCATTGAGATTGTGTCTTGTCCTACTTGCGGACGTACGAAGATTGATTTGATCGGGCTTGCGAACCAGGTGGAGGATATGGTGAAGGATATTCCGCTTGATGTGAAAGTTGCGGTTATGGGATGCGTGGTAAATGGTCCGGGAGAGGCAAGGGAAGCGGACATTGGCATTGCGGGCGGAATCGGCGAAGGACTTCTGATAAAAAAAGGAGAAGTTGTTAAGAAAGTAAAGGAAGAAGAATTATTGGATACGTTGAGACAGGAGTTGTTACACTGGAATGAGTAAACCGTTTTTTGAAGTATTTCCAACTTTAAAAGTGAATGAAGGCATTAAAATGATGTTTTCAGGAGTTGAGGTCAGGAAGGTGACCACCAATTCCGCCAGGGATTATGTGCGGGTACATATTTTCAGCCGGCATCTGATACAGAAGAAATATATCTATGAAACAGAGAAGATGCTTAAGGAACAGCTTTTTGCCAGAACCAGGATTCAGGCGCAGATTCTGGAGGACTATGAATTGTCGGAGCTATATACGCCGGAAAATCTGATGAATGAATATTTCGACAGTATTCTCCTGGAAGCAGAGCAGAAAAGTGTAGTAGAAAAGAATATGCTCCAGACGGCGAAGTATTCTTTTGAAGAAGAGAATGTTCTGTGTCTGAAGCTTCAGGATACTGTAGTAGCAGAGGGAAAGAAAGATTCTGTTGTAGGACTGCTTCGGCATATTTTCCATGAACGGTTCCATTTGCCTGTAGAGGTTCGGGTAGTTTATGAAAGAATGGGAGAAAGTAAGCTGAAATATAACGAGCTGCGGTTAAGGCAGGAGGTAGAGGCAATTGTTGAGCGCAGCAATGCCCTCCATGCTGAGAAAAAACTTCAGAAAGAAAATGGAGAAGAAGAAGGAAAGACGTCTGCTGCCCGGAAAGAAAAGAGTAAGAGCAAAGCTTCAGCGGTGGGAGAAATAGCTGGTTCCTCTGGAAATCAGGAACACTCTAAAACGGCGGCCGGTTCGCAGAAGCAGGGGAATCCGCAGAAACAGGGGGGAAGCTTCCAGGGAAGAAGTGGAGGCTCTTATTATCGCAAGTCAGATGATCCAAATATGATTTTCGGAAGAGATTTTGATGATGCAGCGATTGAGCTGGAAAGCGTAGCCGGTGAGATGGGTGAGATTACAATCCGTGGTAAGGTGATTAGTTTTGAGACCAGGGAAATCCGGGGAGAAAAAACCATTCTCATGTATGCGGTGACGGATTTTACCGATACCATTATGGTGAAAATGTTTGTGAAAAATGAGATGCTGCCAGAGATGCTGGCAGAGATTAAGCCGGGTGCTTTTCTGAAAATCAAAGGGGTCACGACGATTGACAGATATGACGGAGAGCTTACCATAGGTTCTGTGAATGGCATTAAGAAAATTAAGGATTTTACGGCAGTACGGGAAGACAAATCGGTGGAGAAGAGGGTAGAACTTCACTGTCATACCAAAATGAGTGATATGGATGGCGTCTCTGATGTGACGAAGATTGTAGAGCGGGCGCATGATTGGGGACACCCGGCAATTGCCATTACGGATCATGGCGTCGTACAAGGTTTCACAGACGCTAACCATTACATTGAACGGTTGGAGAAGGAGGATTCCTTTAAGATTATTTATGGTGTAGAAGCATATCTGGTTGATGATTTGAAGGATGTTGCAGTTAATGAAAAAGGCCAGAAGCTTCGTGATACTTATGTGGTATTTGATTTGGAGACTACGGGTTTTAGTCCTGTAAAGGATAAGATTATTGAAATCGGCGCGGTAAAGGTGGAAGAAGGAAAGATTACGGATAAGTTCAGTACCTTTGTAAATCCGAAAGTGCCGATTCCTTTTGAAATTACCAGGCTTACCAGTATTACGGATGAGATGGTGATGAATGCGCCGACGATTGAAGAGGTTCTCCCGGAATTTCTGGAATTTATTGATGGGGCGGCGCTGGTTGCACACAATGCGGGGTTTGATGTGGGCTTTATAGAGCAGAATTGCAGGTATCAGGATATACAGCCGGATTTTACATCTGTTGATACGGTGGCGCTTGCAAGAATCCTGCTTCCCACTCTGTCTAAATATAAGCTGAATATTGTTGCGAAGGCACTGAATATATCGCTGGAGAATCATCACCGTGCGGTAGATGATGCGGGAGCGACGGCGGAGATTTTTGTGAAGTTTGTCAGGATGCTGGAAGAAAGGGATGTTTTTACATTAAAAGAGATGAACCGATTCGGGGCGCACAATGCAGATGCGATCCGTAAACTTCCGTCTTATCATGCTATTATCCTTGCGAGAAATGATATTGGGAGGACGAATCTTTATACACTGATATCCAAATCGCATATTGAGTATTTTGGGCGGCAGCCCAGGATACCAAAAAGTGAATTCTCCAAATATAGAGAAGGGCTGATACTGGGAAGCGCCTGCGAGGCAGGAGAGCTTTTCCAGGCACTTTTAAATGACAGGTCAGAGGAACGAATTGCACGGATTGTAGAGTATTACGATTATCTGGAGATTCAGCCTATTGGGAACAATCGGTTTATGATAGCTAGTGACCGGATTACAAAGGTACAAAGTGAAGAAGATTTAAGAGATCTGAATCGAAAGATTATTGAGTTGGGAGAGAAGTTTAATAAGCCTGTGGTCGCTACCTGTGACGTGCATTTTCTGGACCCGGAAGATGAAGTCTACCGCCGGATTATTATGGCGGGAAAGGGCTTTTCTGACGCGGATGAGCAGGCGCCTCTTTATCTTAGAACCACGGAAGAAATGTTGGAAGAATTTGAATATTTAGGTTCAGCGAAGGCTCATGAGGTGGTAATTGAAAACCCCAATATGATTGCCGGATGGGTAGAGAAAATTTCGCCGGTACGTCCTGATAAGTGTCCTCCGGTCATTCCGGATTCGGACACCATGCTGCGGGATATCTGCTATAACCGGGCTCATGAGATGTATGGCGAAGAATTGCCGGAGGTGGTGACAGAACGTCTGGAACGTGAGCTGAATTCCATCATTTCCAATGGATTTGCCGTGATGTATATCATAGCCCAAAAGCTGGTGTGGAAGTCGAATGAGGATGGATATCTGGTTGGTTCCCGTGGTTCTGTCGGCTCTTCTTTTGTTGCGACGATGGCAGGTATTACGGAGGTCAATCCTTTAAGTCCCCATTATTATTGTAAGAAATGCCATTATAGTGATTTTGATTCGGAGGAGGTAAAGGCATTTGCCGGAGGGTGCGGCTGGGACATGCCGGATAAATTATGTCCGGTCTGTGGGGAGAAGCTGGTAAAGGATGGATTCGATATTCCCTTTGAGACATTCCTTGGATTTAAAGGAAATAAAGAGCCGGATATTGACCTTAATTTTTCGGGCGACTATCAGAGTAATGCTCATAAATATACAGAAGTTATTTTTGGTGACGGACAGACTTACCGTGCAGGAACCATCGGTACGCTGGCGGATAAGACGGCATTTGGTTTCGTGAAGAATTATTATGAAGAGCGTGGAACCAGGAAACGGGTCTGTGAGATCAATCGGATTGTGCAGGGATGTACGGGTATCCGCAGGAGTACGGGGCAGCATCCGGGAGGTATCATCGTGCTCCCGCTGGGGGAAGATATTAATTCTTTTACTCCGGTGCAGCATCCGGCAAATGACATGTCTACGGATATTGTCACTACCCATTTTGATTATCACTCCATTGACCATAACCTGTTAAAGCTTGATATTTTGGGGCATGATGATCCGACGATGATTAAGACACTGGAGGAATATATCAGTTCGCCTGCGATGGAGAATGAATACAACGAGACGGACAATCGTTTTGACGCTACGAAGATACCGCTGGATGACAGGGGTGTGATGTCTTTATTCCAGAGTACGGAGGCGTTGGGAATTAAACCCTCCGATATTGACGGCTGCCCGGTGGGCTGCCTTGGAATCCCGGAGTTTGGCACGGACTTTGTTATTCAGATGGTGGTGGACACAAAGCCGCAGTCTTTGTCAGACCTGATTCGTATTTCCGGGCTGTCGCATGGGACAGATGTGTGGCTTAACAATGCCCAGGAACTGATACGAAGCGGCAAGGCTACTATTTCAAGCTGCATTTGTACCCGTGATGATATTATGACCTACCTTATTAATAAAGGATTAGACAGTGAAGAATCCTTTACGATTATGGAGCGTGTTCGAAAAGGAGCGGTGGCAAAAGGGAAATGTAAGGAGTGGCCGGAATTTAAAAAAGATATGGCGGCGCACGATGTGCCGGACTGGTATGTCTGGTCCTGCGAGCAGATTAAGTACATGTTCCCTAAGGCACATGCGGCAGCGTATGTTATGATGGCATATCGGATTGCCTACTGTAAGATTAATTATCCGCTTGCCTACTATGCGGCCTATTTCGGAATCCGTGCAGATGCATTTTCCTATGAATTGATGTGCCGGGGCAAAGAACAGCTGAATTATTATATCAATGATTATAAACGGCGCTCTAATACTCTCAGTAAAAAGGAACAGGATACACTGAAGGACATGAAGATCGTACAGGAAATGTACGCCAGGGGACTGGAATTCGTTCCCATTGACCTGTACAAAGCGAAAGCTACAAAATTTCTGATTATCGACGGTAAATTAATGCCGCCTTTTTCCAGTATTGAAGGGATGGGAGATAAAGCTGCAGAAGCTGTTGAGGCGGCGTCTGCGGACGGCCCCTATCTTTCCAGGGATGATTTCAGGCAGCGGACGAAGGTAAGTAAGACAGTCATTGATTTGATGAATGAATTGGGACTGTTTGAAGGTATCCCGGAGAGTAATCAGCTGTCCCTGTTTGATTTATAATGAAAGAACGGAGCGTGGATAATGGAGCTGCATAAAGGCTTGTTTTCCTGCCATTTGTTTCAAGGAATGGACAGTGAAAAGGCAGAAAATATTATCAGACTGTTGAAAGGAAAGACGAAGGAGTATCAGAAAAAGGAGATGATTTTGTCAGAGGGAGATGAAATTCGAGAAATTGGAATCCTCCTTTCTGGTGAGGTCTGTAAGGTACAATACTATCCTGACGGGACGGAGCAAATGATGCAAAAGCTTCAGAGGTCGTACATGGTGGGGCTGGAGGTGGCTGTTAGTATAAAAAAAACCAGTCCATATACACTTTATGCATTGCAGCCGTCAGTAATTTACTGGTTTCCGGTCAGATACATTGAAGAGGCAGGGGTTTTGCAGGAGACGGACAGGATTTCCCTCTATCAGCGTATTGTCACTTTTCTTGCCAATGAAGATATCCGTAAATACCGCAAGATAGAGATCCTTTCATCAAGAAGTGTACGGGAAAAGATAGAAAAATATTTAAAAATCCAGAGTCTCCGTTATCAAAGTGATGCTTTCGATATTGATTTCAACCGGGAACAACTGGCAAGCTATCTGGGGTTAAACAGAAGCGTGCTGTCCCATGAACTAAAGAAAATGGAAAAAGAAGGGTTACTGACCGTGCGAAAGAATCATTTTGTTTTATATTAAATTTATTTTTGAAGAAGGCTCCTGCCACTGGATAGATGTGGCAGGAGTTTTTGCGTAAAAAGTTGTTTTGACAACTTAAAAAAGTGTGAGGCACTGATATAATAAACAAGAATGGGGATTTTTCTGATTATAGAAGGGAATGATGAAAATGAAGCTGGTGAGAACAGAAGATGCGGTGGGGCAAGTACTCTGCCATGATATTACGCAGATTATAAAAGGTGTTACAAAGGATGCTGTATTCCGAAAGGGGCATGTGGTGACAGAAAAGGATATACCGGTGCTTTTGTCTGTGGGAAAAGATCATCTGTATATTTGGGAGAAAGAAGAAGGTATGCTGCACGAAGACGAGGCTGCGCAGATTCTTTATGATATCTGCGGAAATACATTTATGCATCCGTCTGAAATCAAAGAAGGTAAGATTGAACTGATTGCTGATTGTGATGGACTGCTGAAGGTGGATACAGAGAAGCTGAACCGGATAAATTCTCTGGGAGAAATGATGATTGCCAGCCGTCATGGGAATTTCCCGGTGAAGGCAGGAGATAAGATAGCAGGAACCCGGATTATCCCGTTGGTGATTGAAGCAGAAAAAATGGAACATGCAAAGAAAGTGGGAGGAGGGGTGCCTGTTTTTGGGATCCTTCCATTTATCAAGAAAAGGGCTGGTCTGGTTATTACAGGAAATGAGGTATTTCATGGAAGGATCCGGGATACATTTTCTCCGGTTATAGAAGAAAAGCTGGCAGAATACCAGGTGGATATTGTTGGTAAAGAGATCAGCGACGATCAACCGGAACGTATTACAGAATGTATACAGAAGTTATTAGGGCAGGGGGCGGATCTGATCCTGTGTACAGGAGGAATGAGTGTGGATCCTGATGACAGGACGCCTTTGGCAATCCGTAATACCGGTGCTGAGATTGTGAGCTATGGGGCACCGGTGCTGCCGGGAGCCATGTTCCTTCTGGCATATTATGGAGAAGATCGAATTCCCGTTATGGGACTTCCGGGATGTGTGATGTACGCAAGGAGGACCATTTTTGATTTGGTGCTGCCAAGGGTGATGGCAGGAGAAATTCTCGAAAAAAAAGATTTGGATATACTGGGAGAGGGGGGACTCTGCCTGTCCTGTCCGGTATGTACCTTCCCGAATTGTGGATTTGGAAAATAGAAGGAGAATGAAATGCTGGAATTATATCATGCTATAAAAAATGCAGATTCAAATCACCGGAATATGGTTTTGACAGTGCTTGACGGAAAGCCGTTCGGTGAGAAAGCGCTGGTATCCGGCGAGAGAATTAAATGGGAGTCGGTGAAAAACGGTTTTTTTTCAGAGAACCGGGCTGAAATAGGAAGAATAAAAGAAAGTGGAAAGGTCATCGTAAGCGGGCGGACTGTATTTAGTGAAATTCTGGGGAAAGAGAAAAAAATGGTGATCTGCGGAGGCGGACATGTATCGGTTCCTGTGATTCAAATGGGAATTATGCTTGGTTTCCATGTGACGGTGCTGGAGGATCGCCCTCAATTTGCAGACAACGCCAGGCGTGCCGGGGCTTCCCGGGTTTATTGTGAACCATTTAAAGAAGGGTTGTCCAGGATAGAAGGGGACGAGGATACCTATTTTATTATTGTGACAAGAGGACATCGCTATGATCAGACCTGTCTGGCACAGATTGCCGGGAAGAAGCATGCATATATAGGGATGATTGGCAGCAGGAAACGTGTAAAATTGGTGAAAGAAGCTGTGATTGCAGAGGGAGCCTGCCGGGAAGTCATAGACCGGGTGTACACACCCATTGGGCTTGCGATTGGAGCCGAGACGCCGGAAGAAATTGCAGTTGCGATTATGGCTGAGATTATTGAAGTGAAGAATAAAAACAGGCGGGACAGTGGCTATACCAGAGAGATTATGCAGGTAGTCTGTGAGAAAAATGCATCTGTGGACGGAAAAGAATGTGGGTGTGCAGAAAATACGGGAGTGATGGTTACCATCGTTGGGAGAAAGGGATCAGCTCCCAGGAAGATGGGGACGAAAATGCTGGTTTTGCCGGATGGACACTGTGTGGGAACGATTGGCGGAGGATGTGCGGAGGCGGATATATACCGCAAAGCTTTACTTAAGATAAGAAGAATGGATACTGAGCCGGAGCTGTGCCGTGTGGACATGACCGGAGAAGAGGCGGAAGAAGAAGGTATGGTCTGTGGCGGCGTAATTGAGGTTTTGATGGAAATGCTATAGCAGGTAAAGGAAGAGAAAAGAATAGATGGAAGACCAGTATCAGAGAGAGATTGATTATATCAGAATATCAGTGACAGACCGCTGTAACTTTCGCTGCAGATATTGTATGCCGGAAGAAGGAACGGCGCTTTTTCCTCATAGTGAAATTATGACCTATGAAGAGATTCTGCGTTTTATGAAGATTGCGGTAAGGACCGGCATAAAGAAAGTGAAGATTACAGGTGGAGAACCGTTGGTACGGAAAGGAGTCTGCGGGCTGATAAAGGAAATCCGAGAGATTTCGGGAATGGAAGCCGTGACCCTTACTACCAATGGATTTCTGCTTGGGAAGTATCTGCCCGAATTGAAGAAAACAGGTGTTTCGGGAATTAATATCAGCCTAGATACGCTGCAGCCGGAGCGTTTCAGAAAGCTTACGGGAAAAGATGCGTTTTTCCAGGTGAGGGATGGTATCAGGAATGCGTTGTTATCAGATATTCCTGTGAAGATTAATTGTGTTCCCATGAAAGGATTTAATGAAGATGAGCTTCCCGCCATTGCGGCATTGGCAAAGAAGTATCCGGTAGCTGTCCGGTTTATTGAGATGATGCCGGTTGGATTGGGAAAAGCTTGTACCGGCGTTTCGCAGGAAGAAATTACGAAGATCCTGGAAATGAAATATGGTTCTATGGAGCTGGATGGAGATGTTTCCGGAAACGGACCGGCCGTATATTACCGGCTGGAAGGATTTCGGGGAAGAGTGGGATTTATCAGTGCTGTCAGCCATAGTTTTTGTGAGAATTGTAACCGTATCCGATTAACAGCAGACGGACTTTTGAAGCCCTGCCTGAGTTACGAAGGCAGGATAAATATCAAAGAGGCTATGCGCAGAGGGATGGATGATGCAGAGATTGAGAAAAAATTAAGAGACAGTATTTACGCGAAGCCAAGATGCCATGGTTTTGCCGGTAAGATGAAAGAAGGCACGCCGGAGAAACGGAAGATGGCAGGGATTGGAGGATAAGATGGGTATTGTGAAAGCGGTCTGTACCAGTGACAGACGGGGAATACAAAAAACCAATGTGGGATCTGCTGAATTGAAAGAAGATTTTGGAATTCTGACGGATGCCCATGCAGGAAATTGGCACAGGCAGGTAAGCCTTTTGTCGGCAGAAAAAATTGAAGAGTTCAACCGAAAAGGAGCGGAAGTCACTCCCGGAGCCTTTGGTGAAAATCTGGTGGTGGAAGGATTTGATTTTGGCAGTCTCCCAGTGGGAACGACTTTCCAGTGCGGAGAGGTGGTTTTGGAGATGACGCAGATTGGAAAGGAATGTCATAACCATTGTCAGATTTATCAGAAAATGGGTGAATGCATTATGCCGACGCAGGGAGTATTTGCCCGGGTGGTTCATGGAGGAATTCTATCTGTGGGAGATGAAATGCAGATGATAGAACGGGCAGATAACCGCTATACGGCTGCAGTAATGACTTTAAGTGATAAGGGGGCAAAAGGTGAGAGGGAGGATACCAGCGGACCATTAATCTGTAAGATGGCAGAGGCAGCGGGATACCGTGTGATAGAGAGAATCCTTCTCGCGGATGATCAGGAGAGGATCGAAAGGGAGCTGGTTCGCCTTGCAGATCAAAGACAGGTGAATCTGATTCTTACCACAGGAGGAACCGGGTTTGCTGAGCGGGACCGGACGCCGGAAGCTACTCTTGCTGTTGCCACGAGAAATGCACCGGGAATTGCTGATGCAATCCGTATGTATTCCCTTTCTGTTACCGGCAGAGCCATGCTGGGGCGGGGAGTGTCTGTTATTCGGAATAAGACGGTGATTGTTAATTTGCCGGGAAGTGAAAAAGCAGTAAAAGAGAGTTTGGAATATGTTCTGCCCTATCTGGAGCATGGCATACAGATTCTTTTGGGAGATGCTGCAGACTGTGGCAGTAACCATAAAAAATAAAGAAAAGAGGAAAAGACAGATGATAAGAAAAATTGTGAGCAGCTTATTGGCAGTAGTGTTGACAGGAGCTTTGCTTGTCGGATGTGCAGGAAGTGCCGCTGAGAAAGATGCAGAAAATCCGGAAACCGGAGAGGATAAGGCGGAAGAGACGGAGATACAGGTATTTATTGCGGCAAGTCTCAACACGGTTATGACGGAACTTGCCGAGATGTACAATGAGGAGCATCCGGAAGTAAAGATTACTTTTAACGCAGACAGTTCCGGCACACTTTTAACCCAGATTGAGGAAGGTTATGAGTGTGATATTTTCTTCTCAGCAGCACAGAAGCAGATGGATCAGCTGGAAGCAGATGGCCTTGTGGAGGATGGTACAAGGGCAAATGTGGTGAATAACCAGGTTGTTGTGGTGACCTTAAAGGATAGTGGGACTGCTGTGACAGGGCTTGAGAATCTTGAGAACGCCCGGAGTATTGCATTGGCAGGCGGAAGTGTGCCGGTGGGGAAATACACGAGACAGGCGTTGGTAAATTTGGGTAAATTAGAAAGTGTGGAAGATGTATCAACTATTACGACGCAGCAGGTTTCAGAAGCCCTTGGAGGGGTAGAAATCAGTGAGCAGGATAATGTGAGTAAGGTGTTGACTGCAGTAGTGGAGGGTTCCTGCGAGGTGGGAACGACTTATTATTCGGATACCTATGGATATGAAGATGACCTGGAGATTCTGGAAACAGTAAGCTATGATCTGACAGGGGATGTGATCTATCCTATTGCTCGTGTTGTCAATGAAGAAGCGGATGATGCCCAGATAGAAGCGGCGGAGGATTTTCTGCAATTTATTTTATCTGACGAGGCGAAGGCGGTATTTGACGCATATTATTTTGACACAGATGTAGAGTAAAGATAGAGTGATGGATATGGAAATGGTTGTAGATATACTGAAGGATTTGGACTGGAGCCCATTGATTATATCATTGAAAACAGGGGTGACTGCGACTTTCTTTTCTTTTTTCTTGGGAATCTTCGCTGCCAGAAAGGTGATAAAGATGGCGCCGGGAAGGAAAGCGTTCTTTGATGGTCTGCTTACACTTCCTATGGTTTTGCCGCCGACGGTGGCAGGGTTCTTTTTGCTGCTTCTTTTTAGCAGGCGGCGGCCACTGGGTATTTTGTTATATGAAGAATTTGATATTAAGGTGGTTCAGACCTGGCTGGGCTGCGTGATTGCGGCGACAGTTATTGCATTTCCGCTGATGTACCGTAATGCCAGAGCGGCGTTTGAGCAGGTGGATGTGAATCTGGTTTATGCAGGAAGAACCCTTGGTATGTCGGAATCCCGGATTTTCTGGACGGTAGTTGTGCCATCGGCAGGACCGGGGATTGTTTCTGGTACCATTTTAACCTTTGCCCGTGCATTGGGAGAATATGGAGCTACGTCTATGCTTGCGGGGAATATTCCGGGAAAGACGGGAACGATTTCCCAGAAGATTGCCATGGTCATACAGGATGGCGATTACCTGACGGCGGGAATCTGGGTTGCGGTGGTTATTTTGATTGCATTTGTGATTATCGTCTTAATGAACCTGCTGTCCGGCAGGAAGATGAAGAATGTAAAGAGATGGTAAAAGAAAATGGGATTATCGGTTGATATAAAAAAAGTACTGGGAGATTTCCGGTTGGATGTCCGGTTCCGGAGCGGAGCGTCCCGTATAGGAATCCTTGGAGCGTCCGGTTGTGGGAAAAGCCTGACGCTGAAAAGTATTGCGGGGATCGAGACACCGGATGAGGGGACGATTCTTATAAATGATACAGTTGTTTTCCATTCCGGGCAGAAAGTGAATGTCCCGCCGCAGAAGCGTAAGATTGGATATTTGTTTCAGAATTATGCTTTGTTTCCCACGATGACAGTGGAAAGAAATATAGCTGCCGGTCTGAAGGGAACGAAGCGGGAGAAAAAAGAGAGGGTTCGGGAGATGGTATGCAGGTTCCATCTGGAAGGGCTGGAGAAGCGTCTTCCCGGAGAATTATCTGGCGGACAGCAGCAGAGGGCTGCCCTTGCAAGGATTATGGCATATGAACCGGATGTGATTTTGCTGGATGAACCATTTTCGGCGCTGGATATGTTCTTAAGGGATCGTTTACAGCAGGAGATGATGGAGATGCTTAAGGGGTACGGAGGCACTGCGATTATGGTATCCCACGACAGAGATGAAATTTACCGGTTTAGTGAGGACCTTCTGATTATGGATCAGGGGATGACAGTGGCGTTCGGAGAGACCCGGGTATTATTCAGGAATCCTGGGAAAAAGGCAGCCGCACGTTTGACAGGATGTAAGAATTTTTCAAGAATACAGAGACTGGATGCACACAGGCTGCAGGCGCTTGACTGGGGAATCGAGTTGGAAGTAGCAGAGACAATAGAAGAAGATGTTACGAAGATTGGTTTTCGGGCGCATGAATTTGTCCCGATTTGGGGCGAACGGAAGAAAAATTGTATTAGGGTGCAGGTTGCCGGAAGTGCAGAATTGCCATTTGAAAAGAATTTTTATCTCACTCCTGAGGGAGAAGAGAAGGAAGGAAGGGAGGATATCTGTTGGTTTTTGCAGCGTGACAGGTGGGAGCGTATGAAAGAGAAGGGGATGCCGGATTATCTGCAGTTTCCCCAGGATCATATTTTGCTTTTAAAAGAGGATTGTTAGTGGTTTTCTCTTCTTAATTATTTACAATAAAATCAGAAGCTGGTATAATTTTGTTCAAATAAACGGAAGAAGGAAGTAGAGAAAGGACATGGAACTTTTAAAAGAGCGTATACGGAAAGACGGCATAATCAAGCCGGGAAATGTTCTGAAGGTTGATAATTTCTTAAATCACCAGATGGATATTCAGTTATTCAATGAGATTGGAAAGGAATTTAAGCGGCGCTTTGCGGATGTGAAGGTGGACAGGATCCTTACGATTGAAGCGTCGGGCATTGGGATTGCGGCGGTTGTGGCACAGTATTTTGACTGCCCGGTGGTATTTGCCAAAAAATCACAGTCCATCAATCTGGACGGGACGATGTTGTCGACACAGATAGAATCCTTTACGCATAAGCGGACGTATGAGGTAATCGTGGCAAGCCGTTTTATTAAGCCGGGGGAGAATATTCTGGTTATTGATGACTTTATGGCAAATGGCTGTGCGGCATTGGGGCTTGTACAATTAATTCATGATGCTCATGCAAATGTGGTCGGTATCGGGATTGTAATTGAGAAAGGATTCCAGCAAGGCGGAGCGAAGCTGAGAGAACAGGGACTTCGGGTAGAGTCGCTGGCAATTGTGGATGCGATGGATGCGGATGCGCAGACCATTACATTCCGGGAAGATTCATAGGGGTAATTTTTTAGGTGGGCATAAAATACCCACCTTTGTTATGTAAAAGGAGAAGCAAAATGGGGGATTTTACACATTTTAATGAGCAGGGGAAGGCAAAGATGGTAGATGTAGGGGATAAGCCTGTGTCCCACAGGACTGCGGTGGCAGCCGCCAGTGTCAAGGTGAACCGGGAGACGTTCCGGCTTATCCAGAGTGGAGGGATGAAAAAAGGGGACGTACTGACAGTGGCTCAGATTGCGGGAATCATGGGGGCGAAAAAGACATGGGAATTGATTCCCATGTGTCATCCCATTTTTTTGCAGGGGATTGATCTGAATTTCCACCTGGAGGAGAAGGATTATAGCATAAGAATCCGGGCGTCCGTTAAATGTGATGGGAAAACAGGGGTAGAGATGGAAGCCCTTACTGCTGTCTCTGTGGCAGCGCTGACGGTGTACGATATGTGTAAGGCAGTACAGAAGGACATTGAGATTACGGATATCCGGCTGCTGCATAAATCCGGCGGCGTTCATGGAGCGTTTGCCAGAGAGGAAGGACAGGAATGAGGGTGGTAGAAGGAACCCTGCCATTCCTTGAGGAAAAGGAACATAGAATTGCCCTTGTAGGCGCCGGAGGAAAGACAACGCTTATGTATGCGCTGGCAGAAGAATATACAAAAAGAGGAATCCGCGTGCTGGTGACTACCACTACCCATATTTATCAACCCCAAAAGAGAATCTGGGCGCGAAGTGCAGAGGAAGCAGAAAGGCTTTGGAAAGCGGGACAGTATGCAGTGGTGGGTGAAGAAGCTGAGAATGGGAAATTAAAAGCACTCACGGAGGCAGAATTGCGGGAATATATGCAGATAGCGCAGGTTGTCCTGGTTGAAGCAGATGGGGCAAAGGGGAAACCTTGCAAGGTGCCGGCAGATTTTGAACCGGTTATACCTGATGAATGTGATATTGTCATTGGTGTTATGGGGATGGATGCTCTTTTTAGAACGGTAGGGGAAGCTTGTTTTCGGGAAAAAGAGGCAGAGATACATTTTCATCTGAAACCGGAGAGAGTGCTGACGGAAGAAGTGCTGGCGGAAATTCTTGCATCTGAAGAAGGAACCCGGAAAAATGTCGGCGGAAGGGAGTACTTCGTAGTTCTCAACAAGTGTGACGACGAAGAGCGGCTCCGAAGCGGAAGGAAAATCCTGAAGATGCTGAAAGCAAAGAGAGTGTACCAGGGAATCCTCACTAGCTTTTATGCGGAACATATTCTGGGAAGGGAGCGTGCAGAGATATGGAACAGAAGCTGATTGTTGTACGGGGCGGAGGTGATCTGGCAACGGGCACGATCCATCGGCTCTGGTCGGCAGAGCTTCCGGTGCTGGTATTGGAGACGGAACATCCGGCAGCGATTCGTCGCCAGGTGTCGGTCAGTGAGGCCGTTTATGATGGACAGGCTGTTGTAGAAGATATGACGGCGGTGTGCATCAGCAATTGTGAGAAGGTATGGGATGTTCTGGCAAAGAGAAAGGTACCGGTTCTGGTTGACCCGGAAGGAATGTCTATTCAGAAACTTTGCCCTGTGGTGGTGGTGGATGCTATCCTTGCCAAAAAGAATCTGGGGACGCATAGAGCGATGGCGCCTCTTACTGTGGCGTTGGGGCCTGGATTTGAGGCAGGAAGAGATGTGGATGTGGTGATTGAGACGAAACGGGGACATAATCTGGGAAGAGTTATAAGATCAGGATCGGCTGCTGCGAACACAGGAATTCCGGGAAGGATTGATGGTTATGCCAAAGAAAGGGTGATGCATTCGACAGAACAGGGAGTTTTCCATAACATCCGGAAGATAGGAGATATTGTGGAGAAGGGAGAGCCGATTGGATGGATTGAGAAGAGAGATGGCGGCAGTGTTCCGGTTACTGCCACTATACCGGGGCTTCTGCGGGGGCTTCTGCGGGAAGGGTGCGAGATTCCTGTGGGATTTAAGATTGCGGATATTGATCCCCGAAAAGAAGAATTTAAGAATTGTTTCACCATATCAGATAAAGCAAGATGCATCGGGGGAAGTGTGTTGGAGGTTATCGTTCCATGTTTTCTTCATAAATATGTGCAATAGGGGTCGCAAAAGTCATAGATTCTATGCTATAATAGGCTGACTATTTAAGGAGAAAATTATCTAAGGAGGAAATTATGAGAGAAAATCATTCTAAGGCGGAGACCGCTATGGGTACTCCGTATCAATTTGAAGGAAAGCTTCCGCTGAAACAGGCAATCCCGTTGGGGCTTCAGCATGTTTTAGCAATGTTTGTGGGGAACCTTACTCCGATTCTTATTATTACAGCGGCATGCGGTGCCGAAGATTTTGCAGCTGTTCAGGTGACGCTTCTTCAGAACGCGATGTTGATAGCGGGAATTGTTACTTTGGTGCAGCTTTATTCTATCGGGCCGATTGGAGGGAAGGTGCCGATTATCATGGGAACCAGTTCCGGCTTTATTGGCGTATTCCAGAGTGTTGTGAATATAATGGGTGGCGGTGTTGTCGCTTATGGCGCGATTATGGGAGCCAGTCTGATCGGAGGTTTGTTCGAGACGGTATTAGGAGCATTCTTAAAGCCATTGCGCCGCTTTTTCCCGGCGGTTGTGACCGGGACGGTTGTTTTGGCTATTGGTCTGTCTCTGATCAGTGTAGGTGTAGGCTCTTTCGGAGGCGGTTCGTCTGCGAACGATTATGGTTCTGCAGAAAATCTTCTGATTGCGCTGGTTGTTATGATTATCATCCTGGTGCTTAAGCACGGGACAAAGGGACTGACAAGTTCTTCCTGTATTTTGATTGGTATTATTATTGGCTATATTATCTGTGGCGTGCTGTCTTTCATCCTTCCGACTACTGCTGTAAATGCAGATGGCGTAGAGTACACAAAAGCATGGGTGCTGAACTGGGATAAGGTGGCACAGGCAAAATGGTTTGCAGTTCCGCAGATTATGCCTGTAAAGCCGGTCTTCGACCTTCGTGCTATTGTTCCGGTTATGATTATGTTTATTGTTACTGCTGTAGAGACTGTGGGAGATATTTCCGGCTGTATGGAAGGCGGTATGGGAAGAGAGGCCAGCGATAGTGAACTGGCAGGCGGTGTTATGTGCGATGGTATCGGTTCTTCCTTCGCTGCCCTTTTTGGTGTGCTGCCGAATACATCTTTCAGCCAGAATGTAGGACTCGTTACTATGACGAAGATTGTCAACCGTTTTGCATTGGGCTGTGGTGCAGTTTTCCTGATTCTCTGTGGACTCCTGCCAAAGCTTGCAGCGCTGGTATCAATTATGCCCCAGTGTGTACTTGGCGGAGCGGCAGTTATTATGTTCTCTTCTATCGTAATGAGTGGTATCCAGCTGATTACTAAAGAGCCGTTGACGGCCCGCAATATGACGATTGTGTCGGTGGCTCTTGGCCTTGGATACGGAATCGGGGCAAATAGCGCAATTCTTGCAGGGCTTCCAGATTTTGTTGCCTTGATTTTCGGCGGCTCAGGAATTGTGCCTGCTGCATTTGTGGCAATTATTCTGAATATTCTGCTTCCAAAAGAGGAAGCCTAATTACATTCGGAGGTAAGGAAAGATGCTTTCATTTAATCAATATGTGCGGGCACAGAGTCTGGAAGAAGCATATACGTTGTGCCAGAAAAAGAGTAATGTGGTGCTCGGCGGCATGCTGTGGCTGAAAATGCAGAAGAAAAATGCCGGAACGGCGATTGATCTGTGTGATCTTGGCTTGGATCAGATTGAAGAGTCGGAAGAAGAATACCGGATTGGGGCCATGGTTTCCTTAAGGACGCTGGAGAATCATGCCGGGTTAAATGCTTTGACACAGGGAGCGATGGCAGAAGCAGTGAAGCATATTGTAGGTGTGCAGTTCCGCAATTTGGCAACGGCAGGTGGAAGTATATATGGGCGCTTTGGTTTTTCGGATGTTATGACTTTATTTATGGCGTTGGATGCGAAAGTGGAATTGTACCATGCAGGTGTGATGGAAATCCGGGAATTTGCAGGATTTTCACGGACAAACCGGGATATTCTGACGTATATTATCATTCCGAAGACATCCAGAAAAACGGTGTACCTCTCCATGAGGAATACGGAGACGGATTTTCCGGTACTTACCTGTGCTGTATCCGTTCTGGATGGCAGATATAGCTGTGTAGTGGGTGCACGTCCGGCACTGGCGCAGGTCTATGAGGATGAGAAGAATCTGCTTGCCCATGGGGACACAGCAGAATCGGCGGCCGCATTTGCCGCAGATATTGCTTCCAGGGCGGAGTTTGCGGGAAATATGAGAGGCAGCGCTGCATACCGTAGAAAATTGTGTGAGGTGCTGGTGCGCCGTGCCGTACTTGCATTGCAGGAGGTCTGATGATGGAGATTGAATTGACTTTAAATGGGAAGAAGATTCAGGCAGCAGTTTCAGCAGATATGCTGCTGATAGATTTTGTGAGGGCACAGGGATGTTTTTCTGTGAAACGTGGCTGTGAGACTGCCAATTGCGGGCTCTGTACGGTATTGATGGATGACGTTCCGGTATTATCTTGCAGCGTACTTGCGGCGCGGGCAGCAGGGCACAAAATCCAGACATTAGAGGGGCTTCAGGAAGAAGCGGAAGAATTTGTGGGCTTTATTGCAGACCAGGGGGCAGAGCAGTGTGGTTTCTGTAATCCGGGCTTTGTGATGAATACGATTGCGCTTCTTCGGGAGAATCCGGATCCTTCTGATGATGAAATCAAAGCGTATCTCGCAGGGAATTTATGCAGGTGCTCCGGATATGACGGACAGCTTCGCGGCATCCGTGCATATCTGAATTGGAAGAAAGGGGTGTAGAGGCTTGGAAGAGAATTTGAAAACGGTAGGCAGGTCTGTCCGCAAGAAGGATGCCATGCAGCTCCTTTTGGGAAAACCTGTCTACATGGACGATATTACGCCTTCGGATGCATTGTCGGTAAAGGTTCTCAGAAGTCCTCATGCCCATGCGTTGATAGAGGATATCAAGACGGAGATTGCATTAAAGGTTCCGGGAATCGTGGGAATTTATACGTATAAAGATGTGCCGCAGAAGCGTTTTACCATGGCAGGGCAGACCTATCCTGAGCCCTCGCCTTATGATAGGCTTCTTCTGGATAAGAGAGTCAGGTTTGTGGGAGACGCAGTTGCAATTGTAGCAGGAGAGACAGAAAAAGCAGTGGAGCGGGCGCTTAAGCTGATTAAGGTTACTTATCAGGTATTAGAGCCTGTTCTGGATTTCCGGACAGCGAAGGATCATAAGATTCTGGTTCATCCAGAAGATAATTGGCAGTCGTTGTGTCCTGTGGGAGCAGATAATCAGAGGAATCTCTGTGCCAGTGAAGAATCCTCAAGCGGTGATGTGGATGCTGTTTTTGCGGATTGTGACGAGATTGTTGAACATACGTATCATGTGAAGGCGTGTCAGCAGGCTATGATGGAGACTTTCCGCACTTATACGGAAATAGATCGCTATGGAAGACTTCATGTAATCAGTTCTACACAGATTGTATTCCACTGCCGCCGTATTATTGCAAATGCACTGGATATTCCGAAGTCAAAGGTTCGTGTGGAGAAGCCGCGGATCGGAGGAGGCTTTGGCGCTAAGCAGACGGTGGTTGCGGAAGTATATCCTGCCTTCGTAACTTGGAAGACCAAACGACCGGCGAAGATGATTTATTCCAGAGAAGAGTGCCAGACGGCAGGGAGTCCCCGCCATGAGATGGAAGTGCATGTGAAACTGGGAGCATCAAAGGAGGGGAAAATCCGCGCCTTGGACGTTTATACCTTGTCCAATACAGGAGCCTTTGGGGAGCATGGTCCTACGACGGTAGGACTGTCCGGTCACAAATCCATTCCCCTCTATACAGGTGGACTGGAGGCGCACCGTTTTTCTTATGATGTGGTTTATACCAATATGCAGGCGGCAGGGGCTTACCGTGGATATGGTGCAACCCAGGGGATTTTCGCATTGGAGAGTGCAGTGAATGAATTGGCTGACCGATTGAAAATGGATCCGCTTGTGCTTCGGGAGAAGAATATTGTACGGGAAGGTATGATGATGCCGGCTTATTATGGAGAGATGGCAAATGCCTGTGCCCTGGATCGTTGTATCGCACGCTGTAAAGAATTGTTCCGATGGGAGGAAAAGTATCCTGTAAGGGATATGGGAAATGGGAAGGTAAGGACAGCAGGAGTTGCCCTGGCTATGCAGGGTTCTTGTATTTCAGGAGTAGATGTGGGATCTGCTACCATAAAGCTTGGTGATGAAGGATTTTATAATCTGATTATCGGTGCGGCTGATATGGGGACAGGCTGCGACACGATTCTGGCGCAGATGGCGGCAGAATGTATGGAATGTCCATTAGAGGATATAGAAGTTTTTGGCGCAGATACGGATTCCTCGCCTTATGATTCAGGTTCTTATGCTTCTTCCACTACTTATCTTACCGGAAAGGCGGTAGAGGAAGCCTGTGAGAAGCTGAAAAGGAATCTGTGTAAGATTGCCGCAGGAATGATGGACTGTCAGGAAAATGAAGTGGAATTTACCGGAAATGGTGTGCGCAGGCTGGATGGGAATGGCTTTGTATCCAGAGCAGAGATAGCGGCAAAATCTATGATGTTTAATGATGTGGCGGCTCAGACTACAGCAACCACATGCTCGCCGGTATCGCCGCCGCCTTATATGGCAGGAATGGTGGAAATTGAGCTGGATAAGGAAACCGGGAAAGTCGAGATACTGAATTACACGGCAGTGGTGGACTGTGGGACGCCTATTAACCCGAATCTGGCGCGGATTCAGACAGAAGGCGGGCTGGTACAGGGAATCGGAATGGCGCTTTATGAGAATGTAACCTATTCTGCATCCGGCAAGATCCTGGAGAATTCTTTTATGCAGTATAAAATCCCTACCCGTCTGGATATGGGGCATCTGCAGGTAGAATTTGAATCCAGTTATGAGCCTACCGGCCCGTTTGGCGCCAAATCTATTGGTGAGATTGTTATTAATACACCGGCTCCGGCGCTGGCACATGCAATTTATAATGCGACAGGTGTGTGGCACCGTACGCTGCCTATTACGCCGGAGAAAATTCTCATGGGGATAGAAGATGAATAAGCATATGATATATCTGGCGGCTGGCAACAGCCGCCGTTTTGGAACAAATAAACTTTTGCATGTATATCGAGGGAAGCATTTATACCGTTACGGGTTGGATATGCTGGAAGAACTCTGCTATAAACGCTCTGACTGTATCTTGTATGTTGTGTCGCAGTACCGGGAAATTTTGGAACAGGCAAAAAAGGGAGGCGTGCAGGTGGTATACAGCCCGGACAGCTATAAAGGCATGTCCTATACCATTGAGGCAGCTCTTCATGCTGTGGGAGATATTCCGGAAGAAGATTTTCTTGTATTTGTGGTGGCAGATCAGCCGGGACTTACGGAATATACCGTTGAAAAGCTGCTTGCGGCAGCGGATTTTGGTGTTGAGACGGCTTCCGTAAGGTATGGCAGCACCCCCGGAAGTCCGACGCTTTTCTCCGCCCGGCTGATGCCGGAGCTTCTTGCTTTGAAAGGAGATGAAGGGGGACGCAAAGTTATACGGAATCATCCATGCGTTTATATAGAGGCGGAAAGTGCAGAAGAGCTTTATGATATTGATACGCCAGAAGAAGGAGGAATGTTATGATGGCGGAAAACAGGAAAAGATACAAAGGAATTCTTTCTATTATCTGTTCGGCGTTTTGCTTTGCGCTGATGAATATGTTTGTACGTCTTGCGGGAGATATTCCATCGGTGCAGAAAAGCTTCTTCCGAAACCTGGTGGCATTTTTCTTTGCAATTGTTATTATGAAAAAGGAAGGCATTCCCTTTGCAGTTAAGAAAGAAAACCGGAAGGATCTCATTTTGCGTTCCACATTTGGGACGCTTGGAATTCTCTGTAATTTTTATGCAGTGGATCATCTTGTGCTGGCAGACGCTTCTATGCTGAATAAAATGTCTCCGTTTTTTGTTGTGCTGTTCAGTTTCTTTTTGCTAAAAGAGAAAATTACGGTTCCTCAGGCAGTATTCGTAGCAGGTGCATTTTTAGGGAGCCTGCTGGTGATAAAGCCCACTTTCTCTAATATGGATTTCCTCCCGTCGCTGATAGGGCTGGCTGGTGGGATGGGAGCCGGAATTGCCTACACATTTGTGCGCAAACTGAGCCTTCATGGAGAAGCAGGGCCGGTCATTGTATGCTTTTTTTCGGCATTTTCCTGCATCGTTACTTTGCCTTTTCTCCTGTTTGATTACCATACAATGAGCGGGGGTCAGTTTGTAAGCCTGCTTTTTGCGGGACTTTCTGCCGCAGGCGGACAGTTCGGCATTACAGCAGCCTATTCCTACGCTCCGGCAAGGGAGATTTCTGTTTATGACTATTCTCAGATTATTTTTTCGGCGCTTCTGGGATTTTTGGTATTTGGACAGATTCCGGACTGGCTGAGCTGGATCGGATATGGAGTCATCTGTACGATGGCATTACTGATGTTTCTTTATAATCAAAGAAAGTTCATGAATAAAAAAAGGCTGCCGCGTTAAATAGTTAATGCGGCAGATCCAAGTTTTATCTGTATTTGTCATTTCATCATTTTATTTAAAGTTGTAAGAAATGATTCTGTGTGATTTAATATTTTTTTCCTTTCAAAATTCGATTTACACTGTTCCAGATAACTGTCGTACATAGAAAAAAGCATGGCGTAGGACAGATCTCTGTGCTGGCTCCATTGAAAAAGAAGCCAGTTCATAGCATGAGAGAACCAGTATTTTTTCGGAATATCTCCGGATTCTAATACTTGAATATGTATCTGCGCTTCAGAAGCCAGCTGAGATAATTCATTGCGGTTTTCAGATGAAAGCTCCTGCTTCCCCCAGCGTTTTTGCTTTAGAATCTGACTGCCTTGGCATACCAGTTCATTCAGTTTGTTAGCAGCTTCCCAGAATGGAGCAAAGTTCGGTGAAAGCGGCGCGTTATCTGCAGGACGGCTTCCATGGACTGGCCGGTCTTCTCGCCGGATTGGATTGCGGATACGGCGATCGTAAATCCGTCTGTTGGTCGGGTTAATCAGGATGCGGTAAGCATCCAGTACATTCTGGATGTAAAGTGTGGTATCATGACCGCTGTTCGTATTGGCATCCGGGTGCAGACGTTTTACCAGAAAATTCTTAGCATTGGTAATTTCTTCGTCTGTCGCATCCATAGGTATGCCAAGCAGGTCATAGTAGGTGCAATCTTTCATAATTCAAACTCCCCTTATATTCTGCCGTCAAATGTATCTGCGGCAGTTCCATTTTCTCCCATGTATAATCATACGATAGATTGGAGATGAAATCAATAGTATTCTGAAACTGCATCTGGCATGGTTAAAATTATATAAACTGGATATTTAAAACAATCCATTTTTGCGTATAATGGAATCTAAATAAAAAACAGGAGGATAAAAATAATGAAAGAAAGCAGATATGAATTAAATAAACAGTTGGCGCAGATGTTAAAAGGCGGTGTTATTATGGATGTCACCACGCCGGAACAGGCGAAAATAGCAGAAGCGGCGGGGGCATGTGCGGTTATGGCGCTGGAAAGAATTCCGGCTGATATACGGGCGGCAGGAGGGGTTTCCCGGATGAGTGATCCGAAGATGATCCGGGGGATTCAGGAAGCGGTTTCCATTCCGGTTATGGCAAAATGCCGCATTGGACACTTTGTAGAGGCACAGGTACTGGAAGCTATAGAGATTGACTATATTGATGAAAGTGAAGTGCTGTCACCGGCGGATGACATTTATCATATTGATAAGACGAAATTTAAAGTACCATTTGTCTGCGGTGCGAGAGATCTAGGGGAAGCGCTCCGGCGTATTGCAGAAGGCGCTTCTATGATACGTACGAAGGGGGAACCGGGAACCGGGGATGTTGTGCAGGCTGTACGGCATATGAGGGCAATGAATGCGGAGATACGAAAGATTCAGAATCTCCGGGATGATGAGCTTTTTGAAGCGGCGAAACAACTTCAGGTTCCGGTAGATCTGCTTACATATGTTCATGAAAATGGCAGGCTCCCGGTAGTGAACTTTGCAGCGGGAGGAGTTGCAACTCCGGCGGATGCGGCTCTGATGATGCAGCTTGGGGCGGAAGGTGTATTCGTAGGATCAGGAATCTTTAAATCCGGCGACCCGGCAAAAAGAGCAGCGGCTATTGTGAAGGCGGTAACGAATTATACGGATGCAAAACTAATTGCAGAGCTTTCCACAGATTTGGGAGAGGCAATGGTAGGAATTAATGAACAGGAAATAGAGCTTCTTATGGCAGAGCGGGGGAAATAAGATGGTAGTGGCAGTTTTAGCTTTGCAGGGAGCGTTTGCAGAGCATGGGCAGATGCTTGACAGACAGAAAACAGAACATTTTGAGATACGGCAGAAAAAGGATTTGAAGCGGCCGTTTGATGCATTGATTTTACCGGGAGGAGAAAGTACCGTTATGGGAAAATTGCTTCGTGATCTGGAGCTGTTTGAGCCTATCCGCGAGAAAATAAATGCAGGCATGCCTGTGCTTGGAACCTGTGCGGGTCTGATTCTTCTTGCAAATGAGGTGGAAGAAGGGAATTCTCATCTTGGCACGATGGATATCTGTGTTAGAAGAAATGCTTATGGAAGACAATTGGGAAGCTTCTGTGCCGAAGAAGAATTTGGGACTTTGGGAAAGATACCCATGGTATTTATCCGTGCGCCTTATATTGTGAAAACAGGGAGTCATGTAGAAATCCTGGCAAAAACCGGCGGAAGGATTGTGGCAGCAAGGCAGGGAAATCAGCTTGTGACAGCATTCCATCCGGAACTTACGGAAGATGACAGAGTCATTCGGTATTTTTTGCAGATGGCAGCAGGTGCGGCGGAGAGAAGATAAAATTTCCTTTTGCAAAAATGAAAAAAATGATATAAAATATAAATATAGTGTGTAGCCAGAGGCGTAAACCCAGCTTTTGGCCGCACATTTTTTTTATGCAATTCTTAAGGAGGTTTTACAAAAAATGGAGAAACAAAATGCAAATGCTTTTCTTGTGCAGGAAAAAATAGGAACTTTAATGAAAAAATACTCTATCCCATGTATTATTTCGCTTTTGGTTGCGGCGCTTTATAATATCGTAGACCAGATATTCATTGCAAATGCCAGTTATCTGGGTTCCTACGGCAATGCGGCGAATACGGTGGTGTTTCCACTGACGGTAGTGGCGCTGGCGCTGGCAGTTATGATCGGAGACGGCTGCTGTGCATTTGTTAGTATCAGTCTGGGAGAGAAGAAGGAAGAAAACGCGCATCGAAGTGTAGGAAATGCAATTGTGCTGTGTTTGATTATTAGTATCATATTGACAGCAGTATACCTGATTTTTCAGGAACAGATTTTGACTATGTTTGGTGGAAAAGTAAATGAAGAGACATTTCGGCATTCAAAGGAATACTTCTTCTATATTTCGATAGGAATTCCTTTCTATATGTTCGGGCAGGCGATGAATCCGGTTATCCGATCTGATGGAAGCCCACGGTTTGCCATGGTTTCTACATTGGCAGGCGCAGTTGTCAATATTATCCTGGATCCGGTTTTTATTTTTGGATTTCAGTGGGGAATGATGGGAGCAGCAGTAGCAACCGTTATGGGACAGGTGCTCACAGCGCTGCTGGCGGTATGGTATCTATTCCACATGAAAGCAGTACATTTGAAAAAGAGCAGTTTCAGATTAAGTTTTAAAGTATCGAGGCGGTTTCTGGCTCTTGGAATCTGCAGCTTTTTAGCGCAGATCTCCCTGGTTGCGGCAATGGCGGCTATTAACAATATGATTCGGAAATATGGCGCTGTGGATCCGGTCTTCGGACAGCCGGAATATGCGCAGATTCCAATGGCGGTGGTCGGGATTGTAATGAAGTTTTTCCAGATTGTCATTTCCATTGTCATAGGTATGGCAGCAGGATGTATTCCGATTGTGGGATATAATATAGGAGCAGGAAGGAAAGACAGAGTGAAGACATTATTTACCTATCTGCTGATTGCAGAAGCGGCGGTAGGAGCAGTGGCGTTTTTAATTGTAGAATTACTGCCCAGACAATTGATTGGAATATTCGGTGCGGCAAATGAAAGTGTATATTATACAGAATTTGCTATAAAAGCATTTCGTATTTATCTGTGTATGATTATACTGGCATGCATCAATAAGGCAACATTCATCTATCTTCAGGCTATGGGAAATGCATTGATATCCACCATGCTTTCCATGGTCAGGGAAATCGTCTTTGGCGTAGGATTTGCATTGATTTTACCAATCTTCTTTGGATTGGATGGCGTGTTGTATTCCATGCCGGTATCTGACGTGCTGACGTTTTTCATATCATTAGTAGTTATCATTCATACCTATCGCTCGCTGGGGGCAGAAAAAAAGTAGTAGATATTTTAACGGATTTATAATAGAATAAACATATGCAGGAAGCGCCGGTTCAAACCGGCGCTATCATTGTGTTATAGAGAAAAAGAAAGAAGAGAAGAGGTAGATGAAGAATTTACAAATTACCCACTGGTGCCATGAAATTATCCGTTCGCAGGCGAAGGCCGGAGGACATTATATCGACGCAACTATGGGAAAGGGCAACGATACGGTGTTTCTTTGTCAGCTTGCGGGAGAAAAGGGGAGTGTGCTCGCTTTCGATATTCAGAAGGAAGCATTGGAAATGACAGAAAAAAAGTTGGAGGAAAAGGGACTGGCAGACAGAGCAAAGTTAATTCTTGACGGTCATGAACATATGGATCAGTATGCCAAAGAAGAAAGTATCGATGTAATCTGTTTCAATTTCGGCTATCTTCCGGGCGGCAACCATAAAATAGCTACCTGTCCGGAAACCAGTGTCCAGGCAGTCAGCCGGGGACTCGGCCTTCTGAAGAGCGGTGGAATGATGAGCCTGTGTATCTATAGTGGCGGGGATACGGGATTCGAGGAAAAAGACAGGATTTTGGCATTTTTAAAACAGATTTCTCCTAAAATATTTACAGTGATTACAAATGAATATTATAATAGAGAAAATAACCCGCCGATGCCCGTATTTGTGTTCAAAAATTAATAGGTATAGGGCATAATACACATAGGTACAGGGTAAATGTTAATTTAGGACGTAGTAAAGTGTCACTTTACTACGTCCTAAATGGAAAGGATACATATGAGAAGAAAGAACAGACAAGTGACAGATTGGAAAGAAATTAAAGAAATTGTAGGAAGATGTAAAGTCGCGAGGCTTGGCATGAATGATGATGGAAAAGTTTATGTGGTGCCGATGAATTATGGCTGTGAGACCGAAGATGGCGGCAGGCTTACCTTCTATTTCCATTGTGCCAGGGAGGGAAGGAAAATGGATGTGTTGAAGAAAAATCCACAAGTTTGTCTGGAGCTGGACGGGAAACACGAACTGATGGAGGCGGAAGTTCCCTGCGGATACAGTTATTATTTCGAGAGCCTGATTGGGAATGGGAGAGTAGAGATGCTTTCAGAACCGGAAGAAAAGGTAAGAGCGCTGAGAATTATTATGAAGCAGCAGACGGGAAAAGATTTTTGTGAGTTCCATGCAAATGCCGTGCAGGCTGTCTGCGTGCTTAAGGTAGAGCTTACGGATTATGAAGTAAAGCGCAATATGCCGTAAGTCCGGCGCAGAGGTATGATAAAACGCAAATATGCAGAGGAAAATGCATTGTTGAATTGAAAAATCCATGATAAACTAATCATATGAAAGAAAGGATGGATTACAAATGTTAAAGAAAAAAGTAATTATGCTCGGTAATGAGGCGATTGCCAGAGGGGCTTACGAGGCGGGAGTGAAGGTGTCTGCCGCATACCCGGGGACGCCAAGTACCGAGATCAGTGAGTATCTGGTGCAGTATAAGGATGATTTGTACTGTGAATGGTCTCCCAATGAAAAGGTGGCGACGGAAGTAGCAATCGGTGCATCTGTAGCGGGTGTCCGTGCGATGTCTTGTATGAAGCATGTCGGGTTCAATGTGGCTGCAGATCCGGCTTATACCGTGTCTTACATGGGTGTAAATGGAGGGCTGGTGATTGTTGTGGCGGATGATCCGGGACTTTACAGCTCCCAGAATGAGCAGGATACCAGAATGGTTGCCCGCGCGGCGCAGCTTCCGGTGCTGGAGCCGTCCGATAGTGCAGAAGCAAAAGACTTTGTGAAGGTGGCTTTTGAACTCAGTGAAAAATATGACCGCCCTTTTGTGTATCGTACAACTACAAGGCTTGCCCATTCACAGGGACTGGTAGAGCTGCAGGAGAGAGAGCAGGTTGAAGACAAGCCCTATGTAAAGAATATCCAGAAAACGGTTATGATGCCGGGTAACGCCAAGCTTCGGCATGTGGAAATTGAGAAACGCAACCTGGAGCTGGCAGAAGCTGCCAATACACTGCCGATTAATAAGGTGGAGATGAAAGATACGAAGATCGGCGTTATCACCAGCGGTATTCCATATCAGTATGTGAAGGAAGCTCTTCCGGATGCTTCTGTTCTGAAGCTTGGTATGGTGAATCCTCTTCCGAGAAAATTAATTGAAGAGTTTGCTTCGAAAGTAGAAAAACTTTATATTGTAGAAGAGTTAGATCCGGTGATTGAAGAGCAGGTGAAGTCCTGGGGAATCCAGGCTGTTGGGAAAGAAATTTTCACGGTTCAGGGCGAGTATAGTGCCAATATGCTTCGGGAAGCAATTGCAGGTGAGAAGCTTGAAATTGCCGCGCCTGCAAAGGCTCCGGGAAGACCGCCGATTCTCTGTCCGGGATGTCCACACAGGAGTGTGTATTATGTATTGAATAAATTAAAGCTTCATGCGGCAGGAGATATCGGATGCTATACACTGGGCGCAGTTGCACCCTTAAGTGTGGTGGATACGACTATCTGCATGGGAGCGAGCATTTCCAGCCTTCATGGTATGGAGAAGGCGAAAGGAAAAGAATATGTTAAGAACTGGGTTGCCGTAATTGGAGATTCTACATTCTTACATACAGGCGTGAATTCGCTGATGAATATGATGTATAATAAAGCGACCGGAACGGTTATGATTCTGGACAATTCTACGACCGGAATGACAGGGCACCAGGATCATGCGGCAACCGGGAAAACCCTGCAGGGAGATCCGACCTATGCAATTGACATTCCGGCTCTGTGCCGTGCTATAGGCGTGAAGAATGTCATTGAGGTCAATGCTTTTGACATAGCAGAACTGGAGAAAGTGGTCAAAGAAGAGGTGGCGAAGGATGAAGTGTCGGTTATCATCACAAAGACTCCATGCGTATTGCTTAGCAAAGCAAAGAAGCCGCTCTATATTGCCCATGAGGATAAATGTAAAAAGTGTGGAATGTGTATGAAGCCCGGATGTCCAGCCATGACGAAAAATACGGATGGGACCATCCACATTGATGATACAATGTGTACTGGATGTGGGTTGTGCGAGACTTTATGTAAGTTTGGCGCAATTGAATTAGCAAAGGAAGGTGACAAATAATGGCAGCAAAGAATATTATGATCGTTGGAGTGGGAGGACAGGGAACTCTTCTGACCAGCAGAATTTTAGGCGGACTTGCCATTGCCGGCGGCTATGATGTTAAGCTTTCCGAAGTACATGGGATGGCGCAGAGAGGCGGGAGTGTTGTGACTTTTGTCCGATACGGGGAAAATGTTGCGGAGCCGATTGTAGAAGAGGGCCAGGCAGATGTAATTATCGCTTTTGAAAGACTGGAAGCTTTGCGGTATGCACATTTTCTGAAAAAGGATGGAGCTTTAATTGTAAATGACTGGCGCATCGATCCGATGCCGGTAGTAATCGGAGCGGCAGAGTATCCGGAGAATATTATTGAGAATCTGAAAAAAAATTATAAAGTATATACGGTAAATGCAACAGAGGAATCCAAGAAGCTGGGAAATCCCAGAGTCTTTAACTTAATCGTGCTGGGAATTGCAGCGCAGCATATGGATTTTACCAGGGAGCAGTGGTATGAAGTGATTGAGCACACAGTACCGCCGAAAACGATTGAAATTAATAAGCGCGCATTTGATGTAGGTTATCAATTATAAAAGAAGAGGAGTAAAGGAAAATGGCAGGAGTAGCATTAGAAAATTGGAAAGAGAGGATCCGGGATCCGAAAATTGAATGTATGAGCAGAGATGAAATGACGGCTCTGCAGAGCGAACGCCTTGTGAAGCAGGTAAAGAATGTATATGAAAATGTGCAGTTTTATCGTAAGAAAATGGATGATATGGGCATCGAACCAGGAGATATAAAAGGAATTGAGGACATTCATAAGCTTCCGTTTACAACAAAAGAAGACTTGAGAGATAATTACCCATTTGGGCTTCTTGCTGTGCCCCAGGAAAAAATTGCCAGAGTGCAGGGAACGAGTGGAACAACAGGAAAGCTGACACTGGCTTCCTACACACAGAAGGATGTTGACGTGTGGGGAGAATGTGTGGCGAGAGGTCTTACGATGGCTGGCCTTACCAGTGCAGATCGCATTCACGTATGTTACGGATACGGACTTTTTACAGGCGGAATGGGTCTTGACCTTGGCGCACAAGCACTTGGCGCAATGGCAATTCCTATGTCATCCGGCAATACGAAACGTCAGCTTATGTGTATGGAAGATTTTGGAGCAACAGCATTTGCATGTACTCCTTCTTATGCGCTGTATCTGGCAGAAGCTGCGCAGGAAGCCGGGATTGTAGACCGTCTGCAGATTAAGGCAAGCATTAACGGTGCAGAACCGTGGACGGAGGAAATGCGTAAGAAGATTGAAAGTATTTTACATATTAATAGTTTCGATATTTATGGTTTATGCGAGATTACGGGCCCGGGTGTTGCAATGGATTGTATTCATCATAAGGGACTTCATGTATATGAGGACTATTTCTATCCGGAAGTGTTGAATCCGGCAGACCAGACGGCCTGTGCCGATGGAGAGACGGGAGAGCTTGTATTTACCACCCTTGCAAAAGAAGGAATGCCATTGCTCCGTTACAGAACGAAGGATCTGACAAGTATTCAGCACGATACATGCGAGTGTGGAAGAACGCTTCCGAGAATCCAGAAGTTTACCGGACGTACAGATGATATGAAGGTTATCCGTGGCGTGAATGTATTCCCGACACAGGTTGAGACGGCTCTTCTTTCTATGGGCGGCGGTGTGGCACCACATTATATGCTGATTGTTGACCGGGAAAATAATCTGGATGTCCTCACAGTTATGGTAGAAGTAGACGAGAAGTATTTCTCCGATGAGATCCGTAAGCTGGATGAGCTGAAAAATAAAGTAGCGGCCGTTTTGAAACAGGCATTGGGCGTATCGGTAAGGGTAAAACTGGTAGAGCCTAAGACGATTCAGAGAAGTGAAGGTAAGGCAAAACGTGTCATTGATAACAGAGGTTTATAAAAGGAGGGGAACCGTTATGAGCAACAGTACAATTAAACAATTATCTGTATTTTTGGAGAACAGAGAAGGACGTTTGGATGAAGTGCTTGCTACATTGGCAGCCGGGGAGGTTAATATCGTCGCTCTCAGTCTGGCAGATACTTCTGATTATGGAATGCTCCGAATGATTGTATCGGAGCCGGATAAAGGACGTGCAGTTTTGAAAGAAGCAGGAATTACTGCCATGCTGACAGAGGTGGTTGCACTCCGTGTGCCGCATGCGGCAGGATCCTTAAGTAAGGCGATGCATCAGCTTGTAGAAGGCAAGGTGAATATTGAATATATGTACGCATTTGCAAATGGAAGCGATGCAGCGGCAGTTCTTAAGAGCGACGACCCGGAGAAAGTGGTTTCTATCCTGAAGGAAAGCGGTTTCGACGTTTATTCTGCAGATGAAGCATACCGGGCGAATGTATAACAAAGTGATAAAAAAGCGGAATGTATTGCACATTCCGCTTTTCTTAATCGAATTACAAGTATTGCTTTTAAATATCTAAAATCGAATCTATGTTTTATATAAATAAAAGGTACATTGCATTTGATTAATGAGGCAATTAAAGTTTTACAACATTGACTGCCTGAGGTCCCTTTGCGCCTTCTGTAATTTCGAACTCAACTGCCTGACCCTCTTCCAATGATTTAAAACCATCCATTACAAGTCCTGAGTAGTGTACGAATACGTCGTTACCGGATTCATCAGAGATGAAACCATAGCCTTTTTGGTTATTAAACCATTTTACTGTACCTTTGCTCATTGTCATACCTCCAAAAAATGAAAAAAATTAATAGAGCTGCACAACTTGGAACAAATATCCATAATCGCGCTCTGTAAGATTAGCACATATTTATAAAAAAGTCAATGACGTACAAGAAAAAGTTTTGCATTTTTTACAAAACATAATAAAACGTCTGATTTGGGCAGAAAAAGAGCCGACAGATGTTTGATTAGAGTTTCATCAGAGAAGCTGACAAAGACTTGACTACCTTTGTTTCAACGTGTAAAGTAAAAAGGAAGGTACAGATAGTACGGAAGAAAATCGACAGTAAAGGACAGGAATTGTATGATTACTTTAACAGGGAAAAAAGTATCTGAGGGAATCGTCATGGGAAGGCTGGTGTTCTATAATAGAGGGGAAAAGGAAATACGCCGTTTCAGTGTAGAGGATGTAAATAAGGAAACCGGTCGTTTTCAGAAGGCCAGAGAGAGGGCTATAGCTGAACTTCAGGAATTATGCAGTGACTCCGAAAAGGGAGTTGGCGAGACAAACGCCATGATTTTTGAAATTCAGCAGATGCTTTTGGAAGACGGAGATTTTATAGACAGCATTACAAGTATTATAAAAGAAGAGAGAATGAATGCAGAATATGCCGTGAAGACCGGAGCGGAAAAATTCATTGAGAATTTCGGCAGGCAGGATACAGGATATGTGCGTGGACATGAAGCGGATGTGCGGGATGTTGCGAATAGAATTCTGCAGGTTTTGTCGAGAGTGCGCAGAGGAAAGATGTTCCTTGATGAGCCGTTTATTATGGCGGCAAAGGATTTGTATCCAAGCGAAGCCGTTATGCTTGATAAAGCAAAGGCGCTTGGTTTTGTAACCATGTACGGTTCCATTAATTCCCATACGGCTGTCCTGGCGAGGACGCGCGGGATTCCGTCCATCATCGGGTTGGGGGAAGCGTTGAAAAGGGATTATAATGGCAAGATGGTGATCATTGACGGTTTTGAAGGTAAGCTTTACATTGAGCCGGATCAGACGACCCTGGCACAGATGAAAGAGAAGAAAAAGCGGAACATCAAGACTGTGGAGGCGTTGGAAAGGCTGAAAGGTAAAGATAATGTTACGCAAAGTGGCCAGAGGATTGATGTATGTGCAAATATTGGATCCAGAGAAGACATTGAAAGTGTACTGCGTAATGATGCCAATGGAATCGGGCTTTTCCGGAGTGAGTTTATTTATATGGAAAGTAATGGAAAGCTGCCGACAGAGGAACAGCAGCTTCAAGTATACCAACTGGCAGCTGAAGCCATGGGACCGAAGAAGGTTGTAATTCGTACAGCGGATATTGGCGGAGATAAAAAAGTGGAATATCTGGGACTTCCGGCAGAAGCCAATCCCATGATGGGATACCGGGGAATCCGCATTTCTCTGGATAAGAATGAATTATTTAAGGTTCAGCTCAGGGCAATTCTGCGGGCTTCTGCTTTTGGCAATATTTCCATTATGTTTCCAATGATAACATCAGTGGAAGAGGTCGTTGCGGCTAAGAAGATTTTGGAAAAAGCAAAAGAAGAACTTCGAAATGAAAAGACGGCTTTTGACGAAAATATTGAGGTTGGGGCAATGATTGAAACTCCGGCAGCTGTGCTGATTAGCGGTGAACTTGCGCGAGAGCTGGATTTCTTTAGTATTGGGACGAATGATCTTACGCAGCATACGCTGGCGATGGACAGACAGAACGGAAGGCTGACGAATCATTATAATTCTCATCATCCGGCGTTGATTAAGATGATTCGGATTGTGGCAAATAATGTGCATTTGGAAGGAAAGAGAATATCTATATGCGGTGATTTGGCGGCAGACACTACTATGACAGAGCTGTTTATTCAGATGGGGATTGATGAGCTTTCGGTAGCGCCGTCGAAGGTCTTGCCTCTCCGTAAAAGAATCAGAGAAATCCAGTAAAGAAGCTTATGGGGTGCAGATGATTCTTCTTTGTTAAGTAGAGTATGGAATAGAATGAAGTGGAAAAGGGTATACTCCTTTGCAGAAAGGAGTATACGCTTATGGGAGAATTGAAGACGGATTTATTTCCATCTAATTTGTATCGTGCCAGAGAAGAAGCAAAGAGGAAAACGGAAAGTATAGCAGAGAATTCCGTACAGCCCGCAGTTTCGCTTCCAGAATCAGAAAAAACAGGAAAAGATGGTTCGGGAGGAGAGTAGGCTGGACGAAAAAAGAAATGGGCTGCTGAAAGGAAGTTATAAAAAGCGCATGATCTCTTCCGTGACAACGATATTCATACGTTTATCATGTGTTTCATGACAGATGCTTTCTGACAGCAGCTGATGCCGACAGACAACCGCTGTTATGAAGTCGGTATGTTCTAAGTATCTGTCATAATATCCGCCGCCATGTCCCAGCCGCCAGCCTTCAAGATCACAGGAAAGACAGGGGATGACGGCAAAGTCTATGGTATTTGGAGGGACAGGAAGACATTTGCTCTTAGGCTCTGGAATGCCATATTTTCCGGCTTCCAGGTCTTCATAAGAGTGAATTTGATATAATTCCATACATCCTTTTTTTGTGCATTTTGGCACAGCAACCTTTTTTTTCATCATCCAGGCATTTTCAATGATTGGGCGTGTGTCGATTTCGTTTTCCATACTTATGTAACAAAATATTACGTCGGCTGTTTGAAACTCATGAAGGGACAGAATCCTGTTACAGATGGCTTTATCTGCAAAATGGCAATATTCCGGGCTGAGAATAGATTGCTTTTGTTTGATTTCTTTGCGTTTTTCATTTTTATTCATAATAAAATCTCCATTCATAGCTTTATTATAGAACAATAGTTTTTCGGATTCAACTTTTTGTTATTTTGTGTTACTATATTAAGCGGACAAAATAAGATAGAAGGAGAAAACAGATAAATGAAGTATATGAAACAGTTTGGAATCATTCTTGGCGTCACCTGTGCAGGAGAGATTATCAAATACTTTGTTCCGCTTCCGGTGCCCGGAAGCATTTACGGACTCCTCTTGATGCTGATATTCTTGATGAGCGGAATTATCAAACTTGAGCAGGTGAAAGAGACGGCAGAATTTTTAATAGAAATTATGCCTTTAATGTTCATTCCGGCAGGAGTGGGATTGTTAAATTCCTGGGGACAACTGCAAAGAATTGTTCTGCCGGTTTCTGTCATAACACTTGTGTCTACTTTTGTGGTTATGGGTGTTACAGGAAAGGTTACGGATAGATGTTTGGAAAAAAGGAAAGGAGAGACAGAAGATGGATCAGGTAATTGTTGAGTCAGCAACAATAGGGGTAGTAATTAGCCTGATTTCTTATGAAATCGGGATTTTCATGAAAAACAAGTTAAAACTGGCAATATTCAACCCACTGTTGGTTTCCATTGTATTGGTAATCCTTTTTCTTTCGATATTCCATGTGGATTATGACAGTTATAATTCCAGCGCCCAGTATTTGGCGTATCTTCTGACTCCGGCAACGGTAAGCCTTGCGGTTCCCTTGTATCAGCAGAGAGAGCTGTTGAAAAAACATCTGATGGCAATCTTGGGCGGGATAGTTGCGGGAGTGCTGGCCAGCCTGGTTACAGTGTGGGGGATGTCGGTGCTTTTTGGTCTGTCCCACGAAGCATATGTCACGTTACTTCCCAAGTCCATTACGACAGCAATTGGAATGGGTGTTTCAGAAGAATTGGGCGGATATGTTACTATTTCCGTTGCAATTATTATTATAACGGGAGTGTTGGGAAATATGTCGGCGGAATTTGTCTGTAGAATATTCCGCATACGCAGTTCCATTTCCAGAGGACTTGCTATCGGAACAGCGTCACATGCAATAGGAACAGCAAAAGCAATGGAGATGGGAGAAGTGGAAGGAGCTATGAGCAGTCTTGCAATTGTTGTGGCAGGGCTTTGCACTGTAGTTGGCGCTTCAGTCTTTGCGTATTTTCTATAAAAAGAAGAACTTTTATAAGGGGACAGTTCTGGTGTGTGCTGTCCCCTTTTTTTAATGTGTGGTTTATTTGGCAGCTTCCTTTGCAAACTCTGTGGTAACAAGGTCTTCGTAAGGCGCGCGTTTTGAAAGTTCGTCGGAGTCTTCCAGAATATCCTGCAAAAGTTCGAAGCTTTCTTCTTCAAAAACCAGGTTTTCTTTCCAAGTGTCCTGATCATAATATCTGGTTACAATTGTTGTTATTGTATCCAGCTCCGTCTCATTGAACTGCGGCTCGATAATTTTAGCAATTTCTTCCGGAGAGTGGGTCTGTACATAGTCCATGCCTTTCTGAAGCGCATTGGTGAAGCTTTGGATGACCTCAGGATTGTTGTCAATGTAGCTTTTTTTGGCAGAAAATGCAGTGTAAGGCACATAACCGCTGTCAGTTCCCAGCGAAGCGACAACGTGGCCTTTGTTTTCTGATTCAAGCAGTGTGGCGGATGGCTCAAATTCGACGGTAAAATCCCCCTGCCCACCTGAAAATGCTGCTGCGGTGGATCCGAAATCAATACTTTGATCGATGGTTACATCACTTCCCGGTTCAATGCCGTTCTGGCGGAGGATATACTCAAATACCATTTCCGGCATACCGCCTTTCCGACCGCCAAGCACTAATTTTCCTTTTAGATCTTCCCATTTAAAATCCGGCATTTCTTCTCTTGCAACAAGAAAGTTCCCGGCACGTTGGGTAAGCTGGGCAAAATTAATTACGTAGTCGTTGGCACCTTCATTGTAGGTGTAGATAGAAGCTTCAGAACCCATGAATCCAATATCGGCTTCGCCGGAAAGAACTGCGGTCATGGTTTTATCGGCTCCAAATCCACACACTAGATCGAGTTCAATTCCTTCCTCATCAAAATACCCTTCTTCAATTGCAACATACATTGGAGCGTAGAAAATAGAGTGTGCTACTTCATTTAACACGACTTTTGTCGGTGAAGTATCCTTAGTTTCTGTCTTGGTATCGTCCGTATCTTTGGTTGTCTGACTGTCAGTATTTCCGGTGGTTTCCGATGCGCTGTCCGAAGAGCATGCAGTAAAGGAAGCCAGAACCATAGCAGAAACAAGCAGTACGGCAATGAAACGCTTTTTCATAAATATCCTCCTTAAATTCTTAATGCTATAGTATATTCACGATGAGGAATGTTGTGAAATAAGGATTGACATTTGCAGGGAAATTGGGTATCATAGACTTTAACGAGTAAAAGCGCTAAAGTGGAAGGGCGTAGAGAGGAAAGGGGATTTTTTCAATGCCTATTACGGAGATTTTAGAGAAGAACTGCCGGTTATATGGCGATGATATATGCCTGGTTGAGATTAATCCGGAGATGCCGGAGACGAGACGGGTTACTTGGAAGGAATATGAGTTGATTGAGCCGGTGAGGACACCTTATTACAGGCGTGAGATTACCTGGAATGTATTTAATGAAAAGGCGAACCGTTTTGCAAATCTGCTTTTGGAAAGGGGCGTCCAGAAAGGGGACAAGGTGGCAATTCTTCTTATGAACTGTCTGGAATGGCTTCCAATTTATTTTGGAATTCTGAAGACGGGAGCGTTGGCTGTGCCCCTTAATTTCCGGTATTCAGCAGATGAGATTCAGTATTGTGTGGAGCTGGCAGAAGTGGATGTGCTGGTATTCGGGCCGGAATTTATCGGACGTGTGGAGGAAATAGCTGATAATATCAGTGAGCATCGGCTCCTTTACTATGTGGGAGATGGATGCCCGGGATTTGCAGAAGATTATACTGCCCATACTGCAAACTGTTCCAGTCAGCCTCCGAAGGTCGATATTACAGATGAAGATTATGCTGCAATTTATTTTTCATCGGGAACGACAGGTTTCCCAAAAGCAATTTTACATACCCATCAGGCTTTGATGCACTCTGCAAAGGTTGAACAGAACCATCATGGACAGACGAAGGATGATGTGTTTTTATGTATTCCGCCGCTTTATCATACGGGAGCGAAGATGCATTGGTTTGGAAGTTTTCTGACGGGCGGCAAGGCAGTTCTTTTGAAGGGGACGAATCCGGAATTTATTCTGCGTGCCGTTTCGGAGGAAAAATGTACAATCGTGTGGCTTTTAGTACCGTGGGCGCAGGATCTTCTTCTGGCCATAGATAATGGAGATATTCATCTTGAGGATTATCAATTAGATCAGTGGCGGTTGATGCATATTGGGGCACAGCCTGTTCCGCCAAGCCTGATTAAGCACTGGAAAGAGTATTTCCCGAGGCATCAATATGACACGAATTACGGCCTTAGTGAGTCGATTGGACCGGGGTGCGTACATCTTGGAGTTGAAAACATTCATAAGGTAGGCGCTATTGGTATAGCCGGATACGGATGGAAGACGAAGATTATTGATGACAAAGGGAATCCGGTGAAACAGGGAGAGACCGGAGAACTGGCGGTGAAAGGGCCGGGCGTTATGGTCTGTTATTATAACGATCCCAAGGCAACAGAAGAAGTACTCCATGACGGATGGCTTTATACCGGGGATATGGCAATGGAAGATGAAGATGGATTTATATTCCTTGTTGACCGTAAGAAGGATGTTATCATCAGCGGTGGCGAGAACATTTATCCTGTGCAGATAGAAGATTTTCTGCGGACAAATGATGCGATTCTTGATGTGGCGGTCATTGGCCTGCCGGATCATCGCCTGGGGGAAATTGCGGCCGCAATTATTGAGTTGAAGCCAGGGGTGGTCTGTACAGAGGAAGATATTAACGAGTTCTGTAAGAAGATTCCAAGATATAAGCGTCCCCGTAAAATTATTTTTGCAGACGTTCCGCGTAATGCGACAGGCAAGATTGAGAAGCCAAAACTGCGGGAGATGTATGGTGCCTCCCATTTGGTTGCCGAGCAGAACCGCAGTTAAGGTATTTTGAGTATCGTATATAAAATTTATTTAAGATAAAACGAGGAAAACCGGCGTGAATAGAGATGTCACGTCGGTTTTTTGCAGAAATATCGGTTTTTAACACATTACGATGATTCGTCTTGGTGTGGTCTGCGGCGGAATGCTTCTTGTGGTGGTTGTATAATATACAATCAACAACTGTCCGCCGGGATTACAGTTAAACCGCTGTCCGTTAGAAGTAAGAACTTCGGTTGAACGGGATAGGTTAAGCTTTAGTGAATTATCTTCTGACACAAGATTGTTATTAAAAAAACCGGCATAAATGGTTTCATTCGGACTCTTTCTTCCAATGATAACTGCTTGGTATTGTGGCGGGAAGATTAAAGGAACCGGCAGGCTTGCATCGTAGAATGCCGTTACATTCATGCCGATACGCAGCCTCGCCTCCTGGATAACATAGGTTGCCGGAGATATGACGAAATTCGTAATGGTATTGCCGGTACGCAGAGTTACCATCTGAGAGCAGCAGTCGCTGCCTACGGGAGAAATATTCTGAATATTTCCACTAACCGGAACTAAAGCAGCCATAATAAGTCAACATCCTTTTTTTCTTCCAGTATATGCGGAGATTATTTTAACGGTGATTTAACTGTTATGGTTCGTCGGCAGTGTTTTTGCCTGATGGGATTTCCGGTGGAAGATAGCTATAGACAGATTCATAGGATTCTAATTCTTCTTCACAGGTTGGAGCAAAAGGAATCAGCCCGGTACAATCCTGTGAGGAAGCTGCGTTTGACAGATAATCATAGGAATCAATCAGTCTTTGATTTTTGGTTTCTTTGTTTTTCAATGTAAAACCTCCTTGAAAAATTTTTGTTTTTGTACTAAAAATAGAATGTGTAGAAATATAAAATTGCATACTGTATAATGTTTCCATATGAGGATAAAGAAAGAAGGACAGGATAATGAAAATTATGGTTGATACGCATACACATACATTAGCGAGCGGGCATGCTTATAATACAATTCGGGAGATGGCGAAAATGGCAGCCGATAAAGGGCTGGAAGGCCTTGCGCTTACAGAACATGCGCCTCAGATGCCGGGGAGCTGTCATCTGTTTTATTTTCAAAATCTGAAGGTAGTACCCAGAGAGCTATATGGGGTACGGTTATTGATGGGAACAGAGCTGAATATTATGGATGAGACCGGAAGGGTGGATATTGCGCAGAATTGGCTGGAGCAGATGGATATAGCCATTGCAAGTATCCACACACCCTGCTATGGCAAGAGCAGAGGGAAGGAAGAGAATACACAGGCTTATTTGAATGTGATGCAAAATGAGCTGGTGGATATTATCGGCCATCCGGATGACGGGCGGTTTGAGGTAGATTATGAGGCATTAGTTAAAGCGGCGAAAGCGACAGGGACGCTTCTGGAGGTTAATAATTCTTCTCTGCGGCCGGATGGATTTCGGAAAGATACCTATAAAAACGATTTGGAAATGCTGAGACTTTGCAAGAAGTATGATGTAATGGTTACATTGGGAAGTGATGCCCATGTTGATGTTGATATTGCAAATACATTGTATTCTTCTGCTGTATTGCGGGAAGCGGAATTTCCGGAAGAGCTGATTGCAAATACATCTCTTGCGAAACTGTTATCTGTTTTAAAACGTAATCGGTAAAATTTCAGAACACCATATAGACTTTAAAGTTTTAATGTGCTAAAATGTATCTAGTTACTAATTCTGTGCAGAGGAGAGAATGAATATGAGTAAGAAGATCAGGACAGAAGCAGTTGATTATTTATTTAGCGCAATTTTAAGCCTGAAAGATAAAGAAGAATGCTATACTTTCTTTGAAGATATTTGTACGATTAATGAGTTACTTTCGTTATCCCAGAGATTTGAAGTGGCAAAGATGCTGAGGGAGCAGAAGACTTATCTGGAGATAGCAGAGAAAACAGGAGCATCTACGGCAACCATCAGCCGGGTGAACCGTTCGTTGAATTATGGAAATGATGGTTATGATATGGTGTTTGACAGAATCAATAAATAAAGGGAGACGTGTTGCTCCCTTTTTCTATTTCTTCTTTTTTTTGTGCTCCGGTTCCGGCATTTCGTCTATTAGTTTTTCAATCAGCTGTTTTTTAACATATACGTCAAATGCCAGACTGCAGATGAAGGAGAATTGCTGCAGACTTCTGCGGTCTTCTTCCGGAGCGTTGGAAAAAGTCTCGGATGCAGCCTTGAAGGAATGAGCAATATCCTTGGCTAAGTAGCTGGTTCTTGATTTTTCGTGCTGGCAGATTTCCTTGTAAATATCAGTTAATGAGAAATCCTCTCCATTGTTGAAATTTTCTTCTGTAACCGGCGCCAGAAGAGTCTCAATATCCTTTATTGATAGAATATTTTTAAAATAATAGATAAAAATCAAAAGCAAAACATGCTCTCTTGAATATTTCTTCTTAACCGGGGGAGGAAGAAGATTGTTCTTGGCGTAATTATTAATCATAGTTTTTGTCAGAATCTTATCTTCCGGATAACGCTTGGTGGAAGAAAGCTGGGCTTCCATAAAAGTCGTTACCTGATCCATATATAAATCTATATTGGGAATGTCTTCCGGTTTTACATAGTCGATTTTAGAAATGCTGGTGAGAATGCTGTTCAGCATATCTTTTGTGTCAATTGTCATAATTTATCACCTCAATATAGTTATTATATAGTATTGAAAACTAGATGACAAGATTTTTTTGAACATAAAATAAATTAGCAGCAGAAAAGGGAAATGAATTCTTGATATATATGAGAATTTACGGTAAAATGATTGATTGGCAGAAGGGGGACAGATGATGATTGGAGTATTGTTGCGAGAAGTAAAAGAGTATAAGAAAGCATCTATAGCGACACCCGTGTTTATGATACTGGAAGTGTTGATGGAGATGATTATTCCGTATCTTATGGCATCCATTATTGATAAAGGAGTAAGTGTGGGTGATATTCAGCACATTTATAAAATAGGCGGATGGATGGTAGCTGCGGCAGGGGTGGCTTTATTTGCAGGAATGGCAGGAGGAAGATATGGAGCGAAAGCTTCAGCGGGATTCGCGAAGAATCTAAGAGAAGCGATGTTTAACCATATACAGACCTTTTCTTTTGCGAATATAGATAAATATAGTACGGCAGGACTGGTTACAAGACTTACGACGGATGTGACGAATGTACAGAATGCTTATCATATGTCGCTTAGGATGTTCACCAGGGCTCCGGCAAGCTTGCTTTGTGCAATGACGATGGCATTTTCCATTAACGTAAGGCTGGCGACGGTTTATTTAATTGCAGTTCTGGTGCTGGGAGCGCTCCTTTTTCTGATTATGAGCCGTGCAACCAGATATTTTCAGGAGGCATTTCCAAAGTATGATGATTTGAATGCATCTGTTCAGGAAAATGTGTCGGCGATCCGCGTGGTGAAAGCGTATGTCAGAGAAAAACAGGAAACGGAGAAATTCCGCAAGGCAAGTGAGAATATTTACCGGATATTTGTAAGAGCAGAGTGTACTCTGGTATATAATGCTCCATTAATGCAGTTTACGGTTTATACTTGTATTTTGCTTATCAGCTGGATTGGGGCGAAAATGATAGTTTCGTCGTCATTGACGACAGGCGAATTGATGAGCCTTCTTACATATTGTATGAATATATTGATGAGTCTGATGATGATGTCTATGGTATTTGTTATGGTCTCCATGAGTATGGCAAGTATAAGGCGTATAGCAGAAGTGCTGAATGAGACAAGTGATTTGAAAGATCCCCGGGAACCAATACTGGAGGTGCCGGATGGAAGTATTGAGTTTAAAAATGTGGATTTCTCTTATAAAAAAGGAAGCGCGCGGCCGGTACTGCAGAATATTAATCTTAAAATTCATGCCGGGGAGACGATTGGAATTATCGGAGGAACGGGAAGTGCCAAGACAAGTCTTGTAAATCTGGTGAGCCGTCTCTATGATGTCTCTGATGGCGAAGTGCTTGTGGGAGGAATCAATGTAAAGAAATATGGACTGGAGGCGCTCCGGAATCAGGTTTCGGTGGTATTGCAGAATAATGTATTGTTTTCCGGTACGATTCTGGATAATCTCCGATGGGGAAATAAGGAAGCGACAGAAGAAGAGTGCAGGGAGGCATGTGTGCTGGCATGTGCAGATGAATTTATTCAGAAATTTCCTCAAGGATACTACACATATATTGAACAGGGCGGAAGCAATGTCTCGGGAGGGCAGAAGCAGAGACTCTGCATTGCAAGAGCGCTGCTGAAGAAGCCAAAGATATTGATTCTGGATGATAGTACCAGTGCAGTAGATACGGCCACGGACAAGAAAATCCGCAGGGCTTTCCGGGAGGAAATTCCCGATACGACGAAACTGATTATTGCGCAGAGAATTGCGAGTGTTCAGGATGCGGATCGTATTATTGTTATGGAAGAAGGCCGGATTGATGGATTTGGGACGCATGAAGAATTATTGGAATCCAATGAAATATACCGTGAAGTCTACTTGTCGCAAACAAAGGGCGGCGGTGATTTTGACGAGAAAGCAGGTGAGTAGCTTATGGCCGGATTGATGAACAGAGGCTCCAGGGGCGCTAAGCAGCAGGTAGAGAACCCGGGGAAAATTTTTATACGGCTGATGCGGTATATACTGCATCAATATAAATTTCACTGTATAGCGGTCTTACTTTTGATTTTTCTGGGTGTGATTGCGAATGTGCAGGGAACGATGTTTATGAAAAATCTGATTGACGATTATATTACACCGTTTCTTTTAACGGATCAGCCGGATTTTTCACCGCTTGCCCGTGCGATTGCCAGAGTAGCGTGTTTTTATGCAGTGGGAATCTGCGCTACTTACGCATATAACAGGATTATGGTAAATGTTACACAGGGAGTACTGCGGAATCTGAGGGACGATTTGTTTTCTCATATGCAGAAACTTCCTATTAAATACTTTGATACCCACGCTCATGGGGATATCATGTCTGTTTATACCAATGATATTGATACTCTGAGACAGATGGTCAGCCAAAGTATTCCGCAGGTGGCTAACAGTGCATTTACCATTGTCAGTGTATTTGTCAGTATGTTGATTTTGAATGTGCCGTTGACAGTGGTAACGCTGCTGATGGTTAGCGTTATGGTACTGGCGTCCAGGGCTTCCGCAGGAAGAAGCGGCAGATATTTTGTGGAGCAGCAGAAGAATCTGGGGGCAGTGAATGGATATATCGAAGAGATGATGGCCGGACAGAAGGTAGTAAAAGTATTCTGCCATGAAGAAGAGAATAAAGAAGCTTTTCGGAAATTGAATGATACTCTGTATATCAGTGCAGACAGAGCGAATACATTTGCCAATTTTCTGGGACCGATTAATGCGCAGCTGGGAAATGTAAGCTATGTAATCTGTGCAATTACGGGAGGAATTCTTGCGCTGAACCATGTAGGTGGGTTTACGCTGGGGGGTCTGGCAAGCTTTTTGACTTTTAATAAAAGCTTCAGTATGCCAATCAATCAGGTGAGCCAGCAGGTAAATGCAATTGTTATGGCTATGGCAGGAGCAGAGCGTATTTTTCAATTGCTGGATGAAGAGGAGGAAGCGGATGAAGGTTATGTTACGCTTGTGAATGTCAGAGAGCAGGATGGAAAGCTCGTTGAGAGCAGAGAGAGAACCGGGCGCTGGGCGTGGAAGCATGTACATCAGGCAGACGGCAGTGTTGATTATGTAGAAGTGAGGGGCGATGTGGTCTTTAACGGAGTGGATTTTGGTTATACGGACGATAAAATTGTACTTCATGATGTAAAGTTGTACGCCGAGCCGGGACAAAAGATTGCCTTCGTAGGTTCTACCGGAGCAGGAAAGACGACGATTACGAATCTGATTAACCGTTTTTATGATATTCAGGATGGAAAAATCCGGTATGATGGTATTAATATTAATAAAATCAAGAAAGCTGATTTGCGGCGTTCTCTTGGAATCGTCCTGCAGGATACCCATCTATTTACAGGAACGGTAAAAGAGAATATCCGGTTTGGAAAATTGAATGCTTCGGATGATGAAGTGTTTGCAGCGGCAAGATTGGCAAATGCAGATGGATTTATCCGAAGGCTTCCAGAGGGGTATGATACTATGCTGACAGGCGACGGTGCAAATTTGAGCCAGGGGCAGCGGCAGTTACTTGCAATTGCCCGCGTGGCAATTGCAGATCCTCCGGTATTGATTTTGGATGAGGCTACCAGCTCTATTGATACCAGGACAGAACGGATTGTGCAGGAAGGTATGGATAAACTGATGGAAGGAAGGACTACCTTTGTAATTGCCCATCGTCTATCTACTGTCCGTAATTCGGATTGTATTATGGTTCTGGAGCAAGGAAGGATTATTGAGCGAGGAACCCATGAGCAGTTAATTGGAGAGCAGGGAAGATATTATCAATTATATACAGGCAATTCTATTAGTGCATGATAAATAAGGAGAGAGAGATGAAAAGAGAAAAATTTGGTTCGCGCCTGGGCTTTATCCTAGTGTCTGCCGGATGTGCAATTGGTATAGGGAATGTGTGGAAATTTCCATATATGTGCGGAGAATACGGAGGAGCGGCATTTATACTCCTTTACCTGTTCTTTTTGCTGGTGATGGGGATTCCGGTATTGGTGTGTGAGTTTGCAATAGGGCGGAGAAGCCGTCTGAGCATTGCGGCGGCGCATAAAAAACTTGAGCCGGAGGGAACCCGCTGGCATATGACAAGGTGGATTGGAATTATCGGAAACTATTTGTTAATGATGTTCTATACGACAGTTGCAGGGTGGATGCTGTATTATTGTTACAAAAGCATAATCGGTACATTTGCGGGGGCTTCCCCGGAGCAGGTTACAGAGGAATTTTCTAAGATGTTAGGAAATGCACCTGTAATGATGTTTTGGACTGTTTTGGTCTGCATCATTGGGTTTGGCGTCTGTGCCTTTGGTCTTCAGGGAGGAATTGAACGGATTACAAAAGTCATGATGCTGGCTCTGCTTGCAATTATGGTGGCTTTGGCGGTACATTCTGTTTTCCTGGAAGGAGCCGGTGAGGGGATTCGTTTTTATCTGATTCCTGATTTGGACAAAATACGGGAAGTAGGAATTGGAAATATGATTTTCGGAGCAATGAGCCAGGCTTTTTTTACATTGTCTATTGGTATCGGAAGTATGTTGATTTTCGGAAGCTATATGGATAAGGACAGAAGCCTGACCGGAGAGGCCATTACAATTACAGCATTGGATACTTTTGTAGCACTGATGTCAGGATTTATTATTATCCCTTCGTGCTTTGCGTTCGGTATCGAGCCGGGGGCAGGTCCCAGTCTGATATTCATAACCATTCCGAATATTTTTACGCAGATGCCGGGAGGCAGGTTCTGGTCGGCGTTATTTTTCCTGTTTCTGACATTTGCCGCTTTTTCTACTGTAGTTGCGGTATTTGAAAATATTATTTCCTTTGATATGGATTTGCTGGGGTGGACGCGTAAGAAAAGCGTGAAGGTAAGCGCCGTTTTAATTATCCTTCTTAGTATGCCGTGTGTGCTTGGGTTCAATGTACTGTCGGGAGTACAGCTTCTTGGTGAAGGCAGTACCATTCTGGATCTGGAAGATTTTATCGTATCTAATAATTTGCTTCCTCTTGGAAGCCTGGTATCGGTAATGTTCTGTACGAAGAAAAATGGATGGGGCTGGAAGAATTTCTTAGAAGAAGCAAACACCGGTTCCGGAATAAAATTCCCATCCTTTGTACGGCTGTATGTTGCCTATGGAATTCCTTTATTGGTGATTCTTATTTATCTGAAAGGATATTATGATATGTTCAGTGGAAAAGGAACTTCGATGTTGGCAGGGTGGATGGCAGTGGCAATTGCATTGCTGGTCTTTATCTTTACATGTGCCGGAGGAAAAAGCAATTCGGAGCATTGATTTCAGTTAAATGTCATAAAAATAAGAACAGTCTGCGAAAATTGTATGCGGTAAAGCATAGAATTTCGTAGGCTGTTCTTATTTTATGCATGCATGATTTCTTTTAATTGTTCGATTGTTACCGGATAAATCCTGCAGTCTCCAATAGCATATGGGAGAATTAAATCAATGGTTCCGCCTTTGCGTTTTTTGTCACGAAGCATAACTTCATATAATTCCTCTGCAGAATAGGGGCAGTCCAGTGAGAAACCAAGCTTCAGAAGAGCATTGGTAATGTCATGGCTGCATTCTTTGCTGCAGATTCCCAGCTTTGCTGCTGTCTGGCCTGCCATGTGGATACCGATGGCAACAGCATGTCCGTGAGTTACTGCAAAATGGCTGCAGGCTTCTATTGCATGGCCAAAAGTATGTCCCAGATTAAGAAGTTCCCGTGTACCCCGGTCGAATTCGTCTTCAGATACAATTTCTCCTTTCATGGCGATACATGCTGCAACGATGTCATTGCATGTATGTTCCAGTCCGCCATTCAGGATGGAAAGAAATAGTTGCCTGTCTCTGAGAATACCGTATTTGATGCTTTCTGCCACGCCGTCCAGGAAAATTTCTCTGGAAAGTGTGTGGAATACGTCTGTATCACAAAGCACGGCTTCCGGCTGCCAGAAAGTACCGGCAAGATTTTTACCTGCTTGTAGGTCTACGGCAGTTTTGCCGCCCACAGAAGAATCTACAGCTGCAAGCAGGGTAGTAGGAATTTGTAAAAATGAGATACCGCGCATATAGATAGAAGCAGCAAATCCGGTCAAATCGCCTACAACACCGCCGCCAAGGGCGACAAGATAATCGCTTCTGGTAATTTGCAGATTAGCAAGGTGTTCCAGCAGGGCACCCAGTAGGTTCCAGTTCTTAGACGTCTCTCCGGCAGGAATTTCATAAGTATATACCTGACACCCCGCAGAACGGAAAGAATCTGCAGTTATACTTCCATAAAGAGGCATTACGTTGGAGTCGCTGATGATGACTACGGATTTCCCGGATAAATGTTCAATAGCTTCGGTAAAAATATTTCCTGAGCGGGCAAGAAGCCCTGTCCCGATGTATACGGGGTAGGGCTTACCTGTCTGTATGATCTGTTTTAACATAATGCTGCAGCCACCTTATCGATAGATTTTTTCAGTTCATCGAATGCTGCAGGAGTCAGGGATTGCTGACCGTCGCACAGCGCACATGCCGGATTATTATGTACTTCGATAATCAGTCCGTCAGCTCCGGCAGCGATTGCCGCCCGTGACATTGGCGCGACAAGGTCAGCCTTGCCGGTTGCATGGCTTGGGTCTACAATCACCGGAAGGTGAGACAAAGATTGTAATACTGGGATGCAGGATAGATCCAGAGTATTTCTGGTAGCTGTCTCAAAGGTGCGGATACCGCGTTCGCACAAGATGACCTGTTCGTTGCCGCCGCTCATAATATATTCGGCGCTCATGAGTAATTCTTCTAATGTACTGGAGAGCCCCCGCTTTAATAAAATAGGCTTCTCTGTCTTGCCAAGTTCTTTGAGAAGCTCGAAATTCTGCATATTTCTTGCGCCTACCTGAATGATGTCCACGTCATCGAAAAGCGGAAGCTGAGAGATATCCATAATCTCTGTTACAATTGGGAGTCCGGATTCTTTCTTAGCTTCCAGAAGAAGTTTAATGCCATCGGCTCTCAATCCCTGGAAAGAGTATGGAGAAGTGCGGGGCTTGAAAGCACCGCCGCGGAGAATTTTTGCTCCGGATTTTTTTACGTCCATAGCAACGCCGCAGATCTGTTCTTCTGATTCTACAGAGCATGGGCCTGCAATGATTACAGGTTCTTTCCCGCCAATTACGGCATCGCCGACGGTAATAACGGTGTCTTCCGGGTGAAAGTTGCGGCTTGCTCTTTTATAGGGAGCCTGGATACGTTTTACAGCATCAACAATATGCATTGCCTCCAGTTGCTCCATATCGATATGCGCAGTATCGCCGATAAAACCAAGCAGAGTATCCATTGTACCTGTAACGGTGCATACAGAAACTCCCTGCTTTTCGGCCCATTCAATTAAGTGTTGCTTTTCAGCTTCAGTTGTAGAATTCTTTAATTTGATAATCATAATGTAAAACTCCTGTCTTCATGTAATTAAGTATAGTCTACTATTATCATATTAAACTGTTGGGAATAAATCAAGTACCTGTCCGGTCATAACCTCTGGGGCATCACAGATTAGATAAAGAGCGGCCTTGCCCATACAGTCTGCGTTTCCCATCTTAATTTCATCTTGTCCAACAGAATGATTATAAGCCCTTTGTCCCGGTGTGTCCAGTATTGTTGGAGCAATTGCATTACAACGGATACCGTACTCCTGTGCCTGGATTGCCGTGGTCTTTGTAAGAGTAACAATTCCGGCTTTTGCGCAGGCATATGCGCCCATCTGGGAAGCAATCCGTCCCATTCGGGAAGAAATGTTTATAATATTCCCTTTTTTCTGTTTGATCATTTCCGGAATGACCTTGTTTGTGCAGAGGAATGGAATTTTAAGATTGGTTTTGATAATCTGATCCCATTGTTCTTCTGACCAGTCCCAGATTTTGATTGCCTGATTTTTCGTAATATCGTAGATTTCTTTGGGATAGCCCCCTGCATTATTTACTAGAATATCAATCTTTCCATATTTTTCAACAACTGCATCAACCATGGATTGAACCTGGGAAATGTCGGTTAAATCTCTGGAGAGGGCAATGGCATCTCCTCCGGCTTCCTTAATTTCTGCTACGGTCTGCTCTAAATCTGATAATGTACGCGCTACAGCTGCGATTGATGCACCTTCCGCTGCAAGAGCCAGTGCAATTTCCTTGCCGATTCCTCTTCCAGCGCCGGTTACAATTGCAATTTCACCTTGTAATCTCATAAAAATCCTCCTATATTCCCACGAACGCTTTATTGCTTTAAAGTGACAAACATTCGCGCTTTAAAGTGCTGAATTAAAAATATCATTTAAAATATACCATGTTTAAAAAAAAATGTCCATAGATTTTAAATCTCTTTCAGAAAAAGATGATGGAAACTGCAGTTCATATGTGATATGATGGAGCAAGTGAAAATAGGATATTAAGAAGCAAAGGATGAATTATGAGTATTTATGAAAAATTGAACGAACAGCAGAGGGAAGCTGTGTTTTATACGGAAGGACCGCTTCTGGTACTGGCAGGAGCGGGCTCGGGAAAGACGAGGGTTCTGACTCACAGGATCGCTTATTTAATAGAAGAGAAAGGAATCAATCCCTGGAACATTCTGGCGATAACTTTTACCAACAAAGCCGCAGGAGAGATGAGGGAAAGAGTAGATAATATTGTGGGGTTTGGCTCTGAGAGTATATGGGTCAGCACTTTTCATTCTACTTGTGTTCGCATTCTGAGACGCCATATTGACAGGTTGGGATATGATACTAATTTTACAATTTATGACACGGACGATCAGAAGACGTTGATGAAGGATGTCTGCAAATATTTAAAGATTGACACCAAGATCTATAAGGAACGGAATCTTCTGGCTGCCATTTCTTCTGCTAAAAATGAAATGATTACACCGCAGGAGTACCGTCTGCAGGCAGAGGGAGACTTTCATAAGCAGAAAATTGCATCCGTTTACGAAGAATATGAAAAACAGCTCCGGGCCAATAATGCGCTGGATTTTGATGACCTTCTTGTGAAGGCTGTTCAGCTGTTTCAGACACAGCCAGATGTGCTGGAATATTATCAAGAACGGTTCCGTTATATCATGGTAGATGAATATCAGGACACCAATACAGTACAATTTATGTTGATTAGTATCCTTGCGGCAAAATACCGGAATTTGTGTGTGGTGGGTGATGATGATCAGTCTATTTATAAATTCCGAGGGGCTAATATTAAAAATATCCTGAACTTTGAGCAAGTTTTTGAAGACGCCAAGGTTATTAAGCTGGAGCAAAATTACCGTTCTACCGGGAATATTTTGAATGCTGCCAATGCAGTGATACGTAATAACAGAGGGCGGAAGGATAAGACACTCTGGACCGCGAATGGAGAGGGAGAGAAGATTTCTTTCCGGCAATTTGATTCTGCTTATGATGAGGCAGAATATGTGGTGGATGATATCCGTGAGCATGTGAAACAGGGAGAGTGTGCCTACAATGACAATGCAATTCTTTACCGCACGAATGCCCAGTCCCGTATGTTTGAAGAAAGATTTGTGACCGCAGGAATTCCCTATAAGATTGTCGGCGGCATCAACTTCTATGCCAGAAAGGAAATCAAAGATCTTCTGGCATATCTGAAAACCATTGATAATGGGCAGGATGATCTGGCAGTACGCAGAATCATTAACGTACCCAAGAGAGGAATCGGCCTCACCAGTGTCAACCGGGTTCAGGAGTATGCGGCGGCACGGGAGATTGGTTTCTATGATGCGCTCAGAGCTGTAGATTTGATTCCTAATATAGGAAGAGGAGCCTCGAAAATGGAATCTTTTGTTGCCCTAATTGAGCACTTTAAGGCAGAAGCAGAACAGGTGCGTATTTCTGAACTGTTGGAAGACATTATTGAGATGACAGGCTATGTGGAAGAATTAAAGGCAGAAGGGGATGTGGAAGCAGAAGCCCGCATGGAGAATATCGACGAGTTGAAGAACAAGATTGCTGCCTATGAGGAAGCCTGTACGCAGAAAGGAGAGTTACCGTCTCTTAGTGATTTCTTGGAGGAAGTCGCCCTGGTTGCAGATATTGACAGTTTAGATGAAAATAGCGATTACGTGATTCTCATGACATTACATAGTGCTAAAGGGCTGGAGTTCCCTCATGTATATCTGACCGGCATGGAGGATGGCATTTTCCCAAGTTATATGACGATTACATCCGATGACCCGGAAGAAGTGGAAGAAGAAAGACGACTCTGTTATGTAGGGATCACAAGAGCAAAACAACAGCTGACTCTAAGCTGTGCCAGAAGGAGGATGGTTCGGGGAGAGACTCAGTATAACAAAATGTCACGGTTTCTGAAAGAAATACCGATGAAGCTTTTATCTACTGGAGCTGTATTCGAGCGGGAGGATAAGGAGGTAAAGATGCAGAATACTTACCGGCAGGCAAAACAAACATTTCAAACAAAAGCATTTTCCACGAAGCCGGTACAGCAATTTAAAGTAAGCAATGGGAAAGGACCGGGATATGATGTGGGAGACCGGGTACGTCATATGAAATTTGGTGAAGGACTGGTAACCTCCATTACAGAGGGAGGAAGGGATTATGAAGTAACTGTTGATTTTGATACAGCAGGAACCAAGAAAATGTTTGCAGCATTTGCCAGACTTCAGAAAATTTAACAGAAAAAAGTAGTAATATCGGAGCGATGGTGTTATAATAAATGAAACGAATTTTACTTGCACGGCAAGCAAAAGAAAGGATGTGTGGAAGCATGAGCAAAATAGAAGAGATTATTACCGCATCAAAATTGAATGATTTTATTCAGAAAAAAGAAGAAGAAGAAAAACACTGCAAGACAGTTCTTTGGATACTGGCAATTGTTGGAGTCGTTGCAGCAGTAGCAGCAATCGCATATGCAGTATATTGTTTCTTTGCACCAGATTATCTGGAAGATTTTGAAGACGATTTTGAAGATGACTTCGATGACGATTTCTTTAATGATGATGATCAGGTATAGAACGGATTATAAAAAGATAGTATAAGGTAAGATGGTGACGGTCTTTCATTCGATTAGGCAGAAAGCGGTAGCTGCGGCAAATCGTATGGGAGACCGTTTCGGCGCTTATGCCTGCCATGACAGACTTGGCTTTATAGAGAATAAAATGAATGGAAAGAAAAGAAGATGAAAAAGGGACAGATATTAGAAGGGCTGATTGAAAAGGTAGAGTTTCCCAACAAAGCAATTGCAGCAGTGCCGGGGGAAGACAAAAAAATAGTTGTTAAGAACGGGATAATGGGGCAGAAGGTGCGAATTTCTGTCAATAAAGTGAAAAAAGAAATAGCAGAGGGTCGGCTGATAGAAGTATTAGAACCCGCCCCTGTTGAAATAAAATCTGCATGTCCGCATTTTGGACAGTGTGGTGGATGTACTTATCAGAATCTGCCTTATGAAGAACAGATTAAGATGAAAGAAATACAGATAAAGAAAATGATGGATGCAGCAGTAAATGGGGACTATGTATGGGAAGGAATCAGGAAAAGTCCCTCTAAGAGCGAATATCGGAATAAGATGGAATTTTCCTTTGGAGATGAATATAAAGATGGCCCGTTGGCACTTGGGATGCATAAGAGAGGAAGCTTTCATGATATTGTAAATGTTACAGATTGTCAGATTGTGGATGGAGATTATAGGAAAATTCTTGCCTGCACTCTGGAATATTCCAGGGAGACAAAGCTGCCATATTATCACCGAATGCATCATGCGGGGTTTTTCCGCCATCTTTTGGTAAGAAAAGCCGTGAAGACAGGAGACATCCTGATAGACCTTGTAACGACAACAGAGCACAGTTTCCATACAGAATTTGGCGGAAAAGAATGGGCAGACCGTCTCTGTTCCCTGGAGCTGGATGGTCAGATTGCAGGAATTCTGCACACAAAAAATGACAGCGTGGCAGATGTAGTAAAAGATGAAGGTACAGAAATATTATATGGACAGGACTATTTTTACGAAGAACTTCTGGGGCTGCGCTTCAAGATTACCCCGTTTTCTTTCTTCCAGACCAATTCACTGGGAGCAGAAGTACTGTATGAACTTGCAAGAGATTATGTCGGCGATACAAAAGATAAAGTTATCTTTGACCTTTACAGCGGAACCGGAACAATCGCCCAGATACTGGCACCGGTAGCGAAAAAGGTAGTAGGCGTGGAAATCGTGGAGGAAGCTGTAGAGGCGGCAAAAGAAAACGCGAAGCTGAACGGACTTGATAACTGTACATTTTGGGCAGGAGATGTCTTAAAGGTAATTGATGAACTTGGAGAAGTACCGGATCTGATTGTGCTGGATCCGCCAAGAGATGGCGTACACCCGAAGGCGCTGGAGAAGATTACGAATTTCGGTGTGGAGAAAATGGTTTATATTGCCTGTAAACCAACCAGCCTTGCCAGAGACCTGGAGATGCTGCAGGGCAGAGGGTACCGGGTGGAACGGATGGCGTGCGTGGATTTGTTTCCTTCGACTTATCACGTTGAAACAGTCTGTTTGCTGACACAAAATCTTGCATAATTGACATAGAAAAATATGTAAAAGCCACAAGATATTGTGGTCTGCGGAAACAAATAATTTGGCAAAACTAAGTGCAAAAAAGCCCGTAAATAAGGGCGATTAGGGGAGGATGGGGTTTTGCAAAATTGTTAATACTGGCCATGTGAAGCAGTCGCTCTGGTGTCGAGAAAAGCCCGGTAAATCAAAGATTTCCGCAGCTTTGGGGCAAAAAAGGATGTGTGTTTCAGTTTCCGTAGAATGACAATGCGGAAACTGATTTACCCCAGGGGGTAAGATTTTCGGAATTGTCCAGATACATTTTGGCAAAAGGGATACTTTTTCGCAAAAGAAACGAATGTAATTAAGTTTGTGTTTCGATACTGATATTGCCGAGTAACAGAGGAGGAATGTTTTATGCCTAGAGTAGGAATTACTGCGTATGATTTGCTAATTTCATGTCCGGGTGATGTGAATCAATTTATCGATATTATTAGGGAATGTGTGGATAATTTTAATAGAGTATATGGAAATATTAATAATATGGAAATTGCAACAAAGCATTGGTCAACAGATAGTTATCCGCAATCCGGAGATAAACCACAGGAATTGCTGAATAAACAATTTGTTCGGGAATGCGATGCTGCAGTAGCTATATTTTGGACAAAATTTGGCACGCCAACAGATAAATATGGCTCTGGAACAGAAGAAGAAATTGAAGAAATGTTATCTTCAAATAAACAAGTATTTATGTATTTTCTTGATGCACCTATAAATCCATCTAATGTAGATATGGAACAATATAAAAAGGTGCAGGCCTTTAAAGAAAAGTACAAAGATAGAGGGATTTATTTTATAGTAAAAGATGAACATGAACTGAGACAGCTATTTACTAATCATTTAGGAATGCATTTTTTACCGTTAGCAGTAGGTCAGAAAACGCTATTTGAAAAAAAGGAAAGCCCTGTTCTTAAAATTAAGGCTGCATCGTTGGAAGAAGATAAAGGTGCAGATGTAGAGTATTCTGGCTTTTCTGAGTGTAAAATGGTAAAGGATAAAAGAAAGAGCATTATTTCAAAATTTGCTTTATTACAGCAGGGATATCTGAATGCCAGAGAAAAGGAAAATACAGAGGATATTGAAAAAAAGGAGAATCCTTTATTGATCAATACCCCTGATTTGAATAAATTATTAGGAAAATCAGATTTTATGGCAGGCAAAATAACGGATGCAGATATTGCTGATAGATGGAAGAGTACCATTTGTAAATTCGCCAAAGAGAATGACATCGAAATCGAAGATTCTTTTTGGAATGTTGGAAATCTTAAAAAAAGGGTATCTACACTAGTTCCTTTTTATGGAGGGAGTGGTACAACCTTTGAAGGTAGTGAGGAAGAGAAAAAACGGTATGATTCCATAAGGGAATTATATTGGGCTATTGTTGATTATTACGAATATATTTCCTTTTTTGAAAAGGTGGATAAACAAGGGCTAGTTGATTTAACCGTGGCCAATATAGGTAATACATTTGATGAAGACATTGATGTAAAAATTATTATTAAGAAAAATCATGTCTGCAAAATAAAAGATATAGCTGTTCCGGAAAGTAATATCATTGAAGAAATATTGAAAATGAGATTTTTGGAATATGCATATCAAATTGAATGTAATGATATTGTTGTTGAATATACGGGATATCCTTTACAAACACCAAGCATGCCTTTAATTGCTGATAATCCATTTACTAGACCATCAGCACAAGAAGAATATAATAGAAATAAAGAGGAGTATATGGAAAAGCTAAACAGAATTTTCTGTTATGAGTATTATGAAAAAGAGGATGTTGATATTTTGGTATTTCATATAGGCTATCTTAAACATAATACAGTAATGGCATTTCCATCAGTTTTAGTATTTAAGGAAATACCAGATTTTATAGATTACGAAATATCCTCAAAATACGTTGCAGATGTAGTAAAGGGAACTGTAGAGATTCGAAAATAATACATAATGAGAATAAAGCCGTTACCCCAATCTTAAATATACATTACATACTTTTGCAATGCAGTATAAAATTCCTGTTACCGAAAATATTGAAACGGTCTGTCTGCTGACGAGAAAAGCCCGGTAAATCAAAGGTTTTTGCCAGTTGGGGCCGTGTGTTTTATTGAAATTTGAAATGTAGATATGTTTCCGAAGTGGGGACGGGGTTATGCGAAAAGGTTAAATAACAGAGTTATGCGAAATTGTTTGAATATGGAACTGTAAAACAAACCGCTGGAGCATGGGGTTTCCATGTACCAGCGGTTTGTTGCTGACTCAGCCTATCGCAGCAGTGGCATACTGCCTGTGAGCTTATTGACTTTTTTCTTAGAACCGCAAATGGCAAGACCGAAGTATTGCAAAGTGCTTTCTGATACGTTCCCCATTTTAGAAATAAATTCATCATAGGTTTTACAGCCCTGTGCCAGATCGCTAAAGTCAACCACGGTCAAATCCTGAAAGTCGGGCTGATAGAGCTTCTCACGGATTGCTTTGATGATTTCCGGTGAGCCTTTCAAAATTGGTACGGGAAATTCAATAATGCCGAGATGTTCGTTTCCACTTTGATCTGTAACATTTGCACCGACCACCTCCGGCATCTCTTTTCCCAAGGTAATTCCCATGATAGCCGCCGTATTTGCGATAATGCCAAGCGGCAGATTTTCGTTGCCATGCATCCGAAGGGAAGCTCCGGGGGAGGTTTCTGTAGGTCAATGACCATGACGCATTTTTCATTTTGTAAATCCATTTCAGATTGCCTCCTGTTTTTGTGTTCTTCCTCTGTATTCAGAAAGGAACAGTCCGATCAGTGCCAGGACCGTACCAATACCGGACATCACGGTTACTTTTTCTTTCAGAATAAGGGCAGAGGTGACAACCGTGATAACCGGAACTAAGTAAATATAAATGCTTGTTTTGACAGCGCCCAGAACCTTCACAGCCATGTTCCAGGTGACGAAACAGAGCGCGGATGCGCCCAATCCTAAGAAGATCAGATTTCCCAGGCAGACTGGATTTGCGAACCGTTCTGCTCCAATGCGGCAGTCAAACAGGAATAGTGCGGGTATCATAAATATAATGCCATAAGCAAATACCCGCCTTGTGGTCTGGATGGTGTGATATCCAAAACGGCTGATTTTCCGTGTCAGCACAGAGTAGCAGGCCCACACGACTGCCGCAGCTACGGCCAATAAGTCACCGATGGGATTTAACTGCATATTCGCTCCGTTAAAGCTAATCAGGCAGATGCCGATCATCGCAACTACAAATCCGATGAAGAAATTTGCACGCAGCTTTTCTTCCTTTGTGAACAGGTGGGTGAGCATTGCGGTGAAAAAGGGTGCTATGGAGATAATTACACCTACGTTGGAGGCCATTGTATAAGTCAGGGCAATGTTCTCCAGCAGGTAATACAGACACACGCCGCACAGTCCCGCCGCTGCAAAGATAGCTTCCTGCCGTTTGGTAGTTCCTTTCATCCGGTGGGGATAGACGATCAGCAATGCCAGAAATCCCAGAATAAACCGGAAGAACAGGATTTCTATCGGTTCAAAATCCACTAACAGCACTTTGGTGGAGATGAAGGTAGTTCCCCATATCAGGATCGTTACCAATGCCGCCAGATGCCCGGTTGCTTTTTTACTCATCCGGCGTTTCCCCCCTTCTCTAAAAATATGTCACGGTAAAGACCCGGAGCCAATCCAATAAATCGGTTGAAATAGTTCGTGAAATGACTCTGATCGGAAAAGCCGGTCTGCATGGCTGCCTCTATGGGAGGCACGCCCTGTTCCAGAAGTTTCTTTGCTTTGCCAATGCGTATGTTCTCTAAGTAGCTGTATGGTGTGACACCTTTGGACTTGGTAAAGACCCGGAGCAGTGTGGATTTGCTAAGACCAGCATAACGGCAGATCTGATCTAAATAAATCCGGTCTGCGAAGTGCTGCTCCATAAAATCGCAGGCCTTTTCAATTTCCTCCCGGCATTCCGGGATGCAGCTTGGGGAGGGCTGCCCGTACCGTTGAATCAACAGAGATATGAGGAGCAGCAGATTTTCTTCTTTGCCGAACCCACAGGAGCCTTTCATGACCAGTTCGTGGAGTGGATGCAGATAGCAGGTCACTTCCTCATCGAAGATCACGGTTTTGGAAAAGCCGGGGAGTTCCCTTCTCCCGGTTACTTCTTCTGCCAGGTCCAGCATAACTTCTTTGGTAATGTTAAATCCCCGGTAATCCAGAGTGTCATCATCACTCTGTACGCAGGCATGATTGTCTCCGGGATTGAATAAAAGAATATTGTCCTTTTTTAAAGCGTATTCCTGATTTCTACAGGACAGTACGCGGTGTCCGTCCTCAATAAATCCAATTACATAATATTCATGGAAGTGGTTTGGAAATGGTTGCACGATTCCCTCAAAACGGTATGCTTCAATCCGAAGCTCATCATCATAAACCACTGTCCTTGTTTCTTTCTTCATGTGTGTTCCCTCCTTGCTGTTCTTCATTGTAGCATTTCAAAATGCAAAAGGCTTGTAAAATATCTTCATTTTTCACGGTTCACTGGATTGCAGTCTTCGGATATGGTATGCTATAAGCAATCAAACTGGTGGAGGTACGGGTATGGAAGAACAGCAGAATCCATTGACTTATGAAATCATCAAAGCGGTGGTTGCCGGAGAGAAATGGGCAACAGAAAAGGTTATTGCACACTACGATTCTTATATTGAAGAACTCGCCACAGTGAAAGAAAGGCAGCCGGACGGTAGCGTGAGAACCTATGTGGACGAGGATATGAAGCAGGAGATAGCATCGAAGTTGCTGGAAGAAATACCAAACTTCCCGATGGAGAAAGCGGAAAGGATAACGAAAGGGGAAACTGAGGCGGAGGCTGATTAGAGAAGTAGATATACACAAAGCTACTTGGAAACTAAAACCCGGAGTATTGTGGGGCGGCGGTGGCGAATGTGGTGTATTCGCTCAGACGAAAGATCAGAGATGGGCACATAGAAACAGTAGTTGGGAGCGGGTATCAGTTTGTTGGATGAAAGTGTAAAATAGGTAATGGCATCTGTCAGTGGTTGAAAGCGGGCAGATGCTTTTTTTCGCAGATTATGCTATCCTATAAACAGTTTCTTGATTGCAGATATGAGTATAATCAGTGCTGCACTGTGAAATGACGAAATGATTGCCTGGAAAGGAGAAAATAATGGTTGGTAAAAAACTATTAATCATTGAAGATGATATGGATTTAAGAGAAGGATTGCGCTTTTCTTTTGAAGGAGATGGCTATGAGGTTTTTGATGTGGGAACCAGGAGAGAAGGACAGCAGGAAATTAAAAAAGGGAGTTATGATCTTGTGCTTTTAGACTGTAATCTTCCGGACGGAACTGGGTTTGATCTGTGCAGAGAAGTGCGCCGGTTCAGTATGATTCCTATTATCATGCTGACTGCCCGTGATACGGAAATGGATGAGATCAAGGCATTGGAACTGGGGGTGAATGATTATCTGTCAAAACCGTTTTCCCTGGGTGTGCTGAAAGCTAGAATGAAACGGATTCTAAATGAAAAAGTAGAAACGACAAATTTATGCTCCGGAAATATTGTCATTGATAAAAGTACCTGTAAAGTGTATAAGGATGAGGAAGAAATCGCATTAAGCAAATTAGAGTACAAGCTGCTTATGTACTTAATTGAAAATAAAAACCATGTACTGTCGAAGGAGCAGATTTTAAGCCAGATTTGGGATAGTGACGGAAAGTATGTAGATAACAATACGGTTTCCGTAAATATCAGCAGATTGAGAACGAAGATAGAAGATGATGCATCCGATCCAAAGTTCATAAAGACCGTACATGGAGTTGGATATATTTGGAAGGAATAGGAACATGATACTCAATATCATACTTGTGGCGCTGTTATTCCTCACTGTAGGGTACAGCATTTATAAAAACAGGAAAACTTACCGTTCAATAGACAGGTTATTAGATTGTGTGTTAAATCAGGAAAAGATAGAACTTTCCGATGTCCAGGAGGGAGAGCTGTCTGCCCTGGTAAATAAGATTAACCGGATTCAGGAAGTTTTGGGAAAACAGGTGGAGATGGCAGAGGCGGAAAAAGAGCAGGTAAAAAGTCTTGTTTCCAATATGTCGCATCAGCTTAAAACACCTTTGGCAAACCTTTCTGTCTATACGGAAATCTTAAATGATCAGGAATTAGAGGAAAAGAAGAAAGCGGAAGTTGCTGAAAAAATCAAAAAGCAGATTGATAAGCTGGACTGGATCATAGGTTCATTGGCTAAGATGGTAAAACTGGAGCAGGATGTGATTGTATTTGATGCAGAAAGCATCTCAATCAGACAAACGCTTCTGGACGCAATAGACACGGTATATGAAAAGCTGGAGAAGAAAGGGATCATGCTTGTTTCTGAAACCTATGAGGATATCCTGCTGTTTCATAATCGGAAATGGACGGTTGAAGTTTTTGTAAATCTTCTGGAGAATGCGATCAAGTACACGAAGCAGGGAGGCACAATACAGATCAAGGTTTGTTCCTATGAAATCTATACGGAGATTCAGATCATAGATAACGGATGTGGTATCCGTGAGGATGAGATTACGGAAATATTCAAACGCTTTTACAGAAGCCGGGAAGTGGAACACATAGAAGGCTCCGGCATTGGGCTGTACCTTTCAAACCTGATTCTTGAAAAGGAAAAAGGCTACATGGTAGTGAAGTCCGTCTATGGAGAAGGAAGCTGTTTTTCGGTGTTCTTACAAAACTGTAAGAACTGATTACCGCCCTGTAAAGAAAATGCAAGATTCCACAGATATACTGTTGGTATCAACAGGAAAGGAGCGGTAAACCATGAAGAATATACTGGAATTGAGTCATGTGGAAAAGATATATGGCGAAAAAGAGAATCAGGTAAAAGCGCTGAAGGATATCAATATACAGGTAAGAGAAGGAGAATTTATTGCGATTGTAGGAACCAGCGGCAGCGGAAAATCCACACTGTTAAATCTTGTGGGAGGGCTGGATACACCTACAAAGGGCAAAATTCTTGTAAAAGGAAAAGAGATCGGTTCGCTTACCAGAAAGGAATTGACCATTTTCCGGCGGAGAAACATCGGGTTTGTGTTTCAGAATTACAGCCTGATGCCCGTCTTGAATGTGTATGACAATGTTGCACTTCCGGTAACTTTTGATAAAGGGAAACATATCAATCGCAAGTACATCGAAGAATTGCTGAAGGAGCTTGGGATTTGGGACAAACGGAAAAAGTATCCGAATGAATTGTCAGGAGGACAGCAGCAGAGGGTTGCGATTGCAAGGGCCTTAATCAATAAACCTGCAATCCTTCTGGCGGATGAACCTACAGGAAACCTTGATTCTGCTACCACCATAGAAGTCATCGGATTGCTGAAAACAAGCTGTAGGAAATACAATCAGACGATTCTGATGGTAACGCATAATGAGGCCATTGCACAGATCTGTGACAGGATCATCCACATTGAAGATGGTATGGTAACGTCAGGAACACACCTGTTTCCCCCAAAAGGCGGTGATGGCGTATGTTAAAACTGGCGTATCAATATATGCGGTATTATAAAAGCCAGACCTTTGCAATTCTGGCAAGTATCATCTTAACGGCTGCCCTGTTGTCTGGCGTCAGTTCCTTGATCTACAGCAGCCAGAGGAACAGCCTGGAGAATCATAAGACCATATATGGGGATTGGCATTATTACCTGGATGTGGAACCGGAGGTGTTTGAGGAAGTACGCAGCGGGCAGACAGATGCCGGATTTCAGGTAGAACAATGCGGTAAGATGGAAATCCGGGATGTGGTGACAGAACCTTATCTCATTTATTTTATCAATACGGATGATTCTTACCGACAGATGGCACACCGGGAGCTGATTGAGGGAACTTATCCCACAGGAGCAAACGAGATCGCGGCGGATCGTTACACGTTGGGGAATTTGGGATTTTCCGGTGAGATTGGCGATACCTTAAGCCTGAATGGAAAAGAGTATGTCCTGACCGGCATTATAAAAAGTGCCTGGGCAGCCAGTTCCAATGAAATGGAGCTTTTTGTGGGAGAGGGCTTTGAAGGCCGGGGAAACCAGCCCCTTTTATATTTGAGATTCGATGAAGGTGAGAAGCTGTATAAGCAGTTGGACGCTTTCCTGAAGAAGTATCAGATCTCCAGTGATGCAGTAACGGTAAATGATGAAGTTGTCATGTACTTAGGCGGTGAGCAGCCGGACAGTATCATAGACATCGTAAAGTTTGCATTGACGGATGAGAGAGGTAATTTCACATACATTGTCTTGAAATTGCAAAGTGAATATAACCTGGCTTTCAACGGGATGATTTTGCTGCTCTGTGTTTTTAGTTTGTTCATCATAAACAGCATCTTTCATATCTCTGTTTCCAAACGGATGGCGGAGTACGGCATGATGCAAACACTTGGAATTAGTGAAAAAAGCATTGGCGGCACACTGATCTTAGAATTATGGATCTTATTTTTTATCGGTTATCCGATTGGGTGCCTGTTAGGGAATGGGATTCTGAATCTGCTTTGCGGACAGTTAAATGGTGTCTTTTCAACGCAAACGGTTGGAGCAGCAGGAACCGGTGTTGAACTTTCCCGGCTGGATCAGACCGCCATACAGGAGAGCATGGGGACTGCAGGGTTCTATGTGTCATGGGAGGCTATGCTGATTGGTTTTCTTTTCTTATTGGTAACATTGGTGGTTGTTGGTTTTTGTACGGTATACTCTATGCGAAAACAATCGATCCGGCAGGTAATGAGCGGAGATACCTCCTTTGTAAAAAGCAGAAGGAAGATATACAGCTTAAGAAATGCCAGCCTTGCGAATGTTGTAGTAAGAAAATTCATGTTTGCTAATAAGAAAAGAGTCATTGGAATTTTGCTGTCTTTGTCGATTGGAGGATGTATCTTCCTTTGCACCACTTATATGGTGGAGAATTTGAAGGTACACGCAGAAATGTCCATGAAGTCAGACGATGGCCTGGGATCGGAATACCGGATTTCTGTAAAATCGAATGTTTTATCGGATACCATTCCGGCATCAACCGTTGATGCAATAAAGAATATGCCGGAGTTGTCGGAGGTATATGCTACGAAATATACGTTGGGCGAACTTACGATTCAGACACAGGAACTGGAATGGGAGGAATATTTTAGTGAAAGGAATAAATATAGCTATTTCCAGCAGCAATTCGGAGGCATTTGTGTAGAAAAGGAGGATGGAACCTATGGAATCAAGTATGATGTTTACGGATATGATGCGGGAATGCTTGAACAACTGCAGGCGTTTGTCCTGGAAGGAGAGATTATCCCGGAAGAGCTGGAAGAGGGGAACCAGATCATAGCAGTCGCAAACATGGATGGACAGGGGAATTATAACTTTTACGGAAAACATCCCGGAGATACGATTACGCTGCGGGTTCCAAGAGACTTGAACTGTTCCCAGGAGGTGTTGACGTTCCAGGAGGCAGAGGAAAACTATATCACAAAGGAATTTGAAATTGCAGCCATCGTAAGCCGCGCATTGGCCCAGGAGGATAGTTTCCTGAATGTGGAACCGTGGAGTAATACGCAGAGTTTTATCATGACGAACTGGCAGATGAGCAGTCAGTTTGGAATTGAGGATTACAGCTTTGTGAATGCATCTCCGGCTGCCGGGGCAGATACTGATCAGGTAAGCGGTCAGTTATTGCAAAAGATTCAGGACGTACCCAAGGCGGTCCTTAAGGACTACACAGCGGCAATCGAAACACAGAAAAATTACCTGCGGCAGCAGCAGTTATTCTTTTCTGGAATTGCCGTAATTTTACTGGTGATCAGCCTGTTCCACATTATGAACAGTATGAATTATTCCATCCTCTCTCGCAGGCGGGAATACGGTATTATCCGGGCAATGGGGATTACGGATGTTGGATTTTACAAGATGATCTTAAGGACGGGAATTCTGTATGGCATTTTGGCAGATCTCTTTATTTTTCTGATCTACAATCTCGTTTTTCGGAGAATCATGGATTATTATATGGCCCATGTGGTACAGTTCCTGCATATTACAGCAGGAGTCCCGAATGGAATCATGGCGGCGGTTATGATATTAAATATTGTGATTGCGGTCATAGCAGTCAGCATTCCGGCGAGAAGGATTGTGAAATCAAATATCATAAATGAAATTGAACGGTAGAATGGGAGAAGAAAGATTTTGAGTTTAAACAGGCGGGTGATTTAATGGGAAAATCCTTTATGTGGAGAAGATACCGAAGCCTGCGTATTACAAGCAGGAGCAGTTCGGAAAATATCTGGTAAGTGAAGAGGATGCGTATGACTGGAAACAGGAGACGATCATCCGTATTCTCCGCAACCCGCTGTACAAAGGCTATTTCTGGGTACAGAAATGTGACAAGAAGCATTTCAAGCAGAAAGGGCGGGGCTACATCCCCATAAAGGAGAGAACCATCATCCCGAGCGGCCATGAAGCCATCGTGGACGAGCATACATGGGATGCTGTACAGGAAATCCTTGACCGTCACACGAAAGTAAAGCCATGTACATCCGGTTATGACAACAAGTTCCGGGGAATTTTAAAATGTGCGGACTGCGGCAATAATCTGATGATCCATACGGACGAGAGGAACCCCGACAGGCCGCTTCTGGAGCGGACGTATTACCAGTGCCGCATTTACCGGGTAAAGGGAACGAAGTTCTGCAGCCAGCACCGTATCAGTGCCGGAGATCTGGAAGAACTGGTATTGTCCGACATCCAGTACCATGCAAGAAAAATCATAAAAAACCGGGAAAAATTCATGCGCAGGGTGTTAGGGCAGATGAATACGGCGGCGGAATACAGCCAGAAAAATCTCCAGAAAAAAGTGGGGGAACTGGAGAAAAAACGCCGGGAATCAGACAGTAAATTCATCCGTCTGTATGAGGACTTGTCTAAGAAACTCATATCAGAAGAACAGTTCCGGATGCTGTCCGCACACTTCGAGCAGGAAAAGAAAGAATACACAGAAGAAATTGAAAAACTGAACACTATGGCGGAAAATCTGGAGGACAGCACGTACAAAGCGGAGCAGCTTGCCAATGAGATGGCGGAATGTGCGGAGATCAAGGAGCTGACCATAGCCATAGTGAACCGACTGATTGAAAAGATCGAGGTATCAGAACCAATGACCATAGGCGGGGAAAAAGTCCAGAAAATACGGATTTTCTATAAGTTTGTGGGAGAAATCAACTAAAAAATTCATTATGTACCTATAAATCAAGGGCGAGGGAATTAGCCCCAGAGGGTACGAACTACCGAGCCAAGACACGGTTTGCGAAGTTCTATAACCTGCCAGAGCTTATGCAGATGTTCCGTGAGATTGCGGATATTCAGACCGTCGATATGTTAAAGCTCCCCGTGCCAGAAGTCAGATACCACAATATCAAGACAAAGCCGAGTGAGATACAGAAAGAAATGGTGGCGGGGCTTGCGGGGAGAGCCGAGAAAGTCCGTGCAAGGCTTGTGAAGCCGAACATCGACAATATGCTCAAAATCACGAATGACGGACGGAAACTGGCACTCGACCAGAGGATGATTGACCCGATGTTGCCCGATGACCCAGACAGTAAGGTAAATACCTGCGTGGACAATGTGTACCGTATCTGGGCGGAACATGCCGACACAAAGGCGGCACAGCTTGTATTCTGCGACCTTTCCACTCCGAAGAATGACGGCACTTTCAATGTCTATGACGATATGCGGGAAAAGCTCATCCGCCGTGGCATCCCTGCAGAGCAGGTGCGTTTTATCCATGAAGCGACTACCGATGCACAGAAAAAAGAGCTGTTTGCAAGGGTCAGAAGCGGCGAGGTGCGTATATTGTTCGGCTCTACCCCGAAGATGGGGCAGGCACGAATGTGCAGGACAGGCTCATTGCCATCCATAATTTAGACTGCCCGTGGCGACCCTCTGATGTAGGACAGATTTTTCGGACATTCAAAATAAAAAAGAATGTGGAGGTAACAGACAATGGCAAAATCATTATTCGAGGAAATGGGGGCAGATACGAAAGGCAAGGCGATTACCTAATCCCATGCCTTACCTTACCCGCCGAGGAAGAACAGCCGATAGGCGTATGGGGAGAGCGTCACTTGCGCTATCTCAAGGAGTACCGTAGAGGTACATATATCAATCTGCTCACAAGCGGCAGGCTGAAAATCAGCTTGAATAGGTACAAAGGCTCAATAACATACGGGCGTGTGCGAGGGAGATTGTGAATGAGGAAATCATTTACGCATAATAGACTGGCGGCAGAGGGTAAAAGTTCTGTCGCTTTTCTTTTTTAGAATTTATAGAAGAAAAGTTATTGCAAAAACTAACGATTGGTAGTAACATAACTAATATTGAGTACAGGAGGTATACTGATGAATAGAAAAGAAGAAATTATCCTTGTTACATTGGAACTTGCAGCAGAGAACGGATTAAGTAATGTATCAATGGCTCAAATAGCAGAAAAAATGGGAATACGAAAACCGTCACTTTATAATCACTTCAAATCAAAAGAAGAAATTATTGCTGCAATGTATCAATATCTAAGGGAAAAATCAAAAGAGCAATTATCACTTACAGATATTGATTACGGCGAATTTATCAAGGATAAAAGTATGGAAGAAGCATTAACACAGTCGGTATCAAATTACAGCAGTATAAGTACCGAAAGTAAAATGTTTTCTTTTTACAAGGTTATTTATTCTGAACGGGCGGTTAATCCAACTGCTGCCCAAATTATGGCAGAAGAAACAAAAAGGATGATTTTGGCAACTAAAAGTTTGTTTTATGCTTTACAGGTACACAAAAAAATCTGTATTAGGGATATTGATATGGCAGCTACCTCTTTTGCTATGACGGTTCATGCTATCATGGACTACCAATTAGATTGTGCCTGTTCTGGGGAGCCTGTTTCAGAGGATATGATACAAGATTATATAAAGTGGTTTTGCAATCAATGGTAGTGTAAAGTAGTCTATGAAAAAATGGAGCTGAAAAAATGGCTCCATCGGAACCTTGAAAATTGCAGATATATTAGCTTTTGGCGGT
>CABIYE010000009.1:0-79934 GCA_902362865.1 Clostridiaceae bacterium
CATTGCTTTTTTATTTGCAAAAGTGATGAATGCCTTGAAAATATAAGGTTTTAAAGAAAAATAGGACTGTAAAACTTTACAGTACCATTTGATTTATGGGAGGAACAGAATGAACGATAAAAAGAGATTGAACAGCTACGAGGATTTACCGCTGGTTCTGGATGTGGCGGACATTCAGCAGATTATGGGAATTTCAAGAGCGAGCGCCTATGAGCTGGTACACACACCCGGCTTTCCGGCGTTCCGCAGGGGCAGGCTTATCAAGGTCAGCAAGATTGCTTTCTTTGAATGGATGGCAAAAGGCTCCGAAACCGTACCGGGAAGCGACAAAAAAGCGTGAGGTATTATCCCCTGACTGCAATACTGCCGCACTTTCCAAAGGGGCATACAGAAGGAAAAACCTTAAAAATGATACCGAAACGCTACACCAAAACAGCCTATCTGCGTACATCAGATAGAAACGGAGAAAGGAGCCGGTTATGGCAAGAATGAGCAACAAGCGACGGCTGGAATGGTCTTTCTTCTTAAATGACCGCAGCCGTATCACTTACAACGAACTGTGCCGGAAATGCCAGCACGAATGTAAACAGAGCTTCCGGGCGGTTGTGGTTGACTGCCCGAAGTATCTTTCCAAGCGTTCCAAGAAAAAGGACAAGACTGCCGGAAACGGCAAAATCCATTAGGAACTAAGGGCGCACTTCTATACATAGTCTAAAGACCATGTATCGTGCGTCCTGCGGAGCTTACCTCTGTCGCTGATAAAATCAGCAATCCGAGGGCTGCGTTCGCTTCGCTCCGACAAGGTGGCTACACCCCCTTGCGCCGCTAAAGCGGCTATCCCCTGTGTACCCGCCGAAAAGAGAAATCCGCTCTGCGGTTTTCCCTTTTCATCGGGTTTTATAGAAGCACTGACACACAGACTGTCTGCGGATGGTCTTTCTTTATCTTATAAGCAAAGGATGTGAGAACATGGAAAAATCTTTGGAACAGTTGAAGCAGGAATATGAAAAAACAACTGTCCTGCTGGAACGGGAAAAACGGAAAATGCAGCGTTTGAAAAACCGGCAGGCGTATCTGGAAAGCGGTTCCCGGAAACAGAGGACGCACCGGCTGATTACCCGTGGGGCAGCTATTGAGAGCATTGCACCACAGACAAAGGAGCTATCCGAAGCGGAATTTTATTCCCTCATGGAAAACATTTTGAATCTGCCGCAGGCGGAGCATTTCATCCGGTCTGCCACAGAGAACCACGCCCGTATTTCCGGGCAGGAGAAAGGCGGTGACTAAGGATAGCACTTTATCATTTTTCAATCGCACAGATAAAGCGCAGCGCCGGTCAGAGCGCCATTGCCAGCGCAGCCTACCGAGCCGGGGAGCGTCTTTACAGCAGCTACTATGGAGAAGTCAGCGATTACACCAAAAAGGGCGGCGTGATTGCTTCGGAAATCATGCTGCCGCCCCATGCGCCGGAAATATATCTTGACCGGGCGACCCTCTGGAATGCTGTGGAGAGCTGCGAGAAACATCCAAAAGCACAGCTTGCCTATTCCTTTGATATTGCCATGCAGAATGAATTGACACTGGAAGAAAACATGGAACTGGCGAGGAAGTTCGTGCAGGAGCAGTTTGTGGCAAAAGGCATGATTGCCGACCTTGCTTTTCACAGCCCGGAGAAAGAGGACGGCGGCATCCCTAACCCGCATTTCCATGTGATGACAACCATGCGCCCTTTGAACCCGGATGGCACATGGGGGCAAAAACAGCGGCGGGAATATCTTCTTGATGAAGATGGAAACCGAATCCGGGATAAAAATGGCGATTATATGTTTAACGCTGTCCATACAACAGACTGGCATGAGCCGGAAACGCTGGAACACTGGCGGGAGCAGTGGGCGGCTGCCGTTAATACAAAATTTGAGGAAAAAGGGCTGGATGTGCGTATCGACCACCGTTCCTATGTGCGGCAGGGGCTTGACCTGATACCTACTGTCCACGAGGGAGCTAATGTCCGGCAGATGGAAGCAAAGGGCATCCGCACCGAGAAAGGGGAATTGAACCGCTGGATTAAAGCCACCAACCGGCTCATGCAGGATGTGAGGAAGAAGATCAAAGCCCTGTTTGTCTGGATGGCAGAGGTAAAAGAAGAACTTTCCAAACCCCAGACACCGAGCCTTGCCGACCTGCTGATCGCTTATTACAACCAGCGCAACGCAGGGGCATGGAGCAATAAAGCCAGAACCGGAAACTTAAAGCAGTTTGCCGAAGCCGTCAATTATCTGACGGAAAACAAGCTGCTCACATTAGAGGATTTGCAGGAGCGTCTTTCCTCTGTCAGTGAAGAATTTGAAGCATTAAGCGGCTCCATGAAAAAGAAATCTGCCCGGATAAAGGAATTGCAGGAATTGATACGGGAGGGCGAGAATTACCAGCGGCTAAAACCTGTCCATACGGAATTGAACAATATCAAGTTTAAGAAACAGAGGGAGAAATTTGAAACATCACACGATGCGGAGTTACGGCTGTTTTATGCCGCCCGCCGTATTCTGAAAGAAAAACTGGACGGAAAACCCATTGCCCTGAAAGCATGGAAACAGGAATACGCACAGTTAAAAACAGAGTATGCCGAACTGTCTCCGCAGCACAAGCCACTCCGGGAGGAAGTGATACGGCTGCGGCAGGTGCAGAACGCCGTAGATACCGCACTGCGCCGGAGAGAGCAGCCACAGGAAGTACAGAGAAAGAAACACGAGATGGAGCTATGACATAACCGGCAGCTTTACCGTTACCGGCATTTTTATGGAGGGAGCATTTGAATGTATTTGAAGCGGTGAAACAGTCTGTTACCACCCGGCAGGCTGCTTCATTCTATGGAATCCGGGTGGGAAGAAACGGCATGGTCTGCTGTCCATTCCACAATGACCGCACGCCCAGCATGAAAGTGGACAGCCGCTTTTACTGCTTCGGCTGCGGGGCTTCCGGGGATGTGATCGACTTTGCCGCTTTGCTGCATGGATTGGGGAAACGGGAAGCTGCGGTCAGGCTTGCGGAGGACTTCGGCGTTTCCTATGAGAAATCCGGCAATGCGCCGCCAGATAGGAAGCGTCACAACAGGTCACAGCCCCGACAAAAATCAGCGGAGCAGAGATTTCGGGAAACGGAACGGTATTGTTTCCGGGTGCTGTGCGATTATCTGCGCCTGCTGGAGCATTGGAAAACAGCATACGCCCCACAGCCGCAGGATGCCATCTGGCATCCTCTTTTTGTGGAAGCGTTGCAGAGGATAAGCTACACAGAATACCTTTTGGATATTTTGTTATACGGAGAAATAGAAGAAAAAGCGGCATTGATCGCCGCACAGGGAAAGGAGGTGCTGCGGCTTGAACAGCGAATTTCAGAGCTTGCCGCCGGAAACGCAGGAAGCGGTCAAAAGGACGATGGACACAATGGAACCGGCGCAAACACCGGCAGAAATCCGGGAAACATTAGAGGGGACGCAGAAAGGCGGTGTGAAGAACAGCATCCGAAACTGCCTGACGGTGTTCCAGCGTGACCCTCTGTTTCGTGGGGCGCTGCGCCTGAACCTTTTGACGGAGCAGATTGACATTGTGAAGCCGCTGGGCTGGGAGCGCACCAGTACCACGCTGACCGACATGGACATGAACTACCTGCTTTTGTATCTGGAAGAAAACTACGGGCTTACCAGCGAGAAAAAGGTGCAGAGCGCCATCAAGATTGTTGCCAATGAAAACCGCTACCATCCGGTCAGGGATTACCTGAACAGCCTGCAATGGGATGGCACAGAGCGCATCCGTTACGCCCTGCATCACTTTCTGGGAGCCGATACGGACGAATACACTTATGAAGCCTTGAAACTGTTCCTGATGGGAGCCATCCGGCGGGTATTCAGACCGGGGAGCAAGTTTGAGGTCATGCTCTGTCTGGTTGGTGGTCAGGGAGCCGGGAAATCTACCTTTTTCCGGCTGCTGGCAGGCAGGGACGAATGGTTTTCAGACGATTTGAAGAAGCTGGACGATGAAAATGTGTACCGCAAGCTGCAAGGGCATTGGATTATCGAGATGTCGGAGATGATTGCCACAGCCAACGCCAAGAGTATTGAGGAAATCAAGTCATTCTTAAGCCGCCAGAAAGAAACCTACAAAGTGCCGTATGAGACACACCCGGCAGACCGGCTGCGGCAATGTGTATTTGGAGGGACGACCAACCGGCAGGACTTTTTGCCCCGTGACCGCACCGGCAACCGGCGCTTTCTCCCCGTGACGGTGTACCCGGAACGGGCGGAGGTTCACATACTGGACGATGAAGCGGCGGCGAGGGCGTATATCGAACAGATGTGGGCGGAAGCCATGACGGTTTACCGCAGTGGGAAGTATAAGCTGTCATTCAGCATAGAAATGAACCGATGCCTGAACGCCCATCAGCAGGACTTCATGCAGGAGGACACACAAGCTGGCATGATCTACGCCTATTTGGAGGACTACACCGGTGACAGGGTATGCTCCAAGCAGCTTTATGAGGAAGCGCTGGGGAACTTAAATTCCCCGGCAGACTGGGAGACACGGGCAATCTGTGAGATTATGAATACCGGCATTGCGGGCGGCATCATACAGGGCTGGGCAGCCTACAAAAGCCCGAAGCGGTATAAGAAATACGGTTCTCAAAAAGGCTGGGAGCGTGTCAACCAAGCTCCGCCGGAGGGGGACGGTTTTCAGGAAATCACGGAAGAAGAAGCCCGGCAAATGGAACTGCCATTCTGAAAATCCACCGGTTAACAGTTTGGTTGACGCTTCGGTTGACAGCCAGTTGACGGGGAAAAGCCTGATATTTGGGGCATTTCTCTCCTTTGTCAACCATGTCAACCAAGAAATTAAAGAAAAAGTAAAAAGTAATAATAGAGCGCCTATGGATTGTTTTCAAAGTCTTTTCTGCCGGTTGACACGGTTTGGTTGACATGGAGACAGTCTGCGGCTGTACACCTGCCTGACATTCCCTTGTCGGGCATATTTTATTTATGGAGGTAACTGCCTATGGCAAAAAGCAAAAACGAGAGCAATAACAAAAACAGCGGCACCCTGCTTACCGAAAAAGACGGCACCCAGTATTTTGTCATGGGGAAAGTCCGTATCAAGGTATCGGAGCATTTCGCACAGGATGGGAAGCCGCTTGACAGCCTGCTGGAAGATGTGATCCAGCACGCTGCCGCCGCTTCCTGAAAAAATACGGAATAACGACTGTCAATCAGCCCACGCTTATGATATACTTGTACCAGCGAGTATTGTATAAGCGTGGGTTGTTTCTTTTAGTAGAAGGAGGATTTTTAACCGTGAAACAACCATACAATACAACGATTTATAACACTGCACTATATTTGAGATTGAGCCGTGACGATGAATTACAGGGGGAAAGCGGCAGTATCCAGACCCAGCGCTTGATGCTTAGGCAGTATGCCGCAGAGCATGGGCTGACCGTTGTAGACGAGTACATTGACGACGGATGGAGCGGGACAAATTTCGAGCGTCCAAGTTTCCAAAGGATGATTGATGACATCGAGGACGGGAAAATCAACTGCGTTGTCACAAAGGACTTATCCCGTCTGGGAAGAAACTATATCCTGACCGGTCAGTACACGGAAATCTATTTCCCCAGCAAGGGAGTACGCTACATTGCCATCAATGACAATGTGGACACCATCAACGGAGAAAGCGAGCTTGCCCCGTTCTTAAACATCCTGAATGAAATGCACGCCCGACAGACCAGCAAAAAGGTCAAGGCTGCCATGCACACAAGATTTGCCAATGGCGCACACTATGGAGCCTATGCACCGCTGGGCTATATAAAAGACCCGGACAAAAAAGGGCATCTTCTGATCGACCCGGAAACACGCTGGATTGTAGAGAAGATTTTTGACCTTGCCGTACACGGGAGGGGTGCCGCCAGCATTACACGGATTCTGGTGGAGGAAAAAATACCTACCCCCGGCTGGCTGAACTATGAAAGATACGGGACTTTCGCCAATATCTACGCCGGTGCGCCCACAGAAAAAGCCTATGCGTGGACGATTGCACAGGTCAAGAGCATTTTGAAAGAGGAAACCTACATCGGTCACAGTGTTCACAACAAGCAGAGCAACATTTCATTCAAGAACAAGAAAAAGGTGCGGAAGCCGCAGGAAGAATGGTATCGTGTGGAAAATACCCACGAAGCCATCATTTCCGAAGAAGTGTTCCAAAAAGTTCAGGAGCTGATTGCAAGCAGACGCAGACGACAGAAGAATGGCACAACGCAGATATTTTCCGGGCTGGTAAAATGTGCGGACTGCGGATGGTCATTGGCTTATGGTGTAAACAGCCAGAACAAAAATCCCTATGCACACTACCATTGCAGTAAGTACGGACAGGGATTACGCCAGTGTTCCATGCACTATATCCGCTATGATGTACTGTATGCCTATGTGCTTGCAAGACTGCAATACTGGTCTATGATGATACAGAAAGACGAGGACAAGCTGCTGAAACGGCTACTCAATGCCAGCGACAGGGAAAGAAACTCTGCGAAGAAAAAGCAGGCTGCGGAGCTGAAAAAGGCAGAGAAGCGTAAAGCCGAGGTTGACGGGCTGTTTGCTAAAATGTATGAGGACTGGTCTGCCGGACGCATAACCGAGTATAACTTCAATATGCTGTCCGAGAAGTACCAGAACGAGCAAAAGGAGCTTGAAACAAAAATAAGACAGCTTCACGAAACGATGGAAGCCGCCGTACAGACCGCAGCGGATGCTGAAAAGTGGATTGCCCTAATGAAACAGTATGTCAACCCTGTGGAGCTGACCGCCGAACTTCTGAACACTCTAATTGAAAAAATAACCGTCCACGAAGCTGTCAAGGGCGAGGACGGAAGCCGTGAGCAGGAAGTAGAAATCTACTACCGCTTCATCGGCAAAATCGACTGACCTTTCTTTTTTACCCAACAATATCTTTAATTAAGGGAAACGGGAATCGGTTTCCCGGATATTAATACACTGGAACCACTTGCCAATGCCCTGGATATTTCTGTATTTGAACTTATGCGTTCCGAGAAAGCAGATATGGGAAAAGAAAAGAGAAGTATATCAGAGAGCGATGCTGCACAATTGATGGAACACGCGGTAGAAATGGCAAGTGAAAACCAGAGGCGGGATAAAGTATCTCTGTGGGTGGGAGGTGCCGTGCTCTTTGTGATAGCTGTTCTGGCGAAAATGTCAGGGCATGCCAATCTTGGCGGTTCACTGTTTATTGGAGCAATGGCGGCAATTGGAGCGGTTGCCCTATATTTTTATTCCAGAAACAGAGAAGACAGAGAAAGCAGAAGGGTCTATGGATTTTTCCTGATATTTGGAGTTGGAGCTTCGCTGCAGCTTTTCCGACTCCTTGGTGTAGATCCGAATATATTGGTGTGGGGATTATTCGGGATGCTGGTTCTGCTGATTAGAATTATGAATAAATAAATTGTTATAGATAAAAAAATTCAGTAGAGTGGAAAATCATTGACACAACTAATACAATCCGATACTATATAATCAGTTAGAAAAAGCTAACTAAAAGATAAATAAAGCGCCTGGCAAGGCGTTTTATTTATCACAGCAGGTTAGTTAGAACTAATTTGAAAGGAGACGAGATTATGAGTATAGTTATTATAGGTGGAAATGAATGTATGGTTCGTCAGTATAAGGATTTGTGTCAGGAATATCACTGCGATGCGAAAGTATTTCCCAAGCAGAAAAGCAGTCTCAAGGGAATTGGCAGCCCGGATCTTATGGTGTTATTTACCAGTACGGTATCTCATAAGATGGTACGCAATGCTCTGAATGAGACAAAAGGACGTGATGTAAGAATTATCCGGTCGCATACGAGTTCTATGTCGGCTCTGAAGAATATTTTAGAGGAAAATATTGGACAGGAGGCAGCAGCATGTCCGATGAGATAATTGTACGTCATGGTTCGCCGACCCTTGCGGGACTGAAGACCGGGAATCTGTTTAATTGTCCATATTCAGACAAAGAGGAGCTGTTTCAAGCACTGCGTTCTTTGAATCGCAGGCTTGTACCCAAAGGCGTTCGGGTGGTTCCGCTGCGGATGTGGACGGATAAAGTGCTGTTATACATTTACCGTCCCCGGAAGTTGGGAAACGACTTTGCCGTAAAAGAAGCGGCGGATCTTTTAAGAGAAAATGGATATAACGTAGATAATCTTGGAAAATGTGTTGCACATCTGGGACGGCGCCTGTGCGAGATGGAAAGCTTCCCACACGAAATCGGATTGTTTTTGGGTTATCCGCCGGAAGACGTGCGGGGATTTATTGAAAACCATGCCGAGGGTTACAAGTGCGTGGGATGCTGGAAAGTATACGGAGACGAGCAGGAGGCAAGACAGTTGTTTGAGCAGTATAGAAAATGTACAGACGTATATTGTTCTCAATGGGCAAAGGGAAGAAGTATTGAACGGCTTACAGTGGCTGTTTAATACGAACAAAAACAGAAAGGAAATTACGGCATATGAGTAAAATTGCAGTTGTTTATTGGAGCGGTACAGGAAACACAGAGCAGATGGCGTCAGCGGTTCTGGAAGGCGCAAAAGAAAAAGGAGCGGATGCGGTTCTTTTCACTTCTTCAGAATTTGATGCAGCTATGATGGAACAATATGACGCGGTTGCATTTGGCTGCCCTGCTATGGGGGCAGAAGTGCTGGAGGAAGACGAATTCCAGCCAATGTTTGATGCCTGCGAAGGAAAGATTTCCGGAAAAAAGATTGCATTGTTCGGGTCATACGGATGGGGAGACGGCGAGTGGATGCGAAGCTGGGAAGAAACTTGCAGAAATGCAGGAGCAGAACTTGCATGTGACAGTGTAATCTGTAATGAAGCGCCGGATGATGAAGTACTAAAACAGTGCAGGGAACTGGGAGCGGCGTTAAATTAATTTATTTTTAAATATTCCTTGACATTCCCCCTGACGGGAAGGTGTATAGTAGAATTTGAAGGGAGGAGATTAGATGTATTCAATCGGAGAATTCTCAAAAATTGGAAGCGTTTCAACAAAAACACTGAGATACTATGATGAGATCGGACTTTTACACCCGGCCAGTGTAGATGAAGTCAATCATTATCGCTATTATTCGGAGGAACAGGTGGATCAGATTCTGTACATAACAGAATTGAAGTCGCTTGATCTCCGGTTAGAGCAGATTAAGGCAGTCATAGAGAACGGTGAAATCCCCCTTTTGGAGCGTTTTCTTTCAGAGCAGATAGAAGAAATCAATTGCCGGATTCAGAAGGATATCCGGTTAAAGCTCAGCATTGAAAATAAGATGCGGAAAATTCAGTCAGGAGGAATTCAAATGAATAAAGAATGTGAATTAGCAGTAGAAGAAAAACAGTTTACACCTGTTTGGGTGATGAGCAAAAAGGCGACGATCGAAATATCACAGATTGGAACGGTGATAGGCAGTGTTTATGAAGAGATATTTAGGCGTGGGTTACAGCCGGCAGGTCCTGTTATGACCTTTTATCTGGATGAAGAATTTCAACATGAGAATGCGAATGTCGAAGTGTGTATCCCTGTAGATAAGAAAGGAAGAGAAGAGGACATTTCCGGCATCAGGATGTTAGATCCGGGGCTGTGTGCAGTCTGCCTCTATACAGGAGCTTATCATAAGATCGGAAAAGCATATGCGGCAGTTTTGAAATGGATTGAGGAAAATAATTATTGTATATCTTCGGCTCCGTTTGACAGTTATTTAAATAATCCGCAGGATGTGAAGAACCCGGAAGAGCTGATGACTCAAGTATGGTTTCCGATTAAAAAGCAAATAAGTTAAATCTTAAAAATTGCACAGGAAGGCTTTCCATGCGGAGAGTATCCTGTGCAATCTTTATTCATTTTGGCCGGAGTAATTTTCCAGCATTATCAATATGGAAACAATCGGCATAATCAGTATTCCGCAGAAAAAGTTGCTTACGCCATGAATGAAATCCCAGGGGAGCCCGGCTATAATCCATGCGATCATGCCTTTCAAATCCAGTCCGTACAGGATTGCCTGGGCGGGGGCGTATAGTGTTCCAAAGAGAAATCCGTGGGCAGAACATACCAGCATGTAGACAAGAGGCTTGATTTTTGCAGGCATATTCTTTGGGAGAAGCATAACGGCGCCCCAAAGAATTGTCCACAGATATAAATACGGAATCCACCATGTTGCAAATCCGCAGAACATTCCATTTAATAGTACATAAATATAAATAGGATACAGCGCTTTTTTTCTGTAGACAACAGTAAAAGCGACGGTAAATACACCCAGCAGATGTATATTGGGAGCCAGTTCCATAATCACCTTGGACGCATACATTAAGGCTCCAAGCATCGCGAATACAGTGATTTCTTTTGTAGTAAGCTTCATTATTTTTCAACCTTAAAGGAGTAATGATCTCCTTCTGTTATTTTTGTTGCATCTACGCCTGTCTGTGAATATTCGTCATTTACATAGAAAGCCCAATAGGTTTTGTCTGTATCGTAGTCGGCGGTAATCCCATTTACTGTCTTGACGTAAAGACCATAATCACCTTCTTCGCCCGCAATAAGTTCGAGTTCTTCCAGCGCTTCACCTACGGTTTTTGCGTCGGTATGAATTTCGAATAGCGTTTCCGTACCATCCGGATCGGATACGGTAAGGTTAAAAGTTGTTTTCCCTTCGCCCAATACATGTGTTTCGGACGATGTATATTGTTTTGTTTCTGTCGTTGTTTTTTCATCAGTATTCTTTCCGCTGCATCCTGTTGTAGAAAATGCCAGAGCCATTGTCAGCATCAGGAGCAGAAGCAGAGAAGAAATTTTCCTGTTTTTTAATTTTAACTGCATGTTACGTCTCCTTTCGGTAATAGATGATAGCATAGGAAAGCTTTTTTTTCAATGCAGGCGTGCGTAATTCTTTTATGCATCTGATTGTTCGTGAGAAAAGTTCTCATTTATAAAAGATGAATTGTACAGGAGATGTGTTATAATGTGTTAGATAGAACTAACTAAAGCAGGGCTGAGGTTTTTAGCCCGGGAAGGGTGAAAAGATGTCAAAGGAAGAGAGAAAATTTTTAGAGATTGCAGATTTAAGAAAGGGATTTGGAAGTGGGGATACCCGCCAGGAGGTATTGCGAGGAATGAGTTTTTCCGTAGCGAAAGGAGAATTCTGCGTATTTCTTGGGCCTTCCGGTTCCGGAAAATCTACGCTTCTTAATATTATTGGCGGAATTGACAGTGCTGATTCGGGTTATATATCGATTAATGGCGATAAGCTGGAAGATATGGATGAAAAACGGCTGACGCAGTACCGCCGGAAGCACTTAGGATATGTTTTCCAGATGTACAATCTGATTGGGAATCTAAATGTAAAGGAAAATATTGAGGTTGGCGCTTATCTTTCGGATGCTTCCCTCGATATAGATGAGCTTCTGCGCACGCTGGGGCTTTATGAGCACAGGCATAAGCTCCCCAATCAGCTCTCCGGAGGTCAGCAGCAGCGTGTATCCATCGGAAGAGCCATTGTGAAGAATCCGGATATACTTCTCTGCGATGAGCCGACAGGGGCGTTGGATTACAATACATCCAAGGAAATACTGAAGCTGATTGAGGATATTAACAGAAAATATCAAAATACAATTATTATGGTTACACATAATGAAGCAATTAAAAATATGGCAGATCATATCATTAAGCTTCGTGATGGTAAAATACGTTATAATGAAATCAATAAGAAGAAAATTCCGGCTGAGGATCTGGAGTGGTAAGGAGCGTGGCGGAGATGAAAAAGAAGAAAGTTAAGAATCCGCTCGTGAAGCGAATCGTAAGAGAACTTCGGGGTGACTGGAGAAAGTATCTTGTAGTTGGGTTATTTTTGATTCTTACGATTGGATTCGTGTCTGGAATGTATGTTGCAAATGAGAGTATGATGAAGGCGGCGGACGAAGGAATTTCCAAATATAAGTTAGAAGATGGACATTTTGAGCTGGATCACAAGGCGGATGCAGATCTGCTGGAGAAAATCCCGGCCAGGGTATATGAAAATTTTTACAGAAATGAGGAAGAAGACTATAATAATGACGGTGCGGTTGATGGGACCATTCGGATTTTTAAAGAGACAAAGGATGTGAATTTAGCGTGTCTGATGGATGGGAGATTTCCGGATGCAGAGGATGAGATTGCAATCGATCGTATGCATGCAGATAATGTAGGGGTAGAAGTAGGCGACAGGATTACGGTTAGCGGAAAGCCGTTCAAGGTCGTCGGATTGCTTGCGTATGTCAATTATGCTACACTTCATGAAAAAAGTACGGATTTTATGTTTGATGCTCTGAAATTTAATGTAGCAATGGTAACGGAAGAAGGATTTGACTGTTTCAATAAGGCTATTCATTATACTTACGCATGGCAATATGAAGAAGAACCGGAAGATGAGATAGAAGAAAAGGAATTTTCGGATGATTTCCTGGAGGAATTAGTAACGCAGGTTGTAATGAGCGGCAATGAGATGAAAGACTATGTGCCGCGGTACGCAAATCCGGCGATTACTTTTGCAACAGACGATATGGGGTCTGATGAGGCAATGGGCGGCGTTCTGTTGGATATCCTGATTGTCATTATTGCGTTTATTTTTGCGGTGACGATTAGCAATACCATGGTTCGGGAAGCGCAGGCGATTGGAACACTCCGGGCGTCCGGTTACAGTAGAGGAGAGCTGATTCGCCATTATCTGTCCATGCCGGTGATTGTGACGTTCGTTGCGGCTGTAATTGGAAATCTGCTGGGGTATTCGGTATTTAAAAATGTGGTAGTGTCTATGTATTATAACAGCTACAGCCTGCCCACGTACCAGACGATATGGAATCCGGAGGCATTTATCAAAACAACATTGATTCCGGTAATATTGATGGTGGTTGTGAATCTTGCTGTTATTACAAAGATGATGTACCATACGCCTTTGCAGTTTTTACGGCAGGATTTGAAGAAAACGAAACGCAAGAAAGCAATCCGGCTTCCGCGATGGAAGTTTTTCCACAGGTTCCGTCTGCGTATTATGTTCCAGAATATCTCCAATTACCTGATCCTGTTCTTGGGAGTTTTCTTTATTATGGTTATGCTTGCGATGGCTGTCGGGATGCCTTCTACGCTGGATTATTACAAAGAGAATGCTGCAGACATGATGTTTGCAGACTATCAGTATATTTTGAAATCCTATGAAGACGGGGAAGGAAATCCGGTTGTTACAGAAAATGAAACTGCCGAGAAGTTCTCTATGCAGGCTTTGCAGAAGAAAAGCGAGAAATTGACGGAGGAAGTGACTGTCTATGGAATTTCCGACGGCAGCAGGTATGTCGATATAGAGGAACTTCCGGAGCTTGAAGAGGATGAAGTGTATATCTCAGCGTCATTTGGTGATAAATATGACCTGAAAAAAGGGGATATCGTGACTCTGGATGAAAAATATGAAGATGAGCAGTATCGGTTTAAGGTGGCGGGAATCTATGACAGCTGTCAGAACATTGCGGTTTTTATGCCAATCGAACATTATAGATCTTTGTTTGCATTGGACGAGGATGCATTTACCGGATATATGTCCGACTCAGAGATTACAGACATTAGTGAGGAAAATATTGCGTCTACGATTACGGAGAGGGATATTACAAAAATGTGCGATCAGCTGGATCATTCCATGGGATCCTATATGCAGTATTTTCAGGTTTTGTGTATTCTGCTGTCGGCGGTGCTGATTTACCTTCTGACGAAGATTATCATAGAAAAGAATGAGATTGCCATCTCTATGACAAAGATTCTGGGATATACGAACCGTGAGATAGCAAGTCTTTATCTGCTCTCTTCAACGATTGTTTTAATTGTGTCAGATGCAGTCAGTGTGATTTTGGGATCTGCTGTTATGGGGATTGCGTGGAAAGCAATTATGTTCGGCTACAGCGGCTGGTTTAATTTTGTGATTGAGCCTGTCGGATATGTGAAGATGTTTACATTTGTTTTGGCAGGATATCTGTTGGTTTTGTTTTTTGATTTCAGGAGGATTAAGAGGGTTCCGTTGGAAAAAGCACTGAAAAATGCCGAATAGAGAGTGATTTTTTACAAAAAAACCTTTGAAAATCCAGAATAAAATTTGGTACAATAATAATACAACGAGTAGCACTTTTGCGTAATTCCAGTTGCGTGTGCTGCTCGTTTATTTTTTGAAACGGAGGAAAATTTAATGAAACGTGTAAAAGCGGCTTGTATTTGCCAGACTCTTCATTTTCTGTTGAAGGAGGATCTGGGGCATGATTATGCTGTCAGATGTGTGCAGCATGAGGTTGAGCAGTATAAAAAGGATTTGGAGAGAAAGAATACCCGGTATAAGATTCTTGAGGAAACAGAACAGGCAGACGGTTCCATTGTAATAAAGATTATCAAGCAGTACAATTCAAGCCCGGTAGGAAATTATTTGGACTAGAATGATGAAAAGTATTCTTATATTTGCCTATTTCAATATTTATGATATAATGGTCTTGGAAATTAGTATCTGAGATTCTAAATCATGGAAAATGATGAAATATTATAAATAATTTTGGAGGTATGAGATGGCAAGGAAACAAACAACTAAAACTGCAGCCAAGAAAAAAGCTCCGGCGAAGACGACTGCGAAGACAACTGCGAAGACAACTGCAAAAGTGACTGAAAAGAAGGCGGCTGTGAAAGCAGAAGAACCAAAAGTAGAAGAAGTGAAGGCAGAAGAGCCGAAAGTAGAAGAACCGAAGACGGAAGCAGTGGAAGAGAAGAAAGCGGAAGAGCCGAAGGCAGAGGCAGTGGAAGAGAAGAAAGTGGAAGAACCGAAGGCAGAAGAACCAAAGGTGGAAGAAGTGAAGACGGAAGAACCGAAGACAGAAGAGTATATGACTCCGAGACGAAGCATTGCTTTTATAGGATCCGAGTGTTATCCGTTTGTAAAGACAGGCGGGCTGGGAGATGTCATGTACGCGCTCCCGAAGGCTTTGGTGAAGCAGAACTGTGATGTAAAAGTGATTCTTCCGCGTTACAAATGCATTCCGTGGGAATATCAGGAAAAAATGGTATATAAGGGCGCTTTTGAGATGAATTTATGTGCTGACGGAAGATCCTTTTACGTAGGAATCATGGAATATGTATGGGATGGCGTAGTATATGACTTTATTGATAACGAAGAATTCTTCGGCGGTGGAAATCCTTATACGAATTTGATTGATGATATTCCGAAATATTGCTATTTTGCGAAAGCAGCATTGGCAGCATTGAACTATCTGGATTGGATTCCGGATATTATCCATTGCCATGACTGGCAGGCTGCGTTAGTTCCGGTGTATTTGAGAACTTTGTTTGAAGATACAAAGATTTCTTCTGCGAAGACGATTTTGACCATCCATAATTTACGCTTCCAGGGAGTTTATAATATTCCTACGATCCGTTATTGGTCCGGATTGCCGGATTATGTATTTAATAAGGATGCGCTGAAAGTAAGCTACGATGATGCGAACATGTTGAAGGGCGGGCTGACATATTCGAATATTATCACGACAGTCAGCCATACATATGCGGGAGAGATTCAGACTCCGTATTATGGGGAAAATCTGGATGCGCATTTGCGGTATCATTCCGGCAAATTGAGAGGCATTGTAAATGGCATTGATTATGACATTTGGAATACCAGTACAGACGAGAGGCTCTATGAGAATTATGATATTACAAATGTGATAGAGAAAAAGAAAGAAAATAAGCGCAAACTGCAGGAAGAACTGGGTCTGGTTCAGGATGAAGGCAAGTTTGTAATCGGATTGATTTCCAGACTGACGAATCAGAAAGGACTGGATCTGGTTAATGAGATTCTTCCGCAGATTATGGATGAATATACGCAGGTTGTTGTACTGGGTACGGGAGATTCTGTTTATGAAGATTCTTTCCGTTATTATGAAAATGCCTATAAGGGAAATGTATGCTCTAATATCATGTATGATGAGACGAGAGCGCATAAGATTTATGCAGGTGCAGATGCGTTTCTTGTACCGTCTCAGTTTGAGCCTTGCGGATTGACACAGTTAATAGCCATGCATTATGGTACAGTGCCGATTGTGCGTGAGACAGGCGGATTAAAGGATACGGTAGAGCCTTATAATATGTTTAGTAATACAGGAAATGGATTTACGTTTGACCGATATGAATCCGGATTGCTGTTGGATGCCATTAACAGGGCGAAGACGCTGTATTTTACAGAGCGCGAATGCTGGGATGAGATGGTCCGGAGAGATATGGACAAGAACTTTTCCTGGGACAATGCCGCGAAACAGTATAAAGATCTGTATCTGGAGCTGACCTGGTAAGGGCAGAACAATAAAATAATTTGTATGAAAGAAAAAGATATCTGACAAGTAGTTTATGCTTGCAGATATCTTTTTTTCTTTTGGATTTGAACCTCAAATCAGCCGTAATGCCTCATGTCTGTTGGGAAAGAGTCAGTTCCCGTATCATCTTGCGTGATAGACTGATGAAAGCTTTTGCGGCAATAGAAAGAGTCCGTTCTGATAAAATGCCAATCCCAAGCGTTCGTATTGTACATGGCGATACAGGGATTTTTCTGACATTATCATGCCCTTCCAGAAACATGCCAGGCAGCAGACTGACGCCGAGATTATTTGCTACCATAGGGACGATGGTATGGTCGTCACGGCATTGAAAACTGACAATTGGGGAAGCACCGGCTTGTTCCATGGCCTGGGTAACGTCATAATCGACACCGCTTTCGGATGCAATAAATGGATAATCCGAAAATGCTGATAATGGAAAAGTTTCTAGATACTCTTCCGGCAGTACCAGTTCTTTCGACGTAATCGCATACAGAGGGTCTCGCGCCAAGGAAATAAACTTGTAGTTTGGATGTTTCCGCCAGCTCAAAAAGCCGAAATCAATTTGTCCTTCCGTAAGCCATTGTTCGATATCTTGCATTCCGCCCTCGCGGATGCGGATGGTAATGCTGGGATACATTTGCTGAAATTGCTGAATGATAGGCGGAAGCCATTGCGAGGCTACGCTGCAGTAGGTGCCGATACAGATAGAACCACGCTGCAGCCCGAGGATAGAGTCTACAATCTCGTCCATCCGGTTATAGTGAGAGATGACAAGCCGGATATAAGGCATCAGCATCTCTCCATCGCTGGTAAGTTCTACACCGCGTTTCGTCCGCTTGAGCATGGAGATTCCTAATTCGGTTTCCAGCTTGCTGATAGCATGGCTGACGCCGGACTGTGTATATCCCATTCGTTCTGCGCTTGCTGTCAGATTCTTCGTATCTGCAATATCACACAGTAAAGCGAGTTTGCTAATATCCAAAATATATTCCTCCTTTCAAAAAAATCGAAAAAACAGCGTGTATATCCTGTTATGAAAGTTTTGCATGTTAAGGATTAAACACTGTCAGTTTATTAATAACACATTTTCTAATATAATACAAGCAGATGGTAAAAATAAACAAAAGATAAGGCATATATATAATTTATTATGTGCACAATGCATAAATAAAAGCTATTTATAAGAATGTCTTATAGAAAGGAGGAATAAGTGCTGGAATATGTTTTTCCGTTAAAACAGCACGTAGGAGTAGCGTGCGAGCCTGTTGTGACGACGGGTGAAGAAGTAAAGCGTGGACAACTGATTGCTGAAAAACCGGAAAATGCACTGGGCAGCCCGATATACTCCAGCATATGCGGGAAAGTCACTGCCGTGGGAGAGACGCAGATTACCATAGAGGAAGCGGGAACGGACTTTGGTAAGTACGAACCATTAAAAGGAACGACTCCCCGGGAACTGATTGCAGAATCCGGTCTGGTTGGACTTGGCGGTGCAGGTTTTCCAACCTCTGTTAAATTGAATGTTCAATTTAAGGATGAAGGATATGTAATTGTAAACGCAGCCGAGTGTGAACCCATTCTCTCGCACAATATTGCCAGAATTGAAAAAGAACCTGAAAAGCTGCTAAAGGGGCTTGAAATTGTGATGGAGCTTACCGGGGCAAAAAAGGGAATTGTAGCAATCAAGGAAATTCACAAAGAGGCTATTGAAAAAATTAAAAAAGTAAATAGCAATGCAGCTATTTCTGTATTTCCACTGGAGAATATCTATCCAATGGGTGAGGAACGGGCGGTTCTGAGAGAAACACTGGGGATTCTTCTGGAGCCTGAACAGCTTCCTATGGCCGCAAATGCAGTGGTAATTAATGCAGAAACCATATATCGTCTGCGGGAAGCTGTGGAAGAGAAGAAGCCGCTCATCGATAAGGATATGACCGTTGCAGGCAAGTTGAAGGAAAATGCCTCCATCCATGTGCTTTTAGATGTACCGATTGGAACAAAAGTGTCGAAGGTTATCGAAGAGGCCGGAGGTTTGGGAGCCGAATATGGAGAGCTGATTATGGGCGGGCCATTTACCGGAAAAAGAACAGAGCTGGATGCTCCGGTGGTAAAAACAACAGGCGGTATTATTGCGGCTGAAACTTTTATGCCAGGGCCTGAGAAAATCGGCCTTCTGGTCTGTGCCTGTGGAGCAGATAAGGAACGCCTCGAACAGCAGGCGGCAAGTATGGGGTCAGAGGTTGTAGGCGTAGAATATTGTAAACAGGCGAAACAAGTAAAGACAGCACGTAAATGTGAAAATCCGGGCAGATGTCCGGGACAGGTGCAGAAAGTAATGGCGCTTAAGAAGGCAGGCGCCCAGGCAGTTTTGATTAGTAACTGTACAGACTGCAGCAACACGGTAATGTCCTGTGCTCCGCAGTTAAAACTGCCGGTATATCATTGTACGGACGGAGCAATGCGTTCCGTTAATTATAAAATGATAAGAAGATTTAGAAAAGAATAAGGAGGAATCAAAAATGTCAATTACACAAGAAACATTGCAGCAGCATTTAAAAGATCCGGCAATCTTTTGCTGCAGAAGAGAAAAAGGCCTTGTAATCAGTGCGGCAGACTTAGAGGATCCGAGCCTGTTTGACGATATGGTTGAAGCAGGGCTTTTGACACTGAGTGATGATGGCCTGCGCATTGAACAGGTTATCGGCAGTACTCTTCTTACAGATGTCGAGGCGCTCACACCTATTACAAGAGACGTACTTGACAAAATAAACGAAGTAGAAGAGGAAACAGCGGCGGCTCCGGAAGAAGAGAAAGAAGCTCCGGCAGCACCGGTTGCAAAAAGTGCAGTAGGAGGTAATGGAATGATTCATATTGAAATCGGAAAAGCAGAAAAATTTGAGGGATTAACACTGGATGTACCGGTATTTGCAGGAACAGCTCCGGCTCCGGCAGCTCCGGCTCCGGAACAGGCACCTAATGCAGGAGAAAAGACAGTAATCCGCAATCTTGTAAAGAAACACATCAAAATCAATGATGTAAAGCTTGGAAATGAGACATCTATTAAGGATGGCATTATTACAATTAATAAGGATATTGTAAAAGATGCGGTAAAGGAAGATGCTCTGTGTAAGAGCCTTGAACTTGAAGTGATTCATCCTAATGAGAGGCATATCTATACAGAAACGATTATGGATGTATGCCCAATCGCTACAAAAGTAGAAGGAGAACTTGGGGAAGGCATTACGAAGGTTGTTGACGGTGTTGTATTTATGCTGACGGGTGTAGATGAAGATGGCGTTCAGGTTCATGAATTTGGATCTTCTGAGGGATATCTTGATGAGAAGATGTTCTTTGGACATCCCGGCTGTGCTGATGAGAACGATATTATTATCCGCTGTCATGCTGTAATTGAGAGATTGTCCGGTATGACACGTCCGGGTCCATTTGCAGCTCACAAATGCCAGGATTATATTGTTCAGGCAGTCCGCGAACAGTTGAAAGGATACGAGGGAGAAGTTGTTCGTGAAGAGATTTGTGAAGATGTGCGCCGTGTAGGAAATCCGCGTGTTGTATTAGTAAAAGAAATTATGGGACAGGGTGCTATGCATGATAATGTTATCTGCCCGACAGAGCCTTGTGGTATCCAGGGTGGACAGAAGAACGTAGACTGCGGTAATGTGCCGATTATTCTGACCCCGAATCAGGTAAGAGATGGTTCGATTCATGCATTGACCTGTATTGGGCCTGCTACTAAAGAGATGACCCGCCACTATATCCGTGAACCACTGGTAGAGGGACTTGCGGCAGATGAAGAGCTTGATCTTGTAGGAGTAATCTGCATTGGTTCTCCACAGGTTAATGATGAGAAGCTTTGGGTATCAGAAAGACTTGGTTCTCTTCTTGAGGCTATGGATCTGGATGGCTGTATCATCACAACAGAAGGATTTGGAAATAACCATATTGATTTCATTCAGCATATCGGTCAGGCCGGCAAGAGAGATATTCCGGTTGTTGGCGTTTCATTCTGTGCATACCAGGGACAGCTTGTTGTTGGAAATGAGTATGCTACGGCGATGGTTGAAGAGAACATGGATAAGGGCGGTTTTGAAAATGATATTGCAGGATGCTCCTGCGTAACACCGGAAGTAGCTGCACGTGCTATTCAGATGCTTAAGAATAGAATGGCGGGTGTTGAAATCAAACCGGCTGAAAAGAAATGGAATAATGATATCATTAATAACAATAATAAGATTTTAGGTCTCCCGGAGACAAAACTTGTAGAAAGCGGAACTTTACACTAATGAAAATGGATTACGTGATTAACCCTGTAAAGATGGGCGGTCTGGTGAAAGAGGTATCAGGGGAAAGGATAAAGGTTCATCTGCATGGAAGACTGGGAGTAATCAAGATTCCAAGAAGCCTGATTATCAGCGAGGTTCCAATTGAAGCCGGACATGAGATGGAGTTTTACTTCAGTTATATTCAGGTCGTGGAAAAACCCTACGATTATGATGCGTCAGATATGACGCCGGATCATGAACCGGAACCATGTTTGCTTGGGGGAAAAATTACAGAGGTAAATGATACTGCCATAGAAGTGGCAGTCATGAATAATCTTGGAAGTGTTGCCGTACCGCGCCGTTGGGTATTTACCCCGATTGTGCTGGAAAAAGGACAGGATGTTGAGTTCTATTTTAGCTGCATGAAGGTGATTGGGAAGCGTGACATTCCGGCAGAAATGATTTAAGGAGGAAAGACCATGAAATTAACAACTAAGGAAGGATTACAGTCCGAAATTTTTGTACCGGTTACACCAAAACCGGTGTTTACAGAATTAAAGAAGCCATTGAATGTGTGCAAGGTTGCATTTATTACAGCAGGTGGTATTCACAAAAAAGACCAGAAACCGTTTAATACATCTGGTGACTTCTCTTATCGTACCATTGAGTTTAACACACCGTCCGAACAGTTAATGGTTACGCATGGTGGATTTGATAACTCAGATATTAATAAAGATGTAAATGCGATGTTCCCAATCGACCGTCTGCATGAACTTGTTGAAGAAGGGTTCATCGGCTCTCTTTCAGATGAGACTTATACCTTTATGGGCGGCGGCGGAAATGTTGAGAAATTTACAAATGAGACAGGACCGGAGATTGCCCGCAAATTAAAAGCGCAGGGTGTTGATATTGTGCTTTGTACAGGCGGATGCGGAACCTGCCACCGTTCTGCTACTATTGTAACAAGGTGCTGTGAGGCAGAGGGAATGAGCTGTGTAGTTATCGCTGCGCTTCCTCCGATTGCAAGACAGCAGGGTGCGCCAAGAATTACAGCGCCGCATGTACCGATTGGCTCCAATGCAGGTGAGCCGAATAATATTCCAATGCAGACAGCAATCATCAAAGAGTCTCTGGAGTGGGTTCGTGATTGCCCGAGCTTTAACCAGACAAAAGTGCTGCCATATGAATATCGTCATAATGTATAAAAATCTGGCTTGTGCGGATGGAATTTAGAATTACCAACTCTACCGGACATTGACCTAGGGAGACTGCCGGGGATGGCAGTCTCCTTAAGTTATAGCCGGATTTATTCTGCGTTAAGAAAGGAGGAAGAAGATGGGATTAGGACCAAGTATTAAAATGACTACCCTGCATCATTATAGATGCCCGCTGACAGAAGCGCTTGCTAAGGAAAAGGACATTGAATTTACAGGGATTATTGTAGACGGAGTATCGGAAGTATGTGATGATAAGATTTACACAGCGAAGCGCGTGGGAGATATGGCACAAATGCTGCGTGCCGATGCGGCAATTGTAGCAATTGATGCATGGGGAAATCATCATGTAGACTTCGTTAATGTGATTGAACAATTGGGAATTCGGGGAATTCCGAGTGTCGGGCTTAGTTATATAGCAAGACAGGGGCGCCTGGTATGCACAAACCAGTATGTAGATTGTGTTATTGATTTCAACAAAAGTGAATCGGGGTATGAATCCTGTGTTGTAGGTGAAAATAATCTGACAGATTATGATGCTATGAAAGCTGTTGCACTTGTAAAAAATAAATTGCGGAAAGCAGGAAAGCCTGTATCTGAGACAGAACTGACAGGTGAAGAATAGAAACTGCGAAGATTAGTGAGAAAAGATTTTGCGGTGACATCAGTAGAATTTGGGGACAGAACGGAAATTGACCGAGGAATCTTAAGAATTCGTAAAGGCATTGAAAAAGCTTTTCTTTCTCAGGAAAAACGCATCAAGGATATAAAAGTAAGCATTCTTCGTCCCGGTGAAAATGATTTCTTTGTCAATTCTAATTTGGATTATTCACCGATTGCATGTAAAGTACGCGGTGAACTGGGAGAAGGCGTAACGCATCTGCTTACCGGAGTTACCGTTATGCTTACCGGAGTAGAAGATGGAAGCGGCTTCCAGCCGTCTAATATTGGATCATCAGAAGGAATCTTCAAAAATCAGGTTGTATTAGACCGGGCGGGAACACCTGCGTCTGATGATTACATTCTGCATGTAGACATCCTTTTTGAAGAAGGAGAAGGAAGGACGGCAGAAGGAATTATGGCGGCTCACCGCATAACGGATAGAATTGTGCAGGAAATTCGCAAAGAGTTGGCTGGTTTGGAGAATATGAAATATACAAGGGAAGAGTTCTATGATGTTGCCAGACCCGGAAGACGTAAAGTCATTCTTGTAAAGATTGTTTCTGGTCTGGGAAATATGTACGATACTGCAATGTTTCCATATGAACCGGGAGGCTTCTTAGGCGCTCATAATATGATGGATTCTAAAAATATTCCCTATATGATTACTCCGAATCAGTGTCGGGATGGGGTCATACATTCGCTGTTATAGAATTCTTCCTGCATGAGAAAGAAGGAAAGATTGCGCATTTGCGCAATCTTTTTGCATAGAAATTATGAATATTGTCCGTTATCCGTTTTGTTGGAAATTTTATTCCGTTTCCCGGGCAAATCAATCTCAGGAATGTTGGCGTCATCGTAGATATCTGTAACAGGTTTTTTGGGTGAAGGAAGAGAGGAATCCTGGTAAACGAAAGATTCCCGGTTCCCTTCATAGGCATCCTTTGTCTTAGTATAATCGGTTGTTTTGTTTTTCATGTAGATCAACTCCTTCTGGCTTAGGATGTGCGGGTTTTTAGTAAAATATGCATTTCATAAGTCTTTACACTATTCAAAGAAATCATTATAATATAAGTGATACTATCCTATGGGGAAGGATGAACGAAAAATGAGTTTTGATGGGATAAGAAGAATGGAAGAAGGAAAACCAGAGATTGTCAGAAAACAATATACATTTACCGGGCGGGTGCAGGGTGTGGGTTTCAGGTACAGCGCGCAGTATCTTGCACAGGGACTTGGCGTAACCGGATGGGTGAAAAATGAATGGAATGGAACGGTGATTATGGAAGCCCAGGGGGAGAAGGAGCAGTTGGACCGGCTGGTTCAGCTGCTCAGGAAAAGGAGCTTTATCCGCATTGACTATGTGGCGGAGCTTACAGTTCCTGTACAGTCAGAACTGGGATTTCACGTACGTTAATATAGTGGGGATGATGGTACTATTGTTGCTGCATCACACTTGTAATGGATGATTTTAACAGTTTTGTCAGGTATTCCGCAGTTTTTTGACGATCTTGCGTGTCGTGGTTCTTCACCCAGTCCATAAAAATTCCCGCAATGGCTTCCGTATAGAATTTAGTCATAAAGGTGCGGAAATCTTCAGAGAGAGTACAATGGCTTCTCTTTTCAGTCTGGCTGATAATAGAGGATGTGATACCATAAAAATCTGTATAAAAGAAGCGTTTCATTTCTTCATGTCCAATGGAGTCATAGGCGCAGCTGATAATGTGATCGTTTTCTTCTACGTAATCCATGACGAAGGTTATGGCTTCTTCATAATCTATCAGCAAATCGAAGTGTTTTATTACATTGATAGCCTCTTCTTCGAACATCCATTTTAATAAATCATAAATATCTTCAAAATGATAGTAAAAGGTTTTACGGTTTATATTACAGTCAGTGACAAGTTCACTGACTGTAATTTTTGAAAAAGGCTTTTTTTTCATAAATTTTTTCAGTGATTCTGCGAGAGCTTTTTTGGTGTTCTGTGATATTTCTGTTTGTCTCATTTTTAAACCTCCGGTGAAGACCATTATAAACAAGAATGTCTGGTAAGTGCAAGATAAAAACCGGACATTTGTCCCAACAAATTTGTTGTTTTGTCCGGTTTTACGCAAAAATATAGTATTTGACCGTTTTATGGAACTGCAGACAAGGAATATAGTGTGTATGAAAATATTAGAAAACCAGGAGGGATGTATCAAATGTCACAGTATGTGTATAAAATTATCATGTACGTTCCTATTGGACAACGAAAAGGAAGTATGGTGGTAAATACCGTAGGAGATAAGATTGAGGGCAGAATGGAGATATTAGGCCATTCGGAGCCGTTCGGCGGCGTAATTGACGCAGAAGGAAATTGCTATATTGAAGGACGGTTTCACACATTGATGAACGAGATTCCGTTTATTGCACGGGGCACTGTCCGGGAAGACCAATTACATCTGCTGATACAAAGAGAACAGGATACATATGAGATTTTTGGCGATGCCTGTGCTGGTGGAAAGGAGTAAAAATATGCATAAATTTTATACAGGCGTTGTAAAATACCGCAGGGCAATTATGGTTTTTTTTGTGGTTTCTGCAATCATCTGCCTGTTTTTGTCTGATTTTGTTGAGGTTAATTATGATATGAATGATTACCTGCCTCAGGATTCTGCATCGACAATAGCTCTGGATGTGATGGAGACAGAGTTTGATGGAGGAATTCCCAATGCACGTGTTATGGTAAATGACGTGTCGATACCGCAGGCTCTGGAGTATAAAGAAGAGTTAAAGCAAATTGACGGAGTGCAGGATGTTACCTGGCTGAATGATACGCTGGATATTTCCATACCAATCGAAACGCAGGATGCAGATACGGTGGAGACATATTATAAGGATGGCACGGCGCTATTTACGGTAACGATAGAGGAAGAGAAGCGGGTGGAGGCAGTGGACGCAATCCGGGAATTAATCGGGGATGAAAATTCCATGACAGGAAGTGCGGTGTCGACTGCAACGGCAACTACAAATACAGTATCAGAAATCAGAAAAATTGCTCTTATTGCCGTGCTTTTTGTGCTTTTTGTGTTACTGCTTACTACAAATTCCTGGATAGAGCCGGTGCTGATTATGGTCGGGCTGGGTATTGCGATTCTCATTAATAACGGGACAAATCTAATCTTTGGAGAGATTTCTTTTGTTACCAACGCGGCGGGCAGTATCTTGCAGTTGGCGGTTTCTCTGGATTATTCCGTATTTTTGATTCACAGATTTGAAGAATGCCACAAAGAATATCTTAATGCAGAGGAGGCCATGGTGCAGGCTTTATGCAAATCCACAAGTTCGATTCTGTCCAGTGGGCTGACGACTGTAATTGGCTTTCTGGCATTGTGTTTGATGCAGTTTTTGCTGGGACCTGATCTGGGATTGGTTTTGGCAAAAGGAGTTGCCCTCAGTCTGATTACGGTATTTATTTTTATGCCGGCTTTCATCCTTACCACTTATAAAGGATTGGACAGAACGCGGCATAGACCTTTTTTGCCGGATTTTCACAGGTTTGGACGGGGAGTGTGCAGGCTGATGATTTCGTTTGTCTGCGTTTTTGCAGTGTTGGTTGTACCGGCTTATCTGGCGTCAAATTCTAATAGTTATTATTATGGTTCCAGCCATATGTTTGGGGAAGAGACGAAGATGGGTTCAGATATTAAAAAAGTAGAAGCGGTATTTGGCGAAAGCGATACCTATGTATTGCTGGTGCCGAAGGGAAATACTTCTGTGGAAAAAGAACTTTCCAATGAACTACACACGGTGCCACAGGTCACCAGTATTATTTCTTATGTGGATATGGCAGGAGCAGAAATCCCCAGGGATTTTCTGGATGAAGATACACTTTCCCTGCTGGAATCAGAACATTACAGTCGTATGGTAATTACTGTGGATGCAGACTATGAAGGAGAAGAAACCTTTGCGTTAGTAGAAACGATTCGGGGGATTGCAAAGGAGTATTATCCGGATACTTATTATCTGGCGGGGGAAGGCGTCAGTACTTATGATTTAATGGATACCGTAACAGCAGATATGGTGAAGGTCAACGCTGTGGCGATTATTGCCGTATTGCTGGTATTGATGCTGCTTCTGAAGTCGGTTCCGTTGTCAATTATTTTGGTTTTAAGTATTGAAACAGCAATTTGGCTGAATCTTTCGGTACCTTATATGTTAGGAACAAAAGTATTTTACATTGCCTATCTAATCATAAGTTCCGTTCAATTGGGGGCGACTGTGGATTACGCGATTTTGTTCTCCGATCGTTACCGGGAGTTCCGGGAGAGCTATCCGAAAAAGAAGGCAGTAACGGAGACTGTGGCTTCCGTAATCGTTTCCGTTATGACTTCAGGAAGTGTACTGACAGTAGTTGGATTCTTGCTGGGATATCTGTCATCGAATCAACTGTTAGCCCAGCTTGGCAAGTTCCTGGGAGTAGGGGCGATCTGCTCGTTATTGATTGTGCTATTTGTTTTGCCGGGATTCCTGTACTTATTTGACCGGCTGTTTATCAAAAAAACCGTAGGAGACAAGAAAAAGAGTGAAGGAGGAGTCAAAAATGAGCAAAAATAAAAAATATAAAAAGATAATGGCAGTAACAATGTGCGGCGCTTTGGCAGCAGGGATGGTTCTTTCGGTTTATGCGGATGAAGCGGCGGTTAAAGATGAAAATGTTTATGTGAATCTGAACGGGGATGGAAGTGTGGCAGACGTATATGTTGTGAATGAATATATGCTGGATGCGGACACCGATATTGTGGATTATGGAGAGTATTCTTCTGTAGAGAATTTAAGTTCAGAGGAGGAAATCATAAAAAAAGGAGACAAGGTTACTGTCGAGGCAGATCAGGGTAAATTTATTTATCAGGGAAGTCTGGAAAATGCAGTGTTACCGTGGATTATCAGCATTTCTTATACATTGGATGGGAAAAAAGTGACTGCAGAAGAATTGGCGGGAGCAGATGGAAAATTGGAGATTCATGTGGATATAAAGGAAAATCCGGATTCTGACGATACATTTTTCGACAATTATCTCATGCAGGCAACGGTGACTTTAAATACAGATTATTGCAGTGACATTATTGCGGATGGGGCGACACAGGCAAATGTAGGTACAGACAGGCAGCTCCTTTACAATATTATGGCCGGGCAGGAAAAAGAGTTTACGATAAAGGCAGATGTGACAGACTTTGAGATGACGGCGATTTCTTTTCAGGCTGTGCCCATGTCCTTTGCTATTGACAGTGATGCTATTGATAAAGAAGGCCTTGCCGAAAAAACAGATGAAATAAAGGATGCTGCAGAGGCGTTTGATGACGGAGCGAAGGCGCTGGATGACGGGACCGGAAAACTTTTGGGCGGAGCAGCAGAATTGAAGAAGGGGACGGACGAACTTTTTAGCGGAACCTTAGTATTGGAACGGGGATTCGGAAGTCTGACAGAGGGAAGCACAGCATTAAAAACAGGAACAGAAGAACTTTCCGGCAGCCTGGAGCAGATGCAGCAGGGAGCAGGTGAGCTGAAAAGTGGATTAAATGCCCTGACAGCGAATTCACCGGAATTGACAGAAGGATCGGCAGAAGTAAAAGCAGCGTTGCAGCAGATTCAGTCCAGTCTGAACAGCATTGAGACGGGGACAGAACAGATGCAGGTATTGTTGGATAGCTCCGCACAGATTCTGGCAGGTATTGAGCAGGCAGAAGCAGGGGCAGGGCAGGTCGCCGGCGGACTGGGAGTGATACAAGGCAGTTATGGTAATGTAAATGATTTAAAAACGGCAAACAGTAATGCGGCGGCATATCTGAACGGGCTTGTGGATCAGGTGAATGTTGTCCTGGGAAGCCTTCCCGGTGAAACTGTGGAACAGATTGCGGCAATGGGAGGTATAGATATCAATGGAACAATCAGTACCGTATCCGGTATTGCGGCGCTGTTAGAGCAGGACAACGATGCACTTGGTAATTTCCAGGGTGGAGTGGATCAGGCGGCGGCAGGAGCATCGGAAGTAAATGCCGGGCTGGCAACATTAAGTTCCCAGTATAAGCAGTTTGACGAACAGGTGCAGAGTCTGCCGGTTATCCTGGAAAGTATGGTGACGGATGAGATGCAGCCATTAAAAGATGCAATCAATCAGCTTACGAAAGAATACGAAAGTCTGGATACAGGACTTAACAGCTACATGGAAGGAGTGTCCGGCATTCAATCCAGTTATGATACCTTGAATGCTGCGTTAGGCCAGGCGGCGGCAGGAGCAGACGCACTGGCAGAAGGGGCAGGAAATCTGGCAGCAGGAAACGTCAGCCTTTCTTCAGGAGCATCGGGATTAATCGTCGGCACGCAGAAACTGCAGGCAGGTGCGAGTGAGGTTGTGGATGGATTGTCGGAACTAAAGGATGGTACAGGAGAACTTCTGGATGGAACCGGAGAATTCTCCGAGCAGGTTTCCGGCATAGACGAAAAGATAGAGGAAGAAATTGATAAAGCGGTTGAAGAAATTGCGGGTGGTGATTTTGAAGCGGTTTCCTTTGTTTCTGAAAAAAATAAAAATATAGGGCTGGTGCAGTTTGTGATGCAGACAGAAGCAATCAGCGTCCCGGAGGAGACGGAAGAGGAGCCTGCAGAGAAAGAGGAAAGTGTTTGGGACAAAATTAAGAACCTGTTTTAAGAGGCTTTACACTGTTCGACGAAATCACTATAATAAATAGAAGAAAACAAGATGTCGGACAGGTGAAAAATGGGTTTGAAAAAAATATTGATTATTGATGATGATTTATATATTGGCAATATGCTGGAAGAGATACTTACCAGGGAGGGCTACAGTGTTTCCCGCGCTTATTCAGGGACGGAAGCATTGCTTGCCCTTTCCCGGGCAAAGCCGGATCTTGTACTGCTTGACCTGATGCTGCCGGGGCTGAATGGAGAAGAGGTTCTTCCGCATATAAAAGGAATTCCTGTTATTGTAGTGAGCGCAAAGGTAGATATTGACCATAAAGTAGAGGTGCTGCTTGGAGGTGCCGTTGATTACGTGACGAAGCCGTTTAACACGAAAGAGCTTCTGGCGCGTATTGCGGTGCAGCTTCGTACTGCGGCGCCTTTTTTTAGTTCAACTTTAACATTTGATGGTCTGACTCTGGATATGGATACCCACATGGTTGCGTTTGAGACAACCGAGATTAAGCTGACGAGAACGGAGTTTGCAATTTTAAAACTACTGATGCAAAATCCCTCGCAGGTTATTACGAAATCACAGATCCTGGAGCGAATCAGTGAAAATACTCCGGATTGCACGGAAAATTCCCTGAAAATGCATATCAGCAATCTGCGCAGAAAGCTTCGGGAAGTAAGCGGCAGGGATTACATAGAGGCTGTATGGGGAATTGGATTCAAACTTTAAGAAATCTTTACGTTTTTCTTTACTGGTTCCTTTACGATTATCCGATAGAATATCAGCAATAAGGAGGTTGATATTTATGGATTATATTTTGAGAACGAATGATTTGAGTAAAAGCTACAGGGATTTCAAGGCGTTAGACGGGTTGTCTATGAATGTCCCGCGGGGCGCAATTTACGGATTTGTAGGCAAGAACGGAGCAGGAAAGACGACGTTGATTCGTCTGATCTGCGGGCTGCAGGAGCCTACATCGGGAAGTTACACATTGTATGGAAGAGAAAATGCAGACAGGGAGATGAGAAAGTCGCGCAGAAGAATGGGGGCTGTTGTGGAGACGCCGTCTATTTATCTGGATATGACGGCAGAAGATAATCTGAGGCAGCAGTACCGTATTCTGGGGCTTCCGTCTTTTGACGGGTTGGAAGATGTCTTGAAGCTGGTGGGGCTTGAAAATACAGGAAAAAAGAAAGCGAAGCACTTTTCCCTGGGTATGCGCCAGAGACTGGGAATTGCCATAGCACTTGTTGGTGATCCGGATTTTCTTGTGCTGGATGAGCCTGTAAATGGTCTTGATCCACAGGGAATTATTGAGATACGGGAGCTGATTTTACGGCTGAATCATGAGCGGCAGATTACGGTTCTTATTTCCAGCCATATTCTGGATGAATTGTCCAGGCTTGCGACCCATTACGGATTTATTGACAGCGGGCGTATTGTCAGGGAATTAAGCGCAGAGGAGTTAGAGGCGGCATGCAGGAAATGTATCCGCATAGAAGTAAGCAATACCGGGACGCTGGCCTGTGTGCTTGACGAAATGAAGTTGGATTACAAGATTCTTACGGACACAGAGGCATATGTGTACGCAAAGGTAAATGTGACGGAGCTGGTGCTTGCACTTGCAGAGCGTGACTGTGAGGTATTCTCTGTGCAGGAGAAAGAGGAAAGCCTGGAAAGCTATTATGTCAGTCTGGTAGGAGGTGGAAAGAATGAGTAAATTATTATCTGCCGAATTTGTGAGATTGTGTAAAAGCTTTGTTTTTAAATTAGGGATATTGTTTTCGGCCGGCTCAGGCGTATTTATGGTTCTGATGCGATGGGCGGATGTAAGAAAAAATGCGGATGAATATGCGCAGCTGAGTGTGGAATATAGCAATACAGACGCTTTGATTTTTGTAGGAGGGCTTTATCTTATTTTTGCGGCTGCTGTGGTGGTCGGACTTTTTGTGGGAACGGAATATTCGGATGGAACCATTCGCAACAAGCTGTCGGCAGGACACGCGCGAAGGGATATTTATCTGTCAAAGCTTATCGTCTGTGCCGCTGCAGACGTTGTGATATATGTAGTGTATATCCTGGTAGTCCTGGGATTGGGGCAGATTCTGCTTGGCGGAACGACATTTCATGTGAAAGAGATTCTTGTTTTCGGGGCGGCAGGTATTACCGCCATGCTGGCAATGACTGCTTTGCTTTTACTGTTCTCTATGTCAATTCAAAGTAAAGCATCGGGTTCCGTTGTCTGCCTGCTTTCTGCCATTATTTTGCTTTTTGCAGCGCTTATCATCTATCAGCGCCTGGAAGCCCCGGAATATTACGAAGCCTATTCTTATGTTGATGAAGAAACGGGCGAGACTATAGAAGTAGAAAGGGAGAAAAATGACCGATATTTGTCAGGAAGGAAGAGAGAGGTTTATGAATTTTTGTATAATTTTCTTCCGGTTTCTCAATTATACCAGATTGCAATGAATGAGCCGGACAATTTGAAGCTGATGGTAGTATATGATTTTGTAATTGTTGTAATTACAACAGGTGTGGGGATTGCGATTTTTAAGAAAAAGAATATCAAATAGGAGATTACTATGGAAATGTGGTTGTGCGCCGTCATTGGCATTTTGGTTTTGAAAATCTATTTATTGCGAAAAAGTGTAAGGGAAATAGAAGATGGATTTGTAGAAAGGCTCACAACCGACACAAATACGCTGATTGATATTTCCAGCCATGATAAGGCAGTGAAGGATCTGGCAAATACAATCAATGGACAGCTTAGACAGCTAAGAGAAGAACGGCACCGTTTCTGTCAGGGTGACAGGGAGCTTAAGGACGCAGTGACAAATATTTCTCATGACCTGCGGACTCCGTTGACTGCTATCTGTGGTTATCTGGATCTGCTGGAGCAGGAAGAAAAGTCGGAGGCAGCGGAGCGTTATACGGAGATCATTCGGAACCGGACAGAGCTTCTAAAGCAGTTGACAGAAGAACTGTTTCGATATTCGATTGTTTTAGCTGATGAAAATGACAGAGCAAGAGAGCCTGTCGTGCTGAATCATGTACTGGAAGAGAGTATTGCAGCATTCTATACTTCTTTTCGTGAAAGAGGAATCCAGCCGGACATCCGGCTTCCAAAACAGCCGGTAGTCCGGATGCTGGATCCAGTTACTCTGCCCCGTGTATTTTCAAACCTCCTCCATAATGCCATGAAATACAGTGATGGAGATTTGCAGATCACATTAACGCAGGACGGAGAGATTACTTTCATTAACCAGGCATCCTCGTTAAATGAAGTGCAGGTTGGCAGATTGTTTGACCGATTCTATACGGTGGAAACTGCCAGGAAATCCACAGGACTGGGGCTTGCGATTGCCCGGCGCCTGGTGGGGCAGATGGGTGGCAGTATATCTGCTGAATATAAAGATGGTAAATTGTGTATCCGTATTCTTTTCCCTGCTATTTATAAAATTCAATGATATTTTCAAGCTTTGCTGACATATTAATAAGTAGCATATCAATTAAGGTTAGTGCAGCCATGGATTCGACAACTACAACGGCTCTCGGCACAATCACCGGGTCGTGGCGGCCATGGATAGAAAGCTCTATCTCATCACCGGAGGTGTTGACAGTCTGCTGTACTCTGGAGATGGAGGGAGTTGGTTTTACCGCAGCCCGGAGGATAAGGGTACTGCCATCGCTCATTCCGCCCAAAGTCCCGCCGGAATGGTTGGTGGCTTTCTGTATGTCATGCCCCCCGGAAGCGGTGCGGAATGGGTCGTTATTGCTGCTTCCGTTTGCAGACGCAGCGTGGAAGCCGTCGCCGATTTCTACGCCTTTAACTGCTCCGATGGACATGATGGCTTTGGCAAGATTTGCATCCAGTTTTTCAAAAACGGGTTCGCCGATTCCTACAGGGAGACCTGTAATCGAACATTCAATAATGCCGCCTGAAGAGTCTTGATTTTTCATGCATTCTTCTAGATATTCTGCAGCCCGGAGAGCGTAAGCTTGATTTGGCATCTGAAGGCTGTTCTGGGAGATACAGGAGAAATCATATTCGTTTTCTGGGATTACGATATTGCCGATGGCCTTGGTATATGCTCTGACTTCAATACCCAACTGCTGTAAAATCCGGGAAGCAACAGCACCGGCGGCTACTCTGCCGATGGTCTCACGTCCGGAAGAGCGTCCGCCGCCTCTGTAATCCCGGAAGCCATATTTTTCAGAGAAGGTATAGTCAGCGTGCCCGGGACGATAGCAATCCTTAATATTGCCGTAATCCCTGGAAATCTGGTCTTCATTTCGAACGATAAGAGAAATGGGAGTCCCTGTGGTCTTCCCCTCAAAGATACCAGATAGAATCTCGACTTTATCTCCTTCATTCCGTTTTGTAGTATAACGGCTCTGTCCCGGCTTCCTGCGGTCGAGAAAGCTTTGTATATCTGTTTCACAAAGAGAAAGCCCTGCAGGGCAGCCGTCGATGACAACACCAATTGCGGCTCCGTGGGATTCTCCCCAGGTTGTAATTTTAAAAAGTGTTCCATAAGTTGAACCTGCCATAATTTTAGTCTCCTTTCCAATCATGCATACTTCATTATATATGAAAGAAAATGGTTCTGCAATTTGATTCTGCGGCAGGTTGCTGAAAAAAGTTGAAAAAAAACGAAAATGGTATTTTCTTCTGTACTTTTTATGATAGCCGTATTATAATTACTGCATGTTGAGAATTTTGTAGAGGAGTATATTTGGATGAGTGATATAGACAAGAAAACAGGAGAGACGGAAGATAACTCAGACAAAATTGTGGAAGAGACCATGCGTGAGATTTACAGTGAAATCCATGCAATGGAAAGCAGCCCGCAGGAATCGGAAGCGGAGAACGAAGAAGCTGATGGTGATGATAGCGGGGAGAAAGAACCGGCAGAGGCAGAGACTGAGACAACTCCTGTGAAGGAAAAAAAGAAGAAAAAGAAGAAGAAAGACAAGAAGAAAAGCCCGGAGGAGACAAAAAAGAAGAAGCGCGGCTGGAAGAGAAAGCTGACAATTGTATTTGGCTCTATGCTGGGAATCCTGGTATTGGCATATCTCGGCGTGTCAGTTTTTTTTATGAACCACTTTTACATCAATACAGAGATTAATGGTACAGTTTTTTCTGCGAAGACTGCCGGACAGGTAGAAGCGTATATGGAGAAACAGGTAGATGATTATACTTTACTTTTGAAGGAATCTGACGGAAGTACCGAAGAGATTGCCGGGGAAGATATTGAGTTGGAATATTCCAGCGAAGGTACGGTGGAGAAGCTGTTAAAAGATCAGAATCCGTTTTTGTGGATTACGGCGTTGTGGGAGAAGTATGAGATTGAAGCGCCGATTGGCGTGGAATATGATGAGCAGAAACTGGAGGAGGTTATGAATAGCCTGAATTGTATGAATACAGAATCTCAGATAGCTTCTGTTTCAGCAGTGCCGGAATTCCAGGGAAGTGCATTTGGGATAAAAGAGGAAGTGATTGGTACACAGATTGATACCGAGAGCTTCAAAAAGGCTGTGAATACTGCGATTGCAGGCTTTCAGCCGGAATTGGATATGAAGGAAAAGGGATGCTATATTCTTCCCAAGTATACGAAGGACTCCCAGGAAGTTATTGCAGCGAGAGATACAATGAATAGCTATCTCGGGGCGACTGTTACCTACGATCTGAATCCTTATACAGAAGTAGTGGATGCATTTGTCATCTCACAATGGCTGACAGTCGATGAGAATATGAACGTGACTTTCAATGAAGACGGAGTACGTAATTATGTCCAGGAGCTTGCTAATAAGTATAATACCTACGGGAAGACAAGAGTCTTTACGACTGGTTATGGCAATACGGTAGAAGTGGCCGGCGGCAATTATGGATGGATTATTGATAAGGATGCAGAATATGAGGCGCTGCTTGCCAATATCAGGAATGTGGAGACGGTTACCCGTGAGCCGAATTACAGCAGCAGGGCAGTGTCCCATGATACCAATGATTTTGGCAATACTTACGCAGAAGTGGATCTGACGAATCAGCACATGTTCTTCTTCCAGAATGGACAGTGCGTCCTGCAGTCGGATGTCGTAACGGGTAATCCGAATAAAGGAAATGGGACGCCGCAGGGAACTTATGTTTTGGCATATAAGACGAAGGATTCTGTGCTCAGGGGACCAAAATTGCCGGATGGAACCTATGAATGGGAGTCACCTGTAGACTTTTGGATGCCGTTTAATGGTGGGATTGGATTTCATGATGCAACATGGCAGTCTGCATTCGGCGGTTCCAGATATCTGACATACGGTTCCCATGGCTGTGTCAATCTTCCATATGACGTGGCCGCACAATTGTATACTTATGTAGATGCCGGAACTCCGGTAATCTGCCATTATTAAAAAGGAATTTGCTTATGTATGAATTGATAAAAAGAGACGGCCTTGCCAGAAGAGGCAGGCTTCACACGGTGCATGGGACGATAGAAACGCCCGTATTTATGAATGTAGGAACAGCGGCTGCCATTAAGGGAGCCGTTTCTACTGAGGATCTGCAGCAGATTGGCACACAGGTAGAACTTTCCAATACTTATCACCTTCATGTCAGGCCGGGTGATGAAGTGGTGAAAAAAATGGGAGGACTTCACCGATTTATGGTATGGGATAAGCCCATTCTTACAGATTCGGGCGGATTCCAGGTGTTCTCTCTTGCGGGTCTGCGCAGGATTAAAGAAGAAGGGGTTTATTTCCATTCTCATATAGATGGAAGAAAGATCTTCATGGGACCGGAAGAAAGTATGCAGATACAGTCGAACCTTGCATCCACCATAGCGATGGCTTTTGATGAATGCCCTTCCAGCGTGGCTGACAGGGATTATATTGAGCGGTCTGTAGATCGTACTACAAGGTGGCTGGCAAGATGCAAAGCTGAGATGGCAAGGCTGAATGAGCTTCCGGAAACGATTAATAAAAACCAGCTTCTCTTTGGAATTAATCAGGGCGGTGTCTATGAGGATATCCGTGTCCGTCATGCAAGAGAGATTGCTGCTATGGACTTGGATGGTTATGCCGTTGGCGGTCTGGCGGTGGGAGAATCTCATGAAGAAATGTACCGGATTTTGGATGCGGTTGTGCCGGAACTTCCGGAGGACAAGCCTGTTTATCTGATGGGAGTAGGGACACCTGCGAATATCCTGGAAGCGGTAGACCGGGGGGTGGATTTCTTTGACTGTGTATATCCCAGCAGGAACGGACGCCATGGACATGTTTATACAAAACAGGGAAAGCTGAACTTGTTTAATGCAAAATATGAGCTGGATGGCCGCCCGATAGAAGAAGGCTGCCGATGCCCGGCGTGCAGGACCTACTCCAGGGCGTATATCAGGCATCTGCTTAAGGCAAAAGAAATGCTGGGGATGCGGCTTTGTGTCCTGCATAATCTTTATTTCTATAATCATTTGATGGAAGAGATAAGAGAAGCAATCGAGGCGGGAAATTATAAAGCATACAAAGAAAAGACATTAGAAGGTCTTCAGGGGAAATAAAAATCCTAAAAAACACTTGCTGAAAAGATTATTATTGTGTATGATAACAATAGTGTGAAAAAAGAGTAGGAGGAAAGAATATGTTCGCATTAGCAGCAGCCAACACAACAGGCAGTTTGTTTACTATGATTCTTATATACGCGGTGATTATCGGAGGCTTCTGGTTCTTGCTTATGAGACCGCAGAAGAAAGAGCAGAAGAGAGTTGCGGCGATGATTGCCGAGATGGAAGTAGGAGATACTGTACTTACGACGAGCGGCTTTTATGGCGTGATTATTGACATTACGGAAGATGATGTGATTGTCGAATTTGGAAGCAACAAGAACTGCCGTATTCCGATGCAGAAGACGGCGATTGCGCAGGTAGAGAAGGCAGGAGCGGCTGAGTAATCCATGGAGGGTATGAAGCAGAGTGTTATCTGAGAAAAACAGAGAACACTCTGTTTTTTTACACTTTTGTTTGTTAAAGGGTTGAAACGAATCAGAAAATGCGATATTATAGGGAATAATGAAGATTTAGGAGAAAGGAAGAGAAGTATGGACCTGAAGATTGGGGTTATTAAGGGTGACGGGATCGGACCGGAGATTGTGACGGAAGCTATGAAAGTGCTGGATCGGGTAGCAGAAAAATATGGGCATATCTGTACATACGAACAATTGTTAATGGGCGGTGCGTCTATTGACGTGCATGGCATACCGCTTACGGATGAGACGATAGAGAAGGCAAAGGCATGTGAGGCTGTTTTGATGGGATCTATCGGAGGCGATGCGAAGACGTCTCCCTGGTATCAGCTTGAGCCGTCTAAACGCCCGGAGGCGGGGCTTCTGAAAATTCGCAAAGCGTTGAATCTTTTCGCAAATTTACGTCCTGCAGTGTTGTACGATGAACTAAAAGGAGCATGTCCGCTGAAGGAAGAGATTACCGAGGGCGGATTTGATATGATGATTATGAGGGAACTGACCGGCGGATTGTATTTTGGAGAGCGAAAGACTGTAGAGGAAGATGGTGTGATGACGGCATATGATTCCCTTACATATAATGAGAACGAGATTCGCAGGATTGCGAGACGGGGATTTGATATTGCCAGAAAGCGCAGAAAGAAAGTAACCAGTGTGGATAAAGCGAATGTGCTGGATTCCTCCAGATTATGGCGGAAGGTAGTAGAAGAGGTGGCAAAGGAGTATCCGGATGTCACTCTGGAGCATATGCTGGTAGATAACTGTGCAATGCAGTTAGTGAAGGATCCAAAGCAGTTTGACGTTATCCTGACGGAAAATATGTTTGGAGATATTTTATCGGATGAAGCAAGTATGGTAACCGGATCTATCGGGATGCTTGCAAGTGCAAGCTTGAATGAGACGAAGTTCGGGCTTTATGAGCCAAGCGGCGGATCAGCGCCGGATATTGCAGGGAAAGGAATAGCCAATCCCATTGCAACCATTCTTTCTGCTGCAATGATGCTGCGTTTCAGCTTTGACCTTGACAAAGAAGCGGACGCTATAGAAGAAGCTGTTGCGAAGGCTCTGAAAGAAGGATACCGCACGGTTGATATCATGTCAGAAGGAAAGAAGCAGGTTGGGACATCTGAGATGGGCAGCCTGATTGCAGGTTTTATATCATAATTTACGTATCAGTTCAGCCATAAGTCGGATTATGGGTGAATCGTGCTTGCATGAATGAACACATGATCCGGCTTATGAGCGGAGCGCCATTTTATGAGCAAAAATAGCTGCATAGCAGCGGAGAAGCATCGTAGATGCGTTTTGCGAATGGCGCGGGCTGAACTGCAATTTAATTTACGGATGGAGGAAAGAAAATGAGAAGTGATACAGTTACAAAAGGAATACAGCAGGCCCCGCACCGGTCGCTTTTTAATGCATTAGGTTATACGAAAGAAGAGTTGGACAGACCGTTAGTAGGAATCGTAAGTTCTTACAATGAGATTGTTCCGGGCCACATGAATTTGGATAAAATCGTAAATGCTGTTAAGATGGGAGTTTCCATGGCAGGCGGGACTCCTATCGTATTTCCGGCGATTGCCGTCTGTGACGGAATTGCAATGGGGCACATCGGCATGAAGTATTCTCTGGTAACAAGAGATTTGATTGCGGATTCAACAGAAGCGATGGCGTTGGCACACCAATTTGATGCGTTGGTAATGGTTCCCAATTGTGATAAGAATGTTCCGGGACTTTTGATGGCTGCGGCAAGAATCAATGTTCCCACGATATTTGTCAGCGGAGGACCGATGCTTGCGGGTCATGTAAAAGGGCAGAAACGAAGCCTTTCCAGTATGTTCGAGGCAGTAGGCTCTTATGCGGCAGGAACTATGACGGAGGAAGACGTATGCGAATTTGAAAATAAGGTATGCCCAACCTGCGGTTCCTGTTCCGGTATGTACACGGCAAACAGCATGAACTGCCTGACAGAGGTCCTGGGGATGGGACTTCCGGGAAATGGCACGATTCCGGCAGTATATTCTGAGAGAATCCGTTTGGCAAAGCATGCAGGTATGCAGGTGATGGAACTGCTCAAAAAGAATATCCGTCCGAGAGATATTATGACGGAGGAGGCTGTGCTGAATGCGCTGACGGTAGATATGGCTCTGGGATGTTCTACGAACAGTATGCTCCATCTTCCGGCAATCGCGCATGAGATTGGTATGGATTTTGAAATTGATTTTGCAAATGGAATCAGTGAGAAAACACCGAATCTTTGCCATCTGGCTCCGGCAGGACCGACTTATATGGAAGATTTGAACGAGGCAGGCGGCGTGTCTGCCGTGATGAATGAATTGAATAAAAAGAATCTGTTACATACAGAATGTATGACGGTAACAGGAAAGACGGTGGGAGAGAATATTGAAGGATGTGTAAATAAGAATCCTGAAGTCATCCGCCCGATTGAGAACCCATACAGTGAGACGGGCGGTCTTGCCGTATTAAAAGGAAATCTGGCGCCTGACGGAAGTGTTGTGAAGCGTTCGGCAGTTGTACCGGAGATGTTGGTTCACGAAGGACCGGCAAGAGTATTTGAATGTGAAGAGGATGCTATCGCCGCGATTAAAGGTGGTAAGATTGTGGCTGGCGATGTAGTCGTTATCCGTTATGAAGGCCCAAAAGGCGGACCGGGTATGAGGGAGATGTTAAATCCCACATCTGCAATTGCGGGAATGGGACTTGGTTCCAGCGTAGCGCTGATTACGGACGGACGCTTCAGCGGAGCGTCCAGAGGGGCATCTATCGGCCATGTATCACCGGAAGCTGCTGTGGGCGGACCGATTGCCCTGGTAGAAGAAGGGGATATCATTAAGATTGATATTCCGGGACTGAAGCTTGAATTGGATGTACCGGATTCTGTATTGGAAGAAAGAAAGGCAAAATGGCAGCCGAGAGAGCCGAAGGTGACAACAGGTTATCTTGCAAGATATGCTTCTATGGTTACGTCAGGAAACCGGGGAGCCGTTCTGGAGATACCGAAGAAATAAAGTAGGAGAGAGATTGAATTATGCAATTGACAGGAGCAGAAATAGTAATCGAATGCCTGAAAGAGCAGGGTGTGGATACCGTGTTCGGATATCCGGGCGGAGCGATATTGAATGTATATGACGAGCTTTATAAGCATAGTGATGAAATTAAGCATATTTTAACATCCCATGAGCAGGGAGCGGCACATGCGGCGGATGGATATGCCCGTGCTACGGGTAAGGTTGGTGTGTGCTTTGCAACCAGCGGACCGGGAGCAACGAATCTGGTTACAGGAATTGCTACCGCCTATATGGATTCCATTCCTGTAGTGGCGATTACGTGTAATGTGGGCGTATCTCTTCTTGGAAAAGACAGTTTTCAGGAGATTGATATTGCAGGTATTACTATGCCGATTACCAAACACAACTATATTGTCAAAGATGTGGAGCAGCTGGCGGATACCATTCGAAAGGCATTTGTTATTGCCAAAAAAGGCAGGCCGGGCCCGGTGCTGATTGATATCCCGAAAGATGTAACGGCAAATAAAGCAGAGTATCAGCCCGTCAAGCCAGCGGCTGTCCTGCCGTCAGAAGATATCTGCGAGGAAGATTTAGACCATGCGGTTCAGATGATTCAGAAGGCCGAGAAACCCTATATCTTTGTTGGCGGCGGAGCGGTACTTGCCGGAGCCAGTGAAGAATTATATGAATTTGTCAAGAAGGCAGACGCCCCGGTTACTGATTCACTGATGGGAAAAGGGGCATTTCCGGGAACAGATCCATTATATACCGGAATGCTTGGTATGCATGGGACGAAGACTTCAAATTATGGAGTCAGTGAATGCGACCTTCTGGTTGTGGCGGGAGCAAGGTTCAGTGACCGTGTTACCGGTAATGCAAAGAAATTTGCGAGCCATGCCAAAATCCTTCAGCTTGATATTGATGAAGCGGAGATGAATAAAAATGTATTGATTGACGAAGGGATTATCGGCGACCTGAAGGTGGTGCTGAAGAAGCTGAATGAGCGTCTGGAACAGCAGGATCATTCTGAGTGGATAGCAAAGATTCAGGAATATAAAAAGAAATATCCTTTAACTTATCACACGGAGAGCCTTACCGGGCCTTATGTGGTAGAAGAAATATATCGTCAAACCAGGGGAGAGGCAATTGTTGTCACGGAAGTAGGGCAGCATCAGATGTGGGCGGCACAGTATTATAAATATACAAAGCCAAGAACGCTTCTTACTTCAGGAGGACTTGGAACCATGGGATATGGCCTGGGTGCTTCTCTGGGAGCTAAGACAGGAATGCCGGATAAGACGGTGGTAAATATTGCAGGCGACGGATGCTTCCGCATGAATATGAATGAAATAGCAACGGCAGTAAGACACAATATTCCGGTGATACAGGTGGTAATTAATAATCATGTGCTGGGAATGGTGCGTCAATGGCAGGATTTGTTTTATGGACAGAGATATTCGGCTACCGTACTGAATGATGCAGTGGATTTTGTGAAGCTTGCCGAGGCGATGGGTGCCGAGGGAATCCGGGCTGCAACGAAAGAAGAGTTTGCAGATGCATTTGCAAGAGCGCTTACGCTTGGGAAACCGGTGGTTATTGACTGTCAGATTGATTCGGATGATAAAGTGTGGCCGATGGTTGCTCCGGGAGAGGCCATTGAGAAAGCGTTTGATGCAGAGGATTTGGAAAAGAAATAAAAGGAATACAGTATAATAAAAAACAAATAAGACATGGAGGAATTACTATGAGCAGAGTGTACAATTTTTCAGCAGGACCGGCGGTATTGCCGGAGGAAGTTCTTAAAGAGGCAGCAGCAGAGATGTTAGATTACAACGGAACCGGAATGTCCGTGATGGAAATGAGTCACCGCTCGAAAGCATTTGAGGAAATCATCCGGACGGCAGAGGCTGACATCAGAGAATTAATGAATATTCCGGATAATTATAAGGTTCTGTTCTTACAGGGAGGAGCATCGCAGCAGTTTGCAATGATTCCCATGAACCTGATGAAGAATGGCGTGGCGGACTATATCGTAACCGGGCAGTGGGCGAAGAAGGCATATCAGGAAGCTCAGAAATATGGGAAAGCTAATAAAATTGCAAGTTCCGAAGATAAGACCTTTTCTTATATCCCGGATTGTTCTGATCTTCCGATTTCTGAAGATGCAGATTATGTTTATATTTGTGAAAATAACACCATTTATGGAACGAAGTATAAGGAACTTCCGAATACCAAAGGCAAAACGCTGGTGGCAGATGTATCCTCTTGTTTTCTGTCCGAACCGGTAGATGTGAGCAAATATGGCGTGATTTACGGCGGTGTACAGAAGAATGTAGGACCAGCTGGCGTGGTAATTGTAATTATCCGGGAGGATCTGATTACAGAGGATGTACTGCCGGGTACACCGACGATGCTTCAGTATAAAACCCATGCTGATGCCAATTCTCTTTACAATACGCCGCCGGCATATGGAATTTATATCTGCGGTAAAGTGTTTAAGTGGCTGAAAAAGCAGGGAGGTCTTGCCGCAATGAAGGAGAAGAATGAAAAGAAGGCAAAGCTTCTCTATGATTTTCTCGATCAGAGCAAATTGTTTAAGGGAACAGTAGAGCCAAAAGACCGTTCTCTCATGAATGTGCCGTTCGTAACCGGCGATAAGGAACTGGATGCCAAGTTCGTTAAAGAGGCGAAGGAGGCCGGTTTTGAGAACTTGAAAGGTCACCGTACGGTGGGCGGTATGCGCGCAAGTATTTACAATGCAATGCCATATGAAGGCGTGGAAGCTTTAGTAGAATTTATGAAGAAATTTGAAGAGGAGAATCTGTAATCATGTATAAATATCATTGTTTAAATCCAATTTCGGAAGTAGGTTTGGAGAGATTAACGGAAGCATATGTTCCTGTAAGCGATGCAAAGACGGCGGATGCAATTCTGGTAAGAAGTGCGGGAATGCATGACATGGAATTTGGGGAGAACCTGAAAGCCATCGCAAGAGCCGGGGCCGGCGTCAATAATATTCCTCTTGAGAAATGTGCAGAAGAGGGAATTGTGGTCTTCAATACCCCGGGAGCAAATGCGAATGGCGTAAAGGAACTGGTAATCGCAGGAATGCTGCTGGCATCCCGGGATATTCTCGGCGGTATTAACTGGGTTCAGGAGAACGAAGAGGATGGCAATATTGCCAAAGACGCAGAGAAAGCAAAGAAAGCATTTGCAGGATGTGAGTTGGAAGGCAAGAAGCTGGGAGTAATCGGTCTTGGAGCAATCGGCGTGCTGGTTGCCAATGCAGCTATGCATCTCGGAATGGATGTATATGGTTACGATCCGTATGTATCTGTTGAATCTGCCTGGAAGCTGTCCAGGAATATCCATCATGCAAAATCCGTGGATGAACTTTACAAAGAGTGTGATTACATTACGATACATGTTCCGGCAATGGAAAGTACAAAAGGAATGATAGATTCCAATGCAATCAGCCTTATGAAAAAAGATGTTGTGGTACTGAATTTTGCAAGAAATGTGTTAGTGGATGAAGAAGCAATGGTTGACGCCCTTATTTCCGGAAAAGTAAAGCATTACGTGACGGATTTCCCGACACCGATCGTGGCAGGGGTGAAAGGCGCAATCGTAATTCCACATCTGGGCGCTTCCACAGAAGAATCAGAAGATAACTGTGCAAAGATGGCGGTAAAAGAGATGGTCGATTATTTGGAGAACGGCAATATTACAAATTCCGTGAATTATCCGAATTGTAATATGGGTAAGGTAGGAGATAACAAGAGAATCGTATTGCTTCATCACAACGTCCCTAATATGATTGGCCAGTTTACAAAAGTTTTGGCTAGAGATAATATGAATATTGCAGATTTAGTAAATAAAAGTAAGGGCGGATATGCTTACACAATGATAGATATTGATTCTGATGTTCCGGAGACTGTGGCTGAGGATTTGCGGGCAATTAAGGATGTATTGCGTGTGCGCGTGCTTAATTAGGAAAAGATTAATATTTGCCTCAATGTCGCGGTACCTAGATACCTTATTGGTGATGGAGCAGAGAATCCGTTTGATATTCTTTCAACAGAGGAACTTAATTTTATTATTGAATATGTAAAAGCTCAAAAATAATGCCATTCACTTGCGATAACAAATCAAAGAGTGAATGGTATTTTTATGCCCATTTTTAAGGAGGTGAGGGAAATCTTGAAACTTTTTGAGTGTGATGTAGGAAAGGAACGGTGATTCGATAGGTAGCATGAAAACACTTTGTAGAGAACTTGAAATGTTGCTATAAACAATAAGAGATTATTGTTAAAAGCTATAACCATCTAAAGGAAAAAAGAATTATGCAAAAGTTGTCTTTGATGGTATAGTATATAAAGCATATTAACATACTATACTGATAGGAATAATGGGAGAACAAAGATGACATTAGTTCAGTTAAAATATGTGATTGCAGTAGCAGGGCAGAATTCATTGAATGATGCAGCAAAGGTACTTTTTATATCCCAACCAAGCCTTTCTTCGGCAATTCACTCATTGGAGAACGAGATAGGGTTCGATATATTTATACGGTCTAAAAATGGGATTACTCTGACAACTAAAGGGGCAGAATTTATCGGATATGCAAAATCTGTAATGGAACAGTATGAGCTGTTGGACGCAAAATATATTTCACAGACAGAGGTAAAAAAGACATTCAGCGTATCCATGCAGCACTACACATTTGCAGTAAATGCATTTGTGGAACTTGTGAAGCAGTATGGAATGGATGAGTATGAATTTGAGGTACATGAGACAAAAACCCATGAAGTCATTGATAATGTCAAAAACCGCAAAAGCGAGATTGGCATCTTATATCTGAATGATTTTAATAGGAACGTATTAAATAAGTTGTTTGCGGAGTATGAACTGCAGTTTCAGCCATTGCTGGAATGTGGTGTATATGTATATATGTGGAAAGGACATCCACTGGCCGAAAGGAAAGAAATAGCATTAGAGGAACTGGATGAGTACCCATGTCTTGGATTTGCACAAGGGGAACACAATTCTTTCTACTTTGCAGAAGAGGTTTTAAGTACCTATCAGTACAAAAGATTTATCCGTGCCAATGACAGGGCTACTTTGTTAAATCTTATGGTTGGGTTGAACGGATATACTTTATGTTCCGGTATTTTATGTGAAGATCTTAATGGAAAGGATTATTGTGCCGTAAAACTGAAATCAGATGAACGGATGACGATTGGATATATTTCAAGGAAAGATGCGCCGTTAAGTGCGATCGGACAGAAATATCTGGAGGAAATAGCAAAATACAAGGATAAATCTTTAGGTTAATCAGGAGGAAAAACTATGGCAAGAGGAATTGAAACAAAATGCCTGCATTTGGAAGAAGAAGAGGGATGCAGCAGCAATTACGGTGATGATGGAGCTGTTTCATCCGGGGGATCATTTGATTGTGGATGCAGACCTTTATGGGGGAAGCATAAGACTTTTTCATAATGTATCAGAAAAAAACGGGATTACAGATAGTACACTCAGGCTTTCGGTCGGCATTGAGGATGTAAAAGACCTGTTGGATGAGTTAGATAAAGTTTTTCGGGAAATAGAAGGTGAATTACATACGGAAAGATTTAATATAGGTAATTCCTATCATATGTGAAAGGAATAATCTATTGCTTTCAGCAGAAAAATCTGTTGACAAGAGAGAACTGTAAAAGTATAATGTGAAACATAGAACAAAACCTACAAAACCTATTAGAAAAATAGGAATTAGAAAGGAGCAGATCATATGAAAGCAAGAGATATAGTGATGAATAAAGTTAGAAAAGATATGTGTTGCTGTCAAACTGTATATATGAATATGGTTTGCTTTTCATATGCATGATTTATTTGGCTTACTAAATGCAAAGCCGACAGTTGTCATAAGCATATGACAGCTGTTTTTTTATGAAATTGATTAAAAAAGATGACAGCAGAGCTGCCAAACAAAAAATATTAAACTATATGGAGGTTATCATTATGAGTCAAATCAAAGAAAGTGCACTGGAGTTAATCGGAGGAACCCCGATTCTGAAACTGAATAGGTATGCAAAGAAAGCGGGCATAACAGATTCCACCATTCTTGCAAAACTGGAGTATCTTAATCTGGCAGGTTCAGTAAAAGACCGTATTGCATTAGCAATGATTGAGGATGCGGAAAAGAAAGGTCTGTTGAAAGAAGGAGCAACTATTATTGAACCTACCAGCGGAAATACCGGAATCGGTCTTGCTGCTGTCGCAGCGGCAAAGGGATACCGGGCAATCCTTACCCTGCCGGATACCATGAGCGTTGAGAGGAGAAATCTTTTAAAGGCATACGGCGCAGAGCTAGTGCTCACAGAAGGAGCCAAGGGAATGAAGGGGGCTATTGCAAAAGCAGAAGATCTTTCTAAAGAAATTGATGGAGCAGTCATTTTAGGACAGTTTGTGAATCCGGCGAACCCTGCAGTGCATAAGGCTACAACAGGACCGGAGATTTGGGAACAGACAGAGGGAAAGGTTGACATTTTTGTTGCTGGTGTAGGAACAGGCGGAACCATCACGGGTGTTGGAGAATATTTAAAAGAAAAGAATCCGGATGTAAAAATCGTAGCAGTTGAGCCGGCGGGAAGCCCTGTTTTGTCAAAGGGAACTCCGGGGGCGCATAAGATTCAGGGAATTGGTGCAGGGTTTGTCCCGGAAGTTCTTAATACGGAAATATATGACGAAATTATTGCGATTGAGAATGAGGATGCATTTGCAGAAGGAAAGGCATTTGCAGTAAGTGAAGGAATCCTTGTGGGAATATCTTCCGGTGCTGCGCTTAAGGCAGCAGCGATTCTTGCGAACAGACCGGAAAATAAAGGAAAGACGATTGTAGCATTACTTCCTGACTCTGGCGACAGATATTTGTCTACTCCATTGTTCAATAATAATTAAACAGACAGATTTTGTCCGGAGTGGAGGCGGATGTGAATGAAAGAAACAGAAAGTAAGCAGGTTTTGGATAGTTCGCATTTAGGTACTCTTGAAGAACTGTTAAGTGATATGAAATATGGAAGTATCACACTTGTTATTCAGGATGGTAAAATTGTCCAAATAGATAAGACTGAAAAATACAGAATAAAAAACTGACTGGAAAACCAGAGGTTTTGTTAAAAAAGATTAACAGACCTCTGGTTTTTTCTTTATGAATCGTTATAGTTCCCAAATCAGGATGCTGTAGCCGTTGGAATGGCATAGGTTTGCAAAACTGAAGTTGGCGGTTCGAATCCGCCCAGTGTCATTCAGTAACGATTCGGATTCAGAGTAAACCATGACATACTATATTTTGCATAATATTTTCTGTTCTGAATCGTTACATATTATAGTGAAAGAAGGTGTAGTATGAGCAATACATATCAGGACTTACAAAACTCCCATCCGTGTTTTGGCGGTCATAAAAATAATGTGGGACGGATTCATCTTCCGGTTAGTCCGGGATGTAACATTGCCTGTCGTTTTTGTGACAGGGTGATTAATGATGTGGAAGAACGGCCGGGAGTGACCTCAAAAGTGATAACGCCTGATGAAAGCCTGGAAGTTCTGGAAAAAGCTTTGTCCATCTGTCCGGAAATCACAGTTGCTGGCATTGCAGGACCGGGAGATACACTTGCTACGGATTATGCCTTGCAGACTTTCCGAAAAGTGAAAGAAAAATTTCCGAAGCTCATCAAATGTATGAGCACAAATGGGCTGCTACTGTATGAAAAAGCGGATGAAGTGATTGATATAGGAATTGATTCCCTGACGGTTACAGTGAATGCAGTAAAACCTGAGATCCTCGAAAAGCTGAATAAATACATTATTTATCATGGTAGAAAATATGAAGGCATAGAAGGGGCAGAAATTCTCATAGAAAATCAGCTAAAAGGTATTAAAAAAGTTGCGGCTTCCGGTATCACAATAAAGATAAATACAGTACTTGTTCCAGAGATTAATGGTGGGCATATAGAAGAAATTGCAAAAACTGTAAAAGAGGCAGGTGCAAGCATTTATAATATCATTCCCCTGATTCCACAGTATGAACTGGCTGATAGGAAAGCTCCTAATTGCTTACAGATTGATGAGGCAAGAACAAAAGCATCTAAGTATATAGATGTATTCAGGCATTGCCAGCACTGCAGAGCCGATGCGGTGGGTGTTCCGGGAAAATCGGAGTATGGTGATCGGATTTACCAGAGAAGATTAAATGTAAAGGAAACATTTTCGCATGGATAAATCAGTAAAGGAACAACCAAAGGCGGAGGTATACAAAGTGGCTACTGCATCCAGTGATGGAATTGTCATAAACCAGCACTTTGGCAGGGCAGATATCTTCTATATATATGAAATAACAGAGACAGGTAAGCACAGATTACTGGAAACAAGAACCGTTACGCCGGTATGTAATGGGGGAAATCACAGTGATAAGGAGCTTCGTGAAAATATCAATAAATTTAAGGACTGCAAATATATATTGGTCAGCAGGATAGGAATGTGGGCTGCAAATGCTATGGAACAGTCAGGCATTGTACCAATGGAATTGCCGGGTATGATTGAGGAATCTATTGGTAAGTTAATCACATATGAACAAATACAACATTTATTTTGAAAGGAAAGAAGAACAATGGCGGAATTAAGACAAATTGCAATCTATGGGAAGGGTGGTATTGGAAAATCGACCACAACACAGAACCTGACAGCTGGTCTGGTGGAACATGGAAAAAAGGTAATGGTGGTAGGCTGTGATCCAAAGGCAGATTCTACAAGACTTCTCCTTGGCGGTCTGGCGCAGAAGACAGTTTTGGATACGATTAGGGATGAGGGCGAGGATATCGAGCTTGACAGGATTATGAGAGAGGGATATGGCGGAACAAGATGTGTGGAATCCGGCGGGCCGGAACCGGGCGTAGGCTGTGCAGGGCGAGGTATTATTACGTCCATCAATATGCTTGAAAATTTGGGCGCTTACACGGAGGATTTGGATTATGTATTTTATGACGTGTTAGGTGATGTGGTCTGCGGAGGCTTTGCAATGCCGATCAGAGAGGGAAAAGCAAAGGAAATCTATATTGTTGCCAGCGGTGAGATGATGGCATTGTATGCAGCCAATAATATTGCAAAGGGAATTAAGCGGTATGCAAGGACAGGAGGCGTAAGACTTGGCGGCATTATCTGCAACAGCAGGAATGTGGACAGGGAGTTGGATCTTCTGCGTGCATTTGCTAAAGAACTTGGTACACAGCTTCTTTATTTTGTTCCCCGAGACAATATTGTACAGAGAGCAGAAATCAACAAAAAAACAGTGATTGAATATAAGCCGGATTCTAATCAGGCGCAGGAATACCGCAATCTTGCAGGGGCGGTGATTAACAATACAAAGTTTGATATCCCCACACCGATGACACAGGAGAGGTTGGAAGAAATCCTTCTTGAGTTTGGTTTGATGGACTCAGCGGATGATTATCACATTTAAGATGGAGGTCAGTAAATATGGCAAAGATTTATGAATCGATTACGGAACTTGTTGGAAGAACGCCACTTCTTGAAATCAAGAATTATGAGAAAAAGCATGGATTGCAGGCAAAGATATTGGTAAAACTGGAGTATTACAATCCAAATCAGAGTGTAAAGGACAGAATTGCCTTAGCGATGATAGAGAATGCAGAAAAGAAAGGCTTATTAAAGCCGGGGTATACGATTGTGGAAACTACGAGTGGAAATACAGGAATTGGGTTAGCGGCGATTGCAGCGACAAAAGGCTATAGGTTCCGTGTCTATATTCAGGATCAGGTCAGTCAGGAGAGGTATCAGGTTATTCATGCTTTTGGAGGGGAGACAATCAAACTTTCCGAGGAACCGGCAATTGCCAAAGTATTGGAAGAAACAGGTGGGGATTTTGTAGCTGCAATTAAAGCCTTGCGGGAGGAAGTCCTGTCTAAGGAAAAGGATATCTTCTTTGTGGATCAGGTTTCAAATCCTGCTAATCCTGCCATTCATGAAGCAACTACAGGACCGGAAATCTGGGAAGACACGGAAGGAAAAGTGGATATTTTTGTGGCAAATGTCGGAACGGGAGGAACAGTGTCCGGTACCGGCAGGTATTTAAAGTCAAAGAATCCTGGTATACAGATCATAGCTATTCAGCCGGGAGAAAATTCTCTGCCGAGTGAAGAAAATCCTGAACCGGAAGAAATCACAGGTGTGCATCCGTTTGAGGGGATTCCGGTGGAGAGAGTTCCGCAAACTATGGATTTACAAATCTATGATGAAAAATTTGAAGTGGAGACGATTGAAGCATACAGGGCTGCCAGAGAAGTGGCAAAAACAGATGGAATTTTGATAGGTACATCTTCCGGAGCCGCTATTCATGCAGCGACACAGCTTGCAAAGAGACCGGAAAATGAAGGCAAAACAATTGTGGCGGTGCTGCCGGATACAGGGCTTCGCTATCTGTCCACCAATTTGTTTAATGAAGAATTTTTAGTCTAGAAGAATGGAGGTAAACTATGTCAATAAATTTAGAAAGTTCCAATGTGGCGACAAGAGAAAATCGGATTGGTTCCATTACAGGCTATATTGGTTCATTGAGTGATCTGGCATCACAGAGTGAGTGTGGGACATTAAAAGGATGTTTACGATGCTTTTCGCAGTCCAGCACCTGCCTTTCAAGCTGTGCATTGGGACAGTTATCTGCAATCCGGGATGTGGCAATTATTCATCACGGACCGGCAGGGTGTTCCGTGGCAAGCGCAGGAGCATATTATTTGGATAAAGTTATGGCAAAGAAACGCGGTGTTACCAATGATACGGTTTATGTTGGCACAGATATGAATGAAAAGGATACTATCTTTGGTTCTACGGAATCTTTACGTAAGATAATACTGGAAGTCAATAAAAGGTATTCACCAAAGGCAATTTTTGTAACCAGTTCCTGTGCGACTGGAATTATTGGTGAGGATATAGACAGCGTGGTGGATGAAGTCAAGGACGAAATAGATGTTCCGATTGTAGCAGTTCACTGTGAAGGATTTAAGTCCCGCATTTGGGCGACCGGGTTTGATATTGCTGACCATGCGGTATTAAGCTCGATTGTACAGCCGCCGAAGGAAAAAAGGAACACCATCAATTTCAAGAATTTTTATGAGAGTGCAAGACCGGAAATTATGGAGATGTTTCGGAAATTTGATTTGGAGCCGGTTTTCTTATATTGTAACTCTACAGTGGAGGAACTGTCGCACATTTCGGAATCTCTTGCGACTACCTGTATCTGTGGTACGCTGGGGAATTACCTGGGAAATGCACTGGAGGAAAAATATGGAGTGCCTTATGTGAGAAGCATCAATCAGTGTGGTATTGTGGGTTTTGAAACATGGCTGCGTGAGATTGGCAAGGTGACAGACCGAAGTGAAAAAATAGAGAAATATATTGAGGAGCAGAGAGCAATCTACCTGCCACAGATTGAGGAAATCAAGAAAGAACTGAAAGGACTCCGGGCGGTAATCGGTATGGGACCGGGATATACTTTTGAGGTTTCAAGGGTTCTGAATGAACTTGGCATAGAGGTTGTGTGGGCATTGGCATGGCATTATGATAAGAAGTACGAGAATGGGGATGTTCCGCCATCTATGAAATATCTGTTGGACAATAACATAGACTTTGAGGCAAGCGTTGCCGACCAGCAGAACTTTGAAGTTATGAACATTTTACATAAGTACCAGCCTGATTTATACCTTTCCAGACATCCGGGTTCTACCGTCTGGGCAATCAAAAATGGTACTCCGGCGGTTTACGTGGCGGATGAATACATGCTCTTTGGTTATAAACATACACTTGAATTTGCCCGCACGATTCTTGACGCCACCCGTAACAGAAGTTTTGAACAGAATCTGGCAAAACGGGTAAAGCTGCCTTATACAGATTGGTGGTATGAGCAGAATGTGGGCGCGTTTTTAGAAGAGGCAAAGCCTCGGAAGGAGGCTTAAAAATGGCAAAATTATTAGATAAACAGAGATATAAATGTGCTTTAGGAGCAATGCAGACAGTACAGGCAATTACAAGGGCGATACCGATACTGCATTCTGGTCCCGGATGTGCACAGAAATTATCAGATGGAACAGGGAGTTCCGGTTATTTCTCGCCAAATATTTTCCCATGTACCAGTATCAATGAAAAAGATGTGGTATTCGGCGGCACAAAAAAACTGGAAACAACGATTGAAAATGCATTAAAAGTGATTGATGCAGATTTATATGTGGTGCTGACCGGCTGTATTCCGGAAATTGTAGGTGATGATACAGGCGAGGTGGTAAGCAGGTTTGAAGATGCGGATAAGCCTGTTATCTACGCATCTACCGCAGGATTTAAGGGAAATAACTATATCGGGCATGAGCAGGTGATTGATGCCATTATAGACCAGTATTTGGAAAAGTCAGAAGAAAGAGAAAAGGGGTTGGTCAACATCTGGGCGGACGTTCCTTATCAGAATTTATTCTGGCTTGGAAATATCAGGGAACTTGAGAAACTGCTTGCGGAAATTGGGCTTAAGCCAAACACGATTTTTGGCTATAACAGAGGAATCGATCAAATCAATAAGATTCCAAAGGCAGAGTTTAACCTGTTGGTTTCCCCATGGGTTTCTGCCAAAAATATGCAGAAAATGGAGAAAAAACTTGGGCTTCCATGGCTCCATATTCCAACACTTCCTATTGGTGCATATGAAACCAGTAAGTTTCTGCGTGAAGTTGGAAAGTTTGCAGGGGTGGATGAGGAAAAGGTGGAAAGTGTCATAGGTGGGCATGAGAATTATTATTACTATCTGATTGAAAGATATGCGGATCTTTTTCTCGAAAACCGTGTTATCAATAAGCAGTTTTCTGTGGTTGCGGATGCACAGTATGCCCTCGGCATTACGAAGTTTTTAGCAAATGATCTGGGGCTTGTGCCTGCAAAACAGTTTATCGTGGATGATACGCCAAAACAGTACCGTGAGGCAATTACAGAAGAGTTCAAAAAACTGAATTTTAACCTGCAGGCAGAGGTTGTATTTGAAACGGACAGCTATAAAATTCATGAGCAGATTAAAGAGCATGACTACCACGGTTATCCGCTTATTCTCGGCAGCTACTATGAAAAGGAACTTACGGAAAGCCTGAAAGGAAATTACTTAAATATTGCATGGGCGGTACAGGATAAAGTGGTATTGGATGATTTCTATGCAGGCTATACAGGTGGTATCCGTCTGATTGAAGATATTTATACAGTAGCCGTCCAAAGGTTTAATTAACAGGAGGGCAGGAAATATGTCGTATAAAATAGCGGTCGCATCCTCCGATGGCTTACAAATAGATGAGACTTTTGGCGCAGCGAAAAGTTTTATCATATATGAAGTGGCAGATGGTATATATAGAAAGCTGGAAGAAAGAACTTTTCGTGAGGAAGGAACAGATAATGACGGGATATCTGCAGCGGATAGCTGTAATTCATCGGGTAGCTGCAAAACAGGAGGAGGTTGTGGCAATGGTACAGGAGGCGGATGCGGTGGCGCTGGAGAAACATCTGAAAAGGTGGAACTGATATCGGACTGCCGCTGCGTTGTCTGTAAAAAAATTGGATTTCACATACAAAAGCAATTAGAGCGGAAAGCTATTTCAGCTTTTGATGTCAGTGTCTCTGTGAAAGAGGCATTGGAAAAGATATCGCATTATTTTACCCATATGGATAACCATGAATCTTTACGGGTGCAGAAATAAAAAAAGTTGACCGGACAACCGGAGATTTGATTTAAAGAATCTTTGGTTGTCCTTTTGTGTATGGATTTATAAAAATGTTACAGAGGAAATTCCAAAATTGATAATAAGAAAAGAGGTAAAGACGATGAACAAGAAAACGAAAAAAATATTTGCATTAGTTTTAACAACGATGATGTTGTCAGCATTGCTTCTCAACGGTTGCGGAAAAGAAGAGAAAAAGGAATCTTATGTCTTTAAAATTGGAACGGCAAATGGTTCACTATGTCTGGCACCACTTCATGTTGCACAGGATTTAGGATATTTCGAGGAGGAATTTAATGCCGCCGGGATTAAGTATGAACTGGTAGAGATTGATATGCAGCAGGCAGCAGATTTGACGGCTTCCGGGCAGATAGATGCCTGTGTGGGATTGGCGGGAAGCCTGATACCGCAGGTGGACAGCGGATTAGATATATCTTTTACGGCAGGACTTCATACCGGATGTACAAAATATTATGTGAGCAAGGATTCAGATATTAAAGATTTATCCGGATTAAAGGGAAAGAAAATAGGTGTGCCGGGAATGAGTGATTCATCGGTAGTGGCATTGAAAAGGAAATTGGCAGACTTAGGCATCGGTGTAAGTACAACGAATATGGAAATAGAATTGGTTGTCTACAATATGACGGATCTGCCGCTGGCATTAGCTAATGGTGCGGTAGATGCAATCGCCGTTCATGATCCGGTGGCATCTTCCGCAGAAAAAGAATATGGATTTACTAAGATATTAGATTTGACAGAGGATGAAAAGTTTAAAAACGAATACTGCTGTGCATCTTACATAACTTCTTCTATAACAAAAGAACATCCTGAAGCAGCAGCAGCGTATACCAGAGCATTATTGAAAGCCTCCGCTTATGTGCAGCAAAATCCGGAGGAAGCTGCCAGACTTCAAATTGAAAACGAACAATGTTCTGGTGATTTGGCGGAAAATACGAAACTGTTGTCATCCTATAATTATCAGCCATCGGTAAGCGCCATGGAAGAAACATTTAAAAATGCATGTACAGACTTACTGGAGATTGGTAACTTACAGGAGGGAAGAAATATCGATGACTTTACCGCTGACCATATTGCGAAATTTGAGGATGTACCGGAGAGTTATACATATAATGATGACGGCACGTTTTCAGAAGTAAAAAAAAGTAGAGAATAGTTCTTGCTGTGATTAGCGGTCAGGACAGGAGGAAATATGAAAAAGATACATGTTATTATAAAACTTATTCTACCGATATTGGCAATCATTCTTTCGGTTATGACATATTATGGTCTGAAAGACAACGGAGAACAAAAGGCTACTCCATATCCATACTACATATATTTTGTCATGCTTATTTTAGGACTGTATGTAATAGTGGTTTTGGCAGCAGTTTTTATTAAGAGGTGGAGAAAAATATTAATATACAAAGCTCCTCTGATTGCCGGAGTTTTGCTGTTGCTCATGATAATCAATATTGCCACTTCTAAGACAACCATTCTGCCAACTTTGTATTTTCCGTCTTTAGATAGAATTATTGGACTTTTATTTGAGCAAAGGATCTTTCTACTGGAAAATGTATTGTCCTCGTTAAAATTGCTGATTATCGGTTTTATTTGGGGTGCATCTATCGGATTTTTGACTGGATTGGCATTGGGGTATAATAAGAAAGTAGGCTATTGGCTGAACCCGGTCACAAAAGTAATAGGACCTATTCCCACAACTGCATGGATTCCATTGGCATTAAGTGTATTTCCAACCACACATGTGGCGAATGTATTTTTGATTGCGTTTGCTGTATGGTTTCCAGTAACACTGATGACAAGCAGCGGAATACAAAGTACCAGTCAGGTTCATTTTGAGGTGTCAAGTACGTTAGGTGCATCCACTTTATATAAGATTGTACATGTTGCAATTCCAAGTGCAATGCCAAGCATATTTTTAGGGATATTTTATGGAACGGTTTCTTCTTTTGCTACGCTTATGGCTGTGGAGATGAACGGGAATTCCAGCGGCATTGGATGGTATATTAATTGGCAGAAACAGGTTATGATGTATGATGGCGTATATGCAGGTCTTATCATTATAGCAGTTATATGTTCTTTGATATTGACACTCTTATTTAGAGTAAGAGATCGTATTTTGGTATGGCAGAAAGGAGTCATTAAATGGTAGGGCAGATTTCAATACAGGAGGTAAGCAAGGAGTTTGTGAATCCGGATGCTTCCAAAGAAAATATACATGCGTTAAACGGATTTTCATTGGATATTGAGCCAGGAACTTTTATAAGCCTGATTGGACCATCAGGATGTGGAAAGTCAACATTGCTGAGGCTGATAGGGGGATTAGACAATCCAAGCAGTGGTGCGATTTACCTGGATGGCAAAAAGATAGAGAAGCCAGGAAGTGACAGGGGATTTGCATTTCAGGGTTCCAATCTTTTTCCGTGGCTGACAGTTGAGAAAAATATCGCATTTGGGTTAAAGGCAAGGCATATCTATAAGGATTCCCAAAAGGATGTCGAGGAGTTTATCAATCTTGTCGGGCTGGGGGGATTTGAAAAATCATATCCGCATCAGCTATCAGGCGGTATGCAACAAAGAGCATCTTTAGCAAGGGCATTAGTAGGACATCCATCCGTATTGTTGTTGGATGAACCTTTAGGCGCTTTAGATGCGTTTACGAGAATGAACTTACAAGATGAGATATTAGATATTTGGAAAAAATATAATATGACGGTGATTATGGTTACGCATGATGTGGATGAGGCAATTTATATGTCAGATCAGGTAGTTGTTATGTCTGCGAGACCATCAAAAGTAGAGATTGTTATAGATATAGACCTGCCAAGATCTCGTGCAAGAGCTCAGGATACATTTCAGGAATACAGGTCAAAGATACTTGAAATTTTGAATTTTGGTGGAAAGATTGAAGAAGTAGAGTATTATCTATAAATCATTTTGCAAAATTGACAGTGTAAAATAAATAGTGCTTATCGACAGTCTTTTATATAAATATATGAGGTTGAGTTGGCAGTCACTTATAGTCTTAAAGAAGATAGGATTATAGATAATAAGTGCCTGCCTATGTCTGCATGTAAACGAATATATCAAAGTTTGTATTGTACCGCTTCCATTTTTGAAGTGTTTGTCGAGGGAGTGGCATACGAGGATGAACAATCTTTTAATAGAATTTATCATGTGAAATAGACAAAATCTATTACGAGCTATAGAAAACAAATAATTTTATAATTCCTATATGAATAGTATAATATCTATGCGGGAGGGGGTTGCAGGCAAGGAGGTTTTTATGAGGATATCAACAAGAGGAAAAAATGCGATAAAGCTAATGCTTGATTTGGCAACTTATAATCATGGAGAACCGGTAAGGCTCAAGGATATAGCGAAAAGGCAGAATATATTTGAGAAATATTTGGAGCAGATTGTTGCAGTACTGCATAAAGCAGCCTTAGTAAAAAGCATCAGAGGGCGGTAATACCGGGACAGGCACTGGTATTATATGATGGCAGTCTGGCAGCAGGAGGAGGGACGATACTATGAAAGCAGATGCTGGTTCCATGACATGGAGGACAGAAGATAATATCGGTGTTTCAGAATATACGCTATTGACAGTGGAAGAAGGAAAACGGCTTATTGATCGCCTGGAACAGGAACATGAATTATCCAAAGCAGAGATGGCAGTGCTGATTGATGCTAATTGTCCGGAGTTGCGTGATTATGCAAAAGTAAAGGCAAGAGCCATTGGAGACAAGCAGTTTGGTAGGAATATTTATATCCGGGGGCTGATTGAATTTACTAACTATTGTAAAAATGATTGTTATTACTGTGGAATTCGTTGCAGCAACGCTAAGGCAGAACGATATCGTCTAAGCAGGGAGGATATTATGGCGTGCTGCAGGGAAGGAAAAAAACTGGGATTTCGGACATTTGTGTTACAAGGAGGCGAAGATCCATATTATACTGATGACCATATTGTAGATTTGATACGGCAGCAGAGTCCCATTATCAAAAACTGCATCCACATAACTTATCACTGAAACATCGCAAGCAGTGTCTGTGGAATCTTAAAGAGATTGGTTATCAGACGGGATGTGGGTTTATGGTAGGAAGTCCGGGACAGACGGCTGAACATTTGGCGGAGGATTTTCAATTTATCAGAGAACTGCAACCAGAGATGGTAGGAATAGGACCTTTTATCCCACACAGTGACACACCATTTGCGAAAGAAATACAGGGAAGTATGGAACTGACACTATACCTTTTAAGTTTACTGCGTATCCAGCAGCCGGATTTATTGTTGCCTGCAACTACTGCCTTAGCGACAATAAATCCCAGAGGCCGTGAACTGGGGATAGAGGCAGGTGCCAATGTGGTGATGCCAAATCTGTCTCCAGTGGGAGTTCGGGATAAATATGCATTATATAATGGGAAAGTCTGCACGGGAGATGAAGCAGCAGAGTGTAGGAAATGTCTGGAGAAACGGATAGAAAGCGTGGGCTATCACATAGTAATCAGCAGGGGAGATCACTGTGATGTGAAGTGAAATCTATTGACAGGCATCTTATACATGGCTATAATCTGTACCATAAATCATATAATTCCCATATGAATAATAGGTTTATATGCTTTTGGAAAGGCTTATGAACATAATGTTGAATAAAAAATAATAAGAAAGAAGGCGTATCTTTATGAAGAAACTGATTTATCTGGATAATGCTGCGACAACGCAGGTAAGTGAAGAAGTGTTAAATGAAATGCTTCCTTTTTTCAGGCAGACATACAGTAACCCATCTGCCGTATACAGCTTTGCAGGAGAGGGTAAGAAAGCAGTTGACCGTGCAAGGAAGCAGGCGGCGGAGTTAATTGGTGCAAATGTAGAAGAAATATATTTTACAGGCGGAGGAAGCGAGTCTGATAACTGGGCATTAAAGGCAGCTGCAGAGGCTTATTGCTCAAAGGGAAAACATATTATAACCAGTAAAATAGAGCATCATGCCATACTGCATACTTGTGAATATCTGGAGAAGCAGGGATAGGAGGTAACATATCTTGATGTAGATGAGGACGGGAAAATATCTCTTGAAGAACTCAGAGCTGCCATTCGCCCGGATACCATTTTGATATCGGTCATGGCGGCAAATAACGAGATTGGAACAATAGAACCGATTGCGGAAATAGGAAAGATTGCACATGAGAACGGCGTGTTGTTCCATACAGACGCAGTACAGGCATACGGACATATTCCAATAAATGTTGATGATATGGAAATAGACATGCTCTCTGCAAGTGGGCATAAATTTAATGGGCCAAAAGGAATCGGGATTTTGTATATCCGTAAAGGTGTAAAAATCCGTTCCTTTATACATGGTGGCGCACAGGAGAGGAACAGAAGGGCAGGAACTTCCAATGTGCCGGGAATTGTTGGATTTGGAAAGGCAGCAGAGATTGCCGGGGATACGATGGAATCAAGAACCAGGAAGGAGATAACATTGAGGGATCATTTGATAGAAAGAGTTTTATCAGAGATTCCCTATGTCAGGCTGAATGGGCATAAAACCGACAGACTGCCGAATAATGTGAACTTCTGTTTTCGGTTTATCGAAGGGGAATCATTGATGATTTTATTAGATCAGATAGGAGTGTGTGCTTCCAGCGGTTCGGCATGTACATCCGGCTCATTAGATCCTTCCCATGTACTTCTTGCAATTGGACTCCCGCATGAGATTGCACATGGCTCATTGAGGATTACCCTGTCGGAAGAAACTACATTGGAGGATATCGATTTTGTGGCAGATGAACTAAAGAAGATTGCCCTGAGACTGCGAAGAATGTCTCCGGTGTATGAGGATTTTGTAAAAAGCCAGAAGTGATGTGTTTTCAAAAAGAAAAGGAGACAGAAAATGTATAGTGAAAAAGAAAATCCCAGTGGAGTAGGTACTGTTGGAAATGCAAAATGCGGCGATATTATGCGAATGTATTTTGATATCGCAGAAAAAGCGGAAGATGGGGAATACTGATATGGGAAGATTGAATGAAGACAGGGTGGAAAGCATTGTTCAGTTAATATTGGATGATTATACCGATGAGAGAGCTGTCAACAAAACAGATTTATATAATCAGCCTGATAAGAAAGCAGTAATAGAAATCGTAGAAAAACTGTTGAAGATTCTTTATCCCGGATATTATAGCGACAAAGCATATAAAATTTACAGCCTGAGAAATAATATGTCTGCCACGATTGAAGATGTTATATTCCATTTAAAGAAGCAGACAATGATTGTCTTAAAATATTGTGGGGCTTATCCGGGATGTGCAGATAATGATTTGGAGGAAAAAGCTCAGAATATGGTCTTTGATTTCATGGAGAAGATACCGCAGATCAGAGCATATCTGGATACGGATATTCAGGCAGCATATGAGGGTGATCCGGCAGCAGGAAGTAAAGATGAGGTCATACTGTCTTATCCGGGGCTGTATGCAATTTCTGTTTACAGGATTGCCCATGAACTGTTCTTGCTGGGAGTGCCAATGATACCAAGAATTATGACGGAACATGCACACAGCGTTACCGGAATTGACATTCATCCAGGCGCAACGATTGGAAAATATTTTTTTATGGATCATGGTACGGGAATTGTGATTGGGGAAACCACTGTAATCGGGGAACATGTCAAAGTGTACCAAGGGGTTACTTTAGGCGGATTATCAACAAAGGGCGGGCAGAAGCTTAAAGGAGTAAAGAGACATCCGACTATAAGGGATTATGTTACGATTTACTCGGGTTCTTCTATTTTAGGCGGTGATACGGTAATTGAAGAAAATGTTGTAGTGGGAGGAAATACATTTATTACTAAATCAATAAGCAAAGACACAAAAGTAAGCGTAAAAGATCAGGAATTGCAGTTTAAAAATTAGGCCGGGCAGAGGTGATGGGATGAAACATATATTATGTTTTGGTGATTCAAATACATATGGCCTGATTCCGAGAGAAGGCGGCAGGAATCTGAATATTTCTGTACAACAGATGGGTGTGATGCCTGCAGATGATTACATATGTATTGATACAAGAAGTGAAAACGCATATCAGCATGGTCATATACCAGGAGCAGTCTGTTGGAATGACAATGGTGAAGACCTGAAGAGATTTCCGAAAGATAAAAAGCTGATTGTATATTGCACTTATGGTGAAAAAAGCATTGTGATAACTGAAAAATTAATCCAAAAAGGATTTGAGGCTTACAACCTATCAGGAGGGTATCGGGAGTGGCTTTTGCATCATTTTGAAGAATTAAATGCAGAGGAAGTCAGGAGATATGACAGACAGATGATTCTTCCCCAAGTTGGAAGTGAGGGACAGAAAAAACTAAAAAACTCCAGTGTATTGATTGTGGGGGCTGGAGGGCTTGGCTCCCCGGCAGCCTTATACCTTGCCGGTGCCGGAGTGGGTACGATTGGCATTATGGATGCGGATACGGTAAGCATCTCAAATCTTCAAAGGCAAATTATACATAACATGGAGACGGAATATGTGAATAAGGCAGAATCCGCAAAATTGTCTCTGCAAAAGCTGAACGACAGAATTGAGATAAAGGCATACCCACATGCATTAACGGTAGATAATGCAGAAGAAATTATCAGTAAATACGATTTTATCATTGATGCAGTGGATAATTTTGAAACAAAATTTTTAATCAATGATGTCTGTGTTTTGTTGGAAAAAGCATTTTGCCATGCAGGGATTTTACAGTTTGAAGGACAGGTAATGACTTATGTGCCGGGAAACAATCCCTGTTATCGGTGTGTTTTTGAAGAAGTACCGGAAAGCGGCTCCATTCCCAATTGCAGTCAGGCGGGGATTATTGGCGCAGTTGCTGGCATTATTGGGAGCATTCAGGCTTTGGAAGCGGTGAAATATTTGCTGGGAGTCGGGGAGCTGCTGACTGGGAAAATCTTTGTACTGGATGGGTTATCCATGAGGACACGGATCGTATCTTTTAATAGTAAGAATGAAAGCTGCAAAGTGTGTGGCAGTCATAGGACAATAACCAATATCAGGGAAAATGCAGATGAATATATGAGGAAAGCGTGTATCCGGAAAAGATAATCTGTCATTTTTTTTGGATTGTAATATTAGCAGAAAGTCGAGATGGCAATATGGGAAAAATAAAATACTCCGGTGTGCGTGAAAGCAAGTCAGGAAGAATCAATGATTTGGGCACAACAGGAAAGGAAGTGGAGGAGAACTTTAAAAAAGGCTGTTTAAAAAAAGCTGACAGAAGTTTTGCACAGGGGCTGCAATGCCAGCAAATTAACAGTATGGCAGCACTAATGTCATTGAAGGATTCTGTTTTTATCTCCCATTCCCCGCAAGGGTGTGTGGGATGTTCCATTATGGCAGTTGACATGTACCGTGTAGGACAGGCGCACAGGGGGATTAAGAATATTAAAAACCCAAGGATTATCGTTACCAATATCGACCAGAAGAGTGTTGTGTTCGGTGGGGAACAGAAACTGCGGGATTCTGTGAAAAAAGCAGTGGAACAATACAATCCGAAATTGGCATTTATTTATGCATCATGCGCATCGGGAATTATCGGTGATGATATAGATGCCATTGCTTCTGACTTACAACAGGAATATCCGGATACGATTATGGTTCCGATTCATTGTGAAGGCTTTAAGTCTAAAATATGTGCCTCTGGTTTTGATGCCGCTTTCTTATCTATCAATAAGTACATATTAAAAAAAGAGAAAGTTCCAAAGGAAAAAGGGTTAGTCAACCTTTTTGCTCCGACAACAGTAAGCTTTGCAGACCAAAAGGAAATGGAACGCATGCTTTCACAAATCGGCATTCAGGTAAATTATATCCCATTTTACAGTTCTTTGGAAAAGATTAAGAAGATACCTGCGGCAGAGGCTTCCACGTCCATCTGTAAAGTATTTGCCGATGAGTTTATGAAAAGTTTGTGGGAGGATTATGAAATTCCATATTCCCATACCGTAATGCCCATCGGTATCCGTAACACAGATAAATGGTATCGTGGTATTGCAAAAGTATTAGGAAAAGAAAAGGAAGTGGAAGAGATTATTGCTATGGAGCATAAACGCATAGAACCGCTGGTGGCAGAGATAAGAGAAAGGCTGCAGGGAAAACGGGTATTTATCTGCGGAGGAACAGGGCGTTCTTTTGCAGCGGCTGCTTTGATTGATGACTTTGGTATGGAGCTTGTGGGACTGGAAACGCCTACCTATGATGACGATGCTCAGGTTGATATTGAATATCTCAATGGAATTCACAAAAATTTTGTGGTGGATATTGCAAATATGCAGCCATTTGAGCAGGCAAACCTTGTAAAAAAACTAAAACCGGATGCGTTTATCGGAGTGCCGGAGTGGGCTGCAAAACTGGGTATCCCTACAACGCATGTTCTGGATGGCAAGCGCCCCACCATGGGATATGACGGATTATTATATCTGGGAAATAAAATTGCAGATCAGTTACAGAATCCGGGATTTAATGTGAAATTAGCAAAGCATGTGAAACTGCCATACAAAGATTCATGGTATGAAGAAAATGCATTTAAATATATTGAAGGAGGTGTTTAGGATGTCACAGATATTGGAAAATCCAAGGGGAGGCTGTGTTCTGGCAGGAATCAATTCTGTTTTGGGCGCTTTGGACAAGGTATGTCCCATACTTCATGCGGGACCAGGCTGCTGTATGCAGACATCGGCAGCGGAACAGGGACAGTCAGGACATAAATCATCCTGCTTTGTCAGCAGTGTGTCGATTCCCTCAAGTAATATGCTGGAAAAAGAAGTGGTATTTGGCGGGACGGATAAGTTAAGGACTACCATTCAGGGCGCTATTGCTATTATGGATGCAGATGCTTTTTTTGTACTGACAGGATGTACCGCAGGCATTATTGGCGATGATATCATCAGCGTTACACAGGAGTTTCAAGATAAGGGGCATGAAGTTTATTCAATTGATACGCCGGGATTTGCAGGAGACAGCAACCTAGGTTATGAAATAGTCTGGAATGCCATTATAGACCAGGTAATAGAAGAAGATATTCCGAAAGATGAGAAGCTTGTAAATATTTTCGGGATTGTTCCTTATCATGATCCATTCTGGAGCGGTACATTGGAAGAGATTGACCGTATATTGTCTTTGCTTGGGCTTAAAGTCAACACCTTTTTTACAAAACATCAGGGAATCAATGATATTAAAAAATGCTCAGGTGCAGCTTTGAATATTATTGTGAATCCATGGCTTTGGAATGGACCGGCAAAAAAATTTGAAGAAAAGTTCGGTGTTCCAAGCATAAGGATTCCGGGATTGTTTGTGGGGGCAACCGATACCACGAGATTTGTCAGAGAAGTTGCAAAAGCTCTTAGTTTAGATGATGAGCTGGTTGAAAAGGTAATTGCCGCAGAGGAGGACTATGTCTATCATTATCTGGCGCAATCCATAGGAGTGGTAAGCTGGAAACGGTTTGCCGTAGTTGCAGATGCAAGTAATGCAGTGGGAATCACAAGGTATCTGGCAAATGATTTCAGTTTTACTCCCGTACTCGTTATTATATCGGAACCGATATTCCGACAGGAAGACAAGGACAGAATTATTGCACAGATTAGCGATTTGGAATATGCGGTACCGCCAAGGATAGTGTTTACAGCAGACCAATATGAGATTAACCAGGCTCTTTTAAATGAAGAAAAGGAGATAACCTTACTGATCGGCAGCAGCAATGAACGTGAAGTGGCGTTGGAAAAGGATATCCAGTTTATACTGGCATCTTTTCCAATGAATGAGAGACTGGTTTTTAACCGTACCTATGCAGGATACAGAGGAGGTCTGACATTTACAGAAGATTTGTATGATAATCTATAATTGTTTTCGAGATGGTTCTGAACGATTATAACAATAACAAAAATAAAAAGACGGACATATTATCAGTATGGTAAATGGAATGCTGGTACAACGCTTTTGATTCATGTGTACACTGGAAAAACTTATAAAATCCTTATTAAAGATTAATATTTGTTTAAGAAAATGTTACATCTACGGGCTTTTGTTGCATCTGAGAATCGGGAGTGCTATACTACATCTAGTGTAATATAATGATTCACTGGTAAGATTTTGCGGGATACGGGAGAAAAAGTTTAAGATGGAACAGAGGAGAAATGAGGGGAATACTGGCAGAACAGAAAGATATACAGGCCGTGGAGAAAGCCGGAATTCACGCGCGAGGGAAGGCACCGAAAGCAGCCGGAATTCACGTGCGAGGGTAAGCACTGAAAGCAGCCGGAATTCACGTACGAGGGCGGGCACCGAAAGCAGAACGCCGCGTACCGGGGCAGGCACCGGGAGCCGGAATCCGCGTGTAGGAGCAAGCGCCGGTGGCCGGAATGTAAGCACAGGGAATAGCCGTGCCGGCGGAAACCGGTATACGGATGGCAGGAATGCCTATCCCGGCGGTGTGCTGAGTGAAGAAGAGGAACTGGCACGCAGAAGAGCAGAGCGGGAGCGCCGCCGCCGCAGAGAGAAGGCAAGGCGGATTAAGAAGAGAAGGCAGTGCATAGGCGCTATGCTGATATGTTTCCTGGTACTGACTACTGTGTTTACTGTAAGGGCGGTCGGGCAGCGAAGGCATGTGGATATTACTCTGAAGGTGGATGCCGCATCCATGCTGCAGGAAGAGGAGATACCTGAATTTACGGCAAAGGCAAGCTGCGCAGATAAGAAAAGCGATGTGATGCTGGACAGGAAGTCGAAATATATTGTGCAGGATCTTCTGGATGAACTGAACGCAGGAAAGGGATATACTCTGAAATGTGATGCCGACGGAACCGAAGAAGGTAAGTATTCCATTAAGATAAAACTTTCTAAAGATATGAAGGAACGGCTTGATTCCGAATGGAAGAACAGGGTCACGATGAATATGGAGAACGGAACGCTTACAGTCAAAAATAAGATTGGTGAGTGGGATGGAGACAAGTTCAAGACATGGGAGGGAGACTATGTGACTTCCCAGTTTGTGGAATCCGAAGGCGATACATATTATTTTGATGCTGATGGGAACAAAGTGACCGGTGAGAAGCAGATTGGTTTTTACGATTGTGTTTTCGATGAAGAAGGGAAGATGGAGTCAAGAGAGAGTCGTCTGGATCCCAATAAACCGATGATGGCGCTGACTTTTGACGATGGTCCCGGAGAACGGACCGGAGAATTATTGGATGTTCTTGAGAAATATAATGCCCATGCAACTTTCTTTATGCAGGGAGTGAATATACCGGGATACGAAGCTGAAGTGGCAAGAATGCTCCAAATCGGATGTGAACTGGGCAATCATTCTTACGACCATCCCCAGCTTTCTACACTTGATGCAGCCGGTATACAGAAACAGATAGGTGATACGAATGACTTAATCCGGGGCGCAGCCGGAAAACCTGCTACAGTGCTGAGGCCGCCTTATGGCGATATTGATGATAATGTGAAGGCAAATGTAGGTCTTCCCATGATTCTGTGGAACATAGATACCTTAGACTGGAAGACGATGGATGCGCAGGCAACGATTAATAATGTATTGTGCAATGCTGATGATGGCGATATTGTTTTGATGCATGATATTCATAGTCCTTCTGTGGATGCAGCAATTTATCTGATTCCGAAGTTGATTGAAGATGGATATCAGCTCGTAACAGTAAGTGAGATGGCAGAAGCAAGAGGAATTACCATGGAGAATGGTGCGGTTTATACAGATTTCAATAAGTAAGAACAGAAAAAGAATCGGAGAATTTAATTCTCCGATTCTTTTTTCTGTTTTGCACGGTGCTTCTCTAACAGTACGTGAAGTTTCTCTGTCGGACTCATAACGGCTCCGATTGTCAGGTCGTGGTTCAGAGATTCGATAATCAGTGCAATGAATTTGCTCATATCTGCTATTAGGAAATAAGGTTTTTCTAGTGCCTCCGGCGGCAGATATGTAAGGTTCGTGGTAATTACACGGTCGATATAGCCTTTTGCGTAATACTCATCGAATTGCTGGAAACCGTCAGTAAAAAGACCGAAGGTGGTACACACGAATACCCGTCCGGCTCCCCGTTCTTTTATCTGGCGCGCTACATCCAGCATGCTTCCTCCGGAAGAAATCATGTCGTCTACGACAATGACATCCTTACCATTGATGTCTGTTCCAAGGAATTCATGCGCAACAATCGGATTCTTGCCATTGACGATAACAGAATAATCCCGGCGTTTATAGAACATTCCCATGTCTACGCCCAGGACATTAGAAAAATATACGGCGCGGTGCATAGCCCCTTCATCCGGGCTTACAATCATCAGGTGTTCCTTGTCAACAAGAAGATCCGGCTCCGCACGGAGCAACGCTTTCATGAATTGGTATGGCGGATTAAAGCTGTCGAATCCATGAAGCGGGATTGCATTCTGTACTCTGGGATCATGTGCGTCAAAGGTAATGATATTTGACACGCCCATGTCCACCAGTTCCTGTAAAGCCAGGGCGCAGTCAAGAGATTCCCTCTTGGTGCGTTTGTGCTGGCGGCTTTCATAGAGAAAGGGCATAATAACATTGATGCGGTGAGCCTTTCCTTTTGCCGCGGAAATAATCCGCTTCAGATCCTGATAGTGGTCATCCGGCGACATATGGTTCAGATGGCCGTTGACAGTATAGGTCAGGCTGTAATTACATACATCTACCATAATAAATAAATCTTTTCCGCGAATGGATTCTTTTAATACACCTTTGGCTTCCCCGGTGCCAAAACGTGGACAGCAGCATTCCACCAGATAGGTATCCTCATGGTAAGAGGAAAAAAGCGGGGAGTGTGTCTCTTCCTTTATAACATTTTCTTTAAAGGATAACAGATAATTATTTACTTTTTTACCAAGCTCGAGACAGCTGTCTAAGGCGGCAATTTTCAAAGGTGCAACGGGTACTGTCTGAACGACTGGTTTTTCATTTGACATAAGCAATCTCCTAAACTGTAAATTCTTGTAACAGTTCAGCCCGCGCCATTCGCAAAACGCATCTACGATGCTTCTCCGCTGCTATGCAGCTATTTTTGCTCATAAAATGGCGCTCCGCTCATAAGCCGAATCGTGTGTTCATTCATGCAAGCATGATTCACCCACAATCCGACTTATGGCTGAACTGATATGTAAATTATATATTAGTTATAACATCTTTCGCTGGTATAGGTCAATGAAAGAGTGGAGGATTGTGGTTATTTTTCATCGGAAACATTTTATACGATTGCTTTTAACTGTTCTGTGGAATATAATATGGAAGAAGAAAAGTGTTGAACGGAGAATTGTATGAAGCATGAACATATTGTAAAGGCAGTGGAGCCGGGGAGTATTGCGCAGGAATTGGGCATTGAGCCGGGAGACAGGCTGCTTTCTATCAATGACAATATAATAGAGGATGTATTTGATTATCATTATCTGGTAAATGACGAAGAGCTGCTGGTGTTAATTGCAAAGCCGGACGGAGAAGAATGGGAGCTGGAGATTGAAAAAGATTACGAAGAGGATCTGGGAATTGAATTTGAACAGGGGTTGATGGATGAGTACCGTTCCTGCCGGAACAAGTGTATGTTCTGTTTTATCGATCAGATGCCGAAGGGAATGCGGGAGACCTTATATTTTAAGGATGATGATTCACGTCTTTCTTTCCTCCAGGGGAATTATATTACACTGACGAATATGAGCGATCATGATATTGACCGGATTGTGAAATACCATTTGGAGCCTATTAATATTTCTTTCCACACCACGAACCCGGAGCTTCGGTGTAAGATGCTTCACAACCGTTTTGCGGGAGAAGCACTTCAGAAGGTGCGTACGCTCTATGAAGCAGGGATTACCATGAATGGACAGATTGTGTTGTGTAAGGGGATCAATGACGGCGAGGAGCTTGAGAGAAGCATTCGGGATATGGCGGAGTACCTTCCTTGTCTGCAGAGTGTGTCGGTGGTTCCGGTGGGACTTACGAAATACCGGGAAGGACTCTATCCGCTGGAGCCTTTCGGGAAAGAAGATGCAAAGGAAGTACTGCGGATTATTCATTCCTGGCAGAAGAGGCTGTATGAGAAATGGGGGCTTCATTTTATCCATGCGGGTGATGAATGGTATGCACTGGCAGAAGAAGAAATCCCGGAAGAAGAAAGGTATGATGGATATCTGCAGCTCGAGAATGGGGTTGGGATGTTACGGCTTCTGGAGAATGAATTTAATGAGGCGTATGAGGCATTGGAAGGTGACAGTGAGGTGCGGAATGTGTCAGTTGTGACAGGATATCTGGCATATCCCTATTTGAAGAAGCTGGCAGAGCGGCTGGAACAGAAGTTCCCGGCAACAACAATCCGGGTGTATCCGATCAGAAATGATTTTTTTGGCGAACAGATTACGGTGTCGGGGTTGATTACAGGGCAGGATCTGCTCCATCAGCTGAAAGGCAGGGAGCTTGGGGACAAGCTTTTGCTTCCCTGCAATATGTTCAGAAGCGGAGAGGAAGTATTGTTGGATGACGTTACCCTTTCCCAGGTGAAAGATGCTTTACAAGTTGACGTAGATATTGTAAAATCAAGCGGACAAGATTTTATAGAAGGAGTTTTAATTCATCATGAGTAAACCAGTGGTGGCTGTTGTAGGACGGCCGAATGTTGGAAAGTCCACTCTCTTTAATGCGCTTGCAGGAGAGATGATTTCTATAGTGAAAGATACGCCGGGTGTGACAAGAGACCGCATTTATGCGGATGTGTCCTGGCTTGACAAGGAATTTACATTAATTGATACAGGAGGGATTGAGCCGGAAAGCAAGGATATTATCCTGTCTCAGATGAGGGAACAGGCGCAGATTGCAATTGATACGGCAGATGTCATTATTTTTCTTACGGATGTGCGCCAGGGATTATTAGACGCAGATTCTAAGGTGGCTAATATGCTGCGCCGGTCTGCGAAACCGGTTATTCTGGCAGTCAATAAAGTGGATAATTTTGATAAATTCATGCCGGATGTGTATGAGTTTTATAATCTGGGGATTGGCGATCCGGTGCCGATTTCGGCATCATCAAGGCTGGGACTTGGGGATATGCTGGATAAGGTGACGGCACTTTTCCCGGAAAGTGCCGGAGAAGAGTCAGAGGATGAAAGGCCAAGGGTTGCCATTGTTGGTAAACCAAATGTAGGAAAGTCTTCTATTATAAATAAGCTTTTGGGCAGACAGAGAGTCATCGTATCTGACATTGCAGGGACAACAAGGGATGCCATTGATACGGAAATTACCCATAATGGAAAAGAGTATGTGTTTATCGATACGGCCGGATTGAGAAGAAAGAATAAAATCAAAGAAGAGCTGGAGAGATACAGTATTATCCGTACGGTAACTGCAGTGGAACGGGCGGATGTGGTTCTGGTGGTGATTGATGCGGCAGAAGGCGTGACAGAGCAGGATGCCAAAATTGCGGGAATTGCCCATGAGCGTGGAAAAGGTATTATCATCGTAGTAAATAAATGGGATGCAATTGAAAAGAATGATAAGACGATGCGGGAGTATGAAAGCCGGGTACGCCAGATCCTTTCTTTTATACCTTATGCGGAGATTATGTATGTGTCTGCACAGACAGGACAGAGGCTTCCCAAATTATTTGATAAGATTGATATGGTAATGGAAAACCAGACGCTCCGTGTAGCCACCGGTGTGCTGAATGAGATTATGATGGAGGCTGTGGCGATGCAGCAGCCGCCTTCAGATAAAGGAAAGCGACTGAAGCTTTATTATATTACACAGGTATCTGTGAAGCCGCCGACTTTTGTTATTTTTGTAAATGACAAAGAGCTGATGCATTTTTCTTATACCAGATATCTGGAAAATAAAATCAGAGAAGCTTTTGGTTTTAAGGGAACTTCTTTGAAATTCTTCATTCGAGAGAGAAGGGAACGCTAGTCATGGAACGTATAGTGTGTGTATTGATTGGATATGTTTTTGGACTGATTCAGACGGGATATCTTTACGGTAAGACACAGCATGTAGATATCAGGAAGCAGGGAAGCGGTAATGCCGGAACAACCAATGCCCTGCGTACCCTGGGGTGGAAGGCAGGAGCCGTTACGTTTCTGGGGGATTGCTTTAAATGTGTAGCGGCAGTTGTCCTGGTATATTTCCTTTTCGGAAGGACGGATCCGGAGATGTTCCCGGTGTATGCAATGTATGCAGGTATGGGAGCAGTCATGGGACATAACTATCCTTTTTACATGAATTTTAAGGGTGGCAAGGGGATTGCGGCAACGGCCGGACTGATTGTCAGCACAACAAACGTGTGGATTGTATTGATTTGCCTGTGCGTATTTTTAGGAATTGTGGCAGGCACACGTTACGTTTCACTGGGATCTCTGGCTGTGGTTATTGTTTATTTTCTCTCTGTTGTTGTATACGGACAGATGGGGGGATTTGGCGTTACAGGCGGCCATTTATATGAAATATACGCAGTGGCGGCGCTTCTGGTGCTGTCAGCATTTTATAAGCACAAAGAGAATATCAAAAGACTGTTATCCGGAACAGAGAATAAGATTAGTGTCGGAAAAAAATAATTGTTTTTGAGAGGAGGATTCACTATGGCAAAAGTTGGGATTATGGGAGCCGGAAGCTGGGGAACGGCGCTGGCGCTTCTTCTTCACAAGAATGGACATGAGGTAATGGTGTGGTCCATCAGCGAAGAGGAAGTGAAGATGTTGTCCGAAGAACGGGAGCATAAAAGCAAGCTTCCGGGCGTGAAGCTGCCGGAGGATATGGTATTTACCACAGATATGGAAATGACGGTTCAGGATAAGGATTTTGTGATTCTGGCAGTGCCGTCTCCATTTACAAGAGAGACGGCAAGGAAGATGAAGCCTTTTGTAAAAGAAGGGCAGATTCTTGTGGATGTGGCAAAAGGAATTGAAGAGGACACGCTGATGACACTGTCACAGCAGATTGAAGAGGAGATTCCCCAGGCAAATGTTGCAGTACTGTCCGGACCAAGCCACGCAGAGGAGGTGGGGAGAGGACTCCCGACGATTGTGGTAATCGGAGCAAAGACGAAAGAGACTGCCGAGTATCTGCAGGAAATGTTTATGAATGAATCGTTCCGTGTATATACAAGCCCGGATATCCTGGGGATGGAGCTGGGCGGTTCACTCAAGAATGTTATCGCGCTGGCAGCGGGAATTGCCGACGGACTTGGATATGGTGATAATACGAAGGCGGCTCTTATTACCAGGGGAATCCATGAAATTTCCCGTCTGGGTGTAAAGATGGGCGGCGCTCCTGAGAGCTTTACGGGTCTTACCGGGATTGGCGATCTGATTGTAACTTGTGCCAGTGTCCACAGCCGGAACAGAAAGGCGGGATACCTGATAGGGCAGGGCATGAGTATGCAGGAAGCCATGGATGAGGTTAAGATGGTGGTGGAAGGCGTATATTCTACGAAAGCTGCTGTGAAGCTGGGCAGGAAGTATGGTGTGGATATGCCGATTATCGAACAGGTGAATGCAGTTCTTTTTGAAAATAAAAATCCGGGAGATGCAGTGAAGGATCTGATGATGCGTGATGGCAAAGCAGAGCACAATGCAAAACCCTGGAGTTAAATATCCGGTATATTTATGATTCTAATTAATCTTCCCCTTGCATATACTCTAACAGCATAGGTGGAAGGGGCTAGAGGATATGGACAATTACCATTTATACAAGGATATACAGGCAAGGACGAACGGGGAGATATACATCGGAGTGGTGGGACCGGTAAGAACCGGTAAATCTACGTTTATTAAACGGTTTATGGATGTACTGGTTCTGCCTAACATGACGGATGAAAATGACAAGTCCAGAACGAGGGATGAGCTTCCCCAATCTGCTTCCGGGAAAACCATTATGACGACAGAACCCAAATTCGTCCCGAAAGAAGCAGCGGAAGTAAAGCTTACGGAGGATGTGTCGGTAAAGATCCGGCTGATTGATTGTGTGGGATATATGGTAGAAGGAGCAGCCGGGCATATTGAAAATGATGAAGAGCGCCAGGTGAAAACCCCCTGGTTTGATTATGAGATCCCATTTACCAAGGCTGCAAGTATCGGGACAAAAAAAGTAATTCATGAACATGCGACGATTGGCATTGTGGTGACGACAGATGGAAGTATCGGAGAAATTAAAAGAGAGAATTATCTGGATGCAGAAGAGAAGACCATCCGGGAGCTGCAGTCTATTGGGAAGCCTTTTATTGTATTGGTAAATTCCAAAAAGCTTTATGGAGAAGAAGCCCGCCGTACAGCGGAAGAAATCAGCCGGAAGCATGGCGTGCAGGCAATGACGGTGAATTGTGAGCAATTGAAGGAAGATGATATCCATAAAATCATGGAGGCAGTCCTTTTTGAATTTCCGGTTGCTCAGATACAGTTCTTTATTCCGAAATGGGTAGAGATGCTTCCCAGAGATCATAAAATCAAGGCAGAGCTTCTGGTACATATTAAAGAAATCATGGAGCAGATGACGGAGATTAAGGATGCGGTAAAAGAATTAGAAGAACCGGACAGTCCTTATATTTCCAGAATGGATATTGACGGGATTGAGATGGATACCGGATGTGTAAAAATCAGGATTGATGTAAAAGAGCAGTTTTATTACGAAATGCTGAGTGAAATGACGGGGACGCAGATAACCGGGCAGTATGACCTGATTGCTCAGATGAAGCGGCTTTCCCAGCTGCGGCAGGAATATGAGGGCGTGAAAGATGCTTTCGATTCTGTCCGCATGAAGGGATATGGCGTAGTGACGCCGAAAAAGGAAGAAATTACGCTGGATGAGCCTACCGTTATCCGGCAGGGAAATAAATTCGGCGTAAAGATTCATTCCCAGGCACCGTCCATTCATCTGATCCGGGCAAATATTGAGACAGAGATAGCGCCGATTGTAGGAAATGAACAGCAGGCGAATGACTTGATTCAATATATCAAAGAAGCAGCGGGCACAGAAAAAGGAATCTGGGGAACGAATATTTTCGGCAAATCCATAGAAGATTTGGTAATGGATGGTATGCAGAATAAGATGGCAATGATTAATGATGAAAGCCAGGTGAAATTGCAGGATACCATGCAGAAGGTGGTTAATGACAGTAATGGAGGTCTGGTTTGCATCATCATTTAGAGAGGAAATAATGCCTTTTTTGGCAAAATTAGTATTGAAATCAGATGAAGAAGTGTCTATAATAGAAAACGAAGTGAATATGTATGCGAACAAGGATGTTGCACAGACTGTGTTGAGCCGGAAGACTCACAGGAAGGCAGCATCCTTTTTACGTATGTGAAAGAGGAGAGATTGAAATGAATGATTTTACGTTTAAAGTGCCGCAGGATATTGTTTTTGGAATGGGATCTCTGAAGCGTCTCCCGGAGCTCTTAGAGAAAAGCGGTTCTAAGAAGATGCTGATTGTCTCAGACAGAGGGCTGGAGAAATTAGGAGTTGTAAAGAAGGTTACAGATATCGTAGAGGCAGATGGAATCGAGACCTGTACTTTTCTTGATATTCTGCCGAATCCCACTGTGGATATGGTGGATGCCGCGACAAAGGTGTATAAGGAATCCGGGGCTACAAGTATCGTAGCGCTTGGCGGCGGCAGTCCCATGGATGTTGCTAAGGCGGTAGGTGTGCTGGCAAGATACGGCGGTTCTATTACGGAATATGAGGGCGCCCATTTGGTACCAGGACCAATTGAGCCAATTATTGCCATTCCCACTACGGCAGGGACAGGAAGCGAAGTGACGGCATTTTCTGTTATTACAGATACGACAAGAAATTATAAATTGACGGTATTCAGCTATGAGCTGCTTCCGAAATATGCTCTTCTTGATCCGGAGATGATTATGTCAGTTCCCCCAATGGTTGCGGCATCCTGTGGTATTGACGCATTGATCCATGCATGGGAAGCTTACACATCTCTTGGAGCTTCTCCGTTTTCTGACGCGATGGCAGAAAAAGCCATGGAGCTGATCGGAGGAAATATACGTCGGTTTGTTGCAAACCGGAAGGACGAAGAAGCAGCGTGTGCCATGATGTCAGGAAGCATGTTTGCCGGAATTGCATTTGCGTGGGCAAGGCTTGGCAATGTACATGCTATGTCTCACCCGGTCAGCGCATTCTTTGGTGTGCAGCACGGAGTTGCCAATTCCATTTTGCTTCCGGTAATCGTGGAGTATAATGCACTGGCAGATAATGGGCGGTATGAAAAGATTTACAATTATATCCGCGAGAAGAAAGAGCCCGCGGTGGATTTTAAGCCTGAGATGCTGGTGGAAGAAATTAAGAAACTGAATGCAGATCTTGGCATACCAAAGACCTTATCTGAGGTGGGTGTGACGGAGGATAAGATTCCGCAGATGGCAGCAGATGCTATGAAGAGCGGAAATATTGCCGCGAACCCGAGACAGAGCACGGTCAAAGATATAGAGATGCTGTACCGCAAAGCGCTGTAGATATAAAGGCTAATTCTGAAGGGATTCTTAAGGAATGTGAAAGTTCTTGAGAATCCCTTTTTTGTACTATATAATTGGGATAGAAGAATCGTAAAGGGGAGAAATTTATGACAGATGTATACAAAAAACTGGTAAGGTGTCATGAGTATTGCAGAGACAGAATCGATACCGTTCCGCGTGCCGCCATTATTTTGGGAAGCGGTCTGGGAGATTTTGCGGAGTATGTACAGGTAACAGGGGAGATTCCCTATTCAGACATAGAAGATTTCCCTGTTTCTACGGTTGCCGGACATGCAGGCCGGTTTGTCTTTGCGGAGGTGGAAGGTATGCCGGTTGTTCTGATGCAGGGACGTGTCCACTATTACGAAGGGTATTCGATGGAAGAGGTTGTCCTTCCGGTACGGTTAATGAAGATGATGGGAGCACAGACATTGATTCTCACCAATGCATCCGGGGGAATCAATGAAGAATTTTCTGCCGGAGATTTTATGATGATTACCGACCAGATTTCCAGCTTTGTTCCTTCTCCTTTAATTGGGGAAAATGTAGAAGAACTGGGAACCAGATTTCCGGATATGAGTGAGATTTACGATAAAGAATTACAGGAAACCATCCGGCAGGCAGCAAGAAAAGTGGGTGTGCATTTACAGGAGGGTGTGTATATTCAGTTTACCGGCCCTAATTTTGAGTCTCCGGCAGAAATCAGGATGGCGCGCGTACTGGGCGCTGACGCGGTGGGAATGAGCACAGCTTGTGAAGCGGTTGCCGCAAGGCATATGGGAATGAAGGTGTGCGGGATTTCCTGCGTGGTGAATAAGGCGGCAGGATTGCAGCAAACACCTTTGAATCATGAGGAAGTGCAGGAAATGGGAAGAAGGAAGGCAGAAGAATTCAGGAAGCTTTTGCTGGAAATTCTATACAGAATGGGCGGAAAGAACGAAAAGAAGGGGGATTGAGATGCGGATTAGAATCTATAATGTAAGGATTCTTACGATGGAAGAGAATGTTCCCATATTCAGGGGTGAAATACAGATAGAAGACGGAAGGATTCGCTGCATTATAAAGAATGCAAAGGAAAATGAAATAGCGTTGTCAGAAAGCGGTGGCTCCTTTTCTCTGTGGGACAGGGAGATTGACGGGGAAGGAAACCTGGTTATGCCTGGGTTTAAGGATGCTCATACCCACTCGCCTATGACGTTCCTGCGTTCACTGGCAGATGACCTTCCTCTGCAGTCCTGGCTTCAAACGGTTGTTTTTCCGGCTGAGGCGAAGCTTACAAAGGAAGATGTATACTGGCTGACACTGCTTGCGGTAATGGAATATTTAACCAGCGGTATTACGGCAGTATTTGATATGTATTTCCACAGAGAAAGTGTGGCGCGTGCCATGAAAGACAGCGGGTTCCGTACGGTTTTCTGCGGCGCTCTGAATGATTTTACGGAAAGCGCCGGGGAGATAGAGAGAGATTATGAGAGGTATAACCAGGAGGAGCTTTTATCTTTCCGCCTGGGATTCCATGCCGAATATACGACGGGAATAGAGCGGCTTAAGCAGGTTGCAGCGCTGGCAGAGAAATACAAAGCGCCGGTGTATACCCACCTGGCAGAGACAAAGGCAGAGGTGGAGTCCTGCAAAGCCAGGAATGGAATGACGCCTCTTGCTTACCTGGATTCTCTGGGGATTTTTCGTTATGGAGGAGGCGCCTTCCATATGGTTCATCTGGAAGACGAAGACTTTTCCATTGCAAAGAAAAGAGGAATTTTCTGCGTAACGAATCCTGCTTCCAATCTGAAGCTTGCCAGTGGAGTCGCTCCGGTTGCAGAGATGATGCGCCGGGGAATTCCTGTGGCGATTGGGACAGACGGTCCCGCCAGTAATAACTGTCTGGACATGTTCCGGGAGATGTTTCTTACAACGGGACTTCAGAAGGTGCGTCAGGAAGATGCCACCGCTGTTCCGGCGTGGGAAGTACTGAAGATGGCGACGGTGAATGCAGCGACGGCAATGGGGCTTTCTGATGCGGACGTCCTGCAGGAAGGGAAGCGGGCAGATCTGATTATGATAGACCTGGCACAGCCGAATATGCATCCATTGTATGAGGAATCCATTATAAGAAATCTGGTATACAGTGGGAGCAAGCAAAATGTAAAATTTACCATGGTAAATGGCAGAATCCTGTATGAAGACGGGAAATTCCATATAGGAACGGATAAAGAAGTGATTTACCATATGGCAAGAGAGGTCTTAGACAGAACAATTCGTTGCAATATTTTAGAAAAGGGTATAAACTAGGAATAGTAACAAAAGAGAGGGTATGGAGGTACGAATAATGAAGGTTGCGATTATCACAGCAAATACAGCAGTTTATAAGGGAAATGAGGAAGATGCCAGCGGGAAGGTAATGAAGCATATGCTTGAGAAGGAAGGGCATGAGGTGGTGTTCGCAAAGGCTCTGCCCGGTGATCGAAAGGTGCTGGCGACAGTAATGCAGAGGATGGCGGACGCACATCTGACAGATCTGATTCTTACCACCGGAGGCGCAGGATGTGCAATGGGGGACTGCACGCCGGAAGCAACAATAGAGATTGCAGACAGGCTGGTTCCGGGGATTCCGGAAGCAATGCGCGCCCATATGATGCAGCTTACGAAGCGGGCAATGCTCAACCGTTGTGCGGCGGGTATCAGAGGAGATGTGCTGATTGTGAACCTGCCGGGTAAAGCGGGAGCAGTAAAAGAGTGCGTGAACTATCTGCTTCCGGAGCTTGTGCATACGGTGGAAGTTTTAAAAGATGAATCTAAGTAAGATAGAATCCGGAAGGGAGAACAGATGAAGATTACGTACATTGGCCACAGTGGTTTTTCTGTAGAATATGACAATGTAGTTTTTATCTTTGATTATTATAGAGGAAAGCTCCCTGCATTTGACAGGAAGAAGAAGATATATGTATTTGTAAGCCATGCACATTTTGATCATTTTACAAAAGAGATTTTCACCTGGAGCCGGATTTACCCGGATATTACTTACATTTTGTCAGCGGATGTTCCTGCAGCAGGGTGTGAGGGGAAAATACTATCTATGGACGAAAATGAGAAAAGAAATGTGGAAGGTGTCTGCATTCGGACGCTTCACTCTACAGATGAGGGTGTGGCGTTCTTTGTGTCTGCCGGAGGGAGAACCATTTATCATGCGGGAGATTTAAATTGGTGGCACTGGGAAGAAGAAAGCGCGGACTACAACCTTGCGATGGAAAAAGATTATAAGCGTGAAATTGAGAAAATGAAAGGTCAGAAAGTGGATGTGGCGTTTGTACCTGTAGACCCCAGGCTCGCAGATGCGTTTTATTATGGGATTGACTGGTTTATGCGGCAGACGGATACACAGCATGTTTTTCCGATGCATATGCAGGAAGATTATGAAGTGTATGGAAAACTGATAAGATTACCGGAAACAGAAGGTTATCGGGATAAAATTGTTCATATAGACAGACCTTCCCAGACTTTTGAGCTGGAATAAAAACAGAGGAGTGAGATATGCAGGTAAGAATTTATACAGATGGCGCAGCGCGCGGGAATCCGGACGGACCGGGAGGATACGGTACGATTCTGGAATATACGGATACAAAAGGAGAACTTCATACAAAGGAAATATCTCAGGGATATGTAAAGACGACAAATAACCGGATGGAGCTGATGGCGGTGATTGCAGGGCTGGAGGCGCTGAACCGTCCCTGTGACGTAGAGCTTTATTCAGATTCACAGTATGTGGTGAATGCTTTTAACCAGCACTGGATAGACGGATGGCTGAAAAAGGGCTGGAAAAGAGGAAAGAATGAGCCTGTGAAGAATGTAGATCTTTGGAAAAGGCTTTTAAAAGCGAAAGAAGCGCATCGGGTGAGATTTATATGGGTCAGGGGACATGATGGACATCCTCAGAATGAGCGGTGCGATACGCTGGCGACAACGGCGGCGGACGGTAAAGATTTAATTGTAGATGAGGGATTGTAGAGGTCTTTACTTTTTGATGTCGGTGTGATAGAATCAGAAACTGTGAAATGTAAGTATAACAAGTAATCGCAGCTGCAATTGCCGAAAGGCAGCAGGTGAGGAAAGTCCGGGCTTCACAGGGCAGGATGCCGGATAACGTCCGGTGGAGGCGACTCCAAGGCTAGTGCAACAGAAATGAACCGCCTGATTTTCAGGTAAGGGTGGAAGGGCAGTGTAAGAGACTACCGCCTCGCTGGTAACAGAGAGGGC
>CABIYE010000009.1:80211-108023 GCA_902362865.1 Clostridiaceae bacterium
TACTTTCCTATATCATAAAACGCTCCGCGGGATGCGCAGCTCGCGGAAAGGAAATTACTGTGTTACAGTCCGCTCGCGCGCGGCGATTGCGCACAAGGCGCAATCTTTTCTAATGTCCTTCGTATTTTTCCTCACAGTATTTACAGCGATATACTTCCTTTTCGGGATCGGTCAATATGAATATATGATCCAGCTCCTGCTCAATAGAAGTAATACATCTTGGATTCTTACACTTGACGATATTCGTAATCTGTTTTGGAAGCTTCAGAGTTTTCTTCTCTACGATCTTCTCATCTTTGATAATGTTGATCGTAATATTGTGGTCGATAAATCCCAGGATATCCAGATCCATGAAATCTATCGGGCATTCAATCTTAATAATATCTTTTTTTCCCATCTTATTGCTTTTGGCATTTTTTATAATTGCAACACAGCAGTCAAGTTTATCTAATTTCAGGTATTTATAAATATCCATGCTGCGGCCTGCCTGAATGTGATCCAGTACAAAACCCTCGGAAATACTACCGACATTCAATGTATTCTCAACCATATGATTCTCCTCCTATACTTCGATTTCCAATAGTGTCAATATCAGTGCCATACGGACATACACACCGTATTGTACCTGCTTGAAGTAGGCGGCACGTGGATCGTTATCCACCTCGACGGATATTTCATTTACTCTTGGAAGCGGATGGAGTACCAGCATATCCGGACCTGCGTATTTCATTTTCTTGGCATCCAGAATATAGAAATCCTTCATGCGGACATAATCATCTTCATTGAAGAAACGCTCTCTCTGGACACGGGTCATGTAGAGCAGATCCAGCTTAGGAAGAGCATCTTCCAGACGGACGACTTCTTCATAAGGAATATTGTTCTTATCCAGGACATCATGTCTCATATAGCCTGGCAGGCGAAGCTCCTCCGGTGAAATTAAAATGAATCGGATACCGGGATATCTTACCAGTGCGTGAATCAGAGAATGTACGGTACGCCCGAATTTCAAATCCCCACATAATCCAATCGTCATGTTGTCCAGCCGTCCTTTTAAGGAACGGATTGTCAATAAATCTGTCAGAGTTTGGGTTGGATGCTGATGTCCGCCGTCTCCGGCATTGATGACCGGAATTGTTGCATGGCGGCAGGCAACGGCTGCGGCGCCTTCTTTAGGGTGGCGCATGGCACAGATATCTGCATAACAGTTAATCATGCGGATGGTATCAGAAACGCTTTCCCCCTTGGCTGCAGAGCTGGATTTGGCAGAGGAGAATCCAAGCACACTTCCGCCCAGATTCAACATTGCCGCCTCATGGCTCAGGCGGGTTCTGGTACTTGGCTCATAGAACAGAGTAGCAAGCTTCTTCCCGTCGCAGGCATGGGCGTACTTTTTGGGATTGGCTTCGATGTCATTTGCCAAATCCAGTAATTTATCAAGTTCTTCCACAGAAAAGTCTAATGGACTGATTAAGTGTCTCATAAAAACCTCCTCATTTATCTTTCTACTATGATGCCTGCGGATTGCGACGCGTAGCTAGTCCTTTAGGGTTCCGTGCTGCGCACTTTCACAATCCTAACATCTATCTTATATCCTATAATAAATGAGGAAGTTTTTCAATGGATGCCGAGGATTTTTTCAAATAATAAACCGGCGCCGAACCATAAAGGAGCGTAATCAAGACGGATCAGTCCGCGGATATTTAAGGGGGCGTCACTGTAATCCCATGGGCAGGCGTCCATTTTGCGAAGAAGCGAACCGGTGAAAAATTCTCCAATAAAAATAAAACATGTATAAACACCTCCACGAATCACCGCATTCTTTCCCTTCAGCAATTTACAGACAGGAGACAGCAGACTTGCCATCCCATAGATGGGAAACATCCAGATAGACGTATTCCCGATTAATTTCGGGTTTTCATTTTTTTGATAAGAACGCATACCGGTGAAAAGGATTTCCATACACCAGCCAGCCGTCCCACATGCAAGAAAATTATGTTTCATAGAATCAGTATGCAGAAGAAACCTAGATTTTATACAAAAAATATATTATACTGAAAGCAATGAGCCGCGCGAAAAGGAAAGGACGGAAAGCGTCTGCTTGCAGACAGGCTTGCCGGACTTCCTTTTCATGAGGCGAAAGCCGAGACCGAGGGGACGAAGTACCCGAGGTAGGCGCGGCGGAAGGGCGCGCGGAAGGCGAAAGCCGAGACCGAGGGGGCGAAGTACCCGAGGTAGGCGCGGCGGAAGGGCGCGGGGAAGGCGAAAGCCGAGACCGAGGGGACGAAGTACCCGAGGTAGGCGCGGCGGAGAAAAGGCGCGGGGAAGGCGAAAGCCGAGACCGAGGGGACGAAGTACCCGAGGTAGGCGCGGCGGAAGGGCGCGGGGAAGGCGAAAGCCGAGACCGAGGGGGCGAAGTACCCGAGGTAGGCGCGGCGGAAGGGCGCGGGGAAGGCGAAAGCCGAGACCGAGGGGACGAAGTACCCGAGGTAGGTGCGGCGGAAGAGCCGCGAAAAGGAAGGAGACGCAAGATGAAATCACTAGAAGAACTGAGAAAGCAGCTTGACGAGATTGACAGTCAAATCGTGGAATTATATGAAAGACGCATGGATGTCTGCGGACAGGTAGGCAACTACAAGATAGAGACAGGGAAAAAGGTATTTGACAAGAACAGGGAAATTGAGAAACTCCACGCAGTAACTGCGGATGTGGAAGATGGGTTTTATAAGAAGGGATTAACGGAGCTTTTTGAGCAGTTGATGGCACAGAGCAGGAAGCTTCAGTATCAGATGCTCACCAAGAAGGGAGCGCTGGGACGTCTGCCGTTTATCGGGGTGGACGCACTTGACCTTGAGGGGGCGCGGATTGTATTCCAGGGGACGGACGGCGCTTATTCTCAGGCAGCTATGTTCAAATATTTTGGCAGGGATATTGACAGTTTCCACGTGCAGACATTCCGTGATGCGATGGAGGCAATAGAAGAAGGTTCGGCAGATTTTGCAGTACTTCCTATTGAGAATTCCTCTGCCGGAATGGTAACGGAGATGTATGATCTGCTGGTGGAGTTTGAAAATTATATTGTAGGAGAGGTTGAACTTCCTGTTGAGCATGCATTGACGGGCGTTGAAGGGGCATCCATTTCTACAATCCGGAGAGTCTATTCCCATCCACAGGCACTGATGCAGAGCGCTAAGTATCTGGATGAGCACAGAGACTGGCAGCAGATTGGCGTGGCGAATACGGCTGTAGCAGCTAAGAAGATTGTGGAAGAAAAGGATGTGGCTCAGGCGGCAATCTGCAGTGCCCATGCAGCGGAAATTTATGGATTAAAAGTTCTGGACAGCAAGATTAATGATAACGATAACAATTCTACACGATTTATCATTGTGACGAACCAAAAGATATTTCTGAAGGATGCGAAAAAAATCAGCATTTGTTTTGAGGTTGCCCATGAGAGCGGTTCCCTGTATCATCTGCTGTCTCATTTTATTTATAATGACCTGAATATGACGAAGATTGAATCAAGGCCGATTGAAGGGCGGACCTGGGAGTATCGGTTCTTTGTTGATTTTGAGGGAAATATGAGTGAAGGCGCTGTGAAAAATGCAATCCGCGGACTCAGGGAAGAGGCTAAGAGCCTGAAAATACTTGGAAATTATTAAGAGAAAAGAAGGAAAATACAATGCGAGTAAATGAATTAATGCTGTACCGTCATATCGAAGAGGGACAAATTTTAATGGATATGACATTTTTAATGGAGAATTATAAGAATGACGATTATGAAAAAGAGGATTTAAGGAGTCTTTTATTTGACTGCATTAACGGAATGATTGAGATGGCGGTCAGTCATGGATTTGAGGGAAATCTGTGGCACAATTATCTGACATTTCTTTTAGCAAATGATGAAAATGCTTACAGCACTTCCTGCGAGATTGTTGGTGAGATTGAAGGCAGCATCAATCAGGTGGCATTGCATGATTTTGCGATTTTCAAAGAGTTGTTTGATTATGATTTCACAGACATGGAGAGGGAACTGTGTACGGATGGACTGTCTATGATACAGAAGTTTACCGGTTCAGGAGAACATGGAAGTGTGTTTAACAAGCGGATTCGGGACAGAATCTGTGCTCTTGGCAAAATTCTGTCAGAGACAGACACAATTGAAGCATTTCAGGCGGTCATGACTCAGTTTTACAAGGAATTTGGCGTGGGAAAGCTGGGGCTTCATAAGGCATTCCGAATTGAACATACAGAAGAGGGAACACAGATTGTTCCCATTACGAAGATTGCCCATGTCCGTTTGGATGATCTGGTAGGATATGAGATTGCCAAGAAAAAGCTGATTGACAATACGGAGGCGTTTGTCAAGGGACGTAAGGCGAATAACTGCCTGTTGTTCGGTGATGCCGGAACCGGAAAATCTACATCTATTAAAGCCATCCTGAATCAGTATTATGACCAGGGGCTCCGTATGATTGAGGTATACAAGCATCAGTTCCAGGATTTGAATGATGTGATTGCGCAGGTGAAGAACCGGAATTATAAATTCATTATTTACATGGATGATTTGTCTTTTGAAGAATTTGAGATAGAGTATAAATACCTGAAGGCTGTAATAGAGGGCGGCCTGGAGCGTAAACCGGATAATGTGCTGATTTATGCAACCTCCAACCGCCGCCATCTGATCCGCGAGACTTTTAAGGATAAGCAGGATCGGGACGAAGAACTTCATACCAACGATACGGTACAGGAGAAGTTATCGCTTGTTGCAAGATTTGGCGTTACGATTTATTTTGGCGGACCGAGCAAGAAAGAATTCCAGGAGATTGTAAGACAGCTTGCCGCAAGAAACGGCATTACCATGCCGGAGGAACAACTTTTATTAGAAGCGAACAAGTGGGAGTTAAGCCACGGCGGGCTGTCAGGAAGGACAGCCCAGCAGTTTGTGGATTATTTATTGGGAATGTGAGGCAGTTTATGTCAAGATTCCAGTAGTTTCAGCCCGGAGATGTCGGAATCTATCACAAGGGAATAATTGGTGTGGTAGATGACGAATCCCGGCTTTCCACCGTTTGGCTTCTTTACATGTTTGCGCTCAATATAATCGATTTCCACCTTGTCGCTTCCACGGTTCTTAGAATAGTAGGCGGCGAGTCGGCCGGCTTCCTCAAAGACCCGGTCGGGAAGTTCTTTGCCCTCCGTCTTTACAATGACGTGGGAACCGGGAGTCCCTTTGGCGTGGAACCACCAGTCGCCTCCGTTAGCAAAGTGGAAGGTCAGTTCTTCGTTCTGGAAGTTGTTTTTCCCTACATAGATATGATAGCCGTCACTGGACAGATAGTGGAAGGGGCGGCTTTTTAGTTTCACTTTTTTCTTCGAGGCTTTCCGGCGGATATATCCGCTCTGGATTAACTCTTCCTTAATCTGAGCGAGGTCGTCTTCACTTAAGGCAATATCAAGGGCATTGCTTACGGATTCCAGATAAGTAATGTCTGCTTTTGTTTCCTCAATGAGTTCCCCAAGAGCCTCAAAAGTACGTTTCTGCTTGTTGTATTTTGCGAAGTAGCGCTGCGCATTCTCTCCCGGAGTTTGGGTGGGATCCAGAGGAATCGTAACCTTTTCGTTGGTATAGTAATTCAGCGCTTCTAATTCTTTGGCGCCGCTTTCCAGATGATAACCATAAGTATTAATCAGCTCTCCGTAGACCTTATATTTGTCACGCCCCAGGGTGTCTTTTAACTGGCGGCTCTGCAAGTCGTATTTCTTGCGGCTGCGTTCCAGGGCAGTCTGTACGATCCGGCGCAGGTCTGCCGATTTCTGCCGGATGCGAGTGACGGTATTTTTTTCAGCATAGTAGGTACGCAGAACCTGAGAGACAGAAGAGACTTCCTTCGTTGTATACTGGCTGAAATGTGTCAGCGGCAGGCAGGAAAATTCTATGGGAGAATTCTGGTTATAGTAGATGACCGGGCAGAAGTTGCCCTGCTTTACTGCTTCAAAGTAAATATGAAACTGGTTATACAGATGAATGCCCATGTCTTCCGACAGGTCTCCGGCAGTCATGGCAGATTCAATGCCGGAAATATAGCAGATTTCTTCTGCCGCCACAGGGCTGATTCCGGTGAAGCTGGTATAGATTGCCTTGGCAAGAGGCGCCGGATGCGTTTTTAAGGTATGGATAAAATCCTCCCGGGACACGGTGAGGGGGTCAAGCTTGTTCATGGTGTCGGGGATAAAGTATTCCCGCCCGGGCAGTACCTCCCGCACGGAACTCATTTGCGCGGAAACATGCTTGATGCTGTCTATAATCCTGCCTTGCTCATCGCAGAAAATAATATTGCTGTGCTTTCCCATGATTTCCACAATCAGTGTCTTGCGGCATAAATCGCCCATTTCATCCAGATGCTCAATGTGGAAATAGATAATTCGTTCCAGCTTTGGCTGGGAAATCCGGACGATCCGCCCGTTGTTAATATGTTTTCTGAGAAGCATGCAGAATCCGGGGGCAGTCATAGGACTTGGTTTATTTTCTTCCGTCAAATAGATGAGGGGCAGAGAGGCGCTGGCCGAAATAGAAAGGCGCTTCATACCGTCGGCTGTCTTGATTGTAAGAAGAAGTTCATCCGTCTCCGGTTGCGCAATTTTATTAATCCGCCCGTCTGTTAATGTATGTTTTAATTCCTGTACCAGTGCGGCAACAGTGATTCCGTCAAAAGCCATTTTTAAACAATCCTTTCTTTTTTGGTGTCTTATTCCTATCATACAGATGGTTGACGGGATATGTCAAATGAATTATAATGAAGGATAGCAAAATACAGGTGAAGAGGTTACTATTCACAGCACCCCACCGGCATGCGCACTCGTCGCATCTTCGATGCGCCAGTCCCGCTCCTGACGGAGCTAAGACTGCTTATACAGGTGGGGTGACTGCTCCACAGTCCTGATTTGGAATCCCATATATCTTCTTACGTGCAAGCACGACGAATCCATATGGGATTTCAAATCGGCTGTGAATAGTAACGTGAAGAGGTATAATAATGATTAGAAGTATGACAGGATTTGGGCGCTGCGAGATTACTGAAGGAGATCGTAAGTTCACAGTAGAGATGAAGGGAGTCAACCACCGATATCTGGATGCGAATATCCGTATGCCTAAGAAACTGAACTTTTTTGACAGCGCAATCAGGAGCCTTTTGAAGAAGTATGCGCAAAGAGGGAAAGTTGACATTTTTATTACTTATGAGGATATGTCTGAGAATCAGGTATCTTTAAAGTATAACGAACCATTGGCGAAAGAGTATCTTACATATTTTAAGCAGATGGAGGAATCTTTCGGGCTGGAAAATGATATTCGGGTTTCTGCACTTTCCAGATGTCCGGAGGTTCTTACGATGGAAGAGCAGGCACCGGACGAGGAAGCCTTGTGGAATGGCCTTAAGGAAGCGCTGGAAGGCGCTTTGGAGCAGTTTGTAGAGACAAGAGAGGCCGAAGGCGAGAATCTGAAGAACGATATTTTAAGTAAATTGGAAGGAATGCTGGAGAAAGTTTCTTATATAGAAAATCGTTCGCCGGAGATTGTGGCTGAGTACCGTGAAAAGCTGGAAGAGAAGGTGAAGGAACTGCTTGCAGATACCCAGATGGATGAAGGCAGGATTGCCGCAGAAGTAGTGATTTTTGCGGATAAGATCTGTACAGATGAGGAAGTGGTAAGGCTTAAGAGCCATATCAGCCATATGCGAGAGACCTTCCTTTCCGAAGAAGGGGGAATCGGAAGAAAACTGGATTTCATTGCCCAGGAGATGAATCGTGAGGCGAATACCATTCTTTCCAAGGCAAATGATATAGAAGTGTCTAATTGTGCAATTGATTTAAAGACAGAGATTGAGAAGATAAGAGAACAGGTTCAGAATATTGAGTAGGAGATAGGTCAGAAAGGATGTCTGTTTATGGAACAGGAAGGAATACTTATTGTAGTGTCAGGATTTTCCGGTTCGGGTAAGGGAACCATTATGAAAGAGCTGTTACAGAGGTATGATAATTATGCATTGTCTATTTCTGCGACGACCAGGCAGCCCCGGGAAGGGGAAGTCGACGGCAGGGAATATTTTTTCAAAACCCGGGAAGAATTTGAAAAAATGATTGCGAAAGATGAATTGATAGAGTATGCTAAGTACGTGAATAATTACTATGGTACGCCGAAAGCATATGTACAGGAGCAGCTTCACGCAGGGAAAGATGTGATTCTGGAGATAGAGATCCAGGGCGCCCTTAAGGTGAAGGAGAAGTTCCCGGAGACATTGCTTCTGTTTGTGACACCACCAACGGCTTCGGAACTGAAGAAGCGCCTGGTGGGGAGAGGCACAGAATCTATGGAGGTGATAGAGCAGCGTATGCTGCGCGCCTGTGAGGAAGCAGAAGGAATGGATAAGTATGATTACTATGTGGTGAATGATGAGCTTGACAGATGTGTGGAAGAGGTTCATCGGATTATCCAGGCAGAACACAGCAGAAGTTATCGTAATTTACAGTTTGCAGAACATATAAAGAGAGATTTGAAAGGAGAATAGCAGATGTTGCACCCATCTTATACCGATTTAATGAAGGTAGTGAATAAGGACGTAGAGGAAGGCGAGACTAAGGTCGTAAATAGCCGTTACTCGATTGTGATGGCTACATCCAAGAGAGCGAGACAGATTATTGACGGAGAGATGCCCCTGGTTAATACGAAGGAAGGGGAGAAGCCGCTTTCCATTGCAATTGATGAATTGAACAGCGGTAAGATTAAAATCATTGCAGAAGAAGCAGAAAAATAAGAAGAAAAGGCAGATGCTTTATACGGGTGTCTGCCTTTCAAACATACAGGGAGGAATCGAATGAAGCTATTATTTGTTTCCCTTGGCTGTGATAAGAATCTGGTTGACACGGAAGTGATGCTGGGGCTTCTTGACAAGAGAGGCTGGCAGATAACCGATGATGAGACGCAGGCGGATGTAATTGTTATTAATACCTGCTGCTTCGTCCATGACGCCAAGGAAGAAAGCATTCAGACCATTTTGGAGATGGCAGAGTATAAGAAGACGGGTTCTTTGAAAGCGTTGATTGTAACCGGATGTCTGGCACAGCGTTATCAGGAGGAAATTGTGAAAGAAATTCCGGAGGTGGATGCAGTGCTTGGTACTACATCCTATGATAAAATCGCGGACGCTATAGACGGGGCATTGGAAGGAAATGTAAGCATAGAACTGGCGGATGTTGACGCACTTCCATTGGTAGAGACAAAACGTCTGGTAACTACCGGCGGGCATTATGCGTATTTAAAAATTGCGGAAGGCTGTGATAAGCATTGTACTTACTGCATTATCCCCAAAATACGCGGGAACTACCGGAGTGTTCCGATGGAACGGCTTCTGGAAGAGGCGGCGGATCTGGCAGAGCAGGGGGTGAAGGAGCTGATTCTGGTTGCCCAGGAGACGACCCTTTATGGCAGAGACATCTATGGAGAGAAATCTCTGCACAAGCTTCTGAGGGAACTCTGCAGAATAAAAGGAATCCGGTGGATTCGGATTCTTTACTGCTATCCGGAAGAGATAGACGATAATCTGATACAGGTAATGAAGGAAGAATCGAAAATCTGCCATTATCTCGACCTTCCTATCCAGCATGCTAATAATGAAATCCTGAAGCGGATGGGAAGGAGAACCTCAAAGGAGCAGTTAATTGCTATAATAGAGAAGCTCAGAGAGGCAATCCCGGATATCACCTTGCGGACTACACTGATCACAGGATTCCCGGGGGAGACGAAAGAGCAACACGAAGAACTTATGGAGTTTGTGGATCAGATGGAATTTGACCGGCTGGGAGTATTTACCTATTCGCCGGAAGAAGATACGCCGGCTGCCGAGATGCCCCGTCAAGTTCCGGAAGAGGTGAAGGAAGAGCGGCAGGCAGAGATTATGGAGCTTCAGCAGGAGATTGCTTTTGAACAGGCAGAGGATATGATTGGCAGGGAAGTTCTGGTAATGATAGAAGGTAAGGTGGCGGATGAAGATGCCTATGTGGGAAGAACCTACAAAGATGCACCGAATGTAGATGGATTGATTTTCGTAAATACGGATGAGGAACTGATGTCCGGGGATTTTGCAAGAGTAAAGATAACCGGAGCATTGGAATATGATTTGATAGGAGAACTGATGGAATGAATTTACCAAATAAATTGACTGTATTAAGAGTGATTATGGTGCCTTTTTTTGTACTGTTTATGCTGACAGACCTGGGAGGAGATGCGAATAAATGGATTGCGCTGGCAATTTTCTGTGTGGCGAGCCTTACCGATATGCTGGATGGCAAGATTGCAAGAGCAAGGAATCTGGTAACGAATTTCGGCAAATTCATGGATCCACTGGCAGATAAGCTGTTAGTGTGTTCCGCTATGATTTGCCTGATTCCGGTGGGAAAGCTCCCGGCATGGATTGTGATTATTATTATCGCGCGCGAGTTTATTATCAGCGGTTTCCGCCTGATTGCATCAGATAATGGAATTGTGATTGCCGCAAGTTACTGGGGAAAGTTTAAGACGGTATCCCAGATGTTTATGATTATCCTACTGATTGCTGATTTCGGGGGGATCTTTGTTATGATTGAAAATGTACTAATCTGGGTATCCTTGATATTGACGGTGGTTTCTTTGATTGATTATATTGCAAAGAATAAGCAGGTACTTACACAGGGAGGAATGTAGGATGACAGTAGAGCTGATTTCTGTCGGGACAGAAATCCTTTTGGGAAATATTGTAAATACGAATGCCGCGTATCTGGCGGAGAAGCTGGCGATGCTGGGGCTCTCCTGCTATCACCAGAGTGTGGTGGGAGATAACGAAGAGCGTCTGGAGGATGCGATCCGGCTGGCACTTGACCGCTCGGATATTGTTATCCTTGGCGGCGGTCTGGGACCAACGAAGGATGATTTAACAAAGGAAGTTACGGCGAAAGTATTCGGAAGAGAATTACAGGAGGATGCTCACACCAGAGAGCGGATTCAGGAATATTTTGACCGTCTGCAGCGGAAGAATCCGATTACAGAGAATAACTGGAAGCAGGCGATGGTTCCGGAAGGGGCAGTTGTGGTGGATAATCATAACGGAACAGCGCCGGGACTGATTCTGGAAGGAGAAAATGGGAAGACGGCAATTCTGCTTCCGGGTCCTCCGAATGAAATGATTCCGATGTTTGACCGTGATATCGCGCCTTATCTGAATCGTCTGCAGCCGGAAGGGATTTATTCTAAGATGGTAAAGGTGTGTTCTGTTGGCGAGAGCCGGGCAGAGACGATGGTGAAGGATCTGATGGAACAACAGAGTAATCCCACCCTTGCTCCTTATGCGAAGACGGGAGAAGTCCATTTTCGTGTAACAGCAAAAGCAGCGGATGAGGAGAGTGCTGATGCACTGATGCAGCCGATGTTGGAAGAATTGTCCAGACGCTTTGGGAAAAATATTTATACAATGGATGAAAATGTGACTCTGGAAGAGGCAGTGATTTTGCTTTTGAAGGAAAAAGGTATGACGCTGACAACGGCAGAATCCTGTACAGGCGGACTCCTTGCCGGACAGTTGATGAATGTGCCGGGAGCTTCAGCAGTCTACGAGGAAGGCTATATTACGTATTCGAATGCTGCGAAGGAAAAGTTGTTGGGCGTAAAGCATGAGACACTGGAACAATATGGTGCTGTCAGCTATGAGACTGCTTCTGAGATGGCAGTGGGAGCGGCGAAGGCAGCAGGAGCGGATGCGGCTCTTTCTGTTACCGGAATCGCAGGCCCTGACGGAGGAACAAAAGACAAGCCAGTAGGGCTGGTTTACGTAGGCTGTTGTGTGAATGGCAGAGTACGCACGGAAGAATTCCATTTTACCGGGAACCGCAGGAAGAATCGTGATTATGCAGTTGTGCGTGCGCTTACTTTACTGAGAGAGGAATTGTTATAGGAAAATTGTTGGAACAAAAGGAGGAAAAGCATGTTTGTCAGAATCTTGGAAGCACAGGAGATTCTGCCGGCGCTGCATCTGGTGTGGGATGTATTTGCGGCGGATGTCGCGCCTTACTATGAGCCGGCAGGTGTAGCAGAATTTCAGAAATTTATTAAATACGAAAATGTCATGCCAGGGGTACAGAAAGGAGAAACGGTATTTTTTGGCGCGTGGGAAGGACAGGAGCTTTGCGGCGTCAGTGCTTTGAATTTAAGGCAAGGCGGTCATATTGCGCTGCTCTTTGTCAGAAAAGAATGGCAGCTGCGCGGAGTAGGAAGAACACTGTACCAGGAGATGTGCCGTTTCTGCGTGCAGGGATTAAGAATAAATCGCATTACTGTAAATGCGGCTCCGGGAGCGGTAGAAAGCTACCGCCATTATGGGATGCAAGAAACCGCGCCAGAGCAGAAGGCGAACGGAATGCGTTTTGTTCCCATGGAAGCTGTTCTCTCCGGCAATATGTCCGGGGATGACGGAAAAAAGAAGAAAAGGCTGCCTCTGATACTCGGAATCGTGGCCGGTGTTCTTTTGCTGCTGGCTCTTCTGGGATGGATCGTATCCAGTATTGTAAAAGACATAGCGGATGAAAGTAATTGGTCTTCCTCTCATATTTATGAAATCCCTGACGATGACTATAACGATGACGGTCAGGACGATTACGGCTGGGGTGATGGCTGGGACAATGAAGATGACTGGTATGATCAGGAAACTCCGGACATTCAGGATGACGGGAATGATGAAGAAGAGCTTTCAGGCATAGATGCAATCCCGGAATATAAAGAAGAAGGAATTACATATCAGGTGACAGATGATGTTTATACGGATGAAGGAGAAGACACGAAAAAAACAGTAATCAATTTCGAGGTACATTTTCCGCAGATTACCGGACTGGATGGTTCTCTGCAGGACGACATTAATGCCAAACTGAAGGAATGTGCTATGGAGACGGCAGAGAAGATTTATTTAAATCCCGATGCGCAGATGAAAGAGAAGGTTATAACCGAAGAATCTCCGGTACTGGCAAGCTTTGTAGAATACAAGGTCTGCTATCAGTCTGCCGATTTTATGAGTGTTGTCTACCAGGATTATAGCTATGAAGGAAGCCAGCAGGACACTCACGTAAGACTCCGTACCTTGAATATCAATTTGAAGGATGGAACAATTTACACAGTGAAGGACATCGTGAAGCTGGATGATGCATTTCTTGCCGACTGGCTGGATGAAATGCGGGATGAGGCGGATAATGATGAGCTGCTGGCGGAATTAGATAATGATGCATTGAAAAAATGTCTGTCCGGCGAAGATGAGACAGGCGTTTATTCAGACAATTTCTTCGTGGATGCAGAAGGAATCGAAATCGGATTTTCCTTCGACTATCCGGCAGATGATGAAAACGACCAGGGATATGCATGGGTGACAGCGCCGTTTGACATGGAAGACATTGTACCATATCAGTCAGACAGTGGATTCTGGAATCTGGTGTCCGGAAAGTAAGGGGAAGTATATGAAATCATTGGTAATTGCAGAAAAACCCTCTGTGGCAAGGGATATTGCCCGGGTGCTGAAATGCGGGAAAAATATTTCCGGCGCGATTGAGGGAAATCAGTATATTGTGACCTGGGGGCTTGGACATCTGGTAACTCTTGCCGATCCGGAAGATTACGATAAGAAATACAAAGAATGGAAGATGGAAGACCTTCCCATGATGCCGAAAGAATTTAAATATGAAGTGATTAAGCAGACGGCGAAGCAGTATCAGTCGGTAAAAAGCCAGATCCACCGAAAGGACGTAGGAGACATTGTAATCGCAACAGACGCGGGAAGAGAAGGGGAGCTGGTAGCACGGCTGATTCTTGAAAAAGCGGGAAATAAAAAGCCTATTAGACGGCTGTGGATTTCTTCGGTGACGGATAAGGCAATCCGTGAAGGGTTCAGCCATTTGAAAAACGGGCACGAATATGACCCTCTTTATGATGCGGCTCTTTGCAGAGCCGAAGCAGACTGGCTGGTAGGAATTAATGCGACGAGAGCGCTGACCTGTAAGTATAACGCCCAGCTTTCCTGCGGGCGTGTACAGACGCCTACCCTTGCTATGGTGGCGAAGCGGGAGGAACAGATTCGTTCTTTTGTACCGAAGAGTTATTATGGATTGCAGGCTGTGGGAACAGGGGTGACATTTACATGGCAGGATTCCCGTTCCAAAAGCTGCCGTTCTTTTGATAAGGAAAAAATACAGTCTCTTTTCCGGGAATTAAAGGGGAAAGATGCCGTCGTCGAACAGGTGAAGACGACGCCGAAAAAGAGCGGTGCACCCCTTCTGTATGATCTGACAGAGCTGCAAAGGGATGCCCACAAGAAATTCGGCTATTCTCCCAAAGAAACGCTGAACATTATGCAACGTCTCTACGAGAACCATAAAGTGCTGACTTATCCGAGAACAGATTCCAGATATATAAGCACAGATATCCTTCCCACCATTAAGGACCGTCTGGAAGCAATTGCAGTAGGACCCTACCGCAGACTGGCGGGGAAGGTGATGCGAAAGCCCGTTTCAGAGAAAGCGGCTTTCGTAAATAACCAGAAAGTTTCCGACCATCATGCGATCATTCCCACAGAGCAATTTGTGGAGCTTTCGCACATGGCAAATGAGGAAAGAAAGATATATGATCTGGTGGTGAAAAGATTTCTTGCAGTTTTGTATCCGCCATTTGAATATGAGCAGACACAGATAACGGCCATGATTGGCAATGAAACTTTTGCAGCTCAGGGAAGAGTTGTAAAGAGCCCGGGCTGGCGGGAGGTATACGAACAGGAAGATGTGGAGGAAGAAGAGCAGGAGGAATTAAAAAGCCAGATGCTCCCAAAGTTAAAAAAGGGAGATAAGCTTACGGTACTTCGCATGACGGTAACCGAGGGAAAGACCAAGCCTCCGGCTCCGTTTAATGAAGGTACACTGCTTTCAGCCATGGAGAATCCGGTTGCCTATATGGAAAGTAACGATAAGAAGAAGGCAAAAACGCTGGGAGAGACAGGCGGACTGGGAACCGTTGCAACCAGGGCGGATATTATGGAAAAGCTATTTTCCAGTTTTCTGTTAGAAAAGAAAGGACAGGAAATCCATCTGACAGCGAAGGCAAGACAGCTTCTGAACCTTGTGCCGGAAGACTTAAAAAAGCCAGAGCTTACGGCAGACTGGGAGATGCAGTTATCCCAAATTGCAAAAGCACAGAAAAAGCGGGGAACATTTATGAAAGAAATCACCGCTTACACAGAGGAGCTGATTGAAGAAATCAAAGCGGGAGAAGGCACCTTCCGTCACGAGAACCTCACTAATACAAAATGTCCGGTGTGCGGCAAGCGGATGCTAAAGGTACAAGGCAAGAAAGCAGAGATGCTGGTGTGCCAGGACAGAGAATGCGGACACCGAGAGACTCTTGCCAGAGTGTCCAATGCCAGATGTCCGGTCTGCCATAAAAAGATGATGCTCCGCGGAAAGGGAGAAGGACAGACCTTTGTCTGCTCCTGCGGACATAAAGAAAAGTTATCCGCATTCCAGGAAAGAAGAAAGAAGGAAGGCGCCGGAGTCAGCAAGCGGGATGTCCAGAAATATCTGAATAAACAAAAAGACGAACCAGTGAATTTGGCATTTGCAGAAGCATTTGCAAAGATAAAACTGGAGGAGTAACAGTAAGTCAATCAAAAAGAACTGTAAATTCATGACGTATATCGCATGGGTTTACAGTTTTTTTGTCTATTTTTGTCGAAGAGTATCTTACTCTAATACTTTATTTACAAATCATCGCTCTCTATTATAACGATATTCTTTTTATAATTCAACAAGAAATACAATTTTTGCGCTTATTCTCTACAAAATGGCATGGTTTGAGAAATTCTTTTATCAAATTTGCTATATTTTTTCATCCGTTTTCCAATTCCAAGTAAAAAGAGAAGTGATTAAGAGAAATTTTTATCGTAGAGTAAGATACTCTACGAAAGAGAGGGGTTACTATCTGGTACATTTTTCACTTTCCCAATATAAAAGAACAAGAGATTTTACGAATCTGCGACAGGCATTCTGATAAACAAATTCTTCAGGATGCTTTTGTGCTGACTTACGAGAGAATGCGAAAGTACGAGGGCGCCTGGCATTTGGAAAGATGGAATCTGTTCCCCGAGTGTGTGGTTTTTGAGTGCCGGGGAGAAGAGGCGCTCACGCAGGCACTGCAGATACTGCATAGGGAACTGCCCCTGGCAGAAACAGGTGAAAAAGAGATCTTTTCGGTTGGAGAAGATGAGGAAAGGATTCTAAGAGAAATCTTCGGGAGTGAAAAGAACCTGCCTATGTCAAAAGGAGTAATCCGAGGCGGAAGAGTTCAGATAACAGAAGGACCGCTTCGGGGCAGAGAGCAGATGATCCGCAAGGTGGATCGGCATAAACGACTTGCATTTTTGAAAATGGAAAATGCTGGAAACGAAATATGCCTGAAAGCAGGGCTGGAAATCACAGAAAAGACGGCTTAGAGAGAGTCAGGGAAAATGGGAGTGACAAAGGCAATGGAAGAGAACTGGTATATTTTATTTGTTCAGTCAGAAAGACAGAGCCGTATTTGTGACATCCTGTGTGAAGAAGGAGTAAATGCATTCCTTCCCATGATGGAGTATTACCGTCGGGATATGAAAGGAATAACCCGAAAACCGATGTTCCCGGGGTATATATTTGTCCGGACGGAGCTTGTGCAGAAAGAATTTGATAACTTGGTAGAAGCGCTGCGGGGAAGATGCTGGGGATTCATCAAACAGTTAAAGGACGCAGGTGCGGCAGCTATGCGTGCAGAGGAAATAGAATTTTTCCGCTTCTTATTGGATGAATCGGGATTGGCAAGAATGTCTTATGGTTATTTGCGCAAGCAGGAAAATGGCAGGGATAAGGCAGTGATTACAGAAGGTCCGCTGCAGTATTTTGAAGACCGCATCGTAAAAGTAGACCGTCACAACCGATGCGCATGGATGGATTTTGCATTTATGGGACGGAAGGTGCAGGCGGGATTGACGATAGAGAATGCTCCTGGGAAACCGGTTTGCCCGAAAGAAGCGGTCTGTGGAGAAGGCGGCTCTGTGGTGTTGGCAGATGGGTTTGAGTTGAATATAGAAGAATTGAAAAGCAAGATGAATCAACTGTAGTCGGTTTACCACACAGGGGAAGCATTTGAACATAGCGGAGCCGGGGAACCACACCTGGGAGGTGCGGGTGGCGAAGCTATGTCATTTGGTAAAAATTCAAAAGCTGAAAGAGTGATTATATGAAATCAATTTTGATAATTGGTGCCGGCGGTCATGGGCAAGTAGTTGCAGAAATTGCAGAAGATTGTGGATATTTAAAAATTGATTATCTTGATGATAACAGTGATTTGGCTATCGGCAAGATTAACGAAATGGATAAATTTAGAAGTGAATATGAAGAGGCGTTTGTTGGGATAGGTAACAATGAGTATCGTGGACAACTTCTTGAAAAACTTCTTCGCTTTGGATATAAGGTTCCCTTACTCATACATCCATCGGCGTATGTCAGCAAGACCGCCAATATGGGGATGGGTACGATTGTCGAACCGGGAGCAATTATTAATGCGCATTCTGTTATTGGTGAGGGAACAATTATTGGTTCAGGCGCTGTAGTTGATCATAATGCAGTAATTGGTCAGTGTAGCCATATTAATTCGGGAGCAATCGTAAAAGCCGGTGTTCGGATTGAAAGTTATCGAAAACTTGAAGCTGGAGAAATCGGTTCGGGTTACGAATCTGCAATTATAAATAAAAACGGAGAGTAAGAATATGTCTATCGATAAAGGAAAAATTGGAAAATTGATAGGAATTACAGTTGCGGTTATGAGTGCGGCATGCGTAAGCTTATTGCTTATTGCAAAGAATAAGAAAGCAAATTATGTATATGAGGACGAACCAGAAGAAAAAAATCCATTAGAAGGTAAAAAAGTTGTCTTTATAGAAGATGAAAATGATGCAGTAAATGCAGATGGAGTGAAAGGTCATCTGGAAGTTGTAGGTGAGGAAAAATATAACCCTGGTTTTTATGATAAGTACATAAAGCGGGGATTGGATATTTTCTTGTCTTTTGGAGGGTTGGTAGTATTAAGCCCAATTATGGGGACTATTGCATTGGCAATTAAAATGGAAGATCCGGGACCTGTTTTATTTACACAGAAAAGGATAGGTCAAAATAAAAAATATTTTAAGCTTCATAAGTTTAGAAGCATGCGTCTTGATACACCCCATGATGTCCCGACGCATCAGTTAGAAAGACCAGATCAGTACATAACAAAAGTTGGGAAATTTATTCGTGCGCATAGCCTGGATGAATTACCTCAGATTTGGGATATCTTTATAGGAAATATGTCTGTGATAGGACCGCGCCCGGCTCTCTGGAACCAGGATGTGCTGACTGCTGAAAGGGATAAATATGGCGCAAATGATGTAAAGCCGGGACTTACCGGCTGGGCGCAGATCAATGGGCGGGATGAACTGGAAATTGCGGATAAAGCAAGGCTGGACGGGGAGTATGTAGAGAAGCTGAGCCTCGTTATGGATGTCAAATGCTTCCTGGGAAGCTTGCATGTTTTTCGGAGCGATGACAGTGTGGTTGAAGGCGGAACGGGAGAGATAAAAAAGGTTGGACGCCATTATACAGAGAGTAAAAGTGACGCAGAGCTTATCGGTAAGATTGGCTTTGGCGAGACGGTTTCCGTTGATCGGGATGCTCACAAAAAGGTTTTAATTACCGGAGCAGGCTCCTATATCGGAGAATCTTTTAAAGCCTATGCTGAAAAAAACTATAGCGGGAATTTCTCAGTCGATTCTGTTGACATGATTGACGGCTCCTGGAGAGAAAGGGATTTCTCCGCGTACGATATTGTTTACCATGTTGCAGGCATCGCCCATGCCGATGTGGGCAATGTATCGGATGAAACAAAAGAAAAGTATTATGCGGTAAATACCGATCTGGCGGTAGAGGTTTGTCAGAAAGCGAAAGCGGAGGGCGTAAAAGAGTTTCTATTTATGTCCTCTATGATTGTCTATGGAGAATCCGCGCCCTTTGGGGTTAAAAAGATCGTAGACGAACACACGGTTCCGAATCCGGCGAATTTTTATGGAGACAGCAAGTTGCAGGCAGATGCGGGAGTAAGAGAACTGGCGGATGATAATTTCAAAGTAATTGTCCTTCGGCCACCGATGATTTATGGAAAAGGAAGTAAAGGAAATTATCCTACATTGGCTAAATTTGCGAAGAAACTTCCTATATTTCCGAAGGTAAAGAATGAACGGTCTATGCTGTACATAGAGAATCTGTGCGAATTTCTCTGCCAGACCATGCTCGTGGACGTGGAGGAAAACGCGGTTGTACTGCTTCCACAGAATGGCGAGTGGACGAAAACCAGCGAAATGGTGGAGGAGATTGCGGAAGTATCGGGCAAGAAGATCTGGGAAATAGGAGTTTTGAATCCGGCAGTATCCGTTGCCAGCAGGATACCGGGAAAGATCGGAGGGCTGGTAAATAAGGCGTTTGGGAATATGGCTTATGCGCATGAGATGAGTGAATATCTTGGAATGGATTATCAGGTGGTTGGACTGCGAGAGAGCATCATGCGTACAGAAGGTACGGTGAACGAACCGAATAACCGGCCTAAAGCTCTTATGCTGGCTTCCGTTGCTTCTATGATAGATCTTTTCAATACGGATAATATTAATATCCTTTTGAAACTTGATTATGATGTGGATGTTGCAACAAATTTTGAATTCGGCTCTATTACCAGTCAGGTGAGGGTAAATGAATATAAGAAAGAATTGATTGATAAAGGAATTGGCGTGTATCATATTCCCATTCCAAGAAGCCTTTCTATGGTGAAAGAAATAATTGATTCCTATAATATGGTGAAGAAGTTAGTTGATGAAAAATGTTACCAGGTTGTTCATTGTCATTCACCTATTGGTGGTGTTATCTGTCGTATGGCTTGTAAAGATTCCAGGAAGAAATATGGTACAAAAGTAATTTATACAGCACATGGATTTCATTTTTTTGAAGGAGCAAGCAAGAAAGCATGGGCAGTTTTTTATCCGGTTGAAAAATTTTGCTCGCACTATACAGATGTGCTTATTACAATTAATCGCGAAGATTATAGGAATGCTCAGAAGTTCCATGCTAAAAAAGTCCAATATGTACCTGGTATTGGTATACATACAGATGAATTTAGAAGTGTGGAAATAAATCGTAGCAGTAAGCGGTCGGAATTTGGATTTGATGATGATGATTTTGTTTTTATGAGTACAGGACAGATTTCTGTTCGTAAGAATCATGAAGTTGTCATACGAGCACTTGCGAAGATTGAAAAAGCAAATGTAAAATATCTAATCGTAGGATTTGGCGAACTCGAGCATCAGTTAAAGAAGTTGGTTGTAGAACTTGGGCTGAACAGTCGAGTCGTTTTTGCAGGTTACCGTGACGATGTCAAAGAATTGCTTCATACGGTAGATGCATATGCCTTTCCGAGTTTGCAGGAAGGTTTACCGGCTTCTTTAATGGAAGCTATGTCAGTAGGACTTCCGGTAATTTGTAGTCGAATCAGAGGTAATGTTGACCTTATTGAGAATGGTAAGGGCGGCTTTATCTATGACTGCCATGATGTTAATGGATTTGCTGAAGGTATGAATAAAATTATCGGGGGTGCTGGAAGAAACATGGGCGCAACTAATATTGAGACTATGAAAAAGTTTGATATTAGTGCAGTTAATGAAATTATGGAGCGGATTTATAAAAATGCAATCGTATAATCCTTTGGTAAGTATTATTGTTCCCGTATATCATGTTGAAAAGTATTTTTCACAATGTGTAAATAGCTTACTTAATCAAACATATAGAAATATAGAAATAATATTGGTTGATGATGGAGGAGATGATACATGTCCTTCTTTGTGTGATTCATATGCGGCGCAAGATGATAGAGTGAAAAGTATTCACAAGAAAAATGAGGGACAGTCCTTTGCACGGAGAACGGGGTTTGAAGCATCTCAAGGTGAATATATTATGTATGTTGATTCGGATGACTGGATTGATGCTGAAACTATTGAATATTGTGTAAACAACATTGATGGGGCAGAAGTTGTTTGTTTTGGATACAAACGTATTTATAATAGTCGAGTTTTTATGACACCGTTATTTGCAAGTGATAGAGATTTATCCGGTCAATATATTCAACGGCGTATGGTGGGGTTAGTTGGAAATGAGCTATCACATGTAGAGGAAGCAGATCGGCTAGTTACAATGTGGGGAAAACTCTATAGCAGAAAGATTGCATCAAAAGGAGTATGGATTAGCGAACGAGAAGTTTGCACATCTGAAGATGCATTGTATAATCTTTTTGCTTTTTCAGAATGTGATGTTGTTAGATATGTAAATAAATGTTTCTACAATTACAGAAAAACAGATAACGGTACGACAACAAGAAAATATCGACCTAGAATGTTTGAACAGTGGAAGTTATTATTTCATTATTTAGATAATTACATAAAAGAATGCGATGAGGACTTTCATATCGCATTAGAAAATCGAATTGCTCTTTCTCCAGTTTCGCTAGGACTTAATGAGATTTGTAATCCAGAAGGTTTTTTTGCTGGTGTAAGAAAAATGAAAAAGATTCTTCAAGATGATGAAATAGTGCATGCATATCAGAAACTTGAGTTTCAATATTTTCCAATAAAATGGAAAGTGTTCTTTTATATGTGTAAGTTAAAGACTGCATTACCACTTATGTTCATGATAATTATGATTAATAAAATGAGAGCTTTGTTTTCAGAATAAGGTGTATATAAATTATGAGAAGTCCAAAAGTATCAATAATTATGGGAATATTCAATTGCGAAAGGTATTTGGGGGATGCAATCGAGTCAATATTATCCCAGACTTTTAGTGATTGGGAATTCATCATGTGCGATGATGGATCGAGCGATCGAACTTTACAGATTGCCGAGAAATATAAATTGAAATATCCGAAAAAGTTTGTAATTTTAAAAAATGAAAAGAATATGGGATTGAACTATACTCTTAACAAATGTTTGGCAGTTGCAAACGGTGAATATATTGCTCGAATGGATGGCGATGACATATGTGCTCCTACTCGTTTAGAAAAAGAAGTGATATTTTTAGAAAATCATCCGGAATTTGCATTAGTCAGCACAGAAATGGTTATGTTTGATGAGCTGGGCGATTGGGGAATAAAGAAGGTTATTGAAAGACCTTCAAAAAATGATTTTTGTCGACATACACCCTTTTTTTGTCATGCAGCTGTAATGATTAGAAAGAGAGTGTTTCAAGAAGTGGAAGGATATACTGTTGACCCTAAATTACTTCGTGTTGAGGATTGCCATTTGTGGTTCAAAATTTATGGAAGAGGTTATGTTGGCGCAAATATTTCAGAACCCTTATATAAGATGCGTGATGATAGAAATGCAACTAATAGAAGAACATTTAAAGCCCGAATGAATGGTATATATGTTATGTGGATAGGGTTTCATTTGCTTCAGATGCCTTGGTATAAATATTGGTATGTTCTTCGTGGGGCAGTACTTGAGTTAGTAAAGTGTATAATTCCGTTATCAGTTTATGAATTTTTACATAAAAGAAAGTTTGATCGGAGTGTATCAAATGAATAGTAGTTTATCGTGGTGGCATGTAATCATATTCTTTATTGTTGTATTTGGTGGGATGGAGTTAGCAAAGAAATCTTATTCAAAAAAAATGGCGGGAATTATATGTTTTGTGCTTATCTGCGTTGCAGGCTTAAGACATGGATATGTAGATACTCGTAGTTATAGGGCTGGGTTCGAGGCATTGATTCCTTCCGAAATACTTAATTGGGAAAATATAGTTCATTCAGATTCGTATTCAGTTGGGTTTTCTGTATTATCTGCATTTGTGAAAAGCTTTACGACCAATAGTCAAGCCTTTCTGTGGATATTGTCATTTATAACTGTTGGTTTGCTTTTTTGGGGGTTCGTTAAAAACGTATATTGGAAAGATATAGATTTAGCAATTTTTTTGTTTATTACAACGGGATGTTATCTTGAAACAATGAATGGTGTACGCCAGTATTTGGCGATTGCTATTATGTTCTATTTTTTACCCAATTATATCAAAGAGAAGAAATTAGTTAATTATTTAGTTGTAGTATTACTAGTTGCAACAATACATCCAACGGCATTACTGTTTATTCCAATTTATTTTGTGGCTATGCGGAAGCCATGGGGGAAGGCTACTGCCGGTATTGTTATTGTATGCATCTTATTATATGTGTTTTTTAATTCTGGTGTAGGTTCTTTCATTGCAGATATTTTGGAAGAAACGACATATGGAAGTGGCGAATATACAGATATGCTATTAAACTCTACTACTAGTGTTAATTTCTTGAGAGTTTTGGTTGCAGCAGTTCCGGTGGGATTGTCTTTATTTGTTCATAAAGTTGATGAGGATGATGAAGATACGTATATAATAGCATTTAATATGTCAATGTTTAACTTAATGACATGGATATTCGCAACTCGCATGGTATATTTCTATCGGCTCGCAATGTATTTTACTCCATATATGATTATATTGCTGTGTTACGAGTTTAATTACATTGATGAACGATATCGAAAACTATTTAAGTTATTAGCGATTATATGTTTTTTGCTATTTAATATATATAACTTGAGGGTGATGGGAGATCAATTTTTTGTTGGATATTTAAGGTATTAAATGGTGAGGTAAAATGAAGACAATTTTATTTGTAATACCGAGTTTTGGTGGCGGCGGGGCTGAAAGAGTCCTTGTAAACTTGGTGAACAATTTGGATAAAACAAAATATAAGGTTTTTGTTCAGACGTTATTTGATGTTGGAGTAAATAAACGGTACCTTGATTCAGAGATTGAATATATTCCAGGCTTAAAAAAACAATTTCCTGGAAATGTTTTTTTTATGAAACTGTTTACGCCAAAAGCCTTGTATCATCTATTAGTTAGGGAAAAATATGATATTATTGTATCTTATCTTGAAGGTCCTGCTGCTCGAATTATTTCAGGTTGTCCTTATGAAGATACAAAGCTCATAAGCTGGATACATGTCGAACAGCACACAAAAAAAGTAGCTTCTTATAGTTTTCGCTCTGAAAGGGAAGCTGAAACTTGCTACAATCGATTCGATCGGACAATATGTGTAGCAGATTCTGTACTACAAGATTTTACATCGTTATTTCATATTGTTAAACCTTGTATGGTTCTATATAACACTAATGAAGATGATAGGATACGGGAGTTGGGAGAAGAACCTGTAGAGGATATTACATATTCAAATGAAATAAATGTCTGTTCTGTAGGGCGACTTCGTAGTGAAAAAGGGTATGACAGACTAATAACTGTACATAAACAATTACTTGATGCAGGGATAAAACATCATATGTATATTCTTGGAACAGGCGCTCAAGAGTCGAAACTTAAAGCAAAGGTTGCGGAATTGTCGGTTTCGGATTCCTTCCATTTTCTTGGATTTAGAGACAATCCGTATAAATATGTATCGAAAGCTGATTTATTTGTATGTTCGTCTCGCCGCGAAGGTTTTAGTACTGCAGTTACGGAAGCATTAATTTTGGGTGTACCGGTTGTTAGTACCTGCTGCAGCGGAGCGTATGAGTTGCTTGGAAAGAACAACGAATATGGAATAGTAACTGAAAACTCTGAACAAGGAATATATGATGGCATGTATCAAATGCTAAGTACCGAAGGATTGTTATGTCATTATAAAAACAAGGCAAAGGAAAGAGGAAAATACTTTTCAAAAGAAAATACAGTTCGAGCTGTAGAAGAAATGTTTGATAGGTTATAGGGAGGAAAAAATGTTTAATTTTATATATTCATCGTCAAATATGTATGCTCCATACTGTCTTACTTCTATGAGTTCATTGCTGAAGAATAACCCGGATCTCCGGGAATGCTGTTTTTATATTTTGTCGAATGATATTTCTGCTGCAATGAGGGACAAGATGGAATTATTATGTAGAAAATTTAATGTAAAACTTCAAATTATTGACTGCAACCCTGTTATTAGGTCAATTTTTGAGGGGGGAAAACTTAATTTCAATCCAGCATCCTTTTTACGGATTTTCATACCACAGATTTTACCAGAGATTGATAAAGCGTTATTTATAGATTCTGATACATATGTTTGTAGTGGAATTCAGGAACTGTATGAGACGGATATATCTAATTACTATTGTGCAATGAGTTACAATATGCCAATCTATAAGGAAATGTTGCAGGAAGCAGAGCTGAGCAGGTCAGCAGGTTACTTTAATGCAGGTATTATGTTACTGAATCTTAAGGCGTGGAGGGAAGATAAAATTCAGCAAAGAATACTGCAGTATTATTACGATCATGGAGGAAATTTTCCGACAGACGATCAGAGTGTCATTAATGCCATCGTAGCGGAGAGTACATTGGTGTTGCCCTATAGGTTTAATGCAATGATAGGCACTTTCTATTGGAGTTATAAAAAGTTCTGCAACATAAACTCGGAGATTGGGAAGAAAACAAAAGAGGAATTTATGGAAGCAAAAAACCAACCGGTAATTATTCATTTTAACGGACCGGGTGTGAGACCATGGGAGAAGCTATGCGGACATCCGTATTCTAGAATCTACTTAAATGAACTAATGAGTGTCAATCCAGATTATAAAATGATTATGCCCAATGGAAGTATGATAAGGTGCATTGGGCAATATTGTAAGCATAAAGTGATTGACAAAATTGAATGCTTTATTAATCGATAAAGGAGGTTGATGAAATGAAGGTTGTTATTTTAGCAGGGGGGTTTGGAACAAGAATATCTGAAGAGTCTGCACATAAGCCAAAGCCTATGATTGAAATTGGTGGTATGCCAATCTTGTGGCACATTATGAAAAACTATTCTAACTATGGTTTTAATGATTTTGTGATTTGTGCTGGTTATAAACAGCATGTAATAAAAGAATGGTTTGCTGACTATTTCCTTCATACATCAGACATTACTTTTGATTTTACGAACGGTAACGAGGTAATAGTTCATAACAAACATGCTGAGCCTTGGAAAGTCACGGTTGTTGATACCGGTTTAAATACCCAGACCGGTGGACGTGTAAAACGGATTAGAGATTACACCTGTGATGAGCCGTTTATGTTGACTTATGGAGATGCGGTTGGGAATATAAACATTCCTGAACTGTTGGAATTTCATAAGGAGCATGGAAAAATCGGAACGATGTCCATGTACAACTTTGGACAGAACAAAGGCGTTGTTGAAGTTGGTTCAGATGGAATGATTGCCGCTTTCCGTGAAAAATCTGATTTGGATGGCGATCTGATCAATATCGGCTTTATGGTATTTGAACCAGCACTGTTTGATTATATTGAGGGAGATTCCACAGTGTTTGAAAAAGGTCCACTGATTGCGTTGGTTCAAGAACAGGAACTGGTTGGATATGTACATAAAGGTTATTGGCAGTGTATGGATACACTCAGAGAAAAACAGCAACTTGAAAAACTCTGGGAGTCTGGCAATGCACCTTGGAAAGTGTGGAATGAATGATGAATTTTAACTTGAGTTTTTATAAAGAGAAAAGAGTCTTTGTAACAGGTCATACCGGATTTAAAGGATCTTGGCTATGTAAGATGCTTGCTAATGTTGGCGCAATTGTTACAGGATATTCTTTGAATCCTCCTACATCACCATCGTTGTTTGAAATTGCGGCAATAGAGCAGGATATTCATTCGGTCATTGGGGATATCCGAGATTATTCTTCCTTGAAAGCAGCTTTTGATGGAGCAGAGCCTGAGATTGTACTGCATCTGGCTGCACAGCCCATTGTAAGAGATAGCTACAAAGCGCCGGCCTATACGTACGAAACAAATGTCATGGGTACGGTGAATATTTTGGAATGTGTACGTAACAGTACTTGTGTAAAATCTTTTCTGAATGTTACAACAGACAAGGTTTATTTAAATAAAGAATGGGGGTGGGGATATAGAGAAAACGAAGAGTTGGATGGATATGACCCTTACTCCAATTCTAAATCCTGCTCTGAGTTGGTAACGCACAGCTATAAGAATAGCTTTTTTTCCGATGGACGAGTTGCAATTTCCACTGCACGTGCCGGTAATGTTATCGGCGGTGGTGATTTTGCAAACGACCGCATTATCCCAGACTGCATTTGCGCTGCCATTAAGCATGAGGATATCGTTGTCCGTAATCCGTTCTCCACTCGTCCTTATCAACATGTACTGGAGCCTCTGTACGCATATCTGATGATTGCGGCTATGCAGTATGAGGACGGTAAGTATGCTGGTTATTATAATGTTGGTCCTGATGATGTTGATTGCTTTCAGACTGGTGCGTTGGTCGATTTGTTTGTGAAGCACTGGGGCGATGATATACAGTGGATTAATCACTATGATGGTGGCCCGCATGAGGCAAATTTTTTGAAGCTGGACTGCTCAAAACTGAAAACTACATTTGGCTGGAAACCCCATTGGAATTTAGATAAGGCAATCGCAATGGTTGTTGAGTGGAGTAAGTGCTGGGTAGATAATGGGGATATTCGGGTATGCATGGATAATGAGATTCGAGAGTTGGTAGTGTAAAGTAGTCTATGAAAAAATGGAGCTGAAAAAATGGCTCCATCGGAACCTTGAAAATTGCAGATATATTAGCTTTTGGCGGT
>CABIYE010000010.1:0-37818 GCA_902362865.1 Clostridiaceae bacterium
ATCAGCACCTTTTCGACTTGAATTCAGTTAAAACGCTGACATTTGGAAAAAGGTGCTGATTTTTATAAGGTGCTGATAATTTGATAAATGGTGAATTCACCATTTATCAAAATCTTCCTGCGTGGCTTCACGGGCCACTTTTTTGTATTTCACATCATCGTTTCCTTTTTCCGTCCACATATCAATGACGAGACCAATCGTAAGAAGATCCAGGTCAGAGATCGCAATGCCAAGCTCCACACAACGCAGGAGGAACAGGGGCGTGGTCATTTCCCTTGTACTCCTGCCAACTCTTTTTTTGCCTGCACCTCCACCATCATGTTCTGTCCCCACAGTTCCAGAATCTGCGGCAGGACCTCATAGATGGAGAACATATCAAACTGGTCCAGCCATTCCTCAATGGTCGGAGGAATGGAATTGTCCGCATGATAAGCCATGATATAGGCCACGTTCTCGAATATCTCCAAGTCCTCGATCTGGAATTCCTCCCCGTCCTCGGTCTTGCCTTTATAGGATTTCTCCAGCTTGGAGAGGTCTTTGAAGATGTCCCTCTTAAACTTCGCCCGGTACAGTCGGGGAATGGTGGCCGAGGAACGGAACGCCACCTTTTTCCCACAGATTTCAATCTCACGTTTCAGCATTTTTTACGCTCCTTCCTGCCCTGACTCTTTTTCCGTCGGCAGATACACCGATTTATACCAGTTCGTATATGCCTCCTTGTCCGTGCTATCGCCCGTCCTGGCTTTTACAAGCCCATCCGAGCGGGGGTCTGCCGTGATCGACAGGGTTTCCGTTCCAGGCTCAATGGTGTCCTCTTTCGTCTCCGATTCAATGGACGGACGGGATGCCGAACAGTTATACAGCACATGGCGGATGGCATTCACATCCCCGTCAAACTCAAAGAGCAGGGCAAACTTCACGCTCTCGCCAACCCCGCTGTTTTCCACCAGGACACCCTTGCCATCCAGTTCCTCCTGCAAAATCTCCGTGCGGAACCACTCCGGGATCAATGCGATTTCCAGATCACCGCTGTATCCGTTGTTGGTCACGGAACGGAAATATACAATACCATCCGCATAGAACGGGCTGGATTCGCCCTCCGCATCCAGGCTGATACTCACCGCTCCGGGGATCGCCTTCGGTGCGGCATAGGTAAATGCGGTCACGCCGTCTGCCACAGTTTCTGTCAGCTTTGCGGCATGGACATTTTTCAGGTTATATTTGACTTTGTTTCCCATAGCCTTCATACCTCCATTTCATAAATCACTTCATACAGTTTCTCGGACTCGATGTAGGTTTCCGATTTCTCATAGAACAGCCCATAAGCATCAAAGGCGGCTTCCAGCCGTTCTTCCAATTCCGGTGCCTTCTCGTCCGTATACAGCTCTACATCCAGCTGCTTTGCTTTGAAGTAGACCTTCCCGTCTGCCGCAAAGTTGTTGCTGCCGGGTGTCAGGTAGCAGATAAAAGGCGGCTGTGGTGACTCCCCTTCCGCAAAATGGTGGTATGCGAAGGGCAGCCCCGTGCCGCCTAACATGTTTGCAATCTCTTCATAATCCATCACGAAAGCCCCCTTTTAATCGCTGCTTCCAGTTCATTCACGGCATATTCCTCTGCCGGGGCGATATGTGGTTTTCCCGCCACCCGGCCGCCGCCGCGCTTGGCATGGCCCTTTTCCAGAAGGTGTGTCAGCCCCGGCTTGGTACGGTTATAGACCGTGATACTGACCTGCCCGGTTTTCTCCGAGGTCTTTTTGACCGCCCATCCCTTTTGATAACCGCCGGACTTGACCGGGGAGCCGGCCTGCGCCATTGCCTTCGTCTCTTTTGATACAGAATTCACCGCGGTTTTCACCACTTCATCCGTGACCTTTTTATACTCATCCAATGCGGACATGATCTCGCTGGAGAGCTGGTCTACCGATATTTTCTTTGCCATCGCTGCCTCCTCACTGCCTTGGTTCCCTCCGGCATTTGAACCGGATCTCCTTCTTCCGGTAATTCATCAGGTCCACCGACTCAATGTCATAAACTTCTCCCCGGAACCTCACACGGAAGCCTGTGGAAGTGACAGCGGCGGTCTCACTGCACCAGCGCACCGTAAAGGTGACGGAGCGCTCCTCGCTGGATACCTCGCTTTCCTTCTCCTCTGCCTGATAGGTGGAAGCATAGGCATAACAGGAAAAGTAGTGGGTCCATGTGTTCTTATGATTCCCAATGGCATCCGTAACGACTGCATTCTTCTCAATCGTTATCCGCTCATTCAGCTTTGAAATCTCCATGCCTGCCTCTCCTTTCAAAGAACACCTTCCCGGATGGAAAACAAAAGGGAGCGGAGCGTCAGGGTAAGCCCATGATGGTCCGCTTCCTCCCGGTGTTCATACAGATAGGCGAGGGCATACAGCACCGCCACTTTCATCACTTCCCGTATCCGGGAAAGTTCTTCTTCCGTGTACGATGCCGTATCCTCTGTTTCATCCGCATCTACTGCTGCCCACTGTTCATCCGTAAGCCTCGCCACATCCGCACACAGTTTCCCGGCAGAAGTTAAGAGGATGCCGACCACGGCATCCTCATCCGATGAATCCACACGCAGATAGGTCTTCGCTTCTTCCAAGGTTACCAATGCCACGGCTGCATCCTCCTCTCTCTCATCAGCAGATGGCAGGCATATACATATAACCACCATCTGCCATAATCTTTCCGCCTTATCAGGAACCGCTGGATGCGCTGCCCTTCATCTGGAGCACCTGCACCGCTTCCGGCAGGATCAGCTTGCCGTCCACACGCTGCGTGGAAAGGAAACCTACCTGGTCCGTGCGGGCATACAGCTCATTCAGGCGGCGGAAGGTTCTGCTCTGGCGGTCTGCGATCCAGTAGTAGCTGTAATCGCCAAAGGCCAGCACCTTGTTTCCCGCTGCCACGGCGGGCATAAAGGCAGAGGTCTTCAGCGGACGGTTCAGGAGTGTATCCGGCTTGCCGATCTCAAGGCCCGGCTTCCAGATATAGTTGCCATTGTTGTCTTTTAAGGTCATCAGCTGCAGCACCACCGCCTCGTTGCACAGGAACTCCGCTTTCTTGCGGTATGGTGCTTTCAGCGCATAGTACAGCTGGAAGATTTCATCAAAGGTCAGCTTGGTCTGCGTTCCTGCGGTTACGCCCACCTTCGCCCCGGCATCATCCAGGATGCCCAGCGGCTTGCCCACACCGTCCCCGGTAATGAATGCCTTCTCCTCTGCGTTGCCCATACGCACACCAAAACGGCGGGCGATATAGGTCGCAAGGTCAAACGCGGAATCGTTCAGAAGCTCATTGGAAACCTTGATCATGGTGCCCAGTTTGTAGGCCGACAGCATGGTCTGTCCAAACGTGGTGTCACTCTCCGGGATTTCCTCCCCTTCATCGATCCAGCTGGCCTCCCCGGTGTCCTCCGCAATCGGAATCTTACGGGTGCCGGAACTGGTACGGATCACATTCGCCATGCTTCGGAAGATGTTATTCTCCTCCAGTGCCTCCACCAGTTTCTTTTCAAACTCATCCGGCACGGTGTATCCGCCTTCCGTATCCACACCGACAGACAGGGCGTTGCGCACCTCGCCGTAGTTGCCGCGGTTGCGGATCATGTCCCAGAATGCATTCTTATACTCCTCCGTCCCGGTCGGGCTGGTGTTCTTATCCTTCGGGCTGCCGTTCTTTGGATTGCCATGCACCGGATTAGAGGTCGGGGCCGACAGCTTGGCGTCAAACTCTGCCTGCTGCTCCAGACGCTCGATCTCCGCCCCCAGGTCTTTGACCTCCTGGGCCATCTTGTTGTACTGCTCCACCGCATCGGCAGCTACAAGGCCGTTCTCCCTGCGGTGCTGCTCCAGGAATGCCTTGGTCTGCTCCCAGAGGGTATTGCGCTTGCTTCTCAGTTCAAGAATCTTACTCATCGTCATTTCCTCCATAAAAAATGTGATTTTGGGTATAAAAAGAGCCGGATCTGTCTGTTTCAGGCGCTTGCCTTACTTCAAACATTCCAGCTGTTTTTCTAAAATCAGATATGGCACACTGCCATCTTCTGTTGTGCCGTCCATGCCGATTGCAGGATGCGGCGGCTTTTCTTCCATAGATCTGGAAGGTTCCGTGTGTGTATCCACAGGTGGTTTCTTAGGAGGCTTCCCGCTGTCCACACCGAGCCGGTTCAGAATCGTCAGCCCCATCTGTCTCGTGGAATAAATCTGTGCCTCCAGATGGATACCCGGCTTTTCCTCTTCCTCCTCTGTTTCTTCCTCCCCGCCTTCTTCCTCTTTTTCCGGTTCTTCCGCATCAAAGAGGATCTCATCTGCAAACCCCAGTTCCACTGCCTTTTTCGCATTCATCCACGTCTCGTTGGACATTAAGTTGGAAATGCGGCTGTGGGACAATCCGCTCTTGGCGGCATAGGCGTTGATGATACTCTCCTTCACTTCATTGAGCGTATTGATTGCCCGCTCCATGTCTTTGGTATTGCCATAAGCGATGGTGCTGGGATCATGGAGCATCAGCATTGCCACAGGGGACATCAGCACTCTATTTCCAGCCATCGCTACCACAGAGGCAGCGGAGGCGGCAATCGCATCAATCTTGACGGTAACCGCGCCTTTATAGTCCCGGAGCATCGTATAAATCTCCGCTGCCGCAAACACATTTCCGCCGGGGCTGTTGATCCAGACGGTAATATCGCCCTCTCCCGCCTCCAGTTCCTCACGGAATGCCTTGGGGGTTGCCTCATCGCCCCAGAAGGACTCCTCATCAATCGGGCCTTCCAGACGGAGCACCCTGCCGCCGGCTTCATCATGAATCCAGTTCCAGAATTTCTTCATCGTTTCCGTTTCCTTTCTCTTGGTTTTTGCGGCGTACTCTCACTCCGCCCGTTTTCACTGTCAGCTGCATTTTCCGTTCCTTCGGATGGTTTCTCCGGTTCATCCTTCGGCTGGTTCTGCTCCACAGCCGCCTGCTTTGCCTGGGCAAACTTCCCCGCATCCCGGAGCTTTACATATCCGCCATTCAGATAATAGTCATCCCCGCCTTCTTCTGCCGGGATCAGGTCCATGTTCTCCAAACGATGGATGTCATTCGGGCTTAAGAAACCGTTGCTGATTCCCGTTGCATAACCGTTCATCCTGCTCTGGTAATCACCCCGGAGCAGTCCGTCCACGTTGAACTTGGGAAACAGCACATCCTGTTCTTCTTCAAGCAGAAGGTCTTTGATGATCGCCTGCTCGAACCGCACCAACCACGGAGTCAGGGTATGCACCACAAAATCAATCGACTGGTGTTCGATGTTGGAGAAGGTGGCGTGTTCCAGACTCTGTACCATGTAGGGCGGCACCCGGAAGATCCGGCAGATTTCCTCCACGCCAAACTGCCGGGTGGATAAAAACTGGCTGTCCTCCGGCGGCAGGGAGATCGCTTTGTAGGCCATCCCCTCTTCCAGCACAGCGACCCTGTGCGCGTTGTTGGCCCCGCCGTATACCGCAGTCCAGTTATCCCGTATCTTCTGGGGGTCTTTTAGTACCCCCGGATGCTCCAGCACACCGCTTGGCTGCGCCCCGTTCTTAAAGAACGACGCCCCGTATTTCTCCACGGCCAGAGTCGTGCCAAGGCTGTTCTTCATCATGGCAATCGGGGAAAATCCCACAAGGCCGTTAAACCCAAGCCCCGGAATGTGCAGGATTTCATCTTTCCTGAAATAAATATCCTGGTTCTGTTCCCCCGGCACTTCATCTGTATAAGCGTGGTAGATATAATAAAGCTGCCCCTGCTCATCACGGTCGACTTCCACGTTTTCCGGGAGCAGCGGATACAGGCCGAGGACGTTGTTCCTCCCATCCCGGATGATCTGGGAATAGGCATTCCCCCACAAAAGCAGGTGGGTCATCATGGTTTCCCGCCAGATAAAACTGCTCATCTCATCGTTGGGCTGCCGGTATAAGATCCGGTACAGCGGGTGGTCAAAGGCGCTCTCTTTTCCTTTCCCACCATCGGTGTAACGGTATAGGTGCAGCGGCAGTGCCGCCACTGTTTCCGCCAACAGCCGCACACAGGCATATACCGTGGAGATCTGCATGGCAGACTGCTCATCTACCTTTTCCCCGCTGTTCGCGGTTCCAAAAGAAAAAACCTGTCCGGAATCTCGGACGCTGTCTGTCACCTCCGGCAGATTTTCCCCTGGGGCATCCCTGGGTTTTGAAAAACCCATCCATTTTAAAAATCCCATTGGATTATTCCTCCTCACATAACTTCCTGTCTGACCACTTTCTCTTGGTTTCTTCGGCAGCACTGTTCGCCCGGACGTGGAAAATTCACACAGGCAAATTCGCCGTGAAAAAAACGGGCAGCCCTGTCATAGGCCCCCGCCGCTTCTTCTATATCATCATAATATCCAAGGAATATACGCACCCCATACGCCCTAATGCTGGCATGAAATCTGCCCGATGCTTTGTGAAAATATACGCCCTTGTAACCAGACGTATTATTGGAAACCAGTGCTGTATTAAATGCGTTTTCACAAGCATCTGCCAGACGCAGGTTATCCCTCCTGCAGTCCAGCGGATTACCATTTATGTGATCCACAAGCGTATTTTTATCCGCATCTAGTACGAGCCTGCTCAAAAGTTCATGTTCTCCATCAATCGTTATAAAAACATATCCATTTCCCGCTATATAGCAGGGGTATTTTTCCAGAAGTTCTTTTACTGAAATATCCGCCAGAAATGACTCCCCGCTATGTGTGTAGTATCTTAGGCAGCCCGCTTCTTCTTCGATATGGATGCAATCTCCACAGGAACAGCTATCCCCATGAAGCAAATGATCCCGCCGGACGTAAGTGGTTTTCCCACAATCACATTGGCACAGATACCTATAATTTCCCCATCGTTTTCCTTCTTCCCGTCCCACACATTCCATGGCAACAAGACGTCCAAAACGTCTCCCTACAATATCTTCCGGGTTAATCCGTCTTTTACACCCACAGCTGCTCGCAGTCCCGTTTAATAGAGAATAACGGTCCGTTGTTCTTTCATTTCCACAATCGCATTTGCATTGATAGCGCAATTTCCCATTTACCGTCCCTATGCACTTCTCAACCTGCAGCATCCCAAATTTGCGCCCTATAATATCATTTTTACTTATTTTCCCCAAAATTTCCCTCCTCAAAATACGAATAACCCCCGGTCTGGATCATCATATACGCTCCCCGTATTCTCCTCATGCCTGATACAGCGGTCAAGAGCCATAATAGCCGCAACAATCCCATCAACCTTATCCGGGCTGCGTCTTTTCGTCACCTTGATATTTCCGGCCGGGTCCGTGTCCACCACAACATTTCCGGCCATCCATCTGAGTACCGGGTGCGCCCCATGAACCATTTTCCCCTCCATCAGTAATTCATAAAACCTTTTTGTAGGCGGGCTCATGGAAGAAAATCCCTGTCCAAATGGCACAACAGTAAAGCCCATGCCTTCAAGGGCCTGCGTCATCTCCACAGCACCCCATCGGTCATAGGCTATTTCTTTAATGTTATATATTTTTCCAAGATCATCTATAAATGTTTCGATAAAACCATAATGGATCACATTTCCCTCGGTTGCCATCAGATACCCCTGGGCCTGCCATTTATCATAAGGAACCGATGTACGGCGCACCCGGAGCGGGATCGTATCTTGGGGTACCCAGAAAAATGGAAGTATGACGTATTTCTCCTTCCCATTGTGTGGCGGAAACACCAGTACAAAAGCTGTAATATCACCGGAACTGGACAAGTCAAGTCCTCCATAACATTCCCGTCCTTTGAGGCTTTCCATATCAATCGCCTCGTTTCCCAAAGCGTATATCTGGTCGGGAATCCATGCCACAGTGCTGGAAACCCATTGATTTAACCGGAGCCACCGGAATGTGACTTCATCCGCCGGATTCTGTTGGGCTTCCCGAAATGCATCCCTTAAACGGTCAATCTCAACCGTATATCCAAGAGAGGGATTCACCTTGTACCAGTTCTTTTCATCCGTCCAGTCCTCGTCATCCGCCAGCCCGTATACCACTGGATAAAACGTCGGGTCCTCTCGTCTGCCGTTTAAAATATCCAGTGCTTTCGTGTGCAGCTCAAACGCAATCGAGTTTCTGTCATTTCCTGCGGTTGTGATGATAAAATGGAGTGGGTTGGCACGGGCATCCGACGATCCTTTTGTCAGGACATCGTACAGGTTACGGTTGGGCTGATTGTGGATTTCGTCAAACACAAGTCCTGAAACAGAAAAGCCATGCTTGTTTCCATCATCGGCTGACAGCACCTGATAGATACCGGCATTGCTGTAATTTACAATCCGCTTGGTTGCCCCCATGATCTTGCTTCTTTTCAGTAATGCCGGGGTCAGCTCAACCATTCTTTTCGCCACATCAAAGACGATGGAGGCTTGCTGGCGGTCAGCAGCCGCACCGTAAACTTCGGCCGAAGGCTCGTTATCCGCATAGAGCAGATACAATGCTATTGCTGCTGCAAGTTCACTCTTTCCAACTTTTTTACATATTTCAACATAAGCTGTTCTGAACTGGCGTGTTCCATCCTCTTTTACAGTCCCGAAAATATCCCGCACCAGAGTTTCCTGCCAGGGCAGCAGCCAGAAACGTTTTCCTGCCCACTTTGCTTTTGTATGGCGGAGATTCTCTATAAACTTCACTGCCCGGTCAGCCTTCGCTTTATCATAATGAGAAGTTGGCAGCATGAACCTTGTTGGCTGGTAATCTTTCAATTTCGGATAATCCTTCGGTCTTGTTTCTGCCATCAGCTTCCACCTCCCAACAATTCCTCCATCTCATCTGCTGGTGCGGAATCCCCTCCGCCTGCAATAATCCTGCTTCTTGCCGAAGGCGTCAGTCCGAACTGCTCCGCAAGCCGGAGCATAATCTTACTATAAGTCTGTGCCTGTGCCACCTGTGGAACCTGCTGCCAGTATCCTGACGGGGTTTTCACAATGGAACCATGCTGCGTGATAAATTCCTCCGCCTCCTTGTATCTGGCATACGCCTGACAATAAGCTGCAAACGATGCCATGTCCAGTTCTGTCAGCACTCCAAGCTGCTCCAGCTGTTTAGACAGCCGCCGCCATTCTTTTTTTGCCTCCGGCTCCAGCCACTTCGGGCAGGATGGTGCCTTTTTGACAGGTTTCGGTTCTTTCGCATTCAATGGGCGCTTGCCCGGATTTCCTTCTAATTCTTTAATCGCAGTCGGAGTCGGTTTCCTTCCCCTTGTCGCCATATGGCATCCCTCCTTTCCTCCAAAATGGGCAAACAAAAAGGACCTCCGAAGAAGCCCTTAAGTAAAATCAATCTATATAAAAACGGGGATAACGAGGCACAGCCCCTTGGGGTTATGCCTGTAGTTTCGTTGTAATTTTAAAGTTCGGTTTTTTCGCCGGTCAGGACATTGACCACCGTGGTTCCTTTTCCAAAAGCAGCCTGCATCTCCATGCGCTCCTCTTCGGAAACCGGCCTTGCGCTCTTCCGATATTCCGCAAGGGATTTGGAAACCTCTTTGTCCCTGGCCGCTGTGGTTGCTTCCACACTGACCTTGTCAGTGACCATTGCCAGCTTTTCCAGCATGTCGCTCATCAGCACCCTGCCGATACAGTTGCGGGCAACCCCGTTCTCATCAATGGTAATCTTGCCGGCCTGCAGGTCCTCTCTGACCTTTTCCAGTTCTTTCTCTGCTGCTCTTTTCCAATATGCTCCAAGTGCTCCGCTCAGTTCCTTTTGAAATCTTGTCATCGCTGTTTCCTCCGTTCTTTCTGTTTTCCCTTTCGGTAGGTACATATTACCTCTGGTTCTGCACATTATCCAGTCAATTCTGAGCCATAAATGTACCAAAGATACGGGAAGAAAATTGTCCATTTTACTACGAGGGACAGCCCCTTTCTGGGCATATGCCTGCAACAATGTTTATGCATTTATCTGTTTCCATGCATCATATTCATCTTCAAGTTCTGCCTCCTCAATAATCTGGTAGATGCTGCTGAAGCGCTCCCTCTGGCGCTCCGTTTCCTCTTCCGTGTACCCATCCCCATCCTTCATCATCAGATAGCCATCCAGCTCCGCTTTCGCCCGGAAGAAAACCAGTTCCTTCAGTTTTGCTGATTCCTGATCCGTGCGAAGACCGACTCTTTTTTCCTCAATGGCGTCATTCAGCCTCGTAAACTCTGACCATTCAAATGCTGTGTCCTTCTTGATTGTGATTTCCATTCCTTTCAGGTCATATTCATTTGACGCTGCTTTGATCTTTGTAAGGTAAACCTGCGCCTTCCTGCTCATTCTTTTTGCCATGTCCGTTTTCTCCGTTTTTCTTTGTTTTCCCTTTCGGTAGTAGCATATTACCTCTGAAACACATGATTATCCAGTCAATTCTGCTCCATAAATGTACCAAAGATAAAGAAGAAAATTGTCTGTTTTACTACGAGAAACAGCCCCTTTCCGGGTACTGTTTCATTGGTGGAAAATTTAGTTGTATTCCTTCATCAAAAGGGCAACTGCCGTCCGTGTTGCTTCATCTTCCGGTTCCAGGTCCCATCCCCTGTCATAATTGCAGGTAAATTCCCCTTCCCTGCGGATCGTCAATTTGGAAATCCGCCCGCCTTCAATACCAAAACGGCTCGGTTCGTCAAAGTATTTCATCTTATAATGGCAGGCCACCATTTTTCCGTTTTCCTGAATCCCAATCGTTCCTTCTGCTAACATTACGCTGCCTCCGTTTCCTCTCATGCCCTCTCGACATCCACCAGCCATCCCACTGTCTTGTGGAAGGCTCCGGTTGCCTTTTCCAAAACGCTGCTCTCCTCGTCAATGAAATGCAGGCGCCTGCCAACTTTGATAAACCTTGCTTCCTCGTAACCCGGAATGTCTGTCCGGTAAATGTATGCCTTGCGGCTCTCGCCGTCATAACTTTTTCCATCCCAACCGTTGAAAGTAAATTCGATGCGCTCCTTTGTTTTGGTAAAATGAGCTTCAAAATCTGCTCTTGTGATCGCCGTATTGTAATTTCTAAGGTCGAGCTCATTTCTCAGTGTGTAAATGTTTTTCATGCTGTAATCCTCCGTTTTCTTTGTTTTCCCTTTCGGTAGTGACATGTTCGCTCTGTTTCGCACATATAGCAAGTCAATTCTGCGCCGTAAATGTACCAAAGATACGGAGGGGAAATTGTGTATATTACAGCAGCCTTGAATTTTCCCTATGGAATCTTCCGGACCTTGGACTTGATCATTCTTCCCCGATCCCCTCATAATAAACATCTTCGCAGTCACAGCTTATCATCTGCATCCCGCAGACCGGGCAGCGCTCTATATCACATCCGAAATGGTGGAAGAAGCCTTTCATCGCACCGCAGTCACCGCAGCGTTCCCCTTCTTCCATGGATGGGTTAAAATCCCGCGCATCCCCGGCCTTGATCCTTGGGTATACTTTACCGTTAATGTGTACCGTGCCGATGGCGCATCCCTGCGCCGTCAGCATCTCCTGTTTGCATATTCTGCATCCTGCCATAATCCGTGTCCTCCCCTACTTTGCTTTTTCCATGCACCATGCGATGGCATGACCGCCATCCTCGAAAGCGTCCTCTGCCGCTTCTACCAGGTTCAGCCTGCATTCGATATCCGCCAGTCCTGTTTCCTCCGGGGTTTCGATGAACTCGTAAACCGCTGCAGCGAATCCCTTCCAGCCAATGTCTGTCACGAGAACCTGCTCCCCATATTTTAATACCGCGCCGTAGGAGCTGACCTTCATCTGCAGGTTCTCCATGTTAGTGGTCTCTTCAAACTTGTAAAATGCTTTCATGTTGTAATCCTTCGTTTTCTTTGTTTTCCCTTTCGGTAGTGACATATTCGCTCTGTTTCGCACATATAGCAAGCAGATTATCCGAATATACCGCACAAAGATATGGATGGGTATTTGTGTATTTTATTCCCCGTTTTCCTGCTCCTGCAGGATTTTGTCAACGGCCTCCTTCGCCGCTTTTTCTGCGTTATCGTCAAAGAAATAGGCTGCATCGCTCCGAGCCACCGCTTTGTTTTCCGAATCGTATACGTCAAAATCAAATCCCATCTCCCGATTGTTCCAGCCAACTGCTATGTAGTAACCCTTATATTCCACTGCTTTGCCCTCCTGCTTTCTGTTCTCCCCGCAGTGCCCGCCACAGCCGCCCGTGTCCGCATTTTTACCGGGCATCCGGGGGATTTTCCGGCGGCAGCCTTCAGGGGCTTACCGCCCCTTTTCCGGCCGATTACGCCTTATTTATCCTCTGCATCCCCGATGGAAAAAAGGTAGCCATGGGCTTTCTCGTATTCGTCGCTCATAAATGCTTTGTGGCGGCCGTTGATCTCCACCAGCCCCTCCAGCCTGCATCCATTCTGTGTGAAAAGCCATGCGGTTTCCACCGCCGAAGACCAGGTGGAGGAAAAGGTAAATTTTTCAATGCCGTATTCCCGGAGGTTTCCGATCAATGCCGGTACCTGATCATCCCAGATGGTATCGTTTAAATCGATGTACGCATTGCCCCGTTCCTGTGCCTCGCTGTAAAGCCGGTAGATTCTCGCGTAGGGATTTCCCTTTCCTGCAATCTGCTCCTCCAGCTCATGGTAGGCGTTCCGTGCAGCTTCCTGTCCTTCCGTATTTCCTGCCTTTTCTGCCTCGTGGTACTGTGCCTTGATCGCCGTCTCCTGTGCGTATTCTTCTGCAAAATTGTTTTTCTTCATATTCTGTGTCCTCCTTGATTTTGGGGTTGTTCCCCTTTGGTGTGACACATCTTACCGTCATGTGCCCGGAATAGCAACTACTATCGGAGCCATAATGTACACAATCATTTCAACGAAAAACTGTGCATTTTATGGCATCAAGCAGGCACGAGCAAAAGGCCGGCCGTGCCAGCCCCTTGCCCCTGCCTGTTTTCCGGTATTTATTTTGTGACTGTCAGGTAGCTGATGTTTCCCATGCGGTCTGTGCCCTTCAGCCTGATCTTGGTATCCGTTTCCCTTTGGAGAGTAAATTTTCTAAAAAGTTTCAGCCTGCCAAGGTTCCTGACCAGTTCTGCCCCCGTCCGGCTGTCCTCAACCGCATCCGTGAAAGTTGCAATGTCGCAGTCACCAGTGTACCAAAGGTTGCTTAAGCTCTCCGGAATCCCGTCTGCCGTTGTCAGGGATATTTTCCTGCCGCTACGTTTGTTCTGGCTGCTTTCTTTCCCAAGTTCGTAAGCCGCCGTCAATGCTGCCTTGATGCTCCAGACGGAAACATCCAGAAAATCCTCGCTGTCATTGTCGCGGGTTTCCAAATCCCCTCTGGCCTCAACCGGGTAAATGTGTTTCCTTGCGATCTCCACCAGGCTTTCCAGTTCCTTTTTGCTTAATTCCTTCATGTGTGTTTCCTCCGTTTTCTTTGTTTTCCCTTTCGGTAGTGACATATTCGCTCTAAAAACATATATTATCAAGTCCATGCTGAACCATAATGTACACAAAGATTTCTGGCGGAAACTGTGCATCATTTATACAGGAAAAGAATATAAAAAACTAATCCTCATCCGTGAAATCCTCATTTTCTTTCATAAATAATTCATAGTATCGTTCATCCAGTTTATGCCTTAAAAGGCATATTGGCAGGCAGCACCGCATTTCATGCACCGCCTCCAGGTCATCCCACAATCCGCTTTTTTTCAGGTAACCAATGCATTCTGCCTCCGCATCAGACTCCATTTTTCTCAGACATTTTTCTCTCTTCCGGTAAATCACTGCGAACTTCTGGATTTTCTCTGAAGTTTCCCCGCCTATCTTCCATTTCCTGTACTCCAGTTCTGTATCAGTTCTTCCTGCTTTCTTCACCAGCTCATGGTAGCGGCCGTAAAGATAAATCCGGTAATGGCAACTTGGAAGAATGCTGATGATATTCAGTGTGGCGTCAGTATCATCCTGCAAATGTTCCCGCTCTAAATAGGCCTCTGTCTCCTTTGCTATCTTCCTCATCCGTTTTGAGTTTTTTTCAAAATGGCGTTCGTAATCTTCCTTAAATTTCAACGCCCGCTTTCTGGCAGACTCCTCTATCCGGTATTCCGACATATCTGCGCCCTCCTTTTCTTATGGTACGTGCATATTACCGTCATTTCCACAGAATGGCAAGCAAGTCTGGCACCATATATGTACCAGACATGCCGGTAAAAGATTGTGTACATTATTATTCGGAATCCGCTTGATAAAACTCACTTTCAGAGCGAATATACGGTAAACTGGAGAGGGGTGCCGGGTTATTACCGGCCCTGTTTTCTTTTTTAGGTAAAATCCACCATATGGGATGTCCTGCATATACGCTTGTAGCGGCACCCTTTCAGGGCATCCTTATTTCTGTGCCGGACTTTTCGGTTCAGGCGTTTCTTATTGAGAGCGGTTCCTCTTTTCAGCTCACCCCTCATACTGTACACACCGCTGCCCCTGTTCCACTTGTTCCTTTTTATCCGTGCCGTTCCCGGCATTGGCTCCTGCATCATGGCTGCCTCCTATCCCAGTGAAGCGGTCGCATCTTCCTTTGACCGGAACATTCGGGACGGGGAAGCGTTGATATGGCTTCCCGTCCGGCTTTCCAGAAAATAAAACCTGCCATCGAAGGAAAGAACCTTATATTCCATTGACTGCCGCTTTTTCTTATTGGTGATCACAAAACAGGTATCCCCCGTTTTCCATATTTTAGATTTCATCCTGTTCATATCCTCCTTCCACCCATACAAACTGCATCCGCGTCTTTGTCCGGGCCTTCTTTTTCAAATTCCGTTTCCAACGGCGGATTGTAACTGCCCTGCAATGGTTCCTGGACCAACAGTAATCATCCAGTATGTATCTGCCGCCATGCTCGCGTTCTCCGTAAGCAGGCATTTTTCTGTGGCTCATTTTCCTCTCTCCTTCCATGCCTCCCATGTAAACAACGGTTTCTTCTCTGACATCCCTGCATCCTCCAGCGCTTCCTCCGTTCCACACAGATCGCATACAATGAGGTGCGCCCTCCGGCTGACTGCATGGTGCTCCAAATGCGGCATGGGGCTGCCGCAGCGCGGGCAGCTCCCTCCGGCCTGTGTTTTCCCGTATCCGTCCAGAAATTCTTTTACTATCGCATCTGTGTCGATGCGGTGGCAGGCATCCTCCCCATAGACCACGCGCAGGCTTCCGCCCGTGCGCCATGCAACTTTGATACTTCCCGTATCATCCACTGACTTCACGGTTCCGTGTGTCCCCACCGGAGGAGCCTGCACATCCTCCATCCGGTCAAGCACCACCTCACAGCCGACAGGATAATCCTTTCTGATTTTCTCCACGATTTTTCTCTTTGGGAATCCCATGCTCACACCTCCGAATCATCACAGTCTGTCATTCCCATCATCAGTTTCATGTAAATATTTGTGTAGCGTTCTTTCTCACTGCCCTCGCAGGCTGCCATTGCCCGCAGGAAGAACTGCTTCGCCAGCTCACGGCTCTTCCAGATATCCTCTGTATCATAGCAGACGGTACGGACCGTTTCTGTACCACATTCGATGTCTGTCAGAAGCTGCCACACCCCATCCCGCAGATGTGCCGATAGGACGCTCTGCGGCAACAGTTCCTCCGCAGGAGCATCCCGGAAATCCTCCCTGCATCCGGGATGGGCCTTTACCATTTGTCCGGAGAGGAGCCGTTCTGTCTGCGCTTTATCCAAATCCACATACCCTCCCGGTGTCATCATGGATATCCTGTCATCCGTATGCCTGCCAAGGAACTCCCGCACGGAAATCTGGTATGGCTGATCCGGCTTTAAATTTCCTTCCTGAAACAATCCCTCCAGAAATTTTTCTGCCGCCGTAACATATTTTTCTACTGCCTCTTCGATCAGGCTGTTCCTGGAAACCCTGCGCCCTTCCTGCTGGCTCCGCTCCCTGCGGATGATTTCCAGTTCATCCAGCATGGCCTCCGGCAGCTTAATATTCAAATTCTTTTTCCCCATTTGCTACCCCCTGCAATCGTCCTGATATCCGTTCAAAAATACTCTGGCTGTACGTTTTCCAACGCTGTCCACAAGTGCCTGCTCCAGGATTGCTTTATCAAACCCGAAGTCCTCATAACCGTCTGCCAGCACCTTGTAGTAATAGCCTGTTGGACTGGCGAGGCGGCGGCGTTCATCCATGATATAGACCATTGCGGTCAGTTCCTGGCTGGCATCCGTTCCGGTCATTTGGACTGTCAATGTCAAATCCTTTTTGTAGTAAAAGTTGGGATAGCCCTCATAGCGGTCAAGGTTTTTTTCGTCACTGGGGGAAATCTCCCAGATGAGTACTGGCACCTTTTTTCCTTCCCTCTGTTCAATGGTGGCGCAGCCCTTAAAAAGCAGCGCGTAATCCTCAATGACCGCAGTCCCGATGACTTTCACATCCGGGCAGCGGCAGACCATCTGTTCCACCGATAAGTTGCTCCCGTATGCTATGTAGTATTTTTTCCTGCCCATTTACTTTCTCTCCTTTCTTCCGCCATTCTCCGGCGGTATGGTATTAATCACTCTTTTTGCCAGTAATAGCAAGCAGTTTCTGCGCTATAAACTTACCAAATGTACCGGCCGCAGATTGTGTACTTTACCCTCGCTGGCAGCGTTCTATGTATTCTCCCGCAGCCCTGATCCCGATACTGTCCGCCAGCCCCTTATCCAGAATATCGGTATCAAAATTCCACTCACCGTACCCTTCATCCAAGAGCCGGAAATACTCCATGTCCGGTTCCCCAAGGGTGCGTTCCTCGTGCATCACATAAGCCATGCACCATTTCCTTTCTTTCATCCGCCTGCCGGAATCCAGCCTCGTGACAGAAAGCCGGAAATTCCGCTTATAATAATACCGGGGATACCCTTCATACCGGTCAAGCAGGGCTTCATCCAGTTCTGAAATCCTGTAGACCAACGCGGGTACACAGCAGTTGGCATCCTGCTCAATGGTTGCGTAGCTTCCGGTCTTGCTCTTTTTGAACAGGAGACGGTAGCCGGGAATGACAGCTGTGCCAAGCGCCACGGCATCCGGGCAGCGGCTTTTCATCCGCTCTAGGGAAAGGTTGGAACCGTAGGCCAGATAAAAACGGTTCGGTTTCCTCGCTGCCCCTGTGCTAAGCCCCAGGGAGAACATTCCTGCCATTGTCACTCACCGCCTTCCATTTCTTCCGGTGCATCCATTATTCCGGTCAGGGAATAGTCCACGCCCTGGAAATCCGCTTCGTTTAAATCGATCTGGCTGTCCTGCCACCAGTTCTCCACCATGCGGAGGGCTTCCTCCGGCGTGGTCTCTTTCATCTCTGATTCGTACACGGTGATCTCCCTCTGGTAAAGTTCCGATACCGTCACTTTAAATGCCCTGCCCCTTGGGGCTGCATCCATATGTTTCATCCTGGTTTCGTTTTTCATGATATCTTCGCCTCCTTTTCTACCACCCCAAGGGCGGTTTTCCGCCCGGAAGTGCCTATGTATGCCATCCTGGTTTTTACGGTCTGCCATGCCTCCATGCGCAGTTTCCTTCTGCATTCCGCATGAAATATTCCCTTGCGGTTTTGAATTCCTCCCCGATGAATCCCAACCGGAGCATCCAGCACCGTAAGGCATAGGCCACGTTTTCGTCCTGCTGTTTCTTCGGGCTTGCGTACCGCAGTTCTTTCGCAAGTTCGCTCATCGCAAGGCAGAGCTGGATCATGGATTTCAGCTGCCCTGCATGAAGCCCTCCCTGTCTGCCGTCTCCCGGTTCATCAAACTGGAAGAGCCGGAATTCAATCGTGTGGTAGCGGTTGAAAAAACTATGGAGATTCAGCATTCTGTATCTGGTCCCTGAATAATGGCTGGTGTCCCGTTCCCCGTTGTACCAGCACCGGCTGAGTGCTTCCATGGTCTTCGGTTTACTTCGGTTTAAACGCTCCAGAAAAGCCGGGTCTACCGTGCGGCAGTAGCGGCTCTGCCTCCAGCGGTCGATCCGGACCGCCTGTGTCAGCTGCTCCTCATGTGCCGCCATGATGTTGACCAGGTTCCGGATCGTTTTCGGCGTATGCCCCTGCCCTCCGATGTGGATATGGACTCCGCAGCCCCGGCTTGCCGAGCTTCGTCCCCCTGCCTTTCGGAGGACTCTGATAAGCTGCTGGAGCATCTCGATGTCGCCGTAGGTAAGGACCGGGGTGACCATCTCGCATTTTTCGCTGTCCGGTCCCTCGATGCTCACATCCCTCTGGAACTTCCATTCCCTTCCCTGTGCGTCCCATGCCGACCAGGTGTAATATCCGTTCCGGCCTGCTGTGTATTCATATCTTCTGGTTCCAAAGAACTCTGCCGCTTTCTTTGCCGCCTTTTCCCTTGTAATGTTGTTCATTTCTACTTCAACCCCGATGGTCTGGTTTTTCATTGCCTCGATCTGTGCCCTTGTCTTTTCGTTCATGTTCGTTATCTCCTTTGCTAAAGCCGCCTGTCTGCGGTGTTTTCTGCTCTTTTGTTGTGTCTATATATCACTCTGAATGCAGATAATAGCAAGTTGATAACGGGCATAAATGTACCAAAGATCCGGGGCAGAAAGTGTGTATTTTATGGCAGGAAAAATGCTTGATAATGCACACTTTCAGAGGTAATATCACTTACAATGGAGAAGGCGCCTTATCATTTCCCGGCCCCGGTTACTGACCGGGAGTAAAGGCTTATTCCTCAAAGCTGGCGTTGACTGCGGCAATGTAGGCGGCATCCGCCACAGCCTCCTCCGTCTGTGCCTCATCCAGACCATTCAATTCCGCATTCGGACGGGTATCTGCTTCCAGCTCCGCAAGTTCTATTTTCTTTGCCTCACGCTTCGCTTTATTTTTCGCTTTTGCCTTTTCCGCTTCCTCCGGTGTCCGGAATGCGGCGTGGCCGCCGAGGTTCTCCATCATCACCTTTCTGGTAGATTTGTAGGCATCCCCGTTCATCCCAAGCCGGAGGAGCCAGATGCGGAATGCGTATTTTTCATTATCCGTGCTGACCTCTTTTGCCTGAATGCGTTTCTGGGAAAGCGCCATGGCATTCATCATGGCTGCAAGCTGGAGGAATGCATCAGCGTGTGGCTGGTCTGCCGGAACTGGAAATCCTGTGAAAGAAATCTGCTGTTCTGTGATCTGAAGCCCCTCCATACCGCCATGTGCTTCCATGTAATCTGCCAGCGCTTTCAAAAAGGTCTGGACTGTGGCAGTGCAGGCATCATCCCGCAGTCTCTCTGCCAGCTCCTTTTCCACACGGAAGTTCCCGCCGGATGCTTTGCTAAGAAGCGGGCCCCTGCTGTAGACCATGTTCACAAGGTTTCTTAGGGAAACTCCTGTATGTTCTCCCATCGGAAAGCTGAGTGCCAGATCCAACGGTTCCATTCCTTCCTGGGCGGCTGTTTCTTCCTGACCTGCTGCCTCTTCCCGCACCTCTGACTCGTATTCGCTGTCCGGGATGGGCTCTGTCTCTGCCTGCTCTGGTTGTTCCGCTGCCGCTTCGAGGATTCCCTCTGCATCCCTGATCAGCCCCTCGTCTTTTAACGTGGTCAGGATTCCAGGCTCTGCCGCTTCCTCTCCGACCGTAAGGCTGCCGTCACGCTCCACCGTATAAACTCCAATCTCATAGGCACATCTTGGCATCCTTGTGTAATGCGGGGCAGTCCCCGTAAGTTCCCCAAGCCTTTTTACCAGCTCTTTCCTGTCTGCTATGTTCAACTTAAATCTCATCATAACCTGCTGCTCCTTTCCTTTTCCGGTTCTTTCACCGGTATTCTTTGGCGTATGGTATTAATCACTCTAAAGCCGGTATAAGTCAACGGATATCCACGCAAATGTGCAGAATTGACCTAATGCACAAATCCAGGGGAAGGAATTGTGCATTAATGTAAGTTCCGGTCATCCTCCCGTTTTCTGCGCTTTTCTTCCATATCCTGTATCCATTTCATCTGCTCCGCATCATCGTCCTCGTCCCCGGCAGCCATACAGAGTGAAAACGCAGCGAAAAATGCGGCCGCAAGAAAAACAATGGCTCCGATAGCAATCAGCCATCCCATAAAGCATCCCTCCTATGTACTATGGCAGGGGCCTGCCCTGCTCCTTATGGTCTCCCATCAGAAGCAAAGGCATCCTCTGCCATCGTTCATTCCTCTGTTTCCGCCCCGTTCTGTGCAGCCCAGGCAATACCGGCCAGTACGAAATAAGCGCACGGCAGCGCGATCCCATTCCCCCAAAGTTTATACTCAGCGGAGTCCGAGTATGGATCTGCCAGCCATTTCCGGATCTGTTTCTCCGTCTTCGGCTTTTTCGATGTCCCCATGACCTTCCGGTGTGTTTCCCACACTTCCGTCCAGAACGCTATTTCCTCTGCGGTCGGTTCCTCGATTCCCAGGCCGGCACACCACCAGTCCGGGAAACCCTGGAGCCTTGCACACTCGGTCGGAGTCAGGCGGCGCACAATATAGTACGGTTCGGGTGCAGGCTTATCGTTTACCACTGGCGGGTCTTTATAATCCCTCGCCATCAAAGTCGGTGCTTTTTCCTTTACCACCTGGGAATATTCCCCGGTAGTCATGCAATAAGCCACAGCATGGCGGTCGGCCGCATCCAGCGTAAAGGACACATCCTCATTGATACCGCTGCCCTGCGGTCCGTTCTTATCCTCCCTGCCGATCATGCTGCCCTGCAGGACATAGGTCTGCTGTTTCATTCCCGGTTCCGCCGCAAGTGCGCCGGACTTATCTCCAAGCGCCCGTACCTCGTCCCTCTGGTTCTGCGTGAAAGCAACAATGGCGATCCCACCCTGGTTGCATCCCGGATTCCCGCCATTGGCATCCAGTGTCCGGCTGGTCTGCGCTTCATAAAACCCTGCCTTCGGATTATCGGATTTCATGGCGTTGCTGTCCTTGGAACAGATGCCGAACGCACCTACCACCAGTTCGCTGCACCGGGTTTCCCCGACATCAAAAGTATTCAGCGTATTTGCTACATCCCCTTCTTTCCAGACCTGGCCTTCCTCAGATGAATGCGGGCGCATCCCTTTGCAGAAAGGCACGAATACAGTCTGGTCGTTGTTGCATCCGAGGGTTGCTGATTTATCATCCTGTAATAAAATGCCTTTTCCCCCACCGTCACATCCGCTGCGGATTTTCATTGTCTTTGGTTTTTCAACTATAAAAGGCTGGTTATTGCCGCCCATGCCATAAGCGGCATTGACCGTAGGTGCTGTGTCCAGCGGTCCTTTATACCGGGTATCCTGTGAGTGGTTCTCATACATCACGGCTTCTGGCGGTTTCCCTGACTCAGCCATGACCAGCGGCACGTTCCCGCCGCCAGTCCCCATCCGGCCAGTCAGTGTCTGTACCTTATCGTCCTCAGAAATCTTCACACGGCTGTCCGCCGGATGGTTCTCCAATGCGACCGCCGCCGGGACGACTCCGGCCCGGAGCGTTGGGGAGGTTTCTTCTTCATACCCGATGCCCCCCGACTGTGCGGAATGCTCCGTACAGAACCCGGCCGCCTCCATCACGCATGGGGGATGGTGTGCCTCGGCCCGCAGGGTACAGGCGACCTCCTCGGTCACATCCATACGGCTCCCGCCCTGGTCATTCAGGACGATCCTTCCGGTTCCTCCGCAGCCTGCCTCTCCAGCGCGATCCGCAAGATCTCCGGCAGCTCTTTGCCACGCACGGAAGCCCTCCGCAGAATACCCCGACACGCCTTCGGACTCAAATAATATCTCCGGGGCACGTTCCCCTGCAAAATCTGCGACAAGGAAGATACGTTTTCTTCTCTGGGGCACTCCCCACCACTGTGCATCAAGGACTCTGTATGCGGCTGACCATCCGTCTCCCACATAATAGTCGGCGTAGGGCCAGCCTTTTTTACCAGGCGCAGGCACCTGGGCGGACGGTTCTTTAATGCCGATGACGGCTTCAAGGACCGCCCTGAAATCTTCTCCTTTGTTGCTGGAGAAAGCGCCGGGGACATTCTCCCAGCAGATAAATCTTGGTTTCTCTCCATTGGTCTTCTCCCTCATTTCTTTCACGATCCGGATCGCCTCATAAAACAGGCTGGAACGTGAGCCGTCCAGACCGTCCCTTTTCCCGGCGATAGACATATCCTGGCACGGACTCCCAAAAGTGATGATATCTACAGGCGGGAGGTCTGCCCCGCTGATACCCGAAACATCTCCATAGTGTTTCATCTGCGGAAGCCTTGCAGTAGTTACACGTACAGCAAATGGCTCAATCTCGGATGCCCACAGAGGCGTCACCCCGGCAAGGATGCCGGCCAGTGGAAAACCCCCGGAACCGTCAAACAGGCTGCCGAGAGTCAGTTCATTTTTATTTTTTATCATGATTTCCTCCTATGCTGCCAGCCCCTCCTGTTCCCGGTGCAAACGTCTAAACGCGGCATCCAAAAGTTCCGGATTTTGCGCCCATTGGATTCCTTCCAGCCTTTTCAGACAACGGTATACCACATAAGATCTCTGATCCGGTGTCGCGTGAGGGACGCCGGCAACACACTCCCTGTTCAGCCTGCAAAATTCACCAAAAAGCAGCTCTGCCGCCGCGTCATATACTGCTGCCGCTTCAACCTTTGTGTCATAAAGGCCAAGACTGATCTTCTTTTGGCAAAAAGTAATGACAGCGTTCCATCTTCCGCTTGTATGTTTCGCCAGACCTTTGTACCCAAGTGTATTCGTCTTTGGCATCCCCTGATTAAATGCATTCTGCTGGTCACAGCAAAACCGCAGGTTTTCCCTGCGGTTGTCAAGTTTATCCCTATTGATATGGTCTATTCTTTTCCTGCACTCCAGATTATCCAGAATCAAAGTGTGAAAATAAGTGAATTTCTGTTTAACGACCGTATACACATACCAGCCATCCCGCATATGCTTCCTGCTCCATGTGTGCTTCTTTGTCTTCTCAATATCAGCCGTATCAAACAAAAAGCACTCAGCATTGGACGTATAACCATACACAACCGGTCCGTCCACGATAAAGGTATTCTGAAATATTCCGCTCTTACGTTCCCTCACCTGCGCTGCTACACCATCGGGGATTGCGTCAATGTCCAGCACGGCATTCCTCGGCTTGCACTGGCTGCAATAAGGTACTTGTATTTTCTGGATACTGTCGCCGCGCATCACTTTTTGGTTTCCACAATCGCACCGGCAGTTCCAATAGAGCCGCCAGCCTTTTGTATGAGATAGGCTTTCCACTGTCCATGACTGGAATTTTCTCCCTGTCAAATCCACAAAATTAGACGGATGCTCCATTTTCCCTACCCGCTTTCTTCTTACAGCCCTTTTGTTTCTCATCCACGCTGCCTTCTTTAAAGGAAAAATCTTCATTCTCCAGGATATAAATTTCATCGCACCGGAGTTTCTGCCCGTTGCGGATTACCGTGATATCCACTGTTTCTCCTTTATACGCTGCATACCTGCGGACAATCGCAGATGCATACTTTGGATCAAGCTCCATCAGACAGGCAATGCGGTCAAGCTGCTCCGCCGCCATAAGGGTGGAACCGGAACCACCGAACAGATCCAGTACAATTCCGTTTGCCTGGGATGAATTCCTCATTGGATATGCGATCAAGGGAAGGGGCTTGCTGGTCGGATGCAGCTTGGATTTCGTTGGCCGGTCAAACTCCCAGATAGTGGTCTGTTTACGGTCACCGTAAAAATTATGCCGTGCGGTATCCTTAAACGCATAGATTACCGGCTCATGGCGCATCTGATAATCCATCCGTCCGATCACCAGCGCATTTTTCACCCAGATACAGGTTGTAGAATAATGGAAGCCTGCCGCAACCGTAGCATTGAAGAAATTCACCTTCTCCGCATCCGAATGGAAAATATAAACCGCCCCGCCGTCCGTCAGGTTCTCATACACATTTCTGAACGCATCCAGCAGGAATTGGTAGAACTTCTCACCATCTGTCCACTGGTCATTCATGATGGTCATTCCAGTACCACCCTCATAAGAACAGTTATACGGCGGGTCCGTGATACACAGGTTTGCTTTCTTCCCATCCATCAGAACCGCTACGTCCTCCGGTTTTGTGGAGTCGCCGCACATCAGCCGGTGCCGTCCAAGAATCCAGATATCCCCCGGTTCCACAAAAGCCTCTGCTTCTGCCGCCTTTTCCGTATCAAAATCATCTTCCTGCACATTTTTGTCATGTACATTATTGAAGATTTCAGAAATCTCCGGCGGCTCGAATCCTGTCTTTCCCAGATCAAATTCGCTGTCTTCCAAATCCTTCAGCAGATCAGCCAGCAGGGAATCGTCCCACGCACCCGTGATCTTATTGAGGGCAATGTTCAGCGCCTTCTCCCGGACTTTATCGACATCAACCACCGCACACGGTACTTCCGTATAGCCAAGTTCCATGGCAACAGCCAATCTCTGGTGCCCTCCCACGATTGTCATATCGGAATTGACCACAAGCGGGTCTGCAAAGCCAAACTCCATAATGGAATTTTTGATCTTCTCGTACTCCTTATCCCCCGGTTTCAGTTTCTTACGGGGATTGTATGCGGCCGGCCTGAGTACGCCCACCGGCAGCACTTTAAGTTGTGCAGTTTTCTGCATCCATGCGTCCTCCTTTACTCAGACGCGCATGACCTCTGAGAACGGCACGAAAAAAGAGCCGAATAAGAATCCCGGCTCCGCCTCTTTTCCGCCCTCCGGCGTCTGTTCATTCATGGGACACCACTGCAGGTTTTCTCCATTTGCGGATGCAAGCACCCTGTCCTCACAGTAGTCAATCTCATGTACGCAGATACCCATCGTATTGCAGACGCAGTACACACCGATGGTTTCAATCTTATCCTTCATTTCCCTCACGCTCCCTTCGTTTCGCCCGTCCTCTGTTGGCACAGGCATGGCTGCAATATTTCCTCACTCTCCCATACTCCCGGCTTGCCAGAAATGGTTTTCCGCACTCCGGGCAAATAGCCGTCCGGGTGGATTTCCAGTTTTCCGGGTGCGGGTTTCTGTTCTTCCACGCATACCTGCAGGGTTCCGAGCAGAATATCCTTGGACGGCCTCTGCCGTTTGGCGTGACCGCCGCACCGCAGTTGGGGCAGAACCGTTTCGCCATATCCTCCAGCATCTGTGCTTCTGTATTTGCTTCCATCGTTGCCCCTCCTCCTATGTGGTTCATGCTGCACCGTTTCCATGCTGCGCCGTAACCCCGCCCATTTTGCGGAAAAATCCCAAAAAACACATAAAAAACAGTGAGGTAAATTTTCCTCCTGTCAGCATGGATGCCGCATGGGTCGTTCCTGTTTCATTCCAGATTTTCATGTTCCACCGGAACAAACAAAAACACACAAAAGTTCCCATTCTATCAAGGGATTTCATGTGTTTTGGTTCATTTCGGATATTTATAAGATGGGGGCTGGCAGTGCTGCCGTGCCTCTTCGTCTGCTGGTTTCATTTTGCGCCGTAACTGCCAGACCCCCGGCCTATCAAATTCGCGGTTTTTTACGTTTGAGGGGGCGGCGGTCTCCGTGGCACTTCACCACAGAGAAGTAAACCCGGCCCCCGGCGGGCCCTTTCTGCCATAATGTACACAAGAAAAACCACGAAAATCTGTGTAGATTATGGCCTCGGATTTGCTGGATATATTCTGCTTTCAGAGGTAACATGACCGTACCGCAAAGAAAGGAGGCATGAACCTTTGAAAGAGAAACAGAAAAGGAACCGCCGCAGGAAAGTCTATTACACTTACCAGGGCAGGAACCTTTCTCCACAAATACGTCTGGAAGGGAAGTGGCTGGAGCAGCTTGGCTTCACAGCCGGCAGCTTCGTGTCCATCCAGTGTGAGGAAGGACGGCTGGTGATTAAGAAAGACACTGCTCAATAGGTGTAGGTCGGGTTGTTGTCTTCCGCCCGCGTCTTTTTATCATGACACTGCTTACATAAACTCCTCCAGTTGCTCCGGTCCCAGAACAGCTTTTGGTCGCCACGGTGTGGGGTGATGTGGTCAACCACTGTCGCCTTCACATACCGTGGCGGCTGTTTCTTCATACACAGCACACACAGCGGATGCGCCTGCAGGTATTCCCTGCTGGCTTTCTGCCATCTCTTTCCGTACCCGCGCTTTGCAGCTGACCGCACTTCTTCCGGGTGCAGTGCTTTGTGCTTTTCACAATATTTCTGTCCGTAGGGGACAAGAGCCGCACATCCGGGATGTCTGCACGGTGTGTTTGGTCTATATGGCATTATTATCACCTCCAATCAAAAATCGTCCACTTTTTTCTTTTTTCGTCCATTTTTTCTTTCAAACTGGACGATTCCATTTTTAAACAAATAAGCAACTAAACTATTGCCATTTCGTTCCTTGCTCTTTATAATAACAATGAGTTAGATGCTCAACATTCTTCACAGTGTGCATCTCATCCACTGTTTTTACAAAAACGCTTCGCAATGTGCGGCACAGAAACATTGCTTAACAGATTCCGTTCATGACGGCAAGAATATCATGAACGTGTATGTTTAGCTTCCGCAAGCGACGGGGTGCTACAAAGCGTAGAATATCGCTTACTTGTATTCAAAAAAATTTTTTAATTCTGATTCATTCCTCTTGATAAAAAGCTCGCTTTCGCATATAATATAAGTGAAAGAAGAACTTTCTTCTTTCCTTCGCTAAATGATGACGAGTGACGGTTCTGACTCGTCGGTAAAATAAAAACTGACCGAGCGAAGATGATGTGTGACGGTTCTGACACATCGGTAAAATAAAAATTGACCGAGCGAAGCGAAATCCCGGCGAGGTTGACTCCAACTAGTCGACCTCGCCTTTTTATGTTGTGAGGTGTCGAAAAATGGAATATGATTCAGAATTATCACTCCTGTCATCCAAATTTACCCAGGACTACCCTCCTGCTACATATCCTGAACTGATGCATAAGCACGGACGTCCTTATACCTGCCTGTTAATTGATTCACATGATGATTACTTTATTTGTGTGCCGTTCCGCTCGTCTATCGGACACAAAAATGCATTCATGTTTACCGGGACTGCACGTTCAAAGAAAACGAAATCCGGTCTTGACTATTCCAAAATAGCTATCATCAAAAACATTGATTACTTCGATTCAAACACAACAGCCCTTGTCGATCAGGACGAATATGCTGAAATGATGAGAAATCTTCCAACCATTGTTCAGGAAGCAAACGATTATGTGGATACATACATCAACCACGTCAATGGAACCTCGCCTATGCATCCACGGGCATTTTCACGAAAATATCAATATTCCACTCTGCCTTATTTTCACGATATTATGGGAATCTAAAAGCCTGCTATTGTCGCAGGCTTTTTTTATTCCTCCCACGGAAGTCCGGGCTTCCCGAAGTGACCGTAGGCGGATACCAGGTTGTAGTCCACATCCAGGAGATGCAGCCGGTTAATAATCCCTCTTGGTGTCAGATCGTAGCTGTCATCCACATAAGCCTGAATGAAATCCAGCGGCTGATACTCTGTACCGAAGCAGTCCACGTTGACTGACACTGGCTGTTCCACCCCGATGGCATAAGCAATCTGTACCTCACACTGCTCCGCATATCCGGCCTGCACAATGTCACGGGCAATCTTCCGTGCCATATACGCTGCCGAACGGTCTACCTTACTTGGATCTTTCCCGGACAGCGCACCGCCACCGATCCTGCCAATGCTGCCATAGGTATCACAGGCAAGTTTCCTTCCTGTCACACCACAGTCAGCAAAAGAGCCGCCGACCACAAACCGTCCGGTCGGATTGACCAGTTTCACGAAGTCACCATTCAGCCCGTACTCACAGGCCGCCAGCACCATCATCCCTTCGATGATATGGCGGAAATCGCTGACCTCCACATCCGGGCTGTGCTGCACGGAGCAGAGGAAAGCGGTGATCCGCCCGCTACTGTAATCAAAACTGACCTGCGCCTTGGCATCTGCCCGGAACATCTTTGACGGGTGGTTCTTCAAAAGCCGCAGGAACTTGGTCGCCACAGCAAACGTAACCGGAAGAAGTTCCGGCGTTTCATTGGTGGCATACCCGAACATGATGCCCTGGTCTCCGGCTCCGCCCTTATCCACACCAAGGGCGATGTCCGGGGACTGCTCCCTTACCATGAGGACAACATCCAGCGGGCTGATGATCTCTATCCTGCCGTATTCCGTCTTTCCCCTTCCGATACGCTCCAGCACATCATCCACCAGTCTCCGGTAGTCCGGCTGGTGCTTGCTGGTCAGTTCACCGGCAATGATCAGGCGGCTGTCCTTTAACAGACACTCAATCGCCACCCTGCTTTCTTTGTCATGTACCAGACAGTCCGTCACAATGGCATCTGCAACCTGGTCGCAGATTTTATCGGGATGCCCGTCTGACACCTGTTCGCATGTTAAAATTCTGCTCATAGTTTTAATTCTCCTCTCGTTTGGTTTATGTATCAAAGCAGGCGCCCTTTGCCCTTGCTCACCCTGTAGGATTCCCACAAAGCAAGCTGCCACAAAAGATGCCTGATATGGTCTCATATACTTTGTGGTAAGATATGATCCGTTACACACAATGATCCGCCAATCGCAGGATCGGCATAAGAAAAACCGTTAACGCCATATCTCGTGCAAACCATTTGAATTCCTTTCATTTTCTTTTTGGGGCAACTTGTGGCAAGTAAAAACAGTAAAATATATAAAAGAAAATAATAAATAGAAAATACGGTTTTTACTTGCCACGTCCTGCCCCATATTTTTTCAAAGGGAACTTCCATTTTTCAAAAATACTTAAAAGTGCTGGTAAATTGCTGGACTACACAGGTTTAAACTCTTTTTTCGCATCCTGAAGCACATCGTTTTGTTCATCCTCTTCTCCAAGCTCCTGCTCCCGGAATCTGCATCCAATAATTAGAGAGGTCTTTTCTCCGCCATCTTTCGGTCTCCGGCGTTCAATTGTGAATCTCTTCTCCATTGCATTTTTAAAGTTCTTCACATTTTCTGCATTATAGTTGTACTTCCTGCACCAGTCTGAGTAGAGCTTATATGCGGCGGCAGAACGAACCTCATACGCCTCCCCTTCTTCCAGCCACGCTTCAATAAACTGCCCGATACGGTCAGAATCATTCCGATAATCCTGGATTGCTTCTACCACAGCATTTGGGGATGCCAGCCTGAACTTTCGGAATTCTTTATACCCCTCCAAACACCAGTTGAAGATTCCGGATAAATTTTCTTCTTCAGCAAACAGGGCTTTCAGCCCCTTATCCTGCTCTGCTTCTTCAAAATGGCGTTTAAAAGGGATAATCTTCAGGCGCCCGGAATCAAACAGCGTCATATCTGACACATTCGGCAGATAATTCGTGTTAATGAAAATCTTAAACACTGGTCTGAAATCAAAAGAGTTTTCATGCAGGTATCTGGCATTGATGGTGTCATTCCCCGTGAGCCTCTTAACCAGTGCGGCATTGAATGTAATCTTTTTCTCCGGCTCCGAGATATTCACAAAACGGATACCCGCAAGACGGGCGATTTCTTCAGACGGTCCGGAGGCATTGGTGTTTCCAAACTTTGTAGACAGCATCTCCGGATTAGAGGTTTTCCCATAGTCGCCCATGATTTTAAGAAATGTCTCCATTGTGGTACCTTTGCCATTTCGGGAAGTCGCGCCATAGAGAATGAACATACATTCAAGTGATGTATCTCCTGTCAAAGCGTAACCCAGTGCCCGCTGAAGGTAAGATGCCAGTTCACTATCGTTACACATAACTTCGCTGATAAATGAATTCCAACGCGGGCAGACCGCATTCGGATCATAGGCAATTCCGGATACCATCGTCAGGAAATCATCCGGCCTGTGCTCCCGGAACTCCATCGTCTGTAAATTAAGCGTACCGTTCTGACAATTAAACAAATGGGTACTGCGGTCAAAGGCTGACATGGGAATCGGATGCACTGACTTGGCATCCTCCACCATTGTTTTCCGGTTCTTTCTCAATTGCAGCTTCTGTACCCGTTTGATATAACGGTTACGGGTATCTTCATCCTTGATCTGAAGGGCGAATGTATACAGCTTATCTGCCAGCAGCTTCGCAAGCTCCGCCACTTTCAGACCTCCCTCATCCGGCCGCCATATCCGCCCGTCATAGACATACCATATCCCACGGTCACGGTTATATCGGGCAATGGGAAGAAAAAAATCAGCAAAGGCATTCCCGATGCCGATTTCATCCCGTCCATATCTTGGGTTGGAATGCGGTTTCATTTCCTCCAGTGTCAAGGTAATATTGGAAAGATCGGCCTGGAAATCAGCAGCTTTCTTCTGTTCTCTTTCCAAATCGGCAAAGTCCTCCTCCGCTCCATTGGAAATATTGTGTACATCCACCGGCAGGTAAATCTGCTGGCAGGTTGCCACCGCATTGCGGATAGTAATCCCTCCATAAGTCGTACCTGCCTGTTTTCTGTCCCACTTCGGGCGCATCATGCCGGAAGTACGGAAAATACGGTCCATCTGTTCCTCATCGCATCCACACCAGAATGCCAGCATGGAGAGGAACCCCATATCCGCATCTGACTGGTTATCAAAGTATCTCTGCCAATTGCCGTTATAATAGTCGGTGAACCGTTCTCCATTGGCAGACTTTTTCGCATGTTCCAGTACCTGCTCATCTGTCAGATAGGAACACGGCTCAATGTGTGTGTTCACCACCTGGGATTTCCGTTTCATGAACGTGTCCAGTACATTTTGGAGTGCTCCCATATCCGCCGGTACCGAACCTGCGCGGTACTGGTCCCCTGTGACGGTTACAAATCGGTTCGTTGCTCCCGGAAGATACACTTCCAGCCCATGCGTCCGATTATTGATGTAATAAATCGTCTTATCAAAAATGAAATCCGCATCCACATGGAAGAACCCACGAAGTCCGCTGCCGGACGGGGAACGTTCAAAGTATGCATCTTTAAAAACTCCCAGTACGGAAGCCGCCACGTCATTTAAGGTGCCGTCCTCCCGGATACAGTGGTCAATATCAATGGCACCAATGCCGGAGGAAACCCGGATTCCGATACCGTCATATCCGCCCATCGCAAAAGATTTCATTGCAGTGGCAAAATCTGAAAAAGTCTCCCCATTATTGCTTTGGGCCTTCTGCCCGGTAACGGGGTTATAAGGAACTTTCGTCAGGCGAGCAGACCTGCCTTTCCCCTTTTCTTTCTTCCATACGCAGAACCGGCAGGACTCTTTTAAATCCGCCGGGATGTTTACAAAATTAACTGTGCCCACAAATTCTCACACTCCTTTGCCGCTAATACAGGCATTCCACCTGTCAGATATACGGCGTGACGTAATACCCAGATGCACCTCCACGGCCTTTTCAATCTCATGTATTCTGTCCTCTCCAACATGCCCTACAAAACTTTTGAGGGCGCACTTGCCAATGGTAGTCACCTGCTCCGCCAGCACCATGGAAGGTTCAAGACTAGGACAGTCTGACGCTTCCGTCAAAACATGCGTTGGAAGATATGCTTTTTTCTTCTTGGAAGTCATCGGCACGACTGTCACAGTACCGGAATGCCCGTTTGCCGTGTCATTGCTCATAATAAATACCGGCCGGCATCCTTCCTGGACACTTGTCCCCGGATGCTTCCCAAGCTCTGCAAACCAAATGTCACCACGATGTGGCCCCAAACTGCTCTGTTGTTCTGGCATTTCAAAATTTTCATCGCAGCCGGTATGTACTTGCTCCATTTTCATCGTTACCAGACGTTTTGCACCCGTTTTCATCTTTCTGGTATACGCAGATTTTTTCCTACGGTTTTTCCTGCCCATATCATTTTTCTCCTCCTTCCATTCAATCACATAAGAAAAGCCAGAATGGAAACTGTCATGGCTGTTCCCGCTCTGGCTTTTTCGTTTGCTCTTGCGCATTATAATAATAGCATATCGCTTTGGTATCCCGGAGAGGGCAAAAAGGGACACTTTTACTGGTTGATTGACTCTTTTACCTTTCCCGCCAAGTCCAAATACCATCTGGAGTAAGTAAGAAGATAAGCCTTAGTTTTTCCCAGCGCTCTCTGGACAGTTTTTTTATTCACACTGTGCTTCTGCATAATCTCCTGATAGCTCATCCTTTCAAAATACCGGTCATAGGCAATTTCACGGTACTGGCCCTCTGGGAGCCCCTCCATTCCGGTTTCCAAAACCATGATCTGGGTACTGGCATCAAAATAAGCAAACAAGGCTTTCTTGTCCTCTTCTGACATCGGCAGTCCCATCAGTTCTTTTATTTTTCCCACATTCAGGAAGGTAATCTCCCCCTCCTCAATCTCTGCCATAGTAAGCAGGCTTTTTCTCCTGCTCTCAAAATAGCGGCAGTATTCCCTTAGTTCCGGCAGCCTTCGGATGATTTCTTTGAGCATGATGGCACACTCCGCGTCAGCTTTATGTACATCCCCCATGCGTTTCCATCCAAATCCCCTCTTTACAGGTTTCTCAGTCATTTTATTTATTCCTTTCTTTCCTTTTCCTGCTGGCATTCCCTCCGCAGATTATCCATGTACCGGCTATACATAGGAAAACAGCTGGCATTCTTCAGATGATCGGCTATTGCCTGCAAACATTTTTTCTTTGTCTGACTGATCTGTTTATTATGCAAAGTCCCTTTTTTATAGGCAGCGCATATTTGCCGGTAGGTCCTTTTTCTCAAAAAAATCCTTTCAAAAATATCCTGTTCTTTTTTGCTCATCCGCTCCCTCATAGCGGTTTCCACGGTTTCGATCTTCCAGCAAAGATATGCGTAATCCCTGGCCGTTTCAGCCATTTCCTGTTTCAGCCGCCTGTTCATCTTCTCCACATACCCGCTGTCCAGCAAAGCGGCAATCCGCTCCGGGATATTGCTGATATTACTCGTCTGTACCCGCTCGGTATTGTAACCCACACTTACGGCAGACAAATCCCGGATTGCCATTTCCTCTGTATACGGGATAACCCCGGCATCAATCAACGCTTTAAGCTGTACCCTGTCATCAAGCATCCTTCCATATGTTTCTGCCAGAAAAAGGGCAGCCTCCTGAAAAAACACTTCTCCCGAATCCTGCTCCGCTTTCGGGTTCTGCCCTGCCTCCTGGTTCTGTCCGGCATTGACCGTTTTGTCATTCATCGTCCACCCTCCTTCCGGCAAAATTCCTGTGTGCTCCATGTTTCCAGTATCAATACAGCCTCGCCTTCACTGCCGCGATCAGCTTTTCCTGTGTGATATCTTTTTGCTCCAGTGCCGCCATCACGTCCTCATCTACCGTATCCTTACAGATGATATGGTGGATCGTCACCACATCTGTCTGCCCCTGCCGCCAGAGTCTGGCATTGGTCTGCTGGTAAAGTTCCAGGCTCCATGTCAGTCCGAACCAGATCAGGATGTGTCCGCCCGACTGGATATTTAATCCATGTCCTGCGCTGGCTGGATGGATAAGGGCTACCTGAATATTCCCTCCGTTCCAGTCCCTGATATCTTTGGATTCTTTGATATCCCGCGGCTTGTACCCCATACTTGACAGATGCTCCACAATCCTCTGCCGGTCATGCTTGAACCAGTAGGCGACAAGGACAGACTGGCCGTTGGCGGCTTCAATCAGATCCTCCAGTTTTTCCAATTTTCTTTGATGGATCTCCCGCACGGCGCTGTTCTCGTCATAGACCGCACCGTTTGCCATCTGCAGGAGCTTCCCTGTCAGAGAAGCGGCATTGGCTGCGTCGATATCCGCATCCTTCAAAGGGATGATCAAATCCTTACGCAGCATATCGTAAAGTTTCCGCTCTTTTTTATCCATCTCCACATAGTGCCAGGCCGGCACACAGTCCGGCATATGGAGGTAATCCATCGCTTTCATGGAAATCGTAATATCGGCAATCTTCCCATAAATCTGCTCCTCTGCTCCGGGGCGCGGGACATACTGGAATACCACCCCTGTCTGTGGGTTCATGCTTCCGGCCTTAAAGTATGCCTCCCGGTATCTGCCGATGAAACGCCCCAGACGTTCCCCACCGTCAAGGATTCCAATCTCCGCCCACAGATCCATAAGTCCATTGGAAGTTGGCGTACCGGTCAGCCCTATCATACGCTTCACAAACGGACGCACTTTCCGCAGCCACTTGAAACGCTGTGACTGGTGGTTCTTGAACGAGGAAAGTTCATCAATAATAACGGCGTCAAAATCCCATCGCAACCCATTTTTCTCGTAATATTCTACAAGAAACTTTACATTCTCCCGGTTAATCACATAAACCATTGCCGGATGGTTCAAAGCGGCTATCCTTGTTTTCTTATCCCCCACAATAACTGACACGTCTATATCTTCCAAATGATCCCATTTCCCTGCTTCAGCCGGCCATGTGTCCCTTGCCACACGGAGAGGTGCGATCACCAGCGCCTTGGACACTTCACAGTTATCCAGCATCAGGTCCCGGATCGCGGATAAAGTGATTACTGTCTTGCTCTCAGCCGAGGCCCATATCCAGAAATAGTCCTGCGATTGGATGAGATTTGATATACTCAATACAATAGCTTTGGTATTCATGCGGTATGAACTTCATCGGGCATCATCCCCTTTCCCTGCCTCTGTATCCTTTGCGGGCAGTTCTGCATTTTCAATCTCCGGTACCTGCACCCCAATGCCCGTGGGGATCGGCTCCCCCGGATTCCATTCCGCCAGCGCCCTGATTGCCGGCTGTATCTGTTTCATGCTGTCCACACAGAAGACCGGGAAGCCGAGCGCCTCCAGCTGCTTACGCCGTTTCCTTTGCAGGGGGCGCATCTGTTTTCCCGGTGCTTTCAGTTCCACAAATGCCGCTTTCCCGCTAAAAAAGAGTACCAGACGGTCCGGTACCCCATTCCTGCTCTGCGATGTGAATTTAAGTGCCTCTCCTCCCGCTTTCCGGACGGCATCAACAAATGCTTTTTCAACTGCTGACTCCCTCATTTATCTCCCGCCTTTCCAATACGGGCACCATCTGCCCTCCGGTCGCTGCTCATAATCCGGGTGGCTGTAGTTTTTGCATCCATTCGCGCTTTCTACCGGGTCCCAGCCGCACCAGTAACGGCAGTTTTCACAGCACTGGTCGTCCACATACACTTCCCTCTCACGGATAATCTCATCATTTCTGTTCCATCCCGCCATTATCCGTTCAGCTCCTTCCACTGCTGCCCCGTCATCGTTGCTACCTGCCACCCGATGCCCTCCAGCGCAGTCGCCCGGTCGTAAGACTCTACCTCCTGGCTTGCCCGCGTGATGGCATTGGATAAACCGTACTGTGAGAGGTCACCGCCGGAAATCAGATACTGCAGGATACTGTCCTGCTCGTCCTGGTTCAGCCCATAGCTGCGGCCGGTAAGTTCCACCACCTCCGGCACCTTTCCTGTAATCGGCACATCGGCCGCCTCTTTTAATCTGCCCACTACCTGTGCAAAACGGCTCTCTTCAATCGCCGCAGCCGTCACATCCCGGAGTTTCAGAAGAAACGCCTTGTCTTCCGCCTCAATAGTCTCATCCGAATAAATGTGAAAGCTGTCCTCTAACGCTTTGGCAGTCCTTCCCACATGGTTCTTCCGTTCGCCCATGTCATTGACTATCATTCCGTTCGTACACACAAGGCGGTAGACCAGCGGCTGTACGGAAACGGAACCAAGGCCGACCTCTGAGTTTGAGATCACCACGCCGGCCTGTACATAGTCTCCCGGAGCAACCGCCATCTCCAATCGGTGATTCACGATTTTTAAATACAGACGGTTCTCCGTCACCTCACAGGAAACCACTTCATACTGTTCCTGCCCGGCAAATAACGGAAGGACTGCCGTGGCGATATCCATATTGTCAATACGGCGGTACCGTTCCGAAAGGAGCGCCCTTGCCACCGAACCGCTGCCGTAATCCATGGAGCGGATCATATAGCTGCCCGTCTTATCCGCAAACCATGCGTTCACGTTCTCTGCCAGCAGTTCCGGTTTCTGCGCCGACATCATGTCATAATACTTTGCCGGGATGCCAAGTGCCGATGCCACCTGCCTGTGGAAAAGTTGGCTGGTATCAAAGACCTCCTGCTGCCCGGAAACTGCATGGTTGATCTCAAATGTCCGGCCGTCATCCCTGAGACGGAATGCCTCGGCCGGCCCGATATAATCCCTCTTCGCCCTGCTCTGACGGTCCAGTTCCGCCATGACTTCTTTTAAACTTCTGCCTGTTTTCATAAAATCCTCCTTCCGATGTCAGACTTTTTCCGCTGATTTGCTGACCTTATCAGCACCGCCCGCTGCCATTCCCATCTCCTTCAGACGTTTTTGGTGCTTCTTTCTGATTATTTCTTTTGCCTTATCCAAAGCATGGGATCGCATCGTGCGGATCAGCCTGTCCCCGTCAATGTCTGTCAACGTCCCATACCAGGCAGAATGGAAAAACACCTCAAGTTCCACCTTTTCCATGTTCAAGCGTACCTGCTTTTCCCCCGTAGGGCGGGAAAACAACTGGAGCAGAATCCTTTCGTAATCCCGTACCGCCTGTTTCACAATAGCGGTGACCAGGTTCTCATAGCACTCCTCCATACTGCCGGAAGCACCTCCCGGCAGTGTTCCTCCTGCAATGCAGCCCTCAGTCTTCCCATTCATCCTCACCCTCCTCCGGTACGGAATTACCTGACAGGAAGTTTTTCATGCACTCCCCATCATACCGCTCTAATTCCGCTGCCGCCGTTTCCATATATCCGTCTGCAGCATCAAACACACCCAGTCTGCCCAGCACCTTTTTATATTTTTCCAACAGATTTGTCCTGCCATTTTTGACCAGACATTTCAGGCATTCTTGCTGTCCTTTCCGGTTCCTGCTCTTATTTTTATAAAACGGGCAGTCCCGTTCCCCAAAACTGTTATCCATAAGGGCAATGCATCTTCCTTCCTGCCACGCATGGCAGTCCGGGTGCGCCCCACAGACAGGAAACTGCTCCCTTTCCTCCCGGATTTTCTCCTCACTTTTTGGTCTTCCTGCTTTTGCCATCGTCACCCTCCTTTAGAATCCAATCAATACGGAACGGATATGCTTCCTTCACAATTCCCGGCTGCATATCCGCCAGATATTGTCTGCTGCCTTTTGCAGTTTCTTACGGTCAAGCCTCTGGGCATGGAGCAGTTCTTCCAGGGTTTCCGCCTCCTCCTTAATATCGCTCAGCACGGACCGCTGGTGCTCCCCCTGCCGTTCCAGTTCTTTTTCATGCTCCTTGTCCGCAAGTTCAAATTCTGCTTCCATCTCCCCGATATCCGCAAGGTGTTCTTCCAAATAATGCCGGATATCATTGCCAGCACAATCCCCTACAATATCAAGAATGTCACGGATGCCGAACACAGCCACATTTCTCCCGTCTTTGACTGATAATACATGAGCCATTTTTCCACCTCTAATCCTTGAAATAATAAGAAGGCGCTTCGTAACCGGCAGCGTCCAAAGGGCAGTCCGGGCACCACAGAGGGTTTTCTGCCATCAGCCGGCAGACCTCGTCCACCTTGTATCTTCCAACCGGCGCCTCAATGATCACTTCATCGTGTACATGGCCGACAATCTCAAACCCAGCCTGTTCCAGCCGCCGCATGGCTTCCGCAAGGATGTCCCTCGCTGTTGCCTGTGTACAGTTTTCCACCATACGGCCTCCGTAGCTCTCCTGCCTCGCCCAGTTATTGTTTGCGCCCATCCCCTCAAAGGTCAGGCTCATCCTCCCAAACCTGTTAGGCTGGAGCCTCGGTTTCAGATAAGCCAGCTTC
>CABIYE010000010.1:38109-45647 GCA_902362865.1 Clostridiaceae bacterium
GCACGCCAGTTCCGCAACCTTCCCTTTCTGCCTCAGTTCCCCATTGACCCCATGCTTTACTACGGGCACGCCGAACATCTGTGATGCCGATGCGCAGTATATGTCCTCCCCATTACGGAAAGCATCCAGCCGCCACTGCTCCCCGGCCAGCCATGCCAGCACCCTCGCCTCAATGGCGGAAAAGTCAGCAACAATAAACTCGTACCCCTCCTTCGGAACCAGCATCGTCCGGATCAACTGCGAAAGAATATCGGGTGCATTCCCATAGATGGATTCCAAAAGTTCAAACTCCCCCATTTTTACAAGCTCCCTGGCTTCATCCAGTGTGCTGATCTCATTTCTCACAAGATTCTGCAGCTGGATCAGACGGCCAGCCCACCGGTTTGTCTTTGCGGCCCCATTGAACTGGAACAGCCCCCTTGCCCTTCCGTCCTCACAGACGCACCGCTGTGCAGCCTGGTACTTTTTCACACTGGACTTTGCCATCTGGAGCCGGAGTTTCAGCATATCCAGCGCCTCCTGGTCGCAGCCATTCTTATCAAGGTCTGTGATCATTGCCGCCACATCCTTTTTCCCAAGGCTCTCCACCGGAATCCCCCGTCCCTCAAGCCAGTTCTTCAGCTGTGAGACGCTGTTCGGGTTCTCAAGGCCGGTCAGCTCATATGCCCTTTTGCCCATTTCATCCGACAGAATCAGGTCACAGGCAATTGCCATCTCCACCAGTTCCGTATCAATCTGCACTCCCCGGTCATTGATCCTCTGGTCCATATGGTAATAGTCCCACTCCTGATCCGGCATCGGGAATGCCTCCAGCCGTTTTCGGATGTCACGCTCCGTCCGTACATCCTGCAGGCAGTAATCCTTAAACTTCTGCCATCCTTCCGGATCATGCTCCGGCAGGTTCCTTGTCCTGCCGCCGTTGGCCTTAGTCGGCTTACATGGGACGGAAAAATATTTGATCAGGTTCTCTCCTGCCCTGTCCTTCTGCTGTCCGGTCTTTAATACCTTTGCCGCATTCTTCAGCGCCAGCGGCAACGAAAGAGAGGCGGCGTGTACCATGGAACACCTCCAGGAATCCGGGTCCAGTACCCGCCCAAGGTAATGCCCGATACAGGTCCGTTCAAACTGTGCGTTCCATGCAGCTTTGATGATATCCGGATCATCAACGGCATCCAGGACTTCCTGCGGGATGCTTTCCCCGCAGGCCATATCCACAATTTTTACCTCTTCATCATCAAAAGCGTAAGCAAACAGAAGGATATGGAAATCACCCTCCACATATTTGTAGACGCCACATTTGGTGAGGTCTACATTAGAAAATGTTTCTATATCGATCCCAAGTACCTTTGGCTTTTCCCCCGATGTTCTTTCACTCATTCAATCACCTCCGCCGCATGTAAAAAGGGAGGGAAGGATTCCTCCCGCCCTCCCATGTGTCCCATCTGTCTCATCAAAGGGTCAGCTCAAGTAATCCGGCGTGTCATCCCCAAGGACATCCCCACCGTCATCCTCCAAAGCATCAAAGTCCGCATCCGCTGAAGCCTTCCCTGACAGGCGTTCCCCATCTTTCACAAACTGGATATTCCCAAGCCCCGCCGCAACGCCACGGTTTCCGTTCGCATTGAATGCGTAGAAATTTACGGATACGTTGCAGTAACAGCCGGAATACACCATCATCGGGTCTGTGACCGGCTGCACCCTGCGGTCAACCACCTGCGGGGCATCCTTGCTGGTGGCATTGAGGAAATAGCAGTCCTGATAATTCTCATCATCCGAGCGGTCGATATCACCGTCACGGAGCGGAAGTTTCAGGTTCGGCGGGATCTTGCCGCTCCATTTGCGGGTCTTCCCGTCCTCCTTCGCCGCCTCCACAGCTTTCTGGATCTTAGCGATGGTCTTTTTATCCGACTTTGGAATCACGCAGGATACGGAATACTTTTCTTCCCCTCCATTAATTGATTTCGCTTCCCAGATGTTCGCAAAGGAAATGCGGCACGGGATGATCACTTTTGTTGCGCTGAAATTCTTCTGGTTTGCCATAAATGTTTCCCTCCATAATCATTTTTTCTGCTATAAAAGGACGTACAGGACCGGCGAATAAATATGCGCCCCGGATAATTTGTGTGTCTTTGGTGTGCGGACTGGAACCCACTATTCCAATGCCTCAAATTCATCCCCGGCACTGCTTACGTCCACTGCCGGCCTTGGGTCGCTCTCCGGGACAAGCGCCAGCTTTCCGGGAGGCTTGGCCACATACTTTCCAAGGATCTGTGCAAACTTCTTTCTGCCCATCATCTTCTCAAACTCCGTAAGGGTCAGAAGCTCCTGCTTATAGATATCCGTATAACCCTGTTCCTCCGCGGCTTTTATGACTGCTTTTGTGTCAGTAAATACCCGCTTGGTCCTGCCTTCCACCACTTTATAACCGTCCACCGCCACACCATGGTTGATCGCCTCCCCGGATATAAAAGCAAAAACAGACTCTATCCAGGACGAGATACGGTTCAGGGTTGGCAGGACCGCTACCAGTTCCGGGAAACTCACCAGCCCCGGCGCTTTAAATACGGGTGCGGATTCATCCGGATTATAAGGTGCTGTGACATCTGTTTCTTCTGCTGTATCAGCCAGGATGCCGTCATCCAGATCGAGAAACTCTTCCCTGGCAAGCGATAACGCCGCGTCCATACAAGCCCTGCAGACATGTTTTGCCCTGCAGTAATGGCACCATTCTCCTGGATTCTGTTCTCCTTTTCCCTCAAAAGCCATTTTCGCAACGGGTTTCAGCTCTTCGCCCCATGCCAGCAGTTCTTCTTTGCTGCAAGTGAATGTGGAGATATTTTCTATCCTCGGCTGCACAATCGTCATGGAAACTTCCTCTACATCAAAGACATAGTCATAAGCATTTAATGCCCCGCAGCCATACAGCATCAGCTGGCTGTTCCTTTCCGCATCCACATGATGATAGCCGTTCTTGTAATCAATAACGTGCAGTTTACCTTCCGCGGCAATCAGGCAGTCCCCTGTACCGAATCCTTCCGGCACGATATTAGAGAAGTCAAGCCGCTCCTCCACCAGGACCATAGGGTTCAGCCCCTCCCGTTTCAATTTTTCAACCTGCTCCATGACAAACTGCCTGTAAATTTCCGCATATCCCAGAACTTCTTCCGTATAGAAATCTGACTGCGGCATCTGGACACGCTCGTGGAGATCCTTTCTGACAAGGTACTCACAATACTCGTGTACCGCTGTCCCCTCCTCAGCATAGACGGATGATGCATTTGGGAACTGGTCTTCCAGCCGGGCGGATGGTGTGCAGTGCCTCCATCGCTCTGAACCGGATGCTGTGAGCAGGGCATGTTTCCGCGATGCATGGTCCAGCACGGGGCCGTCCCACCTGTGTCCTGCAAAGTCCTGAGCCCTGACTGGTTTTACTTCTTTCTTACTCATATTACATTTGGTCCCTCCCTGCCTGTGTATTCTTCATAAGCCCTGTTATATGCTCTTGCCGCGTCCTCTTGCGTGGTGAAATATCCGAGCGTTTTCCTCTTTCCATTTATGGTCAGTCTCGCTGTCCACTTTCCACATTTGTGCATCGTTACCCCACGGAATCTGGATCTTGAATTTTCAGGCTTTAAATGGCGTGGATGTATATTAAAAAAGTGGACAAGTGAAGTATAATAATAGACAAACCAAAAGGAGTGATCGCATGTCTACCAAAAAGCAAAACAAGTACACGCCAGAATTCAAACAAACCATCGTTAACCTTTATCATTCAGGAAAGACCTACGCTCAAATCAAAGCAGAATATGGAGTTTCTTCTAATGCCCTGACAAATTGGCTGCGTCAATATTCCGAAGTGAAACTGGATGACAATACAGTCGTAACTGCTCAGCAGATCAAAGAACTTCAAAAACGGAATGCGCAGCTTGAGGAGGAAAACCTTATATTAAAAAAAGCCATTGCAATATTCATGCCACACTCAGGCAACGATTGATCGCTATCCGTGCTCTGTCTCATCAACATTCAATTTCTACTCTCTGCCGTGTTCTGAAGGTTAATCGCAGTACATATTACAAATTTCTGAACCATAGACCTTCTGCTAGAGAAATAGAAAATACCGAGATCCGATCTCGTATCCTTGAAATCTATGCTGCTTCGGATAAGAGATTAGGTGCGCATAAAATCCAAATCTGTCTTCAGCGTGATTATTGCATCCATATCAGTGTCGGTCGAGTGTACCGACTCATGAAAACCATGAATCTCCCTAAAATGAGCACTATAAAGCCTCCTCGCCCTCGTCATTTCTCTCAGAATATTGCCTGCGAAAATATTCTCGCTCAGAATTTCGATCAGCCAGAACCAAATCTCGTTTGGGTGAGTGATTTTACTTACCTTCGTGTTGCCGGAAGATTTTACTATCTATGTGTAATTCTCGACCTGTTTTCCCGCAAAGTCATTGCTTATCGCGTTTCCCCAAAAATGGATCGCTTTCTGGCAATTGATACCCTTCGTGATGCTGTTGCTGCCAGAAATCCTTCTCCTGGTCTCATTTTTCATTCTGACCGTGGCTCACAGTTTACCTCTGATGATTTTCGAAGGGTTCTGGATGAATTTCATTTCGTCCAGTCATTTTCTGCAAAGGGGCATCCCTACGATAACGCCGTTGTCGAATGCTTCTTCAAATATCTTAAGAAGGAAGAAACCGACAGACGTTCTTATCAATCTCTCGATCAATTGAAACGAAGTCTTTTTTCTTACATCAATGGCTTCTACAATTCTCTCAGACCGCATTCTCATAATCGCGACTTGTCTCCCATTCAAAGAGAAAACTTATTTTTTTCCTAATTTTACTTGTCCACTTTATTGACTATAATCCAGCGCATTCTCTTATAATCCACCTCTTCTATATCATTAAGGGCTGCATATTCTCCCCACATCTTTCTGGCATAATCGTTATATGCGCTTGCAGCAGCGACCTCGTCGTTAAACGCACCGATTGCTGTCTGGATACCATCCTTCCTTATTGCCGCTTCCCACAGTTCCATCTTCTTATTCCAATGGACCCCTTTATACTGCGAGACTGAGTTTTTGAAAGAACCTCTGTTGGCACAGTTCTGTGAACGTGTTACCACTCTGAGATTACATTTACGGTTATCCAGCCTATCCCTATTGATATGGTCTATCTCCATTCCTGGCGGACACGGCATGATCAAATGGCTCATGTGTATGGCATCGTTCTTTTGAGTGGATGGATTATATTTAAAAGCCCGCGCATATCCGCTATGAAAACGCCATTTATATCCACAGATTTTGGGGTAATCCACTGCGTCTATTAAGGCTGCCTTCCCACATGTCAGCGGAATTTGCATAGCAGCATCATTGCCATCCACTCCGGTCTCCCCCCATTTAAAGCTGGGAGATATCCGTCAGGAATGCCTCATACTTTTCAGCAGGAAGGCTGCTGACCTTGTCCACGCCGTAGGTCTTTAAAAGCTGCCCGATCTTTTCGTTGTTGATGCGTTTCTGCTTGATCTTCGCTACAATGACCTTTGTGATGTCATCCACCGTAACAGCGGCCGGCGCTGCCTGTCCGGTATCGGAAGTCTCCACGGCTGCATCACTCTTGTTTTCGCTGCCAATCTCATCACTCCCTGTGCTTTCTACAATATCCGCTCCGTCAGTATCCCCCTGTCTGGTTTCTGCTTCATCTGTGGAACAGGAAACCTCTCCGGCCGCAGCTTTCAATTCCAGGGCAGCTTCTCCGGCCCCGATGCTGTCAAAGACCATTGCAATGCCCATGAAAGCGGCCTTCAGTCCCTGGCTGAGTTTTGACGCATCTACCGGAACCAGAATAGTTTTCAGTTTGTCATCTGTCTTCTTCGCCATACGCTTCCTCCTCTCCACCCGCAATGGACACCTCACAGTCCCCATTAAAATTCACGGTATCCATACGCTCATCCATGTGGATATGCAGCTCATGGATTTTGACCTTGATTTCCGGGATAATAACCGGCACAAAATCCTTCTTGCTACCTTCCTTTTTCTTTTCATCCTTCATCCTGCTTTCCTCCTGGACATTTTTTGTAATTTCCTGCCCCCTGCATTTGCCGGAATAGCGTGTCTGCACATTCCGGTCACCATGACGGCGGTGTGGTCCGCTGTGCTGTGCCCTGCATTTCTTACTCATTGCCATTTTCCCCCTTCTTATCTGTTCCGGTCATTCCATCACCAAAAATGACTTCCAGCAGTTTCTTAACCGCCTCCATTGCATCCTGAACACCGCAAAGGGGAATCCCGATCTCAATATCCGCATCCTCTGTGCCTTCTGCCCCGCACGGTTCCTGCCGATCACAGCATTTTTTGCCGGATGCCTTCCCCAGCAGCCCTGCCGATTCCCCAATGGTTCTCACCGGAATTCCCAGCTTCGATGCAAGCGCGATTTCTTCCATCATCCCTTCGGAGATATATTCAGAAAAGCACCACAGTTCATCCGCATCCTTCAGCAGTTCCAGGCCGATGCGCCTTCCGATCTTCCTCTCATCTGCAACCGCATCATCCAGAAACTGTGTGCAGAAAAGATGGCTGCAGAGCGGAACGGCTCCGAGCTTCGCCACCAGCCTGCAGGCTGCCTTTGCCCTTTCAAGGTTGTCCTTCAGCTCTATTTCTGCCCTCTCTGGTTCCTGTGCTTTTGGCCGCAGCGGGGAACAGATATAGATACGCTCCTTACGTTCTTTGCACGCCTCGCATTTATTTTTGTTCATATTGGCCTCCTTCTCATGGCTGCCGCCCTCCTGAAATAGGAAAGCGGCAGATTTGTTGTATTATGGATTTACAGTGCCAATGCTTAAATTACCTTCATGGGCTTATCCTCCTCTCACAGATTTTTGGGAGGTTTCTCTGTGTGCCTGTGGGCTTCCTGAAAAGTTCCTCTCATAAATAGTCGTGGGAGAAGTACAAAATTAAGTAGGTTTCAAAATTTCTTCAGAAAATTTTTACTCAGCCTGTCCTCTGCCCCTAATAATCGGTACGTAACCGCCGCACGGCTTACGCCAAGCCGCTCCGCAATCTCATATTTTTCAAACCCATAAACATGGTAAAGGATAAATACCTCCCTCTGTTTATCCGTCAGTCTTCCAAGCTGCTCTTTCATAGTTTCTCTGCAAACACACGCTTCCTCCGGGCTTTCATAATAATCTCCGGAAGTCCAACTCTGTCCTCTCTTTTCCTCCGTTTCATCTTCATCCCACAAGTCCTTTTTTGCCCCTTTGCGGTCAAACTGACGGTTCATGCTGTTTTTCTCCACCTGGTGCCCTCCTCTGATCATCACTGCCATGAACCACGGCTGCTCCCCAAAGAAAGACTCGTCCAGAGTATCCGTATCAGCCATGTACTCCTTTTCCCTGTCACCAAGCTGTGCAAAACGGTAAGTAAAAGAGCTGCAGTCTGCCAGCCAGAGGACCGCAGTTCCAGTACCGTTGACGTAGACCGCATAACCATTTCTGTATACCTTGCAGTCTCCATTCTCCGTCTCCGCGATT
>CABIYE010000010.1:45929-101105 GCA_902362865.1 Clostridiaceae bacterium
GGCTGACACAATCCGGCTAAAAAGGCACAAGGGTTCTGCGGTATACTCCTATACACCCTTTCTCCATGCCGGCGGCTTATTTCCAAGCCGATGGCAGAAGTAAAAAGCTGTATGAGAACCTTTGCCCTTATGCATTTACTAGTCAGGCATTCGATATTTTATTAAGCGGGGAGCATCCACCCATTCGGGTTATCCAGCCTTAGGTCTTGTCCGCTCCCCTGCTCTGGAAATATTCTAACAAGAACATGCAGACATTACCTCAACGCAAAAGTCCAATCCCGGTTTAAAAATAGACAAATAAGTCCAATTTTAAAAAATCATTTTCATGGTCACTCAAATCAATAAAAAGGAAACTTTCAACAATCTGAAACAAAGTGCAGATTAGATAAAAACTGCGCTGAAAAAAGACAAAAAAAATAAACCGTGCGGATTTTCCTGTTTTTCTTAATCCACACGGTTCATGCTAACCGTTCTGTATGCTTCTGTTTAAAAAGCATCAGACTTATCATTTCATCTATCATTTTCTTATTCGGCCCATCCAGCTGGCTGTAAAGGGAATAAATATCAGCTGTGCCGGTCTGTTGCTGCCCCAAGGATTTATTTTCTGAAGCTTTATAAGTGTTATTGTCATTATGAATGCCATCGTTATTATGTAGCAGCCGGTCCGGGGTCAGCTCTGACGGCGGCACTCCCAACGCCTCCGCTAAATCGTACATCGTCTGGATTCCCATCTCAGTACTGCCACGTTCATAACGTGAGATGACGGTGTTTGTACAGGTGCCGCCCACCCGCTCTGCCAGCTGCTCCTGTGTCAGGCCGGCCCGTTTTCTGAGTGTCTTTAATTTTTTTCCGGTTGCTTCCAGGTCCGATACCCATTCCTGTTTCAACACCATCACCTCCTTCATGCTAATGGAGGCTTTTCCGTATAAAAAGGCTGAGGCAAATAGGTTCTGCGTTCTGCACAGTTCTTATTAAATGCAGCCCAACTCTCTATTTGCCTCAGCCATATTTTTTATATCAAAAAAGCAAAGGTTACATAAAGATTTGCGCACTTCTACCGTTGATTTCATCTACAGTCCTGACAAAATTTTTCGTTTTTAATAATCAACTAGAGTATTTTTGCTAAATCATTAAATATGTAACTTTTGCTATTCTAAAATTCTAAACTGCTTTCATCACCTCATATTTTCCCATCATCTTTAGAATTAAAATAAAACAGGTTCATTGTCAATCTTATGTAAAATTGGATATCAAACCTCACATATCTCATGTGAGTATTTTATATTATCACAAATTGGCAGATTTTGCAAGAGTTACACATTGATTTCTGGTATTTTAAAAATTTCAACCTTTTTTTCGACAAAAATTCAATATCGTTATTTTGCACAAAACGGTTGCGTGTTCTTTGTAGAATTTGTTTCTTTTCTATTTCCCATCATATCATCTTTCTTTTTCGATAGCATTCTAATAAGGCCGCCAGTTTCATGCCGGCCGTCTGAGATTTTGCAGATGAATGTATTAGCTGATTCTTTGCAATTCCTCCTCGAACATTTCCGCTGCAGATTTATATCCATGGATGCGCCGCGGATATTTGTTTATCCAATTTTCAACCTCCTGGATGTCCTCGGCTGTTCGATCATCAAAATTTGTTCCTTTAGGAACTTTTCTCCGGACCATTTTGTTTGTCACTTCATTCGTCCCTCTCTCCCAACTGCTATACGGATGACAATAATACATTTTTGTTCTCTTTCCGGCTCCTATTGCAGACCTCTCCAGTTCTTCGCAATAGGCAAATTCCGTCCCATTGTCTACAGTTATGCTTTTGAATACCGTCTTGAATAATTCTCCCCAGCGTTTTTCCAATCGGTCCACTGCTGCCACCACTTCCTCAGCACTATGGTTATTCAATTTGAATATGATCTCCGCTCTTGTTTTTCTTTCTGTAAGTGTTAATAATGTATTTTTAGATTTTCCTCGGCGGCCCAGAACGCTATCCATTTCCCAGTGACCGAACTCCTCTCTGCTGTTTATGATTTCCGGCCTGTTTTCTATGCTTTCGCCCGCCTCTGCTCTCTTTTGCTTCTTTACTTTATTATATTTTCTTTTCCTGTTCTTTTTTACTGGTAGGTTTTTATTGGTTACTCTCAAAAAAATGCCTTTATCTATATAGCTGTATACAGTGGTTGTACATATTTGGGTCTGGAACTCGCTCCACCGTCCTAATGCTGTCAGTTCCCCTATGATTGCGTCCGGGCTGTAATCTTCATTTATTATTTTGTCCTCTATGTAATTTGCCAGCTTAATATCATTTCCTATCTTTAATTGTGTTCCTCGCACTTTTAAATTTTCCTCATATTTCCGTTGTGCAAGGTCTGCGCTGTATCTCATTTCTCTTGTATAATCACTGTTCAAATGTTCATATTGCCCACGCTTCAACTCGTTATAAATTGTGCTTCGGTGTACATGCAAAATCTCTGCAATCTCTACAACCTTGTGTCCTGCATTATACAAGGCTTCTAATCTGATTCTATCATTGTGTTTTAATTGTCTGCTACCCTTTTGATTTGCCATGTTCCCGCCCTCTTTCGTAAAACAAGCCGCAGGCGTTGTTGTCCTGCGGCTCTCTGTGTGCTTTTTGTTATTTGCCCTGCAATATCTTTTCTACTATCAGCTTTTCAATATAATGCGGGCAACTCCGTACCCCATTCTCCCAGTTTGTCAGCGTTCTATATGGTATCTCTAACCATTCCGATACTTCGCGCCTGCTCATGCCCTGCTGTTTGCGTGCCTCTTCAATCGTCACTTTATCCGTTTCTTTACACTCCATATCCATTTTCTCTCATTTCGTTTATGATTGTTTCGTTGTACCCTCTTCCATAATATCTAAAAATGACGCTTTCATCTTCAAAGAAAACCCAGTCACAATTAGTATCATTGATAATTCCTGCAACCGCTTCTTTTTTTGAAGAACCCGGCAAGAATTTTACAATATATTCGGCAGCTTTGTCCATTGATTTGAAATTAAAGACCTCTCCGCCCTCTTCCTCTTTGCAGATTGCAATATAATCGCTTTTTGTATATCCCTTTACTGCTTTCATTCTATTACACCTCTTGCCTTTTATTTTTTTCCTGCTATAATCTAATTAAGCACTTGGGGCGGTTAGCAGGATTGTTTAGGTATCCGCCCCTCGTGTGTTCCCTTAATTCTATTTTATTTTCTTACTTCTTCAAGAATCTTTTCTATATGTTCTACTGTATGTGTTTCCCCGTTTGTTTTTGCTACTTCTCTAATTGATACCAACATTGCTATTAAATCGGCTTTGCTCATTTCTTCGTTCTCCATTTTTAACTCCTTTCCTGCTGTTCCCTTGCTACAATTATATTATATACCCATTGAGTATATTTGTCAATTACTTTTTTACTCATTGGGTGTATTTTTTTATAAAGAAAAACACCATAACTATTGTTACAGTGTCCCGCTTTCGTCTGTCAGCCATTCCATGCTCACGCCCAGTGCTTTAGAAAATATTTTCAGTTCATAATCTGTTACGATTCTTGTGCCTCTTTCTATACGACTTATCGAATCTCTTTCTATCGCAACTCCGGCCACCTGCATACGCGCCGCTAAATCACTTTGTGTAATTCTGTTTTTTGCTCTCGCCAACCTTATGCGTTCCCCGCATAGGTTATCCTTTCCCTTGTATGCGTATATCTTCATCCGGTACGCCCCTATCATGTGTTAATAATCAGAATTTTTCTTGACTTTACCACATTTCAAAAGCATAATTGTGTTAAAGGTCAGCATGACTATAATTTTCACATTTATCTAGGAGGATGCACTATGGATTTATTCACAAAAGCTGATAAGCAAAAAGAGTTCCCTGATAGTAATACCGTTCTTATACATTTGAAAAGCAACGGAAAATTCAATGTAACTATTCATGATAACTTTCTCACGGTAGAGCCGCGTGGTTTCACTAATGCTGTTAATAAGGGATTGATCGGACAGAAAACCTATGATCTTAATAATGTTTCCGGTGTGCAATACAAAAAGCCAGGATTTACCACTGGATATTTGCAGATCGTTCTCATCGGTGGCAGAGATGCACGAAACGGTGTCTCAGGAGCTGTAAAAGATGAAAATTCCATCACTTTCTCTAAAAAAGAGGATCATCTGATTCTTGAAATAAAAGAATATATTGAAAATTATATCCATAAACGCTCCACTGGTTCCGCTACCTCCTCTAATCTTGATGAAATACGAACATTAAAAGAGCTGCTTGATATTGGAGCAATCACAGATGAGGAATTTGAAGCCAAAAAGGCTCAGTTGCTTAACCTTTAAAGAAATTACAAAAGGCCCCGGCATTACGCCGGGGCCTTTCTATTTACCACTCATCTGATATTATTTCACATATACATTTCCATCATAATATGCTGCAATCCATCCAGACGGTACCAGAATCCATATATCACTGCCTACATTCTTGATAGCCTGGCACGTTACCTGAGTACCTGCATCCAGGCATCCATCATGATCTTTATCATGTCTCCGTCCGTCCAGTGTCAGCTGGCTGTAGCTCTTGGTTGGGCAGCCTGTTCCTGCTCCTGTTCTCACTTTCAGTTCAACCTGCAGAGCGTACACTGTTCCCGCTTTGTAGGTCGGCGCCTTGTTGGAGCTGTTTCCGGAATTTGATCCAGCCTGTCTAATATACGATGAATCTACAAAACCATAAACCTTTTTAGCAATCAGGATATAATACCAATCATGGCCGCTGTTGTCCTTGATCGTATCGCAAATATCCACCAGGTTTCCTGCTCCCAGTACCGGCCAGGACTTGATGCTTGTGGAGCTGCCTGCCCAGGTCTTAACCGTAACATTGTCCTGTGTGATTTCTCCCACCCACTTCGGAGTCTTATTGATTCCTCCGGATGCTGATCCGCTGGAAGTCGTTCCGGAGTTCGTTCCAGAATTAGAACTGTTTCCTTTACCGGTTGCTTTGGATGCATAGTCAGGTATTCCGTATCCACGGATATATCTGCCGTTAATTGTGATCTTTCTTGTTCCGACCAATCCGCCGCCCATGTTGCACTCTCCTATTAGAATCTCTCTGGTGTTCTTATTGACCTCCAGAACAATTCCAACATGATCCGGCCAGCTTGTACAATCCGTTGTTGCATAATTCGTTCCATCTTTCCAATAATAGAACACGAAATCTCCAGTATCTGGGATATATGCATCATTTTCAACCCACCGGCCCATTTTCTGGAACAGCTGAATCATATATCCACAGCTGCACTCTCTTGGAATAATGTCCGTGAGTCCGGCCTTGATTCCCGCTGCAGATGCTCCTGTTGCACAGTAGTCATCTGTTGGTTGTACTTTGTACCCTCTGGCCAATGGCAGGCAGCTATTGTATAAGTTGATAATGACCATGTGTGATCTATCTGACCGTTTCAGTCCGATCCATCCTCTCATGTTGTTTGCTACCATCTGTCTCAATTCATTCTCTGTCATTCCTGCGCTCTCCTTTTCTTCTCCTACATACTGCTTGATCCATTTCACACAGCACTGATGTCTGGACTGATACATCTTGTCTCCAACCTGGTTGTTGTTTGATGTATCCTGCTGATCCAGGATCAATGATGCATAGACGCTATCCGGCGTGTACGGTTTGGCCGCACGTCCGAAAATTCTTTTTGTCGGTTTCAGGCCTCCCAGGTGTTCAATCTCGCACCACATCATCTGAGCTGGTACAGTATTGACTCCGTATGCCACGGCCTGTTTGATGTATGTCTCCATCAGCTGTTCAAACAGCTCATCCTGGCATTTCTTTCCGCTCGGTGTCGTTATGATTGCGATCAGCGCTGCTTTCTCTGTTGCGGATGGATTCCAGCCGATTGCCTCCCAGTCCTGGCTCAGTCTGGACTCAATTCCTGCAGTGTCAGCTCCGCGAAATGCTCCCGGATCTTCTTTCAGAATCATCTGACAGAGTTTTCTGGCCTCATTGCCATAATTCTGTGCCCAGCCCAACGTGCAGGTTTTTTCATTCGCTGAGTTTGCTCCCTTTCCGGCGTATGCTTCATATCTTCGTTTTCCATATACCTGTCCGCCAGACTCTACTGCTCCGATAATATTCGTCAAAATTTCAAGCTGCTTTTTGTCCATGATCTTCCTCCAATCAAAGAAAAAGGGACGGTTTCCCGTCCCCTGTTCCTGTTATTTTTCTGTCTCGTCCTCAATGCACGCTGCATCTGTCAGTCCCTCTCCGATGATGTACGCCACCACGGATGCTCCTGCCATAATCAATGCTGTGACCTGTGTTGCTGTGTTCTCAGCTCCACCAGTGGCCACAATCATCATGCTCACGAATGATGCAACTGCAGTCCATAACTTTCTACTTGTCAGTTTTCTTACCCAGTTAATTTTCTTCATTTCTATGTTCCTCCTCTGATTTCTTTGTTAAAATCTCTATTGCCTTTGTGATCTGTGGCGGCATCGGAATCCCCATCAGACCCGCATTCTCCACAATGCTGATAGCCTCATTGGAAATAAATCCGATAATCACGGCGTCACGTATGTAGTTCACATGAATCAGCATATCGAACCGGTACGCCATCAGCACGATCAGCAAAATCACGGCTTTTCTGCAGAGTCCTTTGAATCCCGCCTTGCTTTCCAGTGCTCCGTTTTTCGTCTTTGTAGACTTGTGGAACACTCCGGCCACAATCAAGCCAGTCAGGTAGTCTATGCCGATCAGAATCATCAGCGTCTGCAATCCTGTATCCCAACCACCCAAAAGTGCTGCTATGAATCCGCCGACCATTCCAACCGTGGTGCATAGCTGCTCTTTCATCATCTTTCTACACCTCCCCTCTGCCCTCATACATCATCCACATCGTCCACATCAGCGTATGGCCTGCAGTAGTATTCCGTTATATCCAGCTCGTCCTCAATCTGTTCCAGCGTCTTGCTGCTCTGTCCTCTGATATACAACCGCAAGTCCGTGATGTGCGACCATAGCCTTGATATAATTCTCAGCTTAGTCATCATGCCTCTGTGATCTCTCCCATTCCGGATCTAACCAGAATATCTTTCACTTTTGTCTTTAAGAGACGCGGAACTCTTTCATACATTTTCTTTGCGTCCTCTACTGTCTCCTGGTTCATAATTTCCTGTGCCCATAACATTGCCATCATTGCAATACCATCCTTTCCTGTACATAATAAAAATAAATTGATTAGTAACTTACGCATAAACCGCCTCCGACATTTCCAGCAGGCATGATTTCAGCATCCTGATTGTTTCCTCCTGCTCCTGAACCTTTTGTTCCAGTGTCTTTTCTTTCTGTGGCTCATATTCCAGATATTTCTCCGGATTCTTCTCCACAGCTTCACGGTTTACGTTTTCCGCTTTTTCCCGGAACTGGTGGAAATCATATTCCCAGAACGTATCTGTCACAGTGATATACTGTTCTTTTTCTACCATCTGCTGATTTTCTTCTGTAACTTCCTGCCCATTGAGGCAGATTGTCACGTCCACCATTCCGTTATCAAGCGGCTGCCAGCTGACCGCCGGCTGTTCTGTTGTGAATCTTGCTTTCAATGCTTACCCTCCTTTTCGCGTATTTCATCAGTTGCTCTATTCCATACTTCTTTTTGAAGTGAACGGAATCTGAATTTTTGAACCACCCATAATATGAAATGCAGCGGTACGCCAGATCTAGTGCTATCTCCATACGCCGCTGCACCTGTTTTCTCAATCTCAGATATGCCCGTCTTGCCCGGAGGAATATGCTCCGGCGGACTTCTGTGCGGTCCCTATAAATTTTGTATCCCATCATATCAATGCAATCTCCGTGATGCTTTCCATCTTTTCCGATATAGTCAACCTGGAACAGTTTCCAGTTCGGTTTTATCTCCAGGCCCAGCTCCTCTCTGAAAAATCGGATCAGCATGAGCATGGCCTTTTTGACGTCTACCTTTCGTGGTCCCAGGATCAGGATATCGTCCATATAAAAGATTATTTTATAGAACAGTCTTGTCCGTTTCTCCTGGCCACGTCTTTTCTGCACCTTAAAGAGCTTTTGCTGTGCATAGTGGTAGGCAAAACTGAGGTAGTAATTGCATAGCCACTGGCTCAAATATGAACCGATGGATAGCCCCTGCTTGTACGATGCAATCAATGTCTCCACTAAATAAAGCAGGTCATCATTTTTGACCTGCTTTCTCAGAAATCTCATGAGCTTTCTTGTGTTAATAGATGGATAACAGTGCCGCACATCTGCCTTGGCTCCTGCCCTCGTTTTGTCCGGATTCTTCCGAATCCATCTCTCTATTGCATTCTTTCCGTATACCTGGCCACGGCCCGGCACACTGGCGCATTGATATTTTCCTATCTTTCTTTCAAATAATTCTTTCAGAGCATTGACAGCTACATAATTGTATATCTGCTGTTTTATGCTCTCCACGCCTATCTCCCTGAGCTTTCCGGAGTTTCCGTCATACCTCATGGAGTAGTGTATTTCCGGGAAATGAACATCACGCTCCTTGATTTCCCTTGCCAGATCTTCCGCTGCTCTTTCCAGCAACGGGTCCACATTGCTCCTTTTCTCCTGGATCAGTCTGCTCACAGCCCTGACAGACAGAGGTTGACCGGTTTGATACCCGGCCAGGAATCCTGCCACATCACGCCGTTTCCATTTGTCTGAAAAGCATTCCAGCATACAGGCCATGATCCAGTCTTTATCCAGTCGTATATTTTTACAGTATCGTTTCAACTGTGAGTCCTCGTTTCTTGATACAGGAGTTTCCGGTTTTTCTACTCACTCCGCGTCATGGCCTACTGCACCATGCGCCCGTCCAGTCAGGCTCCTTGGCTCCCGGCTGGGCAGTGTGGCTTCAATCGTATTTTGGGGACATGCCCCACGCACCTGCTTTCCGGTGGCTCCATTCCTACAGAGCGAAATGTAACGCTGAAATTCAAATAAATTTCAAGAAAATCCAGAGACGATATTCCAGTTCGTGTTCGACCAGCCATTGTTCGCATTCAGAATCCAGAGGCCAGCATTCGCGCCATTGTTCAAATTGCCCAGCGCAAGCCACAGAGGAAACCGCCCGTTTAGCGTTACAAGTCCGTTATTTATTTATAAGGGGAAAGCCCCTCTGTCAGGCTGTTGCCTGCCATTCACCCCTGGTGCCGTTTGGAGAAACGCCAGAGACGATAGCCCAGTTCGCGCCCGACCAGCCAGAGCTCGCAAGCAGAAGCCAGAGGCCAGCACACGCGCCAAGGTTCAAAGCGCCCAGCGCAAGCCACTCTCTCTGTCCTGACGTTCCTGTATCTGTATACAGTCCATCAGCAAATCCTGTGGTTGAGCCTCCGCCTACTTTCGTAGGAATCATGATGCCCAGGTTCGGATCTGTTGTTTCTTCTGTGATATATTTCCAGGATGCCGCTGTATAGGCCACCTGTGCGATAGCCTTTTTATAATTTGCCCGCACTGTCGCAATGTTGCTGGACAGTGTGCTGGCGTCCTCGCATACATAGACATCTCTGGCCGGATTCCCGTCCGCACCGGTAACAATATCCATGACCACATTCCCCAGAACCTCATAGGCTCCGATACAGGTCTCAATGCCCTGGATCTTGTATGGATCTTTCCCATTGGTGTTGCTGTTCGGAGATCCGTCTGAGCCGGCCACCTCATCAGTTACTCCACTGTGCCATGGCATTGTTGTGATCCATGTGGTCAATGTCGTATCGAATGCCTCCGGAGCATCCACATATACTGCTGCATTGCTGTCATCCACGTCCTCAATCTTTGTGACTTTGACGCTGTATGCTTTGTTGTGTATATAGGAAAAATACCGGTCTCTGTTTGTGTTTGAACCAACGTCTCCGATGGAAACATATGAGCCGATCACATAACCAGCCGCCTGTGCCTTTGTTAGTACCACTCTCATCACTCCGGTTTCTTCTACCAGGTTCTGGTTCTGATTGCTGTATGAGGTACATCCGGCCATGATGCTCTGGCTGTGTGTGGTTGCATATTTAATAATCATCATGAGCTGTCTATAGAACAGATCCCAGCTTGTCGTGCCGCAATAGTGACCGCCCAGCTTGTGCATATAGGTTATCATTCCGGTGTAGCTGACCGGATTTCTCGCCTGTGTTGCCTGGCAGCCATTGGCCGGTGCCAGGCCTTTTGATGAATACGGCACTCCATCAATGTCTCCCGCCGCATACTTGGCATGGATCATGAATGGGCTGATTGTTCCGTCCGGATTGATAGATTCTTTCATCGGATACGGTGTCAGCTCTGTCTGGCTGTCAGAATAATGATATAGGACTGCCTCAGTAGTGTCCTCGATACCGAACCAGGCGCTCATTGTAACCTCTCCGACCTGCACCTTGCCGTACTTGGTAAATCCAATCTGGCCCTCCAGGGCATCTACATGGTTGAAACCATTCTCGTCTACAGAAAAATTGCAGGTAAAATGATGAAATAGGCCATACTGAGCATAATCATCTCTGCCCTCTGTTCTTCCCACAGATGGCTCCGCAACCATATTCTCATTGGCATTCATTTTCACGCCCACAGGGCTTGTGGAGGTCTCCCATTTATAAATCTTTGTTGTGAATACCTTTCCGTTTCTCCTGAGTGCAAAATAATTTGAGAGTGCATTTTCAACGCCCCCTCCGTTCTGCTTAATCAGATCAATCTGTGTCTGGCCAGCTGTTTCAATTTTCGTGACGCTGGCTGCTGTATTCTGTTTCAGATCTTTTGATGCCTGCTGTGCATTGTTCAGGTCAGCCTCCAGTCCTGTTTTGATCTGGTCAGCGTTCTGGACCAGATTCTGCATGGTTGTGATGTTTTCTCCGGATGTTTTGATACTTGCGTCCAGTTTTGTTTTGGCTTCTCCAGCCGCTGTCACATCTGCTTCCAGACTTCTTTCTGCCTGTCCTGCTGCCGTGATATCTGCCTCAAGGCTCTGCTTTGCTTTTCCTGCAGCTGTGGTATCCGCCTCTAAAGTCTGAGCTGCCTTGTTGGCCGCTGTCACATCTGCCTCCAGACTTCTTTCTGCCTGTCCTGCTGCCGTGATGTCTGCCTCTAATGTCTGCACCGTCTTTGTGGCTGCTGTATTTTTTTCTCCCAGGCTCTTGTCTAGGGAGGTTGCTGTTGTGTTCTTCTTTTCCAGGTTTTCCGCCAGTGTAGTCCCTTTGTCCATTTTAGCCGTCAGGTCTTTCTGGACTTCCTTGGCCTCCTGCAAATTACTGTTAAATGCCTGCTGTGTCTGCTGGTTTTTTGTCACGTCTGCATTGATTGACTTTTGTGCCGCCTGGATGTCCGCCTTTGTCTGATTGTATGTATTATTCTCATCAGACACCTCATTGATTGCAGAAACAATCGCAGCTCTGACGTCCTTTCCTTTCTTGGCGCTGGCAATCTGTTCCGTGTACTTCCTTACGTTTGCCATGTTTAACCTCCTAACTTCATCGTATGGGCTGTATCTTCCAGAGCTACCGTTTCCAGATCCTCCGGATGTCCTGGTCTCGCAAGCCTTTTTTCTTCCGGTGTCTCTTGCCAGATATCATATCCTTGGACGCAATACAGCGCCAACTCATACGGTCTTATCATTGTTGCTCTGTTGTTTTTCTTCGCTGAGAATGTCTGCATTTTTGTCTCCTCCCTTTATTCCAACTTTTTTCTTGAAATCTTCGATATCATCCACCTCTGTTCCTGATTTTGGTTGCTGTTCTTCTGTGCCGGTCTGTTCCGTATTGGCTACCGCCAGATCAATCTGTGTTTTCATCAATTCCTGGGCGTATTCTTCTGACTTCATCTGCCTCATGTGTGACTGGATTCTATCCAGCACCTTATCCATGAGACTCGGTGGAATTGCGTACTCCTGCATATATGCCAGCACCTGTGCGTCCAGTTCTCCTGCTACATTATCCAAAATTGCTCCTACGTTCATGATTCTCCTCCTATCCCATCAATAATCCATTTCTATAGGTTTCATCTGTCCACGACCATTCTATAGCTCCGTTTCCGATGTCTCTTATATTCGTGATTTTTCTGCGCGTTCCGGTGTAAGTCGTGTATACTGTTCCAGCGTTCCAGCTGGTAGCTGTACACAGCTTTCCTTTGATATCCACGCAAGTGTTTCCCATGATTCTCAACGTGTGTTCGTTGGTGTTGTTGTAAGCTCCGTTGAAATCAATGTATCCATAGGTTGAACCGCTGTATCCTCCAGTGATTTCTCCATAGCTCATTTTTATCCACCAGTCTCCATTTTTCGCCTCGAAACTTCCCTGACAACTTGCACCTTTCATGGTTACATATCCAGATGCCGTGAGCGTAAAGTTTGTGGAACTGATGCTGATTCTGTTCGACTTAATTGAAATAGAGCCAGACTCTGCACTGATCTCTGAGGAAATTTTTCCTTTTGACACTCTCAGCTTGATAGCATCCGCATTGACCTGGATACTGCTTTTCAGTGTATCCTCTGCTTTTTTCGCTCTTGTGACTTCCGCCGTGATATCGTTGGCTGTCAGTTTCAACTGAGACTCAGTATAGGCCGCCGCATATCCCATGATTTCCACGTCTGTGATGTATACCGTTGTATTGGCCACGTTATTGTAGAAATATGTATAAAAATATGACGGTGTTGCAACATTCTCAAATTCAAATGTTTTCCAGGATGTGCTCAAGTCTCCTGCATTTGTATAGTGTGACGTTCCATCTATTGTCACTCTGATTCTGGCTGTTTTCTCCTGCCCTGATGCACAGGCCGCTTTGAACCTTACTCTGACTTTTCCCTTTTTGTCGAACGGTTTCTGATACCACCGTAGATAATAGGTGCTAGTCGTGTTCGTGATCTGAGCACATGATTTTCCGGAAAACGTGTTCTGTGTGACCTGTGTATTGTTAGACCGGTACCAGCCAGTGAACTTATCTTCGCCATCTGAAAAAGATCCGTTTGTGCAATAGTTATGACTGTTGCTCTCATACATCTCAGATACCTGCTGAGTGATCTTTCCGGCCTCTACCGTGATTCTTGCGTCCACATCGTCAATCAGTTCTTTCACATTTCTCAGTACCCGGATATCCGTCAGATAGATCTGCTGTCCGGATGAGCCAGTAATAGAAAGATAAAAGGATCTTGCCCCGGCGCTTGTGTAGGTAACGGTTCTTTTCAGTGTGTACCATTTATCACAGTTTACCGTTGACAGGTACTGTGAGATTGTATTTCCGGAAAAGCCAAAATAACAATAGCTCGGTTTCTTTCCAGTAGGCGTGTACACCTTGACCTCTATCTCATAGGTGCCTGCCGGCAATGTTCCCAGGCTCTGCTGGATTGATGCTGTGTTTCCGTCTGTTTTGGTCATCAGGATGGCGTTCATATTCCCGGCTGTGCTCTTTGTCACTGTGGCATTGGCCGATGCCGTGAACTTTGAAACGTCCAGACTCTGGTTGTCTCCGCCTTTGATATAATCATACCGGTTCGTGATGCTTTTCTGATCCGTAACCGCCAGCTGTATCTTGTCCTCCATCGACTTGATGCTAGTTGTGATAATTTCTTTCACAGCGGTTTCCCGCTTGTCTGTATAATCATTGGCATTCTTTGTGGCCTGTGAGAATTTCCCCTCCAGTTCGGATTTATACTCAACCGTCAGCTTTTCTGAGCTGACAGAGTTGGCCGTGATCCGTTCGCCTATAATCTGTCCGTCCAGTGTCATTCCCACTGTGTACGGTCCTGCATATCCGTTGTGACTGCCTCCGATGCCCTCCTTGTTTATCTGCAGAATCTTTGTGGCCTTTTCTTTGCTCGGAGCGTCCATGTATAGCTCTCTGAGCCAGAGTCCATTTTCGTCAAATTCTTCCAGATGATATCCTCCGGCCGTTCCTGTCATTTTTGCTGTCAGGTTATCAATGGCTGTCCGCATCTCCTGATTCTGAATTTTCCGGCGTTCCTCGGCTGTTGCTGTGACTCCGGAATAGATTCTGCTCTGCTGTTCTGTATAGGTCAGCTTTCTGTTCTCCCCCAGCGTCAATGTTGCTCCGTCTGGTTTCTGTAGAGGGATCTGCATCTCCATTACCGGAAAAACTCTGTTCATGCCGTATGGCTTTGCTCTGCACTGAATCCTATCTCCGCACTCAAAAGCATCATAGTCACTGTCCATCATGGACAGGTCTACCGCTGTCAGTTCCAGTGTTAAATCCTCAAACTGGTTATCCTCCAGCCACTCTTTTCCTTTTCTGAGCAGGTTTGATGGTTCTGTTACATCCTGCCAGGTGTTAGTTATCCACACCCAGCCAAAGTTTTCCACCGCGCTCTGGTTATAAATGTAATTTGATCCACCGTTTACGCTGGTAATGTCCACATACTTCTCCAGAGCGTCAATCTCTGACTCTCCCTCCAGACGTGCTCCCAGCGGGATCAACGCTGTGGCAATATTTTCCGCCGTTCTGCTCAGTGAGTAGTCCAGCATATTCAGCCCGAACTCAATCGGCTGGCTGCAATACTTTCCGTATTCTTCCAGTGTGATCCAGTCCAGATATAGCTTGTCATTCTCATGCCGGAGTTTCAGATATCCTCCCAGTTTCTCCACCAGTTTCTCTCTGATCGCTTTCAGCGTGTTCTCAAAGTTGGTGTACCTGTATAAGGAATCGTTTGCATCTGTAATGGTCACTTTTCCCAGATAGATCTTTTTTCTATCCTCTACCTGGTTGTTGTGAATATCCAGAAACGTCTCCAGCATCTGCCGTGGTGTCATATCATGGTACTCAGCCTGCGGCTGTATGGAGTCCGCCAGGAAACTCATTGCGCCGGCGCAATAGACATTTTTGTTTCTGTAACGGTCTATTTTGGGCTGTTTCCGGACCTCTCCATAGAACAATTCTGTTGTATCCCGGAACACGCTGACCATGCTGCTCCGGTTCTTGATCTTGTCATACAATGGGTTGTTTGGCGGTACCGAAAACTCAAAGGTTCCCGCATATCCCGTCTGCAGGTTTAGCGTTGGATTGGTCAGTACCGCCTCTTTATCTCCTGGATAGTAGAGGGTCTGACCGTCCATTTTAACTTTATACAATTACAGTGACCCCCTCCTGTACCGGATCGTGAGTGTGCCCGTTCCAGTGAAACTGAGCACCACGTCCTCTGTATTGACTGTGATATCCGCAAAACGGTTCTTTCCTTTCATCAGTGTGTAGGTTTCCCCGTTAGCCGTCATTTTGAGTCCGGCCGATCCCAGGACGCTCACGTATATGGTCGGAACGAACGGCATCTGATCTGGAACGATTGTGTACGTCTTTGTCTCTCCGGCCTTGACCGTAATTTCTGTACCCTCGTCTATGATCCCAGTCTCAAAATCAAACGAATCCCACAACCAGTCCTCTGTAGAATCCGCCACATTGTACTTGTATGGGTCAGCTTTCGGAATGGCCAATGTGAATGTGCCTATCTCCCTATTTCTGTCGTATCCCTGGATAGATGCTCTGCCTGTCCAGTAGAACCCAGAGTCATTGTCGAAAATGACCTTGATTTCTCTGCCCTCTACAAGGTTTCTAAGGTCTGAAATAAAAATATCCCAGTTGTCTCTTGGTTTCTTACCGCCCAGCTCGATGCTGATCGGACGGTTTTTGAATATGCGGCGGCCTGTGATGGCTTCTGAGAAATCCAGAAAGCCATCCGCTCCAGGCACGTCCACATAATAGTTTTCCTGTTCCACATCTCCAATATAATCATTGTTTCCTATTGCCAGTCCCCAGTCATTCAGAGTGTGGAATCTTTCGCCGGTGGCCACGATCTCAATCGTGGCTCCGTTTGTAATTGCGTCCATTATAGGAATCCTCCCTCCTCTGCCAGGATACCCAGCTCTCTATCCATATCTCTTGCCAGTTTCGCTGCTACGCCTCCGGTATCCCATTCGATGTTTAAGCTCTTGGCCAGGTATGGCAGATACTGAGCCAGCAATGATGTGATATTCATGATGGCGTTTGTCCGTTTTGCGTTGCTCTGGTCCATCATTGCGTTTGCATTGATTGTCATGTCTTTGCTCACGCCCTCGATTGCATCAGCCACCACTGATTTACTCTTTTCGATGCCTTTAGCTAATCCCTGCATAAAGTCCGGCATCCAGGACTCATACTCTGTCAGTGGTCCCTCATCAGGCACTGAGAAATGCAGAAATGAGCGGATTGTAGATGCCACGTCTGACACGGCATCTCTGACTCTGCCAATGGCGTTCCTGATTCCGGAAACTATTCCGTCTATGAAATCTCGTCCCCACTGCACTGCCTGGCTTGGCAGTGATGTGATAAAGCTGATTGCTGACCAAAATCCGTTCCGCACAGTTGATCCCAGACTGCTCAGTGCGTTTCCGATTCCGGAAACCATATTGTGGAACGCCTGCACCGCTGACTCTTTCAGATTTTGTGCGGTTTGAACCACACTGCTCTTTAAATTCTCCCAGCTGTCGTGTGCGTTCTGCTTCATTTCCTGCCACTTCTGGTATGCAGATTCTTTCAGGTTCTGGAGCGCCTGGATTGCAGAATCTTTCAAATTTGTTGCTGTTTGAACCACAGAATTTTTCAAATTTTCCCAGGTATTGAGCGCCGTCTGCTTTATCATGTCCCACAAACTTGACAAGGTGTCCATAAATCCTGTAACCAGAGTGACCACATGAGTGACCAATCCCTCTGCAAATGATGTGACCACCTGCTGTATTCCAGACCAGATCTGTGATGCAGCGTCCTGGATATTCTGCCAGATATTTTGTGCATCGGACGCCAACTGAGTGAAATCTCCCGTTACCAGGTCGATCAACAAAAGCACCGGTGCAAGTATCGTATTTTTCAGCAACTCCCAGGCTCCTGATGCAATCTCCGTCAGACCGGACCAGATGCCCTGCAGTGTAGTGACTGCATTCTGCCACAATTCCTGTATGGTTGTTACGATTGATGACAGCACAGGGTTTTCCATCATGGACTGCCAGATTCCTGAGAAGAAATCAGCCACCTGCTGCCAAATTCCCGACCACCATTCCGGGATGCCCTGGAACCATGAAACCACGTTCTGCCATGCCTGCGGTATTGTATCCGTAAAGAATGAACAGATTGACTGCCAGATCTGAGAAAAGAAATCTCCGACCTGTTGCCAGATTCCTGACCACCATTCCGGGATGCTTTGGAATTTTGACACCAGACTGTCCCATGCCTGCGGTATCGTTTCGGTAAAAAATGAGCAGATTGATTCCCACACTTGTGAGCATTTCTCTTTCACTTTTACCCATAAATCTCCGAACCACTCCGATATAGCGCCCCAGTTTTTCACAATGGCTATAATTGCAGTAATTGCTGCAGCTACACCAGCAATGATTCCGATGATCGGCCCCAGTGTTGCCACGCCTAACATACTTACAATGTTTATCACGGCCAATATGGCAGGGGCTAAAGTGGTAAAGGCGGCAATCACAGCCCCCAGTATAACCACAAAATTTTGTACCGGTTCTGGTAATTTCCCGAAAAACTCTCCTATCGTTTTTATTCCGGAGGCAATCGGCGGTATGATATTGTTTGCCAGGTTCATCAGTGCCTCTCCCAGAGGGACCAGGCTCTGCTCCAGCTGTCTCATGCTCGCCTCAAACGTCTGTGAGTCTGTCGTGGACTGATCGAACATATTCTCTGCTGATCCAGCCACGTTATCATAGGTGTCCCCTACCGTAGTGAGCGACTCGATAAACTTCGCATTGCCGTCCTCGGCCATTGTACCGAATGCCAGCGCTGCTTTGTTCAGTTTGTCCTGCTGGTTCTCTGTGTTTTGAATATCTGTCACAATGGCATCAATAACATCTTTCTGTGTAGCTCCGCCCTGCTGCCACTGTTTGAATACATCCTCAACCTCTTTGCTCCAGCCTCCGGTTCCGGCTTGTACCTCCCCGGTCTTTTCATCAATTTTGCTCAGGGAATCCGCTATTGTTCCATCAACCAGTCTGGTCGTGACTTCGTTAATGGCATCGTTTACCTTGTCCAGGTTATACGCTCCATTGTCCAGTCCGTTCTGCAATAGTTGGAAATACTCCTGAGCGGAATAACCGGCCTGAGCGAACTTTCCAGAATACTCTGAGAGGTTATCCCCCAGCTCGTTTGTCTTATCCAGGCCATTCTGTGTACCCTTTACGATATAGTCCATGGCCTGCTGTGCCGTGAGTCCGTACTGCTCCATGAGGCTGTTGACACCTCGGAGAGTCTCATTCATGTCAATTCCATACAGCTCATCCAGCGTGATTGCCTGCTCTGTCAGATGTGTCAGTGTAGTCTCATCCAGATCTTTCAGGTTCTTTTTGACCGTAATGACCGCATTTGATACAGAGTCCATGGAATCTCCCACGCCCTCAGCATATACGTCCTTGATGACTCCGGCTGTTTCCTCAGCCGCTTTCCCGGTTTCTCCAAAATAAGTGGACGCTTTTACTGTGGCATCTTGTGTCTCCAGAAAAGCGTCCTTTGCTTTGTCTCCTAATTCTGTTATTTTATCCCCTAGTCCAGAAATCTGATCGGCTGCCTCCATCAGCGTGCCTGCTGTGAGTGTTTTTCCCATCTCGTCCAGCTGTTCCGCTGTATCGTCTGCCTGTGCTCCCGCTTCTTTCAGATCCTGGATGAGGTTCCTGATTGCCTGTCCATCGTCAACCGTATCCAGTGCATCTGTCATCTGTTTGATGTCAGCTTTCCCGTCTGTGGCTGATCTTCCAATCTTTTCAATGGCCAGTTTCAACTGATCTGATGATGCAGATCCGTTTTTGATTGCTGTTACCAGCTTACTGCCCAGGACGTCCGCATAATCATCCACGTCCGCTCCCAGAGCGTCAAATAATTTGCTGAGGCGTTCGGTGTTCGTAGCCAGTCTGTCCTGTTCGGTATTTAATCCGTCCAGTTCTGACTGATACCGGCTCAATGTTGCCTTGGTTGCCTCAACTTCTCGCTGGAAAGCCATGTACTCCTCCTGGCCAATCTTTCCGGCCTCCAGAGCTGCTGTCACATCTTTCTGTGCCGCCTCCAGCGTGTCCAATTTGCTTGCTGTGTCTGCTATCGCATTTTTCAGTAATTCCTGTTTTTGCGCTACCAGTACCGTATTTGATGGATCTAATTTCAGCAGAGTGTTCACGTCTTTCAGCTGTGCCTGAGTATTTTTCAGCTTGTCGTTTACACCGCTTAGGGCTTTCTGCAGGCCCGTGGTATCTCCGCCGATTTCAATCGTTATTCCTTTGATATTCCGGCCTGCCGCCATCCTGTTCCACCTCCTTAGAACTTGTCAAATTATCAGCACCTTATAAAAATCAGCACCTTTTTCCAAATGTCAGCGTTTTAACTGAATTCAAGTCGAAAAGGTGCTGATTTTATTTCTGCCCTTCGTTACCATACTATATAACACTATTTTACAGGAGGTAACGCTTATGATTTTTTCTTTTTGGCAGGAACATCTTGATGAGTTCCTTGACAGCATGTGTGAACAGGGATTCTGCACAAAAGTAATCTCTGCTCACAAACGATTCGCACTATCCTTAGAGGAAGATGCGACTGTTCATGGCTGGCAAACCTACGAGGATGTGCGAAATTACTACAGTCTGCTTCCAGGCCTGAAGGACAAGACCAGGTGGTTTAAGCTCTCTATTATCAAGAAGCTGGAAGCTTTTCATCTGCTTGGACAAAAACCAGAGCATCGTATTGTTAAGGAGCATGTTCACGTTACTGCACCAACACGAAGCAAGGGAAGACTCAATCTTTTTCCATTGTGCGATCAATTAGACGATTTCCTCGCTTTTTTTATTCAGCAGGGACGCTGTGATGAAACTGTATTATCCATCCGCCGGACAGTCTCTTACATTATCACAATGTCCGCCTCTAACTCATGGGATACCTATCAAGATATCAAAGATTGGTATTTCGAGAAAAAACTTACAACCAAGTACCTTGATAAAATATACCGGATTATTGACCATATGGAGTACTGGCAGCTGAATGGCACCCTGATTGGTTGGGATGACCACGGTATGGTCAATGTAAGAAAACGAAGGTTTCTCACCGTTCCAGATGAAAAAATGTCCGTTGAGCCAAGCCTTGGCGATTTCGATCTTTCCTATGTCCAGATCCACTTAGATGAGTTTCTGGAATGCATGAAGGATAGGGGCTATAGCGAATCTTCATTGAAAGTAAACAAGAATAATCTAAAGCGTATCATCATGCTTTCCAGGAGCATCAGATGGGATTCTATCGATGAAATCCTTGAATGGAATGAACGCCGCCCAATCAGCACCAGTCATATGGACTCCACTAGGAAAACTCTTGAAAAACTCTCATGCTGGCTGTCTACAGGGGATGTCCCGGAGCATCCATCCATTCAAATGAAGCTTGAATCACGAGTACAGAGCCTCGGAGAGCTTGATCTTTCATTCTGGCAGGATCATCTCGATGGATTGCTTGCATACATGAAAGATCATGGATACTGCGAGGACTATCGCAAAAAACTGTATTTCCATACCCGCAGGCTTGTCATCCTCTCACGTGAAGTTGAATGGAATTCTTACGAAGACATCTGGAACTGGTTTTCATCACGCAGCTTCGGGAAATGTTATCTTCATGATATTCGGAGCATCCTTGGAATCCTCGATGAGTTCCACCGCCTGGGTATTATGCCCAACAACAGAGCAACGCAGAATCCGCTTTGCCCACGTGGGAACTGTTATTCGAAGCTTGTTCCCGAATACAAAGCTCTGGTGGACTATGCCTGTGAAGATGAAAAGCGGCGTGGTCTTAAGCCTAATACCATCAAATGTACGAAGACAAAAGCATCTTCGTTTTTATATTCTCTCCAGCAGAGGGGAGTTGAGCGGTTGATCGATGTGGCTGAAGAAGATGTACTTGCCTTTTTCTACACGGATGGAGTTTACCTCCGCGGACAGTCAACCGCATCCAGGATATCCTTGTTTTTCCGTACATGCGTCCCGTTAAATCCTAATGAGTGCAGGAGGATTGGAATGTACGTTCCGAAGTACCATTCCAGCCGGAAAACAATACAATACCTCACAACGGACGAGAGCAACAAGTTCAGGAAGGCTCTTAATGACGAAGGCAACGGCCTGTCCTACAAGGAGAGAGCCATAGGCACCATCATCTTCTATACAGGCATGCGAGGCTCTGACGTTTCATGCCTGAAACTTGACTCGGTAGACTTAAAGCATCGGACGATCAGCTTTACGCAGGAAAAAACAGGAAATCCCGTAGTCCTTCCACTCAGTACCGTGGTAGGGAATGCCATTTATGATTACTGCACTATTGAACGCCCGCACACTGACAGTCTCTACCTCTTTCTATGTGACGCGGCTCCTTATAATACACTTGGAAAGGGCGGCATTGAATGGGCTGTTACAAAAATCATGATGGCTGCAGGGATCCGTCAGGAGGAAGGCGATCGCAAGGGCGGGCATATCTTCCGCCACCGTGCAGCTTCAACCATGGCGGCTGGGAACATCCCTTCGCCTGTGATCAGTGCTGCATTGGGGCATTCTTCTCCGAAGTCGTTGGATGCCTATCTTTACGCAGATATGGAGCACATCCGGGAATGCTCGATCAGTCTTAAAAAGTATCCTGTGTCGAAGGAGGTGATCTCCCTTGGCTGAATACAGTAAAGAAAGAGCTTCTATCTTTGAGCCGTTCATCAGGTATCGAGTCGCATCGAACAACTGGAATGAAGTTTATTCACAAACGATCCTGTATTTCGACCGTTTCTGTTCCGAGAACTATCCCGGTGTGAAAGGGATAACGCAGGAGATGATTAATGGATGGTGCATTCAAAGACCTACGGAGCAGAAACGTTCTTTTATTGACAGATGTCAGTCCGCTCTTAGGCTGATAGAGTATTTACAGAATCGCAACCTTACATCTGTTGTAAAACCAGAAATGCCACCGGCACCGCCAAAGACACACATACCACATGCATTTTCCGAAGAAGAACTCTGTCGTTTCTTCAGCAGATGCGATGAAAATGTCAAAACCGCTCGCGACCAAAGCAGTCGCTTTATTGCCCTTAGCGCATCCGTGGAATTCCGGCTATTGTATAGCAGCGGTATGCGGCCAACGGAGACCCGCCTTCTTCGCACAGAGAATGTCGACCTTGCAAGAGGCATAATCAATGTGAAAGAAACAAAGGGAAATCAGCAGCACTATGTGGCTTTACATGACGATGCCATCCAGTTGTTGCGGGACTATGATGCTGTTGCATCAAAGCGCTTTCCATCACGCATTATTTTCTTTCCTATGAATTCGAAGAATCCAGACATGCCCATTTCACCTGACATGCTGGATTATCATTTTCATAAGGTGTGGGATAAGGTCAACGGGTCATCAGCGGTTCCTTATGATTTCCGACATAATTATGCGATAGAAAACATCAATTCATGGATTAATTCCGGATTTGAGTTCCATGATAAGCTTGTGTTTTTGAGCAAAAGTATGGGGCACACATCCCTTGAAAGCACCAAATACTACTATTCCATCGTCCCTGCACTGGCAGATATTTTACAGAAAACAACCGAAGCTGGGTTCGATGAGATTGTACCGGAGGTGCCGGATTATGAGTAGGATCAATTCAAAATCTTTTGACCTTGCACGTGCCATATCGGAATTCCTTACGGATTATGCGCCAATGCACCTTACCAACAGCGAGCACACACTGCATTCTTATGAGACGGCCATAACCCTATATATCGGGTATCTTGAAAACGAATGCGGTATAAAACCGGCAAACTTCAGTCCGCAGTGCTTTGAAGAGACAAAGGTTGAAGGCTGGATGGAATGGCTTTCGAATGAGCGAGGCTGCAGCCCGCAGTCATGCAACACGAGGCTTTCCTCTTTCCGGAAGTTTATAAAATATCTTTCGTCAAGGAATCCGAAATATCTGTATCTTCTTGATGAGGTATCGAAGGTTCCTCTCCGCAAAAAAACCAAGAAAAAAGTATCTGGACTTAGCCGTGAGGCAATAAAGGTAATTCTTGCCGAACCCGATACCACACATAAAACGGGAATTCGCGACCTTGCCTTAATGGTCATTCTTTATGCGACAGCGGCGCGGATTGACGAGATCCTTTCTATCCGTATAAAAGAGCTGAAGCTGGATATCGAAAAGCCTTATGTCGTAATAATCGGTAAAGGTGATAAAGTACGGACACTTTATCTGCTTCCCAAGGCGGTGGCGCATATCAGGCTATATATAAAGGTTTTTCATGGCTCGAATCCAAAACCGGATTCTTTCCTGTTTTTTTCCAGGAATAAAGGAACTATGGAAAAGCTGTCCCAGTCAGCAGTCCGGAAGATGATGAAGAAATATGCCAGTGCCTGTCATGAAAAGTGTGCAGATGTTCCCTTGGACCTCCATGCGCATCAGTTTCGGCACGCAAAGGCTTCACACTGGCTTGAGGATGGTATGAACATCGCTCAGATTTCATTCCTTCTTGGCCATTCGCAGCTTGAAACAACCATGATTTACCTGGATATAACAACGGAACAGGAGGCTGCGGCACTTGCCACCCTCGAAGATGAAAGTGACCGCAACGCTGTCCCGAAGTGGAATCCCGACACTGATAGTTTATCTTCAATCTGTGGTTTGAGAAAGTTGCAGTAAAACTAATCAGCACCTTTTCGTATGATAATCCAGACGAATGGTTTCATCAAGACAAAAGGTGCTGATTTTTATAAGGTGCTGATAATTCGATAAATGGTGAATTCACCATTTATCAAAATCCTCCTGTGTTGCCATCTTCGGATATTTGTATGAATCATTCTGTTGCTCAGTAAACATATCCATGACCATTCCGACCGTTAGCAGATCAAGATCCCGGATAGAGATTCCGACCTGACAGCATCTCAGGAGGAACAGTGGAGTATTTAACTCCCGGCTACTCGGTCTAAGTTTTTTTTTGCCTGACTTTTTGTCTCCTCATTCATATGCCAGAGTTCCAGAATGGCAGGCAGGATCTGGTAAATAGAGAATGTGTTGAACTGCTCCAGCCAGTCCATAATGTCCGGCGGCACATTCTCCGGATCCGCGTGCTGTGCCATGACATACGCGATATTTTCAAACATTTCCAGGTCCTCAATCGGAATCTCACTTGACTCCTTATCCTCTTTTTTTCCTTTCTTTTTCACAGACTTTGCAATTTTCTGCAAATCCACGAAAAGATCTCTGCGGAATTTCATCCGGTAGATTCTCGGCACCGCTGCGGATGCCTTGAACTCTACCTCTCTGCCATCAATTTCCACCTTTTTTCTCAGCATGATCTATCCCTCCTATTTCTTTATTTCAGCTGTCTGTGCCGCCTCGCTTGTCACGGCAACCGGCTCATATACTTTGTTGTACCAACCTGTATATGTTCCATCTGCTGTGTCCGGTCCTGTCTGTACTTTTACCAGACCGTCTTTTCTCGGACTGTTTGTGATTGTCAGTGTCTCTGTTCCAGGGTCTACTGTCTCCTCTTTTGTCTCGGATGCAATAGACGGTCTTGTGCAGGTGCAGTTATATAAGCATCTGCGGATTGCTTTCACATCTCCATCAAACTCAAACAGTAGAGCGAACGGATTTGTTGTTTTGTCTGCATTTTCCGCAAGGACGCCATTTTTGTCCTGTTCTTCATTGAGAATTTCCACGCGGAACCAGCTCGGAATGAGTGCCATTTCCAGATCTCCCTCATATCCGTTGTTTGCGCTTGTCACATAGTACGCAATTCCGTCTGCGTAGAACTTGGAAATCTCTCCCTGTGCGTCCATGCTGATGCTGACCGCTCCAGGAATACTTTTCGGAGTATCATACGTGTATGTAGTAGCTCCCTCTGTGGTCTTTTCTGTCTGCTTGGCCACATGAACGTTTTTAATGTTGTACTTGACTTTGTTCTCTGCTCCAGTCATTTTCTATACCTCCATTTCATATAGCGACTCCCACATTTTCTCCGACTCCAGCCACCCAGAGGCTGTCTGCTCCCAGGCAATGTCATGTTTGTCCAGGATTTCCTCCAACTTTTTCTCCAGCTCCCAGTCTTTGTCATCTGTGTAGAGTTCAATATCCAGTTTCGTTATCTTTTTGTATGTCTTGCCATCTGCGAAAAAATTATCTGTTCCCGGTGTCAGCCATACAACAATAGGGAGCGGGATGTCCTGCATCTCTTTCTGTGTGAAATGATGATATCTGAACGGGATTCCCATTTCTCCCAGTATCTGTTCAATTTGATCTTTGGTCATAATCTCGTCCTCAGCTCCTTTTCCAGCTCATCTACTGCTGCCTCCTCAGCAGGTGCAATATGCACTATGGCCTTGGTTCTTCCACCGCCCCGTTTCTGGTGTCCTTTTTCCAGGAGGTGTGTCAGAGCGTATTCCGGTTTTTCCGCATGGACAACCATTGTATGCTTTGTCCGTTTGGTCTCTCCTGTCCCGTAAGTCCATGACGCTGCATAGTCTCCTGTCAGCTTAGGAGATGTTTTATTCAGCATTTTGGCCGTATCCGCGGCAACTTCCTTGGATACTTTTTCAACCTCCAGGCCAACCGCAACGCCATAATTGTCCAGCTCTTTCATGACAGCCTTGGTCAGATCTCCAATTTTAACCGCCACCAGAATCCCTCCCGTCTTTGAATGGGTGCACCAGTTTTTCCAGCGACAGATACAGCGCTGGTGGTTTCGTGTCGTACTTCGGCTGTACCTGCTTAATCTGATAATGTCCGGCCCGGTCTTTCATCTCTGACTCATCAAATGTCATATTGTCCCATAACCAGTCCGTCTCGTTTTCCAGAATAATCACATCATTGACCTCGATCTGCTCCGCATCCAGTACCTCCAATGGAACTGCCAGGAGCTTATCCACCTGGTTTCCGGCCGTTTGTGCCTGCCAGTATCTTGTTACACCTACCGTCCTGTTTCCAAAACGTATATGCTCCAGCTTTGTTCTGGTCAGGCTTCGTTCGTCCGCTTCACAGATCGTCAGCAGGCCATCTCCAAAATTTTCAAAATGCTTACTACTGATCCGCGGCATATCCGTCCACCTTTCTGTCTATCTGCAGAGAAATGATCTCATCTCTGTAATTCTGCCAGAACTGTGGTATCTCCCCCGCTCTGGCATACATGACATAATCAAAAAGGAGTGCTTTTTCCTGAGTTTCCTCATAGAAATTGCACTCCCCTATTTTTCCGCTTATGGCAGCCATTCCTCTTTTGACCATGCCCCTCATCTTCTCATCTCCCAGGGAATCATCCCAGGTTATCTCCAGATAATTTTTGATCTCGTTTAGGAGCTTGTTGTCTTTATCGTCTGCCATAATTCATTTACTCCTTTGTCACTGTTACTTTGTAGCTCTTTGTCTGTGCTCCGTCAGTCACTTTTACAGTCACAGTATTGGAACCCTCGGACCAGTTTGCTGCTGCTCCATTTGTCACTTTCACATCTCCCACCGTGATCTCAATTTCCGCTGTGGAACTTGCCGGTACCGCTGTGATTGTGTTGGACGCATTCTGTGTGGTTGCTGTGTATTCTGTGGTTCCTGCTGCAAATGTCGGAGACAGTTTCAGTGCACCAACTTTCAAATCTGCCAGTGTTGCATCATCTGTCTTTGCTTTTTCTGTCTCGCTTACAACCTTAAAACGTAACGGCTGGAGATCCTTGATATCCAGAACCTGGAAAGCATTGTTATCCAGTGCGAAACCATGAGCATACAGCTTGATGAGATATACCCTCTCATCTTCCAGGAATCTGTATTCGTCAGAATATTCAATTTTTCCATTTTTTGCCATTCCGACTCCCAGGAAATACTTGGTTGCCATTCCATATACTGCCTTTCCCTCCGGAACAGCTGCACTCTGAATGATTTCAGCGTCCACCGGGAGCACAGATGCATAGATTCCATCCGGAGTCAGCATCCTTGTGGCCGGAAGCACTCTGCGGAAATAATCCACCGGATTAACCAACAAAATGAGGCTTGTGACAGTTCTTGCCTGTCCTTTGTCGTTTCTGGCCATGATTGCTGTAACATTTCCCATCTGTGTCATGTCCAGTGCAGTCATTTTGATAGCGTTTTTGTCCGGATATTTTCCGCCTGTCACAACAACGCCCTCTCCGACCTGTTTCATCATACCGATCGGCTCATCTTTTCCAGTTCCCTGTACAATACCGTACTCCAGCCCGTTTGCCAGTGCCTCATAGAGCACCTGACGCACGTATGTATCCAACCATGTCGGTCCTAAATCCAGCATAGCCTTGGAAACCGGCAGGAATGCGCTCAGTTTTTCCTGTGTTACATCTACCTCTTTGAATCCAGAGGTCAGCTCCTCGATGATCTTGGCTGTCAGCTTGCCCCATGCTGCTTTCTGCTCGCCGTTTGTATTCATCATCATTCTTGTCAGACCTGTCACTGTGGTTGCGTTCAGCTTGGACAGGAGCGGGTGGTTTGTCTGGAGTTCATCAAAGACAGAATCAATGATTGTTTCCGGCATAACCACCTCAACGTCATTGAGCGCCTGTTTCGGATCTGTGGATCTCATAGCCTCAATGATTTTCTCATAATACTGTTTTTCCTTAGAGGTCAGCTGGCGTACACCTCTCTGTGCCAGGATTGTTGCATCCTGCTCCACCAGCATCTCTTTGGCCTGCTCCAGAACATTGTCCTCAATCTTCTGGCACAGCTCAGTGAACGCCTCACTGAATGCTTTTGTATCGTCATCTTTGATGGCCTGATTCATTTTTTCAACAATCTTGGCCTTTTCCATTGCTAATACGTCTTTATTCTTCATATCAGTTCTCCTTTACATATTTTGGAATAATTTTGCTAACTGGTTTGTGAGTTTCTTTTCTTCCGGCTCTGGTTTTGGAGTCGGTACCGGAGGTTTTGGTTCTCCTCCCTGCTGCCGCATAGACTCCAACTGTTCCCGGAATGATTTCTGCTGTGCAATCACACCGGACAGCTGCTGCACGCGGCTCATCAATCTCTGCTGTACATCCTTATCATCAGCCTGGTAGCTGTCTACCCTGTCAATGAGGCCGTATTCCAGAGCTTTCTCCGGTGTTAGGAATGTTTCTGCCTCCATCATGTCAATGAGCTGCTGTTCTTCCAGGTTTGATTTTTCCAGAAAAATTTGTCTGTTTGACTCCATGAGCGTATCCAGATCATCTGCTGCTTTTCTGAGTTCTTTGGCATTTCCATCCACACTCATCCACATATTGTGAATCAATGCAGATGTTCCCAGTCCCATGACGCGCTCATCACACGCCTGCAGGATCAGGAACGCTACGCTGTAGGCAACTCCATCCACATATCCAACCTTTTTGCAGTTCTTCTGTTTCAGCTGGCTATAGATCGCCACGCCCTCTTTGACAGATCCTCCGTTTGAGTTGATATGCAGCTCAATGGTTGCTGTATCAGGAATGGCTGCAAGCTGCTCCTGGAAATACTTTGCAGATGTCTCCGATTCCTCATAGCTCCATGTGCTCCAGTTAAATGTGCCGTATGCTGTCACATCGTCATAGATGTATAATTTGTGAGTATCGTCCTCTGCTTTCTGAAAACATACAAATACTTTATCCTGTCTTGGCATTCTTCCCACCTCCTTTCTGCTGTTCTTCCAGGATTTCCTGGATAGTTGAGTAGTTTTTCGTGATGAAATGCTGGTCTGCCCAGTCCTCATCTATCGGAATCTCTCCCAGTGCTCTCAGAATCATATTCACTGTATAGATTCCGGAGCTGATGAGCTTGTCTGCTGATGTTGCAATGTCGAACATATCAATATGTTTGACTCTCATGGTGTCGATCTGCAGCTTTGTCCCTTTCTGTATCCCGTTTTTTCCAATCCTCTTGCGGTTAATCTCCTGCATAAGCATCTGTGCAAGCGGGTCCAGACAAAACGTCAGCATCTCGTCCACTGCTTTCTCTGTGTCCTGCACGTCTCCCTTGGCCAGTGTAGGCGGCATGGAGAATCCTCTGGCCGTGAAATCAAAAATATCATCATACTGGCTTTTGATATCCCTGCTGGTTCCCTCGCTGTAAGTCTTTGAGCCAATGTCTGTGTATGAATATCCCTCAAACAGTGGCAGGACAGCGTTTGGGCTTTCAAAGAATGACTTAAAATACTCATTCATGAGCTTTTCCAGTTTCTCATTGAACAATTTATCACTCTGAGCCATTGCCGAAATGTTCAGGGTTCCTCTGCTGCCTCTGCTTTTGAGATACGATTTTGCAGAATAATCAATCAGCTTGCTGTATGAGTCATACAGGTTCTGTATGATCCGGTTTACGTTCTTGTTGTTGAGTGTCCAGTGAAGCACGTCTGAACTTCGGAATGACCGCGAAAATGTGTAATCATCCACCTGCACATTGGTATAAGTGTCTCCATACAGTGCATTTTTCGTCACGGAAAAATCATCAGCCACCAGGAGCTGTCCGTCATAGCTCTCTACTATCAAAAGCTCATTGTTCCGGAATAACTGCTCCATGGCCTTTGATAGAAATTCCGCTTTGTTCTGATTGCGGTTCGGTTCGTAGTTCCAGAGATAATATTCATCTTTGAACAGTTCCTCTCCCTCGTAAAACGTGCGAAATTCACATTTTGTCAGAGCGTTGGCAATCTTTCCTACACAAGTCCAGAACGCCAGCTCTCTCAGACAGATTTCTGTTACTGCATCACGGACCTGCTGATCTGCAATTTCCACAGATGATACCCGCTGCACATCTTCTCCCGGTTTTTCTCTTGCCTTGAATAGCTTTCTGAGACTTAATCCCATGTCAGTTTCCTCCTTTCTGCGCTAATATGTGAATACGCCCAGATCCGGCGCGCTTACGCTCTGAGCATACGGCAGGTCATCCTCTACCGTCATAGATGCGGCCAATGCCATAAATGGGTCTGTCTTTCTTGACTTTGCCTCAATCTTTGCATATACAAAGTTTCCAATATCGGCATCATCTTCCTTTCCCGGTTTCCGGCCGTATCTGACCATCTTTGTGTTATTTGTTGCCCAACGCAACACCGGGTTATCCCCCCACACGAAATAGTCATTTGCAAAACAGCTGTCTATAACCGGCGCAACTTTCATGATGTCTGACGGTCTTACCAGTTTTAGGTTTTTGTACACTTTTGCATCAAAACCAATGTTCTGCAGATACTTTGCCACCAGAGCATAACGGAAATCATCTATTGCCATTTTCTTGATCGAATAGTATTCCATCTGAGCTGCAATATAGTCCACGATCAGCTCCGGGTGGATTTCCACATCATCAACCAGTGTGATATGTCCCTGATCCGCCCATTCTTTCCATGGTGCCTTTATTCTTGGCAAGTCTTTTGACTGCAGGCAGAGCCAGGAATGGTTTAGATCATACCTGGTATCCACGTCTCTGAAATGGAGATTGACGGAAATCATATCAGTGACTTTTGAGAAGTCGATGCCACAGGTGCACATTCTTCCCACCAGATCATCTACCGGTACAGGTCTGTTAGTGGCTTTGATTCTTTCATAAGCACACACTTTGATCTCGCTGGAACCGTCTGGGAGGTTCATTCTCTTGGTCATGAATGCCGTGAACTTCTCAGGCCGTTTCAACCAGTCTCTGTATTCTTTCCGGATCTCCTCCATGAGATCCGGCAGGTATCTCAATGATGGGTTAGCCTTTTCCCAGTTCTTCTCATCGTGTACCTCTGCCTTGCTGTCCAACCGGCAGATAAACGGTAGTAGGCCGTTGTCTGGTTCTCCTCCGAACAGGATTCCCTCTGCTGTCTCCAGCAGGTCATCCAGCGGTCCCTCCCTGACATCTCCCTGGGTAGTGTAATATGACCGGCGTGGGTGTTTCTTCTTTCCCAGGCCGGTCGTAAATACATTGATATTCTTATAGTCTTGATACTGATGAATCTCATTGAGCACTACCATTCCGGAGCGGAGACCATCTTTTCCGCCCGGATTGTTTGTATGTCCCTTTATTGTTGACCTTGTGCTCTTGCAGACCACTTTCTCCCTTGTCCACTTAAAAAATCGCTGGAGCTTTTTGAGCCACTTAGGCTGCTCGAATGCTCCAACGATATCCTGTACCGGCCGGAGAGCCTGGTCCTCATTGTTCGCACAGATATCAACGTCATATTCTCTGATTCCGTTGTATTCGGATGCCAGTGCCGTTGATTCCAGCGCTATTGTTCCGTCTTTTCCCGCACCTCGCCCAATCAGGCAGAGCAGATCCGGCCACCTTGGTCGTCCATTCTCCCGCCAGTACGTGCAGTCATGCAGTCCAATCACGAACTGCTGCCACGGAAAAACCTCATCATACGGGAAATATCGTGCCAGTCCCAGGTAGTCCGTCAGCTGCTGCTGGTCCACATAGATATCCTCCGTCTCAAAACACTTTCTGACATGTTTCATCAGTGCCTTGACATCTTTGGACGCCTCCACTTTTCCTGTCTCCACTGCCTCCATGTAGGCTTCTATTCGTGGATCACAGTTTGTCATCATCGTCATCCCTTATGGTTTTCTCCGTGGTCAGACCCAGCTTGTCCAATATCATAAGCATTTGCTTATTTACGGCCACCAGATCTTTGACGGATTGATTTTGTTTTATGATGGTGGCCTTGCCGGATGCAGATTGTGCCTCATAGGATACTCCTCTCTTTTTTATGTCTGTTTTTAGCTTTTTCTTGATATCGTAGAGGGCCATATAGTCATCTATGAGGTCCAAAAAACATGAAATATCAGCCTGTTTTTTCTCAAGCTGAGAAATTAAACTTTCTAATATATCCGATTTTTTTTGCGCCATATTCCCACCCCCTATTTTTTATTTTTTTATCATGTGCGAACTTTCTCGGCGTTGTCGAGGCCACCCACCGGTCTCCGTGGTCGAAATTAAAACGCTAATTTTTTCGACCGGGGGTATACGCTTTTTTCTGTGCTTTCTGTCCAATTTCCAGAGCAAAATCCGGATTCGTTGTGTGATTGCACAGCCCGTCTATTGCATTTATATTATGCATACAGAACTCTTTGTCACATTGCGTATTCTTTTCCGGATCACAGTTGAATACCTTTATCTTTTGTCCTCCGCATTTGATAATCTGTTCCTGCTTCATGTTATCCCTCTTTTATTTTTCCTATCTTCTGAATGATTCCGTCCACAGTATCATTGACTGCTGCCACATCCTCAATCAATCTGTCTAACTGGTCACGTTCCACATCTACCTGCACCGTGATTCTGTTTGTTGGTCTCTCCTGCAGTATTGCGTATCCCATCGGCATCAATGGTCCTCCGGAACAATCCGCACACACTCGACCGTCTGGATACTCTCTCGGTATCACATTCAGCATTCCGCACGCCTGGCATTGCGTAACCATATAATCTGCTGTATCGCTTGTCCTTGCCATATCAATCCCACCTTTCCTCTGTCAGAGTTTCTTTCTTCTCTGGTTTCCTGTATCCATGCACTGCCTCATGGCAGTCGTGGCACAGACTGACCAGGTTCCTTTTTCGTACACCATGCCACTCATACCATATCTCCAGAGCCATGTCCGGATGTTTCTTGACATAGTTCACATGATGCACTGTCGTAGCTTTCGTGTATATCTTCTTTGCCTTGCATCTCTGGCACTCTCCATGATCCATCTGCAGAACCTCTCTGCGTACTTTCTTCCACGGTCCCCACACGTAGAATCTGTGAATGTCCTCTCTGATGCACTTTTTCACATAATCAATCTGTTCTTGTGTCATGTCTCCTCCAACGAAAAAAGCTCCGGGTTTTCCGGAGCCTTTGTGAGGGATAATGTCTGAGAATCTTGGTTCTCATCTTTTGGACCTTATCAATATAACATAAAAGTTGTCCTGTGAGTACCGCACTTTCAGATCCGCTTTGCCATGAGGTAATAGAAATATCTTCTGACCTCATAGAAATATGTCCTCTCACATGGTATTCCTTTCTGCTTCATCCAGTGAAACGTTGCTCCCTCCGTTGTCACATATTCCAGCAGATACTCATATAGACTCTTATTGTCCCCTACCGCCTCCCTGACTGTATCCTCGACTTTCTGCATCTTCTCACGCAACTCTACTCTGCGCTCTGCCAGGTTGGCTGTTGCATCACTGCCACTGTGCGCCCCTGGCATTCCGGTTATCTGAGGACTCTTGACGGTTGATGTCCTGCTGCCCAGCTCCTCTCTCCATTCCGGATATTGCAGACAATATGAGTATGCCGTTCCGAATGCGTATTTGCTTATCCCATATTTCTTTTTGTTCAGTGGTCGCACGTTTGGCATCTTTATTCCTCCCTACTCGTTACAATCTCCCGCAAAGTCCTCAGTATCCAGAAATTTTATATATCCCGGAGATACCTGTCCCACGGTTCCGTCCATAAATTCCACAATTCCCAATGTGTACGCTATCTGGCCTCCTGGGTGTCCTCCGATCATCGGAGACGCATCTATAACCTGTTTGATTTCATCCCATTTATGAAACAGTGCCTTTCTCTGTACTTTTCTCGTCCTGCCCTTTGGATTCTTTTCAGAGCAAGTGACCAGGCACTTTCTGTATCTGTTTTTCTTTGATACCTGATGAAACTCCTCCAGTCTTTTCAGATTCTCCTCATGAACCTGTCCATGATATGATCCTGCCATGTTCTTTCCTCCTTATCTTGCTGGCATTGATACTCCGCAAATTCTTCCAGAGCCTTTCCCCACTCCTCTACAGTGTGCTTTTCTCCGATACTCGTGGAAAAATGTCTCTGCTGCTCTTTCATCAAATTCCTGACCATTTTTGCCCTGTTCTCCTCCAGGTAATTCTCCCATTCCCGTTCCATCTGTTCCATGAGCTTTTTCTGTCTGTAATGTCGGACAGGAGCCGTGATGATGTCATGAATCACTGCTCCTATATCGCACATTCCGTCTTTTATGCAATCGAATCCGACTGCGATCGCGAACATGGCCACTATAATAACGGCCAGCTCTATTGCAATCATATCCTCCATCATTTGTCCTCCTCGCATATGTGCCACCATTCGCACCACAGGCAGCAATGGTGGCATTTCTTCTTTCTGGCCTCAATCAGCCAGTGTCTCAGTCTTTTTATCATGTCTTTTCTCCTCGCAACGCTCGCATTGATTCTCTGATGCACCAAAACAGCCAATACAGTCCGGTTCCAGGAACATAAACCCGTCTTTTGTGTCCTTTTTCGGTTCTTCCTGTTTTTCTTCGTCCAGATAGTTCCTGCCGATCAGACTCATGAACTCTGCTCTGCTGTGCGTTCTCTCATATGCTCTCTGTCCGTCTCTGTGCAGTATCCGCATATTCTTGTGATTGTTATGTACTGCCTCTGGCCCCATGATATGATGGTCCAGACATAAATACACCTTTAAGCCCTCCGCCTCAGAGTTCTGGCGGTTAGGGCCATCATAGATGTGATGTTCATGGACTACCGGATATCTCCGATAGTCCCCTTTTAACTTCATGCAGAGATAGCAAGTGCCATCCTTGCAGTGCAGGATACTGGCTTTATGCTTTTTCCGTTTTTTCTTTCGCTGTGGTTTTGGATACATCATTCTTCTGGCACCTCCGGCGTGATATCTACACCTTTGAGACTTTTCAAAACCTTGATGTTCTTGTCATCTGTCCGGAAATGTGCTCTCAACTTGCAGACGTTGTTTTTCCACAGGATTCCTCTGATTGGATTGAAAAATGGTTCTGTGACTGAATATTCTCCTCTCTCATTCTCAATCATGGCGTTGTTGATGATTGAAATGAATACGTTGTTGATCGGATAGATCCGGCCGGTCAGTTCGTCCTGCAGGAGCCTCTGAGCGGTTCCCTGTGTTCCAATCAGGATCACGTCAGTGATGGTCAGAGTATCCGTTCCGAATCCCTCCTCGTTTATTGCCATCGGCATCTCAATCTCGATCTGGTTTCCCTCTTTCGTTGCCTTGAACCGTTCTCCCGGTTTTGGCAGCTCTCCGATCAGTGTGATGATGTCTCCCAGTGTTTTTTTTGGAATGAAATCCTTGTTGACACTTACCTCCCAGTATGATCCGGCCAGATACAGCCAATCATTTCCTTGTGCATCTTGCGTCCTGGCTACCACCAGGCCGGTCTTGTATGCCTTTTTCATCAAATTGTTTAATACGCTCGTTGATAAAAACATTGTTATGCCTCCTTTTTCTCCTCAATCGAAAATACGGCCATCAGTAACGCCAGAATGATGTATGTGAGTTTTCCGTGTATCTCAAATCCAGGAACAAAATGCACTGCTGCCATCAGCTGTATTATTCCGGATGCTAATGCCATGATGATCGTTATCAGCATGGCTATTCCTATTCCCACCCCGTTTCCTGGCAGTGCCGCCAGAATCAAGACTCCCATCATTATCACTGTCAGAACGATTGACGCTATAAGGAGCGTTGCCACTACCAGAACCATTGTCCTTGTATCCTGTATCTTTACATACTCCGGGAACATCCATGCTGCTCCCCAGATGATTGCAATTTTGATTATCATGTTGATTATGTTTCTCATAGCTTCATGCCTCCTATGTTCTCAATCGTTAAAATATAATATTTCTTTCCTGGTTCTGCTCCCCATTCTTCCCGGCCATATCCGGCCGATAGTGAGCACTCTGTCCATATTGTCGGTACATCTTTCCCGTATCCGTTCCGGAATGCCACCAGTTGCACTCTGTTTTTCTGCAGTTCCGGCATCGGAGCGCGGATCAGTTCATCTCCCACCCAGATCATTCCGAATGCGTCCAGGAGCCTTGTGTCATAATATGGCTTGATATCTCTGTACTCCTCTTTCTTCTCTCCGGAGAGAATCATGTCAAACCATTTTCGTTTTATTGGTAATATCAGCATCTTGTCCTCCTAGTTGAATGGAATATTGTCCTCAATGCCGTCCGGAATGTTCATGAATCCATCTCCAGCATCTGCAGGTTGTGGAACCGGTGCATTTCCGTCTCTTTTGCTTTCTGCGAACTCCTGCTCCTCCAGGACTACCTCAGTGGTATAGATCTTTCTGCCCTCTCTGTTGGTGTAGCTCCCTGTCTGGATTCTTCCAGAAATTGCCACCTGCATTCCCTGGCGAAACCATTTCTCTGCAAACTCCGCCGCCTTACCGAACGCCACACACGGAACAAAATCCGCTGTCGGTTCATTGTCTCTCTTGAATCTCCTGTTGACTGCCAGTGTGTACCTGGCAACTGCTGTGGAATTGTCTCCTGCTGAGTATCGCACCTCTGGATCTCGTGTGAGACGTCCCATCAAAATGACCTTATTCACTCTTTTTTCTCCTTTTCACTACCTGTGTGTTTCTGATCCGGATTGCTCTCTGTGTTCCCGGTTCTGCATCGGTCTCCAGAATGCCCTCATCAATCATGTCAATGAGGTGTCTGTGCACTGTTGTTCCGGATATTCCCACAGCCTCTGCTATCTCTTTGTTGCTTGGCGCATATACGTGCTTTGTTATGTATGCACCGATGAATCTATAGATTTCTTCCCGGATTGCCCTATATTCCTTTGTGCTTCTCATGCTGCTGCCCTCCTACATCCAAACGCCCACCAGAGACGGCACGTCCGCCGTCCCTCTTGGAATGAATGTCATGGCCGTATGCTCTTTGATATCTGTTTCTATTTCTTCCAGTGTTTCTTTGACCATGATTGTGTCTGTTGCTCTGTCCAGTTCGTAGATTCTGGCCACGTATTTGTCCTGGAAATCGTCCGGATGACCGTATACCGCTACAAATGGGACTTTCAGACCAGAGAAATCTACCTCTCTGATACTCTCCACCCTTTTCTCCTGCACTTCTTTCTCCTTTCTGACAGGGTTCTGGCCACTACCACCGGCGGCTCCTCTGTCTCTATGACTGGTCTGCTGTATTTCTTTCCCATATCTTCAAACACTCTGGCCATGCTCTCCGCAACTCTTTGGAGTGCTTTGAACATTTCTGCGGCTGCACTTCTCAGATTGTTCGCTATTCTTTCAATATCCTCTGGTGTGAGGTTGTTGTATATCTTCATTGCCTCTATTTCCTCTGGCGTGTACACTGCTACCGCTGTTTTTGGGGGATTGTGACCGTGGATCTTTTTATACTGTTTCTTTGCCTGTCGTTTGTTCATTTTGTTCTCGGAATCTTTTGCAGGTTCTCGCTCGTCCGTTTCTCACTTCCGATGGTCTGAGTATCCTGCATATTCCTTTCTTCCCTCCTCTCGGCCCTTTTCTGATTTCTTTATAGTTTTCACATTCTTCACAATGTCGTTTCTTCTCGTCTATATCCTGCCTTGTTAGCCTCGCATACTCATTCATGATTTTCTGCAATGTACAATTCTCACACTCTTTTTCACATCCGTTCTCGCATGGCATATCTACATAGTCAACTTCCTCAGTTCCTCCACTCGTTACCGGATTTGTAAACGTGCAATACTCTCTTGGCACATACATATCTCCGTAAACTCTTGTCATCTTTATCATCTTGCGTCCTCCATCGGCTTTCCGAACCGGTCAACCTTTTCACTGAGCCATTTGCACAAATTCCATATATTTTCCAGATCTGTCACTAGCAACCGGTGGCTCTTGTATTCATCAGCCATATATTCCGCCATTCCCTGCTCTGACAGCCTGTCCATGTACTCTTTTCTGGTACCATATACCGCCTCTATGACTTCTGTTTCTTCTGTCTGCTCTCTCTCGGCCGTTTCCGGTTCAGATTCTGCTGTTTGATTTTCTGCGTCTGAGCTTTTATTTTCTCCGATTTCATCATCCTCAACCTCCTCTTTTTCTAGTGTTTCCGTGGATTTTTGCGCGGGCGCAATTTCCTCTCTCTGGCTCTGCGCTCCTGTCTGTTCATCGGTCCTCTCTGCAGGTTCTTCACAATCTGCTTGGCCGCTTTCTTCTCCATCGGTGTCATCTTCCTCTTGTCCTGTTCCTGCTTCATCAGCTGCTCCATGATCTTCCATGCCTCCTTTCTCAATCTCCTGGACATCATCAGCGCCAGTTTCTCCAACTGCTCCACCGTCATCCTCTGGCTTAGGAGCTTTTGTTGCATTTTCTTCTCTTCCTGGCTCATCGGCCGTATCCTGTACTGTGCTTTCTTCATCATCCGCTCCTCCAAAATGGTTCTGCCAGGTCTTAGTCCCTGCTGCCGTATCATCGAAAATCTCCCTTGTCAGCTGATAGAACTCCCACCAGGTCATATCCTTTGGCGTATCTCCGAATTTCTTAAATGTGACACGGTTTTCATACATCATCATGAAATACAGTCCTTTTTTGTATGAACGGTTTCCGGCCGGATTTACTATTTCAATGAATCTGTTGATTGTCTGCTCATCAAACTCCTCGCCATATACTGCATTGAGTATGAGTTCATTTTCCTGATAGAACTTTTCGACCAGCTGACTGATATCATCAGCCACGCCTGCTGCCGGTTCGGTTTTGTTAAACCTTTTCAGCTCTCTGATATCCTCTCTGGACGTTTCCGGTTGAATCATCTGTCTGTCAGCGTCTGGCAGTTTCAGCATCTCCTCCAACTGGCTCCTGCCCAGTTCTGCATATTCCGGCCTGAGCTGTTCGGAATATCCGTCAATAGAATACTCCCGGTTGATGCTCATAAACCTGCTTGTGATAGACGGTCCCAGGCCATACTCGGCCTGAGCAAATTCCGCTATGCTTTTGTATCCGTCCTGTTCGTAGAGCTTCTGATCGTCAATCTGTCTCAGAGCGTATCCGATCCGGACAAAACTCTGTTTCACTCCCAGGAGTTCCTGTTTCAATTTCTGTTTCATCTGTACCCAGTCATCCAGGGTCATCTGCACATATTCCATCTTTACCTCCTTACGCTATGGCCGCCGTCTGGATTGTTTCCGTCAGCGTTCCTGTTTTCAGTTTCATCAGCCAGTTGTTCAGCCATGACTGCATATTCTTTTCATCTGGTTTTTTGTCCTTGTCCCCGTACCACTGCAATATCCTTGGATTTTTTGCGTCTATCTCAACCGTGATGTACGGAATGTCCGGCTCTGCTTTGAATCTCAGCATCAAAATATATGTCTCTCCTTTGTTATGTCTGCCCAGGTACATATTTCCTCCCACGCAATGATGGAGCAGGCGCCCCTCCATGACAATTTCCTCTGCTGATCTGGCTGGTCTGATGATATATTTATCATCTTCGTAGAGATATTTATTTCTGAGTCCTCTGTAAACGCGCCGAATCTCTGGATAACGCTCTGCCACCTCTTTGAGGTGTTTGTCCATTTCTTCTTTGTTGGTTTCCATGACCATTTTGTTATGTTCCGCCTCTAAGTCCTGTGGCTGTTGATATACCGTGTTGTTGAGGTCGTATCCCAGGTTTATTCTCATGCTCAGATAGTCTGCATAGGTTGTGGCCGTGTGTCTGATTCTGGCTAAAGCACTGCTGCACTCTGTCCCATACTTACAGCCAGCGTATTTCTCTATACGGTTGAGTAATTTTTGCAATGTCATGTATCTGGTGGCCGTTTCCACCTGTGTTCCACTCAAATCCGTTTCTGCCAGATGCTCCACCTGTTCATCCGTCCAGTTCTGTCCCTGGCGTTTCTCCATCTGCATGACTCCCAGTAGGTGTGTGTCTCCTTTCTTTCTGATGAGCTGCTTTACTCTTTCCTTTCGGATTCCCAGGAACTGATCCGGCCGTCTTGCATTCTCATCAGCAACAATGCCGTAGTAACATTTGACCAGTTTTTCTACCACATCGGTCAGTCCCATTTTTACCAGAACCTCAATCTGTGGCGTCTGACTGTAACGCTCCAGGTAGTTAATCGGATTGACCTCCCTGACGTTCTTTGCATATTCCTGTAATGCACTGTACTGGAATATTGTCCCTTTCATTTCTTCGTATGTCTCTGACATGATCAGACCGGCACTGATAGGGATATTTGCCATTCCATACAAATTGCAGTCATCCCAGAAATCTTTCCCCATGTACGGATCATGTTTGTGATAGTCTATCTGGACTTTTTTCCCTGGCTCAAAATATGCTCTCGCAATCTCCACTCCGGAGAGTTCTTCACTTGCGTTGTACATCTCCGGACCTTTATCCCCACAAATGAATCCTAGTGTCCACTTTTTCCCAACTTCCACATAACGCATGACCATTCCGTTTTCTTTGTACTTCTGTCCCAGGAATAGATAGATATATTTGTCATGAGTGCCTTTCACTTTTCCCTGGCACTTGTACTCTCCACGCGCTCCGCACATTGGACAGGTGCCATAGTGCCCCTCTCTCGGTTCTTCCGTCCATCTCTGGAACTGGCTTTCGTAGGAAATTCCGCTTTTCCATCTCGCATCTGTAACTCCTCCGCACTTGCTGCAGGCTATATGTGCCCAGCAACCATGCTTTTTGTAATACAGATAATGCTGATTGTGAAAATACAATCTGTCAGCTCTGTCCAGGATCTCTTTCTCCGGCAGTTCTTTGGTGTGCGCCATTCTATCTGCCAGTGCCTCCTGGCGGCGCATATACACCTTGTGTTCTCTGTTCCGTCTTGCCGTTGTTACAATATCGTCCTCATGTTTGTATATGTATTCCCACCAGTGCTCCTCGTTGTATACGTTGGCTTTGCAGAACTTCTTTATCCTTTCCAGATCCTCTGTGCTCTGGAGTATATTTTCTTTTTTCTCCTGCTCCCATGTGGGATGTTCTTCTCCCCATATCACTCGGCCATAACAGCTGTCCGGCTTTATTTTCTGCCTCGTCCATTCTTCCTTTTCCGGCCAATATGTGCCGAAATCCTTTTTTGTGAGCACGATCCGCACCATCGGTATTTCTTTTGATTCTTTTTTGTTCCTGTATACCTCCAGGAAAAGATGCTTTTCGTGTCCAACAATCTCGACCGCCGTGACACCAATGTATTTGACATCTTTCTTTCTGCTGGTTTTCTTTAACCCGAAATACGGTATTTTTTCAATCGCTTTCTTTTTCATCCGTCCCACCTACTTTCCCATGTAGTAGTCCGTGATGATCTGCTTTGCTCTGGCCATGCCTGGAATCCCCAGTGTGACCTTTCCTGCAGATACGCCTGCTGCCTTGATGATATCCTTGTCCACGGTCTGCTGATTCTTGAACGACCACATCAAAAGCGCTGCTATGCAGCCTTTCAGTGACTTTCCTTTTTTCCTGACATTGAATGCCAGCAACTCATTTTCCATGCACTGGCCTCTCAGGTACTCCACCCAGTCCTCCATGATTTCTTTCGGTTTCAGTTCTGCCACCTCAACGTCAATCTTTCCCAGTGCCGCTGTCAGCTGATCGCACAGTACCGGAATTTCTCCCTGCAGATACATATCCACGAAATCACTCTGGATTCCGTTCTCCTTTGCCATGGCTTTCAGTGACTCTGTATCTCCCTCATTGAACAGATTCTCTGCAAGCTCATTGATTTCTCCAAAAGAATTGAGTTCTCCAAACTTCTCAAACATGTCTATTCCTCCTTTTTTCCAAATTTCATGCCCAGCTTTTTTCCATCTTCCAGGATTCTCTGCATCTCTGCCTCATACTCTCCAGCGCTCTGCACTGGTGCAAACGTCATTTTTGTACCGTTCTTTGTCGGTTTTCCCATTTTCTGTAGTACCGCGCCTTTTGTCTGGAGTTCGTCCAGTCTGATGCAGATGACTGTGATCTGGTATATTCTCTCTTTTTCATCGAACAGCTTTTTTTGTCATTTTGGGAAACATCAGCTGATATTTCATGATCGTGATCTTGTGTTCCATCATTGTCCCTCTTTCGCTTTTCTATTTCTCCCTGCAGCCAGCCGGTGTATTCATGCTTTCCCGGCTCTGTCAGTATGAGATGCCTGTTTGACAGTCTCCATATCTCCATCCACTCCTGCTGATTGGCCACTGGTTTCCTCTTACTTGTCAGAAACTCATTCCCGGCCCATATTGCCAGGTTGCGCTCCAGCATATTGAGAACGAAATCATCCTCTGTACAGATGCAGACCTCACAGGACTGGTTGAACCTGTCCAGGGCTTTTGCCAGTGCTGTCAGTACGGTCTGATGATATGTCCCTGTTATCTTTCCAAAACCCTCACGGGTTACTGCCTGGCCGGAGACCATTACCTCCAGCACATATCCATAGTGTTTCTCTGTTGCTTTCGGAGAGGAGCTGTCTGTCTCTATGTAGATTTTTACCTGCTGCATTTTATTCCCGCCTCCTTTTCAACCGAATCATGGTATATCTCCGGTATTTGTACCCCGTTACCGGATTGATACCCTCATGGATCTTGGCAATGTAATATCCTTTTTTGGGTTTTGGTTCTTCTTTCCATCTTCGGAGCTTGTCAACCTTTGGCTCCGGCAATGGCATATTGCGACTCGTGTTATAACTTGCCTCGCTGAGTCTCGGTTTTCCCGGTTTCCCGTCTTTCTTCTCCTCAGTGGTATGCTCATCCTTGGTCATGTAGTTGGCTAGCTTTGTGAAATCCTCGTCATAGTATTTGCTATTCTTGATTTCAATGGACCAGGTTCCTCCCTTTGTCCATGCCTTTGTGATGATACTGGCTGTGTCTCCAATCTCATTGATGACCAGATGAATGTGCCAGGCTCCCTTTGTGCCTCTCTCTATGTTTCTTATCCAGAAAACCTCATATCCTCGCTTTTTGAACTCACGTCTCACGTATCTCATGGCTTTCTGAAAATCTTTCAATGCCGCCTGCATATCTGGTGGCCTGTTTCTCACTTCATAGGTCCATGTCGCAAAGATGTCTCCCTCATGGAAATACTCCAGCATTCTCTGTCTGCACCTCTTGGCTTTGTTCTGAGCATTGACCGCCCTCATCTGTTCCTCTGTCGGTTTGGCTCTCTTTGCCCTCCCTGTTCCAGGACCTCCATACCTGCCATCATGGAACTCCTCTACATCAATGACATCTCCCTGTCTGAACCTGTATCTTTTTCTCTTAACCATAGTCTCTGTGTCCTATCTTTAATATCTTTATCAAGTCCGAACGGGGTCAGCTCATGCCCCGTTTTTCTTGACTTTTTCGGCCCACAATGGTACTATGATTCTAGGTTATTCACGTTTATTGTGAACCGGCTGGCGTCTCCGAAACGTCAGCTTTTTTATTGCTCAAATTACTGCCTCCACGGTTACTCCGAACTCTTTCGCTACCTGTTCGGCATATTCCCGGCATTCTTCCAGACTTCCGGATCTGCAGATCATATATCCAACCTCTCCGGATGGAAATGTCACAGGTCCGCTCCATCTGATAATCTTCACAGGATTTTCTCCCATTACATGTCTACTCATTGATTTATCCTTTCGGCGGTGCTCTTATCATGTTGACCGCTCTCCTTTGTTCGGCTCTTGTATACCGTGTTTGCCTTTTCACATTAAAAAGGACGAAAACCTGTTGAACATCCACACTCTCTCTGGTTTGGAGTGACCACCGCCATTTTTTCACGGTACCTATGCGCCAGCTGTTGGCTTGCTGTGCATATTCGCGGATGCCTTTCCGCGGATTGCGCTCTGCCGGAATCGGACCGGCCTATGGACTGCCCATGCAGAAAGCGCTCTTTCTTTTTCTCATTATTTCCGTTTTGCCATTACCAGTGCGATCACTACCACTGTTAGTGCACCCAGAAAAGCTCCTGCTGCCATTCCACTCAGGAAAATCCCTACTCCTCCCATGGCTCATCCTCCTCATCTTCATCATCATATAAATCCATCTCATCAAAAGCTCCGTTTGCGGCCATGAACATTGTCAGCCACCCCCCACCGATCACAACCATGCAGACCTGCACCGGATACCAGTCCGGTCCCCATTCTGACATCTCCGTGATCCCGACTCCGCACAATACTAGGTATGCCGCCATGATTGCCATGGCCGTCAAAATCCATCCTCTGATTTTTCCAGCGATTCTCCGCATCTTTCGTCTCTGTTTTCTGTTCATCTTTTCTCCTTTTTGCGCCCGCGCAATTAGATTTCTCTCTGTGCTTTTTCTGCACTATACGTTTCTTTAGTGGCTCCGCATCGTGTAAATTCTTTATAGATCGTATCTCTATGAACGCCGATCTCATTGGCTATATCAGCCACTTTTTTTCCAGCCTTGCTCATTCTCTCAATAATCACTCTGTCCTCATACCGGAGTCTCTTTGTCTTTTTTCTTGCCACTATGTTCACATCCTTTCCGAAAATAAAATAAGCGTGCAAGAGCTTGTTTTTCACTCTTGCACGCTTTCTTTTTCTCGCCGTAAATAAAAAAAGAAATCCGGCAAGAGATTTTTCTATCTCTTGTCGAATTTCATTCTACAATTTATCTGATTTCTGGTATTTTTTGTCTATTTTTCTGCCCCCGTGATGCTTTATTGATATTACATTCCTCTATCAAATGCCGCCGATATTAATTCGCTGCTACATCAGATACCATCTTACGCATACTTATAACAGCAAAAACGGCCAGGGCAGATGGATTCCATAAGGCCAATAAGTCCCGCGTCCATCCTGCTCCGGCCGTGCTCATAATTGACAAAACTCGTGCAGTCCATATCTTTCGCTTTCTTTGCAGTTCCTTATCCTGCGTTGCCATCCTGGTCCTATTTCAAAGAACTCTCTGACTGTGGGAAATATATGATTTCTTTCACTTTTCTTCCAGAAACGCATTCTACTAATTGTTCCACGGTAAGGTCATCCTGCTTTTTCCCTGCTTTGTAATGGAGCCCATAGCCGCCCCTTATCGTGATCCGCTCCCCAAGGGTCGCACCATTTGGCGACTTTGCCATGTTGCTCTTGTAATTCATCCGATGCCCTCCTTAAATTAAGCCCATGAATTCATCTATAAAACTCTTTGCATCGGCATCCAGCTTTATATCATAGGCATGATTGCTTGCACTGTTATACAGACCAATGATATCCTCTCTGATGGAAGATGCGTTATTAAATGTATTACAGAGAGGTATCAGTTTCCAGTAAAAAATGGGCTCACCCATGTTTCCGCATAATACATCCGGGGAATCATCCACTACATATTTTCTCATATACACGTCATAAAATGTATCTTCGATATTTCCATGATCGGTACCAAAACTAATGCCCATGGAGAAAATATAAAGTTCTGTTTCCTCATTCAATTTTGCGACAAATCCCGGTCCATCCAGCCATACATACTCCAGCGGGGCTGCCGAAGACCAGATTCTATTTTTTTTCACGCGCCGGTATGTGTAGTTGTCCTCACTAAACGTATTCTCTTCAATAATCGGGAGATCGTTCCCATTGTCCACATGTTCTGTCTTTCCACACTCCTTTACTATGAACAATTCACCGTCTCCTCCGGCCATAATCTGGTTCACATATTTCGTGGTAATCGGTTCCCAGCAAAGTTCCGCTGATTCAGTACGGACCATCAGCTTATTGATAAACCCCTGCATATACCGGAGATTATCTGCCGTTTTTGCTGCGTTGCCATCCATAAGGAAGTCCACGCTGACTCCCAGATATTTTGCTACCTTCCATATTAAATCTGCCGATGTCGCGGCTCCATTCCCTTTTTTGGTCAGGCGCGAGATATATCCGGGAGATACTCCGATATCACTTTCCATCTCTCCAATCTTTATATTTTTCTGCTGAATAATGCTGTTTATATTGTCCATCAATCTCTGAATATCGAATTCTTCCATTGAACTATCCTCCTTTTATTTGAATTACTTATATCATATTTTGAATTATAAGTCAATATATTTTTTGTATTTGAATTCAAATATTTTCAATCATTCTTTGTTCTTGAATTTTAGTATTTTTATTGAATTATATTTCACATTATGTTTTTTCGGGCGGGAATCAATTTTCTGTGTCTCCCGCTGGCAGCCATCCTGCCCCGTTTTATGATACACAAAACGGCTATTCATTTTACTGCCGCCGTGGTATACTTCTTAGTAAAAATAGAAACTGAAAGGAAGTACCCGCATGAAATACATAATCTACCGTTTCCCAGATGTCCTTGAATTTGACGATGATGATATACACAGCGGCACCCGTAAGGAAAAATGCTGCGACCCGCACCTAAAAGCTGGCATCTCTTATCCTGTCCGCCCGGAACTGGCTGCCATTGAATACGGTTCCAATATCTACAACGCTGCCGACAGCCTTATCCGTGCCGTCATTGACGAGCTTTCCGGTATGGAAGAATTTTCCCGGTGTACCTGCGACTGCTATCCCCCCGACCAGCCGCATGTATTAAAATACATGAGCGACATGGATTTCGACTATGAAATGCACGGCGTCGTATATGACTACAGCAAGACGGAAAACACTATCATATATTTCGGTGTAAAAGAAGTGGATGAAAATCAATCCTGACCAAACACCGATCACCTTCACATAAAGGAGCACTGCCATGGTTACGCAGAAACAGATAAAAGCATGGATACCGGAAGCACTGGCAATCTTCCAAAGATTTATGCCGCCTTTTCCCGGCATGGACACAATACCTATCCCGGAAATCCATATCGTCAGTGACAAGACCGTATTCCCTACCCGGAAAATGCTCGTTGCAAAATTACGTTCCCGCCAGACGGATATTGACGAGGATCATTACACGTCCATCATGGAGATGATCCATGGGGATCTTGGGGATGCCATCCTTATCTGGCAAAAATACATACCTGATCCGCAAAAGATACCTCTTGCGGATGATTATTTCTGCCACTATCTCTGGCATGAACTGGGTCACTATTATGCCATCCACAATGAATGTCGTTCTGACGACCTGCACCGCTTCAATAATCCGGGTCTTGCAGCAGAACGGGCAAAGCAGGAAGGCTACTGGATGTGGTCAGAATTCATTGCAGAGGCTATCGCGTTATATGTAGAAGAACAGCACTGCAGGATCGACAACAAGGAGTTTTATCACCCGGAGCTTTTAAAGTGGGAGCCAAACGAATGGGGATACCTTGTAGAGAAGCTGCTGAACTTTCTGGAAATGGCCTTCTGCTATTATCCGTCAACTATTGATGAAGCCGGACTTGCCATGTACTTTGCCACACTCCTGATGGACGATGCGACCAAACGGTATGTAAAGGCCGCCAGCGAAGGAAAGCTGCGTGTATATGATAAAAGCACCGGCCGCAGCCGTTCTGCGGAACCGGGCAGTATTGAAGCCACCTGCATTTCTGACCAGGCGGAAGCATTTCAGGACACCCTGTGGCAGATGAAGCGGCTGCTGGAAATACAGCTTCGTAAGGAGAGTTTTTGGGAGATCAATGCCCAATGGCTTGAGGAACTCGGCCAGCATGTCATAGACCTCATGAATGAGAAAATTGCCTTGTTGGCATCCATGTCCATAGATTAATTCGGACACAATAAACCATCAACCGTTTTCTTACTTTGCGCCCGACAAAGCACCATCCTATGTGCATCTAACTTTGTCGGGCGTCTCTCTATCTTTATTCTCTTATCCTTACTTCACCAGTTCTGTCAGCCACGGGACCAGCGGCCTTGCGACCACCCTGGCGTTTAGGTAAGCCATCTCCAGAGTCAGGCAGGTGTGTCCCATGTAATAACCGTCCATCACTTCCAACGTCATCACGAGATCCGGCTTTTTCATGTTCGTCAGGTAAACCGGGAGAAGATACTGTATCTTCCCTTGGTATCCCTGCGGCACTACAAGCCCCGGTTCCACCACGGCCCGCCGCCTGCCAAGCTCCACCGCTGTTTCAAACAAAAGCGGCAGGTTCTTCGCCTTGCGGATCTTCGCCGGAATCCTCTCCAGATTTTCTGTATCCCCTAAGATGTGTTCTACGTTTACCCTGATCGGCCAGTCCGGATTAAATCCTGCACCCCGTTTCGCTGTGTAGTAGGAAGGTTTATGCGGCAGAGGCTGTATGTATCTCAGCCACGGTGACAGTTCGTCACAGAATCCCCGGAAATACCATTCCAGCATGGAATCCTTCTTGTGGTTCCGGTCGAAGAAAGCGTAAATCCCTTTATACCGGCTATTATATAGCCCGGTATGGAAACAGGCCCTCTCGTTCTCCACATGGAAAAACTGTGCTCCTTTTCTGTCATCTTCTGCTGAATTGAACTCAATGCATTGTTTGCGAAAAATCATATGTATATAGCGTTCCAGAATAGGTGTGTCCTGGTTCTTCGTCACATTGGCTGGTTTCTTGAACCGCCACGGCTCCGGGAGAGCTACCCTTGATAACTCGTCCAACTGTCCATACCAGTCCGGTACATAAGCAAAATCAAATAAATCTGTCGTCAACATTTCTAAGTCCCCTCCACTTCGGTATCGCATCAACCAGTTTCATCTGAATCCGTGTCTTTAAATCGCCGTCAACATACTGGTACTCATTGCCCTGCGCGTCCTCGGCCTTCACTGTCGCTAATGTGTTGATATAATCATCGTAGTAAATTAGAATTTGATCGAGAGCCTCCCGGTCGCCATTTACAGCGGCGCAGATCAGCTCATATGTAAGTTCATTTTCTTTCATAATGGTTCCTTTCATGATAGTTTCGTATGGCAGCAAATGCTTTCTGCCGCCAGTTGTAAATTGTCCTTGGCGTAACAGCAAACTGTGCAGCTATCTCAATATCCGTGTACCCGTACCAGAAATCCAAAATCAACACCTCCCTTTGTGTTTCCGATAATTTCAGCATGGCATTGTAAAGCCATTCGCTGGTAATCACACAGATGTGGGATTTCCCCTGCAGGACCAGATGCTCAGACGGATAGACGTCTCCTGCACCTGTGTTTCAAACAGATACTGCATCTTCTCTGTCGCCGTCTGTTCTTATTCTCTTCTTCTTTTTTCTTCATCCACTGCATTCCTGCACTCGTTCTTCATCACAGTCTTGGCAAAACTATCAAATATAGCAATGATGCAGTCCTTGTCTTTTAAGGGAGCCGACATGATCGTTCCCCCTTTCTTATGCAGTTTTGAGTGGTCCTTATCGCCTCCTTTGAACTACTAAGACGAATCTGCCCATACAAAACCGGAAAAGTTTTTCAAAATGTCTAAAAAATTTTTTCTGGATGGCAAAATCGTCTTTTTGTCCCCTTTAACTACTAAGACAGATCTGCCCATGCAAAACCGGAAAGGTTTTTCAAAATTTTTTCAAAAAATTTTTCCGGGCAGTAGAAATGCCCCTTTTTCCCCTTTAAATAACTAAAACAATTCAGCTTTCCAAAATCGGAAATGAAAACGGAAATTTTTCACAGACTATATTTTCAATAGAGGCACATAGCAGACACGGAGGGCCTCTGCTCCAATAGAAATCGTGGAATATCGTCAGAAATCGACAAAGAAAAGCGCCAGGGAGCTTCTGCTGCTTCCTGACGTGATAGTTCCAGATATGGTAGTAATATGCGATATGGGTATTATTGTAGGTATCAGATACGCAATATAATACCTGTCCACAGGTATAAGACTCCGCATCAAATGCTAAGATTTTTTTAATGCTTCACCCGGCCGGAGCCTGTACCCTTTTATAAAAATAATGCCACCCATGGTTTCCTCCTTACGGCAAACCACAGATAGCAAACACGAATAAGCCCTGCTGCGGGAAGCCGTTTTTTTTATTGGCTCCCCGACAGGACCTTTACATATTTATGGACAATATGGTTTTTCTGTTTTTCATTTTCGGTATTATCATACATACTTATCGGTACGATTAGGGAATATGAAACCCCTAATCGGCACGATAGAATATATGTGAGGTGAACGATTATGCCGAAAGACACAGAAACACATTTAAGTAACTGCATCCGCACTGCACGGCAGGCATGTGGTCTTACCCAACAGGAACTGGCAGACCAATGCCATGTAGCCGTTAAAACCATACAGAAGATTGAGAATGGTTCCATGAATCCTTCCTTTGAAATCCTCTGCCCTATTGTGAGGCGGTTAGGAATTTCAGGCGATGTCCTGTTCCACCCGGAACTTTCCGATGAAGATTTAGATGTAAAGCATCTTATCGGGAAATTCCAGGTATGTCATCCGAAGGAACGGAAATTCATGCTGAATACCGTAAACTGTATGGCCGAGCAGTTTCTCGCCCAGCACAGCGAGTCCGATGCGGAAAAATCTGAGTGAAACCAGTAGGACAAGAATTTCTTGTTGCTGCTGGTTTTTCTCGTTATCTGCCATTATAAAACACCGACTTATGAACGAGTTATGGATGAGTTATGAACGGTATAATATTTTAAAAATCGTTCGACAGGATACGACAAAAACAAACGGAGCCGATAACCTGAGAGTAATCTCTCAATAGGTTATCGGCTCTGCGTCTTAGCGTCTGGCTCTTTGATAACAATCACATTCATTTTTCGTACATTGATTAGCGTTTCCTGTTTGCATTTCGGGCAATACAGCGGGAAATTTTCAAGTACCGTATCCTGCTGTATCTTTAACCTCGTCTTATTGCCACATGACGGGCATAATATCCACTCTTTAAGCTGCATAACATCCCATCCATCCCATCCTACAGTTCATCTTGCACATTGAATCATAAGCCCATTAAAATGGCGGAGCCAACAATCTGGCAATCAAAGGTTATCGGCTCTGCGTTGCCCTTTCTTGATCGCATAATTTTTTTCTTTCACTAGCGCAGGCTACTTACACCAATAATAACCGCAGCTATACTGGCAATAATGTGACTCACTAAAACCGCAAACCAGATTCCATCCAATCCAAATCCAAAATAAGAAAGCAAATATGCCAAAGGCATACGGACGATAATGTAATAAAAAATCATTAACAACATACTCTTGGATGGCTTTCCTAAACCATTCATAAGACCCAAATGGCAGTTTGTAACAGTATTCAATACATAGCCAATTCCTACAATAAGAAAATAGGTTCGTACAATAGCGGCTACATCAGAGCTTCTTACAAACAATCCGGATAACTGTTTAGAAAACATAACTACCAGAATAGATAAGATAACCAACAATCCTCCCCCATACCTTAAAGCACATTTCAGATAATCCTTTGCCCTGTCAATACGTTTTGCTCCGGCACACTGCCCCACAATGGTCGTCAATACCATATTCAACGCCATGGCGGGGTAAAATAGAATTGTCTCCAGTTTACCGGTAATGCCATAGGCGGCGATTGCATTAATACTATATAAACTGACAAGAGCGGTTAAAAAAGTAGTGCTTACAGCTGGAATGCTCTGCTGGATCACTGATGGAATTGCCTTCTGGATCAAAGGCAAAATATCAGATCTTTCAAAGCAGGAAATACGGAACGCAAATAGTTTTTTTTGTTTCAAATAGACAATCATAAAAATGAGACAAATTCCTTGTGAGAGAAGTGTTGCAATAGCAGCTCCATGGAATCCGATAAGTTGAATAAAAATTGGATCAAGAATAGCGTTCAAAACCGTTGATACCAACATGGCAATCGCCTGAAACATGGAATCACCAAAGCTTCGTAAAACTGCAGTAAAATACAAATATAGATATACTGCAAGGTAACCAACCACATAAATTGCTAAATATCCATATGCCATATCATAGGTTTCTGTTGGGGTGTTTAATGCTCTTAGGATCGCAGGCAGAGTGATTTCCAGCCCGGCAGTTACAAGCAGAGAAAAAATAACTGACACAATAAAGGACGTAGCAACTAAACTTTCTACCCGCATTTTATCTCTCGCTCCGATTGCATGTGAAAGCAGAATGGAAATACCGTTTGTTGATCCCATAGCAACAGAGGTTAAGATCAGAACAATAGAGGTCGAATTAGTAAGTGCCGCATATGCTGTCTCACCCAATAAATTACCAATCCAAAGACTATCAACAAGGTTATACATCATGTTCAAAAACATAGCCGCAATCATAGGCATAGACATAGCAAATAAGCAACGTTTAGTGTTTCCACCGATAAAATCAACATTATTTGACATATTTACTCCTCCTTTTAATGAATGAATTTCATTCATATAAATAAAATTTTTTTGACCACACGAATGGTGGCCTATTAAGTAAAGATTATTCAAATATTATTTTTTTCTGCTTTAGCAAGGAAACATTTCAAAGTCTCAAAGCATAAAGCAAAAAAGTACGAAGCCTCTTTCCCTGTTCTTCCGCATCAGCACTATTGCCCAACAAAATTCCAAGCTGTCCGTAAACACAAAAATATGCGGCAGCTTCTATATCGTCAATATGGATTTCTCCGTTAGCCTGCGCAGTCTCAAGTAGCTTAGTTACAACAGGCACCAGTTTTTCACAAACTTTTAATGATAGCTGATCGTGAAATTTTGGGTTTTCCACTCCATGGAATAGCTGGTAATAGGCATCATCGTCAGTTTCAACAGTGGCAGGCAGCCCTTCAAGAATCTGTTTGAGCGTCATATCTTTCTTAACCGTAGCAGAAAGAGCCTGCACCTGCATTGTCGCATACTGATCCACCACTTCATCAAAAAGAACTTCCTTTGATGGGAAATACCGATAACATAAGCCTTGTGCAACTCCGATTGCTTTTGCAATATCAGAGATAGATGTTTTCTCATATCCTTTTTCTTGAAATAACCGCATGGCTGTTTCAAGAATTTCTTGCTTTCGCTCCTGTGGGTCTTTCGTAATACGCATGATTTCGCCTCCTCCTAATAAAATAGCATTTCAGATAAAAAAAGTCAATGAGTGAATATCAATCATTCAAAGGTCAGATTTTTCTCCCCAGGCAATACAAGCGGTTTTTCCTGCCTGCTCCCACTGGACATTTATGAAATACTTCTCAAACATAAAACGAATTTCCTGTTCGGAATAGATTTTCACATCACCTTCGTTACTGCGTTTCATGTAAAAATTCATAATTGTCCGTCCAATAAAAGGTTGCCAGCAATCGCCCATTAAAAAGAGCCCACCTGTTTTCAAAACCCGCTTTACCTCTGCCAGTACATTTTCCGGGGCAGGATAATGGTGGAATGAATCGTTGCAATATACAACATCAAATGTTCCATCCTGAAAGGGTAAATGCTCACTGTCTCCTAAAAGTAACTTTGCACGGTCATTTAATTTTCCTTTAGCAATTTCCAACATTTTTTCTGATAGGTCAATCCCAGTCAATGATTTTTGAGCATCCTGCTCTAAAATCATTTTTATCATTTCCCCTGTGCCACATCCTAAATCCAACGCTGAGTGATAGGAAATATCTGATAGTTTTTCCAATAGGATTGGGTACAAAGACCGGGCGTGTTGCCCTCTCATGTCCTGGTCATAAGTTACCGCCTGTTGATTAAAGGCTTTTTTCGATTTTTGCTTTTCATTCGCCATGATATAACTTCTCCTTTCGGTAAGATCATAGCACTATATTTTGAAAAAGTCAATGAATAATATTCATTCATTTTTACTGTTAAAAAAATATTTAACATAAAGGACTGCTCTATCTCACAAACCTATACCTATTCCCTGCTACCGTTTCTATATACCCATCACCGTTCTTACATCTGAACTGGCTAATCATACTCGCCACCGCTGCTCCACAATGCTCTGGATTCGCTTTCCAGACCGTTTATATATATGATAAAATTCCCCGGAACAGTTCTTTTCACTACTCCGAGGGATTTTTCTATACCACAAACTTATACCCTCTCCCGATAACGGTCTGGATCATATCCGAGTTCTTCAGTTTCTTTCTAAGCTGGCAAATCACGTTATAGACCACATGCTCGCAGCCAGTCACACACTCCTTCCAAACGGCACCGTAAATCTGTTCAGGAGAAAGCACCCAACCGGGATACTGTGTCAATAGGCAGAGGACATCAAATTCTTTGGGATACAGACTAATTTCCTCTCCGGCCAATCGAACCGTACAGCACTGTGGATCAATGGTAAGGTTTCCTCGCTGGATGACGGGCTGCCGTTCTATATTCATTCGCAGTAACATTGACGCCCTCCTAATTTCCTATTCCCATTTAAAAATTCTTCTGTTCCCTAGAAATCATCTTTGCTTTTGCCGCAGATAATTCCTTATGGAGATGCGATGCCATAAACACCGTGATCACCGCAGAAAGAACATCCGCAATCGGCTGTGCATAAAGAATGCCATTAAGCCCCCAAAGCACTGGAAGAATCAGAATAACTGGTACAAAGCAGATCCCCTGCCTGCAAGCACCGAGAATAAATCCGGCCGTCCCTTTACCAAGTGCAAGGAACAAAGAGGAATATACTGTATAAAATCCAAACAGCATAAATGAAAAACCATTTGCTATGAGCGATCTTTGACCGACAGAAATCATCTCTGCATTGCCGTCTGTAAACTGGGAAATAATTTGTGTGGAAAATACGGCCATTAGCAATCCCACAATTACACAGAAAATCGTTGACCACAGGATTGATGTTTTAATAGCCTCCTGCAAACGATCAAACTTCTTCGCCCCATAACTAAATCCTGCAATCGGCTGGAATCCTTTTAAGAAGCCAAATACCACCAATGTTCCCATTGATGTAACTCTGGTAACTGCTCCCATTCCGGCAATCACAGAATCCCCATACCCATTTGCAGCACGATTTATAAAAGCAATAGACAGACTGGTAAGAAGCTGGAACGTCAGCGTTGGGACACCGATTTTCAATATCTCTGCCATCATCTGTTTTGTGGGAGCGAACTCTCTCGCGCTGAAGGTAAACGCACTCTTTTTCCGCAATACATAGGTCAAATAGACAAGTGTAGAAACAAACTGTGAAATAGCTGTAGCAACAGCAGCTCCGGCAACTCCTAATTCAAACACATAAATAAAGATCGGATCTAAGGCTATGTTCAATATGGCTCCCAACAGCAAGGCACACATCGTTGTTTTCGCTGCCCCTTCGCTTGTGACTATATTATTCATAGTCACATTAAACACATTGAAAATACATGAAATCACATAAATCCTCGCGTATGTCAGCGCATAAGGCATGATCGTATCGGTTGCTCCTAATAGCGTTAAAATCGGTTTCAGGAAGATAGTCGCAAGAATAATGATAATTGCCCCAACTAAAACACTGCTATACAGCGCTGTACTTGCGACCTTATTCGCAGTATCTTTGTCTCCACGTCCTAGCAGCCTTGAAAGATAAGATGCAGCTCCGTTACCAAACATCAGACTGATTTTGTCAAGATTAGTTGACACATTTTCCTCAAGGATTTTGTACCCTATGCTGCTTCTTTCAGGGAATCATAGTATTGCT
>CABIYE010000011.1 GCA_902362865.1 Clostridiaceae bacterium
CTGCACGGAAGAAACCGGAACTGCCGTCAATGTTACGGCCGCCGCCATAACAATTGCCGTAAAACCCGCAAATGCAGATTTTACTTTTTTCATAAGTTTCATTCTCTTTCCTTCTTTAAAAATAGGTAATCGTTTACCTTTTATAATAAAAATACGTATATATACGTATTTTTATTTCAGCTTATACAGTACTTCTTTCCATAATCTCATACGGTAATATCATATCTGTTAATGGGATTTTATTCTCTATATATCCAATCAACATACTTGCAGCCTGCTTTCCCATTTCATAGGCATCTTGTCTGACTGTGGTAAGTTCTGGATTTAAGTATTTTGAAATATATATGTCATCAAACCCTATGATTTTTATATCCCCGGGTATTTCTTTTCCCAATTTCTGACATGTACTAATTGCCCCAATTGCAATTGAATCATTTCCACATACGATACAATCAATTTCGGGATCTCTTTGTAACAAAACCATTGCTCCTATATTCCCCGTCTCTACAGAAAAATCCCCCAAATAATGGAGTTTTTTATCAAAATCTATTCCCATTTCTTTTAGTCCCGTTATAAATCCTTCATACCGTTCTTTACTCGGAGACATTAAAACATCAGATGTAATATACGCAATTTTTTTGCATCCTTTATTAACAATATATTTTGCTACATCACGCATTGCCGAAAAGTTATCAATTCCAACACTTCCCATATTCTGGTTCTTATCAATTTTTCTGTCAACAGCTACAATTGGAATAGATATATCCCAAAGCAACCTTTTACTTGTTTCATAATCAGAACTAACATATATAATGCCATCTACCATTTTAGATTTTAATATATTTAAAAATTTTTCTTCTTGTATCGAATTATTATCTGTACTGCAAAAGAACATCGTATATCCATGAACAAATGCCTCATCCTGTGCACCTTTCGCCATTTCCGGAAATGCATGACCAATATCTGGTATTACCAACCCTATTGTTCTTGTGCTTGCCTCTTTTAAACCTTTAGCCATACTATTGGGGATGTATTCCAAATTCTCGATTACTTCAAATACTCTCTGACGAGTTTCCTCTGAAATATGCTTATCTTTTCCATTAATAATCTTTGACACTGTAGCAATTGAAACATCTGCCTGCATAGCAACATCTTTAATTGTGACACGATTCCTTTTTATCATTATGACGCCCTTAGTTAAACGATTACCTTGTTTTCTTTACTATACTAAAAAACAACTAGTTTGTCAATATTTCCATCAACTCTTTGACCTGTACTATAAAAGTCAACTTCAAAATCCACCACAGGTAGAAGCAAAAAAAGAAGCCCCACAGCCTTTTTGCTGCAAAGCCTCTTCTTTTTTCTAATAATAATCCGTCTTACGCCTCTTTTTTCTGTTTTGCCATGGTTTTTATACCATCTACAGCAAGTACAACAGCCAGAACAACCAGAAGCGCTGCAATAATCGCACGCACATAGCACCATGTCACGCCTGCGCCTCCTGCTGCAATTCCCGCAATGTTTGACTTCAGCGTAAAGCAAAGTGATGTAATCGTTACCACCAGCATAAATGCCATTGGGAACAGGAACATCTTGTTATTCTTTCCTGCTTTTCCAAGCCAGGTTGCAACCGCCAGCAGACCAAGAGCTGCAAGAAGCTGGTTGGAAGCGCCGAAAAGCGGCCAGATATTCGCATATCCTGTAAGTCCAAGACCAATTCCCAGTACAACCGTTATCAGCGTTGCTACAAATGGATTGGTAAGAACCTTCTTATATCCTGTCACATCCTTGTAAGTCTCGCCCGGCTCAAGCCAGAATTCCTGGAACATGTAACGTGCAAGACGTGTCGCTGTATCCAGAGATGTCAGACAGAATACGGATACCGTAAGTACCAGTAATGTATAAGCAATCTCCTCTGTCCCTGCAAGTCCCGGAATAGAACCAAGCATCTTAGAAATACCTGTTGCAAATACAACGGTAGGCGTTACCGTCTCGCCTGATGCATAATTTGCCCAGATATATCCAACTGCGCACAGAGAAATAATTGCCAGTGCACACTCAATCAACATACCGCCGTATGCAATCGGCTGAGCGTCCTTCTCATTATTCAGCTGTTTTGCCGTTGTTCCAGAACCAACCAATGAATGGAAGCCTGAGATAGCACCGCAGGCAATCGTTACAAACAACGCCGGGAACATATAGCCAAGAGAAGTGCCTGTTGGCGCCAGCGTATCCTTAAAGCCTGTAAATGCCGGAATATCCATATGTGCTCCACCTGTAAAACCACATCCGATGATTCCCACTACAGCAACAATCATCATAAAGTAAAGCAGGAATGAACTTAAATAATCCCGAGGCTGAAGCAAAATCCATACCGGAGCCACAGATGCCGCCAGGATATAGATTCCCACAATAATCATCCACGCCGTATTGCTCAGGTAAATCGGATGCCAGTTCATACCAATCACCATGCAGGCAATAATTGCCACAACACCGATAACAGTGGAAACACCCAGGCCTGCATTTCTTCTATATACCAGAAAACCAAAGGCAATCGCAATAATGATGAAAAGAATAGAAATCATCGCTGTGGTTGCATTTGCAGCGCTGGCTACCTTATCCACCGCACCACTCTCTGTATAAGTTGCCATGAAAGTATTTGCCACGATAGAACCGAAAGCCGCTACAACCAGAATCAATGTCAGGTAAGAAAAGATGATAAATAATTTCTTCGCCTTGGATCCCATGGTTGTGGCAATTACCTCGCCAATAGATTGTCCCTTATTACGGATGGATGCAAATAATGCACCAAAATCATGAACCGCCCCAAAGAAAATACCACCAATCAATACCCACAGAAGTACCGGAACCCATCCAAACACTGCCGCCTGGATCGGACCGTTAATCGGACCTGCTCCTGCAATGGATGAAAAATGATGTCCCATCAGCACCGGAGCTTTCGCCGGAACATAATCCACACCGTCCTCTTCCGTATGGGAAGGTGTCTCTCTTGAAGGATCAATCCCCCACTGCTTGGAAAGCCATCTGCCGTATGTAAGATATGCAACGACAAGAATCGCAATTCCAATAATCAACACTGCTACGCCATTCATACAAATTCCTCCTCTTTCTCTAAATGTAATCATGTATATTGCTAGAAAGGTTAGAAAATTCCAGCCTTTGAGTAGCCCTTCACCATCTCTTTCGCCGCCCGGTTTCCAAGAATTTTCCGATTCTTCACATCGAACACCAGCAGACGGGCTTCACTGTATCCCCGGAGTCCCATCCGGTAATTCTTAAAATATTTGAAGTTCCTGATTTCCTTTGCCGCATCATCCGCCACACCACCGTCACAGATGAAAATTCCCGTCATATACGAATACATATGATCCTTCTCCGTACACTTCCTGCCACCGCGCACAAGTTCTGGCTCAATGTAAGACACGATCTGCTTCCTGAACCGTTTCAGATCTTCCCCGTCCAAACGATCTAAACAACGAAAAAACGTATGCTCAAAGCAATTCGCCCGCCATAACTCTGCCGTTTTCACAAGGACATATTTCGCGCTGGTTACACAAAACTTTGCATACGCATCGTAGATGTCCCCATCGACATCAAAAGGTCTTTCTATATCGTAGCTGGACTTATGGAAATCAAGCAGCCGCTCTAATAGATCTTTTCCTTCCATATATAATTATATCTCCTTACTATCACTTTACTTTGATAAAGTAATTATAAAAATACTATAAAATAATACCACCATTAAATAGAAAATGCAATAGTTTTAGAGCACGCTCTGTTATTTTTTGTATCAGTTCAGCCATAAGTCGGATTGTGGGTGAATCATGCTTGCATGAATGAACACACGATCCGGCTTATGAGCGGAACGCCATTTTATGAGCAAAAATAGCTGCATAGCAGCGGAGAAGCATCGTAGATGCGTTTTGCGAATGGCGCGGGCTGAACTGTTACATTTTTTCATTGACTCTTTAACCGGTACTATATAAAATATTTTTAGTGTTAATGTCAAAGGAGAGTTTCCAATATGAAAAAAAAGATTTTACTGATTGCCACAGGCGGCACCATAGCATCCCTTCCTACCGAAAACGGGCTGGCGCCGGCCCTGACTTCGGGGGAGCTTCTTGCTTATGCGCCGGATATGCGCATCCCCTGTGAGATAGATTCTATTCAGATCTGCAGCATAGACAGCACGGACGTCACGCCTGAGATATGGCTCCTGATTGCCCGTACAGTAGAACAGCACTACGAAAACTACGATGGTTTTGTGATCTGCCACGGAACCGACACCATGGCATACTCTGCGTCTGCACTTTCCTATCTGATTCAGGATTCCGCCAAACCGATTGTATTTACCGGGGCACAGAAACCCATCAGCATGGAAATCACCGATGCCAAAACCAACCTGCGGGACAGCATCTTATACGCCTGCCAGGAAGATTCCCACGGAGTATCCTTGGTCTTTGACGGCAAGGTCATTGCCGGAACCCGCGCAAAGAAAGTCAACTCCAAAAGCTACCATGCCTTCGCCAGCATCAACTATCCCGAGCTTGCCGTTATCCGCGATGAGCGCATGATTCGCTATATTCCGGTTCCTGCCCCGGCAAAACCGGTAACCTTCTACCACAATATGAAGGAATCCGTATTCCTGTTAAAGCTGACTCCCGGCATGTCCGCAGATATCCTATCGGCTATTTTTGAAAAATATGACTGCATCATCCTGGAGAGCTTCGGCGTGGGCGGCATTCCCCACGGTCTCCTGGACGAATTCTACCGGATTCTTCACTCCTGCCCGGCAGGTGAGAAAATTGTAGTAATGACAACCCAGGTGGTCGGCGAAGGCAGTGACGTAGGCATATATGAGGTAGGACAGCGGGTAAAACAATCCATCGACTGCCTGGAAGCCTATGATATGACACTGGAATCCGTTTTCGCAAAAATGATGTGGCTTCTGGCAATCCCCGGACTCACCTGGGAGGAACGTAAAGAGCGGTTCTACCAGACCATAAATTACGATATAGCACCTCCGATGTAACGCACATAACCCCAATACAACAATACCTAATTTACTCAGCAAGGGCAGGTGTGGCTTATATGCGTCACACCTGCCCCTGAATTTTATACCGTCTATTTATTTTCCATAAACCGCTGTATAATAGCAGCGCACTCTGCACGATTCAGGTTCCCCTGCGGCCTGAGCATTCCCTGGTCGCCTTTAAGCAATCCTTCTTCCACAGCCCATCTTACCGCATCTTCTGCAAATCCGCTTACAAGATTACTATCCGGGAATCCTTTCAGGCTGTCCCTTCCGGCAGTATCCATTTCCTTGGCAGATGCATACCGATACAGCATTGTCACCATCTGCTCTCGGGTTATACTATCCGCCGGTCCGAAGTATCCTTTCCTGTCGCCGCCAGTATATCCGGTAACAATTCCCTGTTCACTCGCCCACATAACTGCATCTGTATAGAATTCATTGCGTCCTACGTCCTTGAACACGGTCTTATACTCCGTTTTCGGGCTTCCTTCCATTCGATACAATACAACCGCAAACTGCGCACGGCACAACTCTTCCGCCGGTCCAAAGCGCAGCGCCTCCATTCCGGTCATGATTCCTTTCTGATATACATAGCGTACATATGTTTCGTACCAACTGCCAGCTCCTACATCCGTAAATGGAAGCTCTTTAGGCGGATCCGTCGGGTCATCTGTGGGGTCATCCGCAGGATCGTCTGCCGGGTCATCCACAGGATCGTCTGCCGGGTCATCCGCAAATGCAGCACACATCAGCAGATAAGTGTCCGCAGCCGACACATTCTGTGCACCATCGGCATAATCGGTTTCCGTGAGCGCTTGAATCTGATACCCTGTGCTCTTCAGATTCGTAAGGGACAACATCCCCTCCCCTGTTGATGCCAGTACCACCAGATAGGAACCGTCATCATAGGTCTTACATTTACTCAGATCAATCTCATAATACATCGCCGTATGCGTCTTACATGAAATCACCTGTGGTTCCGCTCCTTCTGACAGAACCGTAAGCTGCGCCGTCTTATCCTTTTCATCCGCCGCTTTCTTTACTTCCGCCTGTAGGGTAAACGGCACATCATCATCTGCGCCGCCCACCGGAACTGCGCAGAATGCAATCGCATTTCCCTTCCTAAGATATACTTCATTGTTCGGTCCGTTTTTCAGAATCTGCTCTAAGTCCCCGGTTCCATCAGCAGAGCCTTCCACCATCACAGTCCCGCCATGGTAAATGGAGATTCCCTGCGCTGAATCAAACACCGCCAGAGATACAGATGCTTCCTTTGTCGTGTCATTCGACGGTTCATCGTTCTCATCCTTCTTACCGGTCAGTATCTCATCCAGGTTTTCAAAATGAACCTTGCCAAGCAGAAGCTCCCGAATCTCTGCAATATCTGCCTTCGCTTCCTTCTCCTGATAATACTGGCCGACCTCTGCCTTTAACGATTCTCCTACTCCGGCCGGGTGATAGATGCGGATACCGTCAATATAGACCACTGAACGGACTGCCTCTTTAGTTCCTGCCCGCATTGCTCTTATGGTAGCCGTATAGGTTCCATATTCCAGATCCTTCACACTGATAATCGGGAGCTGATACAGATTGCCATTCTGATAAACAGTATCTACAATCTGGCTCTTTACCACCTTCTTATCTGCATCCCTTACTACCAGTGAAATTCCCGCCGTATCTGCGGTACTTCTTCCAACCACGTCAAAGCCCGTTCCATTAAAGGTAAATGTCATCGTGCCGCGGTCAGTACTGTCAGCCTCAAGCCGCGTGCTTCCGCCCGCACTGTCCGGTGTCTCTTCTCCATATACCGCATCATACCCATATACATCCTTCTGATGATTCGACTGGAGCATATCTTGGGTAGTTCCTTCTTTTCCGGAAGCCCCGCTCACTGTTATTGCGGAGAAATCATCTTCATAATAGACAACGGTTGCAGGCACAACGGTAAGCGACGCCCCGACTGCCACGCCGTCTTCTGCTGTACGTATCTCGGTGTCTGCATTCTTCTTTACTTCCACCTGATACTCATAGACATCTGCATCCTCCATAAATGCTGTTGGCGTATAGAGAAGCTTCTCTTCCGTACATTCCAGCACGGCGCCATTTGCATCTACTTTCATCTGCCAGTCATCCTGTGTGCCAGACACGCGAAAACCTTTCAGAATTGCCATATCTGCAGTTCCGGATTCCGCATCCGCCTGCGCAGGAAGATTTATACCTGTCATGCCATAAGCATTTGTTCCAGCTATCCGGTACAGGCCAAACGCATCCTCCCCAGACGCATTCAAGTCTGCCGTCAATCCGTAATCCAACACATACGCTTTATGATCTGCAGCGTAGACATTGACGTGAATGGTAACCTGTTCTCCGTTTGTTTTCTCATAAACAACTGTAAATTCTCCGCAGACATTTCCCGTAAATGTAATTGCATTTTCTGCTGCTTCACAGACCGCACCGTCATCCACCGAGATAATCCGCTGTATCTGCTGCGCCGGAATGCTTGCCTCTATCCCCCGTGCTGCATAAAATTGTACCGGAGTCTCCTTCTCATCTTCTACTACAATCGTCAATGACACATCTTTTGTACTCAACTCTTCTGACAATGTCATATTCAGAATCGGCGTCCCATCTGCCGCAAAATTCAATGACTTTGCCCGGGCGTGGCGGCATGGATCACTCAGGGCATCGTCTCCCCTGCTTACATACTCACAAGTTCCGAAATTACCGTCAGCATCTACCGCATTGGAACAATTCATCGGTCTTGCATGGTATACGATTACAGGATTTCCATCTTTATCATAGGTAAATGAATTGTGTCCCGGGCCACACTGCGGGTCATATCCATCCACCTCAAAATCTTCGCTTTTCAGAAGCGGCGTCGGATATTTTGTCCAGGAATCCGGATTCAGAAGATCTGCGCCTTCCTCGGCCGTCACCATTCCTACACAGTAAGTATAATCAACCGCCGCCCCTGAGAAGCATAAGTGAATCTTTCCGTCATGCTTCAGCACTGCGGGTCCTTCATTAATAATCGTTCCTCCTTCCCACTCCCACGCGAAATCAGGAGTGGATACCAGCATAGAATCACTGATTAACTGCCACGGTTCATCCGGATTGATCTCTGCCAGATATATTTTGGAGATTCCACCCGGCTTCTCCGCCCATGCCACATAATGTCTTCCTGCACTTTCAAAATACGTCATATCCAGTGAAAATTCTGAGAATGCACTTCTTCCGTCCATTCCCGTATCCCCGGCTTTTGCCGTCACCTGATGGAGGTTCGACTCATCCGCCGTCTTCCAGCTATCCGGATTCATGGGATCATCACCCACACATTTCAGCATATGCGGACGGATATCCCATACCGTACCGGTCGAGCGGCTTGCCGTAAAGATCATATACCAACTTCCACCAATATAGTGCATCTCCGGCGCCCAGATATAACGATGGGCTTTTTCTGATTCTGACGCAGACCAGATCGTCACTTCTTCTGCATCCGCCAGCCCCTCTATTGTATCTGCGTGGCGAAGAATAATTCTGTCATATCCGATCCCGCTGTCTCTCTCCGTATATCCGCAGACCGGATAGGAGGCTGTAAAATAATAACTTCCATCTTCTGCTTTTACCACATACGGGTCTGCTCGCTGTTCTACCAGAACATTTCCGTAATCCGGCTGTCTGAGCGTTCCCCTCACCGTATACGTTCCGGGTGTGGATGTATCCACATTCGCCCAGTCCGTCTCGTTCCAGTCTATCCCAAAATCTTTCGTGGTTCCGTCGCTGTAGGACGCCGTCGCTTTGGACGGTCTGCTAATTGTTGTCTTATCCGTCCCTATCTGCACCGTAACCGTCTCGAATGCAGAGACAGATGTATTTACCACACGGCTGTACTTCTTAAGAATTGCATCGTATTCTTCTTTTGTTACCTCGAATACACCGCATTCAATCGCACCTTCAGGAAGCTCTGCATTTACCGCCGCCTTCTGATATATCGTCTCTTCCGGCTGGGTAAATTTCTCAAAGTCTGTTGTGTATACAACGTAAGATTTGCCATCACTTGCTTCATAGCAGAACTCATAAGCATTTCTTTCTTCATTATAAATACAGTTCACATTCCAGATATTCTTTCCGCTTGCATCCAGTCTTACATAACGTGAGTTTGTAAAGCTAGTCAGATTATCCGAATCATAAAGAAATACATACCCGCTGCTGTGGTTATCATCCGCTATGACCCCGTAAGTTCCATCCGCTTTGCGGAAGAATACCGGACTTCCCATCATCTTTGTTCCTTCAGAAGGATAGAGAATTGGTTGGTTGTTATAAAGCGCCTGATAGCTCTGTCCCTTATCCTCACTATAACCGATATGAAGTGCGTCTGTGCGGTCCGTATTGCCGCTTCTTACATAAGTAAGGATTCTTCCATAGGGTTCCTGGGCGACTGTCAGGTGAAATACTTTCTCCCTCGTTACGCCCTGATAAGTTACAGAAGCAGTCAGAGTTACCGCCTTATCTCCGGTTCCATTGTCCGGTCTTGTTACCTTCCCTTCTTTTGTCAAAAGGGCTTCATTATCCGACGACCATGTAACTGCAGCGCCGTCTCCGATACTGGACGGAAGTTCGATGTCCGCCGTCAGGGTTGTCGGACTGATATTCAATCCTTCCATATAATAGGTAAGCCATCCGTCCGGTGTATCTGCCAGAACAGTTAAAGGAAATTCTTTGGTTACCGTTTTCCCGCCAAGCGTCAATGCTGCAGTCAGTGTTACCTCCTGGTTCTGATTTGTTGGAAGCGTTACCTTCCCCCTCGCATCCAGATAATCACTGTTACTGCTGCTCCAGGTGATTTTGGCACCATTGACTCCGGTTGTGGGAAGGCTGATATCTTCCATCACATATTCATATGGAAGTGTCAGACGATCCACATCCTCCTGCAGAGCCTTATCAAGCGCTGTCTCATCCCCAAGACCTTCATAATAAATATTCGCAACACCTGCTTGGTCCATACTATAGGTATATACCCGGACATCCCGGACGCCGCCCTTATAAAACGGGTCGGGATACGTGGACTTCCCGATATAAGATACAAGATTCTCGCCAAAATCACTCACATTCCGGCTCGTTTCTACCGTACCAATCAAGGTATTATTATAATATGCCGTAATGCTTCCCGGCTGAATAATCGTCGTATATAACGCCCACTGCGCATCTGTCGCCGGACCTTGGATGCCCTGCGCGGCAATGGTCGGGCTGATGCCATACTCTGTATGATACGGTGCTCCTGTATTCTCTGAATTTGTAATAACAGACTTATAATACCCGGCAGGATTACACGGATTTAGAAGCCAGTAATTGGAAGCATTTCCAAAGAACATTGCCGAATAATTGCCGGCCCCGGTTTCATTTTTAAGCCACAGGGAAACCGTCAGTGTATTCCGGTTATCAAAAGTCCCCGACGGAATCTCCACATACGAAGCCTCGCTATTCACGGAGCCTCCCGGCAGCGTCAGCGCATCGCCCGCAATGCTGTAGCCGGTTCCCCGGATCGTTCCGTCATGTCCGTTTCCTGAGATGTCAGTAACCGTCGTTCCGCTGGTTCTGGAAAAATCATAATGCAGATAGGGCTTTCCGCCCTCTGCCGGAACGAATGCGGTAAAAACTTTCGTATCCGTTACATTCCCCAATGCCACTTCTGCCGTAAGGGTAACTGTCTTGTCTTCTGCCGCCGGGGTCACCGTACCGTCATTACGGATAACAGACGGTTCGGAAGATTCCCATGTAACCACGGTTCCGTAGCCTGCGGTATCTGCAAGCGTCAGATCTGATGTCACACCATTTAAGTTATCTACCGTCAGATTGTCAACAGCCGTCTGTACCACAATCTCTTTTGTATTGTCTGCCGGAGCCTCTCCCATAATCGTCCGGATTTCTTCTTCGGAAAGAGCGTCCCCGTAGATGCATACATCCTGGAAGCTTCCCTGAAATGTCCAGTCATTCATATAATTCGACCGTCCGATATAAGCGAAAAGATTTGTACCGAAATCTGACACCTGCCTGCTTTTCGCCGTTGTCCCAATTCTTTCCCCATTGATGTATCCGGTTATTGACGTGGGTGTAATGACAGTCGTGTAATGTGTCCAAACATTCTGGTACTGTTCCGTAGGAGTCTGATTCAATCCCGCTTCTGAGTTATAGGGCGCTCCTTCATTCACAGAATCTGTAAATACCGATTTGAAATTCTTCTGCGGACTGTAAGGATTAAACAGCCAGTAATTCACCGGCATATGATTCTTTGCTTCTGTGCCGAAGAAAAGCGCCGACCAATTTCCCGCGTTTACACCGGATTTTATCCATGCCGATATGGTCAGATACTCTTGTCCGGCAAACATTTCTCCCGGAATACTAACATAATTCGTATTACTATCCGTTCCTCCCGGAAGAACCATTCCCGCATCAGCGCCGCTTCCAAATGACACATTGCCCACACTGGTTCCGTGGCGCCCATTCCCTGAACGGTCCTGTACGTCTGTCAAAAGCTCGTACCGCGCCAAAAGCTTTTCCGCTGTTTCTGCCGCTTTGACCGGACTGCTAACCATCAGGCTTCCGGCCGCCAATGCAATAGTAAGAACGACTGCTAAAATTCTTCTTTTTCCTCTATTCCTCTTCATCCTCTTCCTTCTCCTGTTTTATAAGTCTGACATATTCCTTCGTTAATCTGCACAAATATTCTGGTTTTTCTTCCATATTCCCCTGTCCTTCCGCCTGCACAACCGCACCGCAGACAGCGCATACTTTCCGGTATTCACAGACAGAGCACGCTCCGGGAAGCCGAAATCCGCCGATTTTCTCCCCAATCTCTTTCCACCGCTCCGTGAAATTCTCTGCTTCCACTTTTACGCTCGGCTCTGTCATCATGCCGCAGCCCCGAAGCTTAAAATCCCACGTAATCCAAAAGACGCTTCTTCCTGCCATGCACTGCATCTTTTCATCTACCGGGCAATCTCCCCGCATCTCGGGGACTCCCTTTAAGACCCCTTCCTTCCGCGCTTCCCAGTAGCCTCCCCGGAAGCGGAACTGTTCGCTTCTCCACTGCAGGTATCCGGCTTTCTCCGGTGTCATGCGGCAATCCGCCGCCGGACAGTCCGTCTCTTTCTTTCGCACCGGCGGAAACATATACGAAGTGATTCTTGCCGGGAGGTCATGTTCCGCTATGAAAGCCTGGATTCTATCCTGCTCCTTTGCATTTTCTTCTGTGAAACTCACATTGATGCTGACATGGATACCCGCTTCCTTCAGCATCAGGATTGCTTCTGTCGCCCGCTGATATCCGTCCCTATAACCGCACAGTTCCCCGTACGCCTCCGCAGAACCGCCATACAAAGTAACATTCATCTTAGACGGCGGCATTTTTTTCAGCCATTCTACTGTTTCCCCGGTAATCATCGTTCCATTGGTGTTAATGGTAATCAAAAGTCCCATCCGGCACAGACCTTCATAGATCTCCCGGAAATCCGGCCGCAAAAATGGTTCTCCGCCGGTCAGCAAAAGAAACAACATCCCTGAATCCCTGCATACTTTTCCCAACTGAAGCCACTCTTTTGCCGTGCGAAGCTTGCCGGCCCGCTCCTGTTCTTCCTTAGACATCCGAATATAGCACATTTTACAATTCATATTGCAGCAAGGCGTCAACTCAAAGGTTCCCCCTATCGGAATATGCTTATATGCCGCTTTGGAATACAAATATTTTCTAATCTGTGGATTCTCCATTCTCTTCCCCTTCCGGCTCCTGCGTCTTCTTCATGCCTGTAATCTTGCTGGCGCCGTCCTTGTAATGTTCCGAAGTAATCTCCTGCGTCTCTCCTGCAGGGATTTCTCCCAGCGAAATCCTATATGCAATTCCCCCCGGATAGGCATAGCCGCCCAGCCAGTTCTTATAAATGATCTGCACACCGTTTACAGTATTCTCTCCCTGATTGGTTACATAGATTTTCCCATCCTTCTCCTCTGTATCCAGAACAGAAAGCTCTGTATCCGTTTCAAGGAAACCGAAATTATCTCCGACTACTTTATATTCCGCATCCTTCCGGAACGTCTTTCCTTCCAGTTCCTGAGCCAGAACCGTTCCGCCGGAGGGAAGCGCTGACACCTGGAAATGATACGTCTCTCCCTTTTCATCTTCAATCCAAAGCTGCATGACTTCCAGCGTGTCTTCTGCTATATTTGTCAAAATAAGGCTGAACACATCTTCCTTCTCCTGATCCCCGCCATCCTCATAAAACACACCGGCATAGCTTCCGGCATATTCAAGCAGAACTTCCGGATTACTGAGGTCGCCTTCCAATACTTTTTCCGCTTCCTCCCCTTCAAATCCCGGGAACAGATCTACGGTCATCGTTACCTCCGGTTTATCTGAAGATCCTGCCGTCTCCGTATCCTTCCTTCCGGCCATCTTCCACACAATCACAAGTACTGCCACACAGATAACACTTCCTGCAAGAACCAGAATCTTTTTTCGTCTTCTATTCTTTTCTGTCTTCAATGTTCCTCTCCTTCTCTTTCGATTTCCTTGCGCGCATTTTCCCGGTTATACTCCATCCTGCCGGAATCTTCTGCGCAAATCCTCCACTGCACTGGCGTCTTTCCTGCATTGAAAGGTATATACCGGGATCTTCTCTGCAGCCGAAAATAAAAGTTCCGCCTGCTTTTTTTTCATCTTCTCATCCATATAGGCAAATGTACTTTCCCGCATAAGCGGCAGAATACATCTGCTTTCCTTCAATTTCTGAATCTGATTCCTTTCTCCCTGGCTCAGAATAACAATCGCCCGCACCGGCGACTGATAATTCCGGTAGACGCCGGAAGAACCGGCGTAAGGAGAGCCTGCCGCAAAGATTCTTCCCTCCTTCTCATAAAGAACCGCCCGGTCGCCATTCATGGTAACGCCGCCGCCATACTGTTCCCACAATTGCGCCTGGGTAGATTTGCCGATTCCGGAAGGGCCTGAGAAAAGAACCGCGCCTTCCTCCGTCTCCACATAGGCGGCATGAAGCAGGATTCTTCCCCTGGTGTAAAACATTTCCTCAAACGCCATGTAAAAGCTCCAGTTCTTCGCTCTCTTAAAATCCTCCTGCACTTCTTTCGGAAGATAGAGCCGGTATTGGTCTGCACATTCCCGCCTCCGTACCAAAGTTACCTCTCTTTCTTTATGAACCTTACTGTAGGGAAAGGTACGGTAACGGTACTGTCCGTCTTCTGTAATCCGGCAGAATTCCCCTGCATATAACTCCCGCTCTCCCCTCCTGTCACGAGAAGGCCTGCCTGTAAGAACCTCATACAGAATCTCCGGTGTTCTCGGCTCTTCCAAAAGGAATGCCCTGTATCTTTCTTCTAACTCCAACGGCATCCCTGTTATCCAGCGAAATGAAATTCCCGCCACAGAAAAATCATACTGGTATTTCATCCTCTTCCCTCCAAAAAAGCAAAACGAAACAGAAACAAATCCTGCTTCTGTTCCGTCTTTCTCTTTAAATATTACGAAGTATATATTGCATTATCTGCGGGTCCGTGAAGACAGATACCATCGTATTCTTCATGGCTATATGGAATTTCGCATGAATCCGAAAAAATCCCTATCGAAAATGCATCCTCCATAAGCGGATTATTTGTTGATGTACATTGATTGTCCATCATCGTAACAATCGCCCCGCATCCGGACGCAGTCGCAATTATTTCACTAGCCGAAAATTCTTCAATCATAATCCTGGGTTTCTGATATGTTTTTTTCATAATTCTCACTCCTCCTCATCTGTCAGCAGACTCTGCCGCTCCTGGAACCGCTGAATGATTGCTGCGCACATTGCACGGTTGGTATCTCCCTGCGGATTGATCATACCATTATCACCTTGGATCAGTTTTTCAGAAACTGCCCACGCAACACCCTTGGCGGCAAATGCACTTACCTGCCTGCTGTCTTCAAAGCCTGACATATCAGAGGAAGCTTCCATACTCTCTCCCTTATACTGTGCATACCGATACATCATAACTGCAATCTGTTCACGGGTAATCGGGTCTGTCGGTCCAAAACAGCCCGCCCGGTCACCGGAAGTATAACCTGTGATTACACCGATATCCTTCTGGCTTGCCCATATAACTGCATCTGTATAGAACTGATTATCCGCAACATCCTTAAAGGTCTCCTTGTACGCTACCTTCGGACTGCCTGCCATACGGTACAAAATCACTGCAAACTGTGCTCTGCAGATGGTCTGATCCGGTCCGAAATACGTCTTATCCAGACCTGTCATAATTCCCTTCTTATACACATAGCGGACATAGGATTCATACCAGCTTCCGGCCGGGACATCCACAAAGGGAAGCGCCTTACTATCATCATCCGGTCTGATATCCGGCTTCGTATCCGGCTCAGCGTCCGGCTTCGTATCCGGCGTCGTGTCTGAATCTGCGTCCGGCTTCGTATCCGGCGTCGTGTCCGAATCAACGTCCGGCTTTGTATCCGGCGTCGTGTCCGGAGCAACATCCGGCTCCTCCGCTTTACTTACGAACATCGCCTTCATAAGACTATAGGTATCTGCCGCAAGCGTTGATGGCTCGTTCGGATTCTCTGTAAGATCAGAACCGGCAACCGGTGTCAACGTATAGCCTTTTACTTTCAGATTTGTAAGCGAAACCATACTCTCTCCCGTAGATGCCAGGATTACCAGATAGGATCCATCCGCATACCGCTTACAATTTGCCAGATCAATCTTATAATACATCGGTGTATAAGTCGTAAGTGTAATCGTCTGTGCCTTCTCATTATCAGCTGTAAGAACTTTTATTTCTGCAGATGATTTCTGATCATCCGCCACCTTCTTCGCCTCGATCTGTAAGGTTCTGTCTGCTTCTGGAATTGCACTGCCTGCTTCCGGAACCGCACGGAATGCGATTGCATTACCTGCGGCAAGATATACCTCATTGTTCGGTCCGCGCTTCAGTATTTTCTCTAAACTGTCAATCGCATCAATTGGCACGGTCGTATCCGGATTCTCAACCTGTGCATTTCCTGCATGGTACATCACCACTCCAAGTTCCGGATCCACTGCCACAAGAGAAACAGCAGAGCCACTTGTAGTCGTTGTTGTTCCTGTCGTACTGTCATCCCCGGAACTATCCATGTTCTTTAAAATTGCGTCCAGATTCTCAAACTTAACAGACCCAAGAAGGAGGTCTCTCACTTCTTTAATATCGGCCTTATATTCGGAGCCCAGATAATATTGGCTTACAGCTGTGTTCTTTCCGTCCTTTGTATTTGCAGGATCGTAAATACGGATTGCATCTATATATACATAGCTGTTGGTAACTGTCTCATCCGCCCTGTTCTTCGTCCTCATTGCCTTAATCGTCACATCATACTGGCCGTATGCAAGATCCTTGATGCTTACCATCGGAAGCTGATACAACTTACCATTTGCGTAAGAAGTATCTACAATTGTGCTCTTCTCAAGCTTGCCCGGAACACCTTCGGTATCCGAATGTTCTCTGACTATTACCGCAAGGCCTGCCGTATCTATCGTGCTTCTGCCTATCAGGTCAAATCCTCTTCCCCGGAAGGTAAATTCCATCGTTCCTCTATTGGCGGCATTAGACGCATCAAGCCTTGTGCTACCTTCGGCGCTGTCCAAAGTATTTTCTCTGCTCTCATAAAGAGTCTTTATTTCATCCGCCTCAAGCGCCCGGTCGTAGATACGCACATCGCGGACGTCACCTGCAAAATAGTCATCACCATTTCCTCTATAGGGAGATGTTCCAATATATCCCACCAGGTCTCTCTGCAAATCTGCAAGACTAATTCCTGTTGCCGGATTCTCAGCTACTTTCTCTCCATTACAGTAAAGAGTCATTTTATTCGCTCCAAGAACCACTGTATACAAGGCAAGTTCACCACGCTTGGCAGCAGCGGTTATGGTTTGTGGGTTGTTATGCCAGGAACCAAGTGTAATAACTGAACTTATATTGCTGCTAGAATCATCTGGCTTCAGCGACCAATAGTGTGTCGGCCAGTTCCCATCATTGCTTCCGATATACATTGCAATATAATTTCTTGTAACATCTGACTGATTCTTCATCCACACAGACACTGTCATATCCGTCTTATCATTCGTAAGCCCTGTCGGAAGCTCTACGTAAGCAGCATCGCTGCCTGAAGCTCCTCCCGGTAATGTCAGTGTATCGCCGCTTATCTTCGCTCCCGACTGCCTGATATATCCATTGTTACCTTTTCCGGAAATATCAGCCACCGGTGTATTTGCTGCAACCGTTCCGTCCGCATTCGCCGTCACAGTTGAGAAATCATAATGTACAAGCAAGTTCTCCTCAACAACCGAAGCATTCGTATTCGTGCTGTATACGGCATCATATCCATATACACCCGTCTGATCATTCGACTGCATAAGCTTACCGCCTGCTGCCTTCTGGTTATCTCCTGTCACTGTAATCGCCTGAAAATCATCCTCATAATATACTACCTCTGCCGGAACCATCGTTATCGTTCCAGCCATACGTACGCCGTCTGCAGAAGTTGCTTCCGGGGCGTCCATATCAGTATCCAATGACTTCTTTACATCCACACGATAATTGTACACATCCGCATTCTCCATAAATGCGGTCGGCGTATAGATCAGCTTTGTGCCATCCAACTGAAGCGTTGAAGTATCTGTATTTACCATTGTAGTATTTTTTCCATACGCATCCCAGGCGTCAGCCTGTGCATTGCCCTGGCTGATACCCATAAACTCATTCGCCGCTGTTACACCACTAATGCTCAGCCCGGTATCTCCGACAATTTCATATTTTCCTGCCGTGCTTGTCTCACGGATACCAACACTGCTTCCCTTCGCATTCAGATCTACCGGAAGGCCATAATCCAGTACATATGCATGGTTCTTCGGTTCATACACATGCACGGTCGCTCTGGCCGGGTTACCATTGACATCTACGTAATCAATGACTACATTTTCCTGCAGCTCGCCTTTAAATTTGATTCCACTATTGGCGCCTGAAGCATCCTTCTCAATATCTGCAGTACAATAAACAATAGGAGAGTTGGTAATTTCCTGTATTCCTGGAATCGGAAGGAACGTCTCATGATCCTTCCATGCATAAAACTCGCTGCTGCTCTTTGTCATATTTGAAATAACATCAACAGTCCCTGGTCTTATATCTCCATCAACTGTGCCGCTTATATGATCATTTCCTACCGTCTGGTATTCTTTCTCATAAGTTCCCGCCGCAAGATCTTCCCGGAACGTATAAGCTGTCAACGCCAGCGGTTGTATCATCTCCCTCGTAAACGGTATAATCTCCTACATAGACGAATGCCTCGCTTCCGGAACCAAAGAGATTGGACAGCGTCAGTTGGAACTTAAAGGTATCTTCACTTTGTTCATCCCCATACATCTCTTTTTTTATCGTAACAGCATTCGTCTTTACCGTATTAACATACGCTGCGGTTAAGTTGACAATTTCCACTCCGTTTTCACTCAGCGATACACTACCGTCTTTATCATACAGTGCAAACTGCCCTTCTGTGTTACCGTCATACGTTGATTTTTCGTCGTCAATAACGTACCCTTCACTGCTTCCAAGCACATTTTTATGTGAATCATACAAATTCCAACTGGTGGCATATTTCTCCGAATCCGCTGTCTGGCTTACCGCAAATAATGTTCCTGCTTCATCCAAAAACCCTGTTGGATTATCTTCTGTAGCCACTCTCTGAACCAGAAGAATGGAATCTTCTCCTTTCACCGTTATATGCCCCTCTTTGAGCGTGTCTGTGGAATAACGGGTCCCGTCATTGTATGCAACCTCTTCCCCATCTACCGGCTGAAGCCCTTTGCCACTTTCCTTATAATCAGAGGAAACGTCCAGTCCAAAGCTTTCCTGCTTGATAATCTCTGCCATCCGATCTTTCAGAGCGTCGTTGACGCCATCCGTATTTACCGTATTTGTAATGGCAATGGTATTTTCCTGCGGGAAGTTAAAACGAATCTTTAAGTTCCCTTCCAGCTTTCCTCTTTCCGTATAATAGATTACCGCTTTATGCTCGACAGACGGGTCAGAGAAATCCAGCCCAAGTTCTTCGAAAGTCTTCGTTACTGTACTGCCTGCCGGTCCTGCAGCATCATTTCTTCTTGTCACTGCTTCGTCATAAGTCTCAATAGTTCGTGCATAAGTAGTTACGGTCTGTTCTGCAAAATCAACCACACCTTCACATTCTCCGTGAGAACCGCCGATGTCAAGCGCTAGCTTCCCGTCGATATAGAGGAAGAAATCATCATCCCCATTGAATTCAAACCTGATAGGAACACGCTCTCCTGAACCATTTTTACTTGAAAGCTTTCCATCATATGTAGAACGGAAATTAAAAGCCATCTTTGCCGCGAATCCGCAATTCGCCACATCCTTGTCATCGCCATTTTGATTGAATGGAAGGAAGCTTATTCCGTCATGGCCGACATAGCCGTTTCTTGCATCATAACACCGGTTATCGGGAACCCATGTAACCGTATTATTAGGATCTTCTGAAATATGAATGGTTTCTTTTCCTGCATCACCGCTCTGGAACTCATAATAGTCAATCCCGGTTGCTTCATCTGTCACCGTTTTAAATGGCATCAGCACATTCTCATAAATGTTCATATAGACGCTTCCCTGCTCATCTGCCGCAAGTGCATCACTAACATCATTAAAATACGGCGTCAAAGCGTCATTCATAGTCAGCGTATCATTCTCTCCAAGATTCGGATCCATACTTCCCTGCGCCGCCAGCTGGGTATACTGGTGTGCATTATATCCCCATATTGATCCGTAGAAGTTTTCCCCATATTCTTTAAAGGAAACGCCTTCGCCCGGTTCGTACTGGTACTCCATCAGATGGGAATTATTATTCGGGTCTTCGTCATAATCTCTGTACGCTTCATCCAGGCTGTAGAAATCTCCCCAGTAAATCGGATGGAAATTATAAGATTTCAGATCTCCTGTAAGCGTAAGTTTCTCTTTCCAATACTTGTCAACCGCCTTATTGAACTGTACAAATTCAGACTCGCTGCTGACAATCTCTCCCGCTTCATTCCGTTTCATAACATAACTGTTAGAATTGTAATTTCCTTTTCCCTCTCGCTCCGGGTCTGACAGATAATCATACCACGTAGATTTTACCGTGAACATCTGCTTCCCGTTTTCATCGAGAACTTCCTTCTGTTGAGACTCGACAACATTGTATACGGAAATATCCACGGTCTGAGACTTCCCGCCATACGTAATGGTAACCGTCTGATTTCCAAGTTCTGACTTGTAGCCCGTCACTTCATAATCTTCCGGCGCAAGAGTCACGCTAGAACCATTCGCCAAAGTAACTTTCACATCCAGATACTCCTGCAGATGCCCGGCAAGTACCTTGATTCTGCCATCAGGAGCAACTTCTGCCCCTTCTTTCGGAGATACCGTCAACGCATTGACCTCCGGGTGAATTGCCTTGTCATAAATCTGAAAATTATCGATATATCCGCCGTAATATTCATAGATTCCGCCGGGATGTCCCCAGTTTGCTTTGCCAATCTGCGCAATCCCGCCGTTTTCTCCAATAATATCCTGCAGCGGGTAATAACTTCTTATCTCATCCTTCTTCTCGCCATTTACATATAAAGTCGTCTTTTCGCTGCTGATCACAAGATCAATGTGCCTCCACGAAGACGCAAGCCCGGCCGTATCTACATCGATCGAAGGCAGCCGGAATCCTGACGCTGCATTATCCCAGTAATGCACATACATATGCCTGCCGGCTTCCTGGATACCAATATATTTTTCTTTCAGATACTCCTGTGAAACAGTGTTTTCCGCCGCATAAAAAGACCACTTCCCGGTGGAAAGATCCACATAGGGTTTACTGTCATAGGAAATCGTAATCTCTTTCTGCCCTTTTAACGGAGAAGCCCCATTCTGCAAAAGATTCAGATAGGTTCTGTTCTTTTCTGCAAGAAACAGCTCCGTACTGCCGTCACCGTCCGTATCATAGACAAGGAAAGGCCTTGCAACCGCTCCCGCCCCTGCAAATCCTGTCTCTTCATCATCAAAAGTGAAGTCTGCAATTTTCTTGGCAGCCGTTGCTGCCTCTTTATTTCCATATACTGCCGACACCTCGTCCGCTGTCAGCGCACCGTCATATATACGGAAATTATCCAGCATACCATTATAGAATTCACCGTCTCCCCAGTTGGCGCGGCCAATCTGAAAGATCCCGCCGGATTCGCCAAGGATATCGGCCAATGTCGCTGCATTCTCTGCTGCTTCGCTGGCTTTCACCAATTCGCCGTCAATATAAAGCGAAGTACAATCCGCATCATACACCACCGCTACATTTTTCCATTCTCCCATAACCGGAGCCTGATTGGTACGCACATCAAGATCTGCCTTTCCGGAGTTCTGATCTGCCTGACGGATCACATCTGTTGAGCCACTATTCTCATCCACAGCTATATAATTCGGATTTCTCCAATCTTGAGCATCGATATCTTTCGCAGCGTAGAATGGCCAGTCATTTGTATAACTGTTGCCTTCAAAATAACTGTCGAATACGATTGTTGCCGTCGTAAGTCCATGAAGAACCGGCGTCCCATCTGCCTTCGTCACATACAGTGTCTGCTCTTTTCCGCGAAGGTCAAGAGCCTTACCATCTGTTTCCCTGATCTGCATGATTCCGTCGCTGTCGCCTGTTACAGAAGCCTTGGCAGCTCCGCCTGAGAAGCTGTCTCCTTCCATGCTTTCGAAATCAAAATCAGCGAGAAGCGGGATTTCACTTACATCCGCTGTACCTGCAACCTGCTCCGCTGTGAGTGCGCCATCGTACACCTGGAAGTTATCAATATAACCATTATAGAATTCTCCTTCACCCCAGTTCGCCTTTCCGATCCAAAAGACGCTGTTCTCACCCAAAATATCAGACAATGGTGTAGCGCCTGTATTTTCTGTTGTCGCAATCTGTTCACCATCCTGATACAAGGTAATGGTTGTTGCATCCACGACAACTGCTACCTTTTTCCACTGGTTCGAAGCAAGCGCTTTACCGCTATCCGGAAGCAGCAGCATAGAACCCGGATCTGTTCCCAGGAGGCCATCGCCGGTCTGGCGTCCGGCTCCATACCTTTCTACTCTGCTCACTCCCTCTATAATGCCAAGATAGTTTAAGTTCCCTTCCTTTACCGTACCTTTATCCCCCGTCTGTATTGGGCGTATTCGCATCACTGTCTGCACAGAATGCCCATGACTGTCCAGTTCCCAGGTAATAGCTGTCATACATAATCGTGACGGCATCTTTTCCGGTAAGCAGCGGGGTTCCATCTGCCTTCGTCACTGTCAAATACTTATCCTCGGTCAGATCCAGATAATGATCCGTTATTCTGTCTGTCAGCGTATAGCCGCCGTCCGTCATTGCCGCAGCTTCTGTGCCATAGGAATCCGTAAATTTTAAACCGTTCAGCGCCGTGCCCGTCACGCTGTTAAAATCCAGCGAAACCATCGGATTCTCTGTTGTGCCATCCGGCCCTTTGGGCGTCTGCGCCGCCGCCGGAAGCTGAATACTGGTTGAAAAAAGTGCCGTCGCCAACAATGCGGCGCCTATTCTCCGTCCTGCCTTCCTTTTTCTCTCCCTCACTTTAATCTCTCCTTTACTTTGCTTTAACATTTGTATATTTATTTTATTGTATCTTTTCTTCAGCAAAAAAGCTACATACTTTAGTATGCGATTTTTCACTGTTTTTTCTATTAATACAGATAATCCTGTATATTCTTTTTATTTTCTTCTATATTTATCTCCAGGACAGCCATTCCCTCATAATCAGCAAACTGATAAGTGCCCTCTGCGGGGACGCTGATCTGCTGCACTTTCAAATTCTCCTCTGCCAGTACTTTTTCTGCCATATCATAGATATCGGCAATTGCCATATTGGTCTTCACCTGCGTCATGCAGAAATTAATCAGGGAAAGAACTGCCGCCGGATCTTTCTCCTGCATCACCTTCCGGTAGATTCCGTTCAGCACGCTCCTCTGCCGCCTTGTCCTGCCGAAATCATTGTCAAGAGAGCGGTTCCTCGCATGTGACAGCGCCTGTGTTCCGGTGAGAAGATTTATCCCCTCCTGTGCATCGGGCATACCATTCGCACGGTAATACTCTGCTTCTTCCGCCGTAAAAGGCACTTCTATCCCGCCCAGATTGTCAATCACATTTACCAGATTATCAAAGCTGATCGTAATATAGTTCTGAATATCAAGACCGTACACCTTATTTATAGTATTAATCGTCAGCCCCACGCCTCCATAAGCGTAGGTATGCCCCAGCCTGCTCTTCCCATAACCGTCAATTTCCACCAGAGAATCTCTCAGGAATGACGCCAGCGTTGCCTTCTTTTCTTTTGCATTATAAGAAACCAGCATAATACTATCCGAACGTCCCATATCCGTATTAGGATCCCTGGAATCTGTTCCCACCAAAAGTACGTTAAATACTTCTTCGTCCTGTATCTCTTCCCTTGCAATCGCCACCTGAGAAGCCGTCGGGTCCACATCCTCCGGTTCCTTTACCGCTACGGAATCCTTGTAGATCTGCCGGAGCAAAAAAGCACACACACCGACAACCATCAGTATGATTGCCAAAAGTATCACGGCAAGAATCTTAATCTTCTTATGCTCTTTGAAAAACTTCACACTCTCTTCCTCCCGTTCTTTCCTGTAGCTTTTGCTTCGGCATACAGCGGATAAGCTTCTGATTCTTAAGTATCCGTCGTGGATTTTCTTCAAAAATCACCTGTAAATACTTCTCCGGATAATTTTCCTGCAGCATTTGGTACGTATCCTTCATGCAGGGTGTCCTCTGATAAGAACCGTGGGCGTCGCTTGCAATCACCGAGACCAGCCTTTCCTTCATCATATACTCTGCCGCCGCCCTGGCTCTCCGCCCAAAACGTCCATGAAAGCTTCCCTTATTCACCTGGATTGGATAGTGCTTTTCCCTCCATTCCTGCAGGATCCCGGGAATCTCCCGGACAAATTCATACCGCTCTGCATGGGCGATAACAGGAACCAGATTCATTGCCCTGATCCTGTCCAACACATCCCCTGCAAACCCCGGATCTTCGTCAAATGCAAATTCAACCAGCAGATACCTGCTTCCATTCAGCGTGAGTATCTTCCCATCCCGCAAAAGCTCCGGCAAATCCCAGGTGGCAAACACCTCGGCTCCCGGCAGGATTTGGATGGGAATCTCTGCCTGTTCTGCCGCTCCGGCCACACGCCGAAACAGTTCCCTGTACTCTCTGCCCGCATAATTTCCATTGCTTCCCGGAATATTGCAGTGGGGTGTTGCCGCAATTGCCGTTACCCCGGAATCCGCTGCCATCCTTGCCATATGCAGCGCTTCGCCTATGTCTGCCGCGCCATCGTCAATTCCGGGCAGTATATGTGCGTGTATATCAATCATTTTCTCCATCATCCCTCTTTAAAAATCCATCGCCATCTGTCCGGCTTCATCCTCTGACAGCTCTGTTATCTTTGTATCCATTACCCGGTACACTCTCCTGCACATACTCAGCACACTCGGCCGATGCGTCGTCACAATACAGGTTCTGCCGGAATCCCGACTGATAAGGTTCTTCAGTACCCTCCGTTCTGTCGCCACGTCCAGCGCTGAAGTTGCTTCATCTAACAACAGAACCGGACATTCCCGCAGCACGGCTCTTGCTATGGCAATCCGCTGCGCCTGTCCCTCCGAAAGACCTCTGCCTTTTTCCCCCACGCTGCTGTGGATGCCCTTCGGCAGTTTCTCCACAAATTCCCATGCACATGCAGTTTTCAGAGCTTCTATGATCTCCCCGTCCGTCGCATCCTCTCTCACCATTCGCATATTTTCAGCAATGGTTCCTGTCAGAATCGTATTTCCCTGTGGCACGTAGGCAAAAAGTTGTCTTGTATGCACACCCGCCTCTATCTGCCGCTCTCCGGACTTTATAAGAAAGACCTTTCCCGCTTCCGGGCGGATTAATCCAAGAATCAGACGAACCATAGTCGTTTTTCCCTCTCCGGAAGGCCCCACCAACGCTACGATTTCTCCCGGGCAGGCTCTGAATTGTGACTGTCCAATGACCTTCTTGCCCTGGACATAAGAGAATTCTACATTCTCCATTCGTACCTCTAGTCCGCCTGCCGTCCACAGGGGAACCTTCCATTCTCCCTCGCCGCACATTTCTTCCCATTCATGCCCCTTCGCATCTTCTTCCCTGGGAAGCTCCATAATCTCCCGGATGCGCCGGGCCGACACGGAACTGCTTAAAAAGCCCGGTATCAGTGACGCCATCTGATGAAATGCCGCCGATAGGCTGCTTCTTTGCTGCAAGAACAGAGTCATCGTCCCATAAGTAATATCCCGCGTCCACAGACGGAACAGGCAGTAACCGAATGCCACAAACTGTACCAGCATCCCTAACACCGACAAAGCCGCATTGGCCTTAATCGTAAAGAGGTTATATTTCAGGCTGATTTCTTTGAATTTTTCCTGCCATCCATGCATTTTTCCGTTATATCTGTCCGTAATTCCAAAGGATTTAATCGTATCCAGATTGTAGAAAGCTTCCGCCTCAAAAGTCATAAGATGGCTGCTCATCTCCCGGACTTCCCGCTGTAATCTCTCTGTTTCTTAATCAACAAACGGGAAGAAGCCAGCAGAAACGGAGCGCTTCCCATGGCGATGACTGCCATCACCCAGTCATAATGCAGAATCACAAAAAAAGTAGCCACAAACTTATAGATTGACAGAATAACTGTCGGGAGCCAGCTAATTGCATTACCGCTGACGGTCTTAATATCGCCGTTAAATCGATTCAGTAAATCTCCGTTGGTGAAATGGTTCAACTCCAGCCAGTCCGTGTCCATAATATGCCCGAAAACATCTGCCTGAATATCGTTGTTAATCAAGATACTCAGCTTTGTAGATACCCGGCTAATTAAACTGTCAAACAAGAGACTCAGCATGGAGCTGCCCGCCATAATGACAGCCAGTACAGCAAGCTTGCTTGTCTGATAACCGGTAATAATATCAATCAGATATTTTCCCGCCACACTTCCTGCAAGCCCCAGAGTAGTACTGAGTATTCCCAAAAGCACATAGACGGCTATCGCGCCTTTGTACCGGATACTATAATGGAAGCTCCATTTCCAGTCCTCTATGATTTCTGAAAATGTACCATTTTTCCAGTGGGAAATCAGCATAGCCAGAGAACTGCCTTCCGGATTCTTCTGTTCTTTCATTCTTGTCCGCATCCTTTCCCGCAGCTTCTAATCATCATTCAGAACACAGCCGATAATATGTACATTGTGCTCCGCAAATTGTTCCAGACAATTCAGGATGAAATCAGCCCTTGCGAAATCCTTCTTTACCACCAGTACGATTCCATCCACATACTGCGCCAGGATTCCTGCATCAGCAAGAAGTCCGATGGGCGCGCTGTCAAGAATTACATACTCCGCTTTATCTTTCAGAGAATCAATCAGCTCCTTCATCTTTGGGTTGTCCAGAAGCTCTGTACTGTCCGCGTCCGCATTTCCTCCGGAAACATACAGGAAATTCTCCAAATCCGAAAATCCCATCTTCTCCCCGTACTGTATGCACTCTTCTAAATCCAGTTCTCCCGTTAAATACTCTGCCAATCCCTTTTCTTTGCCGGCCTTTAATATCTCACTGTCTGAGGGATTTCTCAGATCGCAGTCAATCAGCGCTGTTTTCTTATGATTCTGCGCCAGGGACAAAGCCAGGTTGACCGCTGTCGTACTCTTCCCCTCATCTGCCAGCGCACTGGTAATCAGAATACTCTTCAGCCCATTTTCGTGGGCGCTGTATTCGATCCTATTGCGGATAAGCCGGAAAGCCTCCACAAATTCCTGACTGATTTTCTTGTCCATGATATTAGACGGCTGTTTCGTTCTCCTGCTCCTCGTTTTGCGGTGAAGCCTGGGAACCGTTCCAATACATTTCATATTGATCCGCCTCATACAGTCCTCTTCTCTCCGAACCGTCCTGTTAGCAAATGCCATAAATGCAGCCAGCAAAAGTCCCGCGCCAATCCCGGCGATTCCGCCTCTGGCTGCGTTTCTTTTCACATCCTTCGGTTTGTCCGCATGAGCCGGAATCCCCGTCTCATCCAGCATCTCCATATTCACTTTTCCCACAATCAATTCTGACACAGACGGGTAATTATTTACCACCGCTCTCAGAGTTCGATAGGCGCGCTCCGCATCCGTATCTGTCACAGAAAGGGTCAAAAGATTCGTATTCTCCACCACCGACGCCTTAATCCTTCCCGGCACTGCATCCACGGAAAGCTCTTTCGCCACCTTCCGCTGCAGCACACCGCTGGTAAGAATATGCGGAAACGTAGTCGCCATCTGCTCTGCCGCACTGTTGTCGAAGAAACTGCTGTTGGTATATGTCCCGTCCTCCTGCTCTTCGTAGATATTAATGGTAAATGTAGCGGAGGCCGTATATCTTGGCTGATATGTCATATTCACCCACAGGCCGGATACCAGAGCGCCAATTATTCCCAGTACGAGAACCATCTTCCACGTCCTTTTTAACATCTTAAGATAATCCGCTGCAAAGGCAGTCAGATCAATCATCTCTTCTTCCTTTACTTTGTGTACTTCATTTTGTCCGCCCATATCCCGACTCCCTCTTATCTGTCTCCCGGCGTGGAGAATCGTATTTCCCGTACCTGCCATACCCATAGCCATAGCCGTAACCGTAGCCGTAGCCATAACCAGAAACCAGCGAGCCTTTGCCGCTCATCACATCGTTAAACACACAGCCCAACAGGCCTTTGCCATAATCATTTAACAGATCAATTGCATCGTTAATATATTTTACCTGCGTCCCGTTCTGCTTCACTACAAGCAGGGATGCATCCGCATATCCGGCAAGGACTTCCGTGTCGGAGCGCTTGTATACCGGCGGTGCGTCTATAATAATCAAATCCATCTTCCGGCGCATCTGTGCGACAAATTCTTCCATTCTCCCGGAAGCCAGCAGCTCCGTCGCATGAACTGCCTTTGTCTGGTTCACCATTACGCTGTAACCGTACTTCTCCAAATAGCTGACCGCTTCTTCCGGATCGCCGCCTTCTGCCAGACATCCGCCCCAGTCAGCAGCCTGCTTTGGATTTAACGGCAGGCGCTTCAGCAGCTCACAATTCTTGATATCCCCCTCGATCAGAAGAATCTTCCGGGACTGCTTTGCCATCAAATACGCCAGATTCACTGCCACAGTCGTCTTGCCTTCTCCCGGCGCAGCGCTGGTAACCAGAATGACCTTGACATTCTCATACCGCACCTGATACAGAAGCTTCATCCGCATCTTCTTCATTGCCTCGGTATAGCCAAAGCTTACGGACGGCTCTGTAATCACTATTTTCTTTTTCTTCCTCTTCAGAAAATCCCTGATATTCCGATATTTTCTCTCATGGCACAGCACACCGAAAAGCGTGGTGTCCAGTTTCTCCGCAGCCTCTTTTTCATTCTTGACCGTGTCCTTCAGACAAGAAAGCATCGCCAGCAAAATCAGCATGACAGCCGTGCCAATGAGAAATGCTTTCTGCATAATCTCCTTCCCACGGAACACCTGATCCGGTGCCGCCGGATATCCGGGCTTTTCAAATATTTCCATTACCACTTCGCCCAGCACATTCCTGCCTACCTCTGGGTAATATTCCAGCATCCCCCGCAGAAGCTTAAGCGCAGTCTCCGGACTGTCCGCGGTCACAGACACCGATAACAGATTCGTCTCCGGCACAACCTTAATTTTCACCTTTCCGTCAAAACTGTCCATTCCCAGCCCGTCGCTTACCATCTTCTTCAATACGTTACTGTCCATGACAGACCGGAAAACCTCTGTCATCTTCTGCGTTTTCGTCAGATTTGCATATGCCCCCGTGCTGCCGTTCCGGGAAGAAACTACGAAAGTAGTTCTTGAAGTATAGGTCGGCTGATACAAAAGCCTGCCCCCTATATACGCAAGAAATGCCGCCGATATTCCGATAGCCACAGCCACCCACAAATCATGGAATACATCTCTGATTATACAATAAATATCAATCTCCTGTTGTCTCGTCTCTCTCTCCAAAATTCTAACCCCATTCCGCCTTAGTTCACGATTACGATCAGCCTGTTTTTTCCCATGTCTTTTTCGCCATATACAACGTAATCCACATAGTATACTCCCGGCGTGCTCACAACTACATTGGATTCGATCTGAAGCGTCCCTTCCTGATCTGCGCTGTCAAAATACTGTGCCGGATCAAAGCCCGTATTTGCTCCAATATAGATCAGGTATTCCTTAAGCTTCACCTGTATTTTTTCCGCCGACGCATTATATACCTCCAGCGGCAGCCTGAGTTCTGCAGTCCTGCCCGCGCTGTCCGTGACCCGGAGATCTACATACCGTATCCCCACCGTCTTTTCGTCAGAAGCATTCTTCATCGTATATTTAATCTGTCCGCTCAGATCTCCGTCAAGTAAGCTTTCTGCCTCCACCCTGTCCAGCACATTTAGCGTATCTCCTGCCTTGTACCGCAGAGAATCCTTAAGCTTAAACCAGGGTCCCTGATAATCGATATATTTCAGCGTGCGCTCAGCTCTTCCCACATTGCCCTTCTCATCAATCGCAGCATAGGTTATGGTTCGTTCATTCTCCTCTGTAATCTCTGATATCTGCTCCACTACCAGCGTACCGCTTACGTCGCCTGACAGATTATCCTCTGCTTTCACATCCGCAAGCAGTTTCTCTTCTCCATCTTCTACATGAAGCAGCAATTCCCCTTCCGGAAATGTAATCTCTGGCGGGACTCGATCCTGCCCCGTCTTCTCATATACCCGAAAAGCCACAAACATTACTGTTGACAGAAGCAGCACTACAATACTTATGATTCTGATCTTCTTCATTCGGCATCTCACTCCCTTTTCTACTGCAAAAGTCCCTTCTCTCTTCCCTTCACAAGCGCCTGGACTCTGCTGTTCACTCCCAGTTTTTTATACAGACTGTACAAATGTCCCTTTACAGTCGGTAATTTCAGATTCAGCTCCCGGCACATCTGTGCGTTCGTCATCCCAAGGCTGATATTCTGAAGCATAATCATTTCCATCATCGTAAGCTTTTCGTCCGTCTCCTGCGGCAATTCATGATAATATTTCCGGCTTTTACGGGCAAGACGTCTGAACGTTTCTATATAATCTGCCTCCGGCATCCGAAGGACATTTCCATAATTATATTTCTTTTTCTGCCGCCACCCTTCCTGAAAATTTGTACTCATCCATGCCGCATACTCATCCAGCGTCTCACAGCCGCAGATGCCATATGTTGTATAAAATCTCACGTACCGAAAATTCCCCGTTATTACAAAGGATTCTATCACATACCGCAGCGACTGGTTTTTCTTCCCTTCCTCCCTGTTTACCAACGCCAATAAAAACAAAGCTTCCGCCTGAAAGCGCGTACTATGATAGTTCTGGAAACAGGGCAGCAGCCTTTGCAGAATCGGTTCTGCCTTTTCATACTGATTCAAATGTACATAACATTTCGCCAAATACCACAATACAAGGTAATTTTCTTCGTTAATCTCAAGCACGGACTCACTGCGCATGTCATAGATCCATCTTAACACTTGCTCTCGTCCTTCTCCCTGTAGGGAATATACACTCATAACTGCTTCCATACTCTTCCTGCAAAGCGGATGATCTTCCCATCGCAGAATTTTCTTTTGCTGCTCAATAGCATCTGCCGTTCTCTCACCCGAATAACTTTCCCGAAGCATATATAAAAGAGACAGCTTTGCCAAGTCCTTCTGCCAGTTTTCTCCGGTTCGGACTGTAAAAAGATATCTCCAGTTTTCATCCTCAATATCATCCTGCCGGTTTATTTCAAAATAATACTCCATCTGCGCCAAAAGATAAAACGCCCATTCTTCCTCACCCAGGTATTCCTTCCAAATCCGGGCGCGTCTTCTTTCCTCTTTTTTCAGTACGCAAAATAAACCGGACAAATCTCTGATTCCACACAAGAAAGAACAGGAATTGCCAATCATATAGTAGATTCTCGCCCGTCCGTTCCTCTTGCCATAACTTTCCAGCTGTTCCAGCCAGTCTTCCAGAGTTTCTTCCGGATCCATATATAATAAATTCAAATAAACTTCTTCCGCTTTCTCATCGGTTCCTTCCGCCGCACGCCGCACTGCTCTGCGGAATCCTTTCATGTCCCGCCGGGCAATACAGTATACTGCCTGCAGGTAACAACACGCCGACGACAAGTCTTTCCACTCCATCACTTCCCCATACGATACCCCCAGGGAAGGAACCAGAGTATAATTTTGAAGCATACACCGTCTGTATTTCTCTCCATTTCCAGACTGCTTCAGACATTCCAACGCTTCTCTCACATAGCCATGAGAACCGTACCATTCTCCCAGACATTCTAATAGGAATTTGCTTTTACCCCCCCCGAGCCGAATCCGGAAGAGCATTGCTGAACGCACTGCCTAAAAACCGGCAGTATTTTCCACCGTTCTTTTCCTGTATCACACAGCAGAAATCCTTTTCGTCCTAATACTCTTAAGGATTCTGCAACTCCCTCAAGTTTCCACACATCCCGGCAAAGTTCCTCGTTAATCCACGGACATTGTGCCGCTCCGGTTAATATCGCTTTCTCCTTCGAAGAAAGCGTATCCCACATCTCCTGCCGGATATATCTATCTATCTCATACCGCTGCCTTAACTGCTCCACTGTCACATCTGCTGCATTCTCACCTTTTGAACCCAAAGACAGACGAATCATCATATCTACACAACCTGCCCATCCTCCGCTAACCTTATAGATTTCTTCCGCATCCAGCGAACTTCCCATATACTCTGCAAATCTACGTATCTCACCTATGGTAAACAAAAAGGATTCCGGCGGCAGCAGCTCCATTCTGCGGCTCCACAGAAGTTCCAAAAAGCTCTCTTCCATCTCTTCCCTGCTAATTACAACCATACGCCATGTGCGCGGAAGTCTGCCAATCAATTCAACCACATGCTCCCGGATCTGTTCCGGAAGTTCGCATGGTAAATTCTCCAATATCACCCAGATATTCTTCTCATCCATACGCTCTTCCAATTCCTTAAACTTCTCCGCACATCGCTTTGGATCCTTCACTTCTTCCTCCATCCGGAACAGGACAGGCACCACTTCCGTCCGTCTTGCCAACAGCATTTTCACAGCCGTCGTCTTTCCAGAGGCAGCTATGCCCTCCAGATAAACAGAAGGGAACCTTTCCAGTTCCCTTTCCAGCACTCCAGACTTATCTACATAATACTGTTTTTGCGATAAAGAACTATAATAGGTATCACTGTCTGCCATCTTCCGTCAGTATGCCTCCCTCAATCAGAGCATTTAAAAACTCCTGAATATCCTCTTTTGCAACTTCTTCTTCCACATCATATTCTTCCAGGACACCTGCAACCATTTCCTCTATCGTAACATCATTCTGAAGCATATTCCATAGAAAAACACCTACTTCATTCACCGTAATCAAACCATGAAATTCCAGCGACGTCTCTCCGGTTGGTATGATAATATAATCACCGGCAATCTCTCTGAGCATGAACTCTTTCCCTACCCTCATGAACTTCATCCCTTTCGTACTTTACCTCGACAAATTATCATTAGTATAGCATCAAAAAAAATAAAAAACAATATTTCAGCAATTTTTTCTCAACTACTCTTGGAGAGTTATTCACAATATTGCTTTAACTCATCAAGTCTGCGCCGGAACATTTCCCCTTCCTTTTCCATGCACATGTCCCGGAATATATTCATATCTATCTTACTCTTCTCTCTGAGCCCAATGTGCTTTACCGCTTCAATTGCTGCTTCCCGCTGCGACAAATGTCGTGGCAGGACAGTCAGGCAATTAGCTCCATCCAAATCATCATATTCTAAAAAACATCGATTAAAATCCATCAGCGGATACAGAGAAATACATTCATTATTACTATTGTCAACCAGGAATCCCCAATTTTCCGGATGACGGTCTGTATTCCCTGTCAGATAGTCCAGAATATTCATGCCATAATACGTAATCGGATCAATCTTTTTGCAGATATCAAGCGTATTCAAATCATGATTACAGGCATAAATATCAAAAGCCATCTTTGACACCATTGAATATTTTTTTGATGTCACAATCCGACTTTCCGACACACACTCTCCATCATATAAACATTCCCGATACTTAACCTGCGGCACATCAAAGCACTGACAAACCATACTCGCCAAAATCTCTTTTTTTACCGCCTCTTTCTCTCCGTCTTTTAAAAGATAGAAACCATCTTCCTTCCGAATCCAGGCTTTGGGAAAACATCCCCTAGTCGACAAATCCGGTGCCAATTCCTGATTGGTAACCGTCATCTGCCTGCCTCTAAGAGATATTTCCACAAGAGCCTCATCCAAAGGATTATCATATAAATTCAATCTGGCAAAAGTAATCTCTTCTCCCACACTTCTCACCCAGTATACGTCTGTTAATGAGACACAATGATAAGACAATGCAATATCCGCTCTGTCTTTATCCGTAACTGCCTGAGTCACTCCAATACTATTTAGTATTTCTTTCGCATATTTTCTATCCAGTGAAAGCATTCTTGATGCACACCAATGATTAAAATTCAGAATATTATTAATCATTGTATCAATGTCCAAACTATCATCTTCTAAATACAGGTCATAGGGCATAAACTTTTCTTTAAGAATCGTCGCTTTTCCATTCGACGAAAGTTCCGCCACAACTTTATCCATATGCATAATCTGATAAATAACAAGATCGCTCTTCTTCATCGGCTCATCTCCCTATTGTTCTATATTTCCCCATATATCATACCATATCTTTCTTTCATTTGACAGCAGCTCTTTTGACACCCTGAACCACAAAAAAACCGTTCCATGCATTTAAGCATGAAACGGCTTTTTATATTTCATTCACTTAATCCAATACGCTTATGGAAATTACTCAATAATCTCCTTAACTACGCCTGATCCTACTGTACGTCCGCCTTCACGGATAGCGAAACGAAGACCCTGCTCCATAGCTACCGGGTGAATCAGTTCGCATGTCATCTCTACGTGGTCACCAGGCATACACATCTCTGTTCCTTCCGGAAGACCACAGATACCTGTTACGTCCGTTGTTCTGAAGTAGAACTGTGGACGATAGTTGTTGAAGAATGGAGTATGACGTCCACCTTCATCTTTTGTCAGTACGTAAACCTGAGATGTGAATTTGTGATGGCACTTTACAGAGCCTGGCTTACACAGACACTGTCCTCTTTCGATCTCTGTTCTCTGAACACCACGAAGAAGAGCACCGATGTTATCACCAGCCTGAGCCTCATCAAGAAGCTTACGGAACATCTCAACACCTGTTACAACTACTTTACGGTTTTCTTCTTTAATACCAACGATTTCTACTTCGTCAGATACATGAAGAACACCACGCTCTACTCTACCTGTAGCAACTGTTCCACGTCCTGTAATAGAGAATACGTCCTCTACAGGCATAAGGAATGGCTGATCTACTGCACGCTGCGGATCCGGAATATAGCTGTCTACTGCATCCATAAGTTCCATGATCTTGTCGCCCCATTCTCCTGACGGATCTTCAAGAGCCTTCAGAGCTGAACCCTGGATAATCGGTGTGTCATCTCCCGGGAACTCATACTCGTCTAACAGTTCACGGATTTCCATCTCTACTAATTCAAGAAGTTCTTCATCATCTACCATATCACATTTGTTCATGAATACAACGATGTAAGGAACACCTACCTGACGGGAAAGCAGGATATGCTCTCTTGTCTGAGCCATAACACCATCTGTAGCAGCAACAACAAGGATAGCACCATCCATCTGAGCTGCACCGGTAATCATGTTCTTAACGTAGTCAGCATGTCCTGGGCAGTCTACGTGAGCATAGTGACGCTTCTCTGTCTCATACTCAACGTGAGCTGTGGAAATTGTGATACCACGTTCTCTTTCTTCCGGAGCCTTATCGATGTTCTCGAAATCTACAGCAGCGTTACCAGCTACTCTCTCAGCAAGAGTCTTGGTGATAGCAGCTGTAAGAGTTGTTTTACCGTGGTCAACGTGACCGATTGTACCAATATTACAATGTGGTTTTGTTCTTTCAAATTTAGCCTTTGCCATTTTGAATAATCCTCCTTAATTAAATCGCCATATCTGGCATTCTACTAATATTAACAATTTACTCAGCTAGTTCTGATTATATTTCAAATCAACCCGTTTTTCAAGCCTTTTTCATACTTTTTAGCATAAATTACATAACAGTTCAGCTTGCGGTTAATTTTTTCCGGATAATACTTTTTCCTGTACAGACTTCGGAACCGGTTCATATTTCTCAAAGAACATAGAGTAATTACCACGTCCCTGTGTTCTGGAACGTAAGTCTGTTGAATAACCGAACATCTCTGAAAGCGGTACGTAGCCACGTACAATCTTTCCGCCGCCCAGGTCATCCATACCTTCGATACGTCCTCTCCTGGAGTTAATATCGCCGATGATATCTCCCATATACTCTTCCGGCATCGTTACTTCTACCTTCATAATAGGCTCAAGCAGTACCGGAGCAGCCTTCTTCATCGCATCCTTGAATGCAAGAGAACCTGCAATGTGGAATGCCATTTCGCTTGAATCGACTTCATGGTAAGAACCATCATATACATTAGCCTTAAGGCCGACAACCGGGAATCCTCCAAGGATACCGGATTTCATTGCTTCTTCAATACCCTCGCCGACAGCCGGGATATATTCCTTCGGAATTGCACCGCCGACAACAGTAGACTCAAACTTAAATACTTCCTCGCCATTGACATCCATTGGCTCGAATTTAACCTTACAGTGTCCGTACTGTCCACGTCCACCGGACTGCTTCGCGTACTTGCTGTCAACATCAACAGCTTTCGTAAATGCTTCCTTATAAGCAACCTGAGGAGCACCTACATTAGCTTCTACCTTAAACTCACGAAGAAGTCTGTCTACAATAATCTCAAGATGAAGCTCACCCATACCGGCGATAATAGTCTGTCCTGTCTCCGGATCCGTATGCGCGCGGAATGTCGGGTCTTCTTCTGCCAGTTTCGCAAGAGATTCACCAAGTTTACCCTGGGAAGCCTTGGTCTTCGGCTCAATCGCAAGCTCGATAACCGGCTCCGGGAATTCCATGGATTCCAGGATTACCGGATGCTGTTCGTCACAGATGGTATCTCCTGTTGTCGTAAACTTGAATCCAATTGCTGCCGCAATATCACCGGAATATACTTTATCAAGCTCCTGTCTCTTATTTGCATGCATCTGCAGGATACGTCCTACACGCTCCTTCTTGCCCTTCGTTGCATTCAGGACATAGGAACCTGAGTTACAGGATCCGGAATACACACGGAAGTAAGCAAGCTTACCTACAAATGGGTCTGTCATAATCTTAAATGCCAGCGCTGAGAACGGCTCTTCATCTGAAGAATGTCTTACAACTTCATTTCCATCCTCATCCACACCTTCGATCGGCGGAATGTCTGTCGGAGCCGGCATATATTCAACGATTGCGTCCAAAAGCTTCTGAACACCTTTATTTCTATATGCTGTACCACAGCAAACCGGAACTGCCGTACATTCACATGTCGCCTTACGCAGAACTCTCTTCAGGTCATCTACAGACGGCTCCTCGCCCTCCAGATATTCCATCATAAGATCATCATCCAGCTCGCAGATTTTCTCTACCAGCTCTGTATGATACAGTTCCGCATCATCTTTCATATCTTCCGGAATCTCTACAACGGAAATGTCATCACCCTTCTCATCATTGTAGATGTAAGCTTCCATTTCCATCAGGTCAATGATTCCCTTAAATTCATCTTCTTTACCAATTGGCAGCTGAAGACAGATTGCATTCTTACCAAGTCTGGTTTTAATCTGCTCTACTGCATTGTAGAAATCAGCTCCCAGAATGTCCATCTTGTTGATGAAAGCCATTCTTGGTACGTTGTATGTGTCTGCCTGACGCCATACATTCTCTGACTGCGGCTCAACACCACCCTTAGCACAGAACACGCCGACAGCGCCGTCCAGTACACGGAGTGAACGCTCAACTTCAACAGTAAAGTCAACGTGTCCCGGAGTATCAATAATATTGATACGGTGTTCCAGGGCACCTGCCTTCGGTTTTGTGTGATCTTCCAAAGTCCAGTGGCATGTTGTAGCTGCAGAAGTAATCGTGATACCTCTTTCCTGCTCCTGTTCCATCCAGTCCATGGTAGCAGTACCCTCATGAGTATCACCAATCTTATAGTTTACACCGGTATAGTAGAGAATACGCTCTGTCAGCGTAGTCTTACCGGCATCAATATGCGCCATAATACCGATATTTCTGGTTCTCTCTAATGGATATTCTCTTCCAGCCATTGTTGCCTCCTAAAATTAGAAACGATAGTGAGCAAACGCCTTGTTTGCTTCTGCCATCTTGTGCATATCTTCTTTTCTCTTTACAGATGCACCTGTATTATTTGCCGCATCCATAATCTCATTCGCCAGTTTTTCTTCCATCGTCTTCTCTCCTCTTTTACGAGAAAACATAGTAAGCCAGCGAAGAGCAAGAGCCTGTCTTCTGTCAGCTCTTACTTCAATCGGCACCTGATATGTTGCTCCACCGATACGTCTTGCCTTTACTTCCAGCAATGGCATGATGTTATTCATTGCCTCTTCAAATACTTCGATTGCCGGTTTGCCGGTCTTTTCTGCAACTCTGTCAAACGCTCCATATACAATCTTCTGAGCTACACCTTTCTTACCATCTAACATAATGTTATTGATAAGCTTTGTAACCACTTTATTATTGTATAATGGATCTGCTAATACATCTCTTTTTTGAGTATGTCCTTTACGTGGCACGGTCCTTCCCTCCTTAAACATTATTGATTGCCAGGAAAAATCTTCCTGCAAAAATTTAATTCATCGGTACTCACATGTGTCGTTCTGATGATACTGTGTAGTGCACAGGGCATACCTTCTATAATCATAACCCTGCAACTTACTTTCTCATAGTTCTGTTTGTGAATATTCAATTCAATATGGTAGTTCTTCTTACTAGGCTCGAAAACTACTTCTTAGCGTCTTTTGGTCTCTTAGCGCCGTATTTAGAACGAGCCTGTCTTCTCTTCGCTACACCTGCTGTATCCAGTGTACCTCTGACAATGTGGTATCTTGTACCAGGAAGGTCTTTTACTCTTCCTCCACGGATCAGAACAACGCTATGCTCCTGAAGGTTGTGTCCTTCTCCCGGGATATAGCTTGTTACTTCGATTCCGTTAGACAGACGAACTCTGGCGATCTTTCTAAGAGCTGAGTTAGGCTTCTTAGGTGTAGCAGTCTTAACAGCTGTACACACGCCTCTCTTCTGAGGAGCAGAAGCATCTGTCGCTCTCTTTCTTAAAGAGTTGTAACCTTTCTGAAGTGCCGGAGCTGTAGATTTCTTTACAGAAGTCTGACGTCCCTTTCTAACTAACTGATTAAATGTTGGCATCTCTTTCACCTCCTATGATGTAAAATAAGTTACTGGTTAAACAAATCTTGTTTAAACGCGCACAAAAAATGAATGCATCTTACATGCACGCTAGACTATTTTATTATGTTTAAATCTAAAAGTCAAGGCATTTTTCCGGGTTTTAGAAAAATACAGCGCAAAAGACTGTTATCCCTATAATCCCAGCACATCGGAAATAGCGCCCATTTCTTCCAACGCCACATCAATCAAATCATCCAGGCTGAGTCCCGTAAACTCGATCACTTCCATATAATCACGGTTTGCTCCTGCCGCGAATCTCATTTCATTAAACCGCTTCATTACGGATTTGTGCTTCACACTGGCAATTTTCTTATCCGGATAAATCTGAGCAACCGCTTTTACAAAGCCACTCATCGGATCTGCCGCCAGAACAGAATACTGCAGCTTTGTCTTTGCTTTCATACCACATTTAGGATTGTGCGCCTTGATTGCGTCAAACAACACTTTGTCATCGATTCCTTCTTTTTTCAAAATCTCTACAGACGTAGGACCATGAACACTCAAATCATGCTGCCAATCACACTGCTCTTCATCCAGATCATGCAGAAGACCTACGATTCCCCAGTATTCCACCTCGTCGGGAGCAAGCCTCTTAGCAAGCCCTTTCATGATTGCTTCCACAGCATAAGAATGTGTGATATAATTTTCACCTTTCATGTACTTCATTAAAATCTCATGTGCCTGTTCTCTGTTCACTTTTATTCCCTCCTGCTTTAAATCCACCTATACTATATATGTACAGTAGTTTACCATACTCCCGACAAAATGTGAATCCTTTTGCAAACGGTACTCTTTAACAGTTTCAGTGGCAAAAAAATCCGCTTAGCAGTATTCCAGCTAAACGGATTCCTGTTTCTATTATTTAATTTGCTTATCCTTTACATATATTATTACTATTATTCTTCCGGTACTACAATCAAATCCTTTGTAAAGTGATTCAATACTTCACATCCATCTTCTGTGATAATCACAAGGTCTTCAATACGAACGCCGATGCCTTCATCCGGAAGATAGATTCCCGGCTCTACAGAAAAGCACTGTCCAACCTGAATAATATCTTCATTTACAGAAGACACATCGCCAAACTCATGGTCTTCAAGACCGATAGAATGACCGGTTCTGTGTGTAAAGTATTTCCCATATCCCTTCTCTTCAATATAATTTCTTGCAGCAAGGTCAACGTCGCACATTCTGTTACCGGGCTTTGCCGCCTCAATGCCGCGTCTGTTTGCTTCCACTACAATATCATAGATTTCCTTCGCTCTGTCAGACACTTCGCCGATAAATACCGTTCTTGTCATATCAGAAGCATAATTATCCTTAAATCCGCCGATATCCAGGATGACACAATCGCCGCGTTTTCCCTTGGAATCATCTGTTACATGATGCGGATCCGCCGCTCCCTTTGCATAAGCCGTAATCGGGTCGAAGGATACATCCTCACAGCCAAGTTCCTTGTAAATGTCACGGATTTTCTGGTTCAGTTCTTTTTCCGTAAGTCCTTTTGCTACCCACGGGATCAGCTTTTCCATAGCAATATCATTCAATCTGGAGGATTCGCGCATTAACTCCTGCTCTTTTTCGTCCTTTACCATACGGATATAGTCAACGATCGGAGAACCATTGACAAACTTACTTCCTCCGCCCAGCTCCTGAAGACGGATTAAGAATCTTGCCGGCCATGTCTTGTCGATACCCATAACCTTGTCCTTCTCTACAAAACGGCTTAAGATTTCAACCCCGTCCTGAATATCGTTGTACCATACCAGTTCAACTCCCAGATCTTTCTCCTGCGGGAAAAGTTCATTGATTACAAGCTTATGATTCCCGTTTACATTCAGGTAAAGAGCAAGAAGCCTTTCCCCCGGAATAATCCACTTGCCTGTCAAATAAAAAATAGCAACCGGGTCGGAAATAATCATCTGCGGCACGCCATGCTCTTCCATTGATTTTAAAATTCTTGATACTTTTCCTTGATCCATCGTTTTCCCCAACCTTTCATTAGTCATTACTTGAAACCGGCTCTCTGAGTGCCGATTTTTCTTTCTTCAATTATAGTATCTTCCCTTATAAAAGTCAATCGGAGAGACAGGGTATTCTCCATCTCTCCGAATAAAACTTGTAACCACTCAGCCGGAGAAGGCTTATAGCCTAAGCCTGTCCATCTGCCTGATCCACAAGGCAGATCTCTAACTGCATTCCCATGCTTGCCGCCACTCTCGCCAGCATATCCACTGTGGGGCTGTGCTTACCTCCCTCAAGCCTCGCAATATTCGGTCTCTTCACGCCTGATACGTCAGCAACCTGCTGCTGCGTCAGCCCCTTATCCTTGCGGGCCTTTGCATACTGTCTTCCCACCGCCTCGCTGAGCTTCTCCTGATATGCTCTTACTACATATCTGTTATCCTTCATCTCCACCATCTCAATCTCTGCATTCTCACGCTTCATATCCCATCCTCCATGGTCCGTTTTTTTAATAGTATCAACAGCGTTACTTGTTGTCAAGTCTTTTTTAGAAAAATTAGGATATGCCGGAAAATTTCTGTCATAAAGACTGTAATTTTCCGGCATATCTTAATCATACCCTATTGATTCTATTCTTCTATTTCTACTACTTCTTCAGCATCAGGCATCTCGATCTCTTCATCAAAGGACAATTCATCATCCATATCCAATTCCGTATCCAGCTTCACATCACGGTACTTTCTCATACCCGTACCTGCCGGAATCGGCTTACCGATAATAACATTCTCCTTCATTCCTACCAGATGGTCAACCTTGCCCTTGATAGCTGCTTCTGTCAGAACTTTCGTAGTCTCCTGGAAGGATGCTGCTGACAGGAAGGAATTCGTTGCAAGAGACGCTTTGGTTATACCAAGCATTACCTGTGATCCGGTTGCAGGCGTAAGTCCTTCTGCTTCCAGTTCTTCATTCTTATCCTCAAATTCCAGAATATCTACCATTGTTCCCGGAAGGAATCCGGAATCTCCGGCTTCTTCAATATGAATCTTCTTCAGCATCTGACGTACAAGCACCTCGATATGCTTATCGTTAATATCAACACCCTGAAGACGGTAAACTCTCTGAACCTCACGCAGCATATAATCCTGCACCGCGCGCAGTCCCTTAATCTTCAACAGATCATGCGGATTTACACTACCCTCTGTCAGCTCATCGCCCGCTGCCAGAACCGCTCCGTCCATAATCTTGATTCTGGAACCATATGGAATCAGATAAGCCTTAGATTCGCCGGTCTCATTATTGGTCACAATAATCTCGCGCTTCTTCTTTGTATCGTTAATTGACGCAACACCGCTGATTTCCGTAATGATTGCAAGTCCCTTCGGCTTTCTCGCCTCAAAAAGCTCCTCGACACGGGGAAGACCCTGTGTAATATCATCACCGGCAACACCGCCCGTATGGAAGGTTCTCATGGTAAGCTGTGTACCCGGCTCGCCAATGGACTGTGCCGCGATAATACCAACAGCCTCGCCCACCTGTACCGGCTCTCCGGTCGCCATGTTAGCTCCGTAGCACTTCGCGCACACGCCGTTATGCGATTTACAGGTAAGGATGGTACGGATCTTAATCTTCTTCGGCGTTTCTCCATTTTCATCCACACCATATTTCATAATTCTCTCCGCACGTTTTGGAGTAACCATATGATTTGCTTTTACGATAACATTACCGTCTTTATCATGAATATCCTCGCACAGGAAGCGTCCTGTAATACGTTCCTGAAGGCTTTCAATCTCTTCATTTCCATCCATGAATGCCTCAACATACATTCCGGGGATTTCTTTCCCATCTTTACGGCAGTCAACATCATGAATAATCACGTGCTGGGAAACATCAACCATTCGTCTGGTCAGGTATCCGGAATCGGCAGTACGCAGAGCCGTATCTGACAGACCTTTTCGTGCTCCGTGCGCAGACATAAAGTATTCCAATACGTCCAAACCTTCACGGAAATTGGACTTAATTGGCAACTCAATAGTACGTCCGGTCGTATCCGCCATCAATCCACGCATACCTGCAAGCTGTTTAATCTGTTTGTCAGAGCCACGGGCTCCTGAATCTGCCATCATGAAAATATTGTTATATTTATCCAAACCGGAAAGCAGCGCCTCTGTCAGGGCATCATCTGTTGCCTTCCAGGTTTCTACAACTTCTTTGTAACGCTCTTCTTCCGTAATCAGACCACGCTTATAGTTTCTCGTAATCCTGTCTACAGTTTCCTGTGCCTTCGCAATCATTTCCGGTTTCTGCGGCGGTACCGTCATATCCGAGATAGATACGGTCATAGCCGCCCTTGTGGAGTACTTATAACCGGTTGCCTTAATAGCATCCAGCACTTCCGCCGTCTTCGTCGCACCGTGGGTATTGATTACTTTCTCAAGGATCTTCTTCAGCTGTTTCTTTCCTACATGGAAATCAATTTCCGGAAGAAGCTCATTGCCTTCCACTTCACGGTCTACGAATCCCAGATCCTGCGGAATGATTTCATTGAAAATGAACCGTCCCAGCGTAGATTCTACCGTTCCTGTCTTCACAGTTCCATCCGGCATGGTCTTAGACACACGGACTTTAATCCGGGAATGCAGAGTCAGCGCCTCGTTTTCATATGCAAGAATCGCTTCATTCACGCTCTTAAATATCTTACCCTCGCCAAGTGCTCCCGGCCTCTCCTGTGTCAGATAATAAATACCAAGCACCATATCCTGAGAAGGAACGGCAACCGGTCCTCCGTCAGAAGGCTTCAGAAGGTTATTCGGTGACAGAAGCAGGAAACGGCATTCTGCCTGTGCCTCAACGGAAAGAGGAAGATGTACAGCCATCTGGTCTCCGTCAAAGTCTGCATTGTAAGCCGTACATACCAATGGATGAAGCTTAATCGCCTTACCTTCTACAAGGATGGGCTCAAATGCCTGAATACCAAGTCTGTGGAGCGTAGGGGCACGGTTCAGCATAACCGGATGCTCTTTGATAACATCCTCCAGCACATCCCATACCTCCGGCTGCCATCTCTCCACCATCTTCTTCGCATTTTTAATATTGTGCGCAATTCCATTCTGCACCAGCTCTTTCATAACAAAAGGCTTGAACAGCTCAAGCGCCATCTCTTTCGGAAGGCCGCACTGATAAATCTTAAGCTCCGGTCCCACGACAATAACCGAACGTCCGGAATAGTCAACACGCTTACCCAGCAAGTTCTGACGGAAACGTCCGGATTTACCCTTCAGCATATCAGAAAGGGATTTCAGCGCTCTGTTTCCGGGTCCTGTTACCGGACGGCCGCGGCGTCCGTTGTCAATCAGGGCGTCCACTGCCTCCTGCAGCATTCTCTTTTCATTTCTTACGATAATATCCGGCGCGCCAAGCTCAAGCAGGCGTTTCAGACGGTTATTTCTATTAATAATTCTTCTGTACAGATCATTCAGGTCAGAGGTTGCAAAACGTCCGCCGTCAAGCTGGACCATCGGACGAAGATCCGGCGGAATCACCGGGATATTCGTCATAATCATCCATTCCGGCTTATTTCCGGATTCACGGAAAGCTTCCACCACTTCCAGACGCTTCACGATTCGCGCGCGTTTCTGTCCGGTCGCGCCTTCCAGTCCTGCCTGAAGTTCTTCGTATTCTTTATCAAGGTCAATGGCTTCCAGAAGCTCTTTGATGGATTCAGCGCCCATACCTACACGGAAGCTGCTGCCCCATTTCTCTCTTGCTTCCTGATACTCCTGCTCAGACAATACCTGTTTGTACTGTAAATCCGTGTCGCCCTTATCCAGCACGATATAAGACGCAAAATACAGCACCTTCTCCAGTGTTCGCGGAGAAAGATCCAGAATCAGTCCCATACGGCTGGGAATCCCCTTGAAGTACCAGATATGTGACACCGGAGCTGCAAGGGCAATATGCCCCATACGCTCACGTCTTACACTTGACTTTGTTACTTCTACACCGCATCGATCGCAGACTACGCCCTTATAACGGATTTTCTTATATTTACCACAATGGCATTCCCAGTCCTTGCTTGGACCGAAAATCCTCTCACAGTAAAGACCGTCCTTCTCCGGCTTCAATGTTCTATAGTTAATAGTCTCCGGCTTCGTTACCTCGCCTCTGGACCACTCTAATACTTTTTCAGGTGATGCCAACCCGATTTTGATTGCATCAAACGTCATTGGCTGATATGTTTGTTCATTAGTATTTGGCATACTGGCACCCCTTCCTATTCATCATCTGACAATTCATCAAATTCAATCATGAAATCATCATCGTCCGGCTCATCGAATTCGTCAAATTCATCGTCGTCCGGCTCATCTACGTCAACAAGTTCCTCTCCCTCGAATTCCTGAGCTGTATAGCCATGCTCTCCGAAGTTCTCATCATCGGAATAGTGTCTGTCTCCTTCAATCAGAGAATGGAAATCTGTCTCACCCATGTCAACCGTCTCCATAATCTCCACTTCTGTATTATCATCACGGAGCACACGTACATCCAGACCCAGTGACTGCAATTCCTTAAGAAGCACCTTGAAGGATTCCGGAATTCCCGGTTCAGGGATGTTCTCGCCCTTAATAATCGCTTCATAAGTCTTCACACGTCCGGTCACATCGTCAGATTTGATCGTCAGGATCTCCTGCAGCGTGTAGGATGCACCATACGCTTCCAACGCCCAAACTTCCATCTCTCCGAAACGCTGTCCGCCGAACTGGGCTTTTCCACCCAGAGGCTGCTGCGTTACCAGTGAATATGGTCCGGTAGAACGGGCATGGATCTTATCGTCTACCAGATGATGCAGCTTCAGGTAATGCATGTGTCCAATGGTTACCGGACTGTCGAAATACTCTCCGGTACGACCGTCACGCAGGCGGACTTTACCATCCCTTGAAAGCGGTACTCCCTTCCACAGCTCCCTGTGATCCCGGTTGTCATACAAATACTGCATAACCTCCGGAAGAAGTTCTTCCTTATGCCGCTTCTCAAACTCTTCCCACTCCAGATTTACGTAGTCATTCGCCAAATCCAGCGTATCCATAATATCATTTTCATCAGCGCCGTCAAATACCGGCGTTGCAATGTTAAATCCTAATGCTTTTGCTGCCAGTGACAGATGGATCTCCAACACCTGTCCGATATTCATACGTGAAGGTACACCCAATGGGTTCAGAACAATATCCAGCGGACGTCCATTGGGCAGGAACGGCATATCCTCAACAGGAAGCACACGGGAAACAACACCCTTGTTACCGTGACGTCCCGCCATCTTATCACCCACGGAAATCTTTCTTTTCTGGGCAATGTAAATGCGCACGCACTGGTTTACGCCCGGAGAAAGTTCATCACCATTTTCTCTGGTAAATACCTTCGCATCTACAACAATACCATACTCACCGTGAGGTACTTTCAAAGAAGTATCTCTGACTTCACGCGCCTTCTCACCAAAGATTGCACGGAGAAGCCTTTCTTCTGCCGTAAGCTCTGTCTCTCCCTTCGGAGTAACCTTACCCACCAGAATATCTCCGGCACGAACCTCCGCACCAATGCGGATAATTCCCCTGTCGTCCAGATTCTTCAGCGCATCATCGCCGACACCCGGAATATCTCTTGTAATTTCCTCCGGCCCAAGCTTGGTATCACGTGCTTCTGCTTCATACTCTTCAATATGAATAGAAGTATATACATCATCGCGGACCAGTCTCTCACTCAAAAGAACTGCATCCTCGTAGTTATAGCCTTCCCACGTCATAAAACCAATCAACGGGTTCTTGCCAAGCGCCATCTCTCCGTTAGAAGTAGATGGTCCGTCTGCAATTACCTGCCCTGCTTCCACCCGGTCTCCTTTAAAGACAATCGGCCTCTGGTTGTAGCAGTTACTCTGATTACTGCGGAGGAACTTGGTTAATTTATATTTCTTCAACGATTTATCATCCTGACGAATCGTAATTTCCGTAGAAGTAGAACGCTCAACAATACCGCCCGCTTCTGCAATGATGCAGACGCCGGAGTCCACTGCTGATTTTTCTTCCATACCTGTTCCTACTACCGGAGCTTCCGTCAGCATAAGCGGTACCGCCTGACGCTGCATGTTGGATCCCATCAGCGCACGGTTCGCATCGTCATTTTCCAGGAAAGGAATCAATGCTGTAGCCACAGAGAACACCATCTTCGGAGACACGTCCATGTAATCAAACATGGTTCTCTCATATTCCTGCGTCTCTTCACGGTAACGACCGGATACATTCTTATGGATGAAATGTCCTTCCTCATCCAACGGCTCATTCGCCTGTGCCACATGGTAATTATCTTCTTCGTCAGCAGTCATGTACACTACTTCTTCTGTTACCACCGGGTTCTTTGGATCGTCATGATTAATCTTGCGGTACGGAGCTTCTACGAAACCATACTGGTTAATTCTCGCATAGCACGCCAGAGAGTTAATCAAACCGATATTCGGACCTTCAGGCGTCTCAATCGGGCACATTCTTCCATAATGAGAATAGTGAACGTCTCGAACCTCGAATCCGGCACGATCTCTTGACAGACCGCCGGGGCCAAGGGCGGAAAGACGTCTCTTGTGTGTCAGCTCACCCAGCGGATTGTTCTGATCCATGAACTGTGACAGCTGGGAAGAACCAAAGAACTCCTTCACCGCCGCCGTAACCGGCTTAATATTAATCAGGGACTGCGGGGAAATTCCCTCCAGATCCTGTGTTGTCATACGCTCACGGACAACCCTCTCCAGTCTTGACAGACCGATTCTGTACTGGTTCTGAAGAAGCTCACCGACAGAACGAATACGCCGATTGCCCAAATGGTCAATATCGTCATCATTTCCCAGGCCATATTCCAAATGAATATTATAGTTTACAGAAGCCAAAATGTCTTCCTTCGTTATATGTTTCGGAATCAGGTCGTGGAGATCCCTGCGGATCAAACGCTTCAGCTCATCCACATCTCCGGCAGATTCCTCCAAAATTCCTGCAAGAACCGGATAATATACCTGTTCCGTAACCCCTACTTCCTTCGGGTCAATATCAACAATTGCCTGAAGATCCACCATCATGTTAGAAAGAACTTTAATATTTCTCTCTTCTTCCTCACGCTCAATCCACACGAAAGGAGCAGCCGCATTCTGAATCGCGTCCGCAATTTCTCTGGTAATCTTCGTCCCTTTTTCAGCAATCACTTCGCCGGTAAGCGGGCTTGCCACATCTTCAGCAAGAACCTGACCAGTAATTCGGTTTTTAAGGGCCAGCTTCTTATTAAACTTATAACGTCCGACCTTCGCCAGATCATAACGTCTCGGGTCAAAGAACATACTTGTAATCAAGCTTTCTGCACTGTCTACGGCAAGCGGCTCGCCCGGACGTATTTTCTTATATAATTCCAGAAGTCCTTCCTGATAATTGGTGGCAGCATCCTTTTCAAAGCTTGCCAGAATCTTCGGCTCCTCGCCGAATAATTCAATGATTTCAGGATTCGTACCGATACCAAGCGCACGGATCAGCACAGTAATCGGCACCTTTCTTGTTCTGTCTACACGAACATAAAAAACGTCATTGGAGTCTGTCTCATATTCCAACCATGCGCCACGGTTCGGAATAACGGTAGATGAAAAAAGCCTTTTTCCAAGTTTGTCATGCGCAATTGCATAATAAATGCCGGGCGAACGAACCAACTGGCTTACAATAACACGTTCCGCACCGTTAATCACAAACGTACCAGTCGCCGTCATCAACGGCAGGTCACCCATAAAGATCTCATGCTCATTGATCTCGTCTGTTTCTTTGTTGTGAAGTCTTACCCTCACCTTCAGCGGCGCCGCATACGTCGCGTCACGCTCTTTACACTCTTCAATCGTGTACTTCACATCATCTTCACACAAGGTAAAATCCACAAATTCCAGGCTCAAATGACCGCTGTAATCGCTAATCGGAGAAATGTCATCAAATACTTCTTTTAATCCTTCATCCAGGAACCACTGGTAGGAATCTTTCTGGACTTCAATCAAATTAGGCATCTGAAGCACTTCTTTTTGTCTGGAATAGCTCATGCGTGAGCTTTTTCCGCTTTTGATAGGACGAATTCTGTTTTTCTCCATATGACGTTTCACTCCTTGTATATTTTTTGTAAGGTTTTACCGAAGAAACCTTCATATTTCCCAGATTTACTCACGTTTTTATGGCCTATAATGCCATAATAGCGTACTATCAACTATACCACAAAGTCAAGAAATTTGTCAAGCAAAAAGTTAATTCAAGACGTAGTAAAGTGACACTTTACTACGTCTTGAATTAACTTTTACCCTGTACCCAATTGAACGCAGGGGTGTCCCTCAATGAAAAGTATTCCCAGATTTACCCATTTCAATCACAAAAGGAACCCCACATACATGGGGTTCCTTCCACTCATTTCACAATTCACATTCCATTCAGAATTATTTAAGGTTAACTTCTGCGCCTTCGCCTTCAAGCTTAGCCTTGATTTCTTCTGCTTCTGCCTTAGAAACACCTTCTTTTACTACCTTCGGTGCTCCGTCTACTAATTCCTTAGCTTCCTTCAGACCAAGTCCTGTAATCTCACGTACAGCCTTGATTACTTTTACTTTAGAAGCGCCTGCTGCAACTAATTCTACGTCAAACTCATCTTTCTCTTCTGCTGCAGCAGCTCCATCTCCAGCTGCTGCTGCAACTACAACGCCTGCTGCTGCAGATACACCAAATTCTTCTTCACATGCTTTTACTAAGTCATTTAACTCTAATACAGATAACTCTTTGATAGCTTCAATAAATTCTGCTGTTGTTAATTTAGCCATTTTATTTTCCTCCATTTTTCAATTATTTTATTTGATAACTATTCCTACTCCTCTGTTGCCGGAGCCTCTGCTGCTTCCTCTGCCGGAGCTTCTTCTGCTGCGGCCGGAGCGCCTCCCTGCTCTGCAATCTGATTAAGTACACGAGCAAGATTGGTAATTGGTGACTGTAAGCTTCCAAGCAATTTGGACAGAAGTTCTTCTCTTGACGGAATCTTTGCAATCTCTCCAAGAGCTTCTGCGTCATATGCCACGCCTTCAACCACACCAGCTTTTAATTCAAGAGCCTTCGCATCTTTTGCAAATTTGCAAATAATTCTTGCCGGAGCTGTCGCGTCATCCTTAGAAATCGCAATTGCGCTCGGTCCTTCCAAGTGCTCGTCTAAAGCAGCGAACTCAGTTCCTTCAAAAGCTCTCTTCATCATTGTGTTTTTACAAACCTTGTAAATGATTCCCGCTTCTCTTAACTGTTTACGAAGCTCTGTATCCTGAGCAACCGTCAGTCCACGGTAATCAACCAGCACGATTGACTGTGCGCCCTGAATATCATCTACAATAGCCTGTACGATAGGTTGTTTTAATTCAACTTTTGCCACGAATGGTGCACCTCCTTGTTAGATTTTGGTTTTCGCACCGCCGATAGATAGAACAAAGCGGACAGGTCCGCTTCGAACACCCTGTATCCCTCAATCCTTGCGGGACTTGCTCCGCTTTGCGGCGCCGATGTGCGGCTGCTGCAAGCAGCCTTCCTTTGCACATCGTGCGCATCCCGCGGAGTTTTTAATGATATAGGAAATTCGAAGAAATTTCCTATATCATTAAAAGCCTCTGCATCCAAAGACGCAGAGGCTCATAAATTCATACACATTGTATCAAATCTATCCTTCCTCGGTAGGCGTTTCTATCCTTACGCTTTTACAGCACCTACTGTCTTCGGCAGTTACTTGATTAAAATAGCATACTTTTCAATACATGTCAATATTTTTAGAATAAAAAATTTGTTTAAAAAGTAACAGTTCCGCCCGCGCCATTCGCAAAACGCATCTACGATGTTTCTCCGCTACTATGCAGCTATTTTTGCTCATAAAATGGCGCTCCGCTCATAAACCGGATCGTGTGTTCATTCATGCAAGCATGATTCACCCACAATCCGGCTTATGGCTGAACCGTTACCTAAAAAAGGAGTATCAGGCCAAAGCCCAATACCCCTTTTATTCTATTCGATGTTATTAGCCTAATTTAGCCGGATTAATCTTCACTCCCGGTCCCATGGTAGAAGTAAGTACCACGCTCTTTAAGAACTGGCCCTTTACTGCTGCTGGTCTGGCTTTATTAATCGCATCGATAAGCGTCTGGAAGTTGTCTGCAAGCTGCTCTTCGGTAAAGGATGCTTTACCTACCGGCACATGAATAATATTTGTCTTATCAAGTCTGTACTCAATCTTACCAGCTTTGATCTCCTGAATCGCCTTTGTTACGTCCATCGTTACAGTACCGGCCTTCGGGTTCGGCATAAGTCCTTTTGGTCCAAGTACACGACCGATACGTCCTACAACACCCATCATGTCTGGTGTAGCAACTACAACGTCAAATTCAAACCAGTTTTCCTTCTGGATCTTCTCGATCAGTTCCATTCCTCCAACGTAATCTGCTCCTGCTGCCTTTGCTTCATCTGCCTTGGCATCCTTCGCAAATACCAGGATACGAACCTTCTTACCCGTTCCGTGCGGCAGTACAACCGCTCCACGGATCTGCTGGTCAGCGTGGCGTCCATCACAGCCTGTTCTGATATGAGCTTCAATTGTTTCATCAAATTTAGCTACTGCTGTTTTCTTCACTAATGCAACTGCTTCATCTCTATCATAAAGAGTTCCTCTGTCAATCGTTTTAGCAGCCTCAATATATTTCTTTCCTCGTTTCATTAAAAAATACCTCCTTGTGGTAATGTCGGGATAACCCTCCCACTTTTTGCTTCATTAAAATTCAGTTGCTCCCGGTCTCCTAATCAACTACAGTTACTCCCATAGAACGGCAAGTACCTGCAATCATACTCATTGCCGCTTCTACGCTTGCCGCGTTAAGATCCGGCATCTTTGTCTCAGCGATTTCCTGCAGCTGAGCTTTCGTAATTGTTGCAACCTTTTTCTTATTCGGAACGCCTGAACCGGATTTAATCTTGCAGGCCTTCTTAATCAAAACTGCTGCCGGTGGTGTCTTTGTAATGAAGCTGAAACTTCTGTCATTATAAACCGTGATAACTACAGGGATAATCATATCACCCTGATCTGCGGTTCTTGCATTAAACTGCTTTGTAAATTCAACGATATTCACGCCATGCTGTCCAAGTGCAGGACCAACCGGCGGAGCCGGAGTTGCCTTGCCGGCAGGAATCTGCAATTTAATATAACCTTCTACTTTTTTTGCCATGTCTAATTACCTCCTTGTGGTAATGTCGGGAACGTCATACACGCCCCTCCCACTTTTGAATCTGTTACATTTTTTTCACTTCAGCGAAACTTAATTCCACTGGCGTTTCGCGGCCAAATAGCTCAACATTGATTGTAAGACTCTGCTTTTGCATATTCATTGTCTGGATAGTGCCGACAGTATCTGCCCATGCACCGGAAATCACCTGGATAGTATCTCCGATTTCATAATCCACAACAATGTCCTCCTGTCTGATACCCAGTCCGGCCATTTCCGCATCCGTAAGCGGAACCGGCTTGGAGCCTGGTCCGACAAATCCTGTCACACCTCTTGTATTACGCACCACATACCATGTGTCATCATTCATAAACATATGGATCAGCACATAACCGGGAAACATCTTCTTCTGTGTCGCCTTCTGAACGCCGTTTTTCAATTCCACGACATCCTGCATCGGAACACGCACTTCCAGAATCTGATCTTCCAGATGTCTGTTCTCAATTGTCTTATCAATGTTCGCTTTCACCTTGTTTTCATACCCTGAATAGGTATGAACTACATACCATTTTGCCTCTGACATAAAATCACCTTTCTTGCATGCAGTTTATCAGTTATCTTACTAATAAATCTACACCGTACTGCACCAGGAAATCAACGATTGCAATAATCACTCCTACTGCTACAGTCACAGAAACTACTGCCGTTGTCTGCTTTGCAAGTGTCACTTTATCTGGCCAAATGACTTTCTTAAATTCTGCCTTCATTCCTTTGAACCAGCTTTTTTTCTGAGTCTTCTGATCACTCATGAAATTCACACTCCTTCTTGACGACTATTTCGTTTCTTTGTGCAATGTGTGTGATTTACAGAATCTACAGTACTTCTTGGTTTCCATGCGTTCCGGATGTTTTTTCTTATCCTTGGTCATGTTGTAGTTACGCTGCTTGCATTCTGTACATTCTAATGTAATTCTAGTACGCACAACTTCCACCTCGCTTCATATTTGTAATATTAACGTGTTACTCCCGACAGCTTGCAGGGCTGCCGGATTTTAGGCATAAAAAAAAGACCTACTTCCATCGCCACAATACTATATCATAATACCCACAATGAAGTCAAGCCTTTTCTCTTCTTCTATTCTTTCTCTTCCGGCTCGTACCGGTAATACTCTCCGTATCCTTTCTTACCATAACTGGCGCCGTAATATTTATTGTAATAGCCGCCCTGTTTTTTGCGGTCCACCTTATTCAGGACAACTCCCATAACGGTACATCCTGCATTCTCCAGCTTCTCTTTTACATTCTGCGCCAAACGGTATTTCGTCTTCGCAGATTCTACCACCATGATTGCACCGTCGCAATTCTTCGCAATAATCGCAGCATCAATTACCATACCAAGCGGCGGAGAATCAATAATAATGTATTCATAAACTTTACGCAGTGACTCTATCATACTGCGGAAACGCTTTGTAGACAACAGTTCCGTAGGATTCGGAACCAGTGGTCCGGCAAGCATTACATGCATCTTCGGCACATTTGTTTCTATCACAATATCCGCAAGAGAACACTGTCCGGACAGGAAATGGGACAATCCTTGTTCCACGCCCTGAATCTGAAGTCTGGAAACCATCACCGATTTGCGCATATCCGCATCAATCAGAAGTACCGGTTTATTCAACTCTGCGAACGTATATGCAAGCTCAATCGCACTCCGGGTCTTTCCTTCTCCCGGCACGCAGCTCGTCACAAGGATTACTCTTTTATCATCCCCACAAAATTGAACATTGGTACGCAATGTCTTCAACGCCTCTCTTGTTGCATATGCCATTTGTCGAATTTCAATCTTTGCCTTTTTCATAACCCTCTCCTGCTTTAATAATATTAAGCGGGTTTTTCACAAAAACCCTGTGGACATACTCCCGTCCATATCTGCGCTCCACATATGCGGAGCACTTTCCCAAATTCGGCTTTCTTCTTTTTCCGTCATGTGCGTCCGACGCAATGAAATCCACCAAATCCTCATCCATAAGACCTTTTATATATTTCTTTGTCTTTCTGCCGCTGCCTCCCAGAACCGCCCCTGCATTCACCTGAATATAAGCTCCTAATTCTCTTAGTTCCTGCACAAGATCCGGCATCCTGCAGCAGTCATATCTTTCTATGTGCGCAACAATCGGATTATAGCCCCGCGCAACAAGCTCATATATATGATTTCGTATCGTCAGGAAGGTATCATCCGGAGCGAATTCTATCAAAACATAATCCGAACCCGCCATCAACGGATGTTTCCCAGCCTCAATATCTGCGGCCATCTCTGCATACCGGTAAAATTCACACCCCAGATACAGACGAATCCCTTTCGCTTCCGCCGCCTTCTTCATAAGCTGATAATACTTTTCTATTCGCTCCGCCGGAGCTTCAAACATATGCGGCCGGTAATGAGGAGTTGCAATTGCGACGCGCACACCCTCATCATACATGGCGGCGAGCACTTTTCCTGCCTCTTCCACCGTCTCCGGTCCATCATCTACTCTGGGAATCAGATGACAATGAATATCTACTAATTTCATAATGAGGTTTCCTTCCAAAAAAAACTCTTCTCACGGAGAAGTCTCCCAGAAGAGTTTTCTTTCTAATCCACTCAGACTATCTTAATACAGATTTTTTCTTCAGTCCGCACAAAGCAACTACCGCAACGATTCCCATCAACGCAATCGCCGTTGATGAAGAAGCGCTTGTCTTCGGAGAAACAGTAGTCGTAGATAAAGTTGTCTTATCTACTACAAATGCCAGCAAAGATGCGCTGTTAATTGTAAATGTAACCGTTCCGTTTCCTACCGTCACTGCTAACTTCTCCCAGGCACTTCCGTTCCAGCAAAGTACATACACCTTGCTTCCCTCTGTAACGCCGGGCATATTAACCGTCATCGTTACCGGGAACTCAACATCGCCCTCTGCCTTTGTATATTTGACATCCGTAACAATCATATTCGCATTCCAATCTGAACCCATAGCATTTTTCAGGCCGTCTTCTGTCCTGATCTCAGCCGCCGGTGCCTGATATTCTTCCGGTATTGAAGAATCATCCGTATCTACCAGAGAAATCTTACTGGTAACATCCTGTCCGTTTGCATCCAGGGCACGCGCAACACCGCGTACACGGAATACAGTGCTTCCGCTCGGGCTGTCTGCCGCGCATACGGACATTCCCAAACACATCACAACCGCCATTGTCAGCGCCATTATTCTTGTTAATTTTGCTTTCATTTTTATTTCCTCCCTACACATCATCATCACAAAATCATTTTTTGCTGTACTACTTTATAATATAACACTTTTATACTTCTTTGTAAAAGTATTTTACAAGAATTGTTTTCATTTCTTCCGCATTAACAACAAATTGCGCATACCCGTCCTTTTCTGTCACCTCTCCCGGAAGCTCCAGCATGTCCTCTGCATATTTATATTCCGCAAGATCTGCCAATTCATCCGCTGTCATGTTCGTAGTTACATAAGGTTCTATCTCCTGATACATAGATACATATTCCTCTTTTTCCAGAGAAAGATTCCTCATTTTCTGTATCAGCGCTCCCATAAATTGAGACTGTCGTTCCATTCGCTGATTATTGCTGTCCAGGCTCTGCACGTCTCTGCTCCGCACATATTTTTCCGCCATCCCACCATCCAGCGTAACTTCGGCGCCCGCATAAAACGCCGGGTCAATCTCCGTATAATCCTCCGGAACCGTAAGCGTCACGCCGCCGATAACATCCGTCGCAGCCGCAATCCCATCCAGCGACAACGCTATATAGGAATCCACTTCTATTCCTCCCAGCAGCTCGCTCACACGCTCACCCGTCAGACGGCAGCTCCGGTTCTTTCCGTCACCAAACGCATACTGGAGCGCGATCTGCCCTTCTGTCGTCATCAGCAGCTCATTATTGGTATCGTAAATATCCAAATCTACTACCGTATCCCTGGAAATCTGTATGATCTTCCCTTCTTTGGTTTCACGGTTCATTACCAACAGATTCAGGCTATCTGTCTGTCCCGCATCACCAGGCTGATTTCCAACCTCTGCCTGCGCTTCCTTATCTACACCCATAAAAAGCACCGTATAGATATCCGGATTCCTCTTATACTTCTTGCCATTATACGTAAGATATTCTTCCTGATAATCCTTTTCTTCCGCCGGCTCCTTCTGACTTTCTTTTCCCTGATAGACCGTGTAGCCGACACCACACAACAACGCCAGGCAAACCAGCCCCAATAAAACCAGAAGTATATTTTTACTTTTCATCCACTAACACTGCCCCTAACAAAAATCTGTGATGCGGTTCCGACTCCAGGCAGGTACTCAGTGTAATAATCCGATCCTCTGGCGTAACCTCCACACCTTCCGCAAATTGATTCCGCACATCCTCAGATGCATATAGGGAATCCAGAAATGCCTGCCGTCCTGATTCCGCCGAGAAATCAAAGGAAACCGGAATCAGTCTATCATCATATACCACCGCTGCAAACACTTTATAGCTCCGTATATGGTCTCTTGTATAAACCGTTATATTCTGATGGCTCTTTAGGTAATCCATATCCATATAATTGTGGACATCGTGAAACATCGTCTCATTGCCATTTCCCATTCTATGTCCATAAATCACTGTATTATAATCCGTAAAATCAGCCGCATTATACGTCTGTATAAAAATAGCCCCCGCCGGAGAATAATTTCCTTCCCAGGAATGCTCCAGATAGAATTCTTCATCCGTTCTGCTTTGGACGATTGGATAATCAATATGTGTATCTTCTATTCTTATCCATGCACACACTTCCGGATTCTGCGCCTGGAGCGAAGCAAAATCAATAGGAATTTCCACAGGCTCCGCCGCTTCCGGTGTCTCCTCATTACTTTCTATCTTATACTCTTCATACTCTTCTGCTGTCCCCATATTTTCCCGGGGCATCCAGATATAATACCAAATAAGATATGCACCGCAGAGCACAGCAATCAGCGAAAAAACACCCATCAATATCTTGCGTATTCTATCACCCAACTATTTACGCCTCTTTTCCAGCGGCATCGCTGCAAGTGTATGTAAACCGAGATATTTTCGCACATCTTCTTCCGTCTGGATCGTGTCATTCATCAGATACTGAACCAGAATAAGCAGACACGCCAGCGCTGCGCCTGCCAGACCGCCCATCAGCACATTCTTCTGAAAATTCGGGCTTGCAGGACTTGTGGGTTCTACCGCTCTCTCTGCAATATTAGGCTTATCCGTATTCATAATATCCGCAACCTGCTCCGTCATAACCTCAGCGTAGGCATTAGAAAGCTTTGCTGCCGTCGCAGGATCCGGATCGGTTACTGTAAGCTTCAGCATATGTGTCTCTGAAGGATTTTCCACGTTCATACGGGATACCAGCTCCGAGTAGGTCAAATCCATCCCCGATGTTTCAATTACTTCGTTCACCACAGTTCGGCTCTTAGCAAGCATCTGAAAATCCGCCGTCAGCTGTGTGCCAAGCTGTAAATCAGTCACAGACGTGATACTGGTCGTCTTGGACAAAACATAAATCGTAGATGTAGCAGAATACTGGGGCGTTATCAAAAGCTTGGTATAAAGCCCCGACACCAGCACTCCAAGAACCAGACATCCGATAATCAGCCACCATTTACGCAGAAATAAATGAAACACTTCTATCAGATCTATCTGTGTTTCTTCTATTTTTCTCGTTCGTTCACTTTCATTCATATACTCTTCTCCTGTATAACTATCTTTTCATACATCTAACATCGTCCATTCTAGCATGAAAAAAAACCCTTATCAACCACAAAAAGATTTTTTCCATTAATTGTACAATTTCCGCCTGAAAGCGGTCTGTTTTTGTATAAAATTTACTCATGTCCGACACTGTGCCTTTTTAGTGAGAGACACAGTTTCTCAATCATCGCTTCCTGGTATGCCGCTTTCCTTTCTCTGCCGATTGCTTCTTTCATTTCCTGAAGCTCACTGATGCGGACACGTTCCAGCTTCTTCACCCTTCCAGCATCCAGCCTTACTTCTGACAGATGTTTCTCATACCACGGCACGCAATAATTCCATAATTGCAGGCGTTCCTGATACCGTTCCTTCAGCCGCTGTGCAATCAAAAGCCCCTCCGGGTCAAAATCCCCGGCGTACCAAAACACCGTCTCCTCCGGGAATTTATCCATCAGGGCGAGAACCGCCAGCCTGAGCTGACCATTCCCACAAAGAAAAGTACCCTTAGGGAATTCACTAACCAGAACAGAAAACACCGTGGGATTTTCCACCACATAGACCATTCCGGCCTGCCCTTCTATCCTTTCAAGGTTCCCGATTGTCTGAAGCGTCAATTTCACCGGCTCCTGATTTTCCAAAAAGCCTTCCAATCCCATATGAACAGTCCCGTCCGCCCTGTACCCATGGATTCCATAGGCAAGCACGTCATTTGACACCCCGTCTTTCAAAATCCCCGCTTCATAATAAACACTGTATTGATACTCTGCCCGGGAAACTTCCTTTGGCCTGCTCTTCCCAAAACGCTCTTTCAAATAAGCAGACAAAAGTTTCCCGCCCACACGGCCGTCATCAAAATAATGAGGATTGCCTGTAACCTTCGAGGCAAATACTGCCAGAAATTCCGGCTTCTTCCTCTCTGACTTCTCGGGCAGGCATGTATCTGCCTTCATCACATATCCCAGGACATCTGAAAGCTTCTCCGGGCTTTCCCGATACAGCTGCATAATCAGCAGATAGCCCTCCTTCCGCTCTCTCAACACGCTCTCCAGCCAATCCTTCCCCTCTCCCTCCGGGTACCCGGAAAGCAGTTTGCCAAAGAAATCCTTCCTTTTTTCGCTTTGCTTCTGCCGTTCTTCTTTCTTTACTGTCAGCGGCTCTCCAAAATATGCTTCCAGAATTTCTTCCCATGTTATCTCTGAAAACCTGCTGTCCTGCAGGCATTTTTCCATAGCTCCCGCAGAAATGGTGATACTCTTATTTTCAGCATAATCTTTCTGGAAAAAACCGCTCAGCTGATTCCTTTCCTCCCTGTCAAGGCCGGCAAGCACAATCGTGCCTCCCATATGCCCCAGGCTTCCGTATTTATCCCGCACCTTTCGAAACAACTTTTCATAAACAGGGCGGGCTTTAAAATATGCCACGCACTCTTCCAACACAGCGCTTTCATTCCTTTTATCCATGCTGCAAATCCTTCTCCGTTACCATGCTTTTTATTTTCCCATTCCATACATAACGGATGACCGTAACATACTTTATGTTCTCCGGGCGCAGCAATTGATGGATTGCCAATCCCGGCACCGTATCATAATCTCCCCACAAGATCTGGGAATTAATCATGAAGTTAAAGTCAAATTCTACCATTAGCCGGAACATATCCCGGATATTCATCTCGTCTACCCCTGCAAACGCTTCATCCAGTGAAATCAAGCGGGGCGCGTCTTTTCTGGCCCCCGCATATTTCGCTACAACTGCCGAAAAAAGCGGCACATACATAGCCATCGCCTTCTCACCGCCGCTGAAGGTAAAAAATACCCGGTCTGTCAATTCTTTCTTCTTCTCTCCGGTTTTCTGGCATTCCAACTGGAATTCAAACCACTGGCGGTAATCCAGCACTTCCCGCATCACTGCATGGAACGACTGCACATTGCCCGAATCATTCGACGCTTTCCGCGCTTCCTCTATCTTAGAGCGGAAATGTCTCGAAAGCTGCTCTGCTTCTTCCAGACGCATGATTTCCGTATCTTTCTGTAACAGTTCCACCAGTTCCCTGGTGTCCAGCTGCTCCTCCTTGTCTGCGCGCTTGTTCTTCCAACGAAGGCTTAAGGTAAGCCCGCTGGAAGTCTTCATGGACTCCATGAGGGTATTCATCTTTTCCACCCAGCGCTTGCTCGCCTGGATTTTCCCCCTGATTTTTTTACTGATTGTATTCGCCAGAATATCTTCAAACAGCTCTCTATCCTTATCACTCAGCAATCTTTGCTGAATCTGCGCATCTTCACGCATCCCGGCAATCAATTCTTTAAACTTCACAGGCACGCCCCGGTATTTGGCGCCAATGTCAATCCGCCGCATCCCTGTATCAAAAACGCCTGTCTCACTGTCCAGCTCTTCAAATAACGTATGCAGTGTAATCTGGTATTCCAGCAGATATCCGCGGTTCTGATGATACGCTCCCTGGAGATTCTCTAATATCTCGCTCTGCTTCTTACTTCCGAACCTTCCGGCAAGCATACTGCACAGCTTCTTCGCCAGGATCTCCGCGTCATCCTCCCCGAATCGACTCTCCACATAGCCCAGCCGGTATTCCAGCTCAAAGGCACGCTCCAACCGCTCTTTCGTCTCTCTTGCCTTCCCGGCAGCAATCTCCGTCTCTGTCCGCTTCTCCAGAAGCTGCCCCTCCATAGACTTAAGCTCCGACTTACGCGTAACAGAAGCCTCAATCTCTGAAGGAAGCTTTTCCAGCCGCCCCACACAATACTCCAGCCGTTCCCGGATTTTTTCATAATCTGTCAGCGCAAGCTGGGCAAGAACGGATGCCAGGCTCTTTTCGGCCTCTCTTTCCTTCTGCGCCGTCCGATTGAAATCATAACGGATATCGTCCAGATCTTTATCAATTTCTTCCAGATAATTCTCCTGCACCCTGGAAAATGCAATCCCATTGGTATACTTGCCGTAAGTAATCTGAAGCCCTGTCAGCTCTTCTCTATAAGCAGCCAGCGATTCCATGGCTTTCCGGAACACATCCAGCCTCGGCGTAAGGTAACATTTCCGGCATGCCTCCTGCACCTTCAGCCGCACTTCATCCAACGCCCGGCGCTCCGTCTCAACAAGTTCCTTCTGCCTTTTAACCTTGCGTTCTATATCCTCCAGCACAGACTGTTTTCTTTCCAGCTCTTTTGCCGCCGTCTTAAGATCCTGCTCTTTAGGAAATGCTTTCCACTCTGCCTCCAGGGCTTCCTTCCGCCTCCGGATTCCTGCCAGCTCTTCTTCTGCCTGCCGTATTTCCGCCTCCAGCTTCCGGCACATTTCTTCCAATTCCTGTATTTTCTGCTGCTGATACCTCTCTCTTGCCAAAGTGCCAATAAAACAAGGCTGATAGGTGCCGGTGACGGTTCCTTCCACAATTCCCATACCATAATTTCCATTTTCATCAACCCAGGAACCTTCCGCACGCTCTTCTCCTTCACCGTTTTTCCATCCAATGGCTGTAAGAATCCTGGAAACCTGCTGATAAAGAAAGATATCGCCCTCTTCATTATCCACGTCCAGACAATCCATGATATTGTTCCGCACATGGGAGACATCGCCGAAAATGTAACGGTCACATACGCCATCCCCCATAGACAGCGCCTGTTCCCTGTATTCTTCCGGAATAATCAGCGCATCCAGAATTCCCATGTGAAGAAGCGCTTCTTCCAGATTGGCTTTCTGCGCTTCCGTCAGCCTCTTATCAAAATCAATCACCTTATAAAACTGCAGATAAGGGACTCCTTTTTCCTGCAGACGCCTGCGGTTTTCTTCCACCGCCTCACTTCTTTCCGGTTCCGGCTCTTTCTGGTTCTTCCATTGCTCCAGCTCTGCCAACGCCTCGCTGTACTCCGCCTTCTTCCCGTTCAGTTCCTGTCCGGCTTCCATAAGCGCCGCAGAAATCTCCTGGGTTTTCTCTTCAAATTCTCCATTCGCCAGCTCCCGCACCGACCAATAGTCCGTCTCCGTATCATACTGTTCAATTGCCCTTGCCATTTTCTGCAGGGTTCCCGCCGACAAATGCAGCTCTTTATTTCCCTTTTCCCACCGGTAAATATTCTCAATCGTCTCCTGCTTCGTCTCATGCAGAAGATTTTCATACTGTAAGACCTCCCGCTGCGCACGGTTCTTCTCTTCCTGATAGCCATCCAGTTCCTGCAAAAACCTGCTGTATCTCTCCTGGCAGGCTTTTTCCTCCTCCAGCGCCATTTTGCCAGATTCTACCCTCTGCATATAGGTACGCAAAAGCTCTATATGAGAAGCAAAAGAATAGGCGCCGCCCTTCGCGTCCGTCAGTTCTTTCCGCATGAAGGAAAAATCATCAAATGGGATCTCACCCAGTTCTTCTTCCATAACTTTCAAGCTTTCTTCAATGGATTGCCAGAGCAGCTCATTTTCCCGGGACTGTCCTTTAAGCTTCTGCTCTGTTTCCAGGAATCTCTCCCTTTTTTCTTCCTCCTGCCGCTTCTTTTCCTTTAAGGCTTCCTTCGTCCCTTCCAGCTCTCTGCGGATCTCCAGCTCCCTTTCCTTCAGCCTCGCCGCATCGCTGTCCGCAAGGGACTCTCTCTCCTGCAGGCAAATCTTCTGCTCCTGCTTCAGTTCTGTATAGCGCTGTTCTTCCTGCTCCTTCTGCTCCCTGCACCGTGCCATCTCCTGTTCCAGCGATTCCGCTTTTTTCTGAAGCCCCCGGTAATCTTCCGCCGCTTTTACAAATAGCAGCGATTTATCATACAAGGTAATCTCATTATATTGATTGTATACCTTTTCAATCTGCTCTGCCGCATGGATACTATCATACAGCGTATCCAGATTCGTCTTCAGGCTGTCCATATTCTCAATCGCTTCCGACATCGGACGCAAATCATCCTCTGACAGAGTCTGCAGCGAACTGCTTAAGATTTCATTTATCACAGTAGGCTTAAAATCCTTAGAAAGCTTCGGCGTCCTGAGCTGAATCAACAGATCCAAAAGCTCTTTATATTCTTCCATGGTCTCAAACCCAAACAAAAGCCTGTTCACACACTGAGCATACTCTCCCTGCGAATCCATCACCTGCCCGCCGTCGCCAATACGGTTGCGCAACTCCAACTTCGTACATGCAATCTTATTCTGGCCTTCCTTATAAAGGAAAAAATCCTTCCCCACTCTCCGCCCGTCCGTCAGGCAGAAATACCAGGATTCCAGCTTCTTGCTTTTCCTCGCCCTGATTCCAATCCCGAGCGTAAGAAATTCTTCGCTCTCCCTGCGTTTCAGCTCCATGTAAAGATAACCGGTGCGTTCCTGGCGCTCATCCCCTTCTTCCAACAGGTAATTCTCCATTTTTCTTGCCCTTGAGCCAAAAGGATCCAAGCGCTCCGGCCGCATATTTCCATCCAGAAGCAGTGGAATAAAACTCTGCATGGTAACGGACTTCCCGGAACCATTCGCCCCTCTCAGAAGCATCCTTCCATCTAGAAAATAGAATTCCTCCTCGTCATAGTACCAGAAATCCAAAAGCCCCACTCTGTATATCTGCCATTTACTATTCATCTCGTCCTCCGTTTTCCAGAAAATCTTTTGGATACCGCCCGGCAATCTTCCCTGCAGCCGTGCTAATTCTGACATCCTGTCTGTCCTGCTCTATCAGCCCCAGTTCTGTCATATAGGCCTGCACCTCTCCACAGAATTCTCCGGTGGTCATATCTCTGTAAGTCTTAATAAATCCCTTCCCATACCGTTCCTTACAGCTTTCCAGAATCTCCCGGAACTTCTCCCGCGGCAGCCGGATTTCTTCCTGTACGCCGGGTTCTATCCTTCCATCCCGTATCCATTCTCCGATAATTCCATGGATTAACATGACAATATCTGACAGCGTATTTTCTTCCGGAAAACATCTTCCCATCCTGCACTCATCTCCCAACACGAGAAATGCACTCGTTCTGTGCACATGAAGCTCACAATCCAGGTACTCTTCCAAATCTCCCTGAATCATATTGCGGTAATTACGCACATAGGCAAAATCCTCTTCCGTCTCCGCATTTTTATACATTCCCATCGTCATCAGAAGTCTCCGGTAAACCCGTTGCCTTCTTACAATCCCCCGGTCTTCATCCACATCAATCCACTCTTGCTTTTCAAAATCTTCCGGGCTGGAATACCCCATAATATCCTGGGTAAAATTCTTCATAAAATACCGGGATACCCCTGTATTTTCATAGAGAACCTCACTGGTATCATCCTTTGCAAAGCTCTCCTCACTCCCATCATTCACATTCAGCATCCCGCAGCCCACGCAATACTTAATCACCTTAACCAGATGCCTGCGGTAACGGTACACCGTCCAGTCAATCTGCTCTTCCTGATATTGTCCCTGAACATACTCCGTAAGCTCCGACAGCACAAACTGCTCCTCCGCCTCCTTCTCTTCCAGGAACATCAATATCAGGCACAGAAAAACATACTCAATCTTCCGGTTGAATTCCAGAATCCCCATCCAATTCTCCGGCTTCGCCGGCATTTTCTCCACCTTTACCAGATACGAATTCACAATCACCTGATAGCCAAGCTTCTCCATCAGAAATCTCTTCACCGTCCCCAGCTCGTCCTTCATCTGGTAGTACAGCTCTCTGTCCCTGCTTTTTAAAATCCACCGCCTCTCAAGCAATATTTCTAATGTTCTCATAACATCTCCTCAAACACAATCGTATATGCCGGCATCTCAAGATTTCCATCCGGCGATTTCAAAATACAGGTTTCTCCGGGATTCTCCTGTTCCAGGTGATAGATCTGCCCGTCTTCCGTCTTTCCCCGCAGCTCCTTATTCTCCAGCGCCTTCGACAGCCAGGAAAGAAATACATCCCTTACATGCGGCTCTATCTCAGGAAGCCCGGCAAAAGAAAGCCTTCCGTCTCTGATATATCCCTTTAAAAGCTTCCGCTCCTCTTCCATTCTCCGGATTGCCGCAAGGCGCATCTCTTCCTTCTCTCTGGAACGGTCAACAATCCCGCTTCTCATCGCCTTCTCCCTGTAAGTCCGGATTCTCGGCGTCACGGTTACCACATAAGGCTCTTCCTCAAACACTCCGCTATTAATACTTTCTGTCTGCCGCCCCGGAATCCCTTTCAAATGCAGCGGCTTTTCAATGCCAAATACCGATGCCGCCAGGCGGTGCGCTTCGTAAATATCCCGGCACTTAGAAAACATAACTGCAAGCTTGCGGTACTCTTCCCGCCGATTGGCGCCGCCATTGCTGCGCTCACTGATCCTCGATGCATACCGGGTAATCTTCCGGATAATCTCATTCGTAGTATCAAAAACCTTCAAGGCCTCCGATTCCCTTCCATCCACACCCACAAACCACTCTTCCAGACTATCCCAGCGCCCATTTATCTTATCCGTAATCATCTCTTCTGTTATTTCCGTATCTATCCGCGGAATCGCCAACTCATACTGCACCACTTCCGTAAGAATCCCTTCCAGCTGCCCCCTGTCCATTTCCTTTAAGCACTGTTCAATTGACGACACATTCATCTGCAGGCTCCTCACAAAATTCCTCAGATATTCAATCAAATGGTCCTTAAACACAAGAAACTCCTTCGTCTTCATCATTTCTTCTGCCTTCACACTATTCAATTCCCTCATATAATCCTGGTAATTCTGATTCAGCCGGATAAAATCATTGTTCAGATCATTCCACCAGATATAGATATTGTCCTGGCTTTCCCTCGCAATCTCAGGTATTCTCCGAAGATTCATACAGATTCTTTCCAGAAGTGTCGGTTCCAGCGAAGAACTTTCAATAAACAGATTTTCAACACGAATCATCATCCGCTCAATTTCCACGCAAACCTCTGACAATTGATACCGGAACTTCTTATTCTTAAATTCCTCAATCGTAGAAACCTTCTTCGTGTCCTGAATCGTCGAAAGATTACCCCACGCCGTCAAAGCCGCAAGATCCTGCTGGCACTGCTCCGGCGTATAATCCTGGAAATACGGATCCTCCTTCAGTTCCGCATACACCTCTTCCTGATACAGCCAATATTTCAGCTTCTCATACTGCAAATAAAAAAGCCGGATGATTGGGCGGTACCTGTCTGTGTTATCCACATTCAGATATTTCGCTTCCATCATCGGCTTTCTCACCGTCTCCTGTATCTTCATGTATCCGTCCTCGCTCCCTGCCGAACCTCTATCGCTATGTTGTTCCTGCCTCTGTCTCCTGATTTTAGCACAGCAGTGGGCGATTTTCTATAATAATAACGAAAATTTTCGAATTTTTTGTTGACGCCATCGGGAAATTAGATTAATATGTATATGTGACGTGACATAAATATTGGAACTCATGCATACAATGTGCATATGATGTATATATATGCACTTTTGTTTTTTGGAGGTATTCTTATGAAAAAGTACTATACACGGGCAGTTGAATTTTCTCAAATAGATACAACACGCAACTGGTCCCGTGAGACAAATATTACCGATAAGGAGAATTCTTTTTCGCCTTTCTGCGAAGATTCCTTTTCATCCGTTAGCGACTCCCCTATCATGATTGCTGATCCAGCTCTGTACAATATAGAAACCGGAATCTTATAACCGGAACTGCCCTGACTGACCGTTCCGGTTATAAGCCTGCCTGTATTTTACTGGGTCTTTAATTCTTTCAACAGAAGTTCTTCTATTCCATCTGTATATTCCTTTATCTTTTTTATAATGGAAGCATAAATGCTTTCACAGCTTTCCGTTTGATCATAAAACATATTGTATATGTCTCTGATTTCCTGTACCTGCTTCTCATGTTCTTCTTCCAGAAGCCTTTTTTCTAGTTTCCTATAACAGGTTTCTGCATAATCATACAGCAAATCAAAGGTACAATTGAACGCATACATATTTTTATATATATACACAGACCTTGATGTTTCTTTTTTATTCTCCCCTTGAGTTTCTGCAGACAATTGTCTCGCTATTTTTCCCTCCGTCAAACACCGGATAATCTTTCGCCGCATCTCATATGGAGCGTCTTCTCTTCCTTTGACAAGTCTTCCCTCTGATATTCTGTATGCCTCCTCATATTTGTCTACATCCAATTGCAGTATTGCATACGCCGCAACATCTGAAAATACTTCCTTGTATATCTCCAATAATTCGGATATGATTTTACTGACAACTCTGGTTGACACAATTCCTTTACGGTTATCATCAAACTTGTTTTGCAGTCGGCAGATACAATTCAACTGTTCGATCTTTTTCTCACGCTCCATCATTTCCGGGTCAATGGTATATATATTTTTATAAATCACCCCTCTTTCATCCGTCAACAAAGAGGTACAACATTCTTCTAAAACATTCTGTATCACTGACACATGGTATTTCCCATCCGGAATTTTTTGTTTCACCGCACTTCCCAGCTCTCTAACAAAATCCCGATACATCTGTTTATTATTAATCTTCAGGAACCCTTCTGCTATTACTTTTTCCTGTTGGTTTTCCATTTGATCTGGCAGCTCCTTCGAGATAATCCCCTCGCAAATAATAAACGCCAGCGTTTTTATGATATTGCTCAGCCTTACCTCTCTGCACCGCACTTCATTTCCAATATAATGCGCTATTTCATGGGTTAAAATAATCATCAGATCTCTCGGCATATATAACGACCGCTGTGACACTTTGATACGAATCAGCCTACTTTCTTCTTCACTGTCCGGATACACCAGCCCCGTAGCCGGGATAGACTCCATCACCGGAGACAACAAACACTGATATTCAGCACCCTGATTATCATTCAGCAGTTTCTTCTCTTTCTCCAACATCCACATATACAGCAGGCACAATTTTATCGGAATTGAAAACGTGGTTCCTGTATAGCCCGGCACCATCAAAAATACCTGATCCGTATGGACAATATGGTTTACAACAGAATCAACTGCATCAACAAACTGGCAAATTGCCTCCGAAGCAGCTTTCTCCTGTGTTTTCTTCGGTTCTTCTTCCATGAAATCAAGCGCTGCGTACATCTGCTCTGTAAGCATTTTAAATGCAGGGAACACAAGATAGAAAATATCCTTAGATAATTTAAATTTTTCATACTGAGACAGCATATTCAGCGTCTGTATTAACGCCTGAAAATACGCATAAAAACTTTCGTCTCCTTTCTCCAGACTCAATGGCATTTTCCTAATATATTTTTCTATTTCCGACTCACACCATCCTCTACATTCTTCTTTTTTATCATTCTGATGATACCTGTCCCCGCTGCTGCAGGCTATATTCATCAACGAAGCTTCTCCTATACGAACCGAGGTTTCTATATTGTAAATCCCTTTGCCATACAACGGATTCTGATGTGTCGCAAATCCTTTCGGATACAATAGCTGCAAGAATGTGTTTGTATCAGTATTCCTTATACAAATCACAATATTTTCATGTCCGGTAACTTCAGAATATGTTACACTCCCCTTTCCTGGAATAATTTGTACGTCCATTTCCTTTTTAATTCTTGAGATTATGCCTAAATCCCCATCCGTTGCAATTTTCATAGAAATTTCAAAAATATCGTCATTTAAATGGTAAAACGGTTTCTTTTCTTTATTTTCACATAATACAGACAGGTACTTCTCCGAAACTCCCATAACAGAATGAAGATATTTCACTTCCGGGCTGCCTTCTATCAGTCTTATTGCCCCCTCTAAATTTACAATAGAATTTCCCCGCACAAAAACGACCAAATCCGCATTATCAAATGTACAATATGCTATAACTTTTATCGTGCTTTTTTTCCCCACAGAAATAATCTTTTTCGATATTCTTCTGCAGCCTTTCATAATTTTGTTTATCTGCAAGCTGCAGAAAGCACACTGCTAAAAACGGAAACTCCAAACCAGAATCCCAGAACCTTTCTACATTCGCCTCCGCTTCATTATCAGAACACCGGAAAAGCCCTATATCCTGTCTGCTATGTCTCCCTGTAAGCTTCCTTGCTGCTTCAACTGATGCATACCACAATTCTGATACCGGAGACTGCGAAGTCTTTGTATATAATCTGCTTCGTGTCTGATCTACTTTCCTTATATCCATTCCATCATAATATCCCCAGCAGGAGAAGTCGCTTTCCATAGGATTTTCCGGATCATACGAATCCAGATAATGCTGCTTATATAGCGTTAACATTCTCAAATCTCTTGTCATTCTTTATATATCCATCCTTTCATTAATTCAGTATATAAATGGTTTCCCATTCTGCTATCCTCGTCTTTCTCAGACATTCCATCCCAACACCTGTTCAAAAATTGTTCTTCTTCAACATTTAGTCTATGCTCAAAATCTCCCAGAATTGATCTGTCAACATTCTTCTGTACTCCTGTCCCTCGTATTTCATATGATAACCATTATATACAAGCCCCCAGATTAAGACTCTTCTGCGATTCTCGTATTTTATATTCAGGATTTTTTCTGAAAAGCAGTCAAATCCTATCATTTCTACATTGTCAAGCGCCGCCCGCATAACTCCACACTGCGCAGACAGCACTTTCTGCCCGCACAGATATTCCCTTATTATATCTGTCAACCCCTCTTCCTTTCCATTTGCCTTTATCATAGCATCCACAATTTTCGCCACATAATCCCGGATATTTTCCTCCAACTCTTCACTCATATCATCTGCATTCAATTCGCCAATCACAGTTACCAGTGAGTCAAGGCACAAATCTTCTTCTGCATATTTTATATTCTTCACTAATTTAAGAATAATCCCCGTTACCTGCGCATTTTCCTGAATGTCCTTCTTCATCTTCCCTTTTACGGTATCACGAAAGTTCGTTGCAGACGGCTCTAAACAGATTGCAGCAAATATATACACTACCGACACAAATAAGATGATCGGCAAGACAGCCAGCGTAATTTCCCAGTTATATGTAACGGACAAATACAATTCCATCAGCTCAAGCATATAAATTCCAATCAAAGCCGCCCTCTTTTTCACAGAAATATTGGTAAAAATAATATCAACATTCGGTATACCATACTGCTTTTCCTTAAACATGCCGAGCCAAAACACAAGCAGAGTTCCTATAAACACCCAGACAGCAATTAAAATTGCACTTATCACAGCATAGGCATCACCTGCTTTTTGAAAAAATTCTTCCATCACCCTCGAACAATATTGCATCGGAACCAAATCAAACAGAACAGGGATAAGAAGCCCTGCATAAATTACCTCATAAAACCACCTGGATTCCCGTATCTTTTTATACCATTTGAAAACTTTTCTTTTTACAGCATCTTCCATCATCGTTTATCTCTCTTCATCCCTCTTAACTTAATAAAACTTCCGCAAGCTTTACAAATCTTACCGCGCATTCTTCTTCAGTTCTTAAATCGCACTCCTCATCCCATACAAAGATATTCTCTTTCAACACTTTATCCCATAGCCAGAACATCCTATCCTCCACATTTTCATGTAATAAAACCGTTCTTCTTCTGGCATTTAAAAAAGTAGTATTTCTTCCTTCAATTCTCGTTATCATTTTCTTCATAAAATTACCCAGCTTCAAACCAAGCATCCCCAACTCGTTGCCAGTAATATTCAACTGCAATATCCAGGAAAAGTCCGAACTTCCCGTCCGCAGTCTCAATCCAAACCACAGAACTTCCAGCCACATCAACGAAGCGTCCCTTTTCTCATCCGTTTCGCAGACAATTCTATGTATCAGCTCTACATTCTCCATAATTTTTTCCTGCCGCCTGATATCATAGCCGTCAAACAAAACATAAAACATGTTTTGAAATTCCCCTTCCCCATCAGGAAATTCCCGAAACAGCTCAAAGTAACTGCTATACTTTTCATAAAAACCTTTTGTCATTTTACCTTTATCCAGCTTAAGCGTAAAATCAATAAATTTCTTTAAATATTGACTCGCCTCCGTTTTCTCTCCAAATATTTGTTTAACAGAATTCTCAAGCTGCTTCTGATCAATTGCGATTATTACAGTTATATTAGGAATCCCCTTTAACAAATGATGCAGCCGCTCCAATACTTTAATTGCATAATCCGGCAGACACCGATCCAGTTCATCCACCACCCAGATAATAGGTTTATATTCCGCTATCTTCTTCAACTGTTCCCTGACGGTCTTCAAAGTCTCTTTAAACGTAGATAAATTATCAAACTTTTTATTTTCTTCCGCTATGCCCTCCCCTTTTTCCTTAATCTTTTCTAATGTACCAACCACATCAAAACCTATTTTATTCTTAATAACTTCTCCAGCTATCTCCTTCACCGCTTCTCCGGCCGTCTTCATTGCACCTTCAATAAAACTCTCTACTTTTCCCGAGAAAAGATTTTCCTTTTCATTCACAGTGTCAAGCATCGCTGCCACAATTGCGATAATCGGCTCCTCATAATAATCATATTCCCAGCAGTTATAATGAAAAAGGAAATATTTGTCACCTGCTTCTTCCTCTGATTGAAGCGACGCTATTTTTTCTTCAAACATCTCCAGAACATAAGATTTTCCAGAACCCCACTCCCCATCTATTGCAAACATTCTGGCTCCATCCCGGGCAGAAATTGTTTCCACTATTTCAATCAAATCCCCCACAAATTTGCTCCGGTTCAAAATGTCTTGCTTTTGCATTCTTGCCCCTCCTTTTTTACATAAAAAAAGGTAAGCAAACAAAGCAGTCTCCACTGCTTTATTTCCTTACCTTGATTAGCCTTTTTTATTATAACACAGTTTTATACCTTTTTCGACAATTCTTTTCCGCTGCTTTAAATAAAGTTGTAGCGCTAATGCAGAAAAATTATATATGTTACTTCAAAATACCCTTTATTGTTCCGGACGAAAGATAATAATTCAAATCTATCGATTATTTAAGACAAACTCTTCTCTGCCTCTAAATTGCAAATGAACCAAAAATACATAGACAAACCATAACTCTGTCCGATGTGCTAATGACAAAATAGCCGCACAAGGATATCTCCCGTTCATCAGCTTCTTTCGAAATGCTGTGATAAATGTAATACACTGACCCCCGTATTTTTGCAAAAATTTCCGCAGAAATACGGGGGATTTTTGAATTTCCTTTTTCGTTAGGGCTACTCAGATTTGGAAGTTAAGGATTCCGGTCAGACCAGCCACTATTGTCCGCCCATTACGACTCTGCATTCCTTTTCCCAGAATGCCATGCCATATTTTATGATTTTTGCAGCCTTTCTTCTTTCAAGAGCCGCCGTATATTTCCGTTCCTCAATCTGTCTGAGTGCATCCGCACAGCCTTTTTCCAGGTTCCCGTCATCTGCATACTTCAGTTCGATCACGATGCCGATCTTATCCGGCGTGTATACCAGGATATCACTGTACCCTTCCCCTGTCTCTGCATTTGATCTGACCAGCCAGTCGCTTCTGCTCTGCAGGAGTCCCAGAACCATGCCGTGGTAGAAGTTCTCTTTCATGTTCCTGCGGACAGCGGTATCACGCACACTGATGGAATCCCACAGATATCCGTGAAGCATCTCTTCTATCCGTTCTGCATCCCCATCCGGAAATGCCGCGCAGAATTTTTCTATTCTTGATATGTCCGCCCGTGAAGTATCCCCGAACCATTCCCTGACCTGCGTGACAAATAAATCCCTGATTTCAGCGTTTGGTATGGCTAATGTATAATCTTTTGCAGAAACACGCCCTGTGGTCGTCAGATATCCGGTCATCAACAGCACGCTCCACAGGTTTTCAATACTGCTGTCAATTTCCCTGTAAGTCAGTTCCTGCCGTATTCTCTTCCGGACAGCCCCGCCGGCAATCAGCTGTTCAACCTCGTCCCTTGTGGACTGGTCTGCTTTATCAATAAAATGCCGTACAAGTTCATTCCCACTTGTATTTGCCCAGTAATTATCTGGCAATGCATTCTTGTTTCTCCGGAGAGCCTGCGTATACTTGATGACATCCCAGGGACAATAGATAAGCCTTTCTCCGAACCGGTACCCGTCATACCATTCACGCATGATATCTGCTGCCTCCTCCCGTCCGTAGTATACCAGCAGCTCTTTTACCTCGTCATCCGTAAATCCGAAACTGTCGCTAAAATATTCATCCGTGACGGTCATGACATTAAGGTTGTTCAGTCCGGTAAAAATACTCTCTTTCGAAACACGCAGACATCCCGTGATAACTGCAAAATAAAGATCCGCATTCGACTTCAGCGCATTACCGAAAAGATTTCTGATAAGCATGACCATCTCATCATAATATCCATTCTGGAATGCCTTATCCAGCAGCACATCATACTCATCTATCAGAAGGATCACCTGTCTGCCATAATGCTTTGACAAGAGCAGCGAAAGCACCTTCAGGCTTGTCAGCATGACCGCATCCGTCATCGTAAATACGCTGCTCTGCAAACTCCCGACTTCAATCAGCTGGCGGTACATTGCACGTTCTTCTTCTGACAGCCTGTCGCTTTCCAGCAGGAACAGGAACCGCATGGCCTCAATCCCTATCACGGAGCGCAGCGCAGCACATGCTTCCTGGTAATTTTTCCCGTCAACACTCTTCAGCGTTATGGAAATCACCGGAAATTTCCCCATATATTCCTCGCAAAGTTCTGTCTCCTTTGAAATTTCCAGCCCGTCAAACAGCGTCCGGTCACATCCGATCTCAAAAAAAGCCTTCAGCATGTCCATTGTAAGCGTCTTCCCGAAACGACGTGGGCGCGTAAACAGGTTTACTTCACCCCAGTTTTCCAGAAGCTCTGCTATGAACATTGTCTTATCCACATAATAAAAGCCCTGCGTCCTGATTTTTTCAAATCCATCCACACCTACAGGCAGTTTCTTCATCATACTGCAGCCACCCCTTCCCGGTATCATCATCCGGCATGGATAACCGTCTTTCCCTTTCCTGGAACCAGTGCCGGTGTTCTGATATTTCCATCTTACCATCAATGCGGACAGTCTGCAAGATTATAAGCTGCGGCTGCCTGTTTATTTCAATTTTTCTTTCGCCAGCTCTTCCTGGATATATACCTGAGACGTAATCGGGTTCCCGTTCATCAGCCTCTTTCGAAATGCTTCGTTTGGGAGCATCATGGTGTCATCATCAACACATAGTTTACCTATCGTTGCTCTCTAACTCAGGCTTTCTTTTACTCTGTCCAACAGCATTTTTAACTCTTGATCCTGAGGGAACTCCTTCTCTATCCACTTCTCGTTCATCTTCAGCCGTTCCTCCATCTTCTCTCGTTCGTGAACGCCAAGCTCCTGACTCAAAATAATGTAATTAAGACTCGTCTCTATAATATACCTGTTCACTTTAAAATTATTAATCTTTATAAGCTGCTCAGCCAGAGCTGTAGATTCGTCATACAGCTCTCTGGCTTTCTGCAGATTCTGCCGTTCTTGCTCATATTGTCCATATTCATTCGTTACAATGCGGATATAATCGCTGATCACTCTTCCGTGCTGCTCTCCTATATCTTTTTCCTTTATGCCACGGAGAATCTCCAACGATGTTTCATACAAATCCCGGATTGTTCTGTCCTTCGGCTCCCATCCAACCTTCCGACATACAGTCCCCAGCTTTCGATAAAACATCGCCTCCCGCGGAAGGATCCCATACTCAATTCTATTCCGGGTATTCACCAACAAATACGGCTCCGCTTCCTCCTGCTTTTTGATCCACGTCATTTTCTCTGTAATCTCATCATATTTTTCTGCTATTTTTTCAACCGCCCGCTCCTTCTCAAATATGACGAGCAGCCGTTCTGCCGCCTGTTCATACAAATTGCACCCCGCGATAAAATCCGTATCGAGAATTTCCTCAGTCAGACGATAACTCTGCATGAAAAGTTCCTCCACCTCTTCAAGGCTGCCCTTCTGTTCAAGCAAAAAAATTCCTTTTAACGAACAAAACTTAGACTGCAATTCCAATGCTTTCGTCTCTTTTCTTTCCATAGCTTTCAAAATCTGGATTCCTTCCTCAAAATAATCCAGGATTTCTTTCTTTTCTTTCATAGAACGGGAATCCATGCTTCCACATCCCCACGTCTGCCTATAAATATCCTTTTTATGAAAAATATAATTATTATAAACAGCTACCAACAGCATATCATCCTTTACATTCTGTTTTTTCAAAATCTCAATACAAGCATCAGACATTGCTATATCCAAATCTTTTACATACCATCCGATTTCCTGTGTAGGCATAAATTTTTCATATTGAAAAATTGCTTCAGCAAACTCTCTCCGATATATTCTTCCAACATTTTTTCTGCTGACATCTTTTTCTGTCACATACCTGTAAATATTTCCGTACAGGTAAATTGTCGAAAAATCATAATCTATTTTCGGATCATACTTTCCCTGCGGCAAAAAATAATTCCGATACTAAGATTCTATAAAACCAATCCACTCCTCGACAAGTTCATCCATCAAACCGCCAAACTCCTGAACAATCGCTTCCTGATACTTCTCATTTTTACATTCAGCAATAGTATGATTATTAATCTCAGCTATTCCTGTCCTTTTATAAACAAGGAGACTTTCAAACATCTGTAAAATCGCCAGGATTTCCGTTATATTGCCTCCTGTTTCCATCTCTTCAAGAAAAACACAGTCCTTCACTGTAAGCGGGCAATACGCCGTCGCAATAATCAGCAGAATCCGCCCCGCTTTATGATATACCTTCTCCCCAAGCACCTGACGCATGTAGGCAAAAAATGCTTTCCGGCCATCCTTTTCATCAAAAATTGTCCATATATTCCGATGATTCTTTACCGCCTCTTTAAATAAAGTTACATAAAGTCTGAAATCCACAAAGCGGTATTTTGCCTCCTCGCACATTTTTTTCAGAACCGCCTCTTTCTCTTCCTCAGGCACCCCTTCTGCTCCGCTATTTTTACACGCCTCGGTAAAATAGCCTCTCAACATCCTGCCATAGAGCTTTTTATCGGAGTTATTTTTCAACGTAAAATTGCACTCTGCGCACACACTTTCCTTTCTGAGCTGCGCCAGTTTGCCTTGTGTAAAATCACTCAGACTTTCCGTATCTCCATTTCTTGAAGTAAGCAGTATATAGACGCCTTCCGCAAGCTGATCCCGCAACGGTATAAAGTCGAAAATATTCTTTTTATTTCCTTCTTCATAAATCTCATCAATTCCATCAATGATAAAAAGCAGCTTCAGCGCTTCATTCTGACGCTCTTTCCTCACACATTGCAGCACATCCTCTAAACACTCTGCCATTTCCTTCTTTCCGTCCAGCCATTTCAACTGTCTGGACTCCTTTCCGACCGTCGTCTGCCCGGAACACTTCTCCATTTTAAACAGACTATTAAATTCCGTCACAAACTCCTCCATACTTCGATATTTCAACGCACTGCAATAATACGCTCTTATATACAATTTCTCCTCATATTTATCCGCCAACAGTTGATTTAAACTAGACACAAAAGCCGTTTTCCCCATTCCTCTGTCCATCGTAAGAAGAAATACTCCTTTTGGTTCCTCCTCCATCACCCTATTCAGCCATTTCATAAGCTTTTTATTGTCCTGATACATTTCCGGTTTATTCAGCCTTTGAAGATTCATAACATCCTCCCATTTCCATCTTGTATCCAACTGAACCTTCCTGTATCTTTCCAATTCATCGGCAATCTCCTTTTTCTTTACAGCATCCCTGTACCATGCGTTGTCTATATCCAGGTGTTTTCCATTCATATAGTTCAGAGAATGTACATTGTAATTTAAAGAATTGAATTTATCAAAGAAAAATTCTTTCTCAAAAATATATCTTTCCAGGCAGATTCGCTTTCCACTTATCTCTGCAACCACATTTTCTTCCTGCCTCAAAACAATTTTCTCATAATCCTCTATCGTTTCCTCCAGGCAATCGTCAATTCCCCTTGACAAACGACGCATATCATAAATAAAATCATCTGAATCCTCAAAAGGCAGCGCTCCATGCCCGATCATATCATTGCGCCATTCAACAATCCGATAATCACTCACAAATCTACCGACAACCTTCAAAATATGATACACCTCCGGCATATCCTTTTTAAGCACATCATATCCCAGCAACTTAACCAAAAACTCTTTCCACTTACCCAGGCTCAGCGATTTTGACAGCAAATCCTTCACAATACCTCGGATTCTCATATCTTCCAGATTTAAATCCTCATAAAACAAACAGGAAAAACCAAGAAACACCGGAAATTTTATTATCAGTTCCGCAATATCCCTCAGCTCAAACCAGGCACCTGCATACTGTCCCCTTTTCACCAGCTCATAAAATCTATTATATTCATGACTTATAAAATATGGAAACACACCTTTTTCTATCGCTTCTTTAACAACTTCATTTTCTTTTTTTAACATAATAAATCCTCCCGCCGCGAACATGCACAAACTGAGGCCGGCAATAAAATCGCCGACCTCAAGCTTATGTTAAATAATCTGTGCTTTAAAACAAGCATGATCACTTAACGATGCCTCCACCACTATCTCTCTCCCTGAAATCACTCCAACAAAAATGGACGCAAGGATAAGTAGCAGACACATCCTATTCAGAACGGCTTTCTGTTTGCTTTTCTTCCACTTCTTCATCTAACATTACCTCCTTCACTTCCTCTGGGTGTATAAGTTACAGCCGCAGATCTAACAAAAGCTGCAGATGGACAGGCGACTCCTCCAAACGAGGCCGGAAAAGACTTACGCCCGTCTTATGTAATGGTTCAGCAAACAAACAGCCAATGAATAGCAACAAAAAAGGTAAGCAAACAAAGCAGTCTCCACTGCTTTATTTCCTTACCTTGATTAGCCATTTCTATTGTAACACAAACTTATATATTTTTCGACAATTTTTCAAAAAAAAATGTCGTTTCCAACCTTACTACTATACCGGCTCCCCAAACGTGTCCGGCCGCTCAGGATTAAAGATCTCATTGCAAGTCATGACAGTTACCAAATCCTCCGTGTCAGACAAATTAATAATATTATGCGTCCATCCGGGAATCATATGGACAGCTTCTATCTTCTCTCCACTGACCTCGAACTCCACCATCTCACCGGTGTTAATATTTCGTTCCTGAATCAGTCCATGTCCATGCACTACAATAAACAGTTCCCACTTGGAATTGTGCCAGTGCTGCCCTTTCGTAATACCTGGTTTGCTGATGTTAACACTCACCTGTCCACAATCGGCAGTATGCACCAGTTCCGTAAAACTGCCACGGTCATCCACATTCATCTTCATCACATACTTGAACTTTTCCTTCGGAAGATAGGTCAAGTACAAGCTATACAGCTTCTTCGCAAAAGAGCCGTTCGGCATCTTCGGCATCAGCAACGTCTGCGGCTGTTGTTTGAACTCTTCCAGCAAATCAACTATTTCACCCAGCGTAACTTTATGGGTCACCGGTACATAGCAGTATCTTCCATTTTCATCGGCAACCGTTTCAACACCCTCAAACTCGCAATATGCCTCTTTTTCCTCCAGCAGGTCGAACATTCCCTCCACCAGATCGTCGATGTAAAGAAGCTCCAATTCGATATTTCTGTCATTAACAGTGAAAGGTTCATCGTTTGCCACCGCCCAACAGAAAGTAGATACTGCAGAATTGTACTTCGGCCTGCTGTGTCCCATCAGATTAGGGAAACGATAGACAGCAACCTTTGCACCGGTTTCCTTCGCATAATCGAAGAACAATTCCTCACCAGCCTTTTTACTCCTACCATATTCGCTATTTCCAAAACGTCCGGCAAGGGTTGCCTGGATGGATGAAGATAACATAATGGTTGCCTTATTATCATACTTCTTCAGATGATTCAACAGCTCCGAAGCAAAGCCGAAATTGCCTTTCATAAAATCCTCCGGATTCTCCGGGCGGTTCACTCCGGCAAGATTGAATACAAAGTCCGCTTTACGGCAGTACTCGTTCAATTCTTCTGATGTAGAATTCAAATCATACTCATAAATTTCCTCAATATGAAGATTTGGTCTGGTTCTGTTTTTGTTATCACGAATATTTTTCAAGTTGTTACAAAGGGCAGTCCCCACCATTCCCTTTGCTCCGGTTACTAAGATATTCATAACCTGATACCTCTTTCTTTTCTTCCGGTGTGCTTATTAAATATCTTTTCTCCACACCATCTTATTTACTACACCTGTATAACTCTGGATGATCTTGACCACCTTGTCTGATACATTCTCATCCACATAATCCGGCACCGGAATACCCAGATCACAGTTTCTGTTCATCTCCACAGCCACATCCACTGCCTGAAGCAGTCCCTTTTCATCAATACCGGACAGGATAAAGCAAGCCTTATCTAATGCTTCCGGGCGCTCAGTAGAGGTGCGGATGCACACCGCAGGGAAAGGATGTCCAACGCTGGTAAAGAAACTGCTTTCCTCCGGCAGCGTACCACTGTCAGATACCACAGCAAATGCGTTCATCTGCAAACAGTTATAATCATGAAAGCCAAGTGGTTCATGCTGAATTACGCGCGGATCAAGCCGGAAGTTAGTTGCTTCAATTCTCTTCCTGCTTCTCGGATGACAGGAATACAAAATCGGCATGTCGTACTTCTCTGCCATTTTATTGATGGCATTGAACAGCGAGAGAAAGTTCTTCTCCGTGTCAATATTTTCCTCACGATGAGCAGAAAGAAGAATATACCGTCCTTTTTCCAAACCTAATCGCTGGTGAATATCGGATGCTTCAATCTTAGCAAGATTATTATGAAGTACCTCTGCCATCGGAGAACCGGTTACATAGGTGCGTTCCTTCGGCAGCCCGCAATCTGCAAGGTACCTTCTTGCATGTTCAGAATACGCCATGTTCACATCCGAAATAATGTCTACAATACGACGGTTAGTTTCTTCCGGCAGGCATTCATCCTTGCAGCGGTTCCCGGCTTCCATATGGAAAATCGGAATATGCAGACGCTTTGCTCCAATCACCGACAAACAGGAATTGGTATCACCAAGAACCAATACGGCATCCGGTTTGATTTCTTCCATAAGCTGATATGATTTTGCAATGATATTGCCCATAGTTTCACCAAGATCTGCACCCACTGCGTTTAAATACACTTCCGGAGCATCCAGCTCCAGGTCATGGAAGAACACACCGTTCAAGTTGTAGTCATAGTTCTGCCCCGTATGTGCTAAAATCGTATCAAAATAAACGCGGCATTTCTTAATCACCGCAGAAAGCCGGATAATCTCCGGGCGTGTACCGACAATGATTAATAACTTTAACTTTCCATTTTCCTTCCATTTTACATTATTAAATACACTCATCACATTTCCTCTTCCAATCAGTTTCAAAAAACATCTTATTTCTCGACAAACCTTAGCTGTTCCTGCACATAATCAGTCGTAAGAATCTTTTCCACCGTTCCATCCACATCTAAACGTCTGGTATTGTGACTGGTGTATGATTCATCCGCTTCCGTGTGAGCTTGTCCTTCTATAAAAAATTTATCATAATTCAAATCTCGGCTATCTGGAGCTACACGGTAATAATTTCCCATATCTTCAGCGCGCAGTCTTTCTTCCCTTGTCATCAAAGTCTCGTATAATTTCTCACCATGTCTGGTTCCGATAATTCTTGTCCCAGTATCTCCAAAAAGCTTCTGAACAGCCTGCGCCAGAACACCAATCGTTGACGCATCCGCCTTCTGAATAAACAAGTCTCCCGGATTTGCATGCTCAAATGCAAACTTAACCAAATCCACGGCTTCATCCAGATTCATCAAAAAGCGAGTCATATTTGGGTCTGTAATAGTTATCGGATTACCTGCTTTTATTTGATCAACAAATAACGGTATCACACTTCCGCGGCTGCACATAACATTACCATAACGAGTACAGCATATAACTGTACCGCCCCGTTCTGCAGCTACCCGGGCATTGGCATAAATAACATGTTCCATCATTGCCTTGGAAATCCCCATCGCATTAATTGGATAAGCCGCCTTATCTGTTGATAAGCATACTACACGCTTAACACCACAGTCAATTGCCGCATGCAGCATATTATCAGTTCCTTCCACATTTGTACGAACCGCCTCCATTGGAAAAAACTCGCAAGATGGCACCTGTTTCAATGCAGCAGCATGAAATACATAATCCACACCCCACATAGCGTCCTTAATCGACTGTGCACTACGCACATCGCCTATGTAAAACTTCACTTTCCCCGCATATTCAGGAAAACGCGCCTGCAAATCATGACGCATATCATCCTGTTTCTTTTCATCTCGTGAAAAAATACGAATCTCTCCAATATCCGTTGTCAAAAAATGTTTCAACACGGTGTTACCGAATGAGCCTGTCCCACCGGTAATCATTAAAGTTGCACCTGAAAATACTGACATTGCTTTTCTCCCTTGATAATTATTTTTTATATAAATCTTGCTTGATTTGCGTTGTACTGATTTCTGGTGTTCTTGGTAAATAAATCACTTCACACCCTTCTTCTTTTAAGAAGTCAAATTGCCCCTTCCAATCATCTCCAATTACAAACGTATCAATATGATATTCTCGAACATCCGTCTTTTTTTGCTCCCAATTTTCTTCTGGAATCACAAGATCCACATAACGTATTGATTCTAAAAGCGCTTTCCGCTGTTCATATGTAAAGTAACACTTTTTTTGTTTTTCCTTCCAATTAAATTCATCAGTAGAAAGACATACAATAAGATAATCTCCCAATGTCTTTGCTCTTTTTAATAAATTGATGTGCCCATAATGTAAAAGATCAAATGTTCCATATGTTATTATTCGCTTCATAAGTACACTCCTTTGTAATAAATTTTTTAAAACAAAATACTATCCATTTTTCTAAATATTTTCTGCATTGCATATACAAGAAATATGGTTCCAATTGTCGCAATTATAAAGTACAAGTACAGATTACTTAATCCGATATAATCCAATATAATAAATGGAATTCTCTGTAAAATATAGATATAAAACAAATTTTTCCCACACCAGCTCAGCAACTTGCTTTTACATGTAAACTTCATGGAAAATAACAAAACAAATGCTATGATTGCCATTGACTGAATCCAGAAATATATTAAATAATTATATTGAGAAAATAAAAACAATCTATTTCCTGCAAACACCAAACAGACCATCACAAGCACACACCAATATCTATATGTTTTAAATTGTACAATTTTTAATACACGGTCTTCAATCAAATAAAATACCATCCCCATTACATAACAAACAATGCTATCATACCACACTGTAGAATATTGTAAGACTTTTCTAAAAATAATCATATATATTAAAACAGATAGTAATACAAAGCTTGTCCCCAACGCCAAATACAGTTTTTTATTCAAAAGTTTCCCTAAAAAGAAACCTATAAAAGATGCAATATATAAATAGAGTATCGCAAAAATATACCAATTTGAATTTCCTAAAGAATCAATCGCAATTAACGCCTTTATTACCGTCTTTAAATTATACGAATTGCCGAGTAAAAACTGCAACCCTCCATATAACAAAACTATAATGGCAAAATGTATCCATGTCTTAAAGATTCTCTTTTTAGGAAATTCATTTAAATAATTCTGTCCTTTCTTATCAATTGAACAAATCACTCCATAGCCTGAAAGAAATAGAAAAAGCACTACCACAAGCTGACCAATAATTAAATCGTTAATATTAATATAAATTTGGTCAAACAAATTGATATTACCATGCCACCCCCCCCCACCATATGACTCATAAATATCAGTAAAATAAAAAATCCTTTCCATGGAAGCATCGTCTCTGGACTGATATATTCCCTATTAAACCCTTTTCTTGTATATGTTGTTTTCAATACAAGCAATATACATATTAGAACAAAAATAAAAATCATAGCCAATCTCCTATTTTAAATTCTTTAAATACTCTGGTGCATTTTTTTGATACACTCGATGTACCCTCATATTTCCAAGCATTCTACATTTCTCTCTTTGATATGCTTTTTGAGTGATTATACGCAAATGTACATACGGAAATATCTTTACCAAAAGCATTGCCAGTCTTTCTTTCAATGTATATTGTCCGCAACTACTCCCTACGATAAAATTGGTTTCCACAATCTTTTCATTCTTTTGAAAAAACAAATTTTTACGTTTCGGTATTAAGAAAATCCATGTCTTATTTCCATCATCATCCACATTCCACTGTTCAAAGTCAGCGTCAGCTTCATCAATCACAACCAAATTGCAAATCGGCATCTGATTTCTTCTCGGAAGATCGAACACTATTTTCGTAATTTTAGCTATTGGTTCTCCTGCATCATACGGACAAAATATTTCTTTTAATCTTTCTGATGAACACACTTCTTTTTTTACCAATTCCGCTAATGTATCAATATCCATTGCAATGGGTATTTCAATCAATTGCTCGATCTCTTTATATACTCCTCTGCTTTTATAATACTCTTCTCTATCAAATTGATATAAAACAATCGGCCTTTTTGTATTTAGAAAATCAAACAAAACACTCGAATAATCTGTGATTAATATGTCACAGCATTGTAAAAACTCATATACTTCATAATTTTCCGGAATATACTGAATCTTTTTCATCTGACTTCTATCTGAAGTATCTAATGGATGCAATTTAACATAAATCAAATATTGTTCTCCCAGCTTATCAGCAAGTCTTTCCATTTTTTGGATAAAATCAATACTTTTCCCATTAGCGTTCCTCCATGTAGGCATATAGAAAATCACTTTTTTATTACCAAAACCAAGTTTTTCCCTTTCATTTTTTCTATAAACTTCATTATAAAAAATCTCATTTCTAGGATAGCCAATTTCCTGAATCCCGTTAGATACAACTCCACTAACATTAAAATCTTTGTTATAAATTTCCGTTGTAAACGGATTAGGTGAAAGTAAATAATCACACATCAAAAAATCTCTCTGCATATTTTGAACAATCAAAGCATCCTCTGACGCCCTTTTCCCAATATACTTCAGTGGTGTGCCATGCCACGTATTAACATAAACTTGCTCTGTTTTCTTTACAAAATCCATTGGAAAAGTCACGTTATTAAAAATATACTTAGAAGAATACAATTCCTTAATATATTCTTCTGACAGATATTCAATAACCTTTACTCTGCCATCATACAAATTTTTGCTTTTCAAAAAAGTAATAACTGATGTTTTTACTTTTGCTGCAATTACAAAAGTAAAATCTAAAAATGCCACATCGTCAAAATATCTTTTAAAAATGTAATAAACATTCCCTTGAAAACTTGAAGCGCTGAAAGATTCAAAAAATATTTTAAACTCATCCACACTCGTCTTCTCTCTCAAGATTAACCATCTTTGCTCGGCAAAAGTTCTTTTTACTTTATTTTTAATACGCTTTATCATTATTTTTTTACTTTCCTTATTACTGACTTCACTAAATCTTTTTCATCTGTGTTCATACACCATACATAGCCCAGAATACAATAACCAATAGTATACAAAAATATTTTCACTGCCAGAAATACAATATTTGACGTAACAAATTTTTGATTCAAAAAAATACCCACACATACTAAAGGTAAATATTTTAATGTAATTATTGCTATATTTTTCCAAAAATCACCAATATCCAACCCTATCTTACGTTTATAAAACCAATTCATAACAATACCATGGCCTAAAATCATGGACAAATATGTACAAATCGCGCATCCTATTCCCTGCCATTTATAAGCCACAAAATAACTGGACACCGCATTAATTAACGCAATACAAAAATAACATATTGATCTAAATGCGTGCTTATTCATTGCTTGTACAATATGTACTCCCATATTTTGTATGAGCGGAACAATAGCCCCAGAGATAACAATCATTGCTATATAATAAGCTGTTTTGTATTCTTCACCAGCCCAACACTCAATGAATTCCTTACCAAAAATAAAAAAACCTGTATAAATTAGAAACAGAACAAAATACTGAATTCTTCCTATTTTCAGGAAAAACTGATATATGATTTCTTTCGAACCTTCTGTAACCATTTTTGTAACTCTAGGGAAAAACACGTTACTAATCGACCACGAAAACTGCTGAAAATATGTGTGAATCTGTGACCCTACTGAATATACTGCTACTGCTGCTTCTCCAGAAACTACACCTAATATTATTTTATCAGTATTCCAGTAAAGCTGATCCACTATTGCTCCCAGAAATACAAACGCAGAATATCTGGAAATCTCTTTTAGCAAATTTCTATCAAATCTACCAAACCGTATTTTAACCTTAAGTTTAGTGTGAACATAAATTGCATTTAAAGAAATCAGAAAAAAATTCAGGCTCAATGCCACTACAGAAAGCGAAACTGCTTTATGTCCATGTATCAACAAAGGAATCATAATAATCGGATTCAAAATTGTTGACATCATTCCTGTAATCTTTAAAAACGTAAACTCTTCATATGATGTAATGATGGAACTATACACACTACCGGGAAAGCTAATTGCCAAACTAAAAATCATAATAATCATTATAATTCTTAATTGAGCAATGCCCGTTTCACCCGTTGACACTGTATATATATTCTGAATATTAACAACTAGAATAGCCCCTATAATCATAGTAAGTACAGATATAAGAGCAAATATGGTCACAAACATACCATATAAGTATTCTGCATCTTTATATTTCTTTTCTATCCTATACTTAGTTGCATATCTGACAACAGCATTTCCAAGTCCTAAATCAAACAAATTCAGATAACTAATAACTGAAGCTGCCATATTATAAAGCCCATATTGCTGTTGCCCCAAATGTCTCAACATAAATGGTGTATACAACATAGACACGATAATGCTCACAAACATTGACATATAGGAAAGTAATATACTAATTTTTAAATTATTTTTCATTCTTATCCCTTTCACCTATACATAAACAAGCATCTATTAAACTGGAAAAAATCAATTATCCAGTAACCGATATATCTTTTTCACTTCTTTCCTGGTATCACAATCTATGAATTTTAGATTTTCTGTAAACTCTTTTCTCAATTCCGGATTATCCAGCAATTCCTTAACACCTTTATAAATACCTTCAACCGTACTCTCGACAATTAATCCTGTTTTTCCATCTTGAATCTGCTCTCTTGCCCCAGAAACGTCTGTAGTCACAATTGGACATCCTAAAATCCTTGCCTCATTTGTTGTTGTGCAATACCCTTCGAAACGAGACGGCTGAACATAAATATCACATTGTCTCATATAAACATATGGATTATCCTTTATGCCGAGAAATACGAAATTATTATCGTTAGGCAGCAACAGCTTCTTATACATCTGAATACTTTCCAAACTGCCTCCGCCAATCACATACCATCGAAAAACATATCCTTCTTTTATCAGCCTTTTATATGCTTCAATTGCCAAGTCAATCCCTTTTTCTCCGCAAAGCCGTCCTACAGTTAATATTTTCATGCCTTTATATCCATCATCAAAATTACATATTTTATTAGCTTTTCTTCGAATCATTCCTGGATCAATAATATTATAAAACAACTTCACACAATCTATTTGGGGAAATATTGTTTCAAAATCGGATTTAACCATTTGTGATACCGCATAAATCACATCCATTTTTCTATACCATTTTTCAAATGCCTGTGGTGAAAAACGCGAAAAAATACTATGTAACCAGGTGACTTTTCGTTTTGCATGTACCTTCTCCGCAACATAAAATGTTGTAAATGTAGCATATCCAAAATAGTCTACTGCCAAATCATACTCTCCCTCGAATTCTGGAATCGAATCTGCAATATGAGAAAAATATGCCGCATTCTTTACGCGGTCTTCTGTCAAAGAAATTTGCATATTGTAAAGTAAATACCCTGGAATCTTCCATATCCTTCCATGTCCCAAGTGTTCTTTTAGCATTTTCTTCTTACCGAAGAAAATGCCTCTTTCTTTTTTCGGAATTTCAATATATCTTACTTTAATATCTTTTGGAATACGATTCCTGAATTGACCCTTATCTTCTAATATAAGAAGTGTTATTTCACAACGCTTTCTGTCCATCACATCAAGCAGTGAAAAAAATGTAGCTTCAACTCCTCCACAGCCCAAATAAGGCATCACAAAAAGAATTTTCTTAACTTCTTGCATAAAGATTCTCCTTAAACATTTTCTTCAATAATATTTTCCAGTATAGCTATCTGCGAAGGATAATCATCTTGTATTTTGGCAAGATTATTTTCAAATTTCTCTCTCAGAGATTCGTCATCTAACATCTGTTTTAATGCTTGATATAATGACTCTTCCGTACATTCTGCAATTATACCAGTTTCTCCGTTTATCAATTGCTCCCTTGCCCCGGCAAAATCAGTTACCACAATTGGTTTATTAAATGCTTTTGCTTCAGCAAGAACAATTCCATAACCTTCATGCCTAGAAGGCATAAAGTATATATCACACGCCGCAAAATATGGATAAGGATTTAGTTTTTGTCCTAATAACTCTACACAATTTATAGCATTCTTATCTGAAGATATTCTATCCTCTAGTTCTTTCCGTTGCCAGCCTTCACCAATAATCTGCCACTTTACCGGATATCCTTCTCCGTAAAGTCTGGAAATCACTTTGATGCCCATATCAAATCCTTTCGGTGGGTCTAATCGCCCTACAGAAAGAACATAAAACCTTTCGGTTAATTTTTTAATTTTCTCTTCCTTCGCTTTTTTCTGCAAATTTTCTTTATTTACTATGTTATAAAAAACTCGGCACTTACCTTCTAACTCAGGAATCATATTCTGAACCTGCTTCATACTGTTTTGTGATACACACATAATATGATCATATTCATTAAGCAGTTCCCCAAAAGCATAAAAATCAGGCATAGCCTGATCAGGTTCAAAATGAACCCAACTAATTTTTACTTTCCCATGAATTTTTCGCGCAGCATAAAATGTATTAAATAATCCATAACCCATATAGTCAATCACCGCGTCAAATTCTCCTGGATACTCTTTCAGTTTTTTCTCAATACTTTGGTAATACCAAAGTCGTTTTTCTGCGCCACTATGCGTCTGAATTGACATTTTTATTCCTCGATAAGCTTTTTTTACTGCCTTAAAAAATTGTCCGCTCTTAATTGCACATATTAAAGCCGCACTGCGTCCCTGTAGAAGATCTTCTACCTCATCCTCTGGAACCGGAATTTCGTCTACTTTAACATCATTCGGAAGCTGCGGAAGCAAATCTCCCTTTTTTTTCATCAAAAGAATCGTTATATCATATTTTTCTCTGTCCAAATAATTCAGCAAAGAAAGCAGTGACTTTTCCGTTCCTCCACAATACATATACTCCGCTACAAAACATATTTTTTTCATCTTACAATTTCCTCATCAGCTTCGCAGGATTTCCCACATAAACACTACCTTCAGCAAGATTTTTAGTAACAACCGAGCCAGCACCAATAACAACTGCTTTCCCAATATCTATTCCCGGAAGAATTATCGTTCTGGTTCCCAACCAAGATCCATCTCCAATCCCAATGCCGCTATTATAGCCCTCTCCCGCTCTACGGTTATAATCTCCGATTTCATGTGAACCTGTTACACATACAATAGCTGGTGCTAAATCACAATTACTCCCTATATGTACCTTTCCATTTCCTTCCAGGCTAAAATCTCTTCCAATCCAACAATTTTCTCCTATCTCTAATGAACTGACTCCAGGAACATGAATCGGTGTAACAATCTTGGTTCCCATTCCAATTTGTATTCCTTCACAACAATTCAACAATGTCCTTTTTATCCCAAATGCATGAGTTCCTTGAAAAACACTATTAACCAGCCCCAAAACAATCTGTTTTTTAATTCTTTTTAATACATTCATAATATGGCTCCAAAAATTGTTCTTCTAAATATTTTGCATCATATTTTGCCGCTTTTTTCTGCATACCTTCAAACCTTACCTCGCGATTCAATATCTTCAGGATCGCCTCTGCACCCCTTTCAACGACATCTTCCTCATTCCACGCTCCAATATTAATCCCATACTTGTCGCCTTCAATAATATCAATCGGTCCTCCACAATCTGTAGAAACAATTGGCAAGTTACAATGCAAAGCCTCCACAATCACATTTCCAAATGCTTCTAGCCGAGCCGTATGTAAAAACACATCAGCATTAATCATATATCCTTTCGGATTTTGAACATAACCAGAGAAATCAACTTTGGCTCTTACGCCCAGCTTATCCGAAAGCTGTTCTACTTTATTTTTTTCCGGTCCATCTCCCAGAACAATCATTCTTACATCTTTTTTCTTTATAATTTCTGCTAATATCCTAACTGCAATATCATTACGTTTATCTTCAGCAATACGACCAGATACTATAATAACAGGATACGTTTTATTTCCCCCTAGCCACTTATGTTCACAAGGCACTATGCGTTTTTGAGAATCAATAACAGGATTGTCTAAGATATAGTATCTATTACGTTCTATAAATAATCTTTCTGCTTCATAATCTGCAACTGCATTGCACACCGCCGTTAAAACATCTGCTTTGTTTACTATTCTTCCTATAATCCTGTCAATAATAACATGCCTCTTTTCAAACCCATGCTGAGCACCATATATTACACACGTACTTCTTGTCCACTTTTTTGCCAGAATAGTCATTAGCGTAAAAGTTGTAAATGGTACATATAATATGTCTACCGTATTTTCTTTTAACCAAGCTGTCATTTTTTTTAAATATCCACGCATGCGACATTTAAAATCTACTACTTTAACTTCCCTTGCTATATCATTTGCCAATGGTCCCTCTGCTTTTCCACAGATAATGGTTACCTGATGTTTTTTAACAAATTCGTTAGCATATCCCAACACAACCTTTTCGTATCCCCCCATGGCTAAAGTGGGAGTATAAAATGCAATCCTCATACAAATTACCTCTGCTTTTTCTTTTTAAATTGTCCTAATACAAACGGAAAATATATTTCAATAATGTAACTTGCAATGCATAAACACGGAATGACTATTACTAATTCTATCACGGCATAAATAACCATTCCTCCTGGTATGTCTATAAGTAAATCAGTTATGCCAAACTTATTGATTACAAAGGCACTTCCTTTTATAGCAATAGAATTCAAACATAAAAAGGTAACTGTATTTTTCCCAATATAAGGAATTAGTTTTATTGAACACTTTTGGCTAATATTTATTAAAAAAATAATGCCAAACAAAGCTCCAAAATAAAACAAAAAAGGATTCCCATATTCATTTAAAATCATATCTATTCTATATCCCAATCTACTATTCACATATTCTATTAGTATACACACCACAAACGAAACAACTGTCCATTCTGCGGAAATAAACCAATCAATAAAATCATGTTTTCTGCACATGTTTCCAATTAACATAAAACTTATTGCAACTGCTGTCGTGTCAGGATACCATGGTAAGTTCCATCTAAACAGCAGTATATTTGACCATCCTAAAAGAATAATTACCGCAAAACAGATATTCCGTATTTCTTTTCTTTTGATTTCCATCAATAAATACATCATTATCTCACCCAAAAAAAGACAAGGCAAAAACCAAATTCTTGACTCAGTTCCCCGAATTTGTAAAAACATATCTTTCAGATAATGAATCATTGCATACTGCCTTCCAATTACAGCATGAACTATTGCATTCATTAGAATTGTACCAACACCAAAAAACAAAAACGGAACAAGCAATCTTTTAATTTTAGAAACCAAAAATACCCTGAACGATTTATTATTGTTAAATACATAACCACTAATAAAAAAGAAAGCTGGAACATGGAACAAATATATAAATCTTCCGATTACTGAACTAGCATCACAATGACCATATACAACCATAAGCATTGCATAAGCCCGAGCAACATCTATCCATTTAATCCGCTCACTCCGTCTCTTCATAATATCTTCCTTCTGATTCCTTGTCATCGAAAACATATAATGCTATCAATAAATAAAGCAAAATAGACATATTATTTGAACTAAAAAGCACCATTTCCCCCATATTAATGGCAAACGCACCTACTAATAAATATAAGTTTCTCAATTTGCCACTTGTTAAAATTACAAGAAACAAAAAAGCAAACAGAACACTACCGAGAATACCAACATTTCCAAGCAAAGTCCAAATCAAATTCCCCGGCTCTACTACCAAATCAAAATTAAACTCATAACTGACAACTCCCTCTATATAAGGTGTCATAAATCCGGTACCTATAAATGGATGTGACAAATAATTTTTTCGATGTTCTTCTATTATTATCTGACGCGATGCCCATATAGTATCTGAATTATCTTTAAACATAAATGCATATATCATTTCTCGCAATGTGGAAAAAATGTCTTCTGAAACAAAGTACATAAACAGTAAACAAAGCACTAACAATAAACACAATAAGATAATATACATAATTTTTTTACTAATACTTTTCTTATTTAAAAAAACATACGATATAATAACTGCAATAGATGTAAACATACCTGTTCTTGATGCCGAAAGATATATCATAATCAACACACCAACAATCACTCCCGTCTGCCATTTTCGATGCATGGCAAAGAAGTCAGAATTCAATACGGCTGCTATGTAAACCGCTGCTATGATTCCAAACATATTAACCTGATTAAAAATTCCTTGAAAATCATCATTTGTAATCCGAAAATACCCAAACGGAATTGTAACCGCACTAAGTATAAATAATATAGTATAAAACAACGTAAAATAATCATTCCAGTCATAATACTCGGATGTATCAGCCACCGCAATAATAACAGCCACAAACGGCAAAGCAAAAGAAATAACCTTGAACATGGATATAATTGGATAAGAACTATTCAAAAAACTCGTTAAAATTACTATCACTGCAAACCCCAAAATACTCACCACTATGTTATTCACTTTTACTTTATTCCTCTGAGGTATAGATGAGCAAAATAAAATAATGAAAGAAGATCCTAATATAATGATCCAACGAAAAGAAGAAAGCGATGCTGTAGCTGCAACAGCGCTACTCATGATTCCTCTTGTAGTTACCAATATAAGCGCCTTAAGTGCGCCTTCAACTCCATATTGCCAATAAAATACCAGACTCACTGTAAACAAAGCCCCGGCCAGTGAATTCACAAAACTCAAGAAAAAAAGTATTATAAATAAAATATCAACTTGTGCAAATATCCGTTTCTTTCTTGTAATCATTTTTAATCCTTCCCTATTTATCATCCATACCTTTCCAGACTAAAATGTGCTTGTATACCATTTTTTCAATCGTATATTTCTTCGCTATAGTTAAAGCGCAATTCTTATAACTTTCTGTGGAAATGCTCTTACAAATTGCTGTTTTAAGTGCATCTTTATCCTCGGCAGGAATAATAAAACCGTTTTCTTTTTCTTTCACCATTTCCAGTCCTGCAATACAGCGATTCGTTGTCACTACAGGAAGTCCCAAAGCCATTGCTTCATTTATCACCAACCCCCATATATCTTCTCTGGTAGGATGCACAAATACATCTGCTGCCATATAATACTTTTTCAATTCATCAGGCTGCTTAAAATCTAAAAAATATAGATTATTCAAATTTAATCTATTTTTTTGTATAATATATTCTTCAGAAGCTATTCCACCTATAACATATATCCCGTAAGATTTATCCAACATTGCTGCCGCTTGAAGCAAGATATCATACCCCTTTCTTGGTATAAATTGTCCAACTGCAAGTACAATATGCTTCTCATTCATTTTTAATTCTTTGCGTAATCTATCTTTTTCTTTCACTGATATTACTTTTTCTAATACATCCTTTTCATAAACAGAAGAAAACGGGTAGCGTATAATTAACTTTTCTTTGGCTCCATACTGCTTATAATATTCATCATGTAACTTTGCTGTGCTGAAATATCTCTTAGCTCCGGACAACAAAAAACGCTTAACTCCATTCTTTATTTTTTCCCTTATCCCTTTGTTATTACTTGGAAACGCCCCATCACTCTCAATTTCATATGGTATCTTATAAAACTTCATATATAAAATAGCCAGAATTCCCGTTAAATCAGAAAAAGTTGTAACTACAATATGGTCATAATCCCTTTTCAAATAACTAATTATTGATGGGCAAAAAGCTTCCGCAACACCTATCCTTTTTCCTCTAAGAAAAACCGCCCGGAACTCTTTCAGTTCATAATTTTTCCAACTATCATTTCTTTCTAAAGATGCTTTTCTTTCAAATAGCACCGTCAATTCACAATGCTTTCCCAATTCATTAAAGAACTTCACTCTATACGGCGATGGTATGTTTGCCAGCCACAAGACTTTCATATACTAAAATCCTCATCCAAAAATTATTCTATATCCAGTTTCTCTTCTGCTTGAATCAACTTTTTCTTTAGCTATATTGATTGCTCTGTCTGCCATCTTCGTTCTTTCTTCGAAAGGCATATTCGCGATTATATCAATCACTTCAGAAAATCTTCTCATATCATCGGTCAACGATAACACATATCCTGCATTCTTTTCAGCAATAATTTCCCAAGGAGTTTGATTACTAATAACAGGGATACATCCAACCGATAAAGCTTCAAAAATCACATGCCCATAATTTTCTCCTAAAGTCGGGAACAAAAACACCTCTTGAACCGCTAGTATCTCTTGTACACATTCAGATGGAACATCTCCTTTGTATTCCCAACTAACATTGGCAGGTAACTGATTTAATAACTTTTGGCACTTTCTCCAGTATTCCTCATCTTCTAAAGGTCCATAGATAGTAAAAGCAATACAACTTCTACACTTATTTAAACAACGTATTGCACCTATCAAATTTTTCTTAGGAGAAATACGTGACAAAAAAGTCACATTTAATATCTTTTTTTCCTTGTCCGTATCACTTCTACCCGGAACAATACTTCTTGGTAAATCTTCTGCGATAACACACTCAACATTTTTACCAATATTTTTCTGAACATCCTTTTTTTCCATCTCAGATGTAACAGACCATACGATATTCTTAAACGCTCCCAATAACTTCAATGTCTGTATAAATATTTTTTTCTTCAACGCTTTTTGCACAAGAGCTCCTTCTGAAAAAACTCCCATTGAAGCCAACGCAACCGGACATTTTATCTTTCCTCTTTTCTTCAATAACAAGGCTTTATACCCATAATCATCATAAAAACTACATAGATATAATAACTCTTTCCCCTCCACTAATTCCAAAATCAGTTTATTCGTAAACTCGCCCGGTGAAACATACCATACTTTGGCCTTTCCAACTTGATTCCATTCATTCCTTCTAATATTGGAATACGGTTCTTTATCACCATGATCTCGATCAAGACAGCCAATATAAAATTCATATTCATCTCCAAGTGCCTCTGTCACATTGATGATAGTTCGAAGCGGTCCTCCATCTTTATGTCCCGGCAGATATCTGCCCATCAAAATCAAAATCTTTCTCATTTTTTCTCCCCATAATACTGTGCCTCACATATTTTGGCATCCACAACAAACCTATACCAATAAGCTTGTAAATATATATATATTCTCCCTGCCTTCCCATCGAGAAATCCAAACTGCACATAATATCGATACCAATAATATAATCTTACCCGTAAAAAAATCGGCATTCGATAATACAATCCCCGTTTTTTCTTTTGGCTTGTATTTCCACCTGTCATATTGTTTTGAGTCTGATACATTTGTAATTCTAAATTACTATACCATATATGTTTACTAATCCATGTATCTAATCCTTTATAATCATAATGGATCAAATCTCCTGTTAATTTTTCTACATTTCCATCTACAATAATATGTTCATCCATTAATTTGTTTTCTACACGGCCTTTTCCATATCGGAACAATCTCAAAAAATATGGTTTATGTGTACCTCCATGCTTAATCCATTTCCCCATAAAATAAACTCGCCAACGCATCTGATAACCATCAACTGTATCGGAGATATTTTTACTCAACTTATCTTTAATCTCATCCGCTAATGCTTCCGAAATCCTCTCATCTGCATCTAATCGAAATACCCAAGGAGTCATAATTCCACAACAATCCAATGCCCAGTTGAACTGCGCCGCATGCCCTTTCCATTCATGATAAAACACCTCCGCACCGCAGCTTTTCGCAATTTCTATCGTTTTATCTGTACTACCGGAATCCACAACAAGAATTCTCGCTGCTATTTTCTTTGCAGATATAATACATTTTTCAATATTCTTTTCTTCATTTTTTGTTAAAATAATCACTGTTATATCTGCCACTGTTAATTTCCTCTCGCACTTTTATTCTTTAAAATACAAATCCATTTCATCCATCAACTTTTGTTTATCAAAATGCTTCTCAAAATATGTTCTACTATTCGTTCCCATACCATCCAGGTCGGCATTTTTTATTGTTCGAATTCCTTCTGCCAGCTTCTCTGCATCACCGATCTTACAGCAAATACCACACTGCGCTTTCTCAATGATTCGTTTCGTTTCTCCACTTGCGGATGCGATAACCGGCATTCCACAAGCCATATAACTTTGAAGTTTTGCCGGAATCGTCTTTCGCCAGAGCGCATTATCCTGAAAAGACAGAAATGCAGCATCGCACATGGCCAGGAACTCAGGAATTCTCTCTGCTGATTGTCTCGGAATCATAAGAAATTTATCCGTAACATTACGTCGGGCAATCTCTCGATTAAATTCATCCAGATACCGGCCATCTCCAACCATAACAAACTTTAAGTTTTCATCTCTTAAAAACTCTGCTGCTTCAGGCAGAATCTGCAAGCCTTGTGCTGTACCAATATTCCCGGTAAAAATAATCTTAAAACTGTCATCTGTTGGAATTTCATGAACACTGGGGTTTTTTATCGGAACATAAAATTCTTCTGCATACTGCGGCCAATAATGCACCTTATTCTTATCAACTTTCACCTTTCGATTGCAAATTGCCTCTACAAAACTTGGTGATGTCACGAAAATCTCATCCGTATTTTTATATATGTAATTAACCATCTTATCAATTGGCTTAATTACAAACGAAGTCGTGATACCTGTAACGACTTCTACATTTTCCGGCCACAGATCCTGCACATACAAATAATGCGGAACGTGATGTTTTTTAGCATACCAGCACCCAAGCAAAGCTTGTGTCATCGGAGATACCTCAAATGTAAATACGAAATCTGCCTTAATGTCTACAAAAAGATTTTTTACAAAACCTGATATCACAAAAGAAAGGTAGTTCGTCACCATTCCAATCGAATTTTTCCCTCTGGCAATAATCGGAATACGAATAACCTCAATGCCATTCCATGTCTCTCTTCGTTTCTTCGTATATCCATATCCATCAAAGAATTTTCCCATTGGATAATTAGGAATTCCGGTAATTACTGTAACCTTATATCCACGCTTTATCCATTCCTGACATATATCATTTATGCGAAAAGTTTCCGGATAAAAATATTGCGAAACCACCAAAATATGTTTTTTCTTTTTACTACTCTTTTCGACAGAATCCTTCGTTTTCCCTTCTGTCCTCCTGATAGATTCCCGAAAATCTACCACTCTATAATCTACTCCCGGATACTCGGAAAGTTCCTGTGCATACGTCATACTTCCAAAAGCTTTATTTACCAAACCGCCAATTTTCCCGGGAATCTTAGACCCCAGCCATACCATCGGATTAAGAAGTCGGGTTTGTATATTTTTCTTACCGGAAGCCTTCGCAATCTCCCGCACCATATCGGCAGTATTCGTGTACTCGCCGTTTTGCGGTATAAACACCCCACCTTCTCCTAACAACATAAGCTGGCAAAGGAACTCACACAAATTATCAATATGTAACATTGACCGTTCATTGTCCACATTCGGAAATACTGGTAATTTTCTTGCCAGCTTAGACAATGTTTGATAATTGCCCTTACTTCCATTCCCATAAATCATAGGAGGACGAAGTACAGCCACATGAAATTGCTCATCAGCCAATGCACGGACGCCTTTATCTGCCTGCCATTTTGAGTCACCATAGAAATTTGCCGGAGCAGGATGTGTATTTCTGTCTATCTTTCGTTTCTTCCCATATCCTGCTGACTCACCATATATAATCATAGAAGACATAAATACAAATTGTTTTACACCGGCATTTTTTGCTTTTTGCGCAGTTTCAATCGCCAAATCCGTATTTACCTCATAATACTTTTTCTTCGTTTTTTCCGAAACATTTCCCACATCAGCATGTGCAATACCGGCAACATGATACACAGAATCATAAGAGCTAAAATCATGATTTCTCCACGTACCATCAATCATGTCAATAACATCAATCTCAAAATTCTCTCCATAGTGCCCGGCAGCATATTTCCGAAATGATTCTCCGATATATGACCCTGCTCCCGTAATTAGCACTTTTTTATGTGCAAAAAAATCCACTTTTACCGGTTCTTCAAAACCAATTTTTCCTATATTGTCATTACTTGCTGCGTCTATAGTTTTTTTCATCTCCCCTGTTCCGCCTTCCACAACACCATCGTGCCGCAGAACACTGAAAATTGTTCCGAAAAAGCATTTTGCATCAAAAAGAAGACTTTCTTTTTCCACATATTCTCCATCAAGCTTTGCTTTTATAGGAATCTCAAGCTCATCCCGTCCATTAATCTGCGCCCAGCCGGTCAACCCTGGTTTTACATCATTTGCACCATACTTATCTCTTTCCGCTACCAACACATCCTGATTCCAAAGAGCAGACCGCGGTCCTATCACAGACATGTTCCCAATAAAAATATCCCAAATCTGCGGAAGTTCATCCAAACTATATTTGCGAAGGAATTTTCCAACTCTGGTAATGTACTGTTCTGGATTTGCCAGCATATGTGTCGGCACATCCGGAGGTGTGGACATACGCATGGTTCTGAATTTATGCAGCTTAAAATACTCCTTATTTTTTCCCACTCGTTTCTGCGAAAACAACACCAATCCCGGATCGTCAATTACAATTGCCAGAGAAATACCTGCATAAACGGGAGCTAAAACAATTAATCCCCCGAAAGACAATACTATATCCATTACTCTTTTCAGATATCTGTCGTATAGTTTTGTCTTCGCATCATTTACTCCAATTTCCACAAGATGCCCTCTTACACCATCCGCATTTTCTTTATCATTCTCATCTTCTACAAATGTAACCTTTTTCCCAGCCATAGGATTCTTCTGTTCCGGCTCACTACCGTAAATAGAGTCATCTCTCTTTCTTTGAGCCACAATTTTTAAACAAACGAATACCGTCCCCAAAACAGCCCCGGCAATACCTATAATTTTTTTAATCCTCTTCTTACCCTCTGACATCCTGATTCTCCAACAAACCTTTTTATCCCGCTACATTTTTCACACACCAGTAACAACCATAATCCTTTCAAGCCGTCTTCTCCGTGATTTCCAGCCCTGCTTGCAGGCACATCTCATCCCCGACGCCTTCTACTGTCAAAAAAGCAATTCTTTTATGCCGATCCACCTTACGGATCAACTTCTCCCTGCCCTGAAGAGGACCTTCCAGCACCTGAAGCTTCCCCTTGCGAATCACGCCTTTTGACATGGATAGATTCCTTCCGGCACCAGACATCTCTTTTAACATCTCTTCTTCTGCCTTCTCGATGGCAATAACTCTGGTTTCTATCCTATCTCCATTCAAAAACAGTTCCTTTTCCAGCCCCTGTAATATCTGCCTAAGTTCTTCCTCCCCTTTGCACTCAAAAATCACGCACTCCGGGAACAGATTCCATCTTTCCAGATGCCATGCGCCCTCATATTTCCGCATTCTTTCATAAGTCAGCACAAAAGCATCCTGAAGTACTTGCTTATCAGAATGTTGCTCACAGATTCGTAAAATATCCTGTTCTTTTATATTGGGACAATGAAAAATGTACCAGATAGTAATCCCTCTCTTTCGTAGAGTGCATATTCCGCAAGAACTGCGCATCCGTTCCAGAGGAACGGAGCGCCATTCCGCTTCAAACTGAGCAAAGCTCAGCAGGTTG
>CABIYE010000012.1 GCA_902362865.1 Clostridiaceae bacterium
AACTTACGTTTCTTTTAGACCGTAGGTCTATTAAGGTTACCCTTTTCCAAAAAAATCTTTTTCATTTTCCTCTTGACATATCACCAAATTGCTTTCCGGTTAATATAGCGTATACCTCATCCACATCACCCTTTGCAAGGCGTTCCGCCACTGTGTCATCCAACATTTTCTCAGCAATGATAGAGAGGATTTCCAGATGTTCTTCACCGACGCCTGCGATTCCGATCACTACATTGACCGTACTTCCTTCCCAGTCAACCCCTTCCGGAAATGTCATAACTGCAATCCCGGAAGCCTTGATGTCCTTCTTGGCAGCTTCTACGCCATGAGGAAGCGCAAGACCATTTCCCATAAAGGTAGAAAAGGATTTTTCTCTTTCCACCATTGCATCTACATAAGGTTCATCCACATATCCGGACTTTACCAGCATCTCACCTACCTGACGAATAACCTCCTCTTTGGATGCTGATTTACAATTTACACGGATATTTTCACGGTATAATAATTCTTTTTTTTCTTCTTTCTTTTTGTTCTTAAAAAACATAATCCCATCCTCCTTAAATTGATTTTTTGTCCCGGGTTTTTTATAAGTTTTGATTACTTATCTTCTTTCTGACTTTATTATAAAGCCAGAAAACCAAGGTTTTCAATTCAAAGAAGATGGGATTTGGCATCATCAGATAGCGCCAAAACTACGCACCTTTTTCTTCATTTTTCAGCCGGACAACCGGATATTATCCTGACAGCCCGGACAAATATTTATTGAAATATTTCTTCAGATATCGTGAAAGGCAGTCTTTAATCTCCTCTTTCCTCCCTCCGGATACCACATCCATAAATTCATACTCTTCTATCAGAAGGCTGCTGATATACCCTAATATATCATTATTCACCTTCAGATTCTCATCCTCCGGAACCAGCATAACGAACACAACCTTAATGCCTTTCAGATACGGATCCTGGAACGCTTCCAGATTCTTCGTCATGCACACGCTGAAGCTTGGACGGATTACGCCCTTTGTACGTGTATGCAGAAGGGCGAAGCCGAACTCTGCAAAAACCTGGCTGGCAATCTGCTCCCTGCGCATAATATCTTCCCTTATCATTTCCTGGCGGTCCGAATAGGGAGACAGCTTCTCTCCAATGGCAATCAAAAGTTCTTCAAAGGTAATCCGGTTATCTACTTTAAAAAATTCCATATACTTAATTACTTGGTTAATCTGTGCCGCGACCAGATTAATCTCCTCTAGCTGCACCGAAAATTCATCTGCTTCTTTATTCTTTTCCGGCGTACGCTCATATTGATATACCTTTCTGCGGATTTCCTCCATATCCGAATCATTCAGCAAGGGATTGACGAATACCACCGGTGTTTCCATCTGTTCCAACGGAATACTGGAAACAAAGAAGTCCGTCTTCCCCATAACATAGGGAGTCACATCATTCTTCCCATAAGCGGTAAGCTGCACCCGGTCCCGAAATACCTTCTGAAGCTTGGACGCCATCAGCCGGGAGATTCCGATGCCGCTGGAGCAGACGACACCCACATGAACCTTTCTGATTTCTTCATTCCGGTTTTCCAGGCGGACAAGTGCTGCACCAAAATGCACCGTAAGGAATCCCGTCTCTTCCTCGGGAACTTTCTTCCCTGTATAGGCTTCCAGAACCCCGGCGACATGTCCGCACTTCTCATAAATATCCGCATAATTCTTCTTTATGTCGGAAAGCACCGGATTCTGTATCTGCATCCTGTGAATCAAGCGGATCAGCGTAGGCTGCAGATGGGCTAAAAGCCCCTGGATAAATTCATCGTCCTGCCGCAGCAAGTAAGCGCTGTCCTTATCGAATGCATCAATCATTGCATTCACGAGGCGCTGCATCTCCTGACTCTCTGCCTTCAGCACCGTCTTGCCGTCCCATTGGATTTTCTCATGTTTTGCTCCCTTGATGTGCAGACAGATATAGGAAATCTCTACCTTCGGAATCTGAATTTCAAATTCTTCTTCCAATTCTCTTACGATAGCACAGGCCAAATGATAATCTTCATCCTCCTCTATCTTCTCCTGCCATCCGCCATCCGGCTCAATCACTTCCCCCTTCAGGATTCTGTTAATAGCAATAGACGTGTGGATAATAAGACCTACATAAGAGTTCTCCGTCAATGTCAATACCCTCGTATTCCCCATCCCGGTAATGCAGTCCATTACCCGACGCATAATATCATCATTCAGTATCTTGCCTATATTCCCTCGTTTCAGCACCTCATACCCGGCGCCATTTTCCGGTTCTTCATAAGCCTCTCTCACCACCTGCGTGTCCATATTTTCATTAATGAACGCACGAATTGCTTTCCGGTAATTTTCCTCACTTCCCTCAATCACCGTGCCGCTGCCGGGCTTGCGTCTGACAAAAAGGCCATATTTATTCAGCCATTCCTCAATAGCTTCCAGGTCCGTACTCACCGTCGCTTCACTGACACCAAACTGACTGCTGTAATAAAAAAGTTTCTTTAGACCTTTTTCTTTTAATATTTCCAGAATCAGACGCTTGCGTCTCTCTTCCCGGTTTCCCGCATCGTAGTCTTCTCCCTGTCCGATATCCGCAAACAGCCGTTCTCTTTCTTCTTCACTTCCGGTCAGCCAGACTCCCACTCCGGTTCTGGAATGAAATTGGATGTCATAATCCTTTAAAGAGCCGCTCACATATTCCAGCTCCCGCTGTACCGTACGCTTGCTGACTCCTACCTTTTCTGCCAGGCTTTTCACAGAAATTGCCGTTTTCTCCTGAAGCAGCACTTGAAAAATCTGTTTCATACGCGGTGTAAATTTCATCATCTTCCCTCATTCCTTCTCTGAAGTTGTTCTATCAGTTCCTCATATCCACCTGCACTAACCAGGTTCTCAACGGTATAGACTTCCCTCTCCTGGAATTTCTTCGGCAGCATTACAAAATAATCCCTCTGACAGACAATTAAATCTATCTCCTCCGGAATCAGATCCGAAGCATATGCTTTCACACAGACATCTTCCATTCCTCTTGCTGCAAGCATTCTACGGAAAATCGCCGCGCCCATCGCACTGGACCCCACACCGCCGTCACACACAAATCCGATGTGCCCGATTCTTTTTTCCTCTTTTCCTTCCATCTCTTTTTCTTCCTTTTTTCCTTTCTCTTCTCTATCTTCCTGTTCGGTCTTTTTCCGTTCTTTCAATCGAAGAATCAAAAGGCTTCCTCCAAAAGACACTGCTACGGACACGAAAATCCCGGCCAGTACAGGAATCACCATCCCCCTCCCTGCCATAAGCAGGATAATGAAAATGCTGCCCGGCGACACCATTCCCTTTAAACCGGCATCTAATAAGACAAAGGTAAAATTCCCTGCCATACCTCCCAAAATTAAAGGCGCCAAAAGTCTCAGATCCGACCAGACAAAAGGAAAATAAACCTCATGGATTCCTCCTGCCAGCTCTGCAGCAATTGCCGAAAGATATTCATTCCTACGCTCCTTCTTCACGACAAAAAGCGCCGCAAGCATTCCAAGCCCCGGTCCCGGATTCGTTTCCAGTAAAAATAACACAGAACTCCCGGTCTCCTGCAGCTGCTCCATCCCCAGTGGAACCAAAATGGCAAGATTCACCACATTATTCATAAAAAAGACCTTAAGCGGCTCAATAATAACACTAAGAAGCCCGATTGCACGATACGTAATCAACAGATTCATCATCCTGCCTGCCAACCCTGTCGCCATCGCCAGCACCGGACTTACCAGATAATAAGAAAACACAGCCAGAACGCTTCCGGTAATCCCCATCGCCAGATTCTTTCCCAACATCTGAAATCCTGCTCCGGCATACTTCTCAATCAGGGGTTCTTCTTTCCTCCACAAAAATCCCGCTGCCGGTCCAAGAACCATCGCTCCCAGAATTCCGACAGAACTTTCTGCCGTCAAAAGCCCCGCTGTGGCGAGAACAGCCAATATGCCGCCTCCTGTCTCCCCTACTTTCCGTCCTCCCTCAAATGCAAGTAAAGCAGGAAGCACAACTTCATAGACCAACTGCGAAATGGCATACATATTCTCATTGGGAAACCATCCCTGGTCATGAAAGACCACAAACAGAATCCCTATGAAAATAAATATGCCAATATGTTTCATAATAATCCGGGTATAAAACTTCCCTAGTTTATTTAACTTTTCCATATAATTTCCTCACACTGTTTTGAGAAAATTATATCATCTTTTCTTTAAATTCTCCACTAATTCTTCGTATTGAGGAGCTGCAAGGAAATTCGTAATCAGAATCAGTTCTGCGTTCGGATTACTGTGTGCCGCACGCTCTCCCAGTTCTTCATGGGTCACTACAATCTGCACATCCGCCGGAATAGATGAAACCGGAGTATGGATAACTTCTATCCCTTCTATTCCTGCCGCTGCAATCTTTTTCTTCAGAACGGTTGCTCCCATTGCACTGGAACCCATGCCTGCGTCACAGGCAAATGCGATCTTATGGATCTTACCCGCCGTTCCTTCTATTCCCTTTGCCTGCCGTTTCATGGCATCTTTCTTCTGCTGTGCCTCTTCAAGAGACGTATCCTTACCCATGAATTTCAGAATCGGCACCGCAATCAGGAAAGCAACCGCCGCCGATACTGCAACTCCGATAAATAATCCCAGATAGCAATGGCGCTCTGCCATCATAGTCAATGCGATAATACTTCCCGGCGAAGCAGTAGATGTAAGCCCCACATCAAACAAACTAAAGCAGAATACCCCACTTGCGCCTCCTGCAATAACTGCCAGCAATAAAAATGGATTCATCAGTATATACGGGAAGTAGATTTCATGGATTCCTCCAAAGAAATGGATAATCACTGCTCCCGGCGCCGAACTTTTCGCACTGCCTTTACCTGCGATACAATAAGCAAGAAGAACTCCAAGTCCCGGTCCCGGATTCGATTCCAGCAGGAAGAAAATAGATTTCCCAGCTTCCTCTACCTGCTGTATCCCCATTGGTGAAAAAATACCATGGTTCAACGCATTATTTAAGAACAGCACTTTAGCCGGTTCGATAAAAATACTGGTCAGCGGAAGCAATCCATGATCTACGAAGAATCCTACTCCGGCGCTCATAATACTATTCAGGAGATTCACCAGCGGCGTAATCCCTACCATTGCCAAAAGTGCCAGAATCGCACCGATAATTCCTAATGAAAAATTATTAACCAGCATCTCAAAACCTGGCTTGATATGATTCTTCAGCATTTTATCAAACTTCTTGATGATCCATGCAGACAGCGGTCCTACAATCATGGCTCCGATAAACATCGGCACGTCAGATCCTACAATCACACCCATAGCCGCAATCGTACCAATTACACCGCCTCGTTTTCCGGCTACCGCCTCACCGCCCGTATAGGCAATCAGCAGTGGAAGCAGCATGGATGACATAGGCCCTACCAACTGCGCAAATTTTTCATTCGGAAGCCATCCAGTATCGATAAACAATGCCGCGATAATCCCCCATGCGATAAAAGCGCCGATATTAGGCATTACCATACCACTTAAGAATCTTCCGAATACTTGAACTTTCTCTTTCATTGATTTCACACCTCTTCACTTTCTCTTTTTTATTCTGAGGTATGATTGGCCAATCAATCTCTTCTTTCTATGATTATTATAAGGAAAAAAGCACAAGACTTTCAAGCAATAGAAAAAGAGATTTGGCACTACCGGATAGTGCCAAATCTCACAAAATACATTCTTCTTTAATTTACGGTTCTCTTCACATAGGTCGTATGCAGCGTCTCATGTGCCTTATGGCTTCCCGGTTCGCCCAGATACTCCTCATAGAGTTTCTTAATTGCCGGATTCTCATGGGACTTACGAATCGCTTTTGCCGCGTCATTCCGGTACAGCACACCCGCACGGATTCCCTGCACATCCTTGAAGTTACGCACATCGCCGGATACCTGCGGCTGTCCGCCGCCGTTTACACAGCCTCCCGGGCATCCCATAATCTCAATAAAGTGATAATTAGCCTCACCGGACTTCACTTTGTTCAGCAGGTTTCTCGCATTGTTAAGACCGGAAGCCACCGCAACCTTCACTTCCATGCCCGCCACATTGTATGACGCTTCTTTCACACCTTCCGTTCCGCGGACATCTGTAAATTCCAGACTGGTAAGTTCTTCTCCTGTCAGTACTTCTACCGCCGTACGCAGAGCCGCCTCCATAACGCCTCCGGTAGCGCCGAAAATTACGCCCGCTCCAGTAGATTCTCCCATCGGATCATCAAATCCTTCGTCCGGCAGAGCCGTAAAGTCGATGCCGCAGCGCTTAATCAGCCTTGCCAGCTCTCTGGTTGTAATGGCAATGTCCACGTCCGGTACACCCGCCGCGCTCTGATCGTCTCTTCCGATTTCAAATTTCTTCGCCGTGCAGGGCATAACGCTGACAGACACAATCTTCTTCGGATCAATTCCTTCTTTCTCCGCAAAATAAGTCTTAAGCATTGCGCCGAACATCTGCTGCGGAGACTTGCAGCTTGACAGGTTCTCTGTCATATCTGGGAAATAATGCTCACAATACTTAATCCATCCCGGTGAACAGGAGGTAATCATAGGAAGGACGCCGCCGTTCTTAATGCGATCCAGAAGCTCTGTCGCTTCTTCCATAATCGTAAGGTCTGCCGCCCAATCTGTATCAAACACTTTGTCAAATCCAATTCTTCTGAGGGCTGCTGCCATCTGCCCTTCCACATCCGTTCCCATAGGATAACCAAATTCTTCACCCAGGCCGGCTCTCACAGATGGAGCCGTCTGCACAACCACATATTTTTCCGGGTCTGCAATGGCTTCGATAATCTGATCCGTACAGTCCTTCTCATATAACGCACCGGTAGGACAGACTGCAATACACTGTCCACAGGATACACAACTGGTCTCTCCAAGCCCCATATCAAAAGCAGATCCGATAAATGTATCAAAACCACGGTTATTCGGTCCAATCACGCCAATCCCCTGAGTCTTCTCACAGGCTGCCACACAGCGGCGGCACAGGATACATTTATTATTATCACGCACCATATGGACAGCAGAGTCATCCAGCTCATAGTGGTTACTCTCGCCTTCATAATAATTCTCGTCATCCACACCATATTCCCGGCAGAGCTGCTGCAATTCACAATTCCCGCTTCTTACACAGGAAAGACATTTCTTATCATGGTTGGACAAAAGGAGCTGCAGCGTCCGCTTTCTGGACTGAATCAGCTTCGGCGTGTTGGTGTAAACCTCCATTCCTTCATTTACAGGATGCACGCAGGCTGCCACCAGGTTTCTCGCACCCTTTACTTCTACCACGCACATACGGCAGGCGCCGATCTCATTGATTTCTTTCAAATAACATAAGGTCGGAATCCGGATTCCCGCCAGATGTGCCGCTTCAAGGATAGTAGAACCTGCAGGGGCGGATACATTAAGTCCGTTAATTTTAAGATTAATATTTTCCATATTCTCCATCCTCCATTACTCTTTGTAAATAGCGCCGAAACGACATTTTTCCATACAGGCGCCACATTTCACACATTTATCCTGATTAATCATATGCGGCTCTTTTACCTTGCCGATGATCGCGTCATTCGGGCAAGTTCTTGCACAGAGCGTACAGCCCTTACATTTATCAGCATCAATCTTATACTGAAGCAGGTCTTTACAGACGCCTGCCGGACATTTCTTGTCAACAATATGGGCAATATATTCATCCTTAAAATAGCGAAGCGTTGAAAGAACCGGGTTTGGCGCCGTCTGTCCCAATGCGCACAGAGAGTTGGATTTCAAATGATCCGCCAGCTCTTCCAGCCGGTCTAAATCTTCCATCGTTCCCTGTCCTTTGGTAATCTTATCCAGGATTTCCAGCATACGCCTGGTTCCCACACGGCATGGCGTACATTTACCACAGGATTCATCTACCGTAAATTCCAGGAAGAACTTGGCAATATCTACCATACAGGTATCTTCATCCATAACGATCAAACCGCCGGAGCCCATCATGGAACCAATTGCAATCAGGTTATCATAGTCAATCGGCACGTCAAAGTGCTCTGCAGGGATACATCCGCCGGAAGGTCCGCCTGTCTGTGCAGCCTTGAATTTCTTTCCATTTGGAATACCGCCGCCGATTTCTTCTACGATTTCCCGGAGCGTTGTTCCCATAGGGATTTCTACCAGTCCCGTGTTATTTACCTTACCACCGAGAGCAAATACTTTCGTTCCTTTGGACTTTTCCGTTCCCATGGACGCGAACCACTCGGCCCCGTTCAGGATAATCTGCGGAATATTTGCATAAGTCTCTACATTATTTAAAATTGTCGGCTTCTGGAACAGACCCTTTAACGCCGGGAACGGCGGACGCGGACGCGGCTCGCCTCTGTTTCCTTCAATAGAAGTCATAAGGGCTGTCTCCTCACCGCATACGAAAGCTCCTGCTCCTAATCTGAGTTCAATATCAAAATCAAATCCAGTTCCGAAAATATCTTTACCCAAAAGACCGTACTCTCTTGCCTGTCCAATTGCAATATTCAGACGCTCTACCGCAATCGGATACTCAGCACGCACATAGATATATCCCTGAGAAGCTCCAATTGCATACCCGGCAATCGCCATTGCTTCCAATACTACGTGAGGATCGCCTTCCAATACGGAACGATCCATAAATGCTCCTGGATCGCCTTCATCGGCGTTACAACAGACATACTTCTGATCTGCTGCATTGGCAGCCGCAAATTTCCACTTCAATCCGGTGGGGAATCCCGCACCGCCACGGCCGCGCAGCCCGCTGTCCAGAATGGTCTGGATAACCTCCTCCGGCTTCATCTCCGTCAGCACCTTGCCCAACGCCTCATAACCACGGGTTCCTATGTATTCCTCAATATTCTCCGGGCTGATGACGCCGCAGTTGCGCAGTGCAACTCTGTGCTGCTTCTTATAAAACTTCGTCTCTTGCAGCGGAAGCACCTCATTGCCTCTTACCGTCTCATCATACAGAAGACGGGTAACTACCTTTCCATTTACCAGGTGTTCTTCCACGATTTCCGGAATATCTTCCTCTTTCACCATGGAATAGAATGCTCCTTCCGGATACACAATCATAATCGGTCCCAAGGCACACAGACCAAAGCACCCTGTCTTTATCACATTTACATCATTTTCAATTCCCTGTTTTGCAAGCTCTTCCGCCAACTTCTCACGGATTCTCTGACTTCCCGAAGAAGTACATCCGGTACCTCCGCACACCAGAACATGATAACGATACTTTGTATCAAACTGAAGCTCTTCTGCCTTCTTTAGGCCCTTTATCAATTCCTCGTGTTCAGAACGGAACGCCACTTCTCCCTGCATTTTCTCTCTAATTACACGTAATTCTTCCAGAGATTTCATACTGTCCCTCCATTCAAATATTATTCGTATTTTGCCAGGATATCATCAATATCCTCTACCTTCAACCGTCCATAGACTTCATCATTAATTGTCATAACCGGCGCCAGGCCGCACGCTCCGATACAGCGGCAGGCGTCCAGGGAAAACTTGCCATCAGGGGTACATTCTCCGCCAACGATGCCAAGCTTCTCCATCAGCTTATTATAAATATCTCCGGAACCTTTTACGTAACATGCCGTACCAAGACAGACAGATATTTTGTATTTGCCCTTTGGATTCAGATTGAACTGAGAATAGAATGTAACAACTCCATATATCTTCTCCAATGGTATTCCCGTCTCATCAGAAATAATTTTCTGCACTTCAATCGGGAGATAACCGTAGATGTCCTGAGCCTTCTGCAGGATTGGCATAAGGGCGCCTTTCTCATCCTTCAGCTCGTGAATCACGCCAAGCAGTGCTTTTTCTTGTTCTTCGGTTCCCCGAAATTGAACAGTTGTTTTCTTAGAAAGCATTTTTTAACCTCCTTAAAATATAGTATTCACTTTCCGCTTACTCGCGCTTTAGTACCAGTATATTCTAACATAGAAGTTTCAGAATTACCATGATATTATCTCCTCTTTTCCTTTATTTTTTTACATTTTACAAAAAGATCCCACAATACACTGTGAGATCTCTCTGTCTTTATGAAAGAATCATAAAACTTATACTCCGCGGGAAAATCAAAAGCCAACCACCGAATCAATGGGTAATGACATTACAATCCCTTTAGCATCGCTATGCATCCCGCACTTTTCACCGATACTCTGCATAAGCTTCATCTTATTTTCCGTCTCTGAAAGTATCATTACGATTTCTTTCTCCTTCTGCACGCTAAGCCCCCAAAAATCAACTACTTCCTCATTTTCAATGCGGCGGCTCTGCACCACGGTTCCGCCTTTTGCTCCCACTGCTCTGGCTGCTTCCATTACATCACCGTCAAAGCCCCTGTTTACAATCGCCGCAATCAGAACGTACTTTGTTTCTGCCATTTCATTCTCTTCCTTTCTATCCATGAAATACATAGGTTTCTCTATATTTTGTGTCAACATACGCAGAATCAGATGATTTGCACCGGTAAGCGGTATCGTAAAGGCAACGCCGCTGTTCACAGACTCAAGCCGCAGCTCTGTGTTTAATTTATCAATCAATATATCCGATAAATGCTTTGGTACCATACTAATCAGTACACATTTATCAATTCCTCCAAGCCCTAACATATCCATTATTTCATTGGATGCGGTTCCCCTGGCGCTGAAACGGTACTGTACAGGCAAAGCCCCTTTTTGAAATATTTTCACCGCTTTTTCAGCAAGTTTGGGAGTCGTAATTAACATAAGCAATTGAAAAGACATTTTTTTTGCGTCATTCTTCATTTACTTCATCCTCCTCAAAGTCAACAATCATATCGCTATTATCGTAAAGTCCTGCACTTTGTTCCACATTTTTATGATGTCCGTCCATCTTATGTTTATAAACCAGTCCCATAATCTGCACAGCTATCAATGGTGTGAGTGCGACAAGTGCGACAACACCAAAAGCATCCGTCATGATATTTCCGCCAACTGCCTGACAAACGCCGATACTAAGCGGCAGCAAAAAGGTTGTCGTCATAGGTCCGCTTGCAACGCCGCCGGAGTCAAAGGCAATTCCAACAAAAATATCCGGCACGAATTTCGACAAAACCAAAGCAATCATGTACCCCGGAATAATTATCCATTGAATGGGAATTCCCAGGAGAACTCTGAGCATAGCCAGGCCGACACTGACGGAAACGCCAATCGCCATACACTGATTCATCGTTTTAACGGAAATGGCACCATTGGTAACATTTTCGACCTGGTGGTTCAGCACTTGTATCGCAGGTTCCGCTTTTACAATATAATATCCAATTAACATGCCGATTGGCACAAGCAGCCATTTAAACGACGCACCTGCCAATTCTTTTCCAAGATATGAACCCACCGGAGCGAAGCCTGTATTCACGCCGCAAAGGAATAGTACCAAACCAACGTAAGTATAAACAAAACCTACCATAATCCGTATAATCTGCCGTCTTTGATAGCGGTGGGCCAAAACCTGAAAAACAATAAATACCACCAGGATAGGAAGAAGAGATCGCATTACCTCCCCGGCATATACCGGCATCCCTCTCATAAATTCCCGCACAACATCCCTTGTCGTCACAACATCTGCCACATCAGTCACCGTGTATGTCGCTTCTGAAGGTTTATAAAAACATCCCAGAATAAGCACAGCAAGAATCGGTCCCACACTGGACAATGCAACAAGTCCAAAGCTGTCGCCTAAAGAATTTTTGTCACTGCGCATCGAGGCAAGCCCCACCCCTAACGCCATAATGAACGGCACGGTTATCGGTCCGGTCGTTACACCGCCCGAATCAAATGCAACAGCAAGGAATTCTTCCGGAACAAAAAATGAAATTATAATAAGCGCTATGTAAAAAATAAACAACAACGTCGATAAATGAATCCGGTATCGAATGCGAATGACTGCCAGGGCAAGAAAGATTCCAACACCGACCGCCACTGTCAAAATCAGTACTCTATTCGGAATTGCAGGAACCTGCCGGGCCAGCACCTGCAGATCCGGCTCGGATATTGTAATCATAACTCCCATAACAAAACTGATGAAAATCACAATCCCTGTTTTTCTGGTTCTGGATATTTGTACACCAATACCTTCTCCAAGCGGCGACATTGCCATTTCAGCTCCAAGTTGAAAAAATCCCATCCCCACAATCAGCATAACTGCTCCCGTAAGGAACATGACAACACTTCCCAGTTCCATCGGCACCAGAAAAACGCTGATAAGCAATACGATTCCCGTTATCGGCAGCACTGCTGAAAGAGATTCCTTTATTTTTTCTTTTAATTTAGGATTCATGAAGTCGGAACCTCCTTTCTGCAAATGGTAATTAAACCGGAGTCTACCATCTTCTCACAATGCAGTCAATGTTTTATTTCTCAAATTTTTCTAAAACTTTTATATCCTCTCTTTCTTTAAAAGGTGTAATTTTACTGCCTGTTCTTATTGCCATAAAAAAAATTCCCGGCAATCTCCCAATGTCTTACGATCGTGACAAAGGAATACTGCCAGGAATTCTCTGCTTTATTTACTTCACTTATTTACTTATCAAACTTCTCCATAAATCTCTGGATAATGATTGCGCATTCTGCACGGCTTGTGCCGCCCTGCGGGTCGAGACGGTAGGAACCGTCTGCATTTTCTTTTCCTTCAATGATTCCGTTACCTACCGCCCATTTCATGGCTTTTTCCGCAAATTCCGTTACCTTATCGGCGTCCGTAAATTTGCTGATATCGGTCGGTTCTTCGGATTCATACTTCATGTAATCTGCATAGCGGTACATCATGGTTACCATCTGCTCACGGGTAATCGGATCGTTCGTTCCAAAGTAACCGGAGTCTGTATAACCGGTAACTACGCCTATCTGTGATGCCCAAATGACCGCTTCTGAATAGAACTGTCCCGCCGGTACATCCGGGAATTTCGCCGTATATGTCACATCCGGCTCGCCGTTCATCCGGTAAAGAATGGTTGCAAACTGTGCACGAGGAAGGACAACATATGGTCCAAAATGCGTAGGATCCATACCCGTCATAATCTCTTCGTAGTAATTGTAAGCCACTTCGTTATAGAACCAGTCGCTTTCTTTCACATCTTCGTATGGAAGCTCTTTTCTTTGCAGAGCCTTTGCTGCTTTGTCAAGTGCTGCAGCCGCATCATCAATTTCTTTCTGCGTTGCATCCGCATCCGCCAATACTTCTTTCGCCTGATTCAAAGCTTCTTCGTAAGCTATCCAGCTTTCTTCCGTATACTTAGCTTTCTCGGTATCCGGTACCGCTGCCTTAACCACTGCTTCCAAAGCTGTCTTGTCTGTTTCATTCGGTTTCGCTGCTTCCTTCACTGTAACCTTGAAGGTCGCTGTCTGTCCGCCATATGCTACCGTTACTATCTGTTCGCCAACCTTGGTATTGTCATAGCCGCTTACTTCGCAATCCTTTACTGCAATATCTTTTTTGTCACCGTTACTGTATGTTGCGGTTATCTTTATTCCGGTAAGATCAAGCTCTTCCCCTGCTGTATACTCCGTCTTTTCCGGTGCCGTAACGGCAATGGATGATACTGTAACCGGATCCACAGGTTTTTGGGAATCTTTCACATCATAACTAAAGGACTTTGTCATGATTTTAATTCCTTCTTTATAGGATACCGTGGCTTCCCTTGATCCTGCTGTTGTTGTATAGAATCCGCGCACCGCATATTCATCGGCAGATAACTCCCGCGTTGTTCCGTCGGAATAAACCGCCTTTACTGCCATTCCTTCTGCGTCAAATTCCTCACCTATCTGATATTCTGTCTTACCCGGCGCTGTTACATCTAAATCTGTCAATTCTACGATTTTCTCTTTCGGCTGCGCAATGGAGATATAAGTAAGCTGTATAGTAAGGTTCCGGTTCTCTTCCGGCTTCACGCGAAGATCAATCGTAATATATCCATCTACAGCCTCCACTTCTCCCGTCACTGTTACCGGCGTTCCTCCTGCCACTTCCAGTCCGTCTGCCGAAAGCTGTTCTCTGCCGTCCGTATCATAGTTTGCATAGACAACAGGATTGAATGCATTAGACCACGTATTATTCAGACCAATCTCAACAGGATATTTTACGCCGTCTTCTGCTTCCGGCATCTGGAATTTATAAGAGATATACATCTCTTCTTCATTCAGAGAGCCGCCTAAGATAGCGCTGTCCTGCCCTTCTGCAAATACAAGGCTTTCTGTTACCGGGCATCCATCCTGCGCATCCGCTTTGGAATTTATCCACTTTGTAGCCACGGCATTCCCCTGCTCATATCCATCTCTGTCGCCATTTTTGTCATATAATCCCCAGCTATACTCTGTATCAATGCCTTTTGCAAATACCTGATCTGTCAAGCTTCCCTGTAAGGTTCCCTTTACCACGCCCTCAGAGGCCGTTGCCGGGTTCCTGTCGCCACAATCCACGAAATACAGTAGATTGCTGTCTGCTGACGCAGTTGTTTTCAAATTGTTAAAAGCATTCCCCAATGTTCTCTCGCAGCTGTCTACCTCTGCCTGTTCAGAAGCCGGAACATTTTCCCTGTCCAGATATACTTTTGCTGCGCTCTTTGCTGTTTGAAGAGCCTTCCATGAATTTTCTTCATACATACTTTCTTCATTTGAAAGCGAATCCACAACCTTATACAACTGTTCCAATTTACTTAAATCAGCGGAAGTGCTTTCAACCTTCGTAATTTTAATATAGCTTATATAGAAAGTTCCGCCGTTTACATCTCTCTCATAGCTTAAAGCAAGCTCATTTCCATCGGCTTCACCAACTTCAGCCTGAACCGTCCTGGAAATAAATTTATCCGTATATCCGGTTGCCTCTCCCATATTGAAAGTCTCAATCTCATTTCCGTTGGCTTTTACCGTTACATCTCCGCCCCAGCAGCTTCCCCATTTGTTACAATATCCGGTCTCTATCTGGTAATCACCCGGTTCCAACTCAAACGCATAACGGATATATTTATGGCTTCCTTCAAAATTATTATCCTTCGTCTGGTATGCCGTCGAACGGAAGGTTTTACTCTTGTCACTCTCATCCTGATTATTCCAGTCTGTCGTAGTCTGCCATTTTGTCCAAAGTCCCGCACTTCCATCTGACGAATCTATCGGATAATCTTCCTCTGTTGTCACAACACCCCATTTATATCCGGTCTGTCCGTCCATTCCATAATACCGGTCTGTTGTACTGTTTCTCGTTCCAAAAAGCTCTCCATCCGGAAGTGTTGTTTCATTGTTATCACCACAATCCACAAAGTACAGCACAGAACTGTCAACCTTGGAAGTATCCCTTGCAGGGATTGTTTGTATACTGAAATCATCTACATATACGGTTCCCTTTGTCAGCGAACCGGTATCAATCTCTATTTCAACATCCATACCCTCCGCAATCCAGAAATCAATAATCGTCTGCAGATACGCGTCCCCAAGATTGATTTCTCTCTCAGAAATACTTACCACATCTTTTCCTGATTTCACGGTAGCTCTTACTTTTACCTTGCCCGCCGCATCATCACTTCCTTTAGAATATACGCCGAGATAATAATTTCCGGTCGGGATTCCACTAATGTTCTGGCGAAGCGTACTGCCTTTTGTCATATCAGCGTGATAGCCATCATAACTGTCTGCGACCACCTTATTAACATCTGCTTTCTCAGCTTCCCAGCCTGCAGTATCGCCTGTTCCGAATCCCGGATTCACAATATAATCATCTACCGACTCTGTATTAACACCTTCAAAATAAACCTCAACCGATACGTCTGCCTTCACATTCTTAACTGCAAGTGCATAAGTTCCATCTCCACGCTTCACAGCCGCATCTGTACTATCCTTTCCATTTACAAGGATACGGTCAATGCCGGTCTTTGGAACTATGGTTACATCAAATGTTCCGCCCTCTTCCACCGTATTCTGTGCAGAAACTGCATATCCGCCTGCCGTTGTGCGAATCGCAATTGCATACTCTGTCTTCGGCTCTACAGCCTTTTCCAGCGACTCCGGTGTAATCACAAATCTGTCAAGATTCGGCGTTGTATTCGCCAGCACCTTCGTACCGGCCACACTCTGGGAACCGCCATAGAGGATTGTGATACCATCATCATTGTAGAATCGAAGGGTATTTTCACCCTTTGACAAATGTATCCTTATTGTTTTTTCCTTAAAGGTATCTCTGGAATATGTATTGATGAAATAATAACGCTCGTCGCTCGTTTCTTTCCCATCTTTATTCATCACAGATACTGACATATACTTATCAATAATCTTCGTATTATAGCTATGAGAACCGCAAAGTTCGTCATTGGACTGGAATACCTGCATCTGATAGTAACCGTCTGCAGGCGCCGTATAAGTAAATTCAAGATATTTACCCACTGTTGTCTTCGCATCCTGCGCCCCGGCCAGCTCGGCAACATACTGATTTCCCGAAGCTCCATTGCTTGTCTTTACTTCAATATCCGCTCCGTTTGGAATGCAGTTCTCCGCCTCAACCGTCCAGATAAGGTCTTCTGTATCTTCCTCACTTAATTGCTTCACATCCAGATAATCCAGCGCAATATCTGCTGTGGCATCCAGATCCACAATATTAATTCCTTTCTGGAGATAAACGGTGGCAACGGCAGTCTGCCATTTTCCGTCTGTCTGGCCTACAGATACCGTTTTCGCAAGATTTTTAAGTGATGCGTCCGTATTTCCCACGTAAATGTCAGCTTCCCCGGATTTCTCAGACTGATAACGAAGCTCCATATTATACAATCCACTTTCCTCAACTACAACTGTCCAGCGGATTCCACCTCCATCCTCCACGGATACGTCAGAAAGTCCTGTCACATAACCGCTTCCGGAATAATCCTCCAGATTCGTCTGCTTTTTCACACTTGACGTACGATTCACTTTATAAGTATTGTTGCTGACTAACGTATTAAAATCTGCATCTTCTGCCTCATATCTATCCCGCAGCCCGGTACCGCCTTCGCCATATGCACTGTCATAAGAGACAACCAGCACATCCTGTAATACCTCGCCGTTTTCTGTCGTATCGGCAGATGTTACCGTAATCGTATGGCTGCCTGCTGCCAGATCCACATACTCTGCATGGTTTCCGGTATTATTCGTCAGCAATGTATTCTTCATTGTCATTTCTACCGGAGTTCCGCCATCTACACTCATCGTCTGAACCTGGTTGATTCCAATGCTGTTTTCCGCGTCATTTCTCTGGGTTCCTGTTCCGTTTCCATATACATAAGTCAATTTATACCGGCCGTCTACCGGCACCTGCACCGTATAGGTTAAAGTGCCGCCCTGTTTCATCAGAACTCCGCCATCATTGGAAAGATATTTTGTAGGTCCGTAATATTTTCCTGCATCCGACCATAATCCGGTAACACTCGCATTGCCTGACGTTTGCGCATTTTCAGCTTCATAATAATTCATATATGCGCAAGTAAGATAATCTCTTTCCTCAGCCTCATCTGCCTCCGTAACGGTCAGGCAATATGCGGTAGAGAACTTCATATTCTGCATACTGACAGACACATTTCCATCTTTATCAACCTTAAAATTACCGTCAATAATTGTCGGCGGGTCATACTCAGCACCTTCCATGCCTACAAAGTTTGCCGCTTCCACCTTTATATGGACATATTCTGCGTTCTTGAACAAATCTGTTTTATTAAGATTCTTCAACTGAATACTGGAGGAACCATCCTGACCGCCGAAAAGTACCTTCGCACTTCCCTTTTCATCGTCGATTGCTGCCAGGCCATACAGTTCGTCATAATACGCACTGGAACTTACCGCCAGACGCTCTCCTGACATATCGCCATACCACTTAAATGTCCACCATGCTCCATTTCCTTCATTCGCCTCTGCCGCCAGGTCATTCAAATCATTCGCCTGGTGCCAGAACGGAAGACATCCATACAACCCGTTATCCTCCAGCCTTGCTACCCAGTTCACAAGGCGTCCCGGGATACCGCAGTCATATCCGGTCGCATACTCATTAATGACAATCTGTGGTACTTCCGGTACTTTTGTCACCTTACCAGCTTTATGGCTGTCAATTGCTTCCTGCCAATATTTATTCCATTTGGATACAAAATCAGCTTTATGGTCCGCCATCTTAACCAATGCATCCTCATCCAGCTCATGTCAAGTAATAATATCCGGCATACAGCCATTTTCTATACAATAGGGAAGAAATTTGTCCAGATCATAGGCGATTTCGTTTCCATCGCTATCCTTCGCACGCGCCGCTGCTTCTGCTGCGTTGATTCTCTCCACAATCGCCGCCTGTTCTTCTGTTGTTGCCGTCTCAGGAATATTCTCTACCTCATAGTCATCTTCGTGAACAAAACCAAACGCTCTGTTATAATACCAATCATTCGTGCCTGCAATTGTTGCATCTTTATCAGCACTCTTAATCGCCTCATAATAAGCTTCCCATGCCACTCCAAAATCTCTGGCTCCCCAATTCGGAGTCCCCTCATTGACCGGGACATAAATAATTGCTTTGTCAATATCTACCCTGGCGCCAATCGCATCTTTGGGCGCATCCGGAGTACCATGATCCTTTTTCCATGCCTGCTTCCATTCAGAAACTGCAGGCGCAATAATTTCCTTCAGATCCTTTGCATAAATCTTATAATCTGTCATAACACCAAATACACCATAGTAATTGCTGTTATACATCATTACCTGTTCGCCGCCGGACTCCAGAAAAGTCTTCGCCACATCCAACGCATCGCCATATGGATGCTCTGTTCCCAATGCTCCTTTTGTCGCCAGCACTTTTGCATTCAAAGGTACAATGGTATTGGTCGTCGGAACATCTTCATTACTCACTCCATACAAAAATCCTGCAGCTCCGTGCGTAACTTCTCCCTGCCGCTTTGATAGGTCCACAGATAACGCCTCCACGGAATTAACTGTAGAACTATTTGCTGCCTGTACGATAAGCAATGGGGAAAATGGCAATACGCCAACCGCCAGCAATACCGCCATACACCCACACAACGCTTTTTTCCACAACTTTTTGTGCATAATTATCCTCCTTCTACATAACTATTTGCTTGTATTATACTTCTGTTTTCAACAGAAAAAGGGGGACTTTTCTTTAAAAGGTGTAATTTTACTGCCCGTTCTTATCGCCGATAAAAAACAAAGGGGACAAGTTCGCCTCGAACTCCCTACATCATAAAAAAATTCCCGGCAATCTTCCAATGTCTTATAATCGTGACAAAGGAATACCGCCAGGAATTCTCTGCTTCATTTACTTCACTTATTTACTCTTATTCACCTAACACACCATCTATCGTTGTCTGTGCTTCTTTCGCCGCATCCTCCGGTGTTGCGTCTCCCGTTATTGACTTGTTGAATGCCAGTGAGATTGCATCGGAAATATCCGGCCAACTCTCATGAGGTCCTCTTGCCTTGGCATAAGCGAGCTGCTCCGTGAATACCTTATACGCCTCATTATCCTCACCTGTAAACTGTGTTGCAGCAATATCTTCCTGTGCTGCAATATACCCGAATGCAGACATCAGATATTTCACGCTCTCTTCAGAAGTCGCATATTCAAGGAATGCAACTGCTCCATCTTCATTTCCGCCGGAAATAACCGCATAATTCTCACCACCGATGTCAGAAGAATATTCCTGATCCTTCGGAATCAACGTCACCTTCCAGTTCAGATCCGGCGCTTCTTCTTCCATGGTAGGAATCTGCCATGGCCCGTTAATCATCATTGCCACATTACCGGAAATAAACTGGTTCATAACATCGCTCTGCGTCCAGTTGATGCATTCTTTGGACATTGCTCCGGATTCTGTCAGATCCTTGAATAAAGTAAGCGCTCTTATTCCGCCTTCGCTGTTAATCGTCTCATAGGATTCTCCTGTAGACCATACAAATGGCATAAATCCAAAGGTTCCCTCTTCATTCTGTACACTGCAGATTGCAAATCCGGTCACATCGCCTTGAGAAAGAGCCGCCGCGGCAGATTTCAGATCATCCCACGTCTCCGGCACTTCCACACCTGCCTCATTCAGCATCTCTTCATTGTAGTAAAGTCCCAGGCAGTTACATCCGAACGGAACGCCATACAGCGTATCATCCAGTGTACAGGAAGATACCGGAGCTTCGTAATAACCACTGACATCAAATTTATCTGTCAGATCTGCAAAAATTCCCATCGCCGCATAAGAAGCATGATCCGGTGAATCAATAATTACCATATCCGGAAGTTCATCTGCTGAAGCACCGATAGACAATTGCTTCTTAAAGTCTGCAAATGGTACATACTTTGACTCCACCTCATATTCATCCTGGGATTTATTGTATTCATCAATGATCTTGTTCAATGCAACCTGATGTCCCTCCGTCTCCCAGTAATACCATATCTCCACTTCTTCTGTTTTTTCCGCTTCTGTTGTTTCCTGTTCCGCATTATCTGAGGTTTCAAAATTACCGCATCCCGCTAAAAAACCGGCTGCCATTGCCACACATAACAGAGCACACACTACCGTTTTTTTCATAAAACCTTTCATCCTTTCTCTGTGTTTTCTGTTCTTTTGATCTACTTTCTAATATTATTTATTCGCTTTTCTAAATTCCGCCGGGGATAAACCGACCGTTTCTTTAAAAACTCTCCCAAAATATTTGGAATCAGAATACCCCACCTGTTCCGCAATTTCATATTGTTTCATATTGCTTCCAATCAGAAGCTCTTTTGCTTTGGCAATCCTTAAGTCCCGGATAAAAATGCTGAAATTTACCCCTGTCTCCCTGCGGAACTGGGTTCCCAGGTATTCTGCGGTCAGATTCAATTTCTTAGCAATTTCCTCCAATGTGATACCGGTATGATAGAATTCCAGCGCCACATTCTTCGCCCGCATAACAGACAGGCTTAACTCCTGTTCACCATTTTCTTTCTGCATCATCTTCAGAAGTTTCCTGCTGACCCCTTCCAGCTCTTCTATACTCCGGGCATCCATAATTTCCTCCAGGAGCTTCTGCTGATTAATCTCTTTCAGAACATCTCCCCGTATTTCTTTGACTACACTGATGACATTCCACAGAAAACGCACGAAGCATTCCTTTACCTCCTTCGGCGCATATACCTTTCCACTCCTGAAATACTCAAAAAACTGCTCCAGCCCCTTCTCCATCCTGTCATAATCGGATGCGCAGACTGCCGCCTTCATAGCTCCCTCCAGTTCTACCGGGTAGACGCAGAAAACAGTCTGAATCTTAAGTACTTTCGGCCAGGATATCAGAACTCTGTCACCCAGCACAATATTCCAATCCATGTACTGCAATAATGTATGGTATGCTTCACGGAGCGCTCCGGCATTCTCTGCCCGTATCAGCCCGTAACTCAAAATATACCGGCTTTTCTCCCTTTCATCCAGAAGTATCCGGTTCTGAAACCGTCGTTCAAGCCCTGCCTCGTCTTCATATTGATATAAGATAACTACCAGACTCTTTTCCTTCTCCACCTCCAGTATTTCATACTCCAGCTCCATTCTTTCCGAAAGCAGGAACCGGAGTTCCTTTCTTGCCCCTTTTACCCTTTCTTCATAATTCTTTCCCAGATAGCAGTTCAGAACAAGAAGCGGCTTTTCTTTCGTAATTCCGAATTTGTTGGACAGATAGCGCTCTTTTTCTGCGTCATATTCCATCGTTCCATAAAGAAAAGCAGACAGCAGATACGCAAGGCTCCCGATTTCTCCAGGAGCTTCTTTCTGCCGTTCTTCTATTTCTTCTTCCATGCGCTTCATGATTTTCATAAATTCGCCCACAACGATCGGCTTAATCAGATAGTCCATCACCCCAAGCCGCATTGCCTGCTGTGCATATTTAAATTCTGTATAAGCGCTCAGAATCACCGTCTTCGCCTGAATTCCCTCTTCTTCCATCTTCTCCAGCATTTCCAGCCCATCCATCACCGGCATACGGATATCCGTAAACACCAGATCCGGCTTAATCCTGCGGATGCATTCCAATCCTTCCTTCCCATTGTCCGCCATTGCCGCCACTTCACAGTCTGGATACAGTTTCTTTATCAGATTACTGAGTCCTTCTTTAATCCGCATCTCATCTTCCACAATCACTATCTTCATTCTTCTTCTCCTTCATCTACCGGAAACAAAAGAGTTACAACCGTCCCTTTGTCTACTTCACTCTCTATTCGTATTTTCGCTTTTTCTCCGTAATACATCCGCATCCGCATAATTGCATTCTCCATTCCGATATGGTTCTTCTCCGATGTCTTCGGCAGATTCCCCTCCCGAATTTTTTCCAGTACATCTTCCGGAATCCCCTTTCCATTATCTTCAATCCGCACGCACAGTTCTTTCTCTTCCTTCCGGATAGACACCAGAAGCCGATGGGCACGGCCTACATTTTCAAATCCATGTAAAATCGCATTTTCTACAAAAGGCTGCAGCAATAATTTATGAATCTTCACCATCCGGCAATCCGGTTCCACATGCACTTCACAGGTAAATGTATTCTTCAGCCTGGTCTGCTGCAGAAAAATATACTGTTTCAGCCATTCCGCTTCTTCCTGAACCGTCACAATCCCATTACTGTTATTAATACCATAGCGCAGAATATACGCCAGCGAGCCAATGGCGTTACTGACATCATAAGCTTCCCGGTCAATTGCCATCCAGTTAATCGTATCCAGTGTATTATACAGAAAATGCGGATTAATCTGCGCTTCCAGTGCCTTAATCTCAGCGTTCCGCATCTGCTCCTGCGCTTCTTTTTCCTTCTTCACAGACTTCTGCAGCTCACCCATCATCTGATTAAAAGAATCCCCAATGATTCGGATCTCTGTCGGCATTTTCTCAATCTGGTTCACCCGCACATCCAAAGAACCTTTGCCCGCTTCCTCCATCACACCTGCCACTTTCCTGATGGAACCGGTCAGATGTCTCGTCATAACAATAATGACGGCAACCAGCAAAAGTACGGACAGAAAACTCACGCCAAATAACAGATTCTGCTGCGATTTCAGCATTTCCACAGATTTTGCCTGGTTGGTAGCATGGACAATCTCCCACTCCATACCTTCATCATACTGGGTATAAATGGACACACTGTCTCCGGCAAGCATGCCTGTCCTGCTTACAAAATCCCGATAAGCTTCCCTCCTTTTCTCCACCGGAAGCTCCATATCTACAACCTTCTCCGCCAGCTCTTCATCCCTCACATAAGAGACAATCCGCCCTTTCTTATCTACAATAAAATTAAAACTGTTATATCCATTCTGGCCGTCTTCCTGCAGAGACAGGCAAATTTCCCGAAGCAGATTTTCATCAATGCTGATAACAATAATCCCTACCTGCTTCGTCGTGTCCCTGTAATCAATAATCCGATGCCCCACGTGGAACAAATAATGCACCTCCCCCGCAAACAACGAAGCCTCCTGTGTAGACAGCAGATGGGTCCTGTTATCGCCGGAAATCAGCTCATACAACTCATCCTGCGTATATTCACAGTTATTCTGCCAGGAATTTTCACTGGTAGAAGCAGTCAGATTATCATAAAAAGCGATGGTTCCATTGTCCGTAATCAACGTCATAGACTGAATATAATCCTTCGTATAAAACAATCCCCGTAAATATCTCCGGATAGCATTCCTATTTACCGCCACATTCTGTCCTGCATTAATCTCATCCACCATGCGGACAATCTCATCATTCGTATAAATCTGGAACAACACATCCTCATAAGAATCCAGCCATACATTTAAATTCACCTGCGTCTGCTGCAGATTCGCCTGCGTCATCTCATCCACACTGCTTTCCACTACTTTCGTACTATTATAATATGAAAAAAGTATCATGAAAAGCACCGGCAGGACGCTCGTCAATAAAAACGCAAGAATCAGCCTGTTCCGAAAACTCTTCTTTTGTATGGAAATTTTCATCTTTTCGCACCTTTCTCTCACCTTATGCTTACAATTATAGTAATAATTAAAAAAATTGTAAATATAGAAAAAATCTGCCGATGCATACACACCGACAGATAAAATAATTTCTTTGATTTTCTTATTCTTCCACTTCTACGATTAGATAAAACCCTTTTTCCGTCTCCTGGATTTCTCTTATAATCCCTTTCCGCGCCTTAATCCTCTCCACTGTTCGGTAAATCCCTGACATGGCAACCGAAGGCTCCACCAGATAAGTGTACCGTCCCGTGCTGGGGCTTCTTTCGCTGATTTCGACTTCCTGCCCTTCCGTAACCAGCCCCTGTCGCTCCATCTTGAACCGTTCCAGTCTCATACTATCATCTCCATCCTACCGTCCGCCAGCAGGCGGACCTTCTCATATACCTGCATATATTATAACGAAGGTATTTTCCACAGACAAGTACATTTTTAATAATGATATTTCTTCCGCTTTATCTGCAAAAAGAACGCCGTCACAATAACAGCCATCACTTCTGCCGCAACAACAGAGATCCATATGCCGTCCACACCCCATAATAACGGAAAAATCAACACCGCTGCAATCTGAAACAACAGCGTCCGTAAAAAGGATATGGCGGCAGATGTCACACCATCGTTTAACGCTGTAAAGAACGAAGAACCAAAAATCGCAAACCCTGAAAACAGGAAGGAAAAAGAGAAGATTGAAAAAGCATGAACCGTCAGCTCCAACAATTCCTCATCATAACCTACAAACAGGAAAGATAATGGTCTCGCCAGCGCCAGAGCGGCAGCAAACATAATAACTGCAAATACTCCGACTAAAACAAAGCTCTTTTTTAACAGCCCCTTCAATTCTCTGTGATTACCCGCGCCATATTGGTAGGAAACAATCGGCGCAGTTCCGACAGAGTACCCGATAAATACTGCCTGAAACACCAAACTGACATACATCAGAATCCCATAAGCGGCAACCCCATCCTCTCCGGCGTATTTCAGCAATTGCACATTATATAGCATACTTACAACCGACATGGAAATATTACTCATAAGTTCCGAAGAACCATTGACACAGGTTTTTATCAGGGATTTCTTATCAAATTCTGTTCTCCCAAGCCGTAAAAGACTATTGTTCGGACACGCAAAATAAACAAGCGGTACAATACCTCCCACACACTGACTGATGGCAGTTGCTGCCGCAGCCCCTTCCAGGCCCCAGGAAAATACGGCAACAAACAGGGCGTCTAAAATCATGTTTGTCAATCCTGCCGCAATCGTTACATAGAGGCCAAGCGTCGGCTTGCCTGCTGTTGCAAATAGGCATTGGAACTCATATTGCAGAATATATGCCGGAATCGCCAGCAAAATAATGCGTCCATAGGTCACGCTGTCTTCCAACAGGCGCCCTTCTGCACCAAGCACGGTAGCGAAAGGACGAATAAACAACATTCCCAGCAAGGCAAGCACAATACCGCATATTGCAGATGTATAAACAATCAGCGAAAACATCTGCCTTGCTTTTTCTATTTTCCCTTCTCCCATCGTCTTCGCAATGAGCGCACCGCCGCCCGTCCCGAACATGAACCCCAGCGAACCAAGTATCATCAAAAACGGCATAATAAAGTTGACTGCCGTAAATGGTGTCTTTCCAACAAAATTAGACACAAAGAAACCATCTACCACCCCATAAACAGAAGTAAATACCAGCATAACGATGGACGGAAATGTAAATTTTAACAGCTTTGCATAATTAAAATGATCTGAAAGTTGAATGTGCATAATTATAACTCCTTCACTTTTTTCCGGAACTCTACTTGATAGCGCTGTGTCAGCTCTACATAGGTACTCTTCTCTTCCTCCGACCAGCCGTCAAATATCTCATTCTCAATCTCAATTACACGAAGAACCGTATCTTTCACAAGCCGGCGTCCTTTATCCGTAAGGTATACTTTCTTTTTTCTCCCTTCAAACGCCTTCAGATATACAATATCATCCGCTTCCAGCTTGCGCAGCGCAGAATTTATGGTCTGCTTACTTGCGCCAGCCGTAATATCATTGAGCAGACATTCACCATCAAAACAGCAAAGGGTATAGAGAATTAACATCACACTGTCCGACAGTCCCAGTTTAACCGCTGCCTCATGGTAAGCTTCTTCTGTCTGGGACATTAATAGATTGAATTGTTTCATTTGTGCATTTACAATATACTCCATAGCATCCTCCAAAGTACGATTTCGTACGAAAACTAATATAGTACGATTTCGTACATTTGTCAAGAGCATATTAAAAGTGGTATCGCATACCAGTCTGCAATACCACCATTCTACATCTTTATTTTATAAACATAGCATCCCCAAAGCTAAAGAACCGATACCGTTCTTTCACCGCTTCTTCATAGGCCGCCAGCACATGCTCCCTTCCTGCCAACGCAGATACCAGCATAATCAGCGTAGACTCCGGCAAATGAAAATTCGTAAGCAGACAATCCAATACCTTAAACTGATAGCCGGGATAAATAAATATCTCCGTCCAGCCGCTGCATTCTCTCAACTTTCCATTTTCATCTGCCGCTGATTCAATGGTACGGCAGCTTGTCGTTCCCACACAGATAACCCGGTGTCCCGTCTCTTTTGCCCGGTTAATCTTATCCGCTTCTGACTGTTCAATCCGGTAAAATTCTGAATGCATATGATGCTCCAGAATATCATCCACCTTTACCGGGCGGAAGGTTCCCAGTCCTACGTGAAGCGTTACCTTCGCAATATCAATGCCCTTCTTTTCAATCTTTTCCAAAAGCTCCGGTGTAAAATGCAGCCCTGCCGTGGGCGCTGCCGCGGAGCCGCTGTGTTTCGCATAGACCGTCTGATACCGGTTCTTATCTTCAAGCTGATGGGTAATATACGGGGGAAGGGGCATCTGTCCAAGCTGATCTAAAATCTCTTCAAAAATTCCTTCATAATGGAACTTTACCAGTCTGTTTCCTTCCTCCACAATATCAACCACTTCTCCCACCAAAAGGCCGTCTCCAAAACTGATTTTCGTCCCCGGCTTCGCTTTCTTCCCCGGTTTCACCAATGTCTCCCAGATATCGTTCTCCTTTCGCTTAAGCAAAAGTATCTCTATCTTCGCGTCTGTCCCGATTTTAGAGCCGATCAGCCGCGCCGGAATCACTTTCGTATCATTTAACACAAGACAATCTCCCGGTTCCAGATAATCTACAATCTCACGGAAGGTATGGTGCGAGACATCTCCCGACTCCTTGTCAAGAACAAGGAGCCTGGAACCGGACCGATCCTCCAGTGGGTCCTGCGCAATTAACTCCTGCGGCAAATCAAAATAAAAATCCTGTCGTTTCATAATCTTTTCCCCGTTTCTTACTCCGATTACCCGACGCTCTCCTTACTTACGAAGCTCGATTCCCATATCCTCAAGAGCTTTCAGAATCTTCTCCATCGCCTTGGTAATGTCTGCCTCTTCCAGCGTCTTATCCTTAGCGCGGAACACAATAGAATATGCGACAGATTTGAATCCTGCTTTAATCTGCGCTCCTTCATACAAATCAAACAATGCATAGCTCTCCAGATAAGCGCCGCCTTTCTTCTCTATTACATCCTCAATCTGTCCAACCATAACGGATTTCGGTACAACCATACTGATATCACGGGTAACCGCCGGGAATTTTGCAATTCCCTCATATTTTCTGTCAAATGTAGCACGCGCTACGATTTCCGGCATATCAATCACCGCAATATATGCTTTCTCGCCAATACCATAGGTGTCTGCAACATCCGGATGCACTTCGCCAAGATAGCCTACAACCACTCCGTCATAAATGATATTTGCCTGACGGCCCGGATGGAGATACGGCTTGCCTGCATTCGGATCGTAAGTTTCTTTTTTATGAAGCCCTACTTTATCAAAAAATTCTTCTACCACGCCTTTCATACTGAAGAAATCTCCGTCACCGTACATTCCCAGTGTGAACTGCATCCGTTCCTCCGGAAGTTCCGTAAGCGGAAGTGCTTTCGGCAGATAGACATTTCCCAACTCATAGAGCCTTACATTTTTATTTCTTCTATTATAATTGGTTGCAAGAGAAGTCAGCATTCCATTCAGAGATGTCGTTCTCATAATACTATAATCCTCTCCCAACGGATTCATAATCTCCACAGCCCTTCTAAGTGGAGAGTCAGCCGCAATCTTCAGCTTGTCAAATACTTTCGGACTCTCGAAAGAATAGGTCATACCCTGGCTGAATCCGCAGAATTCCGCAATATCTCTTGCCACTTCCTCAATCCTGAGCTTGTAAGAAAGCTTACCTGTAGTAGCCTCTCCTTTCGGAAGGGTAGTCGGAATATTGTCATACCCGTAGAATCTTGCCACTTCTTCTGCTAAATCAGCAAGACGGAACAAATCATGACGGAAGGTAGGCGCAATTACTTCATTCGTCTCCTCATCATATTCCAATTCAATCTTCTTAAAATATCCTAACATCTCTTCCTTGGAAATATCGGTTCCCAGAAGTGCATTTATCTCATCTGCGTCAAACGGCACTCTTACCGGCTCTTTCTTCTTACCATACACATCTACCATGCCGCCTACCACTTCTCCGGCGCCCATCTCTTCTACAAGCTGGCAGGCACGGTCAATTGCTGCCTGGGCATTGTTCGGATCCAGCCCTTTTTCAAACTTGCCGGAAGCATCGGTACGAAGACCTACCTTCTTGCTGGATTTACGGATATTTGTCCCATCAAAACATGCTGCTTCAAATAACATCGTCTGTACATCATCTGTAATCATGGAGTTTTCTCCGCCCATGATTCCCGCAATACCGACGGACTTCTCTCCGTCACAAATCATAAGTACGGAATCATCCATCTGGCGTTCCTGCCCGTCAAGCGTTACAAATTTCTCACCCTTCTCTGCCCTGCGGACAATAATCTCGTGACCTGCAATCGTGTCTAAGTCATAAGCATGCATTGGCTGACCGTATTCTTCCATCACATAGTTTGTAATATCTACCAGATTATTGATCGGGCGGATACCTACGGACGCAAGTCGTCTCTGCATCCATTCCGGGGATGGTCCGATTTTAATATTTTTAACAACTCTTGCACAATATCTCGGGCAAAGGTCTGCATCCTTTACCGTTACCTTAATATAATCATTCACATCTTCACTATTGCCTGTCGGCGTCACCACCGGAGGGCGGAATTCCTTGCGGAAAGTTGCCGCAGCCTCCCTTGCAATGCCTACAACACTATAGCAATCTACACGGTTGGATGTAATCTCATATTCAAACACCACATCATCCAGCCCTAACGCTTTTACGGCACTTTCTCCAACAACTGCCGTCTCCGGGAAAATATAAATTCCCTCTTCCGGCGCTTCCGGGTACATGTCTCTGTTAGAACCCAGCTCTTCGATGGAGCACATCATACCGCAGCTTTCCACACCGCGAAGTTTTCCTTTTTTAATCTTGATTCCGCCTGCCACACGGCTTCCCGGCTCATGGCCTCCTGCCACACGGCCGCCGTCAAGAACCACCGGAACCTTATCTCCTTCCTTTACGTTAGGAGCGCCGGTAACAATCTGCACACTCTCTGTACCAATATTTACCTGACAGATAATCAACTTATCTGCATTCGGATGTTTTTCAATCTTATCAATCTGTCCAATCACAATTTTATCTAAATCTGCGTCCAGCACTTCATAGCCTTCTACCTTCGTACCGGAAAGTGTCATTGCATCTGTATATTCCTGGGCCGTAACATCGAGGTCAGGAACATATGCTTTTATCCATGATAATGATGTATTCATTTTAATCTCCTTTCTTGTGCTCGCACCGCTCATGCTTCCTTTTTGTTGTGTGCTCTTTCCTGGCTCCAGATTCCTGTCGCTTCGCTCCCGCCGCATCCCTCCGGCATGCTCTCCTGAATCTGTCGCGCCGCTCGCACACGGAAGTAAATACTCGCTTCGCTCGTGCTTCCTTTTTGTTGTGTGCTCTTTCCTGGCTCCAGATTCCTGTCGCTTCGCTCCCGCCGCATCCCTCCGGCATGCTCTCCTGAATCTGTCGCGCCGCTCGCACACGGAAGTAAATACTCGCTTCGCTCGTGCTTCCTTCCGTTGTGTGCTCGCTAGAACTGTTTCAGGAATCTGATGTCGTTCTCATATAATAATCTCATGTCGTCGATTTCGTATTTCAGAAGTGCAATACGCTCCAAGCCTACGCCAAATGCGAATCCTGTATACTCTTCCGGATCGATTCCGCACATTTCCAGCACGTGTGGATGAACCATACCGCATCCGAGAATTTCAATCCAGCCGGAGCCTTTACAGAAACGGCATCCTTTGCCGCCGCATTTAAAACAGGTTACGTCCACCTCCGCGCTTGGCTCAGTAAACGGGAAATGATGCGGACGGAATTTTGTCTTTGTTTCTGGTCCGAACAGTTCCTTTGCAAATACTTCCAGTGTTCCTTTCAAATCGGCAAAGGAAATATTTTTATCAATGACAAGACCTTCAATCTGATGGAAGGACGGAGAGTGGGTTGCATCTACCTCGTCAGAGCGGAATACTCTTCCCGGGGCAATCATACGAATCGGAAGTTTTCCCTGCTCCATCACACGTGCCTGCACCGGGGATGTCTGCGTACGCAGTACGATTTCTTTATTAATATAAAACGTATCCTGCTCATCTTTTGCCGGATGGTCTGCAGGAATATTTAATTTTTCAAAGTTATACAGATCATACTCTACTTCAGGACCTTCCACTACCTCATAGCCCATGCCCACGAAGATTCTCTCGACCTCTTCCAGAGCAATGGTATTCGGATGCCGGTGTCCTACCATGTTCTTCTTAGCAGGAAGAGTAACATCAATGACTTCTTTTTTCATTTTCTCTTCCCTGAGCTTTTTCTCCATATTCTTCTTGCTTTCTTCTAACAGCTCTTCAATTGCTGCGCGGGTTTCATTTACCATCTGCCCAACCTTCGGGCGCTCCTCCGGCGCAACGTCTTTCATACTCTTTAATACTGCGGTGAGTTCTCCCTTTTTTCCAAGAAACTTCACACGCACATCATTCAATTTCTCCGGCATATCGGCTGCTTCAATTGCCTTCAACGCTTCATTTTTGATGTTCTGCAGTCTGTCTTTCATCATTCTTCCCCTTTCATTCTAATACAAAAAGATTGCGCAATCGCGCAATCGCCGCGCGCGAACGGTTCGCATAGCGATAATTACTCCTCCGCGGGCTGCGCATCCCGCGGAGCGTTTTATGATATAGGAAATTCGAAGGAATTCCCTATATCATAAAAAAACCCGTCCCTTCAAAAGGGACGAGTAAAACCCGTGATACCACCCTGATTCCCATATAAAATATGGGCGCTCATTACAGCGTAACGTGCATATACGGCATAACTTACTATCAATTCAGAAATGCAGCTCACGTGGGAAATTCGATTGCCATCTGAACCTAAAGGAACTTTCAGCCGGGGATTCCCTCTCTCTGATGGAAAATGGTTCTCTACTTACACGGTCATTGCTTTTTCATTCATTTTATTCTTAACTATTTTAACACAACTGAATTCCTTGTCAAGTACAAAAACCTGCCCACAGGCAGGTTTTTGTTACGATTTTTCTTATATTTACCGAAATAACTTCCCCCGCAGCATATCATTTGCCACTGCTCCCAGAAGAATACTGTACATACAGAAATACAGCCACAGCATAATCAGCACAATTGTTGTAAGACTTCCGTACATATCGGAAAATCCTTGAAAGATATCCAAATATACCGAAAATATCCATGACAGAACCAGCCACGCAATTGCAGTAAAAACTGCGCCCGGAATCTGGTTTTTAAAGGAATCCTTTCTGTTCGGAAGAAATTTATACAACAGCAGGGAAAATCCCACCAGCACAATAGGAGAAATAATAATTCTCTTATCCATCAGCCATTCAGCCAACGACTCCAGGATTTTAATATGACTGCTGATAAACAAGCTGAGACTATTGCCGAATACTGACAACAGAAGCAGCATAATAATTACCACGATAAACAAAACGGTATAGATCGTTGCGCGCAGACGCAGATACACATAATTACGAGTCTCTGAGCATCTATAAACACAATTCAGCCCCGATGTCATAGCGAGAACTCCTTTCCCGGCAGACCAAAGAGCCACAACAACCGTAATTGGAATGACTGTCGTTGACTGGTTATATACCTGGTTCACAATCGACACAATCAGGGAATCCACCGTCGACGGAAACACCTGCACCACCGCCGTCATAACATCCGCTTTTGTTACCGGAGTATACTGAACCATCGTCAGAAGCAGCAAAATAATCGGAATCATACACAGCATAAAAAAGTACGCTGATTGTGCCGCATACGCCCCAACATGGGCTTTCCCGACTTCATCTGTTATTTCAGTCGCTTTATCGTAAATCTTCTTAAGCATATCACTACCCCTTAAATTTTATAGAGCAATCATACCACTTGCCCGGTAATTATTCAAGCTCGAAAGGGGTGGATTATCGTCCATACACGTCTATAAAACGATTCATAATTGTTGCTGTAACCGCCCTGTTAGCAGTTCCCTGCGGATTCAGCATTCCCTGATCGCCGCTGATAAGCCCGCGGTTTACCGCCCACTGCATCGCCGTCTCAGCAAAAGCCGTTACCTGACCTGCATCCGGGAAGGCATAGAATGTATCCTGACTGCCGCTTATGTTCACATCATATCCCTTATAGCAGGCATACCGGTACATCATTGTGGCAAACTGTTCTCTTGTCATTGCATCATCCGGTCCGAAATATCCGTTAGAATAGCCTCCCACAACTCCTGTCTCCTTCGCCCAGGCAATTGCGTCCGAATAATACAGGCCGCCCGCCACGTCCGGGAACGTATGTGCATCAAATGAAACCGCCGGTTCTCCTTCATAACGATATAAAATAATTGCAAACTGTCCTCTTGTAATATTATCCGCCGGACCGAATTGCCCGTTGGAATATCCACTCATCAGATTTTCAATATAGGCTTTATTTAAATAGTTGTAATACCAGTCTGTCGTTTGAACATCTGTGTAAACCTTCTCTGTTCCATATACCTTCACTGTACACACGGCAGTTTTTCCGTTCAGCTCTGCTGTAACCTGTGCCTGTCCCGGCCACAGTGCCGTAATCGTTCCATCTTTATCCACACGAAGAACATTGCTGTCCGAACTCTTCCATGTAACATCTCCGGCATAGCCCGCCGGTTCGACAGTCACATGCAGTTTTATGCTTTCCTTGATAACCATCTCCCGGTCAGGTTCCTCAAAAGAAATCCTTACCTGTGGTTCTGATGGTTCTTGTGGATCCGATGGCTCTTGTGGCTCTGATGGATCCGACGGCTCTTGTGGCTCTGATGGATCCGACGGCTCTTGCGGATCTTCTTCCTCTTTTCCAACAGACAGAATAGCAGACGCCTGAAAATATCCTTCCTTTGTTGACGCATCAATCGTTGTCTGACCGGACTTTGACAGAGATTTCAGCTTTCCATTCTCCACGGTTACAAGGTCCATGTCACCACTCTTCCAGTTCACGCCTGCCGCAGTCAGTTTCGTTTTCCCATTTGTTCCGGGATTCACAATGTAAGCATATAACTCAGCCGAAGAATTTTCTTCCATTTTCTGGTTATCCGGAGCGATTCCAAATTCATACTGGTAAGATTCCGGTTCTCCCCAGATTATACCGGTCGAATTATTAGCTTCGTCAAAGGTTTCCATAGCAATTGCAATTTCTTCTGTCACCTCACGGTCAGCAGGCTGGCTGCAATCTGCCGAAGCTTCATTTTCTCCAAAGCACTGTACCCAATAATACTGTCCGTCTATCTGGAAACACCCAATACCGATCGTTGTAAAGCTTTCTGTTAAAATATTTTCCCTATGTCCGTCAGAATTCATCCATGAATCCATTGCCGCCGCCGGAGACGTCTGCCAGGCCGCCACATTCTCTGCATGCATAAGCTGATTCAGATCAAAGCAGCTGGAACTGTCAGGCCTGGTATGTGCGAATAGAACAGAGATTTCTGCTGCCCTCGTCATTGCCGTTTCCAGCAGCGACTCATCCATAATAAGCGCTCCCATGCCATTTTCCGCACGTTTTTCGTTGACAATCTTCAACACTTCGTATGCAAACCCATACTTTCGCGTGCCTGAAACAGCCACCTCATCCAACCGGCGATATCCATTTATACCAAATGCATCCATTTCCGGATTCAGACAAGTAATTTCTGTTGCTTTCGGAAATGCTATAGGATGAATAAATGTCACCGTTTTGGGAACAGTAATTGCTTCCAATACCGTACATCCATAAAAAGAAACCCTGCTTATAGATGTTACTCCTTCATTCAAACTAACAGAAGACAATGCTCTGTCATTGAGAAACGCCTGATATGGAATTAATTTCAATCCTTTGCTGGTAAAAGATGTTAATGCAAAACATTCTCCAAAACATCCATTCCCTATCTCCTCAATATTCTCCGGAAGTTCTACCTCTGACAGTGAATAACACCTTGCAAATGTCCGGGCATACAGTTTACGAAGTTCCCTGCTAAAAGTAATGTCCGTCAAAGAACTGCATTCCTCGAACATTTGATAAGAAGTACTCTCCAATCCCCCGCCAAAAGCTACAGATTCCAGATTTTCGCACCCAAAAAAGGTAAAATATCCCACTTCTGTCACGCTGTCGGGAATCACAACAGAACGCAGACTATAACACTCCTGAAATGCAGATTCTCCCAGTTCTGTCACCGTATCCCCCAATGAAACAGACTGCAGGGATTGATTTCTAGCAAATGCCATCGTTGCGATTTTTGTTACTTTCTCCGGAACAATATATGCCGTCCGGGATGCTCCCGCCGGATAGGCAAACAGGGTTTTCCCCTGATCCGAAAAGAGCACGCCTTCCTCTGCTGAAAATATTTCATTTCCTTCTTCTACCTGAAAAGCCGCTATTTTTGTAGCAAAAAACGCATAGCCACCAATAGAGGTCACTTCGCTTCCTATGGTAAATTCTGTTAAAGCAGTATTCTGAAATGCATAATTTGCAATCTTCGTTACTCCTTCTGCCGTTATTGCACGTAAATTCCCGCATTCTGCAAAAAGCCCCGACGGAAGCGCTGTAATTTTTACAGGAAGTGTAATATTTTCCAGTGAACTGCAGCCATAAAAAGCTGCTTCTCCCAACGCGGAAACCGAATCCGCAATCCTAATATCCGTAAGATTGGTACAATTATAAAATGCCATTTTGCCAATAGACGTAATCCCGTCTTCGATCACAATTGATTTGACAGACAACCTGTCGCTGTACCATCCGGGATCATTACTCGTGCTATAATCTGACATGTCACCTGAACCAGAGATCGTAAGTACTCCATTATCCAGTATCCATGACGCACTATCACCGCACGTTCCTTCTACCTCCATACACGTAATTTCTTCCCCTGTTTCTTCTTCCGAAATCACATATCCCTCAGGTACTTTCGCTTCCTCTTCATTGCACAGCTTTTCGCTCTCCGCCCTTACAGACGCAGCCGGAAACAGCAAAAGCGCCGCAAATAAAACGAAGCCGAAGCCTTTCCATATTTTTTTATAAATCTCCTGCATCTTTTCTCCTCCCTTCTTTTTCATGAGTAATGCTATATTCATATTATAACCCTGCATAATAATATTTTCAATAAGCCGAAAGCTCCGTCCCCGGATAGAACAGCCCCAATATCTCCTGATATCCTTTCCCTTGTTTTGCCATCTCATTGGCTCCGTTCTGGCTCATACCGATCCCGTGTCCGTATCCGCCCCCTTCTATTACAAACATCTCCCCGCTCTTCTCAATTGTAAAAAAGGCGCTGGGAAGAAGTTCTGTACTGCCCACTGCCGTCCCATCGTTTTTTACAATCGTATATCCGCTGCCGCCAAGCGCTCTGCGGATTTTATTTTCTGTATCTACCGTTACACTTCCCTTATCCCCGGATGCCACAATCTGAAGCGCCACATCTCCGGCTCCCCGCCGGGTTACTTCTACAGAAGTAAGGGTTCCTACATCCACCCCTGTGTTCAGACCCACGAGGTTGGACAGTGTAGTTACCGGAACCTGCGCCGTCCAGTGATACCACGGCAGCTCTTTTTCATAGTCCCCCTCATCTCCGCAGACTGCCACGCTCTGCAGGTAGGCATTACTTTCATTTACCGCATCTCCCCACGCTTCCATATCGGTTGTCCTTCCACAGGAAGTAGAATAGTAATAAGTAACTGCAATCTGTCCCTGATACAGCAATACCTGTCCTGCCGTCTCCCTGACCGCCGCTGCTGCGGTATCCTGAGGCTGGCTGTTATTGTAGACCTGATAATCCGTACTGTCATTCATATGGGCCTCATACTCCGGATAACCATAAGAAGCTGCCTGACGGTATGCATAACTTCTGGCACAAACTGCCTGCGCCTTCAGTGCCTCCATCTCATAAGAAGCCGGCATCTCGCTGGGAACCACCTTGCAAAGATAATCTTCCAGAGGAAGCTCATTAATCATCACAATACCTTCTGCCGTTGTCCGAAGCTCCAACGTCCCTGCATAACAGGGATTTCCGTACCCCCGCTCTATCTGGTACACCTGAATCTCATCGCCCTGCCCTGCTGCTGTAACCCGGATATTTCCGGCGGCAAACCTGGCGTCATCCGGCCGGACTGTCAGCACCTCCCCGGCCTGCCACTCTTCCGTCTGTCCGCCGTATGTAATATGAAGCCCGGACGATGCAGCTATCCGTACTTCCGGATGCACAATCTCCTGATATCCGGTAGACATCAAGACCACTCTGACCGTAGGATTTACAGATGTCTGTGTCCCTGCATTTCCCCCGGCTGTCCCGTCCGGATTCCCATTCTCCCCGGAACTTCCATCCGTTCTGCCGCTGTCCGTCTTTTCATTTCCCACAATAGAATCCCGGCTTTCTTCTCCTCCTTGGAGCATATGCATCAGCCCCACACTCAAAATAGCAACAACAAGAATCGTCACAAGATAACTTCCATATACTTCCCCGTTTTTCACCCAAACACCTCTTGTCCGTCTTTGTCTCTAATCTATGTATTGTTCTGTTAAATAGAACCGAAATGAACCTTGACGGAGCAAATTTCCGCCTTCGTTCCCACTCTCATATTCGGTCCGAACAATCCTATCCCTGACGTCACAATATTGTGCATCTCCCCCTTCTTCAGATAACCGCAGGAATTCTCCCAGAACAGCTTCGTCACCAGATTTCCCGGGAACATCTGTCCATCATGAGTATGTCCGCACAGATCTATATCCACTCCCGCTTCAGACAATTCTTTCAATTCGCTTGGCTCGTGATCCAGCACAATTACCGGCTTTCTGCTGTCCAGCTTTTCCATAATCTCCTTCGGAGTCTTCCTTATGTCAATCCCTCTTCCCGGCTTTTTGGCATCCGGACGTCCATATAAATAAAAGCTGTCATCAATCAACACATATTCATCCTGTAAAAGCCGGATATTGGCATCTTCCAGAAATTCATCCATTCTTACGTCGCTGACTTTTTTCTCATTCTTATTTCCAAATGTGAATCCTGCCAGTATTTTTTCCTGTATGTCATGATTGCCGTAGCAGGCGTACACCCCGTATTTACTTTTAATTCCTCTTAAAATAGACGCCAGTCTGTCCGGATTGTCGAGAGCCTCATATTCATTATCAAAAATATCTCCGGCAATCACCACCAAATCCGGTTCCTGTCTATTGATCTTATCTACCATCTTCTTCATCTGATAGCATCCCACGTTATAGCCCAGATGCAGATCCGCCGCCAAAACGATATGTAAATTTTCTACCTTACCTGCATCCTTATCTACCGTTACTTCATATTTTGTCGTATGTATCCTCCCTGCATGAACCACACCCCAGATACTGACTGCCATAATAATCACAATACAAATTGCCCCGGTAACAACAAATGTCCTCTCAGCACGCAGAATTCCCTGATTCACCCATTTGCAATGGCGCAAAAGAATCCTTCCCAAATCCACAACCACTACCGTTAAAACCACGTACAGCATGACGCCGAGCCAATAGTTGCCGATTAATTTCATAATACGCCGCGCTTTCCCTTCCGGCAGTAAAAATCCCACCAGTATCGCACTGGCAAAAAATGTATACAGAACCACCACCGATACCTGTGTCCATATTTTTTGAAAAAGATGGCTGCATGTTCCCATCCATCTTATCATCCACCGGATAATATAGATATTTACCAGAATGTATACTGGCGATAAATAAAATGCAATCATAAGCCCTCCTGCATATAGGTAAAACAAAGGCAGCCATCTCAGGCTGCCCTTTATCTTTTGTTGATACCCGAAAATGCCGGTTCCTGTATTTTGACTCCTAGCCGTAGCCAGGTGGGTGTCCGCATCTGCTTTTCTGTCTTCCCCTGCGTAACTCGGAGGCCTGACATATTACAGAGATATAGGAGTCCCGTTTAAAGTTTTGTAGGTTCAAAATTACAGGAGTTGTCGTACATCTCAGGTTTTCTAAAACTTATTATACCCTATTATGCCACGTTTTTCAACAAAAATGTGCCATTCTTAAGAATGGCACATTTCTCCAGAATTTTATATAAAACTAATCTAATTCTGCAACCAGCTTCTTCAGCGCTTCTACAGCCTCGTCCGGAAGTTTGTCATATCCGCCTTTTTCTACAGCGAATGCTTCTACTTCATTTACACGATCCTGCATACGAGCCTTTAACTGAGAAGTATATTCTGCATCGTTCATATCCGGAACAAATCCTTCCCAATCCATGATCTCGATATCAGAGAACGGTCCCCACTGATGGAAATCTGCTCTCTTCTCAACAATTGCTTCCAGAACGCCAAGCGTATCCTTTGGCTGAACCTTCTTGCCCATGAAATCACCTGTATTAACGATATAGCAGTCTACATTCTTCTCTTCAACCAGCTTTTTGAACTTCTCATAGTCATTTGCCAGAGGATAGGTTCTGAATGGATTTGCATAAGGAACAACAACCAGTTTGTTCGGGTCTACACCAGGAGCAAGTCTCTCTGCGGAAGAACGCTTGGTAGCAAGTGTCGCTCCCATAACAGATGCAAGTGCAGCTCCTTTCAGTTTAACTACCGGCGGAATGGTAGGATCTTTCATAATCCAGAAGATAGCATTTACAGGAGCGTCAATCTTATCTACACGGTTCGGAGACCATAATTTAGACTTGATAGCACGTCCGTTACCATTTCTGATATCCTCTGTTACTAACTGAACCTTGCCGTCCTCATCCAGTGTAGCAGAGCAGTTCTGAGCTGTCAGCAGATACTGATTGTCCGGGCATCCTGTCGGATAATCAGCCGTCTTATCGAAATAAGTAGGCTCAATTGCAATAGATGCACAAGTATCCGTATTAATGATAAATGCATCGTCATGAAGCACTTTAATCTCATATTTTCCGCCATGTTTTGCATGTGTAAGAGTAGATTTACCGGAACCGGAAAGTCCGTATACAGATGCAACATATTTTGTTCCGTCTGGCAGTAAGTACTCTTTCTGTCCGCCATGGCAGGAAGCATATCCGTTACGGTTAGCAATTGCCCATACCATAGTAAGAGTTCCCTTTTTGTGCTCTCCGAAGTATCTCATACCAAGGATGCATGCACAGTTCGTTTCTGTATTGAAATAGCAAAGAGTCTTCTTTGCCGGATCACTTAAGCAGTCAAAGCTTACTCCCGGAGCTTCTTCCGGAATCCACTGCGGATCAGAGAAGATATAGATATCTGCCTCTTTTCCATCTCCAACCGGCTGAGATTCCTTATACATCTTTACATATTCATCAGACATATACTGGAAATTCAGCATCCAGTTATACATAATATTTTCTTCACCTTCCGGAATTAACAGATGGCACTTAACCATAAATTCCGGATCAAGTCCTGCAAATACTGTTGCGTGGTACATCTTTTTCCAGCGTGACTTATAAACAGCATCCATCGCAACCTTGTCAAGAGCGTCGCAGTCTACTCCCGGCTCTCCTGCAATACGGCGTGCCGTAGCATAACGTCCTGTGATAGCACCGTCATTAAATAACAGAACCTTCGCATCAGCATCCAGTCCAAATTCTTCTCCTCTATATACAGGCATATCTGTTACAATCGTACCCGGAGAATTCTTTGCCAGGTTATATGCCTCTTTTAAAGTTTCTACCTTAACAACATTGTTTCCATAAAACGCCGCTTCAATAATGGAACGAGTTTTTGAAAATCCTGGTTTGCCTTTTCCAATTTCGCTGATTGGATAATTCGCTTTTGTTGACATGCTTATTCCTCCTTAAAATCCGAATTTGGTTTATTATCTCATTTTTCCTGTCAAAAGTCAATACTTTAACAATTTTTTAACCAGCTTCCCGGCACATAAAAATGCAGGATTAAAAACCTAATCCTGCATTTTGAAACCTTTCGGCAGTAATTCACTTAAACGAAATATTTCCAGGCACTCCCTGTCTTCTCCACATATAATTAAGAACCGTTCCGGGTCACAAAATTCCGCCATCACTTGACGGCACACGCCGCAGGGATAACACTTCTCTAATCTCTTCCTGCCTCCGGCAATAGCAATCGCCGCAAAATTCCTGCATCCTGCCGCCACGGCCGTAAAAAAAGCGGTACGTTCTGCACAGTTGGTCGGTCCAAAAGCGCTGTTTTCTATATTACATCCGCCAAAGACCTGACCGTCGTCACATAATAGCGCAGCTCCCACCTGATATCCGGAATAAGGGCTATAGGACTGTTCTCTTGCCTTCACCGCCTGCTCCCAAAGCGCTTTTGCCTCTTCTGCGCCCATCTCCACGGCTGCTTTCCTTTCATTCATTACAGCGCTCCTCAAATCCCATAGTGCTTCCGATTAATCTTCCTGGCCACATATGCGTACAGAAGGAGCGTCACAATCACAATCAGATTCATAATAAAAATAAGAATTCCAAGCGGCATATAATAAGCATTTATCACCTCACACACACCGGAGAGTAAAAGAACAATCGTCAAAAGAAGAAGCGGCATCGACATCTCCTTCACATATCCGTCAATGTCTTTGCATTGCTTATACTCTGCCCCCTTCGGCATAATAATGGTACTGTCAATCTTATGCTTCGTCACCATCATAATAAAAGAAGAAAGGCAATAAACCCCTGCTCCAATCCCTATAAAGGCAAATAAACTTCCCGTTTCCATAGACATCCTCCCTTATTTTATCTTCAGAATACCTTTTACCGTTTCTTCCATTTTATCCACATCGCATTCCAAAGTATGCAGAACTTCTGCGTGAAGGATTTCTCTCACTGCATTCGGCATCTCTGTCCCGGACACACGCTGCAGTTCAGGCAGCAGATCAAATTCACCTGCATCCGCATATTTCTCATCAACAGCCGTCATAACACTCTTTACGAACTTGTACGGACTTGCCGTAGATGCAATCACACACTTTGTCTCATCGCCGCTCGTTCTGCGGTATTCCTCACAGACATAGGATGCCACCGCCGTATGGGTATCCATTACATACCCTGTCTTATGGTACGTATCATGGATTGCCTGTGCTGTCTGCGCTTCTGTCGCATAACCCGCCGCAAAATCCGCAAGTCTTTCTCTCATATCTTCTGTAATCTCATATGTTCCATCCGTCTTCAGCGCCTGCATCAGCTCTGCCGTCTTCCCGGCGTCGCAGCCGGAAATAAGATAAATCAAACGCTCCAGATTACTGGATATCAGAATATCCATAGATGGGGAAGTAGTAAGCACAAATTCGCGGTTCTTATCATAAGTTCCTGTCTCAAAGAAATCAAAAAGCACTTTATTTTCATTCGACGCACAGATTAATTTCTGAATCGGCACTCCCATATGCTTCGCATAATATGCAGCCAGAATATTCCCAAAGTTGCCGGTCGGAACTACTACATTCATCTTCTCGCCATTCTCAATCTCGCCGTTCTTCAGAAGTTTCGCATAAGCGTATACATAGTATGCCACCTGCGGAACCAGACGCCCGATATTAATAGAATTGGCAGAAGAGAACTGATATCCATGTTCCGCCAGCTCTTTCGCCAGCTCTTTATTCTCAAACATTGCTTTCACGCCGCTCTGCGCATTGTCAAAGTTCCCGTGAATGGCAACCACATCTACATTCTTTCCTTTCTGCGTCACCATCTGCAGTTCCTGCACTCTGCTGACGCCATCCTTGGGATAGAATACAATAATTCTGGTCCCTTCTACATCAGCAAAGCCTGCCAGGGCAGCTTTGCCCGTATCGCCGGATGTAGCAGTAAGAATCACAATCTCGTTCTCTGCATGGTTCTTCTTTGCAGAAGTGGTAAGAAGATGGGGCAGAATGGACAACGCCATATCCTTAAATGCAATCGTCGCTCCGTGGAACAATTCCAGATAATAGGTGTTATCTACCTTCACAAGGGGAGCGATCTCTTCGGTATCGAACTTACTGTCATACGCCTTTTCTATACACTCTTTTAATTCTTCTTCCGTAAAATCCGTAAAAAGCTCCTTCATAACCGCATAGGCAGTCTCCTGATAGTTCATATCTTTCAGTTCCTCCAGAGATACGGAAAGCTTTGGCAGGCTCACCGGCACAAATAATCCTCCGTCATCCGCAAGCCCTTTTAATATAGCTTCAGACGCTGTTACCGTTACATTATCATTTCTTGTACTTTTATACTGCAGATTCATCTTCTTCACCTTTCTATTCCTGATTATAGTCTGGAATTATACCACAAACTTCCTTCATATTCAATGGCATCTACTTTCTCCTGCGGAACAAAATGAATAAAACGGCGCTGATTGCCATCAAAACCGGATAAAACAGATAAGGAAGTATGTTAAATGGCGTAAGTCCCGTAAGACTGGCCGCCGAAAGAAGCTGTGCACCATAGGGTATCATCCCCTGCCCTACAGATGTAAAAATATCCAGAAGCGACGCTGTTCGCTTCGGATCAACCTTATATTCATCACTGATTTCCTTTGCGATAGGTCCTGCCATTACAATCGCCACCGTATTATTAGCCGTACATGCATCTACCAGAAGCGACAGGCCTGCAATTCCCAGTTCAGCTCCCCGCTGGCTGTTAATCTTCCTGCGGATCAGATCCAGTACAAACTGAATTCCTCCATACTCTTTTACCAAAGATACAATACAAGCCACAATAATAGAAATTACAGTGATGTCATACATTCCCGTAACACCGCCAACACTTGTCCCGTTGATTTCTCCGCCGCCGACCGCCAAAAACATCTGATTCAGCGCTATGCTTCCGGTTGCCACGCCAACAATCAGCGAGAGAATGGTTCCTCCAATCAAAACCACAAATACATTAATTCCAACCAGCGCTCCGATCAAAACAAGGAGATAGGGGAGCACTTTCCAGAAATTCCATGTCAGCTCCGACGCCTCTGTATAATTGCCGCCATTCCTTGTAATAAAGAAGAAAATCAAAACTGTAATCACAGCCGCCGGAAGCACGATAAAAAAGTTCTCCCTGAACTTATCCTTCATCTCACATCCCTGGGTCTTTACAGCCGCAATGGTGGTATCTGAAATCATAGACAAGTTATCGCCGAACATGGCGCCGCATACCACCGCTCCGATACAAATTGGCAGTGCAAATCCCGTCTTCTCACTGATCCCCACCGCAATCGGTGCCAGCGCTGCAATGGTTCCCATGGAAGTTCCCATAGATACGGAAATAAAGCATCCAATCACAAAAAGCCCCACCACAGCCACATGAGACGGCAGAATGGACAGTCCCAGGTTTACCGTACTCTCCACTCCGCCTGCCGCCGTCACTGCACCGGAGAAACCTCCGGCACACAGGAAGATCAGACTCATGGTGATAATATTCTCGTCCCCCACGCCCTTCGCAATAATAGAAATCTTCTCCTCAAAAGACACAGATCTGTTCTGAAGAAACGCTACACACAGGGCAATCAGAAACGCCACAATCGCCGGCATCGCATAGAAATCTCCCGTAACAATTCCTGAACCCAGAAAAATAATTAAAAATACACCTATCGGGAGCAACGCTATGGCTCTTCCCTTCTTCCTCTCATTCCCCATCTTTCCTGACACACCTTTTATCTTTATTTTTTACTATTTGTATAGTTCACCAGACCGCCCGCTGCAATAATCTTCTGCATAAATTCCGGGAACGCCTGGCCTTTAAACTGGGTTCCCTTTGTTTTGTTATAAATCATTCCGCTGTCGAAATCCACTTCTACTTCGTCTCCCGCCTCGATTCCTCTTGCCGCTTCCGGACATTCAATAATCGGAAGTCCGATGTTAATTGCATTCCGATAAAAAATCCTTGCAAATGTCTCTGCAATCACGCAGCTTACTCCCGCCGTCTTCAGGCAAAGGGGCGCATGCTCCCTGGATGAACCACACCCGAAGTTCTTATTCGCCACAATCAAATCTCCCGGCTGAACCTTCTTCACAAATTCCGGGTCAATATCCACCATCGCATGACTTGCCAGTTCCTGCGGGTCAAAAGAATTCAGGTATCTTGCCGGAATAATAACATCCGTATCTACATTGTCTCCATATTTAAAAACTTTTCCAAGCGCTTTCATTATCTGTCACCTACTTTCTCCGGGTTCGCAATATATCCTGCGATTGCACTTGCCGCCGCCACTTCAGGAGAGGCAAGATAGATCAGGGAATCCACATGTCCCATTCGTCCTACGAAGTTACGGTTCGTTGTGGACACGCATTTCTCACCTGCAGCCATAACACCCATGTGGCCGCCCATACATGGTCCGCAGCTCGGCGTGTTAAACGCACATCCCGCATCAATAAAAATATCCACCAGTCCTTCTTTGATACACTGCTTGTATATCTGCTGCGTAGCCGGAACCACCATTACACGCACGTCCGGATGTACCGTATGCCCTTTCAGCACAGCCGCGGCTCTTCTCAGGTCAGAAATTCTTCCATTGGTACAAGATCCAATCACTACCTGATCAATCTTAATCGGCTCCATAACCTCAATCTCATCAATCGTCTTCGCATTACCGGGAAGATGCGGGAAAGCTACCGTCGGGCGTACTTCGGCAAGGTCAATCTCGATAACCTCTTCATACTCCGCATCTTCATCCGCCGTATAGATTTTATACTCTTTTTCACCATGCTCCTTCAGATATTCTTCTGTCAGTTCATCCACCGGGAAAATTCCATTCTTAGCTCCCGCCTCAATTGCCATATTCGCCATGGTAAAGCGGTCATCCATCGTCAGGTTCTGAATACCGTCTCCCACAAATTCCATTGATTTATAAAGAGCGCCATCCACTCCGATTCTGCCAATGATATGGATAATAATATCCTTACCGCTGACATATCTGGACGGTTTCCCCTTCAGCACAAACTTCATCGCACCCGGCACCTTGAACCACAGTTCACCCGTTGCCATCCCGGTAGCAATATCGGTTGTTCCCACTCCCGTTGAAAATGCTCCCAGAGCACCATATGTACAGGTATGGGAGTCCGCTCCGATAATACATTCTCCCGCAGTAACAACTCCGGCCTCCGGCAAAATTGCGTGTTCCACGCCGGATTTTCCCTGTTCAAAATACCACTTCAGTCCCTGTGCCTTCGCGAACTCACGGATTGCCTTAGAGTTCTCCGCCGACTTAATATCTTTATTCGGCGTAAAATGATCCGGCACAAACACCACCTTATCCTTATCAAATACATTATCAGCCATCTGTTTTAATACAGGCAGGGCCATCGGTCCTGTAATGTCATTCGCCATCACCACATCCAGCTTCGCCATAATCAGCTGTCCGGCCTCCACACTGTCAAGTCCCGCATGTGCCGCCAGAATCTTCTGTGTCATTGTCATGCCCATGATACATGCCTCCTTCTTTCCTCATATTAACTGCTATTCTATCATAACCTGCATTTATTCTGCAATTTATTTTCCCTTTTTCCTTTTTTCTTCCAGACCTTTCTTTAATTCTTCCAGAATATCCTTATGATTTCTGGATTCCATCTTCGGGAACGCCTTTACCAGACGTTCACTGACTTTTGTACTGGATTTTGCAAGCTGTGCGTAGCGCTCCTTAAGCTGCACATAGTATTCCCTGAGCTGAACAGCCCGTTCCTTCTGCTGCGCCGCACGCTCCTTCTGCTCTCCGCCAAACTCTTCCAATTTCCCTTTGATGTCATCCGTCACCTCATCCAGTTTCTTGCCGACTTCTTCCTGCTTCTCCATAGTATCCATCACGTTTTCGTAAATATTGCTTCCCATCTTATCCGAAATATCCCGAAGCTCTGACGCTATCCGCTCCATCATTTCCAAGCGTTTGTTGAACTTCAGAATTCCTGATGCCGTTACATACAGATCGGCAAAAGTCACAATACTAAGAACCACGATCAAAGCAACTCCCAAAGCATGAGGAAGCGCTTCTGCCACACGATAAACAAGCGGCTGAAATACTTTCACGATAAAAATGCAGGCAACACCCCACACCAATGAAAAAATCGGGCAGACGTAACCGCCTATATTGAAAGGCTGCCCGGAATAATCCCACCACTTATGGTGGAAAATCTTATCCAAAGCAAATCCTGTCAGCCCCTCTATCAATGTTACGATAATAACGGAAGCAACATATAAAATCACCAGATTATTTTCAAAAGGCTCCAGCAAAAGAAGCACTGCGCTCACTCCCACACCATAGACCGGGCAAATCGGTCCATTCAAAAACCCTCTGTTTACAAATCTCTTTTCTTTTACCGCCGCATAGGCAACTTCCGCGCACCATCCCAAAAAACCATACGTAAAAAAATAAAGTATTAAATAATAAATGTCCACTCCTTCTAATTCCTCTCTTCCCTCGAATGTTAATCGCAAGCGCCAATAGTTGTATTATACTTCACGTTGTCACGCTCGTCAATCAGTGTTATAATACTCGAATAATAGATAATAATTATCAATAACAGCAAAGGAGTCTTCCATTATGATACTAAAGAAAGGAAAGAACCATCACACATATATTGTAGATTCTATCCATATTGAACTACAGTTAGAACGCCGTCTCGAAGCGCTGGGACTGACCGAGGGAACCGCAATTACCATCATGAACAACGATAAAAAAGGATCCCTCACCGTAAAATTCCGCGGTACACGGTTCGCAATCGGAAAAAGGATTGCCGACAATATTGAAGTAACGGAGGCGGTTTCTCATGAGTGATATCATTAACGTAGGTTTTATCGGAAATCCCAACTGCGGGAAAACCACTCTGTTCAATGCATTTACCGGTGCAAACCTGAAAGTCGCCAACTGGCCCGGCGTTACGGTTGAAAAGAAAGAGGGAAAAGCAACTTACGAAGGACAGACCTTTAAACTGATTGATCTTCCGGGAATTTACAGCCTCACTTCCTATACAATGGAAGAAACGGTATCCCGGGAATGTATCATGAGCGATGAAGTAGACGTGATTGTAGATGTCATTGACGCATCCAGCCTGGAGCGCAACCTCTATCTCACACTGCAGTTAATCGAACTGGGCAAACCTGTCGTACTGGCATTGAATATGATGGACATCGTAGAAGACCGGGGCATGGAAATTGATCTTCACCGTCTGCCGGAAATGCTGGGCGTCCCTGCCATCCCCGTTTCTGCCAGGAAGAAGACCGGGCTTTCCATCCTCATCCACGCAGTTGCGCACCACAAGGATTATACGGCACAAGGCCCATTCATCCATCACCATCCCGGAATGCATTCTTCCCACCGGCATAACCATCACGACGAATATGCCATGGTGTACGAAGACTACATCGAAGATAAAATTGATATTATCATAGATGCCCTGCAGCAAAAATATCCGGAACTTCCCAACAAAAGATGGCATGCTATCAAGCTGCTGGAGCGAGACAAAGCTGTTACTGACGCCTGTCCGCTGGAACTTGAGAATGTCATTGACCGAAGCTATGAAAAAGACATTATAAACCAGAAATATAACTTTATCGAAGAAATCATCAGCGAGACACTGGTGAATAAATCCAGGAAAGAAGCCAGCACCGACAAGATTGACCGCTATCTGACCAACAGGTGGCTGGGACTTCCTATCTTTCTGGGCATTATGGCACTGGTCTTCTTCCTGACCTTTACCGTCGGCGACTTTTTAAAGGGATATTTCGAGATAGGACTGGAACAATTTTCCGCACTGGTGCAGAATGGACTCATCGCTATCCATACCAATGAAATGTTAATCTCGTTGGTGGTGGACGGAATTATCTCCGGCGTTGGCGGAATTCTTACTTTTCTTCCGAATATTTTCATCCTGTTCCTGGCGCTGGCCTTCCTGGAAGACAGCGGCTACATGGCAAGAGTCGCCTTTGTTATGGATGATATTATGAGCCGGCTCGGACTGTCCGGGCGCGCTTTTATTCCGCTGCTGCTGGGATTTGGCTGCTCCGTTCCCGCCATAATGGCGTCCCGCGCCCTGGAAAACCGCAAAGACAGGCTGAAGACCATATTAATTACACCATTTATGTCCTGCAGCGCAAGACTCCCGATATATGTACTCTTTTCCTCCTTGTTTTTTGAAAAACATGCTATGCTTGTATGCTATTCCATGTATCTGCTGGGAATTATTGTCGCCATCGGAACAGCATTCTTCATTTCAAAAATTGATGGGAGCAAAGCCGAGCACGCTTTACTAATTGAATTGCCGGAGTATAAATCACCAAATGCGCACACCATCGCCATCTACGTATGGGAGAAGGTAAAAGATTATTTAAGCAAAGCAGGTACGGTTATTTTCCTCGCTTCTGTGATTATGTGGCTGCTCCTGAACTTCGGTCCGTCAGGTTATGTAACAGATATTACCGCAAGCTTCGGTTCCTACATAGGCAAAGCAATTGTACCATTTTTCAAACCTATCGGCCTTGGTTACTGGCAGATTGTAGTTGCCCTCATTGCCGGTATTGCCGCCAAAGAAGTGGTCGTTTCCAGCTGCAGCGTATTATTTGGCGTACAGAATATTACCGGTGCACATGGGATGAACAGCCTCGCCGTGCTTCTCGGTTCTATGGGCTTCGGCGCCGCCAATGCTTATGCCCTGATGGTGTTCTGTCTGCTGTACATCCCCTGCACGGCAACAATTGCCACCATCCACAGGGAAACCGGAAGCAAAAAAATCACCGCTTCCTTTGTCCTGTTCCAACTGGCAGTTGCATGGATCATGAGTTTTCTTGTGTACCATATAGCAGGAATAATTTTGTAAAACAAAGAAGGATTCCAATAGCAGCACGGAATCCTTCTTTGTTATTTCATCAGTTTCTTAATAATATCCAGTTTATCTCCAAACGGTGCATATCGTATCGGTACGTCAATGAACCTTGATTTCTTCAAAATGCTCTTTTCATGCGTAAATGTATCAAAACTTGCTTTTCCATGGTAGCCGCCCATCCCGCTGCTGCCGACGCCGCCAAACGGCATATGTGACGTAGCCAGATGCACGACCGTATCATTGATGCAGCCGCCCCCGTAAGATATATTTTCCAGAATATAGTCTTCCCTCTTCTTATCTCCGGTAAAAAGATATAACGCCAACGGTCTGGGTCTTGCATTCACCATGGCCGCTGCCTCTTTTAGACTATAAAATGTAAGCACAGGCAATATCGGCCCGAAAATCTCTTCCTGCATCACCGGGCTGTCCCATGTAACTTCATCCAGCACCGTAGGTTCAATCTGCAAGGAGCCTCTCCGGCTTCCTCCTCCGCATACAACATGTGCGCCATCCATAAGCCCCAGAATTCTTTCATAATGCTTTGCATTCACTATTCTGGGATATTCCGGATTCTCGCACGGTTCTTTTCCATACATCTTTTTTATATATTTTTCAATCTGTCTGAGCAGCTTCTCTTTCACAGTCTTCTGCACAAGGATATAGTCCGGTGCCACACAAGTCTGCCCGCAATTTAAAAACTTTCCCCACACAATCCTCTTTGCCGCAAGCCTGATGTCCGCCGTCTCATCCACAATGCACGGACTCTTGCCGCCAAGTTCCAGTGTAACAGGAGTCAGATTCCGGGAAGCCTTCTCCATCACATACTTTCCAACATTTACACTTCCCGTAAAAAAAATATAATCAAAACGCTCATTCAGGAGAGCTTCATTTTCCGCTCTTCCACCTTCTATCACCGCCACATATTTTTCCGGGAAAAGCTCCTTCACCATCTTCGCTATCACTCCCGACGTGTGGGGCGAATAGGCAGATGGCTTTATAACCGCACAATTTCCTGCACAGATTGCTCCCACCAGCGGTACTACCGTCAGCTGGAACGGATAATTCCAGGGCGACATGATTAATACAACCCCATAAGGTTCTTTATAAACATATGCTCTTGACGGAAATTGCGTAATTGGTGCCGGAACCTTCCGCGGCTTGGCCCACTTCCGAAGATGCTTTACAATATACCTGATTTCTTCTTTTACGATTCCAATCTCCGTTGCATAAGACTCAAAAGAAGATTTATGCAGATCCTTTCTAAGCCCATCCATAATCAAATCTTCGTTCTTACATATCCATCTGTACATGCGGACAAGCTGCTTTGTTCGGAATTCTATATCCCGGCTCTCTCCTCCGCTCCAGTACTCTCTTTGCTTATGCAATACTATCTTATAATCTCTCATAGCTTCCTTCTATCTTTGCTGGATCTCTTCTAGATACGGTATCTCAATCGGATCAATGGGATCCATCGGGTTCTCCGACTGTCCTTTAATCTTACGGCTGTGGCGCTTCAATAATTCCCCGCCCTTGTTGTAAAACCAGAAAGAGTAGGTCAATATTTTATTCATCTTTCCCATCTTGTCCTTCGCCGTCTTACCATAAATTGTACCACCCGCTTCAATTCCCGTCTTATTCCTGATTACGGAAATAAGTTCCGTCTCACAAGTCACATATTCCGGCAGAATCGTATATCCCTTGCCAATACAATCCGGTCTGTGGGAATCACTTCCGCCAATGCCTACCTTCTGGTATTTTTTTGTAAGCTTCCGGGCTCCTTCGTTTGATTCTGCCGATTCACAGGCATTAAACGCCTCAATAAAATCAAAACGCTTAATAATCTCCGGTGACTTAAAATATTTTTTCGTATTCGTAAAACTTAAATACTTCTCACCACATGGGTGTGCCGGTCCCAAAATTCCGCCATGACGGTGCACAAAATCAATCAAAATCTGTACCGGAAGTCCCCGAAGCTCCAAAAGCCGCATCCGAACCCCTTCCGGCATAATACAGATAATATGCCCCGCATCTGCCGTGTCATACTCAATCCCTTTCAGGACAACAAAATCCTCATGTGCCTTACCTTTCATCGTATTTTTCCAATGACGGTAGCCGTTATACGTATCATGATCTGTAATAAGCATACCGTCAAAACCTTCTTCTTTCAGTTTTGTAATATATTCATCCAGACTTACTTTGCTGTCAATGGATCCTTCCTTTACATGACAATGCATATCCAGCTTCACAGGCAAGCCTCCTCCCCGATTTTGTGTTCGTTGCTATATAAACATTATATCACAAAACGGTTAAATTACAATAACCTCATCTTTCCAGAACATGCTGTACATCTGTCATCTGCCGAAAGCAACTATCTATAACTGCTATACAGAGGAGGCAAAGGAGCATGCATACAATTCCCGGAATTTCCAAATCAGTAAAGCCAAATAAAAATCCAATAATCAACAGCAATATAAAACTAACAATTATCAGTGCAATTCTTCCTATTTTATGCATTTTAAAACCCCCTTTAATCTCTCAGATATTCCCTGTAATCTTCTTCACTGGAAAATAACATATAGCTGCCATCTACGTATCCCATATATCCTGCCTGTGTAAAATATCCCTTCATTTATCCGTCCCTCCATTTTGAAAAAAAGTAATAAAAAATAGAACCCGGTTCCGGGATTCCTCCCTAACCTGGTTCTATTATCTTTCACTTTCTGTCCCAAAATACGGACTTATAAATTATTCTTCTAAAATTTTTATATCGTCATCCGTGTCTTCATCGGAACTGTCCTCTTCCATCTCTTCATCGTCCTCTAATAAATGCCTTGCCTTCTCCACTTCTGTTTCCATAGAAGCATTTTTTTTGAATTTCTCTGAGTAAACGCGCTCTTTCTTACTGACTTCTCTGGATTTCATCATAAACTGTATCACCAATCCGAGCAGCACAAGCACTGCACAGACTGCCATCATAATCCACGGATTATCCTCAAAAGGTGTCATCCTGACAATTGCAGCACCAGCCGTTATTCCTCCCCACACAGCGGACAAAATAATAACCATCGGTTTCCAGAATATTGCAGTAATAATCGCAAGCACCAGTCCAATTCCCAGACAAATAAGGAGCATAACTATCGAATCGGAAAGAACAAATGTCTCTCCAATAGAAATGCTGATTACCAACGCCCAGAAAAACAAACCTATCCTATAGAAAATACCAAACAAAACAGCAAGCACTATGCTGCAGGCAAGTATCACGCCGGCGACGGCTGCTCCCGAGACTTCTGCTGCAAGCACAACCACGACACCAACAACCGCTCCAAACACAATTCCTGACACAACCGCAAACAGCCGGTATATCTTCACTCCAAAAAAACATATGATTAACCCGATTACAGCCGTAACAGCCAGTACAATCAACAACTGTTGCTCAGAAATCTGCGGAATCCCACCATCAGACAACTGTTTTATACTTGTCATAATTTCTTCCATATTCATCACCTTTCGTACCCTTCAAACATATTGTTAATTCATTATAGCAGAAATGTTTGATAAATGCAAAAGAACAGTAAGAATGGGCATCAATTTTATTCAACTGACACCCACCCTTACTCTGATGATTCAATCATTCTTTCTTACCTCTTTCTCCTGTTTTCCTACAGGCGGTAATTTTTCTTGTACTGATTATCCTTAATTTCATCTTCTGGCTTTACACCTTCTGTCATAACCTTCACGATACTGCATTCTCTGCTGTCTCCGTTACTCTGACTTCGGATATTTACCTTCCTCAACTTCCTTAAATCTAATCAGGATTTCTAGTTTAATTGTTTGGCGGTCTATACCTTCCTTTCTTAAACTATTTTTGATAATAAACTAATTCCAAACTTACTTTTTCTTGTTTTTTCTGTTTGTTTTCTTTTATTTATTATCTATGTCATTATATTACCACCGTTTTTCATATTTGTCAATATGTTTTTTAATTATTTTTATATTTTCTGGCAACTATTCAGCCATGCGGCAAATAACGAAAAAGATTGCGCTCTCGCGCAATCTTCCTGCTGTTATGTCTTTCAATTATATATGTTATTGTTCCTGATACAGCACGACTGATCCTGCGTTTGTTCCGTTAATCACATAATAAACCGCATTCTCTTCAGGCTTGATATAAAGATCCATCGTCTTAATGTCTCCTACTTTCTTTCCTGATTTGGTCCATGCTTTCTTCACACTTGCAACAATCTCTTTCTCTTCCGTCTGCTTGCCATAGAATTCCACAAAAGCATTCACTTTCATTTCCTTCTTTACAGCGGCTCTCTTTACCGGCTCTTTCTTGGCAACGGGTTTCTTCTCAACCGTCTTCTTCTCTTCTGCAACTTTATCTTCCGTAACCTTCTCATCCACAGCCAGAGATGACACAGCCTGTTTCACTTCTTCAGCCTTCTTTTCAGCCTCTGCTTTCACTGCTGCCGCCGTCTCCTTCACAGCTGCTTCAACCTTCTTTGTTACATTATTTACTTTTTTCGTAGCCATTCTAACTCCTCCTACTACCTTCAAAACCTGTTTTTCGTAGTCGTGACTTTAACAGTGTTACTTGTTAATTATATCACAATTTTTTTAAATTGCAATCAGATTATGAACCAGAGGGAAGATAGGGTCTTAAAACCCCCGCCACATTGCTGATCGGCATGGTCTGCAGCCAGACCTTACCAGGGCCGCTGATGACCGTATTAAAGAGTCCTTCTCCGCCAAATAACATATTTTTCACACCGGGAACATTTTTAATTTCCATGGTACAGGTTGTCTCCATCGCTGCAAGATGGCCGGTATCTACCACAATCTGCTGACCGGGCTGAAGCTCATACTGCACCACATGCCCATCAAACTCAGCAAATACGATTCCCTGCCCACTTATTTTCTGCATGATAAATCCCTCTCCTCCAAATAATCCGGATGAGAATTTTTTATTGAAAAATACAGATATCTGAACTCCCGCTTCTCCGGCAAGAAACGCACTCTTCTGGAAAATCATTTCCCTTCCCGGGGTGATTTCAAACGCCTCGATGGAACCCGGAAAACTGGACGCAAATGCAATCATCCCATTCCCGCCCTGAGCAGTGTAAATATTCTGGAACATCCGCTCGCCGGCAAACATTCTTCCGAACGCCTTGCCAAGTCCGCCGTTCGTCGTTGTCTCCATCAACATATTCGGAGACATCCATGCCATACCGCCGCCTTCCGTAATCATCCTTTCGCCGCCTTCCAGGTAGCATACCACTACCGGCAAGGTCTCTCCCTGTATCTTATACCTCATACGACACCTCTTTCTCTCTCATTTTCCTTATTTTACTCTTTTCCGTCAAAGCAATACGTACACACTTTACATGGCTCAATGCCAATTGACGCCAGCAGGTCATCCAAACGGTGGTACCTGAGTGTCGTAAAATTCTGCTGCCTGCGTATTGCCTCAATCATCTCTGCATAACGACAACTGCACGGATTTGCATAATCATCCAGCACCTCCTGTGGACACTCATCTCCTTCACGCTCCTTAATAATCCTCCTGGTAATCAGATCAAGCTCTGATTTAGAACGTGAAAAATTCAAATATTTACATCCATATAAAATTGGAGGGCATGCCGGGCGGACATGTACTTCTTTGGCACCGCTCTGATATAGAAATTCTGTCGTCTCCCGGAGCTGCGTCCCACGGACAATCGAATCATCTATCAACAGAAGCTTCTTATCCTCAATCAATGCATGTACCGGAATCAGTTTCATTCTGGCAATCAGATTCCTCTGGCTTTGGTTTGTCGGCATGAAAGACCTGGGCCAGGTAGGCGTATATTTAATAAACGGTCTTGCATATGGGATTCCCGATTCATTTGCATAACCAATCGCATGAGCAATGCCAGAATCCGGCACACCGGCAACTACATCCGGATGAACGCTGTCCCCGTCTCTTTTCGCCAGCATACTTCCGCACCGATAACGCATCTCTTCCACATTGACTCCCTCATAGGAAGAAGTCGGATAACCATAATATACCCACAGGAAGGAACAGATTTTCATCTCTTCCCGGGGAGCACTCACCGTCTCTACCCCTTCCGGCGTAATGAATACAACCTCTCCCGCTCCCAGCTCCTTATAATCCGTGTAGCCAAGATTAATATAGGCAAAACTCTCAAAAGATGCACAGAAAGCGTCCTTTTTCCTTCCTATTACCAGCGGAGTCCTTCCATAACGGTCTCTTGCGGCATACAGTCCTTCTGCAGTCATAAGAAGCATCGTCATAGAGCCATCTATAATATCCTGTACATACCGGATTCCTTCCACAATGCTGTCTTTCTTGCAAATCAAAGAAGCCACAAGCTCCGTCGCATTAATCTGTCCGCTGCTCATTTCCTGAAAATGCGCATTTCCATTATTATATACGATGTCCAGAAGTTCTTTCATGTTATTAATCTTTCCGACTGTTGTAATCGCAAAGCTGCCCAGATGAGACTGAATCAGCAATGGCTGCGGCTCATAATCCGAAATACAGCCAATTCCCAGATTCCCCTTCATCTCTTCTACGTCCCGTTCAAACTTGGTCCGGAAGGGGGAGTTCTGTATGTTATGGATTGCTCTGTTAAATCCATCCTCTCCATGTGTCGCCATCCCACCTCTTCTGGTTCCAAGATGAGAATGATAATCTACTCCATAAAACAATTCTAACGTACAGTCCGTCTTTGATGCAACGCCAAAAAAGCCACCCATTTTTTAATCTCCTTTTTCTATTCTATCTCTTACTACGGTAAATTGCTTCCAACGTATCCACAACTCCGTTTACCCCAAGAAGACTTGCATTAAAAAGCATCTGGTGAGCCTCAATACTGCCCCAGGCACGTCCCGTATGTGCTTCATAATACAGCTTTCTCTCCTTGTCCGTCTTTTTTATCTTATCCCATGCCTGTTTCTCCGTCAACTTATAAATTCTCATAATCCGCCGGATCCGGTCTTCTTTGTACGCATAGATAAACGCATTGATACAATTGCTGTAATCGCCAACAATATAGTCCGCACATCTTCCCACAATGACGCAGGAGCTTCTCTGTGCAAGCTTCTCAATAATTGCAGTCTGGCAGCGGAACACTTGGTCGCTTAAGGGTTCACCCATTTCCTGGCCGCTCATAAATGCAGTATAATCACCAAGATTTACCACATAAGCCGACAAAAATCTTCCCAGTATCGTCTCGTCAACATTCTGCGCTGTCTCCGCACTGATTCCAAGCTCATTTGCCGCCATTCGAATCAAATTATAATCATAAAGAGGAATATCCAGCCGTTCTGCCAGCCGATTCCCTATCTCATGTCCGCCGCTTCCAAATTGTCTTCCAATCGTAATAATCGTATTCTTCGTCATACAAATCACTCTCCTCCGCGAAAAAATTTTTGCTATTAACTATCTATATTATACCTTCCTTTCTCCATATAAGCAAACATTTATGAAATCCGCCATTGTGCCTTGCTTCCTTTCTTAGTCTTCGTTACGACAAGCTGCCTGTCAATGCTTTCCGCAAGTTCCGCCACATGAGATATGATGCCAATCATCCTCCCGTTTCCCGCCAACTGTGCAAGTACACGAATTGCCTGTTCTCTTGCATATTCATCCAAAGAACCGAATCCTTCGTCCACAAACATGGTGTTCAACCGGATTCCGCCTGACATACTCTGGATTACATCTGCAAGTCCCAGTGCCATAGCAAGCGCCGCCATGAAAGACTCGCCGCCCGAAAGCGTCTTTACATCTCTCACCGTTCCGGTTACCATACTGTATACATCCAAATCAAGACCTGCATTTCCTCTCCCGCCCAGCGCATCCAGTGCACGGCAGCGGAGCTGGAACTGATTTCCCGTCATTTCAGCCAATCGCCGGTTCGCGTGCTGGATTACCTGACGGAAATACTGCCGTTGGACATAAGATTCAAAATCTATCTTGGCGCTTCCCGCCAGATTTCCATTAGCAGTCTGATTTAGATTCTGCAAAAGAGCATATTGTTCCTGCAGCGTCTCTGTCTCTCTGTAAATCTGCTCCAGCCGTTCCCGTACATTCCGATTGTTTTCTCTCTGCCTGTACAATTGCTTCTGCTGAAGCTCTATCTCTTCCTTTTGATGCCAAAGCAGACGTTTTTCTGCCTCCATCTCTTCTGTAGCGGTCGGCTCTCTTCCCTCTGCTTCTTTTTCAAGGGTCTGCCATCTTGCCGTCTCACGGATTTTCTGCTCTTTGAACCTCTCGCACCACTGCTTTAATTCTTCTTGTTCCTCTTCCTTTAAAAGCCCTGCATGATATGTTTTTTCAGAAAGAAAGCCCGCTTCTTTCCATCCTTCTTCATATTCTTTTTGTGCCTTCTCAGCATAAATTTCTATCTCGTCTTTCTGCTTCTTTTTCGCTCTCTGTTCTCCTTTTCTTACATGAATACCTGCCTGCAGGGCAGCCAGACTTTCTTCCACTTCACGCCGGACCTCTTCCCAATCGGTTTGTCCGGCACACGCCCGGAATTCCTCCCAGCGCCGCACTTCTTCCTCAATCTCTTGCATCTGCCTGGAATACTCGCTACCTGCATTCTCCAGAACAGCTACTCTTCCTTTCAGATTCTCTAAGAGAGATTCTTCCGATAAATCAAAAGCTTCTCCCAAAATCCGCTTTCCTTCATCCTGCAGCCGTTCTTCCTGCACTTTACATTCCTGCCGCTTTAAAACAAAAGCATTCTGAAGCGTATCTTTTTCCTTCTCTCTTTTATCTCGTTCCTTCCTGGCTGCCCGCACATCCTGCTGAGACGGTGCATCGCCGGAAACCTGCGCCGGGGCAGGATGCCGCAGAGAACCGCATACCGGACAGGGCCGCGCTTCTTCCAATTCCAATGCCAGAATTCCCGCCTGTTCTTTCAAAAAAGCATCATTAAGCCGAAAGTATTCCGCATCCGCCTCCCGGTACTGCCTGTCTGACTCCAGAAGCTCTGTATACGCCTGTTTTTGCTGCTTTTCTTTTCTGACATACTCCATCAAATTCTCTTTCAGGCTTCTCAACCCGGCAAGATTCTCCTTCACCTTGTCGTTCTCTTTTTGATACTCCACTGCCAGACATATCTTCGCCAAAAGCTTTTCTTTTTCTTCCTTCTCCTTCTCTTTCTGTACAAGCCATTTCTGAAGTTCCTCTAATTCTCGTTGAAGCGCGCGCCTGCTTTGCGCCACCTCCAAAGCCGCCTGCTCTTTACGCCGTACCTTCTCGGCACGTTCTCCAAGACTCAGCCGTTTTTCTTTCTCTTCGCACAGTCTCTGCTGCTCTGCTAATTCCTCTATCCGCTTCCTTGCATCCGCAAGTTTCTCGAATAAAAGATTATTCTCTCTTGCAAGCGCCAGTTTCCGATTTATCCGGTCAGACTTTTCCTGAATCAGTCCGGCTGTTTTTATACAAGCGCTTTCCCCCGCCCGAATTTCCTGCTCCATTTCTTCTATGATTTCCAGAATTTCCTCTGTGCCGGACGCTTCTTCTATCCGCTTTTCGTATTCCGGATCCACTGCCTGAGCCGGATTTTCTTCCTCTTCCGAGTTTACCGCAGAACCGGCAAATCCCACGGTCTTTGGATATAACAGATGACTAAGTTCCCTTTCTTTCGCTTTCTGCCCGTCCGCCAACTCTCCATACATGCTTTTCGCTCTCTCCTTAAGCTGTCTTTGCATTCTGGAAAATACCTGCGTATCAAATAATCTGGAAAAAATTTCTTTACGTTCATCAGATTTTGCAAGCAAAAGCCGCAGGAATTCTCCCTGGGCAATCATTGCGGTCTGCGTAAACTGCGAAGCGTCCAATCCTATGATTTCCACAATCTTCCGGTTCGTCTCCTGTTTCTTTCCCATAAATTCCGTACCATCCGGCAGATAGAGCGCAACCCTGGATTTTTCAACCACTTTTTTAACACTGCCATCTCTGCCTCTGCGCTTACTTTCTCTTTCATATTCCGGGCTTCGGACAATCCGGTAAATACGATCCTTATATTCAAATTCCAGTTCTACATATGTTTCTGTATGCAAATCGGCATATTGGCTGCGCATCATATTTCCATCCCGCCTGCCTCCACTGGTCTGATCATAAAGCGCATACATAATAGCATCAAATATGGTAGTCTTACCAGAGCCCGTATCTCCGGTTATCAGGAAAACACCCTTCCCTGCTTTCTCAAAATCTATCCGCTCTCTACCGGCATAAGAACCAAATGCAGACATAGTCAGGGTTATCGGTCTCATGGCTGTCCCTCCATTTCCTCCAAAACATCCTTCAACAAAGCTTCTTCTTCCCGGCTCATCTGCCGTCCCTGCATTTCTTCAAAAAAACGGCCGAATACCTGAAGCGGATCGGAAATATCCATAACTTCCTCCTGTTCTTCCATCTTCGTCCGTGTTCGTGTATTCTCAACCCTCACTTCTAAAAGGAATGGATATGTTTCCTCCAGACGTTCTCTGAACTGATAGGGTTCCACTTCATCCGTCACTGTAATGCTTACATAGTCATTTCTTAGTTTCTTATTTTTTGCTTCTTCCAGTATATTTTCAAATTTCCCTTCTAACCGTCTCACATCCCGGATGGGCGAAAGAGGAACTGCCGTATATACCGGCTCCGTCCCTTTTTCACCCAATTCCACCATTAAGAGGTGTTTGTTATCTTCACTTTCCGAGACAGAATATTTCAGCAAGGTGCCGCAATAGCGAAATCTGGAATTTCCAATCTGCTGCGGACGGTGGATATGTCCCAGCGCTGCATAATCGAATTTTTCCAGCACACCAGCATCTACGTTATCCAGTCCTCCCACCACAACTGCCTCAGAATCACTTCTCTGCGGCTCATTTCCCCCGAAAGTGTAGAACTGATGGCTGACAAGCACATTCCGCTTAGAAACGTCTATATCTTCCCGCTCCAAAAGCATACGGACTGCTTCCGTATAAGAGTTCCCCTCCATCTCATCATCCAGAAGGTTCCTTACATATCCCGGCTTCACAAAAGGAAGGAGATAAAAATCCACCTCGCCATACGCATCCTGGAATGTTACCTTCTTTAAGTACTCTCCCTGCTCAATCGGCGGCACACCGGCAATATGAATATGATGTCTGTCAAGAATCTCACTGGCATAGTCAAGTCTTCTCGCTGAATCATGGTTTCCTGCGGTTATTAGGACAGAGATTGGAGGGGCAATATCCGAAAGCTCTGTAAGGAAGCAGTTAAACACTGTAACTGCTTCCGCTGACGGCACCTGTTTGTCATAGATATCACCGGCAATAACCACTGCATCCGGATGCAAACGCCTTGCCGCCTCTACCACCTGTGAAAGAATTGCTTCCTGATCTTCCTTTAAATTATAAGAATGTAATTGTTTTCCGATATGAAGATCGGACAGATGAAAAAACTTCACGATGCTCCTCCTTAAACCTTCTCCTGCAAATGTGTGTGAACTCTATTCCCCACTTTACGCACTTTTCTCAAACTGTGAATTGTAAAGCTCTGCATAGAATCCATTCTGTGCAAGCAATTCTTCATGCGTTCCCTGTTCTACAATGTCGCCGTCTCTCATAACCAAAATCAAATCTGCATCCCGGATTGTAGAAAGCCGGTGAGCAATGATAAAACTGGTTCTTCCCTTCATCAAATTATCCATCGCCTTCTGGATACGGACCTCAGTTCTGGTATCAACGGAACTGGTAGCTTCATCAAGAATCAGAATTTTCGGATCTGCAAGAATTGCTCTCGCAATCGTAAGAAGCTGCTTCTGTCCCTGAGACACATTGCTTGCTTCCTCATTCAATACCATATTATATCCGCCTGGCAGCGTCTGCACGAATCGGTGCACATGGGCAGCCTTCGCAGCTTCTACTACCTCCTCGTGAGAAGCATCTAATTTGCCATAGCGAATATTTTCCTCTATCGTACCATTGAAAAGCCATGTATCCTGAAGCACCATACCGAACATCTGACGAAGCTCGCTCCGATTAAAATCCTTCAGATTATGACCATCCACCTTGATTGCACCGCTGTTCACATCATAGAAACGCATCAGCAATTTTATCATGGTCGTTTTCCCTGCTCCGGTAGGTCCTACAATGGCAATTTTCTGTCCCGGTTCTACTTTCGCATTGAAATCATGGATGATGGTATGATTCGGATTGTACCCAAACTGTACATGTTCAAACTCAACTCTTCCTTCCAGGCCTTCCACCGATACCGGATTCGGCACAGTCACATCTTCTTCCTCTTCTTCCAGGAATTCAAAGACACGTTCGGAAGCCGCTGCCGTAGACTGCAGCATATTCGCCACCTGCGCTACCTGCTGAATCGGCTGGGTAAATTGACGCACATATTGGATAAAGGACTGAATATCTCCTACCTCAATCGTCTGCCGGATTGCCAGATACCCGCCAAGGATGGATACTGCTACATAACCCAGATTTCCTACAAACTGCATGATTGGCATCATCATACCAGATAAGAACTGAGATTTCCACGCCGACTGATAAAGCACATCATTCGTTTCATCAAAAGTACGGATAATATCCTCTTCCTTATTAAATGCCTTCACAATATTCTGCCCGCCGTAGACTTCCTCCACCTGTCCATTGATATGTCCCAGATATTCCTGCTGGTTCTTAAAATACTTCTGAGAACGCTTTACAATCATAGAAATCAATCCCATTGACAAAGGAAGGATTAACAGCGCAACCACCGTCATCAGCGGACTGATACTGAGCATCATTACCAAAACACCAATAATAGTTGTTACGGAAGTAATCATCTGCGTCGCGCTCTGATTCAGGCTTTGCCCCAGGGTATCCACATCATTCGTAATACGGGAAAGAATCTCACCATGCGTCATCTTATCAAAATAATTCATCGGCATCCGATTGATTTTTTCAGAAATTTCCTTTCTGAGCCGGTACGTCATTTTCTGAGAAATCCCCGTCATAATATATCCCTGGACAAAAGAGAATGCAGCGCTGACAACATACAGGCACAGAAGTCCAACCAGTATTTTCCCTATTTTCCCAAAATCAATTCCGCTTCCGCCGGACACCTTACTCACCAGTCCGTTAAAAATCTCCGTAGTCGCCTTTCCGAGAATCTTAGGACCTACAATATTAAATATGGTTCCTCCGACAGCAAATACAAATACGAAGAAAATCGCTATTTTGTACCTGCCCATATAGTTCATAAGCTTTTTCATAGTACCTTTAAAGTCTTTTGCCTTCTCTCCCGGCATTGTTCCGCGTCCCACGGATCCACGTCTTCTTCCTTCTGCCATATTAGCCCACCTCCTTCATATCATCTTCCAGTTCTTTTTCAGATAACTGAGAAGACGCAATCTGGTAATATGCATCACAGTTCTTTAACAGCTCTTTATGCGTTCCAATTCCGGCGATCTTTCCATCATCCAGCACAATAATCTGTTCCGCATGTAATATCGTACTAATTCTTTGCGCAACAATAATAACCGTACTGTCCTCCGTCTTGGATTTCAATGCATTTCTAAGCTTTACATCTGTCTTATAATCAAGTGCTGAAAAACTATCATCGAAAATATACACTTTCGGATGCTTTGCAATGGCTCTTGCAATAGAAAGTCTCTGCTTCTGACCTCCTGAAACATTGGATCCGCCTTGTGAAATCGGACTTTCATACTTTTTCTTCTTTGTCTGAATAAACTCTGTGGCCTGTGCGATTTCAGCCGCTTCCTCCATCTCTTCCCTGCTTCCGTCAGAATTGCCATATAAAATGTTCGATGCAATATTACCGGAAAACAGTACGCCTTTCTGCGGCACATACCCAAGCTGATCCCGCAGTTCATGCTGGGTAATATCACGGATATCTACGCCGTCTATCGTAATCTTTCCTTCTGTCACATCATAAAACCTCGGGATCAGATTCACCAGCGTAGACTTGCCGCTTCCCGTACTTCCGATAATCGCTGTCGTCTGTCCCGGCTTTGCCGTAAATGTCAAATCATGCAGCACATCTTCCTCTGCCCCGGGATACCGGAAAGATACACGGTCGAAAACAACCTCTCCCCTGGAATTCTCCGGCAAATGTTTTGGCTGCTCTTTGTCTAAAATCGAGGACTGGCTCTGCAGCACCTCATCTACACGGGTTGCAGAAACCGCTGCCCTTGGGAGCATAACGCTAATCATACAAATCATCAGGAATGCCATAATAATCTGCATGGTATACTGGATAAACGCCATCATATCTCCAACTTGCATGGTTCCGGAGTCCACGCTATGGGAACCGCTCCACACAATTAATACCGTAATCCCATTCATAATCAACATCATCAAAGGCATCATGAAGGTCATAGCTCTATTAACAAACAAGTTGACCTTCATCAAATCCCGGTTTGCCTTATCGAACCGCTTTTCTTCATATTTTTCTGTACTGAAAGCACGAATGACCGGAAGCCCCGTCAAAATTTCCCTTGCTACCAGATTCAAACGGTCAACCAGACTCTGCACCCTTTTAAACTTCGGCATAACTACCGCAAACAAAACAATAACAACCAGAAGGATCAAAATAACTGCCAGTGCGATAATCCAGGACATATCCACATTGGTGTTGAATACTTTCCACACGCCTCCTACTGCCAAAATCGGCGCATAGAGCACCATCCTGAGAATCATAACGATCAGCATCTGAATCTGCTGGATATCATTGGTACTTCTCGTAATCAACGACGCAGTAGAGAATTTATCAAATTCTGCATTGGAAAAACTAATAACCTTCTTAAATACATTTCCCCTCAGTCCGCGGCCTATACCCGCGCCCACACGAGACGCCATCAATCCTACCAGAATACTTGCCAGCATGCCAAGCGCAGCCAGCGCCAGCATCTTACCGCCGGTTGTCAGGATATATCTATTCTGCATCGCTTCTGTATCAAGTCCGATATTTTCATAGGCGCCTTTGATATAACTGGTTGCCGCCTGTTCTGTCATCGTCTCCGGCATATCTTCCATCTGTGCATACATCTGGTCTAACATCGCATCCCGCTGACTGTCTTCCATAGGCATCTGCATCTGCGCTTTCATCTCTTCCGGCATATCGCTTTCTGATTCAAAACCAAGCTCAAATAACATGGGTTTTCCCATAATGTCAGCAAGTTCCCGGAGCTGTTCTTCATCTTCCAGTATAGAAGATTTCAATCGGTATACCACGCCTTCATAATCATAGCTATCTTCATCGTCCGTCTCATATGCTTCCTGAACTGTCTGCCTGTCCCTGGACGGAATCAGCATCAGCAATTTATTAAAGTCTTCCTCTCCGATATACTCCGGTACGCTTTCATCAATACCACCCTGCTGAATTCCTACATTTACAATGTCAGAAGTGTAGCCTGGCAGCGATAAGTCACAATATGCCTGCACAATCAGTACACAAAGAATTGCCACAACTGCGCCTGCATACGGCTTTAAAAATTTCAGTAGTTTACTCATGAATCTGTCTGCTCCTTTCTGTCATAACCTTTGCCTCCTGCTTCATAAGATTATCCTGCATCTGAAGAAGAAAGCGCCTAGCCAATATCTGCTCCTCTCGTGAAAAGCCATCAAACATCTTCTCCTCCATACGGGCAAGCGCTGCCCTGATTTCTCCTACACAATTCTTCCCCTTATCGGTCAATGTGATTCGGATAATCCTTTGATCCTCTTTATCTGGGTTGCGCGTCACAAACCCATTCTTCTCCATCTTCTGAAGCATCACGGTCATAGATGGCGGCTTTACACACATTTTTCCGGCAATTTCCCGCTGCGATAACGTACCTTCATTATCCAGAACGAACAAAACTCCCGCCTGCCCCGCCTTTAACTCATATTTCTCCAGTTGATCCATCACCTGATATCTTAGTATATGACCCAGATGATGCAAAATCATCACACTGGGGACATCTTTTACAGCATATTCTTTCATCTCATATTTCCACCTCCATTATATTAGTTAGAAGTCTAACAGTTATCTTAGTAACAATTCCCAAAAAAGTCAATGATAAGGGATTTATTTAAGATTTATATAATAATTATTTACAAAAAATTAATTAAACAACTAACTAAAATAGCCCCATCCGCTTTCATCCCGGATGGGGCCAGTCACTTCTATCTTATCTACAACTCTTTTAATATTTCTACTGCCGTCTCTACAACGCCCGGACAGAAATCCATCATCAGATTTTCTTCCATTACCTTTTCAAATTCGCCCGGCTTGGAAATGTCATGTCCCAGCAGCTCCCTGCACAGGCAGGAAGGATATTTCTCTGCAAATTTCTCTTTAAATTCAGCTACCTTCTTCATCATGATTACCTTCTGATCCATGTCATCTTCTTTAAAATGACCATACTTCAGACCAATCACCATGAGCGCTCCCGTCACGGCTCCGCAGGTCTCACCACACTGCATTCCGCCGCCAAAGCATGCTGATACCTTCCGCAGAAGTTCTTTGTCCACCTTAAGCTCCTCCGCAAACTGCTCCGCCACTACCTGCGAACAGTCAATCTGCTGAAGGAATAAGGATTGAATTTCCTCTCTTGTCATTAAATGTTCCCTTTCTTCCATTCTTCAATAAACTCTATTCTGTCGCTCCGCCGCAGCTTGAGCCTTGTCCTGCCGTACACCCATAACAATGCTTACCCAGACAGATTTTTCTGGATTTAAACGGCTTGCCGACCCAGTCAAAAATGGTTTCTCCCGTAAGAATCGGAAGCTCTGCTGCCTGGTTAAAATCGCAGTCATAAAGCCGTCCGTCATACCCTACAGAAATCTGAAAACGGCACATCAGCCCCGGAAGCGTAGCGCCGTTAAAGGACTGATATAATTTTGTCATATAAGATTCCAGATTCCCGCTTCTCTTAAGGAACGCCCCAAAACGTCCGGTCGGATTATTGGTAATGGTAAACAGAGAATTAAATACAATTCCAAAATCATTGCCTAATTTCTCTTTGTATTCTCTTTCCATCGCCGCCTGTACCGGCGGAAAATATGCCCCCGCCGGATTATATACCATATTTAACACCAGCTCAGGATCTTTTCCATATCCCAGATCATTCAATATTTTAATCACCTGAATCGCTTTGTCAAATGTCCCCTCACCGCGGACGCGATCCATCTCCTTCGCTCTATAATAAGGAAGAGAACAGACTATTTCTATCTTATGCTTCGCATAAAATTCCGGCAGATGCTGATACTTTTCTTCTAACAAAATCGCCAGATTCGTTCTTACGATTACGTGATCGCATACCTGACATGCATGTTCTACCAGCCACTCAAAATCCGGATTCATCTCCGGCGCCCCGCCTGTGATGTCAATGGTTCCCGGCTTTTGTTCTTCGCATACCTTAATACATGCCTCCATCACGTCTTTTCCCATAATCTCCGTACGGTTCGGTCCTGCTTCCACATGGCAATGCTTACACGCCAGATTACAGAGTCTCCCCACATTAATCTGCATAACTTCCAGCTTATCTGTCGTATGTATCCATTCCTCATTATCCACCTTCGTCTCAAATGCAGGAATATCCGTTAATGCTTCTAAATTCTCCATTGCAACATTCATTTTCTACAGCTCCAGTTTCTTCACGATATTTTTCATCTGTACTCCATGCACCAGGGACGCACCGCCGCGGATAGCCGCCGCAACATGTACTGCCTCTGTCATCTGCTCTTCACTGACGCCTTTTCCCAGACAATCATTGGTATACGCATCAATACAATATGGACACTGTACTGTATGTGCCACTGCAAGCGCAATTAATGATTTCTCCCGGGCTGTCAATGCTCCCTCTGCAAATACGGCATTGTAATAAGAGAAAAACTTCTCCCCAAGTTCCTGTGCTTCCTCTGCAATTGTTCCAAATTTCGCCAAATCGGCCGGATTGTAGTATGTTTCCATTTTCATTTCCTCCTTTGCAGCGCCGGTATCCCCCGGCGCCAATAATATTTCATTAAGTTTGTTACTACTATCCTACCATGATTTCCGGAATCCATATAATTAATTATTTTTATAACTGCGCCGATATATAGTCTGCTTCTATAAAAACTGCCCTATTATTTTCCAAACTTCTCCACAAACCTCATAATAATCGTTGCACATTCTGCGCGGGCAGCATTGCCCTGCGGGTCAATTCTCGTGCCGTTATCTTTGCCGGTAATAATCTCATTGCCCAGAGAATCGCATTGGTAAACCACATTCCATCCGGCACATCCGGGAACTTCGTTGTATACGCCACCTCTGGTGTATTGTTCATCCGGTGAAGGATTACCGCAAACTGGGCACGGGCAAGGGACTGGCCTGGGCCGAAGGTTGTGTCATTTAAACCTGTCATCAGACCGTCTACAGCACACAGTATGATGGATTCCAGACGCCGGGCTTCACCCCGCACATCGTACTTCTTATTTTCTCAGCTTACTTTCCGAGCATAGCGAGAAGCTCCGCCTTACTCTTCGCTCCCATCTCTCTTTTCACCATCTCACCGTCTTTGAATACCATCAATGTAGGGATGGACATAACTCTGTACTGTTTCGCAAGCTCCATCTGCTCGTCTACATTGACCTTACAGATTTTCACATCCGTAAGCTCTTCTCCCAATTCTTCGACAATCGGAAGAACCATCTGGCACGGTCCGCACCATTCTGCCCAGAAATCTACTAAAACCGGAATCTTTGATTCCAGAACTTCCTGTTGAAACGTATCCTTCGTTACATGTATTGCTGCCATATTTTTACTTCCTTTCTTTTCTTCTGTCTATTAGTTTGTTTCCTTACAGCTCTATTATACACTATTTTCCCAATAATAAGTGATAATCTATCTTTTTATTATAATTCTATATTCCGCCGCGAATTCTCCGCCCGGCTCCAGGGTATTGCCCCACTCTCTGTCCTTCAGCTCCCCATTAAATCCTTCCTTGTCGCATCTTCCATACCAGGGTTCGATACACACGAAAGGCGCCTGCTTCTTCGGCGGCGACCAGATTCCTACAAGGGGCGCATCAAATTCTACCGCAAGATACTCTCCTTTCTTCCCATCAAGAAGCGCCACTCTCTGTACCTGATGATTCTCAATCACAAGTGCATCGCCATCAAACAGATCTTCTGCAATGGGCAGCACTCCGTCCTCAAGCGCATAATCCTTCTTATCCGCAGTAACAAGCCCACCCTGTCCAAACACAGTATTGCAGAACATTTCCGGTCTGCTGCCATCTTTTTTCCAAAATGCCAGGTAATAATCAGACTGCTTTTCTCCCTCTTTCAGCGGGCAGAAGAATGCCGGATGTGCCCCAATAGAAAAATACATCTCCTTTTCATCCGTATTTTTCACCCGCCACATTACCGTTACCGTATTTTCTTCTATCCTATATCCGATTTCCAGACGGAACCGGAAGGGATACCGCTGATAGCTTTCTTTTGTAGACTCCAGCGCAAACCACGCTTCGTCGTCTTCCCGGCTGATTAATACAAAATCCATATCTCTGGCAAATCCATGCTGATTCATGGGATACTCTGTTCCATTGTACTTAAACTTCTTATCCCGCACACTTCCCACAAATGGGAAGAGCACCGGGGAGGTTCTTCCCCAGTATTTTGGATCGGCATTCCACAGATATTGTATACCTGACTCCACATCTTTCAGCGAACACAACTCTGCTCCGTGTAATTTCACCTCAATCTCTAACTGTTCATTTTTCAAAATAATCTCTGCCACAATTTAGCCCTCCTGATTACTTTTTATTTCCATAAGCTGTCCGTCAAGCGCAGCCTCTATCAGTTTGTCATGCCCGTCATAGACCAACTTCAAAGAGAAAAATCCTCTGTCCTCGTCGATTAACCGGAAGAAAATCTTATCTCCTTCCCATATGTTCAGATCCCAGATTTTCTCCTTCTCTATCCAGACAAGTTCCCCTTCATCACAGGGAATCAGTTCGCCTTCAAATCCATCGGCAGTAAATAAAGACATGTACTCCGTAACCCCATTCCCTGATATAAAAGTCACAATTCCCCGGTATCGGTAAGAAGTCAGGGTATAACCCGTCTCTTCCTTTACTTCCCGCAGCAAACATTCCTCCGGGCTTTCATCCTGCTCAAAATGACCGCCCACACCAATCCATTTATCCTTATTTACGTCATTTTTCTTCACTGTCCTGTGAAGCATCAAATATTTTCTGTCCTGCTCAATATAACACAGGGTGCTCAAGCTAACCATTCTAATCCCTCGATTCTATTTTCTTCCTGCAAATAATGTGCTATACTCATGATTATTACTATCTTATCTGAAAACGGGGAAAAATGCAATGTATCGCAGAATTGATTATAAAATAGAAAAAGAATACGAAGGGCTTCGGATTGAATTGTATTTAAAACGAAAAGGGTATTCCCATCAAAATCTTGTTACAATCAAACACATGCCGGAAAGCATCCTGGTAAATGGTAAGTTCACCTATATGAACCAGCGTCTTTCCGCCGGGGATTGCCTGACCGTCCAAATTAACGAAACTACCTGCTCTGAGAAAATCCCTCCGGTACAGCTTCCTCTCTCTATTGTTTATGAAGACGAAGATATCATTGTCATTAATAAAGCGGCCGGGATGCCGATTCATCCATCACTGAATAACTATACCAACTCTATGGCAAATGCTCTTGCCTGGTATTATAAAGAACAGGGCAAGCCTTTTATTTTCCGCTGCTGCAACCGTCTGGACAGAGACACCTCCGGTCTTACGGTTGTTGCCAAGCATCTGGTAAGCGGCAATATCCTGTCCTCCATGGTGTCCCGCCGTGAATTCCACCGGGAATATCTTGCCATCGTGCGGGGACATGTTACTCCGGAATCCGGAACAATCAATGCCCCTCTTGCTCGCAAACCCGGAACGATTATCGAGCGGACCGTAGATTGGGAACAAGGTGAGCCTGCCATCACTCATTACAAAATGCTGGATGAAAAAAACGGTCACAGCCTGATTTCCCTGAGACTGGAAACAGGCCGCACCCATCAGATCCGTATTCATATGAAACACCTAGGTTATCCGCTTATCGGAGATTATCTGTACAACCCGGATATGGAATTTATCACCAGGCAGGCGCTGCACTCTCACCAGATAGCATTTACCCACCCCATCACCGGAGCACCTATGGAATTTACTGCCCCGCTACCGGAAGACATGAAAGCGGTTTTATCCAGATAATATTCTCTTTGTTCTTCTATGGTTCCTACGCCTTCCAAACGGCTTTTATAATAGAACCCAGCCTCGGCGTCGTTCCATAGAGCAATACACCCACGCGGTAAATCTTCGCCGAGAGTACTCCGACTCCCAGAACAGACCCTATAAGAATCACAATAGAAATTGTGATTTCGTACCATGGAACCGTACTCATGGCAATTCGGGTGAACATCGCCATCGGCGACGTAAACGGCACATAAGAACAGATGCGCATAGCCGTATTATCCACAGTTCCCGAGGACATAGAGAACACAACTACCACAAATGCGATAATAAATAAGAACGTCAACGGCATAACCGAAGTATTGATATCCTCCAGCTTTGTAGCCGTAGACCCAATTGCCCCATAAAGAAACGCATAAATCAAAAATCCCAGCACAAAGAATATCAGCATATAGCCCAACAACTCCGGCGGCATATCAAAAATGGAGGAAATAATCGGGTTCTCTCCCCAATATTCCTTATTCAGACTATAGAAAAATATAGCAGAACCAAATATGGCAAGCAATTGTATCAGCCCTGCAAGGCAGGACGCAGCGACCTTGCCGAACATCATACTGGTCGGTCTTGCACTGGTAATCAACACTTCCATCGCCCTGGAGCTCTTCTCAGTCGCCACATTCGTTGCTACCATCTGTCCATAAAGCAAAATCACCATATATAATGCAAATATCATAATATACGTGTACCAGTAATTCTGCATCTGATCCTTACCAAGGCTTGCGGCTTCGCCTGTTATCTGCACCGCCATAATTTCTCCAACCTGCTCTTCTGTCATTCCTTCCCTAAGCATCGCATTCACACGATAAATGTTCTGCAGAACACCATTCGCAATCTCCATATTTTCATCATAGATAGACAGATTATCCACATAATAGGTATAGGATACCGATCCTGTCATAACAAATGCACATTCTGCTTCACCAGATTTGATTTTCGCCTGTATACTCTCCAAATCCTCTTCCGTCCCTTGGACATCATATCCTGCAAACGCTTCTGAAAAGGCACTTTCTACCATGTCCGTCTGCTCCGGCACGTCAGCCTTTACAAGCATAACCGAAAGTTCCGAAGACTCTTTGTCATCTGTACCGCCTAAAAAAGTATCATTCAAACGTGGAAAGAACATCACTCCGGCAATCAGCAGCATTAAAAAAACAGTAACTCCCACAAAAACTTTATTTCTAAAGTAATATTTCATCTCAAATTTCAATATTTTCCAGAATTGCTTCATCTCTGCTCCTCCTTCTGATCCCCGGCGTATTCAACAAAAATGTCATTCAATGACGGTTCAAACACTTTGACTTCATCGATATCATACTGTTCTATGAGATGCGCCATCATCGATTTTTTATCATTTGCAGAATCCAACTGTATCATCAACCCTTCGTCTTCCATGACTGTGCAGCGCTCTCCCAACTCTGCCTGTATTCTGTCCGGCTGCTCCGTCCGCACAACAAGACGGTCACGCACATAATTCCTCTTAATCTCATGAAGTTCCCCCTGGATTGCCACCCTGCCATCATTTAAAATGGCAATACTATCGCAAAATTCTTCAATATAATTCATCTGATGGCTGGAGAAAAGGACTATCTTGCCCGCTGCAATCTGTTCCTTCACCACATCCTTAAGCAGCATGGCATTCACCGGATCGAGGCCTGAAAAGGGTTCATCAAGTATCACAATAGCAGGGTCATGGGCAAGCGCTGTCACCAATTGAATTTTCTGCTGGTTTCCTTTCGACAATGTATCCAGACGCTTATTACGGTACTCCGCCATCCCCAGCCGCTCCAGCCAGTAATCCACGGACTTTGCCGCCGCTTTATGGCTCATTCCCTTCAATTCGGCAAAATAAGTAAGCTGATCTATAATAATCTTTTTAGGATAAAGCCCCCTTTCTTCCGGCAGATAACCAATCTGTACTTTTTTATAATCAATATTCCTGTCATCAACCAATACTACTCCGCGGTCTGCCGGAAATACATCCATTAAAATACGTATGGAAGTTGTCTTACCCGCTCCGTTCCTGCCAAGAAGCCCAAACGCTTTCCCTGATTCCGCCCGGAAAGATACGCCTTTAAGAACTTTTTTCTGTCCAAAAGATTTCTCGATATTTCTTAATTCCAGTCTCATTACAACACCTCCGTCTTTCTGTTTTGACAACTTTATTTGTCACTTTCAACTATAGCATTGACAAATAAAGTTGTCAATGCTATAGTTATTCTGACAAGAATATTTGTCATTTTTACCAAACTATGCATAGATTATTTAGGAAAGAAGATGATGATTTGCCTTTATATAACCGTTTAAAAGAACATCGGGCAAAACTGGGAATTAACCAGACTGACCTTGGAAAGATGGCAGGCGTTTCCAGGCAGACCATAAGTCTAATCGAAAGAGGTGACTACTCCCCTTCGGTTTCTTTAGCGTTAAAACTCTCAAAAATCTGTCAAGTAACTGTAGAAGATATTTTTACCTATGAGGAGGACGAATTATGAACAACCAAAGAACAAATCCATACTTAAAATCAGGAATCATCCTGCTTCTTTCAGCGATAGGAGGCGCCATACTGGGGATTGTACTCCTGTTTATTTTCTCCTATTCAAACGGAAACATAGAAACCGGTTTAACTCTGCTTACACACACCCTTCAGTCATTGATTCTTCCGTTTCTAATTTGTATTACGATATTAACCGTATTAGCCGGAGAATTTACGATAAAAAAACTAACATATATCTGCGGGCAGATTCTCCGAACCGAAGATGAAGAATGCGACATCTGGGAATATGAAGAAGAGAAAGTAAGCGCCTGGGGAATGAATATGAACATCCTGTCCCAGGTTCTGTGTGTCATTGTTCTGTCAGCGGGATATTCTACGAAATATATCGAAACCGCCGCAAAACTTCCCTTCCTGTGGGCATGCATTATTTTTATTCTCTGCTACATATACGACAGTTTCTGGCAGATTCGGTATATCAGACTGATACAAAAAACCTATCCTGATAAGAAAGGTGATCCAACATCCAAGAAATTTCAACAGCAGTGGCTGGCAAGCTGCGACGAAGCAGAAAAACAGATTATCTACCAAAGTGCCTGGCATTCCTATATTACACTGAACAAACGGATTCCTCTGCTTCTGCTTATCACAATGCTCCTGCATTTATTTTTAGATACCGGAATGCTGGCGATTGTAATCGTTGCTGTAATCTGGCTGACAATTACAATTTCCTACAATCATTCCTGTGTAAAGTTAAGGAAAGAGAAAATCTCCAATTAATATAACAAAAAACCTTCTGCTGCCCGGACAGGGCAGCTTTTCTGTGTGAAATCTTCTATAGTTCATTACCTGCTTTTATATGAAAACGCTTTCTCATGCTGTATCATTTAAAAACTGCCCGGCTGCCATTGTGTCAGAACATCTGTCAGTTCTTCCACCGTTCCAACAATTTTCGCAGGTTTCGCTTTTTCTAACTCTTCCACACTTCCATATCCATAAGAAACAGCTACACAGGGAATTCCTTCCGCCCTGGCTCCAATCACATCATGTTCTTTATCTCCAACCATAACAATCTTATCCCTGTGTTCCGTCATCCGAAGCCTTCTTAATGTCTCTTCAATTACTTCAGCTTTATCTGTCCGCTTCTCCCCCATAGTGCTTCCCACAATTTCATCAAAACAGTCTGCTATTTGAAAATGTTCCAAAATTTGCTTTACATAATATTCCGGTTTTGATGAGGACACTGCTAAAATGTTATCTTTGCTTTTCAACGTACCAAGCATCTTCTCTATTCCCGGATAAAGTCGGTTTTCAAAAATACCGACAGCTGCATACCGTTCTCGATAAATCTCCACAGCCGCCTGTGCTGTTTCCTTGTCGAATCCTGCATAATCCATGAACTGCTTCAGCAGAGGCGGTCCGATAAAAGCCTGCAATTTCTCCAGGTTATTTTCCGGTCTGCCCAGCTTTTCCAAGGCATATTGAACAGATTTGGTGATTCCCTCTCCTGATTCCGTCAAAGTCCCATCCAGATCAAATAAAATCGTTTTTTTCATATTGTCTTTTCACATCCTTTTCCGATTCATACCGTCTGTCATCGTATCCGATTGCATTTTACGGTTCTACAGACATATTCGTATGCTTCCGGATCTTCTTATATTCTCCGCAAAACTCTCGTCCCGTAACATAATCTATGGCATCCACACACATAAACCCTGAACCTTCCTTCGTATCTGCCAGCAGCACATCTCCGGGAACCACCGGATTCCTCAACGTATAAATCCAGCGGTATCTCTTATCATTCTTCACAATCCACTTACCCTCAGAAAGCGCCACGTGTCTTCCTGCCACTGTCTTATACAAAGGCTGCTCAGAAAAAGCCTCATATACATCTACATCCGGCCAAATTCCGTATTTCTCAGCAAGGAGATAAGAAATGTAGCCGTCCCGTATCTGCTTCTCCTCATCTACCACGATCCCATGAGCCAGCTTCCCGGTGTTCTGATAATACTGCTCGTAGTAACACAGCTTATCAGGAGACGGTGCTGACATCGCTTCTGTCAGAATCTTATCCGCCGGACATGTATTCAACTGTGTAATAATCTTACAATAGGCAAAAATCCCCTTCAGCCACTCAGTCTCTTCTAATATCCTGCAAGCCCGATAAACCGTACTGTCCCTTTCCCGCGTGTCTACCGGAATATAGATGTTCTGAAAACCGGAATACTTCATTCCCACCGTCAGAAGCAGCTTATCTATCCGCTGGATCAACGCCTCGTTCTCATCTCGCTTTTCTTCATCCAGATGTAAAAAAACTGATAAACCTTCATTCATACAAATTCCTCCTTCCAAAAAAGAACCAAATAAGATACTTCAATCATACCTCATCCGATTCTTTATGTCAAGTAAGGATTGAAAATTTTTACTACGCTGCAAAATGAAAGTACAGGAGCCGCCAGGAAGTATATATTCAACTGCCTTTCGCCCCATCAGTCTTTAAAATCCGCAGCTATACTTTTTAAATATTTCTGCGTATATACACAAACCGCAAAGCATCTTCCACATAAATCTGTTTCAATGCCTGTTTTCTGTAGCATTATCTCTACTTGCTTTTTATAGCATTTATTTATGTCCACAATTTCTTCTCTTTGTATGCCGACTTCCCATAAGGTTCCCTTTAATGCTTGTGCAGGACATTTTTTCACACACAAATTGCAATATCCACAACGTGATTGATTAATTGGATCATTACACTCCAGAGGGGCATTTGTTAAAAAAGAAGAAATGCGTATAGCTGCTCCGTACTGCGGCGTGACTAACAGACAATTTTTTCCAATCCAGCCAAGTCCGGCTCTTGTAGCCACAGTTTTATGCGGAAGCCTGGAAATATTATTCTGATCAATTTTTACACGATCTGTTGTCTGCTCATAAACCTCAAATCCTCTGTTTCTTAAAAATTCTCCCCCTGCCATAATTATTTCATTCAATTTCTCATTCAAAGAATAGTACAAATTATAATATTCTTTCGTTGGAGCCTCCTGTAAGTCAATGATAACATTTTGGGGCAGCGCAACGGCAACTGCTACTCCTCTCTTGAAATTACAGTTTTCAACCTTGCTCATATCTCCGATTCCAACCAGATCGGCACCTTGACAACGTAATATTCTTTTTAATTCTTCTGTTAACTCCATATCCATAATATCTCGCTCCTCCTATTATTCTTTCACAGATTATATATTTGTATTTATTTTAGAAGCGGATTTCGGAAGCTACGACCAGCGTAGACGGCTTCAGAACCCAGTTCCTGCTCAATCTTCAGAAGGCGGTTGAACTTAGCGCTGTGTTCAGAACGTACGCACACACCGGTCTTGTACTGCCCCGAATTAATGGCAACGGTCAGATCGGCCAACAGGCTATCCTCCGATTCACCGGATCGTTCAGAAGTCATAACGCCATAACCACTACGGTATGCCAGTTCAGCGGCATCATATGCCTCGGTTAGCGTTCCAATCTGATTATACTTCCAAAGCAAAGCATTTGCCGCACCCGTCGGCATTTTCTTTTTCATAATAGCCGGATTGGTGACGAAAAAGTCATCGCCCACTACTTGAATATCAAGCTCCCTAGTAGCTAGAACGAATCCTTCCACATCATTTTCATCGAAGGGGTCTTCAATTGTTGTAATAGGAAAATCCCCCGGAAGTATTGACTGACTGAGCCAGCGACCCGAATTTCTCAGTAACCATATCCAACAATGTAAAATACAGTTTGCGTGACAACTCCATTGCTTCTACCAGAGAATCGGCGCCTATAGGAAGAAAACTAAACTCCTGAATCTCGCTGCTGGCACCATAAGAATAGTGTCCGCCACTAACATAATCCATCATGGGAACCGGAATAATTCTCGCATTACCGTTTACATATCGGTAAATTGGCATGTGGAGGGTATTCGCGGCTGCTACGGTAGCTGCTGCCGAAACGGCCACAAGGGCATTCGCGCCCAGACGACTTTTATTCGGTGTGCCATCCAGCTCGCACATAGCATGGTCAATCTTTCGCTGCTGAGTCACATCCATGCCAATCAGTAATTCTTTTAGCTCTGTCTCGATTTTTTCTACGGCTTTTAAGCAGCCGACGCCGCCGAACCGTTCCCCGCCATCTCTCAGTTCAACGGCTTCATCCGAACCGATAGACTGCCCCATAGGAGCCACAGAGGTTCCCTTCTCGTTTCCCACTTCGATAGTGACCTCCAAAGTTGGAATATAAAGGCCATTATACACTTCTCTTGCTTTTACGTCTGTAATCTTTAATTCATTCATAATCCCTGCCCCTTTCTAAGAAATAACCTCTGTTCTTAAAGTCTGCTTTTGAAAGTGAAAAATAAAACAAGCGATAGCTGTGCCGATAACACCTCCGGACAATTTGCAAGCCAGCAATGCGGGAATCAATTGAGGCTCTACCCCGGTACAGAAAGCCAGATAATCCCCAAAAGCAAATCCCGCACATGAGATAAATGCGCTGTTTATTATTTTCCCAAGCGGTGTCATATCTTTCATCATTCCATAAGCAGGAATCGTGTTGGCCAGAGCGGCAATCATTCCGCCGATGTCTGTCGCAGAAAGCCCAATCAACTTCCCCGCCGCAGAGAGTGGTCTTCCTGCCACATGAATAATAATATAAACCATAGGATAAGCGCCCGCCAGTACAATCGCTATGCCGCCAATAGTTAAAAACGATTCCGATAAAGGTGTCATTCCCTGGACAATCGTTATTCCCGTCAATTCTGTGAAGATAGCAATGGCCAATGCAATAGTGATTATAGCAATTATGCACCTTGAAAACCATTCAAAGCCCCGAATCATCTTTTCCGGTATCATGGCAAGTCCCAAAGCGATGACCAGTGCAATAAAAAAAAACAGGAATGATATTCACAACAGCCATATGCATGTCAAAACCGGCAACAAACGCCCCAATAAGACATCCAAAGGGAATTGCGATTATGCCAGATAACGTACCCATTGCAAAATATCGACAATCCTCTTTTTGCAGAATTCCCAAAGCTACAGGAATTCCAAATCCTATGGTAGAGCCCATAGTAGGAGCCAACAACACCGCCGAAAAATTTGCCAGATTTGCATTATCAGTCATACTGTGGGCCAGTGCGTAACCGCCCGTGTCCAAAGACAAGAGAATGGAACCCGCCATAACGGGATCTGCCCCAAAGAGCCTGAAATAAGGACCGGCAATTCTTCTAATCACATCACCCAGTAATGGCGCTATACTGGTCATTCCAATCATACCCAGAGCCAATGGCCCCATAGCATTAAAACCTTCTTCAAACTGCTTTCCCAGTCCAAAACGGTTTCCGATGCATCGGTCAGCGGCTCCGAGCAGCATGAATCCGACCATGATATAAATAATGATTTTGCTAATGTTCAAAGTATCCCTCCAAGTTATAAAATTGTTTTGATATCATTATAATAATAATCCTCCCAAAGAATCGCAATATAAGTCTCAAATATAGCGAAATAAATAATCCGTGATGAAGATAAGTGATTCAAATTAAAATTTCATTCTCAAAATGAGAAAAACACTGGATAAAGCAAAACATTTGTGATATAAAAGTAAAAAAAGAATAAGGAGTGACAAAATGACTTCGCTATTTGACGGCATCCAGCCACAGATTGAACAATATATTCTGATGATTTGTTCTATTTTTGACGTAGATGTAGATATTTGCGACTCAAATTTAATTCGGATAGCGGGCACAGGAAAGAACAACCGAAGAATTGGTAAAAAACTAACCAGTGGCCGATTATCTAAAAAGGTTATGGGAAAAAAAAGTACATCATGGCCAAAAATCCTATAGATGAAGAAACCTGCCAGGGATGTATTAACCAGAAGATATGCCCACAGTTTTGCGGCATGTGTTTCCCGTTGTTTTACGAGAATGAGATATATGGCGTTATCCATATTACTGCACGCACAAAAGAGGCCGAAGCTGACCTGTTCCGCAGAGAAAAACAATTTGCAATGTTTATGTGTACAATATGCGATTTAATTACATTGACAATCCGGGAACGGCAGGATAAACTTCTTCGCTCCTATCATATAGCTCTTCAGGACAAACTTATTAATGTGATTAATGATGGTGTAATGATTTTGGATGAGAACAATGAAGTTCAGTTTATCAATGACCGTTGTGCCAAGGTATTAGGTTATCGTTTGCCTCAAATCCGCTATCTGACACGAATCCGGCAATTTTCCGTCCATCCTTTAAAAACTGAAAAAGGAGAGTTAAAGGAATATCAGGTATGCATCCGAGAGACTAAGATGCGCCTTACGGGTCATACTTTCGAGGTGGATGCGGTGGACCAGGAGAAGTCTAACACAATTCTTGTTTTTTATGACATTCGTGGACTTCATGGAGATTTGGCACCGACATGGTCAAAAACGCCTTATTCTTTTAAAACGCTCATCGGCGACAGCCCTGCTTTTCATCAAGCGGTAGAACAATGCCGGGAAATATCCTACTCTCTAACCCCGGTTCTTCTGGTCGGAGAGATCGGCTGTGGCAAGGAAATGTTTGCCCGTGCAATTCACAATGAAGGAACACTTCGAAAGAATCAGTTTGTTCAAATCGCCCACGCAGGAACAGTGCGGGAGTTAGTGGAAAAGAGCGTTTTTCAGAACAATGAGTATCTTTCTGGTGAACAGGCCGTAAAAAATGATATTTTAGAGGGAAATACACTGTACATTGACGAAGTCAGTCAACTTGGTATGGAAAATCAGCGCATACTTTGTAAGATTATTGAGAATAGCCGTAATTGCAACAACCGGGTCATTTGCGGAACTTCCAAGCCGTTGGACCAACTGAGGGAATCCGGCGATTTTTACCCTGAACTTTATTATGCATTGGAAAACAATGCTATCATAATACCACCGCTTCGGCTGAGAGACCAGGATGTACTTCTGTTCGCCAAACATTATCTGGAAAAGGCTAACAAACGTACCCACAAGAATCTGTCATTCGGTTCGGAAATATGCACTCTCTTTTTGGAATATCGTTGGATCGGAAACATACGGGAGGTAGAAAATACCGTAACATATATTGTGGAAAGGGCCGAGATAGATGAAGGCGAACTGACTCCGGCCCACCTGCCAGCGGCCATCTTAAAGAAACTTACCGGCGGAAATCACAGGCATGACTATAATTTAAAGGAAGCAGAAAAAAGACTGATTATCCAGGCTCTTAATGAACTCGGCGGTCACTCTAAATCTAAGTCTCATGTAGCTGCAGAATTGGGTATCAGTACCGCTACTTTGTACCGCAAACTAAAGGAGTATGGTATTGACCAGACTTATCGATTCGATGAAAATTCGGATTATAAAAATAGAAACAGGTAATCATAGCCACAGACCCAATGATCTGCCCCCAATCTTTGAGGGGCTGATTTCATGATTAAGAGCTTGTACCTCGCAAAGACTTTACACGATAACCAACAGAAATAATTACATCTAAATTATAAAAATCAACCTCATATTTTTCCCATCAGAAGCAGTGTAGGCAAATTTTGCCCGCACTGCATTTTTACCTAGTTCACCTTCTTTAAAAAATACAACCAAACCGTATCATTTTCAAAAGTAGCCGCTAGCTGAATAATCCGGGGTGAAATCCATCACCTGTCCAGCGCGTGTCAGGGCTCCCAAGGATAAGTCGAATGCTGAAGGAACGGTAGGAAACATATCTGTGGACGGAATGCTATACTCCGTTCCGTATGAATACACCGTTCCGTATGAATACATCAAAAAGAAAGTTGATGTGAAGGTAATAGATACCACGATTGAAATTTTCTACAACCATAACTGCATTGCTTCCCATCGACGTCTGAAAGGACGCTCTGGGCAATACAGTACAATCACAGAGCATATGCCTGAAGACCACCAGAAATATCTGGAGTGGAACGGTGACTGCTTCCGTAAGTGGGCTGAGCGGATTGGTATAAATACGTACATTGCAATTAAGCAGCCAAATTCTGTTTCTTTTTTTCGCACCTATTAAGTAATTATTAGTCGAAAAATAATGCCGCGTAATCGGGAAATTCATACTCAGCAAGCTTCGATCCGTTCGTGCTGTAGCAACATCCAAAAGTAGCTCTGGCGTTCCTATATATCCTTTAAACTTCCGGCAGACTATTCCTCACGCACAGCGCCCCCGGGGATGTCAAGTTATTGCCACAAAAAATATGCGGCTTTTTTGCCATGAAAATGGCTGAAAACCGCATGTTTCTGGATAGAGGATGTTATATTATTGTTACAAGATGGGTGGGAGGATGTTACGTCAATGTTATAAATCAATTATTGATCACCGCATTCATCTTTCCCATATTTCTTCAATTCTTCCATTAATTTCCATAGATTGCAACCAATATTATCTATCAGTTCATCTTCATTTGATGCAAATTTTTTTGCTTGTTCAATCGCTCGATCAATATTGGGCATGTACTGTTTGACAAACCTAATACCACTTTTTCCATGATGTCCTCTTTCAGATACAGCTTTACTCACAAATGTATGCTGTTCCGAGACTTTGGGATTTTGTTTTATTATCTCTAATTCTTCTCCAAATTCTTGAAATATATCTGCCAAGTGCATTAACAACCAAAACTCGAAACAAGGATTTGCAATATAACATTTGTACCCATTATCTCTACAATGCTTTATACAATCAACCATATTGGCTTCTGAATGCGTTTGTGTATCTCTATCTATTAACACCGCAAATTCATCCAATTCTTTATTATACTTTCTCAAATATTTCCTGTAGTTGATATCATAACCAATCTTTTTAAGTTCCGTAACAAATAAGTTCCGTTGTTTTTTAGGAATTTGACTTGGATTTTCTAAATATTTCTTTATAAACTCTAAGCTATATTGCTCTTTAAATTGTTCAGATATCTCTTTCAAAATATCATCCTCATTCTGTTCACGAAGCCTGATATACTCTTCCAAGAGTTCAAGGACCTGCTGCGGTGCACTATTGGTATCTTTCTTTCCTCTCCGTAAAACCTCTACATCCACCTTTGCATTTATTCCAATCTTTTCTCTGTTTTTTGACACACCATCAAAGTATTCTTTCTCTGTGGCATTTCCCTCTACAGATAAAAAAATTCTTTTTTCCGGTAGAATTTTTTGTTTTTCATCTTCTCGATCGTATACTGTAGATGTAAGCCTATAACGATTAATCATTCATTTCCTCCCAAATCTCTTCATCAAATACCGGTACAGCATCATAACGTCCTAATAAGTATTCTTTATCAATTTTTTTATCATATCGTTCTTTGTACCGATTCAGAGAATAAATTTGAGAACTATGATCTTCTAATCGTTTTATAAACCATATCTCATCTTGTCTAACCAAATCCAAATCCAATAAATTTGAATCATGTGTTGTTGCAATTATTTGACAATCCGCTTCTTCTGTAAGAGTATAAAAAAGTTCTAGAAATCTTCTAGTAAGATTGGTGTGAAGGCTTCTATCGATTTCATCTATAAAAATAACCCTATTTCCTTGATGTTCATAAAATAATGGTATCAAATCAAACAATCTTTGAGTTCCATCCGATTCGTCCGCATATTCAAAAAGATCTTGTGCATTTCCGTGATTTTGCATCATTTTTGTTGTAATGATATTACCTTCCTCATCTTTTCGCAAAGAATACACTTGATTGTTCACTTTAAACATAACAGGATCATCTTCTATATCATTAGAGATTCTAATTTTTAATTTTTCTGCATGTTCCTTAGGAATACCTTCAAAAATTCTATCAAATTCCATTTCTCCCAGCTTAGACTCAACTGATTCAATACCTGTATCAAAATATTTTAATATGCCAGAAAAAAACACTCGTATTTCTTCCTTTTCAACCAATTGATTTAAACCACTATATTGGCTTGTTGGGAACAAAATAATAATACTTTGAAACCACTCATAAACATCCCTAATTTCTCTGAGGACTCCACTGTTTTCGTTACTTCTTTCCGCAACATCACTTAAAACACTTTTTTTCTTCATAGATGGTGATATGTTTTTTCCGAATACATCTAGAAATATTTCCCACTTTATTTTTTCCGCTTCACTTCTATGCTTTACTTCGCTAAAAGTAAAATTAATGCCTTTTTCATCAATATCTCTATTAAAAATACAAGTTTCGGAACCATTTTTTTCAATTCGTACAAGCCACTCTGAAAGAATTTCTTTTGTTGCATACGAAATTGCAATTCCATAGGAATACTCTTTTCTCGATTGTGTAATTAATCTATACTCAAATACTCCTGGCTGCTTATATCCATCACTACTAATCCTAAAATATTTCCTGTTTAAGTCTACTTCCTCAAGACCGTCTAATATTATATCTCTAGAATAATCAATTGCTTTAATAAAATTGCTCTTACCACCCGCATTTGCGCCATAAATAAGTCCCGTTTTTAAAATCTTTTTTCCATTTCCACTTAAAATATGTTCTTTATGTCTAGCAACTTTTGATGCCATCATAGACATAGTCTGTGGATCCTTAAAAGATAAGAAATTACTTACAGAAAATCCTATAAACATATTTTTCTACTCACTTTCATTTTTATTTATATTATGGTTATTATATTGTGATTTATTCTCTTTTGTCAATGCTTTTTCTTTTCAAGTTTTTATTTATTTAGTAATTTCATGTGATTTTTTCTCTTTTTCTATTGACTTTACATTTAACTTATGATATCTTGTATTCACAGGGGTTAGCACTCTTTTTTATAAAGTGCTAATAGATAAAGGTAAAAAAAGATGGCCTCTCGACCACCTTTCATTCTGAATCTGCAATATACAAATTCAACATAGCACTTGAATCATAACATATATTCGCAGAGAGTTCAACAGAAATGTGCTGATTTTAATAGCATTTTACCTTTCCCAATTTTTGAGAAAGGAGGAACTCACCCATGTCATTCGATGGAGCTCTCATTAAAGAACAAGGCGTCACTTTTGCAATAGTTATTGTTAAGCCTAGCGTCCTTACCAGTGCAGACAAAGAATCAATCCGTCAAAATTTTTCTCAATATTTCGGATATGTTCCAACAATTCTTATGGCACAAAATAGCCGAGGCATTCCCACCTATGATGGTCGGAGAGATATCGTAAAGTTTCTTTCCCATATACATCCATCCAGAATTCCTTGGAAACACTATACTGTTAATTGATAGAAAGGACAATACTATGGCAAACCAACATGTAGTTCCCAATAATGGGCAATGGCAAGTAAAACGTGAAAATGCAGACCGTGCAACCAAAACTTTCAATACGCAAAAAGAAGCGATTGAATACGGCAAAGATATTGCAATGCGACAGCAATCAGAATTAATCATCCATGACCGCCACGGTCGCATTCGTGATAAAGACAGTTATGGAAATGACCCTTGTCCCCCAAAAGACACTCGTTTCTAACTAAATCACTTTAAGTCAAAAAGCGATATTGAATTTGTTCAGTATCGCTTTTTAATATTTTTTTAATTTATTGTATTACTACCCTAACCACAAATTCAGCTATTAAATTACATTTTGTCTTTCCACTTCGTTTCCATCCTCCCATCATCATGCACATACACTCCTTCTACATACTCCTCCAACATCTCCCGTGCCAGCTTCTCATAACCGAGATATTCTACCATCTGTTCCACCGGAATATTCTTTTTCAGCAGGACCTCTTCCTCATTTCTTACAAGAGCTTCTAATTCCTGAATTCGTTTCTGTAACTGTTCTTTTGCCAGTTCTATCTGCCCTCTGGCATCCTGAAACTGCTTTTGATCCAGTTTACCTTCATGGAACTCTTCGTAATTCTGTAGGTGTTGTCTTTTGAGCTGCGCCTGTTTTTCTTTACAATCAGTGATTTCGCCCTGATACGTCCGTATCAGATTCTGATATTTCTGACGCAAGGAAGCATCCATCTGTTCCTGACTGATCATTTCCTGTAAATGTGCTTTTATTTCACTTAGAATAAAGACCTCCAAAATTTTGTTATCTGCTTTTCCGGCAAAACAGCCTGTATCTTCTTTCCCTTTGCTGTATGCGCAACTGTAAAGTATATGTCCATGCTGTTCCTTGCTCCCTGAAAGATTTCTTCCACAGTTTCCGCATTTCAGAAATCCACTGAAGATAGAAGTACTCTTAGCAAATTTGCTTTTTCTGGAATGGCGCAGTTGAAGACTCTGGGCTTTCTCAAATTCTTCTTTTGATACAATTGGTTCATGATGGTTTTCCAGCACTTTCCACTGGTCTTTTGGAATGGGAACTTCCTTTCCGGTTCCCGGATCCGGAATCTTCGTTTTTCCGTAAACCATGCATCCAATATAGTTTTTATCATTAATGATTTTCCTGACCATATCAGCCGTCCATTGAAGGTCTTTCGATGCCGCTTTCCGGCGATCCACTTTCTGGCGGCTGCTCATAGACTGAAGCGGTGTAGGAATACTTTCCACATTAAAAACCCGACAGATTTCTGTTTTAGAATAACGTTGATTTGTCAATTCAAATACTCTCCGTATTACCTTTGCTTCATCTTCCACAATTTGAAGTTTTGTCTTATCATCTGGATTTCTTCGGTAACCATATGGGGCAGAGCCACAGCAGTATTCACCCAGATTTCTTCTGGTACTGACGGCGGCTTTCACTTTCACTGACTGATCTTTTACATAAAAATCTGCAATCAACCCTTTGAACTGGACTTCAATATCAGAGCTTTTCCCTCTATAATCCAGAGAATCGTAATGGTCCGAGACTGAAATAAAACGGATACCCATAAAGGGAAAAACCTGTTCCAGATATGTTCCCATTTCAATATAATTTCTGGAAAATCTGGAAAAGTCCTTTACCACAATGCACTGCACCCGATTTTGTCTGACAAGCTGCAGTACCTGCTGCATTGCAGGTCGTTCCATGCTGGCACCGGAATATCCATCATCATAAAATTCTTGATAGGGCATAGCTAACAGTTCCGGAATCGCTGAAATGTAATCTTTGATTAACAACCTCTGATTTGTGATACTGTTACTTTCATTGTCTGTATCGTCTTCCATAGAAAGACGGTAATACCCGATGAGCAATCTGTTATCTGTCATCTGCCATCACCCCCTGAAATTTAAAAACGATTTCCAAATGTCCATCTCCGTACAGCGAGATGCGCTCTATCAATGCTTCAACCAGTTCAGCGTTCAGTCGGGAAGTTCCTTCCAGTTCCAACAGACTTCTAAGGAATTTTGCCTCTTCTTTCTGCTGTTTCTGCAGCATATGTATTTTCTGTTCCAACGTCTTTCTTCGTCCTTGGAAAAATGTTTCCCATTCGCTGCATTCTTTTTTGGCATCAAGGTATGCTCGTAAAGAAACCTTTCCTTCCTTATACATCAGAAAACTCTGAAACGATTGATCTGATATCTTCTGATAATCTGTTTCCATTTTATCCAGTTCTTTGCGAATAATAGCAAGCTGGTCTTCCAGGACTGATCTGCTGATTGCGGTCATATCCTTTTTCTTTATTTTCAAAAACTGCAACTGTCTTGAAAGCTCGGAACGGACAATTTTTTGCAGCTTATCTTCGGAAATATTCTTTGTCTGGCACCTTCTTTCATCCTTATAACGGCTTGCCTGACAAAAATACTCCACATGCTCTCTGGCTCTACACGTCGTCATTTTTCTCCCACAATCACCACAGTAAAACACATTATAGAATGCCCTGTCTTTTTTATCCCATCCGACATAGCTTCTTGCTTCTTTCGCAGCCTTTAGCCGGATTTGTGCCTTATCAAACATATCTCTGCTGATAATCGGCTCATGCGCTTCGGGAGAGATAATCCACTCCCTTTCATCCACAAGATCACACCATTTCTCTCCTCTAGAAAACCGGGATTTATACTTATGCTGTACCAGATCTCCATAATAATTATTTCTGGTAAGCACCGCCCGGATAGAAGAATTTCCCCATTGATGAAGCACTTCTCCATCCTGGCAGTACACATGATGATATCGGTTATAATCGGATATCCGATGAACACCATTCTCAAAAAGCCCGTCAATAATCCGATTGATAGGCATACCGTCTGTATATTGTTCAAATATTCTTCGCACAATTTCTGCAGTTTCCGGATCAATGACAAGTTTTCGGATTCCGTTTTCATTTACAGAATGATATCCATAAGGAGCCATACCTCCTACATAACTCCCATTCTTTTGGCAAGCCCGTTTGGAAGCACAGCATTTTGCAGAAATATCTTTTGCATATGCATCATTAACAAGGTTTTTGATATTCATAGATAATTCCTGACTGTCAGCATCTTTTGCAAAAGAATCGTAATGGTCACACACAGAAATAAACCGTACTTTCAAAAATGGAAAAATCTTCTCCAGATAATCTCCAGTTTCAATATAGTTTCTTCCAAATCTGGAAAAATCTTTGACAATAATACAGTTAATTTGTCCTGCACGAATATCACTCATCAACCTTTCAAAACCAGGTCTTTCGAAATTTGTCCCCGTTTTTCCAAGATCTGTATAAACATCATACAGCACAAGTTCTGAATTTCTGTCGGCATTTTCATTCTGATGCCGAATAAATTCTTTCAACATTTCCACCTGTGTTTCAATCGATTCTGATTTTTTATCATCATGATCCACGGATAATCTGGCATAAATAGCTGTTTTATAGACTGACAACCGTGGGTATTCCAACTTTCGTCCATTCAGATATCGTTTTGCTGTTCTTGCCATTTATCCAACCTCTTTCCCTTTATCGGTCTGCTGTTCTTCAAAAAAGTTCTTAATCACTTTCATCTTCTCTATCATATCCTGATAACGAAGTACAATCATAATCCGTTTGTTTTCATATATATAGATTTTATCTACCGCCAGTGCCAGAAGCATCCGGTCTAATTCTTTCAGCTCTAACGATTTTTTCCACTCCTCCAGCTGAATGGTAGCAGCAACCCCATCTTCAAACATCTGTTTTACCATCTGCTTCTGATTTTCAATCATCATTTCCAGTCCTTCACATTTCTTACCATAAATGTCACGGAATTCCTGAAATTCTTCTTTGTTTATAATTCCGGCTTTCAAGTCATCATATAACGACACCCTTAGTGCGTAGCACTTATTGTATTCTTCCTGCAGGCGACTGATCTGCGTATCATAGTGAATGACCTGATCATATCTAATTTCCATCTCTTTCATTTCTTCCATTATCATTTGATAATCCATAAAAAGAGAAGAATACGTCTGAATCTCTTTCAATACAATGGTTTTCAACGTTTCTTCCAGAATGCTGTGTCTGGTACAATTTCCACCTTTATTTTTTGTCTGACAAATATAAAAAGCTTTTTTCTTTCCTTTATACTGATTCACTCTTCGAATCATGGGTGTCTTACAATCTCCGCAAAAAAGAAAACCGGAAAATAAATTGGCTCTTTTCAATGATTTTGAAGCTCTTCCATCATATTGAAGAAGTTTCTGCACAATATCAAAATCACTCTGGCGAATAACTGCCGGATGTGTATTCTCCACCCTTACCCATTCATTTTTCGGCTTATCCAGACGTTTTTTTACTTTGTAGCTGATACGTTCCTGTTTTCCCTGTACCATATTTCCAATATAAACCTCATTCGTGAGAATACGCTTAATCTGCACAGCAGACCATTTTGGAAATTCTGTGCTCTGAAATCCGGAATTATAGTTTTCTCCCAATGACTTTTTATACTCTTTCGGCGGTAATATATGACGTGTATTCAGCTTTTCAGCGATTGCCCCCAGACTTAATCCTTCAATTTTCCACACATAGATTTTTCGGATCACATTTGCCGCATATTCATCAACTACAAGGCAGTTTTTATTCTGTATATCTTTCTGGTAACCATAAGGAGCAAATGCTCCGATAAATTCTCCATTTTCCCGTTTCATCTGCTGATAGCTTCTTACCTTGGTAGAAATATCCCGGCAATAACTATCATTCACAAAATTCTTAATAGGAACCACGAGAGATTTTTCAGAAGTATCTGCCGTCTTGCTGTCAAAATGATCTGTAACCGCAATAAAGCGCACATTTAAAGCCGGGTAGATTTTTTGAATAAATCGCCCGGCTTCTATATACTCTCTTCCGAATCTGGATAAGTCTTTTACAATTACGCAATTCACTTTCCCAGATTCAATATCAGTTGTCATTCGTTTAAATTCAGGTCGGTCAAAATTACTTCCAGAGTAACCATCATCCACATAGATATCAAATATTTGGATATCCGTTTGACTCTTTACAAAGTTCCGAAGTAATTCCCGCTGACTACTGATGCTGTTACTTTCCGTCTTGGCACTTCCATCAATATCTTCATCGTCTCTCGACAATCGAAGATATAATGCAGCATCGTATGTGCATGACTCCTTCCATTGATTTTGCTTCATTTACATCGCTCCTAACCCATATTCATTGATAGAAGTCAGAAACCATGTAATCCGTTCATTTTCCCTGACTCCAGCTTAACATAACTTTTGTCGCTTTACAAGACATTAATACATCAACTCCGTCCTTTTTCTCAGATAATCCATTAACGCATCTGTTGCATCCACTTCCCCTGTCATTTTAACTACAACCACATATCCTTCATTTACATGAACATAAGGCTCATTACCGGACTTTTTTACAAATTCACAAATTTTATCAGAAATGTCCTGACTCATAATCGGATACAATTCATCAATCGCTTTCAGACCCTCTGCTTGTAAATTCTCTACCACTTCCTCTGGTTCTGCACCCAAATTACTTGCCATTGTCTCTCACCTCTGTTCCAACATATTCTTCGCACAAGTCGTCCTATTCCTTTTAGTTGTCAATGTGCAGCGGATTTTTACTCCCTCACTTACACAAACTGACGCAAAGAGAAAAACAAGCTGGTGAAATTCTCTGGTGAACAAATATTTTTAAAGATCTCCCCTAATTGTTTTAAATACCACAATATTTCCAGGGCAAGATTCGCCTATGTAATACAAAAACTCCATTTCATGGATTTTTGCATACTTGGCAACTCTTGATGGAGCATCCAGCGCCCCATACCCTCGGTAACTACACAATAGGATTATGTCCTTTGGCTTCCACAAAATCATGTGGGCGCAGCACCATATTTCATAGGCGATATTTTATACATACAGGAGACCTGCCACTGGCAGCTTTGTTGCATACAATAACATAAAAGCAAACAGCATCTGTCCAGTTGACAAATACTGTTTGCTTTCAATTTCCGTTTGTAATTTTTAATTTATAGATGAATCCCGATAGAGAAAAATACTTTAAAGTCCACACAACTCTCGGATATATATTTGGATTGTAGCTGACACGATCCAATGCTCGCTATTCCTGCGAACAATCAATCAGCTCGACAAACTAGAAGTTGAGGGTACCTTATGTATACAAAAATATCAACCTTCAAACTCTTTTAACTCGTCAAGTGGGTCTTTTGAAGTATCAATTCCCATACCATCCTTCAACCAATCTGCTTTACTGTAACCAGTTCCTGTCAATTCAAATATTTCGCCTTTATACCCTACAGCTTTAACCCATCCCCATTCTATAAGTCGGTCTAACGCCTCTATCCATCTTGCTGATTCTCTTTTTGAGTTATCAGCCATAAACTGCTTACCCGATGTAAAAATCTGAGTAGGAGAGCTAAGTGTCTGTATCTTTATGATTTGACCATCCCCATCAGCTGCATACACTAACAGAAAAGCCGATTCCACAGGAATGTTGCCAACATCATCTTGACCTACAACTGATTTATCTCCCTCTGGATTTCCAATATTTAATGTCTTATTTTCATCCCGAAACAATTTATTAATATCTTCATTCGTTGCTGTGGGAATTTCCTCCCAGGTTAACTGGTTACTCTCTAACTCAGTGAGTCTACTGCCAAATTGAGAAAACATCTCTTTCATATCTTCTAACATTTTCTGTTGATGCTCCACAAGCTCAACATTGGCCTTATTCCGTCCTTCTGCCTCTTCATTGATTACATCTACTATATCTCGATATCGAACCCATCCAGCATTATCATCAGCATAATTAATGGCATTCCTAAATGTCGGTGATGCCACATATTTTAAACAGTTTAGATCCGTGAAAAAGTCAACTGTATTTTTATCATTTTTAACTCTTTCTCTGAACTCATCAAGTCTTTTCATTTTATCATATTTTCCGTCTCCAGTATCCTTTTGACTTTCAGCAATAGCTGAAGATCGCTTAATCAATACAAGCACTGGTAGTCCCTTAGTTTTTGCATAATTGTATTCTTTCTCCGTGTAACTTATACCAGTTTCTTCATCGGTTGCTCCATACCGGCCTCCAATAACAAGAAGGTAAAAATCGCACTCATCAATCATCTTTGTTATAACATTCCATTGGCTTGTAGGAGCAGCATGAAATTGCTCCATTCCTACAGGGATGAGATTATTCTCTAGTGCTACACCTACCAATGCCTGTCTTTCTTCTTTAAGGTCTTCATAGGTAGAGCTTATAAAAATAGAAAACTTTCGTCTATTCTCCATATCAATATTCTCCTCGCATATTTATCTTTTATTATTTCACAGTATAATCAATTGCCTGGAAAGTCGGAATTTACCAATTCTACAAACACTGATTTACCAATGTATCTGGATGTAATTATACATTGCCGCCACAGGAAGCACAAGCACGTGTGCCGAAAAAATGTCAATTCTGTAATAGCATATGTTTTCGTTCTCTCCTTATCTGGGTTCATCCGCGAAGTATACATAAAAAATCAGATTTTTAATATATCTCATTCACATCCGATCATTTATCTGATAGATAGATTCGATATATCTCACTCTTACCCAGTATTATTCTATCAGTATTATTAGCGTGTCGTTTTAACATGTCTAGAGATGTCATTTTACACGTCCAGACATGTTGTTTCGACACGTTTGGAACCATTCATACCTTATTTTATCTTCTCATTGAATTTATATCCTACACCCCATACCGTCTGAATATAAATTGGTCTGGACTGATCCGGCTCGATTTTCTTACGGATTTTGTTAATATAGGCTGTGATATTGCGATCATCTGCAACGTAACACGCTTCCCACACTCTATCGTAGATTTGCCCCTTGCTAAATACCTGTCCCCTGTTTGCTGCAAGAAGTTCCAGAATATCAAACTCTTTACTTGTAAAAAATACTTCTTTATCATTCACAAGTACCTGACGCTTTGACGGTATAATCACTAAATCACCAACAAAAATATTATTGGTCTTATAGATTTCCTCTTGAGTAGTGTAACCATATTCCATTGCCAATTCTATTAACCTTCTGCAAAAATCTTCACTATCCTTTTCCATCTTAACCAGTATAATATCCACATCCAATCTATTCCCCTTCTTTACTTATTGACCAGTCCTAAAAAAGTATCGCATTCAATCTACCAGTCAACTCAGACATTCTCCCGGAAATCAATTCCGCTTTTCCTGTTTGCATAGTTCACGATTTGCCACAACTGTTGCTGCAGCCGCCGCAATCACATGACTTATGAGAACTGCAATCCAAATGCCGTTTAATCCATGTAATGAATTTGACAGTACCCATGCAAGGGGCATACGAATAATCAAATAGTACAATACCATGCAGAGCATACTTTTTGATGGTTTCCCCATACCATTTAAACTTCCTAAAAAACAATTCGTAACTGTATTTAAAACATATCCAATGCCAACGATCTTAAAATATACGTCTACAATCTCCGCCGCTGCTTCGCTATCAACAAATAAATATGACAGCCGATTGGAAAAGCACACGATCAAAACAGAAAAAATAATCAATATGACGGTACCATACTTTAAAGCTAATTTTATATAATCTTTGCCCCGGTCATATCTGGTGCCACCTACACATTGGCCTACAATACTTGTCAATGACATATTCAAAGCCATTGCCGGATAGAACAAAATTGTCTCCAGCTTCCCTGTTATTCCATAAGCTGCCAAAGCTGAGATTCCAAATCCTGTGACAAGTGACGTAAGAAAGCTTGTACTGATTGCGGGTATACTTTGCTGAAAAGCTGACGGAATCCCTTTTATGATAAACGGCACCACTAATGTCCGATCAAAATAAGACAAGCGAAGTTTAAAAAACTGTTTTTTATATAAATACGCAAGCATAAAAATGAGACATATGGACTGAGATGCAACAGTCGCAATAGCAGCTCCTTTAAATCCAAGATAATGAATAAATAACGGATCTAAAACAGCGTTCAGTAGGGTACAAATCAACATAGCAATTACCTGAAAAACACTATTACCAAAACTTCTTAAAACGGCTGTAAAGTAGCAATACAGATAAACTGCTAAATACCCAAGAACATAAATTGCCAGATACTGATAGGCAGATTGCATAATTTCATCCGTTGTATGTAACAAAACAAGAATTGGCTTCAAAAACACTTCAAGCAAAATCGTTACGCCAAAAGAAAAAATAATTGCTACCGTCAACGAGGTCATGATCATCTTCTCTGTTTTCTCTTTTTCATTTGCGCCAATTGCCTGTGACAAAAGAATAGACACACCATTCGTTGCGCCCATTGCAACGGAATTAAGAATTAGAATAATCGGTGTTGAATTCGTCAATGCAGCATATGCTGTTTCACCTAATAAATTGCCAATCCAAAGGCTATCCACAAGATTGTATGCCATATTTAAAAACATTGCTACCATCATCGGCAAGAACATTGCTGCCAAACATCTTTTTGTATTCCCATTTATGAAATCTATTTTTGTATTCATTATTTTATCCTCCTTTAATGAATGAATATTAGTCATTTAAGTTTCAAAATAACTCCCTACCACTATGGCAGGGAAATAAATTTATGTGTCAATCTATTTACTATGCAATATACAACATAAGCCTGTTCTTAAGAGAAACCTTTAATTAACTCTAACAGAAAAATGCGAATACGTTCTTCTCGTTCTTCAGGTGTAAGCTCCTGATTAAGCAAAATGCCCAACTGTCCATATACGCAAAAGGACGCTGCTGTTTCCGTATCTTGTATATGAATTTCGCCTCTTTCATTTGCTTTAGCAAGTAAATTTGACACGATAGGCTGCAGTTTCGAACAAATCTTTAAAGACAGTTGGTTGTGAAATTTCAAATTGCCTGTCTCATGACATATTTTTTGAGCATAGCTATTGTCATTTTCCACCTCTGCAAAGGTTGGCATCTTTTCGATAATATCTGCCAGAGACATTTGCTCATCCAAAACAGTGCTTATCTGTTCCACTTGTCTCCCGGCATATTGATCTAATGCTGTGTCAAATAATTCTTCCTTTGATGAAAAATAGCGGTAACAAAGTCCCTGAGCAACATTCATTTCTCTCGCAATATCTGAAATGGATGTTTTTTCATAACCTTTCTCATAGAAGACCTTCATTGCCGTATCTATAATCTCCTGCCTTCTTTCTTCTGGTGCTTTTGTTATTCTGGTCATAAATCCGATCACCTCTTTTCCCGTCCTTACCAAGTACAACATATCATACTTGTATAATAATGTCAATGAATTTTATTCATTCATTTTTAGATAATATACCTTTTTCGGAATAATAGATGATTGAGATTACACAACATTTCATTTGCCTATACGAAGATTAACTCTTCCCCGATAATCTCCATCGCACGAGCCTGTATGTTATTCATTTTCTGTATCCAAACAAACTGATTCTCATTTTTTAGTTCTTCTGTCACTCCTTCTGCTTTCTTCATTTGCTTCACAATTTGTTCAAAGCGTATTGTTGCCTGTTCTTCCACATCTGCTAAATGTTTGTCCAGCTTTCCAGTAAGAATCATGGACTGATACCATCCTGGCTTATACTCTTTTAGATAAGTTCTTCTGAGCATACCATATTTCCCTATGATTCTGATTTCCTCTGAACGCAATTCCAATTCAGGCAGCAAATAATCGCCCACTTGTCTATACGTTATTTCCAATAGTGTCTCCTCCTTCGTTATAATACAACTTAAAACCTCTGGTTTCTCGTTGAACTGTCAGGCAAAATCAAATACTCACTTCGTTCGTGCTTGATTTTCTGCTGACAACTCATGTTACATCATTGCTACAAACCTCTCATCAAACTGGATTTTCGATTCCAACCCGGGCAGATTTTCCTCTGAATCCATGGAAAGTGTTTCGTTTCTGTTTTGGGGAAAATGAGCGGAAACACTTGATTTTACTGGCTTCTATCAATGTAACCTTATTATAACGTCCTCCCCATACCCCATCTGATTGTTGGGCCACCGCTCAAATCCCGGCAGCTGCCTTGCCCCTTTTCTAAAATAAGCCTTTACTTTCTCCCCAAATAAATAACTATCATTTCCCCGGACAATCCCCCACTCCATCAGAAGCGCCGCTGCTCCCGTCACAAATGGCGTCGCAAAAGAAGTTCCGGTGAAAGCCGCGTATCCGCCTCCGGCTGCCACTGTAGTTATATTTACCCCGGGCGCCGCAATATCCGGCTTAATAAGACTTGCATATCCATCTGACGCCGGAGCTCCCCGCCCTGAAAAATCTGCGTAGGTAAAGGTCAGAGCATCATAAGCTCCCACTGAGATTACCCTGGAAGCAGTGGATGGAATGGTTATGGTGTTCCGGGGTGTCGGGTTACGGAAGGCAGTTCCTGCAGTTAATACATTTTCACTGGGAAGCCACATTTCGTACCGTCCGTCTATGACCTTCCCTGCGGCAAGAACAATCTGCCAGATACCGGATGCAATATAAGCGTCTTTTGGAATCATATCAATAAATATTTCCTGATTTGTACTGTATGGACTGGGTTCTCCATAATATATAAGGATTTCCGTCTGCCCTACCGTAAACCTCTGCGGTCCCAGGATTTCCTGAATCGGCCCCACCCGGACGCCGGAAGGCGATACCAGTGATATAGCAGCCTCATCCGTGTAAGACTTCCATATTTGAATATTTAATGAAGTCTGCCTTTCCTGCACTGCAAGCTCCACGATTTCTTCTTCCCCTGAACGCAAAATCCCGGACGTATGACCGCCGCTCCTTCCTTCATTCCCCGCCCCCACACAAATGCATACTCTTCCAAGATTCGCCGCATCATCCAGATAACGCTCCAGAAGAGAAGTCCCATCATGTGATCCATAAGTATTTCCAAAGCTGATGTTGATTGCAAGCGGCAAACGGTACTCCAGGGATTTGCGAATCACATAATCCACTCCCTGCATTAATTCTGTCGTTCTTGGGAAACCTTCCTGCCTCGGATTTCCAAGCTTTACAATCACAAGTTCACTCTGCGGGGCAACCCCTGCATACAGACCGCCGCTCGCCCGCCCGTTTCCTGCTGCGATCCCGGCAACTGCCGTCCCATGTCCCGATATATCCTCACTGGGCACAATCTCCCTTCTCTGAGCCTGCGTCGGCGCCGCAAGGGCTTCGTTAATCCTTTCCCTGGTGTACTCCACACCCAGCACATACCCGCGTGGCGGTCCTGGTTCATTTCCCCGGGAGGATTCTGATTCATTTTCCCCTGCCACAGCTGTCTGATCCCACAGATTCAAAATCCGGGTGCTTCCATCTGCATTACGAAAATCTGCATTTGCATAATCAATTCCGGAGTCAATGACTGCCGTCAGAACCCCCTGTCCGAATAAAGAAAAGGGGGTGCCCTGCACTTCATTTATACAGGACACCCGCTTTCCATTTACCACCTGAAAAAACAATCTCTTTGGTTTCTCAATATACTCCACCTGCGGCAATGCCGCAAGACGATCTATCAGAGATTCACGAATGGTTATAACCGCATATTCATTCAAAAGTTCCACAACCTTGTCCGTCAGTTCCCTGACCGCTGCTAAATCCCCGGAATACTTAATAATCAAATCCCACTCCCTGTCAATAGGGTCGTATCCAACATCCAATTCCAGTGACTTCTCTCTTTCTTCTTCCGTAGCATCCAGTGCCAGGTTTAACAGATTCTCAGCTTTCTGGCTTTCCATCGTCTTTACTCTCCTCGTATAATAAGTTTGTAAGCAAGAAAACAGCTTGCAGACTTATTCTTTTTTGATTAGACAGAAGGATAATTCTAAACA
>CABIYE010000013.1 GCA_902362865.1 Clostridiaceae bacterium
TGGTGGACACCGCCAAAAGCTAATATATCTGCAATTTTCAAGGTTCCGATGGAGCCATTTTTTCAGCTCCATTTTTTCATAGACTACTTTACACTACCCCTTTTTTTGAATGCATTCATTGAAGAGACTATAGCATTTTTATACCAAAAGGAATATGGCAGGATTTGTCTTTTCATTGTCTTTTTATGATATTTGCCAAAAATATTGCTTTTTCCCAAAAATAATTTTAACATATTATATAAATACAATATTTTATATCATCCAGAAGGAGAACGCTATGAAAAAACCAGCTTCCGTCACAGATATCGGCAGCGTCCGTTCCGTTTTATATGCAAACTATGAAAAAAATCAGACAACCATGCCTTTTCCTAAGGCTCTCTCCCTTGCGCTTCTATCCGAAACCCGCAAGACAGATACCTTTTGTTACCCGGAATATTCCGGTTTCTTATCCTGCAAGGATTTTTGGGATTATGTGGGGCGGATTCCTGTCTTTCAAACAACACATCCGTCGCCAATCTCCCACCCTCAGAATATTACCGGCAGATTCGGCAATTTTTACCTGCAGGAAGATTCTTTGTTCACAGAAGGAATGGACATTAATGTCTATACCCATCTTCCTTTCGTAAATGATGGTTTTCACACGCACGATCATTTTGAACTAAATTATATCTATCATGGAAATGGAGATTTTTACTTCGAGGATGAACATCTGACCCTAAAAGAAGGAGCTTTCCTGATAATTGCACCGGATTCCCCTCACAATATCCGGGCATTTAAAGACGATTTCATCATTTCTATCATGGTAAGGAAATCCACCTTTAATAGCCTTTTCTGGTCGCTGCTTAGTAAAGACACTTTATTGTCCGCTTTTTTCAGAAACGCTCTAAAACAAAACAATGAAAAAAATTACATGATTTTCCAAACAGAAAACGAATGGCTTCTGCAAAATTACCTGCAGAATCTATTTGCCGAACTTGGCATGAAGGATGCTTTCTATAACCATAATATGACATCCATCCTGTTGTTATTTTTTTCCACACTTTTAAGAAACCACAGCGACACAGCGCACTTTTATAACTGTCAGCAGTTATCCGGCGAGCACTGCGATTTTAATCTACTTTCTCAATATATAAGGCAAAATTACAACACCATCACGCTAAAAGATGTCGCAGAGAAGTTCCATTACAGTGAATCTTTTTTTAGCAAGCTGATAAAGAAGAATTTTGGTGTTTCTTTTTCTGTACTTATCCGCGACCTTCGCCTGTCCCATGCGCACGAATTGCTCCGGCACAGCAGCTACACGCTCAGAGAAATCTGCGATATTGTGGGCTATCAGTCTGTCAGCGCTTTCAGCCGCTCTTATAAAAAGCGTTACGGAACTTCTCCGGGCAGTCATTCACAATCCACAGCTGATTCTTTCCCACGTTCATAATTTGTTCATTTATCTTTTAAAAATCTTTCATTTCTTCAACACCATTTCTTCACAGCTGTCACGTATACTATAACCATCAAAAGAAAACGACGACTTAGTAGATAATACTTTTTGAATAAACTTTTTCATAATACATGCCGGGAACCGCATAAAGCGGTTACCCGGCATCCTCCCTTTATCAGCATTCCCGACGTTCTGTCCGTTACTCAAACTGATTATCCGTTTTTGAATTTATATTTTCCTTTTCCGAAAGCACACTTTCAATGTCTACTTTTTCAGCATTCAAAAGTCCACTTATATGCAAATCTCTGTTATGAAGTTCGTTGTTCTCATTCAAAAGCAGATTTCTAAGGAACACTTCCAAATATTCCGTGGTTTCGTGAATACCTTTTTGTAAATTAGTATAATTGGCACGAACCAGTGCGTTTCTGAAATACCACGCATTTTCCGCAAAAATATCATTGGTTGCGGAGAAGCCAAGCGTTCTGAGATATTTGATAAAGAATACCGCCGTCGTCCTTGTATTGCCCTCTCCAAAAATATGGATTTGCCAAAGTCTTGAAACAAACACTGCAAGATGATGTATAATTTCATCCATTGAAAGTCCTTTATAACTAAAGTCTTTTTCCTGTGAAAAGTCATATTCAAGAGTTGCTCTAAGTTCCGAAGCACTACCGTATATTACGGTTGCACCGTCAAGCACCCATTCTTTCTTTGTGATATTATAGTCTCTGATTTTTCCGGCGTGCTTATATATTCCGTGAAAGAGTTTGCGATGGATAGAAATATACTCATTTGGGGAGAATGAAAATGCAGCTTCGGAAAGTATCAGTGCAATACGAGAAGAAACCTTATCTGCTTCTTCTGTGCGTTCCTCATCCGGCAAATGCACAGGGCGTTCCTCATAATAGCTGTCAATAAGGCTCTGTGCTTCTTTCATCGTGATTTTGCCTTCAATGTTTTGAATAGCAGTATCTATCAAATATTTTGACGGTTTGAGTCCATCCACAGCCTGAAGTCCGATTGCAGTACTCCAAGCGTAACCTTTTCCTGCTTTGTCAGGCTCTGATTCTCTCAAATATTCCTTAAATGGGTCTTTTTCCATTTTCGCTACCTCGCTTCACAAATATGTGCCTATCGTTACCATTCACAGCCGATTTGAAATTCAATATGGATTCGCCGTGCTTGCACGTAAGAAGATATATTGAATTTCAAATCCGGCCTGTGGAGCAGTCACCCCACCCATATAAGCAGTCTTAGCTCCGTCAGGAGCGGGACTGGAGCATCGAAGATGCGACGAGTGCGCATGTTGGTGGGGTGCTGTGAATGGTAACTGCCTATCTATAATTCCATATTAATTTTACTACAAGCCTTGCTCTGGTTTCCCCACACAAAAGTACATTATTTCATTTTAAATACACTCTTTACCGCACTTCCAATTGCCCATCCGATTATAATCGGTACGAAGAACGCAATAAAGCTCTTCACCGCAAACTGTTTCAGATATTCTGTCGCCGTATGCCATACATAAATATGCCATACTGTCATTGCTACTGCTACCCACGGCACAAGGGAACTTATTTTTTTAGCAAATTTTTTACGGGAATGGACTGCTCCGATGGTTGTCAGCGCTGCTGCAACTACCAGAAGTTCCATTGCAAAAATTCCGTTAATCGTTAAAAATCCTCCGCTTGACGCCCATTCCGTCAGCGTCTGCCATGGAATAATCAATTTCTCGGGAGCCATTGGTATCTTGGAAAAAAAGGATACCATAGTTGTGTAATTCGGGTGCAGCCCCCAGAACATATAAACAAAACTTACCACGTACAATACATTTCCCATAAGGGAAAGTATCGTCGGCAATGTTCCTGCATTCTTCGCTTTGTTAAGCCGCTTTCTTTTCTCTTCCAGTTCTTTTTTCTTCTTCTGATACTGATCTTTTTCATAAGAACCCTGTACAAGATTGGCTCCTCTGTCACAATATGCCATTGCTCTTGTAAGCCACTGGGTATTCATGCCATCCTGCAGGCTCAGCTCAATGTACTTATCGATTGCCGCCTGATAATTCTGTTCCGCCGCCTTTTCCATATAAGACATTCCGGTCTTAGTATTTGTATTGTCCGACGTTCCGCTGCCGCTTGCCAGCATTAATACCGCATAAGCATACTGCGCATCCGGGTTACCTCCATCCGCCGCACTCTTATACCAGAATTCCGCCCGGTCTTTGTTGACGGCAGTTCCCTCACCTTTCTCATACATCCTGGCAAGCATCAACTGTGCAACCGGATGTTTTTTCTTCTCGCCCAGTTCAGTAAATTGCTGAAAAGCTCTCTTATAATCGCCCTTCTGGTAATTCTGAAGCGCCGCTGAAAGCGCGGTCTGCTGCGGATCCGCCTGATCGCCTTTCCTCGCAGCCTGCTGTACATCCTTCCGGTCGTCTTGCTTTGCGGTCTGCTGTGCATCCTTCCGCTCACCGTTTTTCACCGTCTGCTGTGTATCTTTCTTCTGCTCCGGCTTCGCTTTTTCTTCCGGTTTCTGCTGTGCACGGTTTTTCATCTTTTCGATGTCTTTCTTCAATGCTTCATTCTTTTCTTTTTTCGGCTGTGCCTTCTTCTCTTTCTTTTCCGTCTTTTCAGCTTCCGGACCATCAACGATAATTGCCGTCTGAATTGCATTCAATTCTTCCTTCACGGATTCTGTTGCTTTCTCGATTTTAGATAGAATCTGCTTCAGCTCTTCCTCTCTTTTCGAGTCATTGACATTCTCCAACCGTTCAAAATACTCCAGTTGTTTTTCCTCCAACTGTTCCAATATGGCCGCCAAGCCATCCTCCGTATGAACTCCGATTGATTCCAAAAATTTTTTGTCCATCTTCCTTTCCTCTCCTTCCTGCTGCCTCTCCACTATAACGCTGTATTGGGAATTTCTACTACTTCGCCATCATACATAACGACCCGACAACAATTTGTATATACTTCTACACATTTGCAATCCGGATATTTATTGAACGCAATTCTTCCATGCTCATATCCTTCCGGCATTGCTTCATCTATTTTAAAATGCTCAAGAATGCTTCCTTCCGGCGTAATAGCATGGCAGTCGCATCCTGAAATATAGCATTTAGACAGAACGCCCAACATAATGGAACTCATCTCGATCTCAATCTGCGCAAATTCTTCCAGAAAAATAGCCCGTATCTGTTCCAAAATATCTTCATCGGACATTTCTTCAAATTCTTCCGCCTCATCTTCATCCATATTTTCTTTCAGCATCTCGATAATTTCTTCGTCCGTTGAGCTCAGCATATCCATTAATTCAAACATCGCCAGATATTCCTGTGATCTGGGCTGACGCAGAAGTCTCTCTGCATCATTAAGCTCCGCCATAGAAAAGTTAAACCGTCTTGTCACACTGCCTGTCTGTACCTGTTCCTGCTCTTTTGCTTTCTGAGTCTGAGCCTGTTCTCTCTGTTTTGTCAAATCTTCCATAGCGCTTCTCCTTTACTGAAAATCTTCTCTGGTTATCGTAGAGACCATATCTTTATCCAGCTCTATATGCTCCCGCATCATACGGGCAAGCCTTACATTCCTATTCTCAATAACCTTATCTACAATATTGCGCACGCCGCGCGCATTTCCAAAGTCTCTGCCTTTTGATTTCTCCGCAAGATATTCTCTTGCCGTCGGTTCCGCGCCTTCTTCCAGTACTGCCGCTCTCTTGTGCAGCATCCCCTGGAAAATGGAATACAGCTCATCCGCCGTATAATCCTCAAATACAAGTTCCGTTGACAGCCTGCTCTTTAGTCCCTGATTTGTATCCAGAAACCGATCCATCTCGCCCGAATATCCGGCAACAATCAGCATCAGGTCATCCCGGTAATTTTCAATATCCGCTACCAACGTATCAATCGCTTCTTTTCCAAAGTCACCGGCTCCGCCGCTGCTCAGCGTATACGCCTCATCAATAAATAGAATCCCGCCTCTGGCTTCTTTTACTTTAGCTTTTACTTTTGCTGCGGTCTGGCCTACATATTCGGCCACCAGATCACTGCGTCCGCACTCTACCAGATGTCCGCTGGGAAGCACGCCCAGTGCCTTGTAAATCTTGCCAATGATTCTCGCTACCGTCGTCTTTCCGGTTCCTGCATTTCCCTTAAATACCATATGGAGCGTGCCAAAGCCCTGCGCCGGAAGTCCCATTTCTTTAAGCTTCTGATTCACCAGTACGGAATCCATCATCTTCTGCACCTTTTCCTTCACAGAAGCAAGCCCTGTCAGAGACTGAAGCTCTTCCATCAATTCTTCCACAGAAACTGTATGTTCCCTTTCCCCGCCAAGTCCTTCCAGATCCTCTTTCAGAATCCTCTGATAGTCTTCCTCCGTAAGCTCTCTTCCGTTTCGCATCCATTCTGCAATCCGAATATTTCTCTGCTCTACGATCTTATCCAGAATATTGCGTACACCTCTGGCATTTCCAAAATCAGGCATTGCAGACTGTTTTTGGATGACACTGCGGATCAGCGCGTCCATATTTTCCTCCAGAATCAGTCCTCTGGATCTGCACATTCCTCTGAAGATTGACAAAAGTTCCTCCACAGAATAATCTTCAAATATAATTTCATTGGCAAAACGGCTCTTTAATCCCTGATTCATCGCCAGCAGCTGCTCCATGTCTGCTGAATATCCTGCAATGATTACCATCAGGTCATCCCTGTAATTCTCAATATCCGCCACAAGTGTATCCAGGGCTTCCTTTCCGGCCGTATCATTCTGATCCCTGCAAAGGGTATATGCCTCATCAATGAACAGGATACCGCCCATTGCCTGCTTTACCTTTTCCTTCACTTTAATCGCTGTCTCGCCCATATACTGGCTTACCAGATCACTTCTGCCGCATTCCACGAAGACTTCTCCTCTTGGCAGGATTCCCAGCCTCTTGTATATCTGCCCGATAATTCTTGCCACCGTGGTCTTTCCGGTTCCCGCATTTCCTTTAAATACCAGATGAAGTGTACCGTAGCCTTGCGTGCTCAGCCCTTTTTCCTTCTGTGCTTTGACAATCATGGTACTGTCAATCATGGCAGAAACTTTCTTCTTCACACTGTTAAGCCCTGTCAGACTATTTAACTGTGCTTTCAGCTCTTCTATCGTTGATTCACTCTCCTCACTTGTGACTCCGGTAATATCTTCTTTTTTAATAATCATATAATCATTTTTGCTGACATTCACGCCTTCCATCATCAGGCGGACCAGCCTGTCATTCTGGTTCTGAACCACCTCATCCACTACATTCCGCACACCTCTGGCATTGCCAAAGTCAGGAACCCGTGATTTTTCATTCAGAAGATTCTGAATCTCCTTCTCCAGGCCAATATCCAGATGCAGACCTTTCCCTTTTACCATCTGGGCAAAAATCGCCGTCATTTCTTCTATCGTATAATCAGCAAAATGTATCTCTGTCGCAAGTCGGCTTCGCAGTCCCTGGTTCTTGTTCAGAAACTTATCCATATCCGCCGAATAACCCGCCAGAATCACTACCAGATTATCCCGGTAGTTTTCAATATCCGCTACCAGCGCGTCAATTGCTTCCTGTCCGAAGGAATCATTGTCATCTTTGCAAAGCGTGTAAGCCTCATCGATAAAAAGAATACCTCCCATCGCCTGCTTTACCTTCTCCTGCACCAGCTTTGCCGTTTTACCGACAAATTCTGACACCAGATCTCTTCTGGTACACTCAATCAGCGTTCCATTGGGAAGAATTCCCAGGTTCTTGTAAATCTTTCCGATGATTCTTGCCACCGTGGTCTTTCCGGTTCCCGCATTTCCCTTGAAAACCATATGCATTGTGCCAAATCCCGTCTTACGCTGAACACCGGATTCTGCCGCCTTCTTCTGAATCAGAACCGTATTAACCATCTTGTGAACCTGGTCTTTGACCTCCTGAAGTCCCGTCATATCATCCAACTGGCGCAACAGCTCTTCTACAGTCTCAGTTTCCTCACCCGTCTCAAAATCCTCCGCCAGTATCAACACCAGATCCTCGTCCTTCAGATGCCGCTTCTTAGACACTCGCTTTGCCATATGCAGGGCGGCCTCGCCCAGAATTTCTTCTACCGTCCGGGTATATTCAAATCCCGGCTGCTTCATCTCCCTCTCCAACAGCTTCTGAAGCCCCAGAGCGGCTTCCTCACTGATAATATAAGATTGTTTCTCCGCAATTCTTTTGGCAATCTCACACAACTCCGTCAAAGAATATCCTTTCAGATCCACCCGGTTCATAAAACAATCTTCAAAATTATACTTCACCTTCAGAAGTTTATCCGTATCATTCTTATCTCCGGTGATAATCACCGCAACATTTCCATTCGCTTCCCGAATTGCTTTCTCAATCTGTGTCACGGCATCCATTCCGGGGGCGGAAGGATTGTCGCTATAGAATTCCTGAATATTCTCAATCAGGATGACTCCGCCCATGGAATTCTCAAAAGTATCCTTAATATTGTTAAATGTCTCATCGGCTGTATTCGCCACCAGCTTCGTATAATCCGTCTCTGTAACGGTTTTACTGCTTAATACGCCAAAATCATACAACACGCCGGCAATCACATGCGCCGCCTCAGTCTTCCCGGTTCCCCGTTCTCCACACACAATGAAATTACTGTTTACCGCGCTGTGTGCAAAGCCCTTCTTCAGGCGGGCCTTCTGGAACTGCAGCAGGCGGTACAGATTATTTAGTTCCCCGGCCAACTCCTTCATACCGACAATCTCTTCCATATGCTTCTCAATCGGCTTTGGCAGTGTATCTTCTTCTTTTTTCTTTTTCTTCTGCATTCCCAGGACATCCGCCAGCGATTTCCTGCTTTTTACCGCAGGAGCATCCTCTTCTGACGACTTTTCTAACGGTCTTTCTGAAGGCTTTTCTAACGGTTTTTCTTCCGTCGGCTTTTCTTCTTTCAGATGCTTATAGACGCCGCTGGCTTCCCAGATATCCTGTTTCAGGAAATCCTTTGCCTTCCCATCGCCAATCGCGTCCAGAAACCGTTTGGCATATTCCACGCTTTCTCCATTCTGAAACAGACGAATCAGCTTCTTACACAATTTGGACGCTTTCTTTTCTTCTCCTGCCTCCACATAATCCGCCGCAAGATAGAGCATATAGTTCTCATCTTCCTGCTCATCTAAAAATGCCTGAATATCTTCTATCTGTTTCTGAAGTGGTTTCTTCTCTATATGTCCCAGCTCATAGACGGCCGCGCGGTAATAATAACCTGTGTATCCCGCCTCTTCCATCTGTTTTAAAATATCCTGTATCTTCTGATAATCATGGTTGCCAAAACATACATCTATCAGAAAGCCATAGGCTTCCTCTGATGGCTCCAGATCGCAGTATTTCCGATACCACGCTATACTCTTTGTATAACTTCTGAGATTTTCATATGCCTCTGCCACAGCAAACACGATGTCCGGCGACGTCTGGCTTTCCGGTGTCTCAGTCTTAGCCAGCCTGGCTATCTCCCTGTAATTATTTTCTCTTTTATATTTAATGATTAATGTCTCATCCATGGCGCAATTCCTTGTTAGTTTACTTCATAATCTGCAATAAGTCCCGTCAGCTTCGCTATATCTGCCTCACTCAGATTCGCTTGCCGCTCAAAAGAAAATTCCTTTTCAAACTGTGCCGACGGAATGTTTAAAAATACATGAATCAGCTGTGACGCATCCAACTGAAGCTTAATCTCAATCTTGGTTCCCTTTTTCAATCCCTCCGGCAGCGCAAGATAAGTTGTGCTGATAATCGTAACATCAGTAAGCTCTACAAATTCACCCTCTGTCACCGACAGTTCAATTCCCTTCTGTCCGTCCACAGCCGTCCGGAATGTATTCGTAACGCTTGCCGGAATTGCAGAATTGCGGTGAATCTGAATGGAGTTAATCTTCTTGCTGGTCTTGGCATCCAGAGTGACAATTCCGATACTGTGAGAGCAGACATCCTGTATTGTCTTTTTCTTACTTCCGGATTTTTTCGTTGTAATCTCTCCGTAAAGAGCGGCGCCCAGGCCGACCACCTCATCCGGGTTCACCTCCCTGGACGGTTCAAAACCTACCAGCTTCTCAAGCTTTTCTTTGATATAAGGGATACGGCTGGAGCCTCCCGCTAGAATCACTTTATCAAGATCTGAAAAATCAAGTCCTGCATCTTTCATCGCTTTCTTTACCACGAATTCTGACCGCTGATACAGCTTACCGACAATCTTCTCCAGAAATTCTCTGGTAATCTCAACATTCTCCCGGACCTTGCCCGCGCGAACTGCAATATAAGCTTTCTGCTGATTGCTCAGTTGGATTTTCACCTTCTCAGCCCGCTCATACAGCTCCTGATAGGCATCCAGATACTCTTCATCCTCCAGATCCACATCATATTTATCATCAATATATTCACACACATAATCTACAATATCCTGATCAAAGAATCTGCCGCCGACCTTAGAAAGTCCGCCCGTACTCTTCACAACGATATCTTCACCTTCAATATGTATAATCGTAACGTCAAAGGTGCCGCCGCCCAAATCATATACCAACACATTCGCATTCTTAAGCTTTGTCTGATGTGCATAATAAAGAGCCGCAGCCGTAGGCTCATTGAGAATTCCCAGAAGATTCAGTCCCGCGATGGTTGCCGCATCTTCCGTCGCCTTTCGCTGGGCATCTGTAAAATACGCAGGAATGGTAACTACCACATCTTTGATAGGTTCCTCAGGGTTCAGATAGATATTGGCATCACCGACAATCTTCTTTAAAATAAAACTGGAAATCACTTCCGGCGTATATTTCTCACCATATGTAGATTCAAAGACCTGCTTCTTCCCCATATAATTTTTCACTGCCGAAACCACATTCTCCGGACAGATAATACTGTTATCCTTTGCCGCCTGGCCGACAACGACAGAATTTTTATTTTCAAAATACACCACCGATGGCGTAACATTATTTCCTTCGGTATTAATAATCACCTTCGGTTCTCCATTTTCTGCAATGTAACTTCCCACAGAATATGTCGTCCCGAGATCTATTCCCAAAAACATAGAATTCACTCCTTCGTCAATAACTTCAGTCCCTCAACCACTAATTTATATTATACTTTGCACGAAAAAAACTGTCAATTTCTTTAATTAATACAAAGAAAAAAGAATCCCGCCTACTCACGAAATTCTTTTTTTCTGATTTTTACCATCCCGGCTCCCATAAAAATGCTTGCTGCCGCTGCTCCCACCGCCAAAAGCAGCTTCCTGCCTTGTCCTGAATATCCTTCGTCTTCCTCTGTAACCCTGAATAAAATGCTCTTCTCTGCCCGGTTTCCCGCCTTATCCTCCGCCAGCACAAATATCTCCCACTCTCCCGGCTCACTTATCTGATATTCCCACACATTCCGGCCGCCGTCAGCCTGCATCTCTTCTCCGTTAATCAAAACCTGCTCCAGTTTGTCCGCCGGATTTCTGAGCTTCACCTGAACCACCGCAGACTCCTTATAGGCCGCCCCTTCTTCAATTCCCGAAACCAGAATTTCAGGCGGCGTACGGTCTATAATAAATTCCACATTCTCTTCTGTCTGATTCCCCGCCAGATCTTCTGCCGTAATCCGAAGCCTGTGCATCCCCTCTTCGGTCACTTTCTCCCCACAGCGATAGAGTTTATCATCAAGCTGCATTTCGCAGGTACAGCTTGTGGCATCTTTCATATACTGCCCCACCGGAGAGGAAAGACAGAATTGGCGCATGTATTTTCCATTCAGATCCTTAATTTTCATAATCACCGGAGCCGTCCTGTCAATAATTACCTGCGTATCCGCCCTGCTCTCCTGTCCTGCCCTATCTACAGCATACATCTCTATGCGGTATACCCCTTCCTGTTCCAATGTTTTTACCTGGCTCTTTCTTCCGCCCGTTTCTTTCCAATCTTCGGCGGATAGATAACTCTCGTTTCCCTCCACGTCCTTCCATAATATGGAAACCTCCCATGTATCCAGTTCACAATTATCTTCTGCCAGAAATGTAAGCTCCACTTTACCGGCCGAGGCCATACGATGATCCGCTCCCAGTATCTGCGTCCGGGGCGGTTCCTGATCCAGGCGGATTTCCAGCACCTGCTCCTCATAACGCTCTCCTTCCCTATCCTCCATCCACACAGTCAATACATTCTTCTCTCCTTTAAACTCTTCATGAAGGCTAATCTTCTCCTGGTTTTTCAGTCTTCCTTCCACATAACCGCCATTCCCGTTAGCAAGCCTGTATTCGGTATACACCCTGTCGTCCCGATTCTGTATAACCACTTCCGGCAAGGATGTATAATAATGATAATTCTTGTAAGAATCCGTACAATATAAAATATATTTTCCAAGCGGCGTCTCTTCAACGGCAAATAATTTCTGCTGCCGGTACAGTGCCAGAAGAACCAGCAATAACAGGAAAAGCCTCTTTTTTATCTCCCCACCCATACCTGTTCTCCTTCTATTCTTATCTCATATTCCTGCTGAAGCTTTTTAAATTCTTCACTTTCCGCCAGTTCCGGTATCTCGTTCAGACATTTTTTAATCGTCTCTGCACAAATCTGGCGGTCAATGGAGCTTTCTGCACATTGCAGCCTGATAAGAAGATTCGCAAGTTCCGGCGTCCCCGTCTCTTCCAGTCCCGCTTTGCAGCTTGCAATCGCTTCATTTACTTTGTCCAGCTTGTCGTATAATACTGCAATTTTATGAAACAGCTTCACCCGTTCCTGCGGTTCTTCTTCCATCGCAAGCAGTTCACTGTACTGTTGTACGGCAGATTCCCATTCTGCTGTTTTATCATAAGCCGACGCCAGAGCCTTTTTTAAGTATTTTTCCTTCTCATGCCCTGTATCCGATGCCTTCCATTCTTCCATAGCGATACACTTCCCGGCAAGCCTTATCTTTGCATCTTCCGCATCCTCGTTATCCAGAATCTCATATCCTTTCAATATACTCAGATAATAACGAATATCTCCTTCGGCCTTTTCCTCCGGCAGTTCTTCCTCTATCCGGGCAAGAAGCTGCTCCAATTCCCGGTCCGGCCTCCCGGTCTCCGGATTCAACAGAAATTCACACAGCAAGGCATAATCGGATGCCAATCCGCTTTCTTCCAGCCGCCCAAAAATCTCCCTGCTTTTTTGGTAATCTTTCATCTCCCAAAAATAAAGAAGTCCCATATCAAAAATCATCGTCTCATAATTCTGCAAAAAATTCTCATCTTCCTTCTGAGTCTTGTTTTCCCGAACTTTTGTCTCTGCCGGATGTTCCCTGTATACTTCTTTCTTTTCTTTCAGAAAAAAGGCTGCTCCGGCAATTATGACTACCAGTGCCGCTATATACAGCAAATATCTCTTCTTTTCTTTTTTCTCTCTTTTTCCTGGAAAATGTTCTGATATTTCCCGAACTGTGTGATATCTCTTTTTAGAATTCTTATTCAGACACCGCGAAATGAATTTCCGAAAGGATGCCGCTTCCCGCCCGGACAGCGGCGGCTCAGCTTCTGCCGTTGAAAGCATATATTGGAACGTCCTGCCAAGACCATATATATCTTCCTCAACGCTTGCCTTCTGATAATATTGATTCTCCGGGGACAAAAAGTTTTCCCTTATTCCCCGTCTCTGCATCTTAAGAAGAAGCTCTTCCTGCCTTCTGCTTCCCAGATCCAGCAAATGTACTTTTCCCTCTTCATCGACGATCATACTGTACGGATTCACGTATTGATAACAGGGATTCCCTCTTACCTTGTGAAAACACGCCAGATTACCAATCATCTCCTGCATCCAGCGATATAACTGTTCCTTTGGAACGCAGGAATGATGCTTCAGCCACAGCAGCATCGGCTCTCCCCGAATATAATCCGTGCCGACATAGCATCTCTCTCCCCTTGTAACAAATTTTAACACCTCATATTCTTTGGACAAAAAATCACCTCGATTCAAAATTACATAACTTTTTCTTTATGTTAATCGAATCGAGGTGAAAAATCAAGCTCTTTTTTGTTACAATTTTGTTACATATCGTAAGATCTGAAAAGATGTCTCGGAATTCCGTCTACCATAACCGGTGATACGTCTCCCTGGATCAACGGTCTCACGTATGCAACAAATTCGTCTGTCACATAGGTACCTTCTTCATTTACCCATTCTCTCGGAACGAGCTTCTCATCATTTGCAATCTTGTGAACATCCTTTACCTCTGTTCCGCACTGATATGGATCATCAGACAATCTCTGAAGAACTACCATCTTACCAGAATCGCCTTCATCTGCTGCCTTCACAGCCGCGCCGCCTACCTGGTATGCTTCCAGAATATCTACACGGGATGCCGCATGAGATGCAGAACGCTGTAAAGTACTCAGCTCAATAGCACGGGTCTTACATCCAATCTCGCCTGCAATAAAGCTTGCCAGATAAGACGCTGTCCCGGACAACTGCTTATGTCCGAATGCATCTACAAAATCCACACTGCTGCCAAGCTCACATACATAGTTGCCATCCCCGGTGCGGATACCTTCTGATACCGCAACAACAACAGACGGCTTCTTCTCCAGAAGCTGCTTTACCTTATCGCTGAACTGATGCAGGTCAAACGTAATCTCCGGAAGATAAATCAAATCCGGTCCGTCACAGTCCTCGCCCTGGGAAAGCGCAGCAGCGCCTGTCAGCCATCCTGCATTACGTCCCATAATTTCAACAATTGTTACCAGCCCCTTTGGATATTCCAGGCAGAAACCATCCCGGATAATCTCTTTCAGGGAAGTACCGATATATTTTGCCGCACTTCCATAACCCGGTGTATGGTCTGTCAGTGCAAGGTCATTATCAATCGTCTTCGGGCATCCTACAAATCTTGTCGGATGTCCCGTAATAATCGCATAATCAGACAATTTCTTAATCGTATCCATGGAGTCGTTGCCGCCGATGTAAATAAAAGCCTCTATGTCAAGCTTATCCAGAATCTTGAAAATCTTCTCATATACTGCCTTATCCTCATGGATCTCCGGCAGTTTATAACGGCAGGAACCAAGGAACGCCGCCGGTGTTCTCTTTAAAAGTTCCGCATCCAATTCTGTCTTAATATGTTCAGAAAGATCAATATATCTCTCCTGTAATAACCCCTGTACTCCGTGAAGCATACCATAGACTTTCTTCGCCCCACGATCCTTCGCTGTCCGGTAAACTCCTGCCAGGCTGGAATTAATCGCTGCTGTCGGTCCGCCGGACTGTCCTACAATAACATTTCCCTTCATTTCTCTAACCTCCGTATTTTCTGTCAATAGTATTATTTTAGTACACTTTACAAAATATGTCTATAATAAATTTTCGTCTTTTGCCCAGCCATAGGCGTATCTGACAGCTTTATTCCAGCCTTTTATTCTTCCTTCCCGCTCTTCTTCAGATATATCCGGCAGGAAGGTCCGGTCAATCGCCCAATTTTTAATAACGTCTTCTTTGCTGCTCCAGTAACCTACCGCAAGCCCCGCAAGATAGGCGGCGCCCATGGCAGTCGTCTCCACACACTGCGGACGGTTCACAGGCGCATCTATAATATCCGACTGCGTCTGCATCAGGAAATTATTGGCGCTGGCTCCGCCGTCTACCTTCAGCGCGCTTAATGTTATCCCCGAATCCGCTTCCATCGCTTTCAGCACGTCATTTACCTGATAAGCAAGCGATTCCAGCGTCGCACGAATAATATGGCACTTATTCACTCCCCGGGTCACACCCACGATTGTTCCCCGCGCATACGGATCCCAGTGGGGCGCTCCCAGCCCGGTAAATGCAGGAACCACATAACAGCCGTTGGTATCCTTTACCTTCTGCGCCATATACTCAGAATCTGCCGCAGAATCAATCAGCCGCATCTCATCCCGCAGCCACTGGATGGCAGCCCCCGCAACAAAAATCGAGCCTTCCAGCGCATAATTCACTTTACCATCCATCCCCCAGGCAATCGTTGTAACCAGTCCATTTTCAGAAAATACCGGCTTCTCGCCCGTATTCATTAGCAGGAAGCATCCGGTTCCATACGTATTCTTCGCTTCTCCCGGCCGAAAACAGGTCTGTCCAAACAGCGCAGATTGCTGGTCTCCGGCGGCTCCGGCAATGGGAATCCTGCCGCCCAAAAAGGCAGCATCTGCCTCCCCGTATACACAGCTTGAAGGCATCGGCTTTGGCAGCATACACGCCGGAATCTCCAGCTCCTCCAGAATTTCCTGATCCCATTCCAGTGTATTGATATTAAAAAGCAGTGTTCTGGAAGCATTGGAATAATCTGTCACATGAACTCTTCCTTTCGTAAGTTTCCAAATCAGCCAGGTCTCCACCGTACCAAAAAGGAGCTCCCCTTTTTCTGCCTTTTCTCTCGCTCCTTCCACGTGATCCAGAATCCACTTAATCTTCGTCCCGGAAAAATAAGCGTCAATCATCAGTCCGGTTTTTTGGCGGAACTTTTCCGCCAGCCCTTTTTCCTTCAGCCTGTCACAATATTCCGCTGTTCTGCGGCATTGCCACACAATTGCATGATAAACCGGCTCTCCCGTATTCTTATCCCACACGATTGCCGTCTCCCGCTGGTTCGTAATTCCGATTGCCGCAATATCTGAAGCCTCCGCTCCGATTTTCGTCATAGCTTCCACCGCCACTCCAAGCTGCGAAGACCAGATCTCATCCGCATCATGCTCCACCCAGCCCGGCTTCGGGAAATATTGGGTAAATTCCTTCTGTGCCACACTGCACATTTCCCCCTTCTCATTAAACAAAATGCACCGGTTACTCGTAGTGCCGGCATCCAGCGCCATCACGTATTTGGCCATCTCATTTCCACCTCTCTTTTCCATATCTTACTTTCATCTATTATACGGTTTTTTCTTCCACGGCTCAAGACCAAAAAACGGGCTGCGCAAAGCAGCCCATTTAAAAATCCCGGTTCAATGATACAAATATTTACTGTGCAAGAATGATTTCTGATTTTATCGTACCCGCCTCATCTTCCAGGTCAAAGGCGTCGCCGTCCACGACGTTCATGCGTACTTCATAAATCACTTCCTGTTCAAGCTTCCCTTTCACTGCATTTCCCTGCTCATCCGTCAATTCCCAGTCCTCTGCCTCCGTCAGGCTGCCTTCCTTATCCCTGACAAACAGCCGCAGGTCTCTACTCTTTCCTGAAAGTCCGTTCACACGATATGCAAGCACAACTTCTCCGTCTTCCTCATCAATCTCTGCCGAGCAAAGGTAGGATACCGGCTCTAACTCTTCCCCGGTTTCCTCCCGGAACTCTTCCTTCTGCATCCGGAACCGCTCCATACGGTTTAAATCCAGATCCTTCTCCGGTTTTTCCGGAAGGTAAGCAAACCTGTCCTGAATCCTTGTCAGAACCATATTATTTGTCGGACAATACAGAGTATTGCCCGTAAATCCCTGCATCAGCCCAACTGCCATATTATTATACTTTATATCCTCTGACACATCCCATGTGTATACCGTCTCACCCGTATCATAATCCAGTGCCATAAACTGCCACATTTCCGTATCCGGATCCTGCGTATACGTATAGAAATACCCTGTCGCAGTAGACAGCTTCACCATCGCCGTATCCGTAAGGTCTTCCCTTACCCAGACTTTTTCAGCATGGTAGGAACCATCGGCATCCCGCACAAAATCCATTCGTTCTATACCCGGAAGCAAACCGTCCTTGCCACTGTTAATCCAGTTCTCATCGTAAATGCTGTCGTAGCTTTGCACGGAAGAATCTTCAATATCCGCCTTACCGGCTCCGCACCAATTGCAGACAAGCACGGTAGTCAGATCCTTGTCAGGCGAATAAACCATAATCGAATTTTCTACGGACACCGGCATTTCCAGATTCTCAAGAACGGTCGCCTGCGCTACAATTTCTCCCGTCTTTATATCAAGCGCAAACAGATGAACCGTCTCTGTATTATCCGTAAAAATAACAAGCTCATTTGTCAATGTAGGTGTAGAGCCGCCGCCCCAGGCAAGGCCGCTGCCTGTAATCCCGCTGCCTTCCGGCGCCACTTTCAGACCGTCGCTTTGGTATCCCACAGACCATACAGTCTCCACTTCCTTTTCGTCCGCACGCAGCAGCATACAATTTTTGTTCGTCAATAGTACCATTCCTTCCGGATGAGAAGAAATACCATTCTCCGCATTTTCACCCGCGGAGAGCCTGATGCAATGTAGATACTCTCCCACCCCCGGCGACTCACCAGCCAAAACCCTGTCAATATATTCTCGTTCCAGGTAACCGGTAAATCCATCTGCGCTTACTGCCGGATCCATACGGAATCCTCCGGTAACAAACCAAAGATTTCCTTCATAGTCGAAAATCAGGCTCAAAAGATCGTCGTTAATCTCCTGTCCCAACTGCTCTTTCGCCACAGAAACCACATCTACATCCAGCGTCTTCTCGAATATAGCCAGCGGTTCTCCCAGTTCATCCGTCGTCTTCAGCATCAGAATATGCCCATGATTCGTCGGCACAACAAGATTACCCAGCGCATCTACAAATGAATAAGAAATCTGCAATGCATACGGACTTGCCTCAGGATTTTGCGGGTCGGGATCATCTCTCCTTGGAATAAAACTTCCAACGGTTACAATCTCTTCGCCATCCATAATGCGGATTGCCGCTCCTCCGTTCAGAGACGTAATACAATTGCCGTAATCATCATAGAAGAAACAAGGCGGCGCCTGCACGCCTTCCTTGTCAACCGATTCATTCAGCTCCGTATAGATTCCTAACGGAACCACTGCCTTCGTTACATCACTGCTGTAATTATCGTTATGGATAATGGCTTCCCCCGACGCCAGGTACGGATTCTTCTCTACCCTGCTTTCCGGCATTGGATTGGGAACAATCGCCGTCCCCGGCTCATTTTCCCCCGGCATAGAACAAACAATTCCTATTCCTATCAGCAGCGTTACACCCACCACCGCTGCCGCCGCAATTATTTTCTTTTTCATAAATATAAAACCCCTTTCACTCTAAAATCGCCTGTTCTTCATCCAGCGTGATAACCCTTCCGCCAGCTCCGTCTCCACAAACGGCGCCTTTATAAAATACTCAGCTCGCAGGCGGTACGCATGAAGCGAAAAATCTAAATCACTGCACCAGATCAAACCACATTCGCTCCACAAAGACCGCAGATGTTCAGCGGCATTCAATCCCGCCACCCCCGGGAGGGCAATAATCACGCCTCCCGGTGCTTTCTCTCTCAGTTCAATGTAAAACTTTTCTTCACTTTCATACAAATCTATCCGCGGGAACAACCCCTTCCCGGCAAAAAAGCGCTCCGTCCATCCGGCAAGACTGGCTCCAAAATCAAAATTCTCCGCTATAATCACGATACGATACATATGGCACCTCCCCCGCCTTCTGCAATACCTGGCTTTTAATTAAAATTATATAAAAAATGAATAATTTCACAATATGAATAGCATGAATCGCAATTTTTCATCACCAATTGTATCTCATAAAACAAACATTGCTCCCAAATTCCGAATCTGTGATATAATAGGCACAAATGACTCGAAAGGAGCGGATGAGAATGCGTATTGCCATTGTTGATGATGATGCTGCTGACCGCCGTACGCTGCACGGCAGATTGGAAGTCCAGCTTGCCCGGCACAGCATACACGCAGATATTTCCGAATACGAAAACGGCAGGAAATTTCTCGCCGAAGCTGCACAGGAACCTTTCACCCTTGTGTTCCTGGATATTTACATGAAAAAAGATAACGGTATAGAGACAGCCAAAAAGCTGCGGCTCTTTGACCCGGATTGTATGCTGGTATTTACCACCACCTCCGCCGAGCATGCACTTGACGGTTTCCGCGTCCGGGCGCTTCACTATCTCGTAAAGCCGTATTCTGATAAAGATTTTCAGGAACTGATGGATGAGATCATTGACAGAATGCCAAAACCGGACAAATACATCGAAGTCCGGTCTGCAAATGGTACCCAGCGTCTTCGCTTTTCTGAAATTATTTATGCAGAGCATTATCAACACCAGATTTACACACATACCACTGACAACCGGAAAATCACCACCCGCCAAACCTTCGGCAAATTCGCCGAAGACCTGCAGGATGAACGCTTCTTTCTCTGTAACAGAGGCGTTCTCGCCAATATGGAACATGCGGTGGATTTTAATGGTACGGACTTTATTATGGAAAATGAAGAAGCCATCACTGTCAGCCGCAATCTGCGGAAATCTGCCCGGATGGCTTTCGGAGATTTTCTTTTCAAAAGGAGGGGAATATGATGCCGGATATTCTTCGCCCGATTCTTGAATTTGCTGTTATCATTCCCGGCCTTTTACTTGCATATCTCCCTATGAAGGAGCATTACCGGGTACGTCCCGTCAAGATATTTGTCCGGATGTTCCCGCTGGCAGTCTTCCTGTGCACTGCAGCCGGAATACTCTGCTATATGCTGAAAGCCAGAACCCTATGGGCAATGCCCGCCGTGATCCTGATTATCGGAATCGGCTACCTGCACAGCCTAAATATTTCCCGCTGGAAGTCCGTCAATGTTCTTCTTGCCATCTGCGCCGTTTATACCTGGTTGAGTAATCTGGCAAGAGCTTCTGACCTTGCGGCAGCCTCCGGGAACGGCTCCCCCTGGTTCAGTTTCCGCGCTCTCCTGCTATACCATCTTCTATGCTGGGCGTTCACACTTCTCGCATGGTTTCCTGCCGACCGGGTTGCAGACACGCTTCTAAACGATGAAAATATTGCGCAGACATGGTATGTTTTCTGGATACTGCCCTTGACTTTTATCGGACTGAATTTCTTTATCAATCCAATCTATCCGGAAAACATGAAATATGGACGCATCATGCTAATCTATATTGTTATCAGCATAGCAATCCTTATCCTGATGCTTCTGTTCTATACTCTGTTCTACCTTATGGCAAGGAGCCTGAATCGCAACGTCCGGCTGCAGCAGGAAAATCAGTTTCTTTCCATGCAGCAGACACAATATGATAACTTACAGACAGCGATTGAAGAAACACGCCAGGTACGCCATGACATGCGGCATCACATCCACACACTCTCTTCCCTCGCAGAACGCGGGGAATGGGACACGCTGAAAACATATCTTGCCAAGGCACAGAAAAGCATCCCGGAAGCCGGACTGAATCTGTGTGATAATCCTGCCATTGACGGAGTTGCCGGACACTACGGAATGCTTTACAGGAAAAATAATATTCCCTTTTCCATGGAGCTTGACCTGCCTTCGCCGCTCCCGGTTTCCGAGATGGATTTCTGCCTTGTGCTTTCCAACCTGCTTGAAAACGCACTGGAGGCAAGCCTGCGTACTTCCCCTGCCAAAAGACAAATTAAAGTACAGGCTTGCCCCCATTCCGACCAGATCTTGCTTCTGACCGTAAAAAATACTTATGAAGGAACCGTAACTGAAAAAAACGGAATCTTTCAGTCCTCCAAAAGGAGAGGCAGCGGCGTAGGACTGCAGTCCGTCCGCCGGATTGCCGAAAAGGGCGGCGGATGCTGCCGGTTCACCCATGACGGTGAAACATTTACAGCAAACATTATGCTCCGCAAAAAAAGCCCTGATGCATAAAAGATTGTGTCTTTTTATGCCCTTCTCCTTCTCCTCACAACACACAAGATCAGTACCGCACCGGACAGCAGCAGAAGCCCGATATACGGAAGAACATTTGCCGTATCCCCTGTTTTCACCGTGGATGGCTTCTGCGTGCTGTTACCGCTGGTTCCCGTATTTCCATTATTGTTATCAGGCTTCGATACTTTACTGATATCCTCATCCTGCGCTACACCGAAACATCCCAGCGTACTTACGGAAAAAATCAGATGTTCGCCTTCTTTCTTAACATCCAGTTTGCTGCACTCTCCGGCATCATTCAGATGATATACACTCAGGTTCTCAAGCTTCTCCTGCGCCTCTTTCTTTATGCTGATGGAAAGCTCGCCTTCCCAGTCAGCTTCTGTTCCGTCCTCACATACCAGTGCAAAACGCCAGCCTCGCAAAAGAGTACCGGACTGCAGCGCATTCTTCAATGTAAGATACTCCGTGCTCGTATCTTCTAACGGTACAAGCACAAGCTTCGCACCTTCCTGTATCTTCCCGCTGACGCTGATTCCATGCTCCTCGTTCGACAACGTCTGCTCTCCCATAAAGGACGGTACTATCACATTTGTCTCCCAAATCTTCTCGGCAGTCTTACAATCGGCATAGTTCAGCATCGTAATTCCAATGATATGTAACGGTTCAATCTTATTCTCAGAGTCTCCCATAATCAATTTATTCGTGGATCTTGCGCGTCCAAGCGAATCCTTCGACGTCGTATAGTTAAACAGATACGCATATTGCTGTATCGTATTATCATTTTCTGTATATACTTTACGGGTTATGTTGTTATTGGTTGCATGGTCTATTGTTCCATAAAACCATTCCATCTTCGTATATTCATCGTCTGCCTCATAATAATCCTGTACATATACCTTATTTCTGGTAATGGTATGCTCGTCTCCGTCATCCACATCCATGCTGAAGATTTCCAGCTCGTTTTTCTGTGAATCATAGGCAAAATTGTCCCAGGAAGAAAGATCAAAGCCAAGCTCCCATTCTTCCACGCCGTCCGGAAGGGTATAACTGCCCAGCCCATATCTGCGGAGCAAAATGACTTTTCCTCTTGCCTCTCCCAGCGTCGGGATCCTGTTCTCCCTCCACAGCGGATATTCTTCATCCTGAACATAGGACGCTACTGCCTTTGCCACATTGCCTTCATCCCCAGCGCCCAGCCAGACGTCTGATTTCACCGTCACGATTACACATTCTGTCGGATGGTAAGACAGGAAATTCTTCGCCGCATTCATAATGTCGGACAAGGACATAGATGAGCCATCTCTGTTCTCACACTGGAACAGCGAATCCCCATGTACGATATCCGGATCGCCGTCTCCGTCCGTTGGATCACAGCGCACATCAAACGCACGGATTCCCATATTCAACTGTTCATCCGGATACAACTGCTGGCACTGGATCGTTGAATTCTGATCCGCAACCACATTGCCGCCACGCATCCTTGTCGCACCGGTATCATGCGTTCCGGGTATGTTCAGCTGTCCCAAAGACCACTCGTCCGGATAACGAGACATCCAGTTCGCAGATTCTGTCGTCTGCTGCACCAGATCCAGTGTATTCACTTCCCAACGCATGGGTGTTTCGCTCTGTACGACCTTCACACCGTCTTCATCCTTCTTATCCCTCAGCGACAAATATTTTCCGGTGTACGCATTATAAACGTAATATACATTATCTTCCTGCGGGATAAAACGCCATATCTGGCTTGGATGGTTGTCTTTCCGGCTCCACATATGGATCTGCGTATCCGACTCCATCTTCATGCCTTCCACATCCCATACCAGATCCATCACATCGTCCGACTCATCCATCGACTTCTGACGCAGATAATAACCCTGATACTTCTCGTTCCATTCCGCTTTAAATTTACTGGCCGTCCCGATATAATACAGATGCAGATCGCTTCCATCGACGGAAAGATGATCGTTCTGGATATTGATGTCCCGAATGTATCCTTCCGGGTTGAACGTAAGTACCGGCCCATCCTGCGCGAACTTCGCCTCGCCGCCTTTCATAGCAGCAGTTTCATCGTAATCCCTCGTGCTCACATACCATTCCGTAGGCGTACTCGTCGTAACAATCTTCGTATGTTTTGCTACCGAATTATTCTCCAGGCCTATGTAGAGGGATTTGTTACTGTTATCTCCCTTTTTCGACATGATATAATACACGTCTTCTTTTCCTGCAACCGGAACAAAACGGAACTTCTGGTTATCCTGATGAATCTTCTTCTCGTATTGATGCAGTACCTCTCCTGTTTTGTCATTATCGCCTTCTGAATCAATATAAAAGCCGCATGTATTATGCATAATTGAATAATACTGCACGCCATTTTCATATACGCTGCCAAGTCCCATCTTACAGTTACTTCCATTCCTGTCATCCAGATGTACACATTCACCCTTCAGCACGCCGGTATTATTGATATTCCACCGATACTGCCGGTCACTGCCATTATAGTAAATATAGACAAACTGCCCCGTCGGCATCGTCGCTCCCGTAAGGCTGGAAGCTGCCACAACTTCATCTGTTCCTGCAACAGTCTCTTCCGCTTCCTCTCCGGCAGATTCCTCCGTCGTTTCCTCCGTCATTTCCTCTGACGTTTCTTCTGTCGTTTTCTCTGCTTCCTCTTCTGCCATTTCTTCTTCTGACACTGCTGTCTCTGCTGTCTCTTCTTCCGTCAGCGCTTCCTCCGTCACTTCTTCTGCCGGGAAATCTTCAGCCCGTACTTCTCCTACATACAGGAACACATTTCCCAGGCATAATAAAAGTGCCAAAATCAACGCCGTAAGTTTCTTCACTCTATGCATATATTCATCCCTTTCTTCCAGACGCTTTGTATGCGCCGCTATTGATTAGGGCTATTATAGCGAAGAAGTGTAAAACAATACAACGCCAATGGCACAGATCGTATAATTCCGTCCTGAATTGTAACTTCATGGTTATCTTAAAAAATGTCAAAAACAGACTTTCCTCTGGAAGTCGTTATAATTTCTTCATAAATATCATTTATCATCGAATCAATTCGTACAGATAACTTATTATACTGAGCTACACTCATTTTTGCTTCTGCAACAACCAGTTCATCCTCCAATCTTTGTATTAATGACAATATTTCCGAGTAAAACTCTATATTACGAAACTTAAAATACAGGGAATTTCTTCTGATTTCTCTCAACAAATCCAGAAATTGGTCTATACCCAGCACTTCACCCTGAGATGATAACTGAATTTTCATTCTTGAAATTGGTATTTTATTAATCAAATAGTCTTTATATATTTCATCATAATATGATACTTCAATATTTATATTATTAAAGCTCTTATTATAAATATATTCAAAAAATGGAACTCCTATAGAGATAATTAAAGCTAAAACGGAAATATATAATGAAATATCCATATGTTTCTCCTAAAAAATCAAATCTTCGTAAATTCTATATGCTAATTCTTTGGTTCTTGCCCGTATTTCTATTTTCTTCTCAACACCATCATATCCGATTTTTTTTACAATCTCAGCAAACAATCCCTGAGTAAAGGAAGAAGCCACTCTTTGAACATTATCAGGAAATACTAAAATATTTTTTCCCTCTAAATTCACTTTTTTTTCAATCTGTTCATAATAAACCGCAAGCCCAAAATCATAACCCGCAAGCCCACTTAAAGACTTTTCAAACTCTAACCGTATTACATTATCCATATTTCTTAATCTCCTTTTATAACAAAGTTTAAATTATATGCAGTTCCTGGCATATAAATTGTTCCTTGAGTAAATACCCCATTTGCCGGACGTCTATTTAAAAAGTCATTTTCATCATTAAACCCAAGCCATCCTTCTTTATCATACTCCAAATACTGATGGTAAAACCACACTGCACGATTGCCGGAAATAAGATAACATCTATGAGAATCCGAACGCTTTTCAAGAGAAGAAATCAATTTTGTCAACCCCGTCCCACCCGTCAAATCTTTTCTCATGCTGCCCGATATTTTATGCTGAAACGATGCAATATTATAAAAATCTTCTTCCGTATATAACTCATCAAAAAAGTTCGAATGATTCTTGTGTGCCTTTTCTACCACTTTATATCGTTCGGTATGCACTCCATTCCAATTCTGCATCTTATCTTTCAGCGCATCTCCAAGAAGTTTTTCCGAAAAATTAACAACAGAAATATTTATTCCAAAATATCTGCCCTCCGTATCTTCTCGTAAATAAGGCTCCGTAACATCTACATCAATCAAACATTCTGCTTCTGCATGCTCCCATGCGTTACCTGCCAACTCTATAGTAACTTCTGACAACTCATCTATACAATCTTCATTTACACCCAAATATTTCAAAAAATAAGCTATATCATCCATCCTTTTGGATAAATCCTCTTTATCTTCATTCTTCCCCATCACTTTCCGATAATGTTTTTTATATATATCACTTTCAAACTTTTCCAAATATTTATACATACTCTTCTTATTGGTATTATTCAGCAGCAACAATGGAGACGACGAAATTCCTTCAATCCAGATATTATGTTTGCATTTGAATTCCACAACTACCGGATAACCATATTCTTTTATTAATATATAACAAATTATCTCCAAAAAAACATATGTTAATTTATCAGCAAATTCAATCTGACCTAAATTAATTATAATCGGCATTTTTATTTTCGGATATCTTTTTCTTAAAACATGTATATCTGATAATAAATTATCAATAGAAAAGCCATTAAAAACTCTATCTCTATTATGATATATTATGTATCCCTTTTGAATGGTAGTATTTTTAAAATTTCGTCCTGCCTTTTTCTTCGCTAATAATAATTTAGCATCTTCCAAGATTGTGCCTCCAAAATATCGTAATGTATGTTCATTGCCAAAAAAAGCACTCCGAAACTCGAAGTGCTTCTCCAAACGTGGGCGAGAGGATTCGAACCCCCGACCTTTTGGTCCGTAGCCAAACGCTCTATCCAGCTGAGCTACGCCCACATATGTTGCTTTGACATTACTCATTCGCAACACAATTTATAATACTGCATCAACGCAGATTTGTCAAGATATTTTTTTGCACTTTCTTACAACAGTTCAGCCATGCACAAAGTCACAAAAATCTGAGTTCAAACTTGTTTGAAAACGAAGAGTTTTTGTGCACTTTGTATATGGCGCTCTGCCATAAGCGAGAATTTAGCCGCGTATGCGGCGAAATAAGCTGCGAAGCAGCTAATTCGAGCTGTTATGGCTGAACTGTTATATTTCCTTACCGTTCTTCTTACTGCTTCCGGTATCCCCGGTAACGATTGATGCACGCATAGATTTCCTGCCGTCTGACTTCCGCCATAGAAACCGGCAGATAAGAACCATGCACCAGACATTTCAGCCCTTTTTGCCGGATTTCTTTCCAGATACTCTCCATCAGGTATTCTATATCCTGATTCGGTCTTTCCTCCAGCCGTTCCAGCACTGTCTTCAGCACATAACTCAGCGCTGTCGTCTGCTCGCTGTCGGAAATCTGCTCTACATACTTAAGATCTACCGTTTCGTGCCCAATAGAAAAGCTGTCCTTTCCAAACTGCTTGATTTTTACCTGTCCGTGCTTTTTCTCAAGCCTGCCCGCGCGCAGGAACCTTTTCTGCTTCTTCCATTCATAATCCACTGTCGGCACGCTTTCACCGCTGCCAATTGCCGCTTTTACCTTTTCTGTGATATCCAGCGTCCGATAGGTATCCATCTGCAGGATTTTATCTGCAATATAAAAATATGCCCCGGAACTTCCCGCCACCAATATGACGGAGACTCCCTTCTCTTCATACAATTTTCTCGCCTGTTCAATAAACGGCGTAATCGGCTCTTTCTCTCTTGCAATAATGGACTGCATCAGCGCATCACGTACCATAAAGTTCGTCGCAGAAGTATCCTCGTCAATCAGCAGCGCTCCCGCCCCTGACTCTACGGCTTCCACCACATTTGCCGCCTGTGAAGTAGAACCGCTGGCATCTTCTGTAGAGAAATCTTCCGTATCCTTTCCGTTCGGCAGATGATTGATAAATGGCGAAATATTCACATGAGACACTGCCCTTCCATCCTCCGCACGGATTTTCATCGCCGTATCATCCGTAATGACATATTCCCTGCCGTCACCTGCTATATGATTGTATACACCCAGCTCCAGCGCCTTCAGAAGCGTAGATTTTCCATGATAACCGCCGCCCACAATCAGCGTAATCCCTCTGGGAATTCCCATCCCCTTCATTGCGCCTTTATGAGGAAGCGTAAGCTCGATTTCCATACTCTTTGGGCTCTCAAATGCTACCGCTCCCTTCATCGGCTTATCAGAGACGCCGCTTTCTCTGGGCAGCACAGCGCCATTTGCCACAAATGCCGCCAGATCACGCTTCTTTAATTCTTCCCGGATTGCCTGCTGATCCTCAGCAAGATTCACCACTGCCTCAATTGCTTTTCCATTCAGATTTTTATAATATAAGGATTTCTTCACACATTCCGGCACAAAATCAAACAGGATCTTCTTAAGTTCCGGCGCGTTAATGGTTCTCCCATTCGCCGGGAAGCCCACCTCGAACCGCACAAGAATCCTTCTGTCATCCAATTCCAACGCCGTCCGCTCCAGAACCTCCTGTCCGCATCGGCTGATGCTCATCAGGCCGCTCTTTCCCGATCCCTTTGCCTGAAACATATAATCCGACATGACCTTACCGAACCTCCGAATCAGAAAATCCTGCAGCGCAATTCTTTTATATGGCTTGTCAAATAAATCGGCCGGGAAGCCCGCCGTCTTCATATCCACTTCCACACTCACCTTAGACGGCGCCGCAAAAGGGTCTCCCTGCACATGGTCGATATGAAGAATGTATCCCGGGAAACGATAGCTTCCCTGCAGCCCCTTATACGCCGGATAACTTCTCCGGTGAATGCTCATTAACTGTTGCTCCAGTTGTGTTCCTGTATCCAAAATTATCTGCTCCTTCCATGTAATGTATGTCAATCAATGTATGCCCAATTCGTCCATAGATTTCTTCAAAGCTTCCGCTTTCTCTTCCTTCAGCTCCGACACATTCCGGATATATTCCTTACCACTGTGAAAAAAGATAAACTTGCACGCCCGCTTCACCTGGACTGCCGGAAGAAGAAACGGCCACTTCTTCAAAATGGGATAAGCTGTGCACAGATTCTCCCATGATGGGAAAAATATCGCCATAATTGCACTGCGTTTACTCTTCTTCAGATTTTTCAAACCGTTTTCCTTCATGATTTTATTGGCAATCGAATTCTCCTGCGTGCCATAAATGCCATTGTGAATGATAAAATCAGTAAGCTCTTCCAACTGCTCCACCGGTTTCTCCGGCGGATTCATCCAATACTCGCCCAATTTCCTCGTCATATGATGAAAATTCTCAAGCGCAAGCTCTCCCAGGCTCTTCTGCAGATACGTTTTATCCAGATACTCCGCCTCTTTCTGCCAGTAAAGCCAGACATCCAGAATCTGCCGGATTCCCGCACCGCCATTTCTAAAATGCTTCGTCATATGTGCCAGAAGATACAGATACGTGTCCTCCTTACTCATAACCGCCACGCTCGTTCCTTCTTCCCGGACTTTATCTATCGCTTTCTGAAAAAATGCACAGTATGCTTCATAAGATTTCTCAAACAATACATGGTGGATCTCAATATTGGTAACCGGAGGTTTCATATAGACATCATGGCAGTCTTTCCCATACACTTCCGTCTCATACCCCATCTTCTCCATGCATTCCTTTACAACCGGCCTGTCCTCCTGCCGGACCAGGATGTCCATATCCGACATACTGCGATAGAATGTTTCCGGATAATACTGTTTCAAAAGACACCCCTTCAAAGGCATCATATGGACACCTTGTTCAAGATAGGCTTTCTCAATGCACGCATATTCATGCCCAAACACGGTATCTTTGGACACTGCCTTCCAATATTTTTCCTGAAACTTCTTCTCCACCTCTCCCGGCAATACAACACCATTTTTTTGTAACGCGTCATACACAAGCGCAACCATCTGATGGCGGCATGTCTGACGGTACAGCTCTTTCCAGTCATGTTCCCCTTCGTCCGTCAAATCTGCATCCGTCAGGAAACTGCGCAGCAGCGCTATTATATAACGTCCTTCCCGTTCTGCAGCCGTCATCTTCCTAATCCTCCAGAATCCCCGTATCAGCAATCGCCTCCAGGAATTTGTCAACGCCCTTCGCTGCCGTCGCCTCATCGATACCATACTCCTGCACCATCGCCAAGGCAAGCTCTTCTTTCGTCTTCTCCTGCTCTAACTGGCGGTACAGAAAAGCGCCGGAATCATTCATTCTCACCATTCCGTTAAAATGCTTACTCTCTTCGCCGACCGCTACCACGACCCAGCGTTCTCCCACCTTGCGCATTACGAATCCATCTTTCCGCTTCATCTACATATCCTCCTTCATCTTCCGATAAGCAATCTCCGCCGCCTCATGGCTGACCGTACAGGTAAGCTCATACACCGGAACCTGGCGGAACAGCTCATCTGTAAGCTCCAAAATCCCAACCATATACTCCATATCATCACAACGGTAAATCTGCTCCATCACTCCGGGAAGCGCTTCATTTACCAACATTCTGCGTATTACATTCTTCTCACCCTGCCGTATAAAACAAATCCCACACAAAGGAGCCTCCGTATTCGCCGACAAATGATGCTTCCCATCAATCGGCGTCCCATAGACCCAGAACCGCCTCCCGGCACCCCCGGAACCATCTTCCACATTCCGAAGCAGCGGCTTGTCGTCATTAATCATAACCACCCGCTCCCCAAAAGTCTCTCTCCACATCCGGGCATGGGTCGACTTGCCCGCGCCGGAAAGCCCGGCGAACAAATATCCTCTTCCATCCATCATAAGCGCCGAAGAATGCATCAGCATCCCTCCATAAGCCGGAAGCTGTTCACAAATCCCCCTGTACAGGGCATTCATCTCCCGAATCCACACCGGAACCGGTCTTCCTTCGTCTTCCGCCTGCTCTTCGGCAATCTTCTCCGGCGTCGCTTTCATCCGAATCTGAACCGTATCTGCGCGTTCTATTTTCCACGGCCGGAAGCGCTCCAGCACCCTGGGATGGCTCATGCCAAGCTCCATGTTAAGGCCTGCCATCCGGTAAAATCCAGTCTCCATACTCTACTCCTGATATAATTTCTTAAATATTTTTCAGATAGCGGTGTCCTGCCACACGAAAATATATTTTCCGCAAAGGAAGAAAACACCAAATCCTCTCATATAACCGAAGCCTGGCAGATTGACTCGATAATTTTTTCCCTTTCCTGCCGATATACTTCACTTTGCCGATAATCTGTTCATCCTGAATCCCGTATTCCAGCCATGCCTGATTATCTCCGCACAACACGTACCCATCCTCTCGCACCTTTAAAATGCGATGAAGGACATATTGTCCATTCTTTCTCTGATAAAAAATAATATCTTTTGGTTTCGGACGTTCCGCACATTGAACCAGTATCACATAGTCCCGCTTCTCCCGGATGAGCGGAAGCATACTGGTTCCTCTCGGGAAAAGCTGAAATTCCCCTCCACTGTCCAAAACTTCTCTTATAATTTCATCGTAATCCGATAATCGAAATTCCAAAACAAAATACCTCTGATATTTGCTATTTTTCTATAAATCCACGTCATCAAGCGGATTTATTATATCACATCCAACAGACAATTGCTACTTTATTGTTACACCAAATCTGTATCTCTTTTTTCTTTTTCTGCTTGTTCACGAAATATTTCCCAGGTATGACGCATCGACTTTTTCAACTGACGCTCTTTCAACCGTCTTTCATCTTCATCACATTTCCGCTGCCTTACCGGACATTTTTTAATCAGGCTGCATGTCGGATAAAAAAGACAATCCCGACACTCTTTCCATTCTTCATGCCTTTCTTTCCAGCTATCTATTACTGCATTCTCCACATTATCAGAATAAATGTTTCCGAAGAATTCACTATCAAGAAAATGTTCACATTTCCCCAATTTTCCATCCGGCAATATCGTCACTGCACTGTCGCTGTCAGCCATGCAATGATTTAATTTTATTCTTTTCGGCAAAGACCTGTAGGACGCAATCTTCTTTCTCTCAATATAATCCTCTAAAGCGAAAAGTTCATGATATAGCTCATGCTGTTTTGTATCAGTCCGCTGTCCGGAATTACTACCCCTGTCTTCATAAAGTAATGCTAATGCAACGCGAAACTTCTTATATCCTCCAAAACGTACGGCTAATTCATCACAAAGTTGATATAAATCCTGAATATTATGCCTGCCCATATTTAAACGAACAACCACCTTCATTTCCGCTTTTAAAAGGCGTTCCATATTGTCCATCACTTTTACATACGCATTTTCCTCTTTGTAAATAAAAGCCTTAATTTTGTTATAGACCCGTTCCGTCCCATCAAGCGTAATCTGAACATCCTTCACCTTCCAAAGGTGCCTTGCTTTCTCTACCATTTCATCGTCAAATAAATATCCATTGCTGACAATACGAGAAGAAAATACAACCCCGCTTTTTTCAAGCTCTTCACAAATAACATCTATCACATGGCTGTTAAAAAGCGGTTCTCCGCCGAACCATGTAATCTTTACTTTCTGAGAGCCACATTTCTTTTTTATATATACCGCCACATCCCGTGCAGTCTGCTCAGTCATTGCCATTCTTCTATTGTTCTGTTCAAAACAATAAAAACACCTTGCATTACAGTCCGTTGTAGTAAATATTGTAAAACCGGTTATACTTTTCTCATTTTGTTCCAGCAGCAAAGAAGCCACCGTTCTCACCTGATCTGCCAGCATCTTCTCATCCATATCATACGGAACCAAAAACCAATGTGTAATGAGATACTCCAGATTTTCACAAAAAGTACACGGCAGCTCTTCTAAAATTTCTGTCTCTTCTGCATCCAGCATAATCATCTCTTTCGTAAGCAGATTGTAAAGCAACATCCCTTCTGAAACCGGAAGTACAATACTATTCTTTAGAAGCCGATACTCTACGCCCTGTCTGACGTTCTGCATTCCAAGTATCTGCCGCGCGCTCTGCGCCATCGGCACCACACTTTGCATACTATAACATCCTTTCCTCATATCTTTTTACTCAAAATCTTCTTCCTCATATGTGGACTCCCCCACATCCTGTTGTTCCGAATCCTGTTGCTCTTCCTTCGTATTCTCCTCCTTGTCAGACGGTGATTTACACCCTGTAATTCCTGTCATAACCATACACACTATAAGACCTGTAAAAAATAATTTCTGAAACTTCTTTCTCATTCTAATCTTTCCTTTCGTTTATTATATTGAACAAAGCGGACAAGTCTGTCTTGAACTCCCTATATCTCTCGATCCTTGAGAGGTGCTGGACATCTTGCAGATGTCCGCTTAGCACCGATCGAAATGAAATGCAGACCTTGCTTCGCTTTGCAGCGCCGATGTGTGGCTGCTGCAAGTAGCCTTCCTTTGCACATCGCGCGCATCCCGCGGAGCGTTTTATAACATAGGAAATTGAGAACTATCCTATGTTATGAAAGAAGGGCGTTATAACAACGCCCTTCTAATAAATATTATATCACTGCTTAATCCCAGATTGAGCTATCTTCATCACAATTTACTTCTTCTTTACTGCCTGAACTCGGATCACTTGTAGTCACAATATCTTTCGTATCGAACTCAACTTTCTCAACTTCAGGTTCAAAATAACTGTTTCTCATTGTTCTCACTTCCTTTACAAAAAATTAATTTTACAGAAAATATTATTTAGCAACACACACTGCCGTGTTACTATACATTATATCTGTCTGCTCATTTCCGTCTGCGTCCGTATAAGAGTATTCTACATATCCCCTGCTATACCACACATCACCCAAATTACATTTAAAATTCACAACATAAGTTCCCAACAAAGTATTGTCCTTTGCAGTTGCCCGCTTCACTTCCGCTGTCCCATGTACAAAGTTATCTGAATATGCTACTGATTCGTCCTGTGTAATGAGCACACCATGCCTTATAATGGTATATCCTCCCGGCAGAGAACGATTTACAGTAAACTTCATCTTCCCAGTCCCTGCATCATATAAAGACGTACATGTAATAGTTGGTCCCTTTTCAACTTCTGCGTCATCATCAACATAGCAAGCTTCCAGCGCCATATCATACATTACATAGAATGAATAATCCGGGCGATAACACAAAATCTGATTATTGTTTGTATCTTTCCAATAGGCAAACTTCTTTCCGTCTGCCGGATCATCTGCCTTTACCGCTGCCTGTTCGCCTGCTTTAAAGGATGTCTTGTCGCTAATAAGCTGTCCATTTGTTACAGATACTGTATATTCCTGCTCTTTAACCGTAATCGTAACCTGCGCACTCTTATCAGAACCGTCAGCGGTAGTCGCCGTAATGGTTGCGTCTCCTACAGACTTAGCCGTTACAAGACCATTCTCCACAACTACAACATCCTCATCAGAAGACTGCCATGTCACAGCCTTATTAGTTGTTGATTCCGGTGTTACTACTGCTGTCAATTTCTCGCTTGTCCCAATTGTCATTGTAGCAGGAGCTCCCGAAATTTCAATTCCAGTTGCCATAACCGGATTGACTGTAATCTCAGCAAAAGCTGTTACGCCTGACCCATCAGCCGCTGTTGCAACAACCGTAGCTGTTCCCGGCTTCACCGCTGTCAAGGTACTTCCCTCTAATGTCAAAACATCCGTCCCCTCTTGAATGCTCCAGGCCACCTCCGGATTCGTCGCATCTGTCGGTTCCACCGTTGCCGTCAGATCAAGGATTTGTCCCACCGTAACTTCCGTCGCGCTGGTTATGGTAATTCCCGTCACTTTGACTTCTGGATGAACCATCTCTCCTAAAACAGCGCCTTCTAACGTCCAGAGCTGGGAAGCAGAACCCATTTCCAATTCTTCTGTCCTAACTACCGAATACCTGTCAGCAGAAGTTTCCTTTCTGGGAGTTGTAAAATACTGCTCATTCCCAGCGTTTTTAATTCGATAGGTGCCCGTATTGTCTACTTCTTCAAAGTCCCATTGCTGATATTGGTTTGTTTCATCAGAATTTTCCAAAACAATTTCGCCGTCATCTTTCGCCTGAAGCGCAAGCTTCCCATTTGAATCAAAATTTAAAATTTGATAATACTCCGTTTCATCGATTTTGCGGAATACCATTTTCTGATTACCTTCCGGTCCCGTCCAGGTAATAATTCTGGTTCCTGCCGTTATGTTTCCTCCATCAACTGCGGCATACAATTTTTCATTATTCCAGGCTATTCCACTGACAATATATCCGGATGACACCGGTTTCCATAACTGTGCGTCTGATTCCGCAGATTCTGTAAGAATAATCTCTTTCTCCTGACCCATTCCATCGTTCTGTGGTGCCATTCTCTTTGTTGTCAGATATAAGCCTGTTCCTACATTTTTAATCCGATAATATCCTTCACCATCCTCCACAAATATCCACTGCTGAGATGCTGCGTTCTCGATTAAGTCACGCTGTCCCACCGTAAAATCCTCCAACGCAGTCAGCACTTTTTGTGAATCCACTTTTACCAAAGTATAAACGCCTGTATTTATTTCCCGGAACTCCCATTCCTGGTTTGCTTCCGGTCCTGTCCAGGTAATGTTACATACATCTCCAACATTTCCGCCCCAGGAACCCAGGTATGTTGCTCTTCCATCTGAATCGGCCAACTTGCATTCTATGAATCCTTTTCTGTTTGCAGCCGTCTCCTCTGCACGAACCGTTTCAGGAGCCGCAACGAACACATTTCCTGCAAGCATTGCACCCATCAGCAAAATAGATAGCACTCTTTTCCACTTTCGCATAGCCTTCCTCCTCATACTTTTCCATTTTCAAAATCTAACTATTCCTATCCCCGCAAAACCTTTTTTCTTACTACTACGAAACAGCCTCCTCCCCAGGCATACATTTCCCGGTTTTATATAATAGTTATCATTATATTACCAAAAGTATCATTCTCTTCAGAATAGAAAAAACTACGCACTTTCTATAATTTTTACCCCATTCCAGCTATCCGCCGAATCCTTTCCTATAACTGCTGCCTGTCTGCAACTTCTATATCCGGGAAAATGGTATTTCCCCACTTTCGCGCATTCCAGTTAATCTGATACTGCCGGAAGGTCTCTTCCGTAATTTCAAATGCAAAGGCATGTTCCACCCAGTCGTGCCGGAATTGCCTACCCTCTCCCAGCGGTTCCACCGCCGCCATCTCTGCCATATACATTCCCTTCGGCAGCATTAAAGTATCAAAGCGCAGCAATGCACGCGCGTGTGTATCCTTTTGATAGCCTCCAAGACTATTGGAAATGGAAGAACCGATAACCTGCTGTTCCTGGTCATACAGCGTAAGACGGATATGAAGGTCTTCGATTTTTTCTTTTGCCTGAAAACCAACCCAAAATTGCAGTCCTTCTGACGCCGCAAATGTATTTTTTCCTTCTATATCAAGTGTTTCGATTTGCAGTTTGCCTGTCACTTTACGCAAATCTGCCGGGGTATTGTATGTATAATGCAGTTTCATCTGAACCACCTCGCCCAGATATTTTGCAATTGCTTCCTCCGGCGTACCGTCGTATACCAATCTGCCCTGATCCAGTACCATACATCGGTTACACAAGGAACGAATTGTTTCCATATTATGGGACACATACAGAATCGTTTTCTGTTCATCTTCTGACAGCTCTGCCATTTTATTTAAACATTTTTTCTGAAAACGCATATCCCCCACTGCCAGCACTTCGTCCATAAGAAGGATTTCTGAATTCAAATGTGCCGCCACTGCAAAAGCAAGCTTGACGTACATACCGCTGGAATATCTTTTTACAGGTGTATCTATAAAAGTCTCACATTCTGAGAAGGAAATAATGTCTTCCATCTTCGCCTCTACTTCCTGACGTTTCATGCCCAGAATTGCCCCGTTTAGGAAAATATTTTCCCGGCCGGTCAGCTCCCCATGAAATCCGGTTCCCACTTCCAGCATACTGGAAATACGCCCCTTAATTCCAATCGCTCCCTCGGTCGGAGCCGTCACTCTGGCAAGAAGTTTGAACAGCGTCGATTTCCCGGCGCCGTTTGCTCCGATCACACCAATCCGCTCACCTTTATAAATGTCAAAAGAAATGTCCTGAAGCGCCATAAAGCGCTCTCCGTCTACTCGATGGCTCTGCCCAATTCTTGCATTTGGGTCTTCCTTCCCTCGCCTTTTCGCCCACCGGCTCTGTATTTCATGCTGCAGAGTATCTCGCCCGATCACTCCCAGACGATACTCTTTCGCCAGCTTCCGCACTCTGATTACTACTTCTTTTTCTTCCATCACATTTTCCATTCTCTTCTTGTCCTTAATCCGTCCCGGTTTGTTCTATATAGAATCCATAAATGTCCTCTGCGTCCGGTTAAAGAGCAGCACGCCAAAGACCAGAATAACTGCCGTTATGAGCGCTCCCATTCCCATCTGCGGAAATGAAACCGTCCCGCTGCCAAGCCAGCCATATCGAAAAATTTCTACCAGCGAAGCTACCGGATTCCATGAAATGATCCATCGCCATTTCCCCGGAATCTGGGAATAAGGGTAAACAATCGGCGTTGCGTACATCCAGAGCTGTACGCCAAATCCTACCAACACCTGCAAATCTCTGTATTTTGTCGTTAAAGACGCTAAAATCATACCTACTCCCATAGCAAGGAGCGCCAGCTCAAACAAAATCAACGGGGTAAGGAGACACAACCAGGTAAGCCGCACATTTCCTTTCCACATATACCACATTACAAATAGGAAGAAAAGGAAAAACTGCGCGCCAAATGTAATCAGCTTAGAAATACATGTAGCAATAGGCATCACCAGCCTAGGAAAATAAACTTTGCCGAACAGCCGGGCATTTCCAAGAAATGTACCTGCCGTTGCCTGCAGACATCCCGAAAAATAAGACCACAATATATTTCCAGCCATATAAAACAGGAAATCCGGTATCCCATCCGTAGAAATACTTGCAATTCTTCCAAATACTATGGTGAAGATTACCGTTGTCAAAAGCGGATTAATCAAAATCCACGCCGGACCAAGAATGGTCTGTTTATACATCGTCTTAAAATCCCGCTTAACAAACAGTATAATCAAATCCCTGTATTCCAGAATTTCTTTTAAATTAAATTGAAAAAAAGAAGCTTTGGGACGAATTTCCATTGTCCAGTTCTCTTCTCCAAGAGATACTTCCTGTTTCTTCACCGCCATTTTATATATTCCTTTCTTAATGCCAAAACAAAGCGGACAAGTCCGCCTCAAATTTCCTATATTATAAAAAGCCTTAAATCCTTAAAAGGATCTAAGACTTTTCTTTCATGCCGGCGACCGGAATCGAACCGGTACGGGAGTATAAGTCCCGCAGGATTTTAAGTCCTGTGCGTCTGCCAGTTCCGCCACGCCGGCATTCTTATACAACAGCTTCCTGCTGTATAATGGGACCTACAGGGCTCGAACCTGTGACCCTCTGCTTGTAAGGCAGATGCTCTCCCAGCTGAGCTAAGATCCCAATCATCAAATTGTTTGTCTTCACATCTTGCGATGCTAACGACCCAGAAGAGACTCGAACTCTCGACCTCCGCCGTGACAGGGCGGCGCTCTAACCAACTGAGCCACTGGGCCTTGTAATGGACCTTCGGGGACTCGAACCCAGGACCGATCGGTTATGAGCCGATTGCTCTAACCAACTGAGCTAAAGGTCCAAAACAAAAAGTCCCTTATAGGAACTAAGCCGATGATCGGACTCGAACCGATAACCTGCTGATTACAAATCAGCTGCTCTGCCAATTGAGCCACATCGGCATGATGTATCTGAAGGCAGCTGATTTGTAATCAGCGCTCTGCCTTCGATTGACGCGGTCAATCTCACTGAATTGAGCCACATCGGCATGATGTATTCCGAAGGCAGCCGATTTGTAATCAGCGCTCTGCCTTCGATTGACGCGGTCAATCTCACTGAATTGAGCCACATCGGCATGATGTATCTGAAGGCAGCTGATTTGTAATCAGCGCTCTGCCTTAATACTTGATAACGAATGACTCCACCGGGAATCGAACCCGGGTTACCGCCGTGAAAGGGCGATGTCTTAACCGCTTGACCATGGAGCCATATAAACTTCGGTCACTATTATCTCCACAGCGACCGAAGTCTATGATAGCATATAACTAATTATTTTGCAATAGTTTTTATTAATTTTTTATTTCTCAAAGTTCAGCCATAAGTCGGATTGTGGGTGAATCATGCTTGCATGAATGAACACACGATCCGGCTTATGAGCGGAGCGCCATTTTATGAGCAAAAATAGCTGCATAGCAGCGGAGAAGCATCGCAGATGTGTTTTGCGAATGGCGCGGGCTGAACTAATACTTTTTTATTTCTCAAACTTTTCCATAAATCTCTGGATAATGATTGCACATTCCGCACGGCTCGTGCCTCCCTGTGGGTCAAGACGATAGGAACCGTCTTCGTTTTCTTTTCCAGCAATGATTCCGTTGCCTACCGCCCACTTCATTGCATCTTCTGCGAACTCCGTTACCTTGTCAGCGTCTGTAAATGCGCTGATATCGGTTGGTTTTTCGGATTTGTACTTTTTGTAATTCGCATAGCGGTACATCATGGTTACCATCTGCTCGCGGGTAATTGGATCATTCGTTCCAAAGTATCCGGAATCTGTATAACCCGTAACAACTTCTGTTTCGGCCGCCCAGGTAACTGCTTTTGAATAGAACTGTCCATCCGGTACATCCGGGAACTTCGCCTCATACTCTACTTTCGGTTCCCCGTTGAGACGGTAAAGAATCGTTGCAAACTGTGCACGTACCAGTGTTGTGTATGGCGCGAAATGCGTATCATCCATACCCGTCATAGTTCCTTCGTAATAGTTGTAAGCCACTTCATCGTAGAACCAGTCATTTTCTACTACGTCTTCATATGGAAGTTTTTTCCATTGCAGAGCCTTTGCCGCTTCGTCAAGCGCTGCAGCCGCATCATCAATTTCTTTCTGCGTTGCGGCCGTATCTGCAAATACTTCTTCTGCCTTCTTCAAAGCTTCTTCGTAAGCTGCCCAGCTCGCTTCTGAATAATGATCCTTCTTAGTATCCGGAACTGCATTTTTGATTGCCGCCTCAAGCTTCTTCTTGTCTGTATCATTCGGTTTCGCTGCTTCCTTCACTGTAACCTTAAAGGTAGCTATCTTTCCTTCATATGTTACTGTTACTGTCTGCTCTCCGGTCTTATTCTTATCATAACCGCTTACTTTGCAATCCGTTACCGCAATATCTTTTGTTGTATCGTCGCTGTATTTTGCAGTAACTTTCATTCCGTCAAGGTTAAGCTCTTCTCCTGCTGTGTACTCTGTCTTCGTCGGTGCTGTTACCGTAATGGATTCTACCACAACCGGATCGTCTCCATCCTCCTGTCCTACATAACCTTCCGCGTAAACTGCTGTCAGCTTTCCATCCTTCACACTAAAATCATATCCGCCGGATTCCAGCACGAATTTCGCCGTTTCCAATCCATTGTGCTCTTCCATGCCTTCATAGGACATACCGGTCAGCGCCTCGAAACCGTCCAGTGCGTTCTCTTTTACAGGGAGATACAGAACTGCCGTTGTATTTGCCGGTATTACCGTATGGTAGGAGGTAAGTTCGCCATCTGTACTCTTCCACTGAGATTCAATCTTTCCATAATAAGATTCGTAAGAAGCATCCACGGAATGAATACGTTCTTCGTCGTTATATTTTTCTCCTGTGTCAGGCGTCGGCTGTAAAATAATATTCTTGAATCCCGGATTTTCTTCGTCCGCGGCAATCCCCGCCATGTAACGGTACATCCATTCTACCACAGAACCGTATGCATAGTGATTAAAGGAGTTCATCTCGCTGTCGCCGAATCCCACGCCCGGCGTATAGGAATTCCATCTCTCCCAGATGGTCGTTGCCCCTGCTTTTACTTCAAAGAGCCAGGACGGTTGTTCATCCTGAAGGAGCAGATCATAGGACACATCGCTGCTTCCTATATCTGAAAGCACCGGCGTGATTACATTGGAGCCAAGGAACCCAACCGCAAGCGTATTTTTCCCATAATTAGCCCGAATACTGCCTGCTGCCGGATTTTCATTTTTAATATTCTCTATCAGCAGCTCTTTCGCCGCATCACGCATCTCGTCACTGTCATAGAATCCCAGTTTCAGCATCCAGAGCAGCGCTGTCTGGGAATTATCCTCCCAGGTTCCGCCTTTTCCTGCCCACCACATGAACTGGTATCTCTGCATATCTCCTGTACCTGATTTAATCACAAGATTACCATCGTTAAATGTTACATGTGTCTTTAAAAAGGTCTCCTTAATATCTTCAAACTGCTGCTCATAAGCCGCCTGCTTCTCCGTATTGCCCAGGACGCCCGCAATCTTCGCCATCAACTGTGCCATATAACCATAGTAATAGTCAGAAATAACTTCTACCGAAGTTCCCTGGAAGGACAGCCAATCGCCATAATTTCTGTCGGCTCCCAGATCAATCGGCGCCTGGTTTGCGCCTCTTTCATGCGCCTTCATATAATCCATATAGTGAACCATCGCATCCCAGTTCTCTTCCAGAACAGAAGTATCTCCGGTCTGGCTGTAAAGCACCCATGGATCAATAATCTCTACGTCACTCCAGCCTGCCGCCCAGGTACTGAAGTATCCGTTCATATCGTCAAATACGGAAGGCGTATATCCTTTTATCAGCGTATTTTCTGACAAAATGTCCTGAATCTCATTCAGAAATGCCACGGAGTTAAAATTATAAACTGCCGTCTGTGCAAATGCCTGTGTGTCTCCGCTCCACGCCTGCCGCTCATCACGCTGCGGGCAATCCGTAGACGTCGTAAAATAATTACTCATCTGTCCGTATAAAGTATTGGAGAACAATTTATTTACATTCGCATTATTTGTCTCAATATTTCCGGTCTGCTCTGTTATGGATGAGAGCGCCTTTGATTTTACAGAATAAATCGTCACGTCATCCGTTGCAGTAAATTCTATGTACTGATATCCAAAGAAGGACATCGTTGTCTGATAATGCTCTTTCCCGTCTCCGGCAAAGGTATACTTAACCGCCGACCTTGCATTTCTCAGGCTCTTCTGGTAAATAGAACCCTTCGGTCCGTCCGCCTGTGTAGCGCCGTTTCCGGAAGCGCTTCCGTCATTCAGCATTTCCGCAAACCGCATGGTAAGTCGGGTTCCCCGCTCAGCCGCAAATTCCACCTCTGGGATAGCTGTCATATTCTGTCCCAGATTTACGATCATCGTCTGTCCCTTTTTCAGAGTGATTCCGTCCCCAAGGATATTTTCTCCCTCGGAAACAGCCTCATATTTTCCTGCATACAGAGCATCCTCCGGCTCTTCGTATGCATAATATTTATCTACATTTACTTCGCCGCCTGCCAGAGAAGAATTGGCCGCCTGTCCGGTGTAAAGCACGCAGGATACCGGTTCTTTTGAAAACTTGTCAATAATTTTGCCCGGTGTCGCCGCCTGCGCACGTATCTCGCCGGAATAAGTGGTGGTCGACATGGCCGTCTTTCCTGACAGCACCGTATTCTTCAGCGTACCCGCATCCAGTTTTGAAGCACCGTCAATATCTTTCCAGGTCTTACCGCCGTCTGAAGACGTCTGGATAGAATAGATTTTCGCATAGTTCGGGCAAACTCCGTAATAAATAGATTCCTTGTCCGTACGTGCGTACAACTTCATACCCGAGAAGGTAACCGCCTGGTTAAAATGAAAATCAATGGTAATCGGATTGTCCTCCATATCCAGGACTTCATTCCCATAATCCAATATCTCCGTGGTAAAGCCCGCATTATTCTTCAGGCCATAGTCTCCGTCTGTCAGGTTCGCCGCACTCCACTGGGGAGCCGATTCAAAATTTCTGGATATTGTTGGAGTAACTCCTGCCGCCACATTTTTCTCAGCAGAATCCAGAAGTTCCAATTCCATAATCTGCAGACGATTCTCATTATCCTCCATAACCGCCGGGCCTACCGCATAGACGGCAACTCTCACATCCTGTGCTGTCACTTCCCCGAAATCTGCCTCAGAATAGACTCCCTCGCTGTCCGTCTCCGGATAGCTGACAGTATTGCGCAGGCTATCTACCTGATAAGTATCCACAGTCGTCCAATCTGTCCCGTTTTCCGAAACCTTCAGGCTGTATTTCTTCGGATAGTTGACGCACTCATTTCCGCTGATTGGTTCTCCCTTGATTCGCGGATAAATGTCCAGACTTTCCACAGACACTGCACTGTCAAATGCAAATTCAATTGTAATCGGTGTTTCCAACGTAAAAGAGGTCTGTCCGCTTGCCACCTGCTCTGAGGAATATCCTCTGTCACTGTCAATTCCGTAATCTCCATCTGTCAGATTACTTTCTGTCCACTGCGTTCCCCATGTAAATGTATTGGATACCTTCGGTGCAAGCCCGCTCACCACATTATTTCCCTGGGAATCCTTAAGCTCCAGCTCCATCATCTGCAGACGGTTCTCGTTATCTCCCTTTGTGCCGGGTCCGATTTCTTCTACAACAAGCTGTGCATATTTTACATTTTCCTGTGCCGCAAATTCCTGATGAATCACAGGAGTCTGCGTATCATTCCCCTCTGTCAGGGAATTCACCCACGCGCTGTCATCGTAACCTGCTTTCGTGAAATCACCCAGTTCTTCTGCTATACGCGCGTCGTAATCTTCACCATAATATACTCCGTTGGCAGTAATACCGCTGTCCAGTGTTCCCTTCCAGTCAGTCGTATTGGTAACAATGTCTTTCACCGTATCGTCCGCATAACGAATCCGGAGCATCGCCTTCACCGCAGGCTGTGCGGATGTGGCGCCGATATTCGTTCCGCCGTTTCCGTCATTCCACCCGGTTCCTCCAATCACGGAAACCACGGCTGTATCCTGCTCTTCCAGCATGGAGGTTACATCATAAGCCTGATAGCCCATACTGATATTTCTATTGCCGTATCCCGGGTTCATGTGATGATAAACGGTCTCACCGTCTTCCTGCACACCTGCCCGGCTTCCATTTACATATGCCTGATATGCACCAATCGCCGTAATATAAAGTCTTGCAGATTCTACCTTGCCATCCAGCTTCTGTTCTGTTCTGAAAACCGGGGCCGCGGAACTTTTATTCATACGGATAAACGCCGCATTTTTCCATGCCTGCTGATTTGTAACTCCTGTCTCAAATGAAGCCGTACCGGATTGTACTTCACTGCCCGTCTCTGTCCAGACTTTCACCGTCCAGTCATAAGCCGTACCTTCCGCCAGTGCCTCGCCTCCATAAGATATACCGACAGACTTGTCATTCTCAACTTTGCCGCTGTCCCATACGGCTTTCGATGTGCCGCTCTCTGTAACCTGAATCTGATATGCCGTCTGTTTCGTACCAATTCCATTGGACTCCAGCTTCCATCCAAAATGCACGGAATCTGTTTCAATGCCAATGGGATTCGCCATATACTCCGTCGTCATATCAGAGATGCTGATTCGCACATCATCTGATACTGCCGCCGATGCAGTCACAGGCATAACACTAAAGAGCAGACAGATTGACAGAAAGAATGCCGCTGCTCTTTTCCATTGCTGCTTCATAAATTTTTCTCCTCCCTACTTTTCTTGCAGAACATTATATCACTTTTCTCCAAAACATTCCATGCGCTTTTTTATTCATTTTTGTTAAATATTTTGCACTCATTACTATTCAAATCCGGACTGTGGAGCAGTCACCCCACCCGCATAAGCAGTCTTAGCTCCGTCAGGAGTAAGACTGGAGTATCGAAGATACGACGAGTGCGCATGCTGGTGGGGTGCTGTGAATGGTAACTTGCACTTTTCTATACAAGACTCTCCCGCAGAATCTGTACAATTTCCTCCCGGTCAAGTACTTTGTATCCTCCTGGCATGGCAAGTGTTACGTCAGCAATTCCTTCAATCATTGCTTCATCGGCTCCCAACTCACGGATATTCATCACAAGTCCCAGCTCTTTCATCCAATTCTCCATTGCCGCAAGTCCTTCTTCTGCAACCTGGCGGTCATCCTTTCCTTCCGGATCCACATCCCATACATTTACCGCAAAACGCTTAAATTTCGCCAGCCCATAAGGCAGAATGTATCGATAATACGGCAGAGAAACCGCAGCAAGCGTCATACCGTGGGTCGCATTGGTGTAACCTCCCACTGCCTGTCCCAACATATGAACCATCCAATCAGTAGTTTTTCCTTTTGCCACCAGCGTGTTCAGTGCCCATGTTGCCGTCCACATAATATTGCTCCTCGCCTCATAGTCCTGCGGATTCTCATTCGCAATCCGACTGGAATGTAACAGAGATCGCATCAGTCCTTCACTGATGTAATCACTGGTATTGTCATCCTCTCCCGAAAAGTACTGCTCGCAAATATGGTTGAAAATGTCATAAATACCGGAAACCATCTGATAATGCGGCAGGGTCATGGTATAGCGGGGATTCAGAATCGAAAACTTCGGCATAATCGCCTCGTCTGCAAAAACATGGCCGATTTTCTGCTTTGTCTCCTGATTCGTTATCACAGAACCAGCGTTCATCTCCGAACCAGTTCCTACCATTGTCAGCACACACCCCACCGGAATCGTCTCACATTCCGGTTCTTCAAAACGAACATAATACTTCTGCCACGGATCATCTTCACAATGAACAGACACAGACACCGCCTTTGCATAATCGCAGACCGAACCACCGCCTACGGCCAGAATGAAGTCCGCTTGGTGATTTCTTGCAATCTCAACACCCTCATACAATTTGGCAAGGGTAGGATTGGGCATAACACCGGAAATCTCCGCAACCTCTTTCCCATTTTTCTTTAAAATAGAAACAACTTCCTCATAGATTCCATTCTTCTTAATTGAGCCGCCGCCATAGATTAATACTACATTGCGCCCATATTTTGGCAGTTCCGTATTCAGCGAATTCAGAGAATCTTCTCCAAAATAAAGTTTGGTAGGATTACAATAAGTAAAATTTCCATTCATAATTCTTTCTCTCCTTTGACAGTTCTGTTTTTATTTGTTAAAATCATTGTAGAACGTAAACCTAACTTTAGGTCAAGATTATTTTTCAAAAAACTTTGCACAAAGGTGCTATAAACAGCAACTGCACAGGAGGATGAATATGTATACAATCGGACAGGTATCTGAGATGTTTGGACTGCCAATCTCAACACTGCGCTATTACGACAAAGAAGGACTCTTTCCAAATATAAAGCGCACTTCCGGGATCCGCAGATTCGGTGAAGCAGAACTTGAAACCCTTCGGGTTATTGAATGCCTGAAAAAGTCAGGTCTTGAAATCAAAGACATCAAACAATTTATAGAATGGTGCGGTCAGGGCAGCGAAACTTACCCACAGCGCCGGGATCTGTTCATAAGGCAAAAGGAACAGGCAGAAGCCGAGATTGCACGTATGAACCGCGTTCTCGCCATGTTGAAATACAAATGCTGGTATTATGAGCAGGCAATCAAAGACGGAAACGAGGAGCGGCTTCGCTCTCTCACTCCGGAGACCATGCCGGAAGAAATCCGGGATATTTATCAATATGCACACTTTGACAACTTTAATTGAAACTTAATTCTCCTGCTCCGCAAGCATAACTTTAATAAGGTTTGTCTTATCTACATAGTAAAAACCTTCTGTCTGCAGCTTTTCAAAATTCTCAATACCAATGGGCAGTTTATTTTTCTATTGTACAGAAATATTATGGAAAACCTACCGCCATTTTTTCATTCTCTGTACCCTTTCCACTGCCCGGCTCATTCTGCATTTTACTTAAGCAACTGCCAAAGTTCCTTCCGGTCACTGTCGGAAACGCTTAATACCTCCGCTTCTACCAGCTTCGCATATGCTGCTGTCAAGTAAGGATCAAAGATTTTTTATCCTTTCATTAACTTCTTCTCATCTCTTTTCACTCTGCGTTCCAACTTTTTCAGGTCTTCTGCCGGGGGCAAATCCTCCGGCTTTATTCCTCTCTGTCCCAACATCTCTCTTACACTTGAATTATTCTGAACATGTTCATCTGTTATAGGAGCTTCGCCATATAATTCTTTTTGTTCCACATTATAATTAGTCATTTCTGTTGCCAGATTTTTAGCAGCTATGGTCAATGTTGGAAGGAAATCTGCCAGAGGTCTGTTCTCTTTTACTCTTAGACGTTCTTTCATGTCCTTTGTAGTAAATCCGCCAAAAAGCGCCTGGTCACCCTTGGATCTTATTCTTCCAAAGCCAGCATCATCCACTCCACGTTCGTAAATATTCTGAGACAACCTTTTTTCAGACTCTCTTAATTTCTCTCTTGCATTCAAATTTTATCATTTTCGTGACGCCACGAAAATGATCGTTTACATTTCCACCTGCATTCTCACAAGATATCATCGCTTTCTTTATAACTAACTCGAAATTTTCCCACCTGGAATATCCTAACAATGGCTGCAATTCCCTGGCATACCAAAATTCAATTGCTCCATCTTCTGATATATGAATAACATCATCAAAAAGTTTTTTTAATTTTCCAATCTTTTTTTCATCCATGCGATTGCTATGTACCTCCATATAATTACAATTGCAGAATCCTCGGATATCTTCCTATGAAACAGTATCATATACATCGATACCCTGCATATCTGTTTTTCTCGATTATCTCTTGTATTTTCAATGTATATTTGTGTTTGCATATTGTTAAAAAAATAATCCATAACTCTATAATTGCTGTTTTACCCGCAGTGGCTCTGCATATCTCAATATACGTCTATATTGTTCCTCATTCGCTTTTATCTTATCTACGATCTCTGTATCAATATACGATTCCAGACGAAGCATATCGCAGATACTCCGCTCAATGTCGTAGATATTATAGCAGCCAAATTCCGTCTCTTTTTTTCTCGCACCTATTAAGTAATGATTCGTCGAAAAATAATGCCGTGTAATCGGAAAAGCCATACCCAGCAAGCTACGATCCGTCCGCGCCGTGGCAACAGACAAATATTCCGGCTCTTCTTTAAGCATACCCTGATAATAGAGAGCGCTGTCCATGCAAACGATCGCCCTGGGGTCGCTAAGACAGACTTCTATGCATTTATAGTCTGATGGTTTCGCTTCCTTTTTTCCTGCCAGCCAATAATATCCATGACATACTTTTTCCAGATGCCCCTCTTCTGCCATGACCGCTATCTGGCGGTTTGAAAACCCTTCTTTCAGAAGCTCTTGCGTTCCTATATATCCTTTAAACTTCTGGTATACCATTTCCAGCCTGTCATATGTACTGCGCCTCATATCACCCTCCTGAATTGCATTTTTTCTTACGCACATATTAGCATTTTTCGCTACACATGTCACCATTAAAGCGGATAATCTCCGTTTCTTCTTTCACAATCAAAAATTCCCGGCAACATCCCACTGTCTTACTATTATGACAAGGAATATCGCCAGGAATTCTATACTTCATTTACTTCACTTATTTACTTTTCAAACTTCTCCATGAATCTCTGGATAATAATCGCGCATTCTGCACGGCTTGTGTCACCCTGCGGGTCGAGACGGTAAGAACCATCTTCATTTTCTTTACCGGCAATGATTCCGTTGGCTACTGCCCACTTCATTGCCTCTTCCGCAAATTTCGTTACCTTATCAGCGTCTGTAAATGCGCTGATATCGGTCGGTTCTTCAGATTCATATTCCATATGCTTCGCGTAACGGTACATCATCGTTACCATCTGCTCACGGGTAATCGGATCATTCGTTCCAAAGTATCCGGAATCTGTATAACCCGTAACGACCTCCGCTTCAGCCGCCCAGATGACTGCCTTTGAATAGAACTGTCCATCCGGTACATCCGGGAATTTTGTTTCATATTCTACTTTCGGTTCCCCATTAAGACGGTAAAGAATCGTTGCAAACTGTGCACGTACCAGCGTTGCGTATGGTGAGAAATGCGTAGGATCTGTACCCGTCATGGTTCCTGCAAAGTAGTTGTAGTATGCTGCATTGTAGAACCAGTCATCTTTCACTACGTCTACATATGGCAGTCCCTTGCTTTCCAGAGCCTCTGCCGCTTTGTCAAGCGCTGCAGCCGCATCATCAATTTCTTTCTGTGTTGCATCTGCATCTGCCAATACTTCTTTCGCCTGATTCAAAGCTTCTTCGTAAGCTGCCCAGCTTTCTTCCGTATACTTAGCTTTCTCGGTATCCGCTATTGCTGCCTTAACCGCTGCTTCCAGTGCCGTTTTGTCTGTTGTATCCGGTTTCTCTGCTTCCTTCACTGTTACCTTGAAGGTCGCTGTCTTTCCTTCGTACGTTACTGTTACCGTCTGTTCGCCGGTCTTAGTCTTGTCATAGCCGCTTACTTCGCAGTCCGTTACTGCAATGTCCTTTACTGAACCATCACTATAGTTAGCAGTTACCTTCATTCCGGTAAAATCAAGATTTTCACCCTTCTTATACTCCGTCTTTTCCGGTGCCGTAACAGCAAGCGATACAATCTCTGCTTCCGGCTCTTCTGTCTTTTTCTGTCTTACCACTTTCACCGTATAATCTGCATAAGTTTCATGATCCTCTCCATAAACCCGGAATGTCATTACAGAAGCCTCATCTTTTACGTCAAATTTCTGTGCAATAGAGTCATTCACCAGTTTTCCGTCTATATAGAGCAAACCATATGTATCCGCAATCTTTGTTGTAATGGCAGCTTTCTCTGTCTCTTCCGGTACAGTGACCGTATAAGTCTTTGTTGCCGCATCAAAATCTGTCGTTCCAACATCTGACTGCATACTTTCAATCTCTGCATGATTGGAATATCCGGTCGCAATATACACTTCCTCTACCAGCCTTGCAGAATTCTCACCGGCTTTTCCTGAGAAATAAATCCGCAGCACATCATAATCTTTCTGATTTCCGTCACCTTCCGTTACACTTACGGTCTGTGCTTTCTGAACAATCTCATCCGGTATCGGAATCTTAACTTCATAAATCGCATCATCACCGCTGTAATTCAGAACCTCTTCATAAATTATCTGACCTTCAATTGTAATTTTGAGAGTCTTGCCGTTATCAATCTTTGCAAGTTTTGCAACAATATAATTATCTTTTTCTTTATTAACCGCCATACGGTAAGAGAAATCTTTATCTGCCACAGCATAACGGGATGTCATCCCATTCAGCTCATTGTCGCTGGATGTACCCTGGGATCCATTTTCCCACAACTGATGCAGGTCGTCAAATTCATACTGTCCGTATCCGGCCTTTGTTACGTCAATCTTAACCTGATTGGTTCGTCCTTCTTCCTTCTGTGCAAGAATTCTTGCTTCTGCCTCAGCCGGATCAAGGTCATTTCCTGTGAAATACCAGTAAATTCCATAACGCTGTGTATGTTGTCTGTAATGTGCGGAGAACACAAGCTTCTGGTCTGTCCCATTCAGTTCAAAACGAAGCTCGTCGCCATCATCCACTCTTACCAGATATTCATTGATATTTTCAATGAAATCTTCTGCTGTTGTTTCTTCAATAGACAATGTTTCCGTTCCAAGTACCGCACGTTTTCCATCTTTTGGCATCGCCTGGGAACCATTTACAATCTTGCTTCCCGGAAGCATAACACTGGCGCCGCATCCTGAGAATTTATCCATTTCCTCTGTCCCGAGTTCTGCACTGAGAACCACCGGACCATATTTAAAACCAAACACGGTTTCGTCATCCGGAAGGCCATAAGCACGTACTTCCATGGGAAGCTGTATCTCTACTGTGTCTCCATCCGCCCATTCTCTGTCAAGGCAGACATATCCACCGCTGACTACAACCTCTTCCTTCTTCCCATTTACCGTTACCGTCGGCTCTCCGGCAATCCAATCCGGGATTCTCAGATACAGATTCATATCTGCTGATTTTCCGCCTAACACATGAACTGTAAACTTTGATGTATCCTTATCCGGAATCGAAGTTGTCTGCGTCAGTTTTATATTCTGCTCTTTCCACTCTGCCTCAGAACTTAAATACTGCGTTACATAAAGGTTCTTACCCTTCTTGTAGTAAATGCTGTCGCCAAGCTTGGTGAAATTCTCCATACCGCTTCCGGTACAGCACCAGAACTGGTTTTTATTTACATCTGTGTTACCATATACCTTAAAATAACCAGTAGCCATTGGTTGGAAATAGGTTGTCATACCCGTCTCCGGATTAATAGAAGAAATAATCGCATTGATGAAAGTGTTTTCATAGTAATCAGCATATTTCTTGTCTCCGGTAATCTTATAAAGCTCCCGGGTCATCTTCAACATATTATAAGTATTACAGGTCTCACAGTTACACTGGGTACGCTCTGCATCCAGAATATTATCTGCGCCAAAGTGCTCCCACTCACTGTTTCCTCCGGTAATATAAGTATGCTTATTCACAACCATATCCCAGAAAGCTTCTACGTATTCCAGATAGATTTCTGCATCTACCTCTTCACCGTCCAGCATCTGTCCATTTAAAGTACGGTAGCGGTTTAATGCTCCTACAAATTTCGGAATCTGCGTATTGGCATGTTTGCCATTTAACACATTGGCATTTCCGGAAAGTACGGATTCAAACAGCCACGTCTCATCGAACTGCGCAGCCGCTTTAGCATGTTCTGCTTTTCCTGAATATTTATAGAGCTCATAGAGACAGTCGTTCATACCGCCGTACTCAATCCCGAGAACTCTTCTCTTCATACTGTCATCCCATTTGCTGACCCTGTTATAAATCCAATCGCCAAGATTAGAAGCTACGGCAAGTGCCTCATCATTATCGGTATATTTGTATACATCCACCAGACCTGCCAGAATCTTATGCATGGTGTACCACGGCACCCAGTTGCCTCCGCTGGCAGTTCCTTCCATAATATCGAACTGCTTTTCAATATTATTCTTGTCTTCAATCTGCGCACCGAAAATAAATCCTGTGCCAACTGCGTCCTGACACGCTTTCAGTCCACTGATAATGGTATCAAGCTGCGTTTTCATCCAGGCCTTGTCTCCTGCATTATCCGCCGTCAGATATGCCTGCGCGCACGCCGTCATATAATGTCCAAGCGTATGGCCGCCAATGTAGCTGTTCTCCCATCCGGTATAAGGGCCGACACCCTTGGTATCCAGACCGGCCGTCTCACGGAATCTGGACAACAGCCTGTCTGCATCAAATGTCTTCAGGAAATCAATATCCTTCTGAGAAATCTGAGCATAATAAGAATTGGTTACATCCACAGTTCCCAGTTCAAAATCTTCCATCCCCTGCATTTCCGTAACCGCAAGTACATTGAAATCAAAAGTAACTTTCTGGCTTACTTCTCCTCTGGATACCGTAGCGGTAAGTGTAACAGCTTCATCCGGCTTACCAATTGCCGGACGCGTCACAGCGCCGTCTTCTGCAATGACATCTTTCTTACTGCTTTCCCACACAATCTTACTTCCGTTCATACCCATATCCGGAAGTTCCAGCTCACTCGCTGTCAGTTCGCCCTCTTTCAGGTTTTTCTTAAGCTCAGCAACATCTGCCGCCACACGTTCTTCATCCGCCATCTGTAAATACTTATCTACATACAGCAGAGCGACTTCTTTTTCTGTCATGGCATAATTATATACATCAAACCGTGAAATCGTCCCTTCATATCCCGGGTCAGCCCCGTAAAGAGATAATCCCAGATATCCGATTGCATCCGCAGGATCTGTTACGCCATTTTCCAGAATATCCGTAATGTTACACCCGTGATTCACACTTCCAATCAATTTTCCATTAATATAAAGCTGGGCTGTCTGATTATCATTGAATACCATTGTAGCTACGGTATCTGCTCCCGCTTCAATCACATCCCCTACATCAACATTATGTTCATCACCGGAAACCACGCTGGATTTAACGGAAAGCACGGTCGGTCCCCATGCGCGGATCGGATTCAGAAACACATAGTCCGCAGTACCCTTTGTTCCCAGGTTGAAAATCCATGCGAAAGCCTTCTGGGAAGTATTAAACTTCATATCTATTGTGAAACTCTCGTCACCTTGCTCAATAATCTCCTGCGGAAGCTTTACATATTTGGAATGATTTGCATTATCTGTAAAGTTAAGCTGTTTCTCTCCATTTTCAGCAGTCGTCACGTCCGCAGCAGAAAGTCCGACCAGCGCAGCGTCTCCTCTTCCCTGGCTATCAACAAGCTTACCGTCTTTTACCGTCATATCATAACTTACCCAAAGCTGCTCTTCTTCCGTAAGCTGTGGTTTTTTCTTTACCGTTACCGTGAAGGATTTTGTATCTTCCACATCCCCGGATTTAATCACTGCCGTAAGCGTTACCTCTGTATCCTCTGCCTGGCGTACCACCTTTCCTGTTTCAGAAATCACATCTTTATCCGTACTTTCCCAGGTAATCGTACTTCCGTTCGCTCCCTTTTCCGGAAGGCTGATATCAGCCGTAATAGCAGATGTGTTCAGCCCGCTAAAAGGATTCAGGATAGATTTATCAGCCACGACAATCTCTGCATCCGTCATCTCTTTTTTGCCCTCTTCATACAGTTTGGCAATCTGGTCCGCATTCGCAGCAGTATCCAGTAAAATCACCTGATCCAGCCTTGCTTTCAGATAAGAGCCTTTATACTCAGAACCATTATAACCAATTGCCTTCTCCGCACCATTGTCAACAATCTGATCTGCAGTAGTTCCGGTTGAAACAAACTGAGACTCACCATTTCTGTACATGGTTACTTTTTTTGTCTCATTGTCAAATGTAACCGCAATATGCGTCCACACCCCTGCCGGGAAAAATTCGTCTCTGGTTCCACTCATATGTACTTCATACACTCTGGTACCGATAGAAAGTACCAGCGGTTCTTCATCATTGAGGGAACTTAAGTACCAGCCATCCTGATTCCACAACTGTTTATTCCAGACAAGAATCTGCTCACCGGTCATCTTTTCCTGCGGATTAATCCAACAAGAAAAAGTCAGGTTGGACGGATTTAAATCTGCTTCCGCTCCAAGACTTAAATAACTTCCTCCATTCAACTGGAGCGCCTTTTCTCCTATAATTCCTTCAACAAACTGATAATCGGTACCTTCTTGCGCATTTATGCTCTCATCTCCCGACCATTTCTTCACGACGGTCTGCCGCTCACTCGCAATGCTGTCGGCCACATTTCCCTCAAATTCCAACTGCATAACACAATTTTCACCCATTGCTTCTACGGGTTCCGCCGCATAGGCAGGAACTGAAGTAAGTACTGTGGCTGCCGCCAGCAAAACTGCCAGTATTCTACGCTTCATTCTCATACTTCCTCCTTCTACGTAATTACTCGCTTATATTATACTTCTACTCTCAAGAGAAAAAGGTGGATTTTTCTTTAAAAGGTGTAATTTTCATTTGCCAAACTTCTCCATAAATCTCTGGATAATAATTGCGCATTCTGCACGGCTTGTGCTGCCCTGTGGGTCAAGACGGTAAGAACCATCTGTATTCTTTTTCCCTTCAATGATTCCATTTTCTACCGCCCACTTCATAGCCTTTTCTGCAAATTCACTTACCTGTCCTGCATCGGAAAAACTGCTGATATCTGTACTCTTTGATATATCATATTTCTTATAATCCGCATAGCGGTACATCATAACTACCATCTGCTCACGGGTAATCGGATCGTTCGTTCCAAAATAGCCGGAATCTGTGTAACCCGTAACCACCTTCGCCTCTGCCGCCCAGAGAACTGCCGTTGAATAGAATTGTCCATCCGGCACATCCGGGAATCTGTTCGTATACGCTGCATCCGGTTTTCCTTCCATTCTGTGAAGAATGGTTGCAAACTGCGCACGTGGCAGAATCTCATATGGTGAGAAATGAGTCGTATCTGTACCCGTCATAGTACCTGCAAAGTAGTTGTAGTATGCTCCATCATAGAACCAGTCGCCTTCTTCCACATCTACATATGGAAGCTTCGGATCCGGGTCCGGCGTCGGGTCTGGGGTTGGCTGTGGATCCGGGTCTGGCGTCGGATCCGGATCAGGCTCCGCAGCCTTCTCTACCTTAACCGTAAGTGTCACCGTCTTCAATTCTTCTGACAGTATCTGCTCTGCCGTCATATTAAAGATCGGGAACCCGTCAGCCCCAAAATGTACGGAATTGGCGTAAGCATGTCTTCCTGCGTCAAACAGACCATATCGGTCTTCATCTCTGTCCACATAACTCTCTCCCCATGCCCTTGCATGGTAAACAATTACTGGATTGCCGTTCTCATCTACTGTAAAGGAATTATGCCCCGGCCCGAAGGTTCCGCTGTAAGAACCTTTTTTGCCCGTTGTATAATCCGGATCTTCTACAGTAGTTGTAAGATCTGCCGTACTAAGCAGCGGATATGGATATTTGCTCCAACTGTCCGGATCCATCAGATCTGCATCAATATCAGCATAGATGACATTCGTCGCATAGAACTGATCCACGGTAGCACATGCATATGCAATAAATATCTTGTCATCATGGAACAGTACAGCAGAGCCCTCCTGGATATTCTGTCCGTTCTGTAGCACATTCGTCTCGAACGCCATGTCGCCTCGTGAGATGATAACCGGATCGCTCGTGAGTACAGTCGGATTATCCGGATCAAAAGTGGTAATCCAGAGCGCTCCCTTCCAATCAGCTCCCTTTGGAGTTACATAGTAGCAGGTTCCGTTCAGCTCGAAAAATGTGGTATCAAAGTTGTTCACTCTGGAGGTCTGGGTTTCATGGTTTGTTTCTGTCACATCAATATACCCGGAAAATCCCCAGTTATCCGGATCCATCAGATCATCGCCTTCGCAGGTAAAGATTCCCTGCCGGTCTGCGCCCCAGCCTGCCATAGAGATGATTCTCCATTTTCCGCCGAAATAGTGAAGCTCCGGCGCCCAGTAAGCTCCAGGGGCAATACCGTCTTCTCTCTCTCCCCACCAGATTCTTACTTCCTCGGCATCCTTCAGCCCGTTAATCGTAGAAGCCTTGCGGAGAATAATGGAGTCGTAGTGTCCTCTTCCGGCTTCATTATCACCATTCATATAAGATCCGGTGAAGTAGTACATGCCATCCTTTTCATTATATACAATCTGCGGGTCTGCCCGGCACTCTACAAGAGGGCTCTCATAGCTGGTACTGCTGATGGTTCCTGTAATCTCATAGGTGCCTTCTTTGCTCAGGTCAAGAGCCGAATCATCCCACGCAATGTTCATATCCGCATCTGACCCATCGTTATACGCAACTTGAATCTGTTCCGGCAGAGTAATTTTACTTCCCGGTTTCACGCTGATGCTGCCGTTTTCTTTGCCATCCCATGTGAAACTTTCCTCCGTCTCCGTTCCGTCTGCAGATACGCTCACCTGCCCATTCACGGACGTACTGTAAATATCACCGAATTTCTTTTCCAGACGGTCATACTCCTGTGCCGTCAGTTCAAACTGTGAAGATTCCGCAGCAGACGCATATTTCGGCAGTGTTCCGCTGACAGTTTCTTTCTGATACTGTACTGCTTCCGGTACTGAGAAGGATGTAAAATCCTTTGTCACAGACTTATAAGACTTTCCGTCTCCGCCTTCCCAGAAAACCGCATATTCTTTTGTTCCGTTATCGTATTTTACGGTAGGATTCTTTACAATAATTCCCTGCGTATTCAATTCAACTTTTCTCTGATTCTCAAAGAAAATCAAATCTTCCGAATCATAAACCAGAATTTCTGTTGAATTATTATCTACCGATGCAATAGCTCCATATGTTCCATCTGGTTTGCGGAAGAGGGACGGGGAACCCATCTTGTATAACCCAGTCGGATATAATACCGCTTTACTGTGATTCAGCGCCGTATACTCCTTCCCATCCTTTGACAAAGCATAATGCATAACATCTGTACGTTCATTATTTGTATAGTTTGTCTCTTTATTTTCATCAAAATTCGTCGGCTTTAATGCTTCTTCTGATCCCATATTATATTCATACAATGCAATATAGGTAGCCAGATAGCCTGCCGGCTTTGCGGCAACCGTAACCGGGAAGTTTCTGGAAACCTTCGCCCCGCCGTAGCTGAATTCTGCTTTCAGCACAACCTCTGTATCTTCGTCAGGACGGGTTACTTTTCCCTCATTTGTAATCAGTTCATTCCCTTCCCAGGAAATTGCCAGACCTTCAAATTCCTCCGGCAGCGTAATATCATCCGTCACATAAGTAATTCCAAGGTCAAATTTTTCTGCAACATACTCCAGCCTTCCCTGTTCTCCATCAGCGATCACCTGTACCTTAAAGTTCTTATCAATCGCCATGCCGGAAGCACTATCCTTAAAGGACGCTGTAAATGTAACTTCTGTCGTTCCCGAAATACCCGCCTGAATCTTTCCGTCTGCTGAAATCACTTCCGGCGCAGAAGATTTCCATGTAACAGAAGAACCCCTCGCTCCTTTGGAAGGAAGTTCCAAATCCTCAAACGTATACTCCGGTAAGCTTACGCTGTCCGCGTCCGCCTTAAGCGACTGAAGCGCTTCCATTTCCGTGTAATTTTCCTTAACTTCCTCTTCCGTCAATGTCTTATTATAGATTTTAAAATCTGTAACTTCCGCATCACAATACGGATCATTCCAGTTAGACTTTGCCAGGTAGCCCAGGACTCCCTCCTCATTTCCTCCGAAAATATCATCCAGATTATGCGCATGATTCAGAGTTCCAATAGCATTTCCGTTCACATAAAGCTTCAGCGTATTGCCCTCGGAAGTTACCGTAACCAGACTATATTTATGCGTATTTAACTGAACATCACCTACACCCGGAATGGAATTTTCCTGATTCACCGCATCCGTCTTAATTGCCACATTTATACTTCCATTGGCAAGCCGCGGATTGAAAAACAGATAATCCGTCTGAAATCCCGTTCCGATTGTCCACAAAAACTGGAACTGCGCAGTTTCCGGTCGTAATGTCATTTCAATTGTAAACGCTTCCTGATAATTCAGGTCTTCCTTGATGGAAACCGGAAGCGCCACATAAGACTCATTGGTTCCCGGGAACTTCAAAACTGCATCTCCGTAAACATCTTGAAAATCCGTATCTTCGATATTGTACATTTTCGCATCATGGTTATTACCGGACACGTCTTTCAGATACTCCCCTTCATGGGTCATATCATAATGCACCGCAAGGTCGCTTTGGCTCTGCTCTTCTGCTGCCTTTGCCGGAACAGACAGTCCGGAAAAGGCAAGCGCTGCCGCTAACAGAAGGGAGCCGATTCTTCTTTTTTTCATACCTTCACTCCTTTACTTCGCAATCTTATCTAAAAATCTTGTCAGAATAATCGCACACTCTGCACGGGTCGCATTCCCCTGCGGATCGATAACGGTTCCATTATACTTTCCTGTAATGATTCCGTTTCCTACCGCCCATGCCATGGCCTCTTCTGCAAATGCATTTACCTTATCAGCATCCGTAAAGCTGTCAAAATCTGCTTTATTGCCTGTGCTGTACCCTTTGTAATTTGCGTACCGGTACATCATTACCGCCATCTGCTCCCGGGTAATGGGATCGTTCGTTCCAAAATAACCGGAGTCCGTATAGCCTGTAACAACCTTCGCTTCAGCCGCCCAGAGAACTGCATTAGAATAGAATTCTTTATCCGGCACGTCCGGGAACTTCGCCGTATATGTTACGCCCGGCTCACCGTTCATCCGGTAAAGGATGGTTGCAAACTGTGCGCGCGGCAGGATCGTGTATGGTTCAAAATGCGTCGGATCCATACCTGTCATAATCTCTTCATAGTAGTTGTAAGCTACTTCGTTATAGAACCAGTCGCCTTCTGCCACATCTACATATGGAAGCTTCGGATTCGGCGTTGGCTGTGGATCCGGGTCGGGCGTCGGGTCCGGTGTTGGCTGCGGATCCGGGTCGGGCGTCGCAGCCTTCTCTACCTTCACCGTCATGGTTACTGTCTTGTTTTCAGGAAGAATTTCATTTTCCTCTGTCATATCCAGGATCGGAGCGCCGTCTGCGCCAAAGTGGACGATTCTGAGGAAGGTATCTCTTGAACCGTAAATGCCTTTCTTCGCATGATAAACATTAATCAGCGTTCCGTCCGTTTCTTTTACATAGGAGTTGTGACCCGGTCCGCAAAGTCCTTCTACAGAAAGGCCAGTCAATACCGGATAATTGCACTTGGTCCATGCACTTGGATCAAGGAAGTCTGTGTTTTCGTTCAGGTCGATGGTGGTCACTCCTACACAGTAGGTTTCATCGGTAGCGCCTCCGGAATAGGTCAGATACAGCTTATCGTCAGTGAAGATTGTGTTCGGTCCTTCTGTTACAAAGGTATGGTTTCTCTCCCATCCGTACTCGCAGTTCACGAATTTCACTGCATCGCTGATTAACTGATAAGGTTTGCTTCTGTCAATTTCACCAATCCAAAGATCAGCCGTTCCGCCGTTCTTTCCAAAATTACGCTGTGACCACGCCACATAATCTCTTCCACCATAGCTGAAATGAGTCATGTCCAGTGTAATACCGCCGTAAGGCTCTGTAAGCGGATTGCCGTCCTTATTCAGAAACTGATGCAGATCACCCCAGTCGTCATAATTCGTCGGGTCATCTCCGGTAAGCTTCATCAGCATACTCTGTACATTAAAACCGCTTCCAAGATTTACACTGAAGAACATATAAAGCTCACCGTCTAATACGTGAAGCTCCGGCGCCCAGTGGTTTGTCGGTGCATCGTATCCATACTCCGCAGCCTTCTCCTTATTAAATACCAGATGCTCCTCTGCCTGGTTCAGCCCGGTAATGGTATCAGCCTCACGGATATACAATCCATAATTATTGTCTACTGCCGCCTCTGTCGTTGCAATGAAATAATATTTTCCATTGTACTCTGTGATCGTCGGGTCAGCACGCCTTTCAATAAACGGATCATTTTCATCAGTCTGATCGGAAATCTGTCTCACCTTTCCGGTAACAGTGTAGGTTCCTTCTGTATCAAAATCTACTGCAGCCAGTTCTTCCTCATTCCAGAGAACCATCTTTTCCGCCGAAGAACCGTCTGAATAATTAGCCGTCACCTTTATGTCTGCCAAATCCACCGTCTCGCCAACCTTTGTTGTAACGGCAGGATTTTCCACGGTTGTATTCACCACTTTATCCAGTTTATTCAGCAGGTGTGTTCCTTCCTCTTCCGTAATTCCAACCGTATTGCCCGGTATTGCATACGGAATATCCGTCTCTACAGAACCGGCCTGTATCGGCGCAGAAACTTCCGCTTCCGTAAATGTCTGGAAATCCTTTGTCACATTTGCATAGCTAAGTCTGGAATCCAAACCTGTCCATGTAATACGGTAACTATCCTCCACTGCATCATAGACGCAGGCCGGATTAGAAATACGCTCTGTATCGTCTAACCAGATCATTCCCACTTCCGTGTAAGACAGCAGATCTTTCGAGGTAAAGAACAGAAGAGTTCCCACTTCGTCCGCGGCCGTCTCTCCCTGCGTAACCCGGACTGCAAGCACGCCGAAGCTTCCGTCTTTCATACGGAAAATATAAGGTTCCTTCAAAAGCTTCGTCGTCTCTCCCTGGGCCTTGGCAAATAATACACCCGTATTATTTAGTAACGCCCGATAATCCTCTCCATCTTCACTGTATCCGAGATGCATATTGTCAGATACATAATCGTTATACATTCCATCCTTGGATGCATCCGCTTCTCTTGTATAAGATAACACATAAGCACTGTCGGTTCCCAGAAGCTTTACCTGAAATTTCTTTTCCTTCTTTTTACCATCCAGTGTTACAGATGCTGTTAATCCTACATCCGTAATTCCTTCTTTTGACGGTGTGATTTTTCCTGTTTCTGTGTCAATATCTTCGCAGTCGCTTGTCCACGAAACCTCTGTTCCGAGAATTTCGAGCGGAAGTGTATCCTCTGCAGTTATATAATAAGAAAGATTCAGATACTGCTCCAAAATAATATCTGCTTTATCATTCTTCCCTATAACATATGCTGAATATGTCTTATGAACAGAAACGCCTGACAGTGAAAATGTCGCCGTCAGCTCTACTTTTGTCGTCTCATCCGCTGGTGTAACCTTTCCTTCATCGCTTATAATGTCCGTGTTTCCTGACTTCCATGTAATGACAGAGCCATTGACCGAACCGGCTGCCGGAAGCGTCATATCCTCTGTCACGGCAGAAAGATTCCCCAAATCCACCGCTGCAATATCATCCTCAATTAACTGAGAAGCATAGACGTAATTGCTTCCATCATAGATGGCTTTTACCTGGGCGTCTGTTAATGTCTGATTATAAATCTTAAAATCTGTCACGATGGCATCGCAATATCTGTCAGCACCCCAGTTTGATTTTGCAATATAACCTAACACATTTCCATTCCCTCTGAACACTTCATCCAGATCGTGAGAGTGATCCAAAGTTCCTTTCAATTCGCCATTTACATACAATTTTAATCTCTGTCCCTCTGATGTTACCGTCAACACGCTGAATGTCTTCGTATCCAGTATCACATTACCGGAACCCGGTATGGAATTTTCAGCATTGTTCGCTCCCTGTGTCTTAATGGCAACATTGATATTGCCGGATGCCAGCCTTGGATTAAAGAACAGATAATCTGTTGAATCCCCTGTTCCGATGGTCCAAAGGAACTGATACTGAGCCGTCCGTGGAATTAAGGCAATCTCCACACTAAAGCCCTCTTTGTAATCTGTAAGACTGTCCTTAATTGACAGAGGAAGATCAATATAAGATCCGTCAGCCCCCGCGTTCCCTCCCGGCAGCTCCAGAAAGGTATCTCCCAACTCCTCTTTGAAATCGGATGAGGATATGTTGTGCAATACAGCATCATTTCCCTTTCCGGATTGATCCAGCAGCTTTGTATCACTATGTGACATATCGTAATGAGCAACAATATCATATGTTTCCGGCTCTTCTGCCCTTACATAAGATGGAACCGCACTAAAAACAGTCGCCGCTGCCAATAGCAATGCAAGTAGTTTCTTCTTCATACCTTCTTCTCCTCCTTTACAATAATTAATTCTATTATAGCAACACTTTTTATGTTTCTCCCTAAAAAACCAGACAAAAAAACCATGAAAATCTATAATTCATAAAACTTCCATGGCTTTCTATATGATACTTATTTTTATATACTATCGTCCAGAATTGAGCCAAAAAATGCCGGTTTTGGATTCAGTTCTTCATCAAACAATAATGGATAATGGGTTTCTCCGCCGTTATTCAGCCAGGTACGGCTGTCGTTCAATCCCCAGAAAGTAACATTCGTTATATTGACAATCCCTTCGTCGTCAAGCTGCTTTAATGTACGGAAAATCTCTTTATAACGTGCCGACAATTTCTGCTGCCCTTCCACAGAATTATCCGTCTGTTGAATGTCCAGCTCGGTAATCTGAATTTCCAGTCCCATCTGCGCAAATTTCCGAATAGTGTTTTCATAATTCTGCACCGATGGATATTCCAGAAGAATGTGGCTTTGCATTCCAATTCCGTCTATCAAACCTTCTTCCTGCAATTTTCCTGCCATCTCACAGATTGCCGCATCCTTTTCGTAGCAATTAAAGTCATTGTAGAAGAGCTTCTGCTGTGGATCCGCATACTTTCTTGCATAGGAAAAAGCCTTTTCCACATAGTCCGCTCCGATAATCTGATACCAGTAGTTTCCTTCCGCAAGCATCTGTCCTTCTTCCGGCGAATTGGCATCGATAGCTTCATTTACCACATCCCAGCAGGTGATAAGCCCCGGATAATTGCTGTTAAAATATGTCATTACCTGACAGATATAGTTTTCCATTCGCTTAAGCATGACATCCCTGGATACCAAAGGCGCGTCCGGTGCGTCGCTGAATCCTTCTGTAAAAAGCCATTTCGGCGTCTGCTTATACCAGACCAGCGTATGGCCCCGAAGTTTCATCCCGTTTTCTTCTGCAAACTCAAGAAGCGGAATTGCTTCTGTCACTTCTATAACAGGGTATTCTTCTTCCCCTCTCGCCACAGTCTTCTGATGGTTCAAAAGAGCTGCGGGCTTCATAGCATTTTCACAAGTCATGTAAGAAAACTGTTCCTGAATCAGCGTTCTTTCCTTTTCGCCGTTAAGCGTTCTCGGCTCAAGCGCCACTCCTATGGAAAAATTGTCAGCGTATAGCTCCCGCATCCGGTAAAGAATTCCGGTTTCTTTATATTGTTCGTAGAAATTCCGTTCTCCTTCCTCCGGCATCGTTACGCTTACTTCCAGGAGTTTACAGAATCGCTGAATCATTGCCGCGCACTCAGCGCGGTTTGCCGTTCCCTGCGGATTCAGCCGTCCCCGGTCTCCTGTAATAATCCGGCTTGCTGCCGCCCACGCCATCGCATCCTTTGCATAACCGCTTACCTTTCCTTCATCCGGGAAATCTGACAGTTCTGCCCGGCCGGAAACATCCATCTCTTTACTCTTTGCATAGCGGTAGAGTATCACGGCCAGCTCTTCACGGGAAATATTTTTCCCCGGCTCAAAAAGCCCTGTATCCGTATATCCGGTGATAATCTTGTTTTCATTCGCCCATATAACAGCTTCCGAATAGAACTCTCCCTGCGGCACATCCGAGAATTTTTCCTTATATACCACATCCGGGGTATTTTCCATTCTGTAAATGATGGTTGCAACATGTGCTCTTTTCAGTTCCGTTGCCGGTTCAAACATCGTCTGTGTCATACCGGTCATAATTCCCTGCGAACTCACGTAATTCACAACCTCATAATACCAGTCGTCTTCTGTTACATCCTGAAATTTTATTCCCCCCTGCTCTTCCGATGCATAAACCGGGAAATCTATAAGTCCCGCGGCTGCCGGGACAGTCAGCGTCACCGCCATCAGCACCGCCGCGCATCTCTTAAATATTCTTATCTTCAAATTTTCTAATCTCCTTTTTACGCTTTTTTTGTATACCAATCCCTCCCACAGAAAGGATTCCAATTGTTAATGCACAGACAGACACCTGCTTCCATGGAATCTTCTTTACCGTCTCAATGTAAGTCTGACCCAGATTCTTGATCCAAACCGGTCCTGATTCTTTCTTTTCTTTATCAGGCTGCGCGGCAGGCTGCATATCCGACTTTAATTCCACATCATCGATTAAAAAGGCAAGCTCCGGATCCGTCGCTTCAAAATAAAGGACAATTTTTCCGGTCTTTTCCCTCACCAAATATTCTCCTGTAACCTGGGTCCATTCGCCTTTCTTTATATCGGAACCCGCCGCAATCCAGTGATAGGAAATCTCGCCAGCCGCATCCTCTTCCTGTATGCAAAACCGAATCTCCTGCGGTTCGCTCTTCTCATGTTTTGTCCAGAAGGAAACATGCAAGTATTTTCCCTGCAGACCGGCGTCGGTAAAGTCCCTCTCTACTCCATGCCAGCTCAATGTTCTTCCGCTTACGGAAAGTGCTTTACTGCCGCCGTGTGCCTGGCTGGAAATTGCAGCTTTCCCCTCACCACGGTTATCAAAAAACGGGCTGCCATCTTCAAAATCAATCGTCAGAACAGAGAAAGGCGCTACACTGCTTCTCTTCTGTTCCGCCGCCGCGGATGCGCCGCCGTCTGTATTGCTGCCGTCCGGCGCTTCTGATTCCTCAATCCACTGCGTCGTCTGCAGATTCACGTCATCAATTACAAAAGACGCAGAAGAATCAGAACTTTCAAAGTAAATCATCGGGCAAACGGTCTGCGGCTGTATATTCACACCGCCTTCCAGGGAAATCCAATTACCGGGAAGGGTTTCTCCGCCCGCAATCCTTGTATAACTCACATTTCCTTCTGCATCCGTCTCCTGCAGTGTCAGATAAATATCTGCTATACGGGAAGAGGTGTTCTTAACCCAGAAGGATGACCGAAGTCCTTTTCCTTCCAGCGATGCCTGCGAAAGATCTTTCTCCACTCCGTGCCAATTCTGTGTCCTTCCGGTTACGGCAAGTGCTTTCTCTCCCCGGAAAGCATCCGGCACAACTTCTCCCTTTGCATCACCTCTGTCCGTAAACCAAGGGTTCCCATCTTCAAAATCAATCAGAAGATTTTCAAACGGAGTAACCGGATCTGATGGGGTAACCGGATCCAGCGGCTGAACCGGATTTGCTGCCTTCCCGGCTGCCAGGCTCACACAATCTACAATAAAAGGATCCGTTCCTTCCACTTCTATATAAACTGCCGCGGATGCGACTCCCTGTCCAATCGTATATCCATTCTCACAGGAAAGACTGACCCAGCTTCCCGCTTCCGCTTCCACCCACGCAAGCGTCTGGTATTCCTGCGTTCCATCCTCTTTTGTCAGCCGCAGCGTAATCGCAGCGCGGCGCTGCTTTTCTGACAGATTCTTAACCAACGCCGCTGCAGAAACGGAAGTTCCGGAAAGCGTCTCTCCCTTTTCTAAAAACGCAGACACATCTTTTAACGGTCCTTCATAGCTCTCTGAGCGATTACTTACGAGAAGTCCCGCGCTTCCCTGATATCCTTCGCTCCGGGTAATCTGAAGTTCCGGATTACCCATCTTATCAAAATAAATCTGCCCATCTTCAAAATCAATTGTTCTTCCACCGGGCTCCCCGATATCAACTTCCGGTTCCTCTACTTTTTCCTCCGTCTCTATCGTGATTTCCACCTGGTCAATACTAAAAGAAACTCCCACTTCCTTCGTTTCAAAATAAAGAACCGGAATCCGTGTATTCGAAGCCACCGTAATTGTGCCCGACAGTTGTTTCCATTCTCCCGGAGCTATTACCACATCCCCTTGTATCCAACTATAAGCGGTTGTCCCGTCTGTCTTTTCCTCCTGAAGCGTCATATGAGAGGTAATCTCATAGGCCTCATTATTCCTGACATAAGCGGAAACCTTCAATACATCATTTCCGGAAACCAGGTCCGACAGATCCTTCTGCGCTCCGTTCCAGCTTTCTGTGCCTCCGCTTACCGACAAATAATTTCCTGACCAGGCGTTCTCATCTGTCACAACCGCCACCGCCGCTCCGCGGCCGGTAAAACCGCCGTCTCCATCTTCAAAGTCCACCGTAATCGCTTTCGTCTGCGCTGTGGCAGGCATAACCGGCACTTCCGCCGTTCCCAGAAGAATCGCCACAAAAAGGATCCGGGCAAGCTTTTTCTGCCATTTCTGATATCCGGCTGTTCTCATGACTCATCCTCCTTTTCTGAAACCTTTATCGAAACATCATCCAGAATAAAAGACGCTGATGCATCCCTGGACTCAAAATACAGTACGGGCCGCACGGTATCCACACTCACCGGAAGGCTTCCCTTCATCTCAACCCATTCTCCCGCCGCTACTTCTTCCGTCTGTGCCACTGCGCCAAAAACAACCTCTCCGGACAATTTTTCCTCTGCCAGTGTAATCGCAAAGGCTGCGGGGCTGTCTGAATTATTTTTCAACCGACAGCTTACCTCTATGGTTTTTCCCTCTATCTGTACTCCATAGAAATCCTTCTCTACCCCATGCCAGCTCTCCGTGCGTCCATCCACCGCCAGCGCTTTCTCGCCGCTGTAAGCATCCGCCGTAATCGTTCCGGTTCCATTTCCCCGGTTCGAGAAATAAGTTTCTCCATCTTCGAAATCCAGAAAAATATCTGAAAACGGTTCCACATCCGAATCGTTCTCTCTGTATCCGATTTTTGCAGTACTGCCGTCGTCCACTGTCACCCGGATATTGTCCAGCATAAAGTCTTCGGTCCCATCCGCCTCAAAATTAAGCTGCGGCGATGAAGCGTCTGCGTATACCGGAATCTTTCCCTCCACATATACCCATCTGCCGGAGGGTACCGGTTCTGTCCAGACACTTTCCGGCCACTCAACGATGTCCGAATCCGGTCTCTGTATCTGGAGCGTACAGCCAATGGCAATCTCTTCTTCTGCTTTATGGCGAGTCCAGAAAGATACGTACAGCCATTTTCCAATAACATCCTGATCCTCCAGCATCAGAAATACGCCGTCTCTCTCGTCTTTCCTTTCACCAACCCGAAAACAATTGTCACTGTTATGACCTTCCTCCTGCCAGAACAGGCGGCCTCCCCCACAAGAACCAAAATACAGCGTCTGGCTCTTATCTTCTGCATCATAATCATAGAGTACTCGGGTACCCTCTTCTAATTTTTCTGAAATTTCCCCAGAAGGATGAAATTCGGTTTCACTGTAATTTCCGCCGCAGCCTGTCAGCAATAACACAATACTGATAACGGCAGCCTTGCAGACCAGCGGCAGGTATCCGTCTCTCATATGTCCCTCCTTTTTGCGAAGCTTCATCCATCTTATCTCTAGTTTATCCGAAGCTTCGCCCTCTGTAATTATACAAGATATAGTTATCACTCAAAAAAATAAACAATTTTACTATTTCCGATAATCAGAAGGAAGACTTCCCCTCTGTTTCACGAAATACTTTAAAAAGGTAATATAATTTACATAGCCGACGCGCACAGCGATTTCCTGCCATGACAATTCCGTCCTATCCGCAAGGCGAACCGCTTCTTCAATTCTGATTCTCTGCAGATAATCATTCACACTTACGCCGGTCGCTTTCTTAAACTTCTGTCCGAGATACGCTTTATTCATATAAAATTTTTCTGCAAATTCCTGTACAGAAATATCCTGCCTGTAGTTTTCCCTGATAAAAAGCCTCATATATTCCACAGGATATTCACTGCCGGCTCCCTTTTCTTCCATAATCTTAAGAATACTCCGGTGAACACATTTGCCCACACTTTCTTTGTTCAGACCGCTTTCCTCTCTTGTCCGCTGCCAAAACACCTGCAATTCTCCGTTTCTATGGCCCAGTCTTTCATCCAGCAGACGGAATAAAAGCATCAGCAGATCTTCCCATATTCCGGTTTGTTCATTTTCCCCCATATCATCTGCCAACAGTTTTCCAAGCAGAACATCTACATTTTCCACATGAAAACCGAGAATTTCTTCCGCCAGTCTTTCGAGATCTCCTGTCATTTTAACCGACGGCGGTTTCTGCGTCTGTGCCACTTCTTCCAGGATTTCATCCCTGTACTTTTTTCCCTCTATCTCTTCTTTTATATTATCCAGGGATTCAAAAAGTTCCTTCTTTGTAACCGGTTTCAACAGATAATCCCGAATGCCAAGCTCCAATGCCCTCTTCGCATATTGGAATTTTCCATAGCCGCTTACAATGATAAAAATAAATTCCCTTCCCCATACTTCCCGCATCTGTTCTGCCATTTCCAGTCCGTCAATGCCATCCATGCAGATATCCGTAATAATAATATCCGGTTTTAAATTAACGGACTCCTTCATCGCCTGCAACGCGTCCGTATATGCGCCAATTACACGATAATCTTCCCTTTTCTCTATCAGACTTTTCAGATATTCCAATGCCAGCGGTTCATCATCTACCAATATAATCTGAATCATTCTCTTCTACCCCCCCCCAAATATATTTTAAATCCGAAGCAAGCTTCTCCATCATGGACCTCCATAATCATTTCTGCCTTATCTTTATAATAAAGGAACACCCTGTTATATACATTCTGAAGCCCTACGCCTTTCCCTTTCTCGCTTTTTTTCTGGAAAACAGACTGCCGCAGCGCCTGCATCTGTTCTTGCGTAAGACTCGATCCGGTATTTACCACCCGGATCACCACAGAATCCTCTTCCTTCTTTACACTTACTTTCACCTGACCGTATCCGTTCATCTTATGAATACCATGCTTGCAGGCATTCTCTACCAGCGGCTGTACGCTCATCTTGGGAATTCTGAATTCCTCCGCTTCCGGATCAACTGTAATTGAGAAATCAAACCGACTGGAAAAACGCAGTTTTTCAATATCCAGATACATTCGGATAAATTCTATCTCCTCCCGCACCGTAACCTGATCGTCACTCCAGTCCAAGAGCTTACGCATCATAATCGCAAGGTGCTCAATGGTCCACGACACCTCGTCATAATGATTTCTTTCACTAATCGCAAGGATTGCATTCAGTGTGTTAAATAAGAAATGAGGATTCACCTGACTAATCAGAACATTCAGCCTCGCCCGCATTCCCTCCAGTTCCAATTCCTTTTTCTGCATATTAAGCGCATAAACCTCATTAATCAGCTCATTAATCTGGTTCATCATCCGGTTAAAGCTCTGAATCGCAATTTCCACCTCATCGTTATACTGCTTCGTCCGAATCGGTGAGAAGTCTGTCTCATCGAATATTTCCATGCGGTTAGCCAGAATCCGTAAACGGCTTGTATATGGACGAATCAGAAGAACCATAATGAAAGCCGAGCATAAAATAATTAAAATAATCAAGCCGCCTGTCTGCAGTGTAATCCTGGACACCTCTTCCGCTGCCGCATCTGCAGCGACAACACCAAGCACGGACCAGCCTTCCAGCGTCCCTGTCAGCCCGGATGTGCAGGTAACAATATCCTCACCCTCTGCAATCCGGTCTGCCTGTGTGAAATTTACCATATCATAAGGCTCATATTCCTGATCCGTGGACGCCACCACCTGATTCTGCGGATTGATCAGATAGTATTGAACGCCGGTATCCGTATCCTGCAGCCAATAATAAATCTGCTCCATAGACAGGAAGATCTGGATTGCCATCTTATACTTATACTCCGGATTATAAACCGGAATCTGATAAAGGACGGCAATTGACGGCTGTCTGATACCACTGGCTTCAATATCATCCTTATACCGCACCCAGGATACAATTTCCACATTTCCTTCTTCTGCCTCCAGTTCTTCCAGCCATACGGCCATCTGGGGATACTCATCCAGGCGCCGGTATACGGAAGAATTATACACAGTCGGGTTTTCCGTATATACCCGTATCTCACTCATTCCCTGAGCCGCTGTCATGATTTCCTCCAAGAAACTGGTAATGGAACTGTTGTAGCTCTGGTAAAACTCATCATAGCTTCCGTAGTCCTTTTGCAGAATCTCAACCAATGTCTCGTCGATACTCGCCGACACGGCAATATTTTCCGCCCCTTCCAGTGTTTTTTCAATATTCCCGGTCGCCTTCTCAACAGAATTCTGTAGATTATCTCTGGTTCGTTCCTGGAAAACCGTATCAATCTTTATATGCAAAAAAACTGCAAGCAATAAAACCGGCAGGAAAATACAACTAATGTAAATTAACACAACTTTTTTGCTCAATGTCATTTTTATCTTCTTCATAGCTGTTATCTCTTTCTGAATTCTGTTGGCGTCATCCCATTTTTTTCCCGGAACTTCCTGCAGAAATAATCCGGATTTGAAAATCCGGAATCCATAGAAATCTCTATCACAGAATCCGAACTCTCTCTCAGGCATTTTTCTGCATATTCCAGACGTACTTTATTCAAATACTGTCTAAAAGTCATTCCGGTCTCTTTCTTTACCAGCTTCCCCAGATAGACTTCGTTGTAGCAAAGCTCTCCCGCCATGTCCTGAATGGTAATATTCTCATGAAAATGCTCCTGTATATAAACCGTAATCTGGCTGCCAGTCTGATTCTTATCTATGCTTTCTTTCTTCTCGCGGATAATCTGCATCCAGATATCCCGAAGCTCTTCAAAAAACATCCATGAAACCTGCCACTTAAGCTGTTCTCCTGTCTCATCCTTCATTGCAATCAATCTGGCAAGCACAATAATCCGAAGCTGCCTTGGCTCTATATTGCGGCCGCGGAGAGCGGCGCAGTAATTTGACACCTGCTCACAGTCCCGGAAGTTCTCTTCCTCCGGCTCCTCCAAAATCTCATGGCAGTATAGGGCATTCTGTTTCTCCAGCCATTCTCTGTCCTCCTGACAGAACACCCGGCTCCTTTTCTCCCGGTAGAAGCAGTAGTCCATAACCTGAGTAACCAGCTTCCAGGCTTCCCCTATTTCTCTCCGGCTGCCGACAAGTCCCAGGTCCATGACAACATATGCCGTGTCCCTGACATCTGTCAACGCATGTATCATCTGCTTTCCCAATCCCTCTTTCTCAAAATCTAAAACAACTGCTGCAAAATCCGAAGTCAGAAACATTATCTCGTAAGGCTCCGGGACAAGGTGTTCATTTTGCAAAGCCAGCATCAATACTTCCCGGCTCCGTATCCCTTTTACTGCAAGCATTCTCCTTTGTCTCTCCTGCAAATTTAAAATCAGCTCAAGCTTATATAATTCTTCCTCCTCTGCCACGCCATTTAGAAACCTTGACAAATACGAACAGCTCAGATTCGCGAGACTCCTGTCCGTCTTTTCCCTGACCGCCCGTTCCCGTTTTTCTCTGTCCATATCCTCCTTGATCTCTGCAAGCTTCTGTGTGACCTCTCTGCGTATAATCGGCTTCAGGATATAATTCTCCACACCCAGACGCATTGCCTCCTTCGCATAATCGAAGGTTCCATATGCACTGAGTATGACAAATTTCGGCTGAAAATGCATATGCTCTCTCACATACGCAATCAACTCCATTCCACTCATTTCCGGCATTGCTATGTCTGTAATAACCAGATCCGGCTGGTATTCCGCAATAATCTCCAACGCCTGTTTTCCGTTTTCCGCACTTCCTACAAGTTCAAATCCCAGATTTTCCCAATTCACCAGAAACTCCAGCGCCTCTCTTGCAAATGCTTCGTCATCTACAATCACTACTTTATACAATTCCTTCATATCAGCACCCACCACCACATTTATCAGGAAAGGCTTTCCTGAATGCATTCGTTAATATATTGGATAAAATTCTCATATCCGGTCTGCTTATATTCTTCGCAATACTGCAGCCACATACCGTCAAAATTTTCTGTTCCACAAGTAATCACTCTGGGAATCCATGCCGTATTACATGCAGTTGCCCTGGACGACGCAATTTCCGCCGGCGTCCCGTCCACCGGGCTGAATCTCCAGGTAGGAAAATAAACCGGCTGCTCCAGCGGATCTAAAAAGAAATCGCCCCAGCTTGTCATATGATAATTTCCCAGAAACTGCCTATCATACTCCGTCAGCGTTTCCTGAAATTCTCTCAATTGATTTCCCACCGTTGCAGCATTCCCATCAGAATAAGTTCCTTCTATTTTGGGGAGATGATCGAAGAGAGTTTCCGCCGAATTCTTATAGTCCCAATCCTCCGTATACTGCTCCACCCTCATCTCCTGCGTACGGTAGAACATTCCCTCTTCATCCACAAGATAGTCTTCTCCCTCTATCCCCCAGGAAAACAGTTTCTGCCATTTTTCATCCAGCAGCGTATCAAACAACTCCAGTACTTTTTCCGGGGACTCGCAATCCACCGAAATCATAAATCCACTTGTCATGGAAACCGTATTATAATCCATGTACTGCTCCCGGATTCCTTCCTCATACACCAGCGGAACAGAGACATACGTGCGTTCATTCATTCCCTTTTTCCCAAGATAAGTATTCGCATCATTAATATTCCATGTCTCATCCGCAAAGCCCAGTACATTTCCTTTCGAAAGGCGGTCTAAGTACTGCTCATGGCTGATGATACATGCCTCCGGGTCTATCACACCTTTTTCATATTCTTCGCACAATTTCCAATAAAACCTCCTGGAAATGTCCTCCGTTCTGAAATCAAACGCAATATTTGTCACCGGATCTACAATGCAATTTGCATTATTGGGATAACCTGCCAGCAGCGCCGGAGGATTCACAAGACCGTAATTTGACGTTCCGTCATTACAGATAGTATACCCGATCGTTTTCTCCCCATATAATTCCGGATAACGCTCCATATACCGTTCAATCAGATCAAAATACTCATCCAGCGTAGCAATCTTCGGATAGCCAAACTCCGACAAAACCACTTTCTGAATAAAAAACCCGGATCTCCAATTGTTTTTAACCTGTAACGCCTCTCCTTGTAAAATCCCATAATCCGGGAGAATATAAATGTGCCCGTCCTCTTCTGTCATAAGCTCCAGATAAGGCTCATAATGGCTGTACAAATTCGGATAGTCCGGAAGCAAATCCTCAAGGGGAACCGCACCTCCTCTGTCGATAAGCAGCTCACTGGCATCCAGAATATCCGTATAATCTCCGCTTGCCGCCATCGCTTTTCTTTCCTGCTCTCCATCCCCTGTATAAGTAACAAATTCAAATTCCACATGAAGCTCTTCTTTCAATTTCTGATAAATCTTATTATTTGCCGACGGCTGCTCTCCATCTGTAAAAACAGACAAATGCAGGTTCTCCTGCCCATCTTCCTTCACCGGTTCTGCTTCTTTGCACCCGGCTACCGTCAGCGACAATATCGTTACAGCAATTACTTTCCATATGAATGTAAAACTTCTTCTCATACCATGTCATTCCTTTTGCAGTATACTTCTCTTTTTACACGAATAAATTATAACACAAAACAAAGAAAAAGATGGCTGTTGCCAGCCATCTTTTTCTTTGTTTTGTAAATTTTATAATATTTCAGTTCAGCCATAAGTCGGATTGTGGGTGAATCATGCTTGCATGAATGAACACACGATCCGGCTTATGATCGGAGCGCCAGTTTATGAGCAAAAATAGCTGCATAGCAGCGGAGAAGCATCGTAGATGCGTTTTGCGAATGGCGCGGGCTGAACTGTTACTTATTTATTATTTACCAAACTTCTCCATGAATCTCTGGATAATAATCGCGCATTCTGCACGGCTTGTGTCACCCTGCGGGTCGAGACGGTAAGAACCATCTTCATTTTCTTTACCGGCAATGATTCCGTTGGCTACTGCCCACTTCATTGCCTCTTCCGCAAATTTCGTTACCTTATCAGCGTCTGTAAATGCGCTGATATCGGTCGGTTCTTCAGATTCATATTCCATATGCTTCGCGTAACGGTACATCATCGTTACCATCTGCTCACGGGTAATCGGATCATTCGTTCCAAAGTATCCGGAATCTGTATAACCCGTAACAACCTCCGCTTCAGCCGCCCAGATGACTGCCTTTGAATAGAACTGTCCATCCGGTACATCCGGGAATCTTGTCTCATACTCTACTTTCGGCTCACCATTAAGACGGTAAAGAATCGTTGCAAACTGTGCACGTACCAGCGTTGCGTATGGTGAGAAATGCGTAGGATCTGTACCCGTCATGGTTCCTGCAAAGTAGTTGTAGTATGCTGCATTGTAGAACCAGTCATCTTTCACTACGTCTACATATGGCAGTCCCTTGCTTTCCAGAGCCTCTGCCGCTTTGTCAAGCGCTGCAGCCGCATCATCAATTTCTTTCTGTGTTGCATCTGCATCTGCCAATACTTCTTTCGCCTGATTCAAAGCTTCTTCGTAAGCTGCCCAGCTTTCTTCCGTATACTTATCTTTCTCGGTATCCGGCACTGCTGCCTTAATCGCTGCTTCCAAAGCTGTCTTGTCTGTTTCATCCGGTTTCGCCGCTTCCTTCACAGTTACCTTGAAGGTTGCCGTCTTTCCTTCGTATGTTACAGTTATCGTCTGTTCGCCGGTCTTAGTCTTGTCATAGCCGCTTACTTCGTAGCCTTCTGTGATTTCTTTTTCTTCACCATTGCTGTATTTTGCAGTCACTTTCATTCCGTCAAGGTCAAGCTCTTCCCCTGCCGTGTACTCCGTCTTCGTCGGTGCTGTTACTGTAATGGATTCCAGAGTAGCCGGTTTCTCTGCTTCCTTCACTGTTACCTTGAAGGTCGCTGTCTTTCCTTCATATGTTACTGTTACCGTCTGCTCTCCGGTCTTTGTCTTGTCATAGCCGCTTACTTCATAGCCTTCTGTGATTTCTTTTTCTGTATCATCAGAATACTTCGCAACTACCTTCATTCCTGTAAGGTCAAGCTCGTCACCTACTGTATACTCCGCCTTCGTTGGTGCTGTTACCGTAATGGATTCTAATTTCACTCCGCTTACCAGAGCTTTTACCTGGTCTGCCGTCATCGCATATCCGGCAATGGTATAATTGTCAATCAGGCCTTTATAATACTCGCCTGTTTTCCAGTTTGCCTTACCGATATACAGGATACTGGAATTGCCAAGGATATCAATCAGACCATATTCACTATTCTGTTTTGCTTTCTGCACTCCGTCAATATAAATGGTAGTATCCGTCTCTGTATATACGATTGTCACATAATGCCAGTCATTGGTTCCTACCGTCGTGCTTGCATTTGTCGGTCTTGCACCTGTATTCTTGTATCTTTCTGCCAGAAGGGTTCCATTATTATTCAATGCTCCCAGATAAACTTCCGTCCCGAAATTCTGCTCGTCCTCATTTGGCGCTGCGAAGAATCCCCAGTTGGTCGTACCTGCCTCCGGTTTTGCCTGGAAGGAAACGGTCATTTCCTTCTCTCCTGTCAGAAGGCTGGATCCGGTTGTTTTCGTTACTTTCAGGAAATCAGAAGTTCCGTTCAGATAAATCGCTTTCCCTCCATCGTGATCCTGAAGGGTATAGGTACCTTCTGCCACTGCATATCCATTGGTAAATCCGGTCTCTTCATCGTCAAAGTCAAACTCTGCCAGGATATCCGGTCTCTCTGCTGTTCCTTCCTTCACAATCATAACCGTATAAGTCTTGCTAGTCGTATGATCCTGAGCTTTGGATACAATTGAGAGAACCATTTCCTCTGATGTAAGTTTAATCTCTCTTGCCTTGGTATCGTCAATCAGGATACCATTTACATAAATCAATCCACTCTCCATCTGCGGAACTGCTGTCATGGAAATGGTTTCTGTGTCTTTCGGAACCGTCAGGGTATAATCTGTCACATCGCCTGCAAATTCCTGTGATAATTCTCCTGTATCAAAGGAAAGGGCTTTCATCTCTGCGTTAGTATCATAAGCAGTATCATTTATAATGCTAATTCCGTATAATCCGCCTACCAATGAATTATTTACAGACGAGAACTTAATCGTTACCTTTCCGTCCTCCGCCGCTTTCACAAGATCTGCCGGTATCTCAATTGTGTGAACATAGAATCCGGTATCTGACGGTGCATCTGCAAATGCATATGTTTCAATAACGGTTCCGTCTACACTGATTTCAAATGTACGTCCCTTATCTCCGGAGTAGAAGGTTAAGTTCAGATAATTATGATCTGCGTCTTTATCAACATTCATATCATAGCTGAACCAGCCTCCGCCGTACGCATGACGATACTGTCTGTCATTGTATACGCCCACGCCTGAGTTATCGCTTTTCTGCAGATTCTTTGCCAGCTCAGAGTTATTATCGTCAAAGTTATACAGATAATCTACGCTGATCTCATTTTCACGAAGCTGCTCCTTCCCTTCCAGGATACGGTCCTGTGCAGCCTGAGAGTCCTCGCCCTCCAGATACATATAGAGACCATAGCTTTCTTTGTATCTCATGTAATGCGGTGTATAAATCAGCTCGTCAGAATCTGTGTTATTCAGCTTAAACTGTACCTGTCCGTCTTCACTATCCTCAATACGAACCAGATTCTTCTCAATATCTGCCTTCCATTCTTCCACATCCTTATAGTTCTCCATCAGAATGGTGGTCTTTGCATTCGGATCCAGCGTACCGACACGCACAAGGATTCCATTTGCCGCAGAACGCCCAATATTGTCTGTTCCTAAAGCAGTGCTAAGCACTACCGGGCCATACTTGAACGCTACCAGGCTCGGCTTATCCGGCATGTCATATACCTGTACGGTCATCGGCATCTGATAAGAAATCTCGTCTCCGGCTTTTACATTCTCTACCAAATAGTATCCGTTCTCTTCTTTCAGAGTGATTTCTTTATCGTTCACTTTAATCACAGCTTCTCCTGCCAGCCAGTCCGGCTTACGCAGTCTAAGGACTGTGCCGCTCTTTACGCTTCCGCCGTCTGCTGCTTCCACCTGGAAGGTTACGGTATCTTCATTCGGCATATTTGCTGTCTGTGTCAGCTTCAGATTATTGTCCGCGTCTGTATAGGTAGAAGAGAAGAACATATGTACATATACACTACTTCCCTCTGCATAATAAATGTTATCACCCAATTTGGAGAAGTTCTCCATACCGGTTCCGGTACAGCACCAGAATTCATCAAACGGACGGTTAAATACCTTGTTATATCCAGGCGCCATCGGCTGGAAATACATGGTGGTTCCTGTCTCTGGATTCTGAGAAGACAGAATCGCATTAATATAGGTATTTTCAAAGTAATCCATATACTTCTTATCCTTGGTCAGTTCAAAAAGAGCCTTGGATAATTTCAGCATATTGTAAGTATTACATGTCTCGCAGGTAAGCGCCGCATCATAGGAACCCTTGGTCGCATCCGCGCCAATCTTGTCTGCCGCATGGAAATGCTCAGACTGGCTGTTACCGCCTGTTACATAGGTATGGTGGTCTACCACGATATCCCAGAAATTCTCTGCGGCTTGCAGATACATATCCAGTTCATTCTTCTCTGCCTCTGTCAGTTTATTATAATACTCATCATTCTCTGTCAGAACCGTGTATCTCTTCAATGCTCCCGTTAGCTTCGGAATGGTCGTATTGGCATGTTTTCCATTCAGCACATCCTGATTATTTGCCAGCTGCTGGAACAAAGCCGTTTCATCAAAATACTGCGCCGCTACCTTATAGTGATCGTTGCCGGTCAGATTATAAAGCTCATATAACGCTTCATTCATACCGCCATACTCAATAGACAGCATCTTATTCTTATCCGTCAGCTTCTGCATACGGTTGTACAGGTATTCGCCAAAGCCTTCCGCCACTGCCAATGCACGCTCCTGAAGGGAACCGTCATCCACATTCTTGCTGATATCAATCAAACCCGCCAGCACCTTGTGCAGATTATAATACGGAACAATCACTTTGTTATCGTCGCCTGTCGCAGAATCCACGCCGTCCACTCTCTTCAGGCATCCTTCCGGGAACGCAGAGATATAACCTGCATGATCCGGATATTTTGCCGCATAAGCATTCTGACAATTCTCCAATCCGGTTACTGCTTCCTCAATCTCTGTAAGAAGCTGTGCTTTCACATCTGCGTCGTCACTGCTCAGATACGCTTGGGACAACGCTGACATATAATGTCCGAAAGTATGTCCGCGGAAATTGCTTCCGGAACTTCTCTCCCAGCCGCCATATCCTGATGAAGTCGTTGGCGTCAGACCTGCCACTTTATAGAATTCATACAGGAACTTCTCAGAGTCCAGGCTCAGAAGATAGTCCTCTTCCTTTTCTGACGCATTCACCAGATAATCATCTGCCAGCGTCACATCTCCCATAATACTTGTCGGTGAAAGGCTTGTCTCTGTCTTTGCAAGAATCGTCACCGTAAACTTCTTCGTTACAGCAGTTCCTCCCATATAGGATACGGACGCTGTCAGAGTTACCTCCACATCCTCTTCTCCAATCTCCGGACGGGTCACTTTCCCATCTGCCGTAATAATATCTTCGTCACTGGACGTCCATGTAATATCAGACCCAGACTCACCCTTAGATGGGAGTGACAAGTTTCCTTTCGTCTCGGTCGCAATCGTAAGCGCATCCGCATCTGCCTGGGCAATTGCTTCCTTGTCGATAGGTCCTGCTCCTTCTTCATATAAAGCAGTAACCTCTTCCAATGTCGCCACATCATTAAAGAGCTGATATTCATCAATCGCAGCTTTCAAAGAAGTGGTTTTATACTTCGGACCGTTCCATCCGATAGACTTCTGCATAGTCTCATCAGAGCCAAGAATTCCTGTTGCATCCCCGGCAATTGCATAATTAACTACCGTCTGGCATTCCGTTCCATTCCGATAGAATTTTACATCTTTTGTTTCTTTATTATAAGTAACAACAATATGCGTCCATTCATCCGCCTTGAAAAATTCTGACCGGGTCATTCCCGTAACTGCCACATTGTAAGGCTGTCCGCTTGCAGGGCCTATAGAGATAAGCAACGGCTGGTTGTCATTCAGAGATGATACATACCACCCATCTGTATTATATTCATTCTTATTCCAGGTAATAATCTGTTCCCCGCTCATTGTCCCATTTGGCTTCAGCCAGAAAGAGAGTGTCAGATTCTCCGGCTACAGATCTGTACTCGTTCCCAAATCCACATACTTGTCGCCGTTTAACTTAAGCGCCTGTCCTACGACACCATCTACGTATTCCGCAGTCCCGGATGAGATGGTTCCGTTGTTGCCTTTCGTGCTGCTGTCATCTAAGTTGTCCTCAAACTTCAGATCCAGCACTTGATTTTCCAGTGTTTCTTCACTGTTTTCCGCCGCTGCAGCCGGAATCCCCATAGACATCGTCATAACCGCCGACAACAGCAGTGCAAGAAATCTTTTTCCTTTCATAATATCCTCCTTAATTGTAATTTTCCGGAATCTTTATCCCTAATTTTATAAGGCTTTCAGACTCCTATTTCAAAAAAATCGCCAACCTTTTGTCAAAAGCACTTGACAAATCACTCAAAATTTACAGAGAAGCCAATTGATTATATTTTATTTCAATCGACTGGCGGCAGTTTTTTTGTTACCTAAATTTCCACAATGACCTTCGATTTTTCCTCTTTTATATTATAATTTCTTTCCGGTCCTATGACTATAAACAGTTCTTTACTTCTTTTAACCATCCTTTACTTCTTATTTTTCCTCTGATTTTTGCAGTCTTTATGTATTTTAGCAAAATTTCTATGAAATTAACATGTATTTTTTTTCGATTTTTGGTAATATTTTTGGGATTCAAAAAATCCCCGGCAACATCCGGCGCCATTTTGTAAATGACACTTTCTATTACCGGGGATTTCCCTTTTATTCCCGCAAGCTACGGGGGATTTGACTTACTTTTCAAATTTTTCCATAAACCGCTGGATAATGATAGCACATTCCGCACGGCTTGTGCCTCCCTGCGGGTCGAGACGGTAAGAACCGTCTTCATTTTCTTTTCCGGCAATGATTCCGTTGGCTACTGCCCACTTCATCGCCTTTTCTGCAAATTCTGTTACCTCATCTGCATCTGTAAATGCACTGATATCGGTCGGTTCTTTGGACTCATACTTCTTGTATTCCGCATAACGGTACATCATGGTTACCATCTGTTCACGGGTAATCGGATCGTTTGTTCCAAAATAACCGGAGTCTGTGTAACCGGTAATGACCTCCGCATCTGCCGCCCAGAGAACTGCTGTTGAATAGAACTGTCCATCCGGTACATCCGGGAATCTGTTCGTATACTCTGCAGCCGGTTTTCCTTCAATTCTGTGAAGAATGGTTGCAAACTGTGCACGAGGAAGAATAACGTATGGACCAAAATGCGTCGGATCCATGCCTGTCATAATCTCTTCGTAGTAGTTATAAGCTACTTCATCGTAGAACCAGTCACTTTCTACTACATCTTCGTACGGAAGTCCTTTTGCTTGCAGAGCCTTTGCTGCTTTGTCAAGCGCCGCAACCGCATCATCAATTTCTTGCTGTGTTGCATCTTCTTTCGCTAATACTTCTTCTGCCTTCTTCAAAGCTTCTTCGTAAGCTGCCCAGCTTTCTTCCGTATACTTAGCCTTCTCTGTATCCGCTACTGCCGCTTTCACCGCTGCCTCCAAAGCTTTTTTGTCTGTTACAACCGGCTCCGGTTTTTCAATCTCTTTGAGTGCTTCCTGTGCGTCGGTAAGAGCTTTCGCAGCGTCATCGACTTCTTGCTGTGTTGCATTATCATCCTTAAAGACTTCATTTGCTTTGGCAAGTGCTTCCTGCAGCTTTTCTACGGTTTCCTCCGTATATTTCGTAATATCAACAGCCGTCGCTTTGTCAATCGCTTCCTTAAGGTCTGTCTTGTCAACCTTCACTTCTGTTTCTTCAAACTGCCAGTAATCTACTGTCATCAGGTCTTTGCCGTCAGCTCCTGTGAAGACGAAGAATACATTGTGTTCTCCGGTCACGCCTTCCAGCTCACATTCCACCTTTTTGTAGTTTCCGTCGCCCGCCGGTACCTCCAGGGTTCCTGCAAGCGTACCATCTGCACTGTCAAGACGAATTTCCACCTTGCCGCCTTCTTTTGCCGCAATATTCGCTGTCAGCTTCTTTGCTCCGCTAACACCAAAGTCAAGACCTGCGATTGCTGTCCAGTCACCGTTCTGAATATCCGTAACTTCCATATTCAGCGTTTTAACCATACTGCCTTCCTGCTTGGATACTGCAGTTTTGATGCCGGAATTCCATGCAAACATTTCACCTTCCAGTCTCGCATATGGATCCACGGTCTTTAAAAGGCTGATGCCCTTCATATCTGCCGTAATCGGCTCAATCGTGCCATCCTTACTGATATTCACCTTATTGATGTGAGTAGAACGGTATCCGTTTGCCTTTCCAAGAGCCTTTCCTAATGTCTGTGCATGATAAGTAATATAGTATTCTCCACCAAATTCAAAGATCGCATGATGGTTATTTCCACCTACGCCAAAGAACTTAGCCGGATTATCTAAAATCTCTCCCTTATACTCAAACGGTCCCATCGGGCTGTCGCTTTCCATGTAACAGATGATTCCCTGTCCCGGGTAACCTGCCGCATGCTGGGAGAAATTGGAACAATAACTGTAATAGTATTTCTCTCCATACTTGTGGATACCGGAATCTTCAAAGATTGCCGGTGCATCAATCACCTGTGCATCTCCATCCAGATGAACCATATCATCTGTCAGCTTCACTACACGTGAAGTCTTCGGATTATTTGCATCGTTATCCGGAACACCGCCGCCATAGTAGAGGTAACCGGTTCCGTCATCATCTACCAGAACAGCTGGGTCAAATAACCAGATTACGCCGTCTGCATGGGCGGATCCCGGCGGAACCAAAGCCTGTCCAATCGGATCAACGAATGGTCCAATCGGAGAATCTGCTTCTAATACACCGATTCCGCCGCCGCCATCTGCAAAGTAAAGGAAGAATTTCTCTTTGCCGTCAATGGTTTTATGTGCTGCTGCAGGAGCCCATGAACAGGTTGCCCACTTTGCAGCTCCGTCAGGATTATTCTTACCTGCTACCGGGATGGAACCATGGTCGGTCCAGTTCACCATATCAGCAGAAGAGATCACATTAATGGTATTAATATTTCCATAGGTATTGTCCACGGAACCATTGTTCTGCGCTTCATATTCCTGAGAGTCATTTGTCATATAGATATAAACTCTTCCATCATATTCCATCGCATATGGATCCGCGCCAAACTTATGGTCTACCAGAGGATTGGAATCGCCCGGCTTCTTTGCCAGCGCTCCCATATCTACGTATTTCAATGTTACGACAGATTTCGCACCGCTGACATCATAGGACACCTTGTCTCCTGTGGTCTGGATATAATCTGCCTGTACGGTAGCATCTATGTCTGCCGTCACATAATCTGCGGCTTTCAGTTTAATTGTTGCAAATACATCGTCTTCTTCTGTCGCTGTGTAACCAACGCCCTCTCCATTTACCGTCAGAAGAAGCTGTCCGTTACTGTAAGAATAAGTTGCCGTACCTGTCACATTCTTTTCATTGAAGACTACATCCGTAACCTTTAACTGTGACGGGATTCCAAAAGAAGCGCTGATACTCTTATAATTTCCTTCCGGGAGACTTGTCATCTTCACCGGAATCTCTACTTCCGCATTGGCAACGCCTGCTGCCTGTACATTTTCCATTTTGGCTGTTCCCGCATCTTTTGTTCCTTCTGTTCCGGAATTGCCATCCTCAATGCGGAAATAATCAAAATCTACATAACCGCCGGTACTCTTGGTCGCATAGTTAAACAGACCAAAACGGTATCCCATGAAATGAGCCAGGCTGTAAACCATCGGAAGTTCATCGCCGATCTTTGTCCAGCTCTTTCCATCCAGGCTATAATAGAAATAAGCCTTGTTGCTGTTAAAATCAAAATCAATCTTTAAGTATACTCTATCCTGGGTAAGTTCTACACTGTCTGCTTCATATGGCTCGAAGTTGTCACTTCCGTTTTCCTTTGTGCCAACCATTACCAGGTATTTCTTACCACCGTCCATCTTAACGCCCACATAGCCATACTTTGCGGCAAAAGCTGCAAGACCTGCTACGTCGCCGTTCTTCATATTTCCCACTTCCAGAGCTACATTACCGGAGCACTGCGGTGCATAGGTTCTCTGTGTCAGTGTATTTCTTGCTTCTGTGAGTGTTTTGCAGGTACTTCCTGTCGTCATCCTGAGATAACCGGCACGGTCTGTCAGGGACCAGCATGCATTATTCGGATTATGGTTCCACTGCCACTCAAGCTTCAGGTTCGAACCATTATAAGAACGCTCGTCCATCGTGGGCTGCTCAATCACTCTCTTGGTAACAACCAGGTCGTCCACATAGTAATCCATCCGGTCATTTTCCGGATCCTGCTCTGGCGTCCAGGATGTTTCCAGGAAGAATACGAGATTATCCGTATTCATGTCTTCCGGTACAGTGTAAGAACTACTGATTTTGGTCCACTCGCCCTTCTTCACATTTCCGCCGACAATATTCTTATAAGTGCCATCGTAAAATGCTGTCAGAATGAAATTCCTGGTGTCCGGTCCGGTCGTATATTTGATGTTGTAAGATACGTCAATAATATCTCCTGCTTCCAATAATCCGGATACATCCTGCTGAGGTCCGGAACCTGTCACTTTACGGTCTGTTACCTTCACACTGCTGTTGCCACTTACCTTCTCTGTGGTATCCAGCGTCAGCGTACAATTCTCTCTTCCGGTCCAGCGTGACAGCTCATCTTCAAATCCGCCATTCTTAATCAGGTTGTCGCCTTCCTCCTTCGGAATGCTCTCTGCAATGACAGACACATCATCTACATAGAAATCCATCAGATCATTGTCTGCCGTCGGATTCGCTGCCCAGCTTGTTTCCAGGAAGATTGCACTTGCAGAAATATCCGTGCCTTCCTTCACCGTAAACGTGCCTGATACAGTTCCCCATTCACCCTTCGTAATGGTGCCGCTTCCCATAATCTGGATACTGTCACCATTGACATAGCTCTTTCCATTATAAATACACATATTAAAGTTCTTTGTTGCCGGGCTGTTCGGATGATCGTATTTAATCTTTGCCGTGATCTTGTATGTACCACCCTCTACAACATCGCCGGTAATATCCTGGCGCGGGCCTGAACCTGTCGTTGTCCTGTTGGTAACCTTAAGGATTTTGTTGCCGTCCTCTTCTACCACTTCAATGTCAGCCGGATCATTGACCGTCCAATGTTCCGTTCCGTCATCAAAGCTGCCGTTTTCAATCAGCTCATCTCCGTCATACACTTCCAGAGCTTCTATTTCTTCATCCACATCTGCCGCCGTCGGCACTCCTGTAGCTCCATACATCTCATACTGCTTCGTATATGCGGCTCTTTCTTCGCCGTTGTAGAACTCATCTGAAGTAACGACACTCTTCTCACCCCAGGATTCAAGTGGCATAACTGCAGTATCGTCTACTTCGCCCTTTTCATTGCCCATCATCGGCCATCCGTCTGTCCAGGTAACCGGAACAAGTACCGGGCAGCGTCCTACCGGTCCCATGTCACGGAATACCATTCCATACCAGTCGCCGTCAACAGTATCGATAATGCCTCCCTGTGCAGCGCCTTTATCCTGAAGGACAATCTTGCGCTCCCAGTTACCATTTACGAAGTCTTCTATGGAATCTGCACGGAAGCATAATTCTGTACGCATTCCTTTCGTACCTGCATCTGCATTCTCCGCCGGCCATGTAATCATAAACACATAATACTTCCCATTAATTTTCTGTACATGCGTTCCTTCTGCAAGACCGCCCGTTCCTTCAAGAGCTGTCCCTTTCCATGCATCGCTAATCAGAACTTTCTCAGTACCCGGCTTAATCTGAAGGCCGTTCTCTACAATCTCCATCTCGCAGATTTTGATTGTACCGCCTCCATATGCCATATAGATCTTTCCGTCATCGTCAAAGAACAGTCCCATATCATGGTAACCGCCTTTTACTTCTGTATGGGTCCACACGCCATTTTCAATATCATCTGTCGTATAGAAATAAGTCTTACCTGTGGTATAAGACATAAAAGACACATAATATTTCCCGTCATAATACCTCAGGCTGCTTGCCCATGAACCATTTGCATACGCGCTCTGGCCGTTTCTCAATGACATAGCGTCCCCGTCATCCATAACGTCATACACATAGTTTACGATTTCCCAGTTCACCAGATCCTTTGATTTCATAATCGGGACGCCTGGTGACAGATGCATCGTCGTGCTCGACATATAATAAGTGTCGCCCACACGAATCACATCCACATCCGGCACATCTGCATAAATAACCGGATTGTTATAAGTCCCGTCGCCATTGTCCGAAGACGCTGACGCTGCTGCCGGCAGGGGAATCATACTGACTGCCAGAAGCAATGCAAGTATCACACGTGAAAAGTGCTTTACTGCTTTTTTACCTTTTTTCATAGCTTTTCTCCTCCTTTACCAAAATATATCCTTATTATCCCATAAGTCCTGTTTCTTTTCACCCCAACAAACTAAACCAAAAAAACCATACAAACTAAAATTCATTTAGTTTGTATGGTTTTCTATTCTTCGCTGCACTTCACGGGTCAGCTCTGCTTCATAGGCTTCTACATCCACCTCCCGCTCATATTCCTCCATATAGGATTCCCAGGCGCTCTCAAAATCTTCTGCCATAATCACCTGTGGAAGCCATTTATGTTTTACATCTGACATGGCCTGCTTCGCCTGTCCGTATGGTGTATCCTGCCCCCATAGATTCTCCGCCGTATACAGCGGGAACCAGGGAGGCGTAACCTCTTCAGGTGAATTCAAAAAATCCGTCCACTTCTCATATCCGTAACCATCCAGAACCTGTTTGTCAATCTCATCCAGTGTATCGTAATATTCTCCCGGCTGATACTCTGGAATAGCCGCATTCTTCCCATCTGCTGTCACTCCTCCATATTTGGGAAAGTAATCATAAGAGCAAAGATTCTCTGTCTGCCAGGTTTTATTATTCGCATTCTGTTTCTGCTCTTCTGTTCTATAGAAAATGCCATTCTCATCTACCTCATAGTCAATCCCCTCTTCTCCCCAGTACCGCATAATGTGAATCTCTTCCTTCAGCAAGTCATTCATAAATTGCAATGCGCCCTCCACATCTTTACAACTTACCGTAATTCCCATTCCATTTGCGCTGTTAAAAGCGACTCCGCTCCTGTAAGCGCCCGTTATGCTTTCATCAGCTACAATTCCCAGAGGGACATAGGTTCTGTCTACAAGCCCTTTGCCGTATAAAATATTCTCTGCATCCATAAACTGCCAGTACTGATCCACCACACCCAGCACATTCCCGGTACTTATTTTTTCCATATACTGATCATATGACAGCACGAACGTATCTGCTTGTATCATCCCCTTTCTATACATCTCATTTAATTTCTGAAAATACTGTTTTGCCTCCGGTATGGTGTCATACACAGAAGCTGTCTTTGTTTCCGGATCAACAATCGCACATCCGTCATTGGGATATCCCGCAAGAAACTGAGGCGGATTCTCCAGACAGAAATACCTCCAATCGTCACATAAAATCTGAAAGCCGGTATTTGCCGATCCGTCTTCATTCGTCGGATTTGCCGCCATATAATCCTCAATCACTCGGAAATACTGGTCGAGGGTCTTTATTTCCGGATATCCCGCCCAGATCAGCACTCTTTTCTGTATCCAGAATGCCTCATCTGCATACCGTGGATTCATATCTTCTCCCCGCACGGTCGAAAACTGCGGGATATAATAAATATGTCCGTCAGGCTGCCGCAAGGATTCCCATTGCTCCGGTGTCAGGTAATTCTTAAGCTCCGGATAATCGTCCAGATACTCGTCCAAAGGAATATAAGCATTCGCCTCCAAAAGCTGCGCCGTTGCATCTCCGCCATCAAGGAAATCCGGATACGTTCCTTTTTGGATCATCGAATGAATCTTCTCCGAAGCAGTCTGCCCTGTCAGATATTTAAGCTCTGCCTTGGCACCAATCTTTTCCGCTATTTTATTCTTCATTCTGTTGTCGTCCGGTATTTCTTTCCCCGGCACGGACACAAAAGCTGAAAATGTCTTGATTTCCTCCTGTTTTGTAAACAATTTTGTCCCGCATCCCCACAAGCAGAGAACGGACAGGAGACAAAAAATCCATCCTATTTTCTTTCTTCTTTTCATCAGTTTTCCTCTTTTTTTCTTTTCATCCGATACTGCCGCGGCGTCATGCCCTTTTCCTGCACAAATTTGTTAATAAAATAATCTGTGTTGTGAAACCCTACTTTTTCCGCTATCGCATATATTTTTTCATCCGTATCTGCCAATAGCTGCGTCGCTTTTTCGATTCTGACCCGGTTCAGATATTCCTTAAAGGTAATCCCGTTTTTCTTTTTAAATATCTGCCCGAGATATACATTATTAATATAAAACTGTTCTCCAATAGACTTCAGACTGATATTTTCGCTGTAGTTCTTTCGGATATACTCTTCCACCTGTCCCAGAACTCCTTCCGACTCAACCTTCCTCAGCCGTTCCAGATATTCTGCATAGGCGCAGACAAATTCCGTCAATTCATCCGCCGTTCCACTCAACACAATTTTATCGAAAGACTTCTGCCCGATGTGCTTCAATACCTCTTCCTGATTTGCTTCATTATCCAGCTCATTCGCCAGATCCACAAGCCGGTACAACAGATAATACAGCTTGGTCTGCAGTACATTCAGATTAAAACCACTGTTTTGTATCTGTTCATAAATCTGCTGTACTTTCCTAACAATCATTTCTTCATTATTAACACGGACCGCTTCTACCAGCTCTTCGATGTCCCGCGCACGCATCCCCAGCGCCGGCCTGGATTTTTCAAACTTCTCACCAACTGCTATCGGCTGATTACTGTCATCTGCAAACTCATGCATACAGCGCGTCAGACGGATGGAATAATAAGAATGACTGATATCTGCAATGCGGTTCACCGCCGTACCCACATACACTTGTGTCTTCCATCCCGTTTTTGCCTGCATTCTTTTCTGTAGCCAGGTGACATACTCCATCGCTTCCATCTGCTGCTCCCGATACATCTGTGGAATCAAAAGCACTCCGGCGCCCGTAAGCTGTTCTTCTTCATGGAGGTTGCTGACAACCTGCTGCTTCCAGTCCTTCAGTATAGACCGCATCTCCATTACGAACTGCTTCTGCAAAGAACTTCTCTCTTCCTCCGCCATATTCCGGAACATATCTGCATTTTTCTCGAATTCAAAGCTGACATACTGCCATTCGTCTGACTCCGGCATATACTGATTCACAATTTCCAGATCTGTTTCCATATATCTTCCTAATAAAATATGAGAAAGATGAATGTCAAGCTCATGGTTTAGCACCAGTTCTATATTATCATCCCGGTTCTTCTCTTTCTCTTCCTTCACTTTCTCCAGTATGCCGATCAATTCCTCTTTTTGAATCGGCTTCAGCAGATAGTCTTCCACCGCCAGGCGCAGCGCTTCCCGCGCATAAGAGAAATCTGCATATCCGGTAAGAACGATAAAGCGAATCTCCATTTCCCTTTCCTGCGCCGCCTTTATCAGCTCTAATCCGGACATCCTCGGCATCTTCAGATCCACAAATACAAGGTCTATTTCCTCTCCATCCAGCATTTCCAATGCCTGCATCCCATTCTCCGCTTCCGCGGCAATTTCATAACCATAAGACTCCCAGTCTATAATCATCCGCATTCCCTGTCTGATAAATGGCTCATCATCAACAAGCATTACCTTGATCTTCGACATTTTTATCCTGCTCCTTTCGGGGTATTTTAATAAATAATTCGGTCCCTTCCCCCGATGTACTGTCTATTTCTACTTCAACGGCTTCTGCAAAATAAAGCTTCAGCCGGACAACCGTATTCAAAATGCCAATACTCTTCGCCTTGCTCAGATCTTCAATCGAAGCATTCTTTATCTTCTCTCGCAATTCTTCCAGCGTTTTCTCCGGCATTCCGCAGCCATCGTCAATTACTTCCACGTAAATGCATTCTTCATCCGATGTAACGGCCACGGAAATGCTGCCGCCGTGAATCTGCGGCTCAATTCCATGAATACATGCATTTTCCACAAAGGTCATAATCGAAAACTTCGGAATATAAAGCTTCTCCGTTCCTTCCTGCACATAAACCGACCAGATAAGCCGTTCGCCAAACCTGCTCTTTTGTATATCCAGATAGGCCCTGACCGACTCTACTTCTTCTGACACCCGGACAAATTCCGACGTCCAGCGGGTCACCTGCCGCAGAAGCATCGAAAACTTTCCCATCAGCTCCGCCGTCTCTTTTTCATTTTTTACAAGGCTGTGCATACGGATACTTTCAAGTGTGTTATACATAAAATGCGGATTAATCTGCCTTTTCATTGCATCCAGCTCCGCCCGGTTCCTTGCAATCTGTATATTCTTCCGTTCCGCATCTTTCTTATAAACAACTTCTATTAATTCCCTAATCTTTACCGCCATCAGATTAAAGCTGCGAATCAGGTCACCCAATTCATCTTTTCCCTGATTCCCCGGAATCTCTTCAAATTCACCCTGTTCTGCCTTCTTTATATATTCTTCTGTTATCCGCAGCCGCCTTCCAAAGGAACGGTTCACAAATACGATCAGGATACTTGGCAGAATCAAATTAAGCAGCACCAGAAGCAGCAGAATGGTTTCCTGTCCTTCCAGCGCTTCTGTGACGCTGTATTTGTCCATTGTAATCGCAATATTCCAACTGTCTCCCAGCGTTTCTAAAGAGCTGCGGACTTCCAGTCCTTTTTTTTCATAGGCCGACACAGGCAGATAATCTTCCTTCGTATTCGCAAAAGAATCCGAACTAAGAATGATTTTTTCACCGTCATCCACATAAATATCCATCTCTGAAGACTCCTGCTCCAAAATCCTGTTCAGATCTCCATAATCAAAGTCAATCCGCATTACCGCATCGCCGCCGAAATTATCCATTTTTCTGACCAGGGAAATATGCCTTGCATGATTTAGAGATTGTTCATAGGCGTTATTTTCTTCATAATATGCTATTATAAAAATTCTATCTTCATTCTCCTGGTACTGCTGATACCACAGAGAATCTTTGACTTCATCTATATCACAAAAATAGGAACCATTGACAATACTTTTATTATCTACGCAGATTTGTATATTGTAAATGGAATCGGTCGTGTAATAATAACGGATAACACTGTTCTCCAGGAACTGATTAAAATACTCATAATACTCTGCATGGGAAGTATAGGTCCGGTGTACAAATTCATCCACCTTCTCATTCATATACAGGTAATCAGATATTGTCACCACATTATTAATCTTGGTATTCAGTTCATTCGTAACCTTGCCAAGTACCTCTTTCATAGTATCCTGTTCCTGCTGGCTTACATTCTGTGTAACCGTATACACAAAAAAAGAATCCGTCACCACCATTGGAATCAGAACACACACAATATATATAATAATCCGCTTTGTCTTTATCTTAAAATTATCCAAATACATCTCTGTCCTTCTATTAATTTACACAGACCGCCGCCCCTATGGTTCCCGGTCCCACATGACAGCAGATACTCAGCGGAAGTCTGGCGATTTCAATGTTGTGATCCGGATACATTTCCTTCCATTTTTCCGCCCACTCCATAACTTCTTCTCTGGCGTCCGCATGACCGACAAATATACGGACATTCTCAGCCCCATGCTTTCCCGCAAGGCGTTCATAATCCTTCGCAATCGCTTCCTCAATCATCTTCTTCGCTTTCTTTGTGCCCCGCGTTTTGCCATAGGCCTCGATTGCGCCTCCATGCAGCTTCAGCACCGGTTTCACATGCAGAAGCTCTCCCGCCATAGCGGCTGCTCCGCTGATTCGTCCTCCCCGTTTCAGATATTCCAGGGATTCCACCGTGATATAAATTTCCGCTTCCATGCAGGTAGCCTCCAGCTTCTCCTTAATTTCACTGGCGGCCATCCCTGCATCTGCCAGCTTCCTTGCATATTGTGCAAGCGCTGCCTGGGTCACAGATATCCGATTTCCATCTACTACCAGCACCCGGCCGCCATATTCTTCACTGAAAGTCACTGCCGTTGCATAACCGCCGCTTAACACCTTTGCCATCGGAATATGGATAATCCTGTCATAATCCTTCAGCAATTCTTCCCATATATCCGTCAGGTCTGCAATAGAGGGCTGTGAAGTACTCACCGGCACTCCCTTTTTCATACTGTCAAAAAATTCCCTGTCCGTCAGTGTAATTCCCTCTTTGTGTTCTTGTCCTCCCACGGAAAATGTCATCGGTAAGATATGAATGCCTTGTTTTTCCGCCTCTTCCCTGCTAAGTCCACTGTTACTGTCTGTTAAAATTGCAATCTTTTCCAAAATAAGGGTTCCTCCTGATTCTATAAAATATCACCAAAATTCCTTGTATTTTTCTCATCAACCGTTTAAAATTTAAGCGTTACAAATTGTAACATTTACCGCTGACAGATTCAATATTCCCATTTTTAACTGTTACAAATCGGAGGTTTTTGTTTATGAAAAGAAAAAATCAGTCCAATATCCTTGCAAGAGAATATATTACAACGGCATTAATTAAGCTGGCAAATGAAAAGCCGCTTTCTTCCATATCAATCTCGGAATTGACACAAAAAGCTGGTGTATCCCGTATGACTTATTATAGGAATTACTCTTCCAAAGAAGAGATCCTTGAAACATATATGAATGAAATCGTGGCTGCTTACCGCGTGGATCTGGAAAAAATGGGAACACCAAAAACCTATGGGAATTATGAAAATATTCTCCACTGTTTCCGGTATTTCAAAAAATATCAGTCCTTTTTAAACTGTATCATTAAAATAGGGATGGGCAAACTGCTATTAGACGCTCTTACCTCCTACCTGCTGGAAACCTACCACAAAGATTCCACAGACACCGCCCTGTATTATTCCCTGCAGGCATATGCCGGCGCCCTTTTCAATATCTATATGGCATGTACTGCCAATGGCTACAAAGAATCTATTGAAGAGCTTGCCTCTATCATCCAGAGTCCGACGCTCACCTCCGGAGCAGACAAGTAAACAGCGCCTATTTCCGGGCAATTTCATACATAGCCGCCGCCGTGATTTGAATGGAGCGCACCAGATTATCAACTACTGCAAATTCATTCGGCGCATGAATAACTTCCTCTTCTCCCGGGAAGACCGGACCAAATGCCACCATATTATGAAAAGATTTGGCGTAGGTTCCACCTCCGATGGCAATAGGCTGTGCTTCCATATCTCCCGTCTGCTCACGATATACTTTCATCAGCTTCTGCACCAGCTCGGAATCTACCGGTACATAAAGCAGATTGTGAGCCTCAACCTCAGCCTCCAATCCATAATCCGCCAGCTTCTCTTTCACGCTGCCAAGAACCGTCTCCTCTGCCGCATTCTTTGGATACCGAATGTCCAAAGAAAAAGAAAGCTTCTTTTCATCGCATTTGATAACGCCAAGATTTACCGTTGTATTTCCTGTCTCTTCATCTTCATAGCAAATACCAAGTGATTCTCCATTCGTCTCCCAACCAATCTTCTCCATAATAAAATCTATCATTTTCTGCAAATCGCCGCCAAAATCATTTCCCTTCAATGCGTCAAAAAGACGGATTGCCGCATTCTCTCCCTGCTCCGGCGTACTTCCATGAGCACTGACGCCTTCTGCCGTTACAATTGTCCGCCCGCCTTCTTTCCTAACGGTAATATACTCTTTTTCCTCAACTACAAGTTCTCCCTCTGCTTCCAATGTACATTTAGGCGTTACTACATTTTTCGCTTCGCCCCCTTCAATAGAGAGAACTCTCACAGCAGACGGTTCTTCCACCTTCTTCGTAACATCCCAGAAACTCTGCCCTTTCTCACAAAATATAACCGGGAACTCCGCATCCGGGGTAAATCCGATGGTCGGCAGCTCTCCGCCTGCCTTGATATAGTGTTCCACACAGGAAGAACCGTTCTCTTCATCACAGCCGAACATTACACGAATTCTTCTATCGATTGGAAGCCCCAGCTCTTTGATTGCTTTTAACGCATAAATCGCCCCAATGGTCGGACCTTTATCATCCTGAACTCCCCGCCCATACATCTTACCGTCATGCACTTCGCACCCAAGCGGATCGTAGTTCCATCCTTCTCCTAATGGAACTACATCCACATGTCCCAGTACAGCTGCCATCTCTTCGCCATCGCCATACTCAACATAACCAACACGATTATCTATATTACCAGTTTTAAATCCCATCCTTTCGCCCAATGCCAAGGCATGATCCAATGCTTTTTTCACTTCTCTTCCATAAGGAGCATCTGGTTCTGGTTCTCCCCTTACGCTGCAGATTGCAACACTCTCTCGGATACTATCCAGCATTTCATCTTTCATTTCCTGTATTTTCTCATTCAATCTTTCGTAACTCATATCTTTTCCTCACTTCTTTTCATATATAATATCACTCTTAGGACAGACATAACGCGGCAAATCCTTACTGTGTTTACCATATTCAATCGCTTCTTTCGGGCAGCGGCAAATACAAGCCATACAGTGAGTACACTTATCTCCCCACACCGGCCTTCCATTTTCAAGCCGAATATTATTAAGAGGACAGACACTTACACATTTTCCGCAAGAAATACAACTATTGACAGTATAAAACTTTTTTGCATGAACAAACACCGGATAAAAAACAGCATTTACAATTCCGCTGTTTATTTTATCACTGAACGAAAGCCCTGATTGCGGAAGTCTCTCGCCATTCTTTATCAGGGAGGCTGCATGGTCTATGATTCCTTCTGCCTGTTCTATAATTTGCATAGCTTTTTCCTTAGTGGGCGTGGAGAATAATGCAATATAATTTTCCGGCATCGTAATGCCGATGCAGCCGTAATAATTCATCTTCTTTCGAGCGCAAAGTTTTTCAAGATATTTTCCTGCATTTCCGATGCTTCCGCCGCAGGTCATTACAAAATAAATATCCTTACTTCCTGTAAGACTTGTACTTTCCATCCACTTTTGTACAATGCGGGGAATTCGCCAGGCATAAGTGGGAACTACAATAACCCATTTCCGTTCAGAGTGCATACTGGAAAAATCGTCATTTCTAATTTTTTCAAAAAGATCCATAACTTCATCGCCAATTTTTTTCCCTATTTTTTTGGCTACGTATTCGCTATTCCCTGTTCCCGAAAAATATAAAATCATAGTGTCTTCTCCTTGCCATATATGAATAAACTAAAACCTCACAAATATTGACATTTGTGAGGTTTCTTAAGCTCCCCGAGTTGGGCTCGAACCAACAACCCCACGGTTAACAGCCGTGTGCTCTACCATTGAGCTATCGAGGATTATCACTATTTAATTATAGCCCTTTACAACCGTAATTGCAAGGACTTTTTCATGTACCTTCAAAACTGCATATAAGAAATACTTTTCAATCCATCTTTTTCCTATCCACCATTTTCAAACCCTCAGAAAGCCCATTCGAGAACTCTGTTCTCGCTTTCTTCCTGTTTGCTCAGGTTATGCCCTCGACCGATTAGTAACAGTCAGCTCCACATGTTGCCATGCTTCCACCTCTGCCCTATCTACCTCGTCGTCTTCAAGGGGTCTTACTACTTTACGTAGGGATATCTCATCTTGAGGGGGGCT
>CABIYE010000014.1:0-9314 GCA_902362865.1 Clostridiaceae bacterium
GAACGCCGTGTGCGGTGAAAGTCGCATGCACGGTGTGGAGTGGGGGAAAAGCCCGAGATGATATCAGAGGCTTACCTATCACTATAGAACTCGGATTTTATCTACATGCTGAACCAGGCCCAGGGAGACCGGCAGATTTTGGCGAAGCAGTTGGGGATTTCCCCGCACCAGCTTTCCTATGTGACCCATTCCGGCCCCGGCGAGGGGCTTCTGTTTTTCGGGAATGTGATTATCCCCTTTGTCGATCATTTTCCGAAAGACACCCTGTTATACAGCGTACTCACAACACGGCCTGATGAAGTGGCAGGTGCATAAATTCCCGAAAATAAAAATGACTGGAGGTGATAACAGTGCCGCGGGAAAAAGAATTTCAGAGGAAAAAGAAAGATACCCGGATGCCGGTCCGTGATTCCCATGCGGAGGAATGTATGGACACCCGGCAGAGCGAACAGGATTTTAACCTGCTGCGGGTCAGGGACGCCCCTTCTTCTTCGGGAACGGCCCGGAGCCGGAGGTATGAAACCGCAGCACAGCAGGCAGCGGATGATACACAGCCTTTCAAAGCGGATGTACCGCAGCAGGCGGATATTTCCATACCGGAACATTTGGAAAGCAGGGATATGGACCATGAGCCGGCACGGGCACCTGAAACACGGAACCCTCTGGAACCGGGAACTTCTGCACCGGAACCGCGCCGGAGGGATTTCAGATATGTGGATTCCCGGCGTGCGGATTCTGACAGTGGCAATTCTGGTACAGAACGCCACACACAGGGAGAACCCGGTCAGGCAGAACGCCGTTCCCGGATGCACCAGCATGGCAACAAATACCAGCAGCGTTTCCAGGAGGCGGCCAAAGCCGAGAAACCAAAGGAGAAACCGCCGGAGGCAGCCGAAGGAGAACCGAAACGGCCTTCCAAGCTGGAATTTGCCGCTGACGAGCTTCCACCGGAAACAGCGGATAAAAAACTCACCCAGGCCAGACGGAAAGCGGAACGGACAGCGGAAAAGCTGGAACAGGCGGAAAACCGCCTGCCTGCCCGCCGTAAGCTGCGGATGGAAACATCTTCTGATCCTGATACGGGTAAGGCCAAAAAACACTTGAAATTTGAAAAGGAGGTGAAATCCCAGCGGGCCCATGTAAAGGGTCCTGTTCCGATGCGCCCGGTAAAGGCCGGCGCAAATATGGCGGTTGGTTACTCCCATAAAAAAATCTATCAGGCGGAGGATGAAAATGTCGGCATTAAAGCGGCCCACCGTACCGAGCTTGCGGGCGAAGGGGGGTTACGCTATGCCTACCATAAACATAAGACCGCGCCATACCGCAGGGTGGCAAAGTTACAGCAGAAATCAGCCAGAGCCAATGCCCGGCTTGCCTACCGGCAGACATTACAGGATAACCCGGAACTGAAGAAAAACCTTCTTGCCCGGATGTGGCAGAAACAAAAAATAAAACGCCAGTATGCCAAGGCAGCCAGGGAGGCACAAAAAGCCGGAAAGCGGGCAAAGGACACCGCCGTTGCCACGGAAAAGATTGCTGCAAGTGTGGTTCACGCTGTCAAGCGCCACCCGGTTCTATGCGGAATCGTGATCCTGCTCCTTTTGGTATTTTTCCTGATCGCTTCCTTGTTTTCTTCCTTTTCCAATATTGGAACCGGAGGGCTGGGGAGCCTTGCCGCCTCTACTTATCTGGCGGACGACGCGGACATCAACAATGCGGAGCTTATATATACCGAGTGGGAAACGGACCTGCAGATGCAGATCAACCGTGTGGAATCGGACCGGCCCGGTTATGACGAGTACCGCTATAATATCGGCCCTATTGAGCATGACCCTTATGTTTTAATGGGGTATCTCACCTCTGCGTATCAGGATTTCACCTATGCACAGATCGAGAGCGTCCTCCGGGAGCTTTTTAACGGGCAGTATTCCCTATCCTTCACGGAGGAAACGGAAATCCGCTACCGGACAGAAACAAGCATTGACCCGGAGACCGGCGAGGAAACCGAAGAAGAAGTGCCTTATGAGTGGCACATCTTAAATGTAACGCTTACTTCCATGCCGCTTGAAAACCTGGTGGTTTCACGCATGGACGCAGACCAGAAAGAAATCTGCGAGATTTTATTGCAGACCAAAGGAAACCGGCAGTATGTGAAAAATGTGTTTGGCACCAACTGGCTGCCCTATGTCACCAGCTACTACGGCTACCGGGTACACCCGATCAGCGGGGAAAAGAACTACCATACCGGCGTTGACATCGGGATGCCCCAGGGCACGGAAATTTTGGCCGGGCATGACGGCACGGTCACGCTGGCAGGAAATGCGGGCGGCTATGGTCTGTGCGTCGCCATTGAAGGCGAGGCTTACGAGGGGCACTCTCTTACCACCAAATACGGCCACTGTTCACAAATCTTAGTATCTGCCGGACAGGAGGTAAAGGCCGGGGATGTGATCGCAAAGGTCGGCAGCACCGGAAACTCCACCGGGCCGCACCTGCACCTGGAGGTATTGGTTGACGGACAGTATAGGAACCCGTTGTATTTTGCCGATACCGGCGATACCAGCGAGCGGCATCTGCCGGCAGCAGGCGCAGGCGGCGGGGGGAATTATTTCAATTATGATGTACCGCCGGAGGCCCTTGCGGATGAAAAATTTGCGGCTATGCTTGCGGAGGCTGAAAAGTATTTAGGCTATCCGTATGTGTGGGGAGGCGCAAGCCCTTCCACTTCCTTTGACTGTTCCGGGTATGTTTCCTGGGTAGTTAATCACTGTGGAGTGGGCTGGAATTTCGGACGCCTGACCGCAGACGGGCTTTTAGGCGTGTGTACGCCAGTATCAAGCGCCGATGCAAGGCCCGGCGACCTGATCTTCTTCCAGGGGACCTACAATACCAGCGGCGCAAGCCATGTGGGAATCTATGTGGGTAACGGGATGATGATCCATTGTGGGGACCCGATCTCCTACGCAAACATCAACACAAGCTACTGGCAGCAGCACTTTTATACATTTGGGCGTCTGCCCTGACAGATTGGAGGTAATAAATTGAACCCTAAGATTGAAAAACTGGAGAAAGAGATCGACAAGACAAAAAACAAGATTGCGGAGATGCAGGCCAGGCTCCGCGGCCTGGAAAAACAGAAAACGGAGCTGGAGAACACCGACTATGTGGCGATTGCCCGCAGCTTCCATCTGACGCCCCAGCAGTTGGCCGAATTTCTGAAATCGCAGCAGGCCGCTCCGTCCGGAGATGGCCCGCTTAAGAAACAGGAGGACATGAATGAGGACTAAAAAAATCTCTCTGCTACTGGCGCTTGTGCTTGTCATAAGCGCCATCGCTTTGCCCCTGACGGCTTATGCTGCCGGGGACAAAGATACCACACCGCCGGAGCTTGCGGCTTCTCTGGACGGCGGTACGCTGAAAGTAGAAAGCAGCGACGACAATTCCGGCGTAGAAGCGGTCTTTGTGGACGGGAACCGTATCAACTCCCTGACCAATGGGGCGGCTACCGTCACCTTAAAGGATTATGCCGGCACAGGAAAACAGGTAAACGTGTATGCCCAGGATTATGCCGGGAACCGCTCAAAGACCGTGAAGTTTGAAAATCCCTATTATGAGGAACCGACGCCCACGGAAAAACCTGCGGAAACGGTGCAGCAGAACCAGAGCAGCAAGCCGGTAAAACCGGCACAGGTCCAGGCTGCTTCTTCCGGCAGTACCAATCATAATGCCCAAAGCAGCAATTCAGGCAGTAATGCTTCCGGGAATAGTTCTAATGCGGGTACCAATACCGGCAGCAATACAGCCTCCGGCACAAATGGCGGCAGCTCCAATTCCCAGGAAGAAACGGAAACCACTTCCTCTATCCCGGATGGCGCGTTTACCCCGGAGGGAACCGGCACAGTGCTGGATGAAGCTACTGGCGAGGGTGACGATAAGCAGTTTTACACGATCACCACCGAGGCCGGAAATGTGTTCTATCTTATCATTGACGGCAAGCGTGACGACAACAACGTCTACTTCCTGAATGGTGTTACCGAAGCTGACCTGATGGCTCTGGCGGAAAAGAACGAGGGCACCATGAGCGTGATTCCAACAGAGGACGTCTGCACCTGTACGGATAAATGCGAAGCCGGCGAAGTCAATACCGCCTGCTCGGTCTGCAAGAATGACCTCAAAGGCTGCACCGGAAAGGAAAGACCTGCGGAAACAGAGGAACTCGCACAGACCGAACCGCCGAAAAAGGACAACGGCAGCGCCGGCACGATTATCTTTATTATCGTTGCCTTGCTTGCGGTAGGCGGCGTTGGCTATTATGTAAAGATCGTCCGTCCGAAGCAGCAGGCAGAGGATGACGAAGATTTCGAGGATGACGGCTACGGCGAAGGCTTTGACCCGGATGAAGCCTATGGAGAGCCGGAATATCTCTCCGAAGATGATTTTGACGACAGGATCGATGATGAACAGGAGGACAGCGAGTAAAGCTGTCCTTTACTATTTTAAGAAAGCGAGGATTTTTCATGGAGAAAACAAATACCCATTACCGCAGCGGCGTAAAGCGGCTGCTGGCATTTCTGCTTTGCGCAGTATGCGTCTTTGGGATGATCCCTACCCAGGCGTTCGCATTTTCGCTGGGACAGAAAGCAAGCTCCTGGCTGGGCGATCAATATGTAGGGTCTGACGGACAGCATTATTATGCGCCGGCGCCTTACACCTACCTTGTTTACAATTCTGATGGAACGATGGATGTGCGCAGCAGTTCCGGGGGCAACGCTTATCGGCACTATATGCTGACAGCTTCGGACGGGAGCAGCCAGCAGGTATATTGCGTGGAAAGCGGCATTGCCTATAACACTTCCGACAATACCTATACATCGGAAAGCGGCACCAACAGCAATTACTTAAACCTGCTCCCTTCCGAGGCAAGACGGGGGATCACCCTCACGGCAATCTACGGCTGGAAACCCGGCACCTCCCTCCCTGTGTCCGGCATTAACGAGGACGATTACAAAATGGCGACGCAGATCATCCTTTGGGAATACCAGCAGCAGCTTCGCAGCGACCCATACAGCCGGCACGGGAACGGCCATGCAGATGCCAACCAGTATTTCAGTGTGATTGCCGGACGTCCTGCGGAAAAAGCCTACAACTGGATTTTGTCACAGGTTGCCTCCCATTCCACGATCCCCTCTTTTACTTCCACGAAGAAAAGCGAGGCCCCGGAGCTGGAACTGAAATGGGACACGGAAAAGAAGATTTATACCCTGACTGTCACGGACACCAATAACCTGAAAATCGACCTGGAGACTTTGAAAGGCAGCGGCGTTTCCGTCACAAGAAGCGGGAACAAGTACACGTTCACCAGTAAGAACATGATTATGGACCCCGTCACCTTTGAATTCCGAAAGGACATCCCGGTTGCCAATGACATGCTGATCTGGGGCAGACCCGGCTACCAGACTATGATGACCGGCGCCAGCGACCCGGTTTCCTTCTTTGTAAAGATCAAGACCGAAACCTACGGCACCGCAAAGATTGTCAAGACCAGTGAGGACGGTATTGTGTCCGGGATTCCTTTCCAAATTTCAGGCACGGACATTTTGGGAAATAAAGTGGATGAAACCGTCACTACCGGAGAAAACGGGCAGATTAAAGAAAAGCTGCTGCCCGGCACTTATCTGGTGAAAGAGCTGCCGGTGGACCGTTATGTGACCCCTTCCGCGCAGTATGTCACCATTGAAAGCGGCCAGACCTCCACGGTGCATTTCAGCAATATCCTGAAAAAGTTCCGCGTCCATGTGGTAAAGAGCGACGCTGATACCGGCACCGCCCAGGGCGACGCCACCCTTGCCGGTGCAACTTATGGCATTTATAACAATGGCGAGCTGGTAGACACCTACACCACCGGGCCGGACGGCAGCTTTATGACCCGCTACTATGTCTGCGGTGATAACTGGACGGTGAGGGAGATTGATCCCAGCACCGGCTACCTCTTAAACGATACGGTCTATGAGGTGGGCGCTTCCCCGACCCTGTATGAAGTGGAACTGAATACCACGGAAAACCAGGTTACGGAAACGGTCATTTATGGAAATATCCAGCTGGTGAAGCATACGGACGACCTGGACCCGGATGTGTCCGGGGATGAAAATACGGACGAACCCAATGAGGGCGTCATTGAACGCCCGGAGGCCGGTGCGGTCTTTGAGGTTTACCTGAAGGCGGCAGGCAGCTATGATGCGGCAAAGGAAAGCGAGCGTGATCTGCTCACCACCGATGGAGACGGCTTCGCTTCCTCCAAAATGCTCCCTTACGGCCATTATACGATCCACCAGGTTTCCGGCGAGGAAGGAAAAGCGTTTATCCCGGATTTTACGGTCTTTATTTCCTCCAACGGACAGACTTACAGTTATATCCTGAATAACCGCACCATTACCGCAAGGCTGCGTGTGGAGAAATGCGACGCGGAGACCGGCAATATTATCCCCATGACGGGCACCGGTTTCCAGATCAAGGACCTGTCTACCGGGGAATTTGTCACCCAGGATATTTACTATCCGAACCCGGAAACCCTTGATACCTTCTATGTATCGGATGAAGGCTGGCTGATGCTGCCGGAGCCTCTGCACACCGGGGATTATGAGCTTTACGAGGTGGCGGCGCCTTACGGGTATGTACTTTCCAGCGAGCCGGTGCCGTTTACCATTGACGGCAGCGAGGCCGTTGTCACGGTTACGCAGTACAATATGCCGCAGAAGGGGCAGCTTACCATCACCAAGACCGGCGAGGTATTCGCTTCCGTCCAGGAAAACGATGGTCTGTACCAGCCGGTGTATGAGGTCATGGGGCTGCCGGGCGCAGTCTATGACGTGATCGCGGATGAAGATATTTATACCGGTGACGGAACGCTCAGGGCGGCAAAAGATACGGTTGTGGAAACCCTTACCACCGGGGAGGATGGAACCGCCCAGAGCGGGCTTCTCTATCTGGGCCGCTACCGTCTGGAGGAACGCCAGGCGCCGGAGGGGATGGTCTTAAATACCCAGCCGGAATATGCCGAGCTTACTTATGCGGGTGAAACTGTGGAAGTAACGCAGACCGCCATCGGACTTTATGACGAGCGTCAGAAGGTGGATGTGAGCCTGTTCAAAGCACTGGAAACGGACGATCTTTTTGGGCTTGGCATGAATGAGGAATATCAAGATATTTCTTTCGGGCTGTATGCGTCCGCTGACCTGACGGCTCTTGACGGCAGCGTCATTCCGGCGGGCGGGCTCCTGGAAGTGGTTTCCGTTGACCCGAATGAGGCGGGCGGCTATGACGCTTCCTTTGCCTCCGACCTGCCTTTTGGCAGCTACTATGTGAAGGAACGCACCACAAACAACGCCTATATCCTCTCTGATACCGAATATCCGGTTATTTTTGAATACGCAGGCCAGGAGGCGGCGCTGGTGCAGATTCTTGTAAATGAAGGCGAGGTTGTTTCCAACGACCTGCTGCGCGGGCGTGTGGACGGCGTAAAAGTCGGCGAAAACCCGGAGGGCGGCGAAGATGTGAAGCTGTCCGGGGCACTGATGGGATTATTCAGGCCGGACACGGAAGAATTTACCGGGGAAAACGCACTGCTTACTGTCACCACTGCCGAGGATGGCAGCTTTTCTTTTGAGAATATCCCTTACGGCCACTGGATCGTAAAGGAAATTTCCTCTCCGGCACTTTATACGGTAAGCCCGCAGCAGCACCATATCTATATCGGTGTGGACGGCCAGCGCATTGAAATCAAAGTGGAAAATACCCTGATCCGCGGCAGCGTGCAGGTGATGAAAACCGAGGCAGTAGACGAGCCTTCTTCTGTGAAGAAAGAGGACAAAGATAATAACACCTTCCTGCGTTTCCTCTCCGGCGCGGTATTCGATCTGTATGAGGATGCCAATGGCAACAAGGAATTTGATTCCGAAGATATGAAGATCGGTACCCTGAAAGAATCGGAGGCGGGCTACCACACCGCGGAGGGCCTTCTGGCAAAGGGCTACTTTGTGAAAGAAAGCAAGGCACCAGAGGGCTACCAGCTTGACGAGAACGCCTACTACTTTGCCATCACAGAGGACGGCCAGGTGGCGGTTGTGGAAAATGGCGAGGCCGGACGGGGCTTTACCAATGAGGCGTACCGCGGGAACCTGAAGATTACAAAGGATTCCAGCGACGGGCGCAAGGATGGATTTGCTTTTGAGGTGAAAAGTGCAGACGGTTCCTACTGTGAAACTTTCACTTCTCCAAAATCCGGCGTGATCGAGGTCAAGGGGCTGCGCGTTGGCATTTATACCGTAACAGAAATCTCCAACCGGGCAAGCAAGGACTATATCATTCCTGACGCTGCCACCGTGGAGATCAAGGCAGACGAAACCGCAACGGTCCAGTTCTTCAATGAAAAGCCAGAGAAACCGGCTACCCCGGATAACCCGGATAATCCGAAAACACCGTCCAATCCGTCCACACCATCTAATCCTGATAAAGCGGTACCGCAGACTGGGGATGACAATTTCATTTTCCTGTATGGCGGGCTTCTGGCACTGGCGGTGATTGGCGGCGGACTGTTTGCCGCAGTCTATTTCAAAAAGGGCAAGTACAGCAGAAATACCCCAAAGAGAAAAGTTGTTGGTATTGCGGTGGTTTCCCTCTGCGGGTTGTTGGCACTTGGCAGCGGGTTCCTGATGGTACGCGACCTTAACCAGTATTCCGAGAGCGCCGGAGCCTATAAGGACATTGCTTCCCATGTAGAGCTGCCGGAGCAGACCGAAGCGCCGGAGGAAGATAATACGGAAACGGAACCTGCCGGGGAGGACCCTTCTGTGGTCCTCCCCGCAGTGGATTTTGAAGCTCTTAGGGAAACCGGGCCGGACATCATCGGATGGCTTACCCTCCCTGATACGGCCATGAACTACCCGGTAACGCAGACAGACGATAACGAGTATTACCTGCACCATCTGTATGACGGCACCTATAATAAGACGGGCTGCCTGTTTGCAGACTATGAAAATCAGGAGGATTTTTCGGACCGCAATACCATTATCTACGGCCACAATATGCGGGACGGCTCCATGTTCGCCACGCTGAATGAGTATGACGAACAGAGCTATTTTGACGGACACCCGCAGATGTACCTTGTCACCCCTGGCGGCGGCTATGTCGTGGAAATTTTCACGGCGTTTGTGGCAAAGCCCAGCGAGTCCGGCAGCGACACTTCCCCCTGGCGTCTTAATTGGAAGGATGACGGTGCCTACACCACATGGCTTTCTGAAATGGCGGGACGGTCTGTC
>CABIYE010000014.1:9590-16597 GCA_902362865.1 Clostridiaceae bacterium
TTCTATGATATGCCGGAAAATGAGGTCCGGGAAATGCTCTACCTTCTGAACACGGCAAACCTGGACTGCTACGAGTATTACCACCCGGAGCGTGATGTGATCCAGAGCGGGCCAGTGGCTTTTAGCGGCTGGCTGGAACATATGGACTGCCGCCCTTACCGGACAGAGGTACAGCTTTATAAATCCCTGCTGTTCTTAAAGCGCAGCATTGACCGGGATCTGATCGTGACCTCACAGCGGGAGGCACTGCAGACGCTCCGCTGTATCATTTCCAACCTGGAATACCGCTTCTATAAGGCGTATGGCATGGAGATTGAGGACAAGCGGACCGTGTACGGAGAATGTACCTACCATATGGTACCCAGGGAGGACGAACCCAGTGTGTGCCTGATGCACGACTGGATCTACCTTCCCAGCGCATAATGCCGGGAACTTTATATAAATTTGTCCCGAATAATAGACAAAATTCGGGACAGTTCATTTTCAAAGGAGGGATGCCATATCACACAAAAGGAAGTCAATGCCGTATTTGACGAGCAGGTGCAGCTCTGCGCTGACATTCTGCAAAAGAAAACCAAAGAATACACCGGGGACGATACGGACCGGCTGGGGGCTTTTAAGGCGGCGGCAGCTTTGCAGCATACCACGCCGGAGCGTGCCCTTGCCGGGATGCTAGCGAAGCATATCGTCTCTCTGTATGACATGTGCTTTGATGGTGATACGGATTACGATATAAGCACATGGAATGAAAAGATCACAGACAGCCTCAACTATCTGTTCTTATTGAAAGCTATTGTAAAGGAGGGACATACCAATCAACCAAATTGAAGTGAAGATTTTGAACTGCCAGGCGGTTGCGGAGGCCGAGAAAAACATGGTCTTTGCTGCCCGTCTCACGCAAAGGGGCCACCGGATCACTACAATGGATGATCTGATGGCTCTTTATGAAAAATCGTTCAATAAGAATACCGTGGCGGCAATCAGCGGTCTTCCGCACCCCACGGTTCAGAAATTTGCGGTGATCACCGTTGCTGTTGTGGGGGCAAGCAGGCGATTCCTGTCGCAGATCACCAGACACCAGAACGAAGTAAAGTTTATGAGTGCGTCCTTACAGTACAGCAATTATACGGGGCAGGCAGATTTTGCCGTGCCCTATGAGATTCTGGCCGCCCCGGTTGCGGTCCGGGAACTGTACTTAAAAAGCTGCCACGAAGGCATGGACTGTTACGAAAAGCTGTGCGCCGAAGGAATCGGCCATGACGCGGCGGGATATGCCACGCCCCAAGGGCTTCGGAATGTGCTGATGATCAGCGCCACCCCCTATCAGTGGAAACACATCATCGGCCAGCGGGTATGCCGGCGCAATACGGACGAGACCCGGATCGTGCTCCTGAAAATCTGGCAGGAGCTTTATTCGTTAAGCCCGGCGCTGTTTGCCCCCGGTCTTACAGGGCCGTTCTGCCAGCAGGACAAATGCTTGGAGGGGAAAATGACCTGCGGCAGAAAAATAGATGCGGATATGACGCCGGAGGATCTTCTGAAAGCGGACTATCCGGCACTTTTTGAAGGAGGCGCGCATGAAGATCAAACTGATTGACTTTGGCGTGCCAGAGAGCCGCCGCCCTTTCCGTCCGCATGGGAACGATGCAGGTGCGGATGTTTACATGCCCTATGACTGTACTTTGCAGCCGGGAGAGATCGCAAAGGTTCCTCTTGGATTCGGGATTGAAGTGCCGGACGGCTATGCGGGCTATGTGTTCCCACGTACCAGCATGGCGGTAAAAGGGCTGGTCTGTGAACTGCCTCCTGTGGATTCCGGCTACCGTGGGGAAATCCATGCGATCATCAGTAATGTAAGCAATCAGACGCAGGAGCTTTCCAAAGGCTCCCGCGTGGGCCAGCTTGTGATCACCCCGGTTGTGATCGCGGATTTTGTTACCGAACTTGGCGAGCAGCGCGGCACAGGCGGATTTGGAAGTACAGGAAAATAAAAAAGTGACTTTTAGAGAGTAATTAGGGAATTATCGCCGGTAGTGAGATTGGGCATATCAGGAAGATTGCAGGGTACAATAAAAGAAAGGCAGAAGGCAGCAAAAGGCGGTACACTGTCATAGCGTACCGCCCTGCTGCTTAAAACTGCTTTAATATGTCGTGATGCCCTACGTCCACCAGGATAATCATTTTGTCGCCTTCGTAATACCAGATAATGCGGATGTCCATGTTGACGCTGCACTCAAAAAGATCCGTGGTTCCCTGGATGCGTTTAGTGCGCAGCGACGGATGGGAAGGATTTTCGGCCAGAAGTTCCAGCTTGTTTTTAAGCTGCTTCTTCTCCTGTACGGTCAGACCCTTAAAATGCTTTTGGAAACGGGGCGTAAAGGTAAACTCATACGCCATCATTCCGCCTCCAATTTGTCAAACAGGGCGTCCACGCTGTCAAAGACAGGCTGCTCCCCGGATGCGATTTTTGCTTTTACATCCCCGATTTCTTCTTTAAGCTCGCTTAAATATTTTTTGGGGTAGACAACCACCGGCATGATGCAGATGGAACCGTCCTTCTCGAAGATGTCCAGTTTATCGCCTTCGGACAGACCGAGTTTAACGATGATTTCCTTTGGAATTGTGACCTGGGCTTTTTGACGCAATTCGGCCAGCATACGATCATCTCCTTTGCTTTAAGTTTGAAAGTAGGAAATTCTTACTTTCTTACTTATAGTATATCCACTTTGTGGGATTTATGCAAGGGGTACGAAAAAAATTTACAAATAAAGCGGCCAGCACCGTGACCGCTTACTTTCTGCTATTGAGTTCTTTCATAATACCGAGGATATACTGCATGGATTTGGAGTCGAGCTGTTTCGCCTCTGCGATAAATTCCCGCAAGGCTTCGGGGCAGGTGTTACCCTCATCAAAGAATTCCTGCGGTGTTACACCCAGGTATTCACAGATATAGAAAAAAGACTGCATGGCGGGAAGTGACTTTTTGTTTTCAATGTTGTTGATGTAGTTGTTTGCCTGTCCTAACGATAGAGACATATCGCGCGCAGATACGCCTTTCTGTGTCCGCAGCTTTGCCAGCCGTTCCGGGACAAAATCTTCATACATCGCCTTCACCTCCCATTCTGTAATAGATTGTACCTCACGACCTTGCATTATTCGCAAATGGAAAAAGGGTGTTTTCGTTGACTTACTAAATTAAATCTATTACAATATGAAAAGTGAAGAATAATACCTATCGGACGGAGGAATAAAAATGGAAGGAAAGACCTGCTGTGTCACCGGGCACAGGGATTTACCCCAGAAAGAGATCAACCATGTAAAGACCGCCCTGCGGCGTGAAATTGATTCTGCTGTTGCGGACGGGTTTACCCGCTTTATGAGCGGCTTCGCAGACGGCGTGGACCAGTATTTTGCCAAGATTGTACTGGAGAAGAAAAAGACAAATCCGGTGCTGGAGCTGATTGCTGTCATTCCCTATCAAAAGCGCCTGGACAGCCTGATGGCAAAGGGCCGGACTTATGAAATGCTGGAGGCTTGCGCGGATGTTGTTGTCATGCAAGAGAAATACCACCCCAGCGTCTATTCCCACCGGAACCGCTACATGGTAGAACACTCTGACCGGGTGATCGCTGTGTATGACGGGAGGGAAAAAGGAGGCACGGTGAGGACAATCCGGTTTGCCCACCAGATGAAAAAGGTACTGCGGGAAATCCCTGTCGGGGAGATTGTTCTGCCAGGCCAACCCATTGCGAAAAGAAAATGAAAAAATGGATAACTGATACTTGATGATGCGCTCACTTTTCGGTGGGCGTTTTTCTTTACCTATTTTTTAGGAGGATTTTTTATGTGGAACATGATTACACACTTTCTTACATTCACCGGGGGAATGTCTGCCGGCGTTGTGCTGATGTGTCTTATGCAGGCCGCAAAGCAGGAAGATGAATGGTTAGAAAACAGAAAACGGGAGGAAAACGAATGAATCAGGAATTTGCAGAAAATATAAAAAACCATATCCGGGAATATCTGCCGGTGGACTATCAGGATGCAAAGATAACCCTTGAAAAAGTCACCAAAGGAAATGACCGGATTCTTACAGGGCTTATCATCCGAAAGGATGATGAAACGGCTGCACCGTCCATTTATCTGGAACACTATGAGGAACAGTTTGGCAAAGGTCGCCCGATGGACGACATTATGAAGGAAATTGCACAGATAAAAGTGGAAAACAGCCTGGAACTTCCTATTGATGTGAAAGGACTTCAGGATTATGAAACAGCCAGGCCGCTGCTTGCGATCCGTCTGTGCGACCCGGAAAAGAATCAGGAATATTTGAAAGATAAACCCCATACCGCATGTGGGGAACTGGCGGCAACCTACCGTATTCAGATCATGGAGGACAGCAGCGGAACGGCTTCCGCTGTTGTTACAAATGATATGTTGAATCTTTGGGGAATTACACCAGAGCAGCTTCACCACGATACGGTGTCAGCAGAAAACGCCCGGAATCCTGTCTGTTTATACACAATGGATGATGTGATGTCAGAAATAATGCTGTCCGTAAAGCCTGAGAATCTTTTTGAACAGACGGAACCATTAGAATCTGAAATGATACCTATGTATATCCTGACAAACCAGAATAAAGTAAATGGCGCCGGGGTTCTGGCAAGAGACGGCGTACTGGATAAAATCGGCGAGCTGCTTGGTTCTGATTTTTATGTCCTCCCATCATCGACCCATGAAGTTATCCTTGTGCCGGATAACGGGAACATGCAGACTAAAGAACTGGAGAATATGGTAAAAGAAGTGAATGCTACCCAGGTGCTGCCAGAGGATTTACTTTCTGATAAGGTGCAGTATTATGACCGGGCAGCAAAAACCCTGGGACGAAAACAGGAAAAAGGTCTTTTAGAGCGTCTTTCCGAAAATAAAGCAAAGATTCAGGAGAAAGAGGCAAAGGAACCCAAAGAAAGACATAAAACCAGACAGGAGCCGAGCTTATAAAGGGCAGCGGCTATGCTGCCTTTTCTAATTCAAAGAAATGGAGGTTATAGGAATGAAGTTAGTAATTGCAGAAAAGCCCTCCGTCGCCATGTCGCTGGCGGCGGTTCTGGGTGCGAATGAGAAAAAAGACGGCTACATGGAGGGCGGGGGTTATCTGGTGAGCTGGTGCGTGGGACACCTTCTGGAACTGGCGCAGCCAGAGGCTTATGGGAAACGGTATGCCAGATGGGGTTATGGTGATCTGCCGATCCTGCCGGAAGAATGGAAATACGAAGTGTCGAAGGATAAGAAAAAGCAGCTTGACCTTCTTTGCCGGCTGATGAAAGACAAACGGGTGGATTCCGTGGTATGCGCTACCGATGCCGGACGGGAGGGCGAACTGATCTTCCGTCTGGTCTATGAACACGCCGGATGCAAGAAACCGATGGAACGCCTCTGGATTTCCAGTATGGAGGACGCGGCAATCCGTGACGGGTTTGAGCACCTGCGTCCTGGCAGCGACTACGATAAGCTCTATGACGCGGCGGTCTGCCGGGCTGAAGCCGACTGGCTGATCGGCATTAACGCCACCCGGCTTTTCTCTGTCCTGTATGGCGTCACGCTGAATGTGGGGCGCGTCATGTCACCCACGCTGGCCCTTCTGGTACAGCGGGAGGCGGATATCCAGGCATTTACGAGCAAGCCCTTCTATGTGCCGGAGATCACATGCGGCGGCTTTACTGCCTCTGGGGAAAAGCTGTCCGGGAAAAATGAAGCTGAAAAAATCCGTATGGGCTGTGACGGGCAGGTCGCTTCGGTGCTGTCCGTGGAGAAGCAGGTTAAGACGGTGCAGCCGCCCCGCCTGTATGACCTGACGACTTTGCAGCGGGAATGTAACCGTATCTATGGCTATACGGCCCAGCAGACCCTTGACTATGTGCAATCCCTCTATGAGAAAAAGCTGGCGACCTATCCCCGGACGGACAGCCAGTATCTGACCGAGGATATGCAGGCAACCGCCGCTTCTCTGGTTCTCTGGCTGCGGGATCATATGCCTTTTGGAAAGGGCTGCGCAGGGGAACCGGATATTGACCGCGTAACGGATGGCAGCAAAGTCACCGACCACCATGCCATTATCCCTACGGTGGAGATTGCCCGGACGGATTTATCGGAGCTTCCCTCCGGGGAACAGGATGTACTGACGCTGATCGCCGCAAGGCTGCTTTCTGCCACGGCTCAGGCGCACCGGTTCGAGGCGGTGACGGCGGTTTTAGACTGCCGGGACCGTTCTTTCACGGCAAAAGGAAAAACCGTATTACAGGCCGGATGGAAGGAAGTGGAACGCCTCTACCGCATGGGATTGAAACAATCCAAACCGGAGGATGACGAGAATACAGACGCCTCCCTTCCCGTGCTGCAGGAGGGGCAGATTTTTGAAACGGTTTCTGCCAGTGTCCGGGAGGGCAAAACCTCCCCGCCGAAGCATTATACGGAGGATTCCCTTTTGGCAGCTATGGAGACCGCCGGCACCGAGGACATGCCGGAGGACGCCGAGCGCAAAGGATTAGGCACCCCGGCCACCCGTGCGGCTACTTTGGAGAAACTGGTCTCTGCCGGATTTGTGCAGCGGAAGAAAAAGCAGCTTATCCCCACGGAAAAAGGTACGAACCTGATTCTGGTCCTGCCGGATAACATCAAATCGCCCATGCTCACCGCGGAATGGGAATCCATGTTAAAGCAGGTGGAGCGCGGCGAAGTTCCGGCAAAAGATTTCATGGATGGGATCGCAGATATGAGCCGGGCGCTTGTCAAGGCCCATACCGCCCCGGAGGAATGTTTTACCGGTCTGTTCCCAGATGCAAAGAGAAACGGGCGTGAAGCTGTCGGCGCCTGCCCCCGATGCGGCGGAACCGTATATGAGGACAAAAAAGGATTCTTTTGTGATAACCGGGACTGTGCCTTTGCGCTGTGGAAAGACAATAAATTCTTTTCCGGAAAGAAGAAATCCATAACAAAATCCGTGGCGG
>CABIYE010000014.1:16819-70712 GCA_902362865.1 Clostridiaceae bacterium
TCCGAAAGCTGGTAACAGACCTTTGCGCCAACCATGACAATCAGGATAGGCTCTGCCTCCCCTTAGACTGTCCCTGTTACATGCTGCATAAATGGTGGACCGGCTCTTTCTGCCGGTATTTTCAGGAGGCGGTGCTACCGGTGGACCCGGTGCTGGAATCTGCCATTACCGGCGAGGACACTTCCCTGAAACAGAAAACATGCCCGGTCTGTGGGAAAGCCTATCTGCCTACTACCAGCCAGGCCTATTGTTCGGATTCCTGCCGCGCCTTTGCCAGACGGAAATCCGAGCGGGAACGCAAGCGCCGGATCAGAAAAAATTAAAGGTAATATGTCCGCAACTTAACCAAAATGAGGCTTGATTTTAGGGGCTTTCGGGCCCCGGTTTGAGGGGCGGCTGTATAAGAATACTCTGACGCCCCAAAACGGGTATAAGTTGCGGACAAATAAACAAACGGGAGGGATGTGGATAGAAAAGACAGCGATTACAAAAGAGCTTATGCGGATTGATACCAGGAGGCAGATAATTGATATACAGCAGATTGATAACCGGCGCTTTATGTATAACCCGAAAACAGGCATATTGGTCTTAGGTTATCAGTATGCAGCTACAAGTACAATGGTTTCCAGCCATGCCAACGAACTGGCCGACGCCGGGATCACAAAAGGCTATGACGATTTTGTCCGGGGCTGGATCGGCACCGGCGGGGGCTACCCCAAAGGGGTGATCCACTTTGCGCCCTGTGTAGATAAGAGAAATATCACACTGTTTGACCGGGCTTTTGACACACTGAAAATGTTTCAGGAAAACGGTGCGCTGGCGGGCACGGTGGTCCGTGGCTTCGGGGAAAGCTGGGAGCAGCCGTTATCCGATATTTTTACGGATATGCGAGAACCGGAGCAGAAACCCTCTGTCCGCAGGCAGCTAAAGAAACAGCCGGAGGCAAAAGCCACCCGGCAGAAAACCAATCATCAACAGGAACGATAGGAGGCGATTTTTTGAATATCAATACGATCACAACCGATGACCTGCGGCGCATGGAAGGCAAAGACGGCCTGATCCTGCAGGGCTGCGGCGGGGATTTGAAGGAATGGGTGGACGGGATCAATGAGATGTTCACCGAGGCAGGAATTTTGAAGGACGGCAGTAAATTTGAGAATGTTTCCACTTTCCAGTATGGAGAGCTTACCTGTCTGCTCTACCCTTTCGAGGATGTAAAGCTGGACATTGGGAAACTTGCCATGTGGCGATTGCAGACCCATGATACTTTCGGCGGCACATGGCTGTCCGATTTTGTACCGAACCGTCTGGGCGGTTTTATCGGGGAGCCTTCGCCGGAGCCGGAAAAACCGGATTGTGCGCTGATCGGCCAGGATGGCAATATCTTCAATCTGGTAGGCATTGCGGCTCGTACCCTGCGGGAGCATGACCTGAAGGACCAGGCAAAGGAAATGAAGGACCGGGTGTTTGCTTGCGGCAGTTACGGGGAGGCGCTTTGTATCATTGGGGAGTATGTCAATATCACGGATTCCGAAGCGGAGCCGGAGTACAGGCCTTCTCTCCGGCAGCAGATAAAAGACGCAAAGCAGACGGAGACGCCCCAAAAGCAGAAACCATCAAAACAGCAGGAACGATAAGGAGGATCAGAATGGGAAAAGAAACAACCTACGGCGTATGGGCGGTGCGCAGCGGCGCTTCCATCTTCGGCCATGCTGAGGCGTGGTGCAAGGAAGATGGAAAGCCTTTGGAATTTGACTCCCGCGAGGCTGCGGAGGCTTACGCCAGGGAAATGAACAGCAAAACCTCCACCAATGTCCATTATTACGCACAGGAGAAAGAACCGGAGCCGGGCGCCGTCAAAAAGACTTCCGCGCAGGCACAGCCGGATTTGGATGCCCGCGCCCATGACGAAGTGATGCCGAGAAATGACGCGGCAGAAAAGCAGAATGAGATTCCCGGCAGACAGGTCATGCCGGAGGCGGACCCGCTGGTGGAAATCCGCTCTGCGGTCCACAGTAACTATGTGGGCATGGTTGCCATGCTGGGTGCGGACAACCGGGTGTACCTGGGGCGTGAGGAACGCTGCCACTATCAGGATATGCAGGCATCTTATTATGACAATCAGGACGGCTCCCTGTGCTTTGTCTGCGACCAGCCGGATATGTACTATTTTCTCTATGGTGAGGGCTGGGCGCATACCCAGGCGGAAATGCTGGAGCGCGGCCTTTCCCTGCGCCAGTATGAGGAATTTGCAAGGCTTCGGGACGGCGTGCTCTCACAGTTCACACCAAGCCGTGAAATCCTGTTCGCCGGGCAGCCCTTCCAGCCGCCGGAGAGCTATCTGCGTAATGCGGAACTCTACGAGGAAGGACAGACCGGAAACTATAATATGCTGGATGGCCGGCTGAATAATGAGCCGCCGGAACGCCCTGACTTAACGGACGGCCAGACCTATGAGGAAATCCGGGAGCTTGCACCGGAGACTTTGCCGGAGGAAAAACCTTCCCTGATGGAGCGGCTGAAAGCGGAACGCCCGGAGCATGAGGCGAAACAGGCAGCGCCGCCTGTGCCGGAAAGGGAACGCTGATGGGCGCGGTAAAATTTGAGGGCGTGGATGTGCTGGACTTTTTAGGGAAGGTTGTAGAGCTGCACACGCAGCATTATAAGGACGATTTTGATATTGACAAAGAGCTGATACAAAATCTTGCGGCTTGCAGAAATGAGGAGAATGAACAGCTCTTATGGATGTCCAGAACCTGCGGCACGTACTGTTTATGGGAAAGGGATGTTTACCTGCAGGACAGCCACGAAAATAAGGTGTGGCGGTTTTACCATGAGCAGACGAAAGATTCTATCCTGGCGTATGCAATCCGGCTGGACGGCATACAAGACGGGAAAGTCACCGGCTGTATCTGGCCTCTCGATTATCACGCCCATGTAGAACGGGTCAAGCTGCTTTCCTGTGCGATTGAAAAAGTATCAGTATTGTTCCAGGATGGCACACAGGCGGTATTCCCCTATGATTCCTATATGCAGCAGATTAACATGTTTAAGGCCGAGCATGGAACTTCCAAATGCGTGACCTGGCTGCCGGAAAGTGAGCGGGAATTACAAACAATCCTGCGGCGGGAGCATGTTAAGCGAGATTACCATGCAAAGCCCGGTGATATTCAGGAATATATGGATAGCCTGAAAAAGAGCACACTGCGGGGGAAACTGAAAGAGGTGCAGGCGGCAGCCGCTTTCACCCGGAAACCGCCTTCCCATAAAAAGGAGCCTGAACGATGAAGGCCGGGCATAACAAAAAATCCGTCCGGGTGGAATTCGTCATGTCCGAACAGGAGGCGGAGCTGATAAAGGGGCGCATGGCGGAGCTCGGCATTACCAACCTCTCCGCATATCTGCGCAAGATGGCGGTAGACGGTTATATCATCCATCTGGATATGAGAGACATTCAGGAAATGATACGGCTTCTTCGTATCTGTTCCAATAACTTAAACCAATATACCAGACGCGCCAATGAGACCGGCAGTATTTACGCTGCCGACATGGATGATCTGCGCACACGCCTGGACAGTTTGTGGGATGGCATGGATAAGCTGCTGCGGGGATTTGCGAACATTTCGTAAACGGGAAAAAACGCCGTTGCTTTCCAGAAACCGGCACGGTAGAATTTTGATAGAGGGAGAAATATGTTTCTCTTTGAAACACCCTTCGGGCATACCTGAATGTCCTGAAAAAACGGACATGGAAAAGGAAAGGAGGCGGGCGTATGCGTCTGATTGGCAAACTATTGGCACTTCCCTTTGTACTGGTTACAGGAATTCTTTATCTTGTATGCAAATTTCTTGTGGTGATTTCCGGCGCTGTTCTGGGAATTTTATCCGGGATCGTATTTCTGGCGGCGTTGGTGCTGTTCTTTGCAGCCGGGTTCTGGCCGGGGCTTTCATGGCTGGTGATCGCGTTCCTGATCAGCCCCTACGGTCTGCCAATGGCGGCGGCCTGGCTGGTGGGGATCATCGGCGGCGCAAACAGCGCGTTAAAGGATTTCGTATTTGGTTAAACAGTTTCGGCGGGACTCATTGGCAGCCCCGCCCTTTTTCTATAATTATGGCTGTCTGCTATGGCAGCTTTTTGATTGGAGGGATTTGATTGAAAGATACAACGCCAATTTATTTTCATTCTGCCACCTATGCGCATGAGCATGGGGAGCTGGATCAGTACCGTGCTTCCCACAAGGCAAACATTGCGTGTAAAGAGGCAATCGAACAGGCCATTGCGGACAACTACCGGGATAACCGTTTAGGCCCCGCATGTGTGCAGCAGGTCTTACAACAATTTGATCCTGGCCGGATTTTCTATGTCCTTGCCAACACGGTCCGGCAGAAAGAACATGACGGGCGAATTTCCCGTGATAACAAAGCCTGGGCGCAGACAATCCCGGTCTGTGAAGATAAGGACGGTTTCGGATATGACAGGAATGTTTCCTTTGTGGTAGACCGTAGCCATCCAGGACTAATGGATTTATTTCTTACCCAAGCCAGAGACATTGCAAAGGAGGATTTCAAGATGAATCAAGAGTTTATGAGCCGTAACCAAGTGGAGTTTATACGTCAGACCTACCCACCGGATACCCGGATTTTGTTGCAGCACATGGACGATCCCTATGCCCCGGTGCCCGCTGGCACCCGTGGAACTGTCAAGTATGTGGATGATATAGGCCAGATTGGGGTTGCCTGGGACAATGGACGCAGCCTTTCACTGATTCCCGGTATGGACACATATCGGAAACTGACCCAACAGGAGCTTACTCAGGAACAAGGTGAAAAGCCTTCCATACATGACAGTCTGGGCAAACATGCCGGTCAGCAGGCGGCTCACAGCGACAAACCGAAAATGAAAAAAGAACAGACACGATAACAGAGCCGGTTTTACAGTAAGGGGGTGATGGGATGGCGACCACACGGCTCATGCCGCTGCACGTTGGGAAAGGCCGGGATGTTTCCACGGCCATAGCGGATATTATTGACTATGTGGAAAATCCGCAGAAAACCGATTTTGGAAAATTCATTTATGGCTATGAGTGTGACACCCGGATCGCCGATGCGGAGTTTCTTCTATCCAAGCGCCAGTATGCGAACCTGACCGGACGTAACCGGGGCGCGGACGATGTGATTGCCTACCATCTCCGACAGGCGTTCAAGCCTGGCGAGGTCACGCCGGAAGAAGCGAACCAGATCGGGCGGGAGCTGGCATTGAAGCTGACGAAGGGAAACCATGCTTTTGTTGTCTGCACCCATGTGGATAAACACCATGTTCATAATCACATCATCATAAATTCTACCACACTGGATTGTCAGAAAAAATTCCGCAACTTCTGGGGTTCCACCTGGGCAATCCGGCGTATGAATGACAAGCTCTGCTTGGAGCATGGGCTTTCTATTGTAGAGAATCCGAAACCCAGCCGAGACCATTACGGCACATGGATGGGAAGTCAGAAACAGCCTTCCCACCAGGAGCAGCTACGATGGGCCATCGACGCAGCCCTGGAAGAAAAGCCGAAGGACTTTGAAGAACTTTTGAAGAAGCTGGAGGCGGCTGGGATTGAAGTCAACCGGGAGCGAAAGTACCTCCGTTTTCGCTTGTCACCGGAGGATAGATATACCCGGTGTGACACGTTAAAGGGCGACTATACCGAGCAGGCCATCAAAGAACGGATCGCCGGCACCCGGACGGTGAAGCCGCGCCGTACCTCTCCCCCAAAGCCGGTTTCCAAAGTCGGACTGCTGGTGGACATTGAGGCGGCGGTCCGTTCCGGCAAAGGGCCGGGGTATGAACGCTGGGCGAAGGTGTTCAACTTAAAGCAGCTTTCCCAGGCGGTAATCTATCTCAAAGAGCATGGCGATATGAGCTATGAGGATTTGCAGAAAAAATCAGATGCCGCTACCGCCAGCTTCAATGCGCTGTCGGTACAGATCAAGGAACTGGAATCACAGATGGCCGCCAACGGGGAGCTGCAGAAACAGATCGTAAATTATGCCAAGACGCGGGCGGCCTATGTGGAGTACCGGAAAGCCGGGTACAGCAAAAAATTCCGTGCGGCGCATGAGACGGAAATCCTTCTGCACCAGGCGGCGAAGAAACACTTTGACGAGGTTGGGATTACAAAGCTGCCCTCCGTCAAATCTCTGCGTGAGGAATATGCCGGACTTCTGGAACAGAAACGGAAAGCCTATTCTTCTTACAAACAGGCCAGAGCCGATATGAAGGAGCTTTATAATATCCGGGCAAATGTGGAGCATTTGCTGGACATTCCTACCGGACGGGAACCGCAGAAGGAATCGCAGAAGTCGCGGCAATAGTTTTCCTTCTGCTTTCGGTTTTCAGCGTTCCAACGGAACGCGCAGCCATCACCGCAGGTGATGATCTCAGGGGTTTGGGGATATGTCACCAACAAGCATTTTGGCAGGAATACCGGAAACGGATTCCTGCCAAAATACGCAATCTTACGGAAGATTGCATTGCTTGCCAGCGACAGTGGGTATAAATTTGAATCCGTAATATAAGAAACGCCGGACAGATCCAGTCATCATGTCCGGCGTTCTTTTTCCTTAGCTTCTCGCATTTACAGCTCAGGATAGGTGAACTTTTATAGCCCTAAATTCATAAACAAAAAAAGGGGGTTGTATCCTGAAGCCTCTTTTTATACCAATGTCAAAAAATAAGAGTTGTTTTATAGCCGCAGTTCAGCGCACTTTCAATTTTCATTGTACCACTATGTGCTTCTACAATTTGCCGTACCAACAATACACCAAGTCCATGACGGAGGTTTAGTTTTTCATCTGTGCTTTCAAGATAGTGCGTTTTGGCATTCAATTCTTGCAACTTATCAGCAGATACCCCCACGCCATTATCCGCAACAATAATTTCTGTATGTCCATCCGTACAGTCAACCGAGATTGTTATTGCACAGCCGTTTGGATTGTGGCCGATGCTATTTTGAAGAAGATTTGTAATCGCCCGCTTTAAGAGCGCTTCATCACCCAGCATATAGTGCAGCTCGCTTTCTTCATCCGATTGAAAATCAATAGAGAAGCTTTCATCAAGCCCACTATCCAGAAAATCACATACCACTTGCCGGGCCAATTCTACTGGGGAAATTTTCTCAGTTCGTAATGGCTGCATATCATATTCCAGTTTTGAAGTCAAATTCAAATCCTCAATGAGCTGCTTAATTTTGGTAGCCTGCTGGCGGATTGCCACAATCTTTTCTTTCTGTTCTGTGTTCAAATCCCGGCTTTCCTCTAAGCTGCTGGAATAGCCAAGCACCATTGATAGAGGTGTGCGGATGTCATGTGAAATACCGCTGATCCAGTTTGCCCTTGCCCTGTCCCTGCGTTGCAGGGTTTTGGCGACCTTATTCAGCTTTGCGTTGATTTCCGCCAATTCCCCCCGTTCAACTAACTGTGTTTTCTTCCCAGATGAAATTTCTTCTATGCCGGTGAGGATCGGCTTAATGGATTTTTCAATCTTGCGGTTATTGTGAATGAACAGGATCAGCACAATGATGATATTGAACAAAAATAAAGTAACCAATCCAAATATGTCTATTTTAATGCTGTCAGAAGTTTTGTAAGCAGACAGTTTCCAAAAACTATCCTGCGGGTAGCCGACAACCAGCAGACCATAAGATTGATTTGACACGAATACTGGATAATCCTCTAAGTACCACCTTGTCATTTCTGCAATATCGCCCGGTGTATAGTGCAGAGGTAATTCGGACGGTATTTTGTAATTCCAGACCACATCGCCGGTGTCATTGCTTATCAGCATACACCATGCGTTTTCATTTGTCATTTGGATAGCCGTATTTTCTGAAAGACGGTAGCTTTCTTCACTTTGCTGCAAGTCTGCGGAAACCTGCTCTAATAGTTGCGTTGGGCTATGGCTGCCCCGACTGCTTGACACCACAGCCAGCACAACAAAAAGGACAATGTTTATCAGGATAAAGAAGCAGAACAGCTTCACACTGGAATGAACATACCGCTTAAAAAATCGTTGAATATTATTCATAGGCTCACCTTGACTTGTCCTTTAAGATCAACTTATATCCAATGCCTTTTACCGTTACCAGCGAAACCGGCGAAGATGGTTTTTCCTCAATCTTTTCCCGGATATGGCGAATGTGCGACATAAGTGTTTTCTCATAGCCTATATAAATATCCCCGCAAACCGTTTGGCAAAGCGCACCCAAAGTTACAATGCGGCCCGCATTTGCATACAGTTTTTTCAATATCTCCACTTCTTTTGCGGTCAGGGAAACTGGTTCCTGTCCCTCACGATAGACTTCTGCCTGTTCTAAGTCCACTTTGCAGGCATCCAGTAAGAAGCTGCTTTCCTCACTTTCTTTATAGGTTCGCCGCAGAATGGCCGTAATGCGCCATACAAATTCCTGCGCGATAAATGGTTTTACCATGTAATCATCCGCACCGGCCTCAAAACCTTTTGATTTATCGTCGATTTCTCCTTTTGCCGTCAAAAAAAGAATAGGGATCGGGTTCTGTTCTCGGATTGTCTTTGCCAACATAAAGCCGTCCATATCCGGTAGCATAACATCCAAAACAGCCATATCCGGCTTTGCACTCATTCTTTCCAATGCGCTCAGGGCGGTATTGGCGGTTACTATATTTTCAAAACCATTCTCTTTCAGAATGGATTGGCACATCTGTAAAATTGCCGGTTCATCATCAACCAGCAAAATAATTTTGTCCTTGATTGTACCCATCGGCTCACTCCTTTCCTTATGTATTATACCATATCTTTTCATATTTGCAGCTTTGATCGTGAAAATCAAGGTAAAATCAAGGTTCTCTCCAATGCAATGCAAGGTGGGGGCTATATGATATAAGCAGCTTAGGAAAGGAGCAAGAAAAAATGATTGTAGCAACAGATAATTTGTCAAAAGAATATGACGGTGTTTACCGTGTTCAGGAATTAGATATTCGGATTAAAGAGGGCGACATTTACGGCTTTCTCGGCCCGAATGGGGCAGGCAAGTCCACCACCATGAAAATGCTGCTCGGACTTGTCAAACCCACCAGCGGAACCATTGAAATTATGGGAAAACCGTTCAACGAAAAGAACCGCCGTGATATTCTCGCGTCCGTTGGTTCCCTGATTGAATCCCCGTCCTACTATGGACATTTGACTGGCCGCGAGAATATGGAGATCATTCGCAGGCTGCTTGACTTGCCCAAAAAGAACATTGAAGAAGCGGTGCATATTGTCCGTATGGAAAACCAGATGGAGAAGAAAGTCAAAAACTATTCTCTCGGTATGAAGCAGCGGCTCGGCATTGCAATGGCACTGGCCCGGTTCCCGAAACTTCTGATTTTGGATGAACCGACCAACGGGCTTGACCCCGCAGGCATCGAAGAAATGCGGGAACTCATTAAGATGCTGCCGAAACAGTATGGCATGACAGTGATGATTTCCAGCCACATTTTAAGTGAGATCGATCAGATGGCTACTGTTGTCGGCATTATCAATCAGGGCTGCCTGATTTTTCAGGAAAGGATGTCAGTTCTGGATATGCAGCGGGAGCCACAGATTATATTGAGAACCAGCGATAATAACCACGCTTTCCAGCTTCTTAAAAAGGCCAACCCGCAGCGTACAACGGATGGTTTGCAGATCGGTGCGCTGACTGACGAACAGACCGGCGCTGTTGTGCAATGCCTGTGTTCCAATGGTATCTCTGTTTATCGTGTTGAGGAACACCGGGAAAGTCTGGAAGATATTTTCCTCAACCTGACAGGAAAGGAGCTGACACTGTGATGAAATACCTGTGCCTTGAATTATACAAACTGAAACGCAGAAAGGTTTTTCTGACCTTTGTGCTGATCCTCGGTGTGGAATTGCTCTTTGTATTTTCCAACTATGGAAACAATGAAAATTTCCTCGGTATGATTTCCGACCCCAATGCACCGGCATGGGAGGATTTGATCGTTGGGCCAGCTACTATGAATGGGCTTTTTCTTCCCATTCTGGCAGCGGTTATTGCCAGCCGCATTTGCGATATGGAACACCGGGGAAATACATGGAAGCTGTTGGAGTGCAACAATGAAAACCGCAAGGCAATTTGGTTCTGCAAGTTTACCGTAGTAGCCGTTCTCATGCTGGCGGCAATTCTCATTCAGGCTCTTGTGATTGTCGCCTACGGTAATGCTGTGGGGATTGTTGAGCCGCTGCCGGTAAAAACGCTGTGGGAATTTGTTTTGGGGACAGTAATGGTTACATTTGTGGTTGTAACTATTCAGGTGTTTTTCTCTCTTGTTTTTGCGAACCAGCTTGTCCCGATGTCTATTGGTATGATTGGCGCGTTGATTGGCTTTATTTCTACTTTGCTCCCCACAGGCATCCGCAATATCCTCATTTGGGGAAATTACGCAGAAATGATGGTGCTGGGGCAGGACACTTCTTCCGGCAATTTGCAATCCAGTGAACTTGTCGTTCGGAATATTGACTTTCTTCCGCTTACGATCCTCTTTATTGTTGGATTGATTGCCTTTGTCCTGTTTGAGAAGAAGTTTCAAAAATACGAGTATTAAAGGAGGGATTGTAATGCTTATCAATGCAATTCGGGCGGAAAATCTGAAAAGCCGCCATTCTAATATGTGGGTAGCAGTTCTCATTCTGCCACTTTTGACCGCCGCCATTGGTGCAATCATTTATGGCATCAATGCTTCGGCCAATTTGTACGACGGCGCAGTATGGCAGCAGCTTTGGCTTCAAACAGGGCTGTTCTATGGGTATTTTTTCTTTCCAATCCTGATTGCCATTTGTGCGTCCTATTTGTGGCGGCTGGAACACACAAATCACAACTGGAACAGCCTTATGACAACGCCGGTTTCCCGGCCAACCATTTTCATTGCGAAGCTGGTTGTGCTGACAAAATCTATTCTGACCGCACAGGTTCTTTTGATGGTGTTTATCATTATCGTAGGAAAGGTTGTGTTTCGGTTTGAACAGCCCATCCCTATCAATATGCTATGGTGGCTGTTTATGGGCTGGTTTTCAGCTTTAAGCGTTGGTGCTGTTCAGCTTTACTTGTCCATGCGGATCAGGAGCTTTGCGGTGCCGGTAGGTTTGGCGGTTTGCCTTAGTATCGGCGGTCTGGCTTTCCATATTGCTGGTTTAAGTGAGATGTTCCCTTATTCGCAAATTATTCTCGGTCTATCGTCACAGGACGAAGTGTTGCCCATTGACAGCATAATGACTTTGGTTCCAATGGTTCTTGTTTACACGGTATTATTTGTGATTTTGGCTACTAATCATCTGAAAAAGGCAGATGTTGTAGCCGGATAAAGGAGAAAAAATGAAAGCAGAAAATTTAGGAAGATTATCTTTGTTGGTAAGCGTACTCCCATTGACCCTGTTTATCATCCGGCACTTGAAAATCGGCATGGAAGCGCCGTGGGTTTATATCATCTTTGCAGTGTACGCGCTTTTGATTATTGCGGGCTTTGTATTCGCAATCTGGCTGGTGAAAAACAAAAGGACACGGACGGCCACATCTAAAGCGGCATTAACGCTTAGTTCTCTGTATGTTGCGTTTTTCAGCTTCTTTATTTACCTAACAGTAGCAGCCAGAATTTGACCTAATGGAAGCTGATTATAGCAGCAAACTTATTTCAGATAGCGAAAACCTGCCAGATGACGGCAAAAGGAAAAAGCCGTTGCATAACAAACACATTCAAATCACTTATGGGACAGAAATTTTGAATAAAAAATGGAGGTGATGATGTGATGGGACATTAGCTGTTTTTGATATAGAAGAATCCGGAAAACAGATTGGCGAAAAGTTATTTCTGCTTCTTAACGAGGAACAAAAGAATGCTCTAATGCAATATATTTTGGAACAAGGAGTCTGTCATGGAACGGTATTCAATTCCTGTCACACTTCCTTTGCTGCAAAGAAGAATCCTCTAACAGAAATACAGGAAGGCGAGCTTTATCTATGCCTGGAGCACCGCACTGTCAGGGTTCGCGAACGGATTATCAACCTGACAAGTAAGGAGTTTGATATACTGGCATTACTCATTGCCAATCCCAAACGTGTTTTTACTTACGAACTGATTACCGATTTGGTTTGGAAAGAGGATTGTGATTTCTATTCGAGAAAAGCCATTCATAATCATATAAGTAAGTTGCGTAAGAAATTGCGCTTTGAACCAGATCTTCCAAACTATATTGAGAGTGTCGCCGGAATCGGCTATAAATTTGAACATTTGTAAGCTAAAGCCACGAGATTTTCTTGTGGCTTTAATTAACATCCACTTCCAAACGCTTAATATTGAAGGTTGTATTGTTCGAGCTAAAGAACTATAATAGATTCTATGGAGGTGCGATATGGAATATATGACACTAAAAGAGGCCGCCGAAAAATGGGGTGTGACGCCTCGTAGGGTAAATTATTATTGTGCTGGTGAACGTATCTCTGGAGCAGTAAAGATGGCCGGTATTTGGCTGATTCCCAAAACTGCAGAAAAGCCGATTGATGGTCGGACAAAACAAGGGAGAGAATTGCGCCATGAATAAAATTTTGATTATAGATGATGACAGAGAACTATGCGCTTTGATTAAACGCAGCGTACAATCGGAACATATAGAAGCCGATTTTTGTAATACCGGAAAAGAGGGATTGCAGAAATTAAAAGAACAGGAATACCAGCTTGTAGTGCTGGATGTAATGATGCCTGGTATGGATGGCTTTGAAACGCTGGAAGAAATCCGCAAAGAGAACAGCCTGCCGATTTTGATGTTCACATCCAAAAATGACAGTGCTTCTAAAGTGCGGGGGTTACGGGCCGGAGCGGACGATTATCTGACAAAGCCGTTTGACATGGACGAACTGATTGCCCGTATTGCGTCCCTCATTCGCCGCTACACTCGCTTTAATCAGCAAGCTGGAACTATGCAAAAGCTGGATTTTGACGGATTGCAGATTGACCTTGAAAATCGTTCCATTACTACGGGAAACGGCACTTTTGAGCTTCCTCCAAAGGAATTTGATCTGCTCTTGTACTGTGCAAAACATCAAGGGAAAATTTTGACAAAACAGCAAATTTATGAGGAAGTATGGGGCGAAGAATATTTCTACGATGACAGTAACATTATGGCGATTATCAGTCGGCTTCGTAAAAAATTAGAAGTCAATCCTTCCAGTCCAAAGTATATCCAAACGGTTAAAGGGATTGGCTACCGCTTTAATAAGGAGGTGTAGCCGGTATGGAGATTATCGTTTTCTTGTCCATTGTGATTGCTGTTGTGGCTGTACTGACATCCATTGTTCTCGTTCGGCGCGTAAAAAAGCAAATAGCAGAAATGACCGACGCTCTGGTTGATGTGAAAAATGGAAATGGCAATCGGCGTATTTTGTCTGCAACAAATGAACTGGTATCCCCTCTTGCCTATGAAATCAATGAGATTGTTGTGTCCTATGAAAGCAGACTTTCGATTGTCCGGCAGACAGAGGAAATCAACCGCCAGCTTATGACGAGCCTTTCCCACGATGTTCGGACACCCCTTACAACCCTCATCGGGTATCTTGACGCTGCATATAAAGGGCTTGTTACAGGGAAAGACCGGGATGATTATATCGAAATTGCCCGCCGGAAAGCTCATGATTTGAAAGAATATATTGATGTACTCTTTGACTGGTTCAAGTTAAATTCCGACGAGTTTGCTTTGGAAATCCAGAGCGTTGAAGCCGCAGAGTTGACAAGAAATATCCTGATCGACTGGATACCGATTTTTGAAGATAAGCAAGTCGATTATGACATTGATATTCCCGAACAGCCTGTCCGGGTAAGATTGGATACGGACAGCTATATGAGGATTATCAATAATCTCATTCAAAATGTAATCGCTCACAGCCATGCGGACAAAATTAAAATTTCCCTGTCAAAGCAGGGAAATAACTTGAGGCTGCTGTTGGCAGATAATGGTGTAGGAATTGAGAAAGAAGATTTGAAACACATTTTTGAACGGCTTTATAAGTGTGATAAAGGTCGGTCTGAAAAAGGAAGCGGTCTTGGTCTTTCTATTGTCCATCAGCTTGTAGAAAAGATGGGTGGAAACATAACAGTTGAAAGTTTGCTGGGAAAAGGAACGGAATTTATGTTGCTTTTTCCTTTGGAGATTTAAGCGGGTTCCCGTCTTTATGGCGGGAACCTTTGTCATTTTGCCAGATTTCAAATTGCAAGGTTAATGCAAGGTTGCGGCAAGGTTAATGCAAGGTTGGCATGATAGAATACCTTACAGAACAGGAGGTTTTGAATATGGACACAAATTACATCATTGAAACGAAAAATCTGACGAAGCAATACGGTTCACAAAAGAGTGTGGCTGACTTAAATATCCATGTGAAGCGTGGGAGAATTTATGGTCTGCTGGGCAGAAACGGAGCCGGAAAAACTACTACCATGAAGATGCTGTTGGGCTTAACGAAGCCGACTTCCGGGGAGGTCAAAATCTGGGGAAAGCCCTTGCAGGGGAATGAAAAGAAATTGCTGCCCCGTATCGGAAGCCTGATTGAATCCCCCGGTTTTTATCCAAATCTGACCGGCACAGAGAACTTGCGTATCTTTGCTACTCTGCGGGGCGTACCAAACAATCATGCCATCAAAGACGCTCTGGATTTGGTAGGACTGCCCTACAAAGATAAAAAGCTCTTTTCACAGTATTCTCTTGGTATGAAGCAGCGGCTTGCCATCGCCCTTGCCGTTATGCACGACCCAGAGCTTTTGATTTTGGATGAGCCGATCAACGGGCTTGATCCCATCGGCATTGCAGAAGTACGCTCCTTTATTCGGGAGCTTTGCGACGCAAGAGGAAAAACCATTTTGATTTCCAGTCACATTCTTTCGGAGATTTCCTTGCTGGCTGACGATATTGGAATTATCGACCACGGAGCATTGCTGGAAGAAGAAAGCCTTGCTGAGCTGGAGCAAAAAAGCAGTAAGCATATCCGATTTACACTCTCTGATACTGCACAGGCGGCAAGAATTTTGGAACGCAATTTCCATGAAAATCATTTCTCTATACAGGACGACCACAATCTGCGTCTGCACAACCTTGATCTGCCTGTGGGGAAAATTGTAACTGCCTTTGTAGAAAACGGATTGGAGGTATCGGAGGCGCATACCTGTGAAGAAAGTCTTGAAGATTACTTCAAGCGTGTGACGGGAGGCGAGGGAATTGCTTAAACTGATTAAATGCGAATTTTGGAAATTAAAGCGGAAAAGATTATTATACGCACTGATGTCATTATCGTTATTTTTTCCGTTGATTTTGGCATATATGGCAAAGGCGGGAACAGGTGCAGATACAACGGAACATTATCTTCAAACCCGATTTGATTATGTTTATACAATGATGTTGGGATATGGATTGGTTTTTTTGCTTCCATGTCTAATTGGTATCATTGCCGCTATTTTGTTTTTTATAGAAAGAGATTGCGATACTTCCAAAAACCTTAGAACAATTCCTGTTACAAATACACAACTCATTATGGCAAAAATTTCTATGCTCTTTATTTTTAGCATTGCGTTTTGTCTGACAAGCACATTATCTGTTGCGTTGTTTTGTAAACTGTTTCATGTAGGAATGGTTTATGGTATGACTTATAAGATATTTATGAGCCTTATTTTTGGAGTTCTTATCGTAGCAGCTTCTTTGCCGATTGTATTTTTAATTATTTGTTTTAACAAAAGTTTTTTGCTTTCTATCCTGCTTGCGTTTTTTTATTCTATTTTTAACTGGGGCATACTAGGGACAGTTGGAACATCTATAAGTGCTGCAAAAATTGCTTTCTTAAATTCTTTCCCAGTTATATGTGTTATGAACTGGACAAGCGGCTTAATGATGGATCATTTGCAAAAAGACAATCTTTTGCCGGAAGCCTATGCGATTGTACCAACCACTTGCCATACAATTTTTATTCTGGCAATTACTGTTACACTTTCATTGTGGTTGATCATTCGCTTTTATAAAAAATGGACGAGGTAAAAGATATGGGAAATATAATAAAAACTGAATTTTTAAAACTAAAACGCTATTCCGTAATAAAAGCCGGAATTATTATGACAGTGCTTTCGCCGCTGCTGTCACTGTTTTATTCCACAGCCAACAGTGGACAGACATGGACATTTGACTATTTTATGCAGCAAGTTATGATTAGTAACTGTACCTTGTTTTTTCCGATTATCATTGCACTGATAGCAGGTTATATTATAACAAGGGAATATACAGACGATACGATGAAGAATATATCAACAATTCCTATCCCATATAAACAGTTGCTTTCTGGAAAACTACTTGTTCTATTGTTGTTGACAATCATCTTTAGCCTTATAGGTTGTGTGATAGCATTAGTAATTAACATTATTGCCGGATTTCCGGGAGCGCATTTTGGCAATCTGTTTAATATGTTTATTCGTGTTACTGGGGCGAATATAGGGATCTATATTTCAGTCTTGCCGATTATTTTGCTATTTTGTTGTTCGGCAAATAATTTTTTGGGTGGGGTTGCACTAGCTTTTGTGTATGGATATTTCGGAACTTTTGAAGGAACACTGTTAAATTATTATCCGATTAAAGCAAGCATGATTTTAGTAGACCCTACTTGTGGTGCGGAATATGGTTATACTTATCACATTTTTCCTGCCCTGATCACAATAGCTTTGACTTTTTTAATTTCTATCATTATTCTTGCAAACAAAAAGAAAGCACCCGGTACATTGACTGTCACTAAAAAGAAAAAAGTAGTTAGAAAAAAGGGATGGTGACGTGATGGGACATTAGCTGTTTTTGATATAGAAGAATCCGGCAAACAGATTGGCGAAAAGTTATTTCTGCTTCTTAACGAGGAACAAAAGAATGCTCTAATGCAATATATTTTGGAGCAAGGAGTCTGTCATGGAACAGTATTCAATTCCTGTCACACTTCTTCCGCAGCAGAGAAAAATCCTCTGACAGAAATACAAGAAGGCGAGCTTTATCTATGCCTGGAACACCGTACTGTCAGGGTTCGTGAACGGATTATCAACCTGACAAGTAAGGAGTTTGATATACTGGCATTACTCATTGCCAATCCCAAACGTGTTTTTACTTACGAACTGATTACCGATTTGGTTTGGAAAGAGGATTGTGATTTCTATTCGAGAAAAGCGATTCATAATCATATAAGTAAGTTGCGTAAGAAATTGCGCTTTGAACCGGATCTTCCAAACTATATTGAGAGTGTCGCCGGGATCGGCTATAAATTTGAACATCTATAACATGAGCCCACAAGGTGTTGTTTTCCCTTGTGGGCTTGCTTTTTGTAGCATATATTCTAAGAGCAGAATATGTAGAAAATTGCGAATATAAAGAGTAAAAAGCGAATGTCTGCGGACTGATACAGGAAACATAAACGATATAATTTTCTCCCAAGGAGGTATCAAGCAGCCGATTCAGGTTCCTCCTTGATGGGAGGAAATGCCTATGCGTCTATGCAACACAGATCCGCAGATAAACTGCTTTACATTCAGTCACCTATACGTCGTAGTCCAGCTCGTATGGATTGCGGCGTTTTTGGTTTCGACAAAGTTTGAGCATTTTCGCTGTCAACCTCCCGGAAAAATTTCATACTGCTGCTTTGGCGCGCCTGTTCTTTGTACGGGCGCGCTTTTTTGTACCCTTTTTTTAATCAGAAAGAGACTTAGACCTTATCGCTGCCGCAGCCCACCCTCTGATTTCGATTTTTGCCATCAACTCAAACATCGAAATTGGAGGAAATTACTATGAAGAAAATCAATCTTCGGGATTATTACCCGTATTATACACAGGACATGATCGTTGAGGTGCCGGATGAAGTTGCTTTGTTGCTTCGGGAGTATATGTTGCTGGAAGAAGCCTATCGGATTCGTACATACCGCTATAAAGCATTTTACTCCCTGGATCGAGACGAAGGTATTGAGCGTGAGATATTGCAAAAGCCTCTTAACCCGGCAGAAATTTGGGAACAGCGTCAAATGACGGAGTTGATTTATAAAGGTCTTTCCAAACTTCCGGTAAAGCAGCGCCAACGGATCTATGCACACTTTTTTCTTGGCATGAGCAAAGCAGATATTGCCAAAGCGGAAGGAACACACAAAAGCCGGATCACCCGTTCTATCGAAGCCGGATTGCGTAGTCTGGAAAAATATTTCAAAGAAATTTTATAACAGACGGCAACTTTGCCCCTAAAAATGTACTGAATAGTAGAGGGACATATTCGGCGGGACAAGCTGGACGGGTGTGGTAAGGAAGCATATATCTCCTCCCACCCCAACTGCAATATCAATTTGTCTGCCATGCCCCTTGCTTGTTCCTTGACAACCGAATATACGCTGTTACAGGTACTTCATTCTGTGTTCCGAGCGGCAGATGGGGCGGCGCGGTGACAGGCGGCCTAAGGAGGTGATGAATCCAGGCTGTCCGAGCGATAAACGCAACCTACGAAACCGGCTGTGGCAGGCCGGACGCGATAACGACGCAGATCATAATGGTACTTCTTCACAGCTTCCTAAAGACTTGGGGAGAGTTCCTGCGGCGTTTGCTTGCTCTGGCAAAGCGGCGGCGTATGTGGGACTATGATGCGGTGACGCTATCCGCAGCCTGTAATAGCCCCGTCCTTATAACAGAAGGACTTGCCGGGGTGCGTGGCAAATACGGCAGTAAAATCGAAATCAGATATAATGGGCCGGATTTATGTGTGTAACAACCGTAGATCCGACCTATTCATGTGGTTTTGATAACACAGTTTTCAGAAGGGAGTTGATACTATGGAAATGAACACCATTGTCAGTGAAGTGGGTACGCTGGTAGACATTCGGGATGTTTCTGTCAACAAAGAACTTTCCCGTGATGAACGGATTGCAGAATTTGTTCAGCAGATAAAAAATCCATACCATTTTAAGTGTGGCCGTTTTACTGTACAGGCCAGCTTTTCTGCTGAAGGTGCTACCCTGGAAGAATGTATCAAGGGTATTTTACGATAGGCGCAATTTTAAGAAAGGGGCTGACTTTTCCGTAAAAGCATGGTAGAATAAGAATCGGAAAAGGAATTGAATATGGACTAACCACACTTCTTGAATTGCGGGGATTTTTCTGTGCAACGAAAGGAGTGTTTTTTTATGCAGGTTTACAAAGCGATTAAGTACATCCGTCTTTCTTATACGGATGATAAAACAGTAGAAAGTGACAGCGTTGCCAATCAGCGGCGCCTGATCGATGATTACATAGCCCGACACCCGGAAATTGAGGTTGTGGCAGAAAAAATTGACGATGGTTATAGTGGCGTTTTGTTTGATCGCCCGGCATTTCAGGAAATGATGCAGATGATCGAACAAGGCGAAGCTAATTGCGTGATTGTCAAAGACCTCTCCCGCTTAGGTCGTGAGTACATAGAAACAGGCCGCTATATGCGCAGGGTGTTTCCAGCCTATGGAGTGCGTTTTATCGCAATTAACGATAATGTGGATACGGAAAATGACGCTGCCGATGATCTCACGGTTTCTGTCAAAAACATTATGAATGAGGCTTACTGTCGGGATATTTCCGTTAAGACACGGAGTGCCCTGGAAGTAAAACGGCGCAGCGGGGATTTTGTAGGTGCTTTTACCATCTATGGTTATGTGAAAGTCGGCGATAAACACAAGAGCCTGGAAGTAGACGAATATGCTGCCAATGTTGTGCGGGATATTTTCAGAAAACGGCTGGAAGGATTCAGCGCTTCCCATATAGCGGATGAACTGAACCGATTAGGAATTCTTTCACCGTTGGCGTATAAGCGCAATCACGGAATGCCTCATGCAAAAGGTGGCTATACAGACCGAAAGGATTGCAAATGGTCTGCAACTACAATCATCCGCATTTTACAGGATGAAACTTACACCGGAACACTGGTCCAGGGCAAGCAGACAACGCCCCATTTCAAATTAAAAGAGCGTGAGGACAAACCTTCTTCGGAATGGATTCGTGTGGAGGGAACCCATGAGGCAATCATACAAAAGCACGATTTTGATCTGGTGCAAAGGCTCCGCAGGATTGACACAAGGACTTCTCCTAAATCGGATAAGGTTTACCTGTTTTCCGGCATTTTGATCTGCGGCTGCTGTGGCTGCCGTATGACCCGCAAGACGAACCGCTATAAAGATAAAGAGTATCACTATTATTACTGCCCGACCGGTAAAAAGAATGGCTGCACATCGTCGGTCATGCTGAAAGAGTCGGATCTGATTGAATGTGTACAGGACAGTTTGAAAGGACATATTGAAAATGTTGCTTCTCTGGATGCCCTGCTGTCCAGTATCAGTCAAGAACGGATTAACCGGGAATTGGCGCAGGAATATGCCGCACAGATCAGAGTAAATGAAAAGCGTGTGGCACAGACCGAGGGCTTTAAGGCAAAACTCTATGAAAATCTGGTGAGTGGAATTCTGACAAAGGAAGAATTTCTCTCTTACAAGCGAAAATACAATGCAGATATTGAACTGTTCCAAAAAGCAATCGCTGAATGGAACGAAAAACTTACAGATGTATTAGAAAACCGAAGCGAACGAAACCGTTGGATCAACCATTTTATGAAATTTTCTACTATGGAGGGTATTGACCGTCGGGCAGTCATGCAGCTTATCCGAAGCATACGGGTAATGGGTAAAGATGAACTGCATATTGAATTTAATTACCAGGATGAGTATCAGAAAGCAATCTCTTTGGCGGAACAGATTGCTACAAAAAACGAAGAAAGGATGGTGGGCTAAATGGCAAGAAAAAGCAGAAAACAGACGGCAGCTCCCATGCCGGCACCATCTTTGTATGTACATGTGGCTCTGTATATCCGTCTTTCTGTGGAGGATAACAAAAAGCGGGGCTGCTCAGTAGAAAACCAAAAGTTGGTACTGAATGACTTTCTTTCAGATAAACCGGACTTCGTTGTGTATGATACTTATATCGACAACGGAGCAACAGGGACAAATTTTCACCGCCCTGGATTTCAGCAAATGCTATCTGATATTGAAGCAGGCCACATTAACTGTGTGATTGTTAAGGATCTTTCCCGATTAGGGCGAAATTCTATTGACACAGGTTATTATATCGAACAATATTTTCATGCGCATAATGTTCGGTTCATTGCTGTTACGGATCAGTTTGACACAGCGGATTCCGGAAATCTTCATGGCGGTATCATGCTGCCTTTGAAAAATATGATCAATGAAGCCTATGCTCTGGACATTGGGCGAAAAATCAAAGCACAGGCGCGGCAGGCTATGAAAGATGGCGACTATATTGGTGCACGGGCACCTTACGGTTACAGGAAAGACCCGGATGATTGCCATAAACTTCTGATTGATGAAAATACTGCCCCTGTAGTAAAACAGATTTTTGAATGGGCACATGAACATGTGGCACTGAACCGGATTGTCCGCAACCTAAATGAGATGGGGATTCCGGCACCGAGCCATTATAAAAAGACCACTGGCGAGATTACCAGTCCGGGACTGATCGGAAGCGGCAAATGGCAGACCCGTACAGTGATGAAAATCTTAGAAAGCGAAGTTTATACAGGCGATCTGGTGCAAGGGAAAACAAAGATTGTAGATCATCAGCAGGTCAAGGCTGGAGAAGATAATCTGATTATTGTAAAATGCACCCATGAACCGATCATCAGCCATGAGTTGTTTCATGCAGTTCAGGAATACAGAAAACAGATCTGTGAAGAAAGCAAAGCAACTCCAAAACGTCCCTACACACCAAACATTTTCAAAGGTAAAGTGTTCTGTACTGATTGTGGCAGAAGCCTTCACAGGCAACGCGCCGAGCGCCGGAAAGGACCCGACACTTACTGGTTCCACTGCCTTACAAACAGCCGGGTAGAAAAAGATAGCTGCAAAGGTGCGATGATACAGGAGAAAGAACTGATTTCTACTGTTACGGCTATTCTTGAAAAAGAGCTGACAGTTGCGCTGGGAATGTCGCTGCCACTCTTTCAGTTGGAGGCAAGACAAAAACAGGAAAAAGATAAGCTGAAAATTCAGATGTCGGCCAAACGACAGGAAATTGAAAAAACACGCCGGCTGATCCGTGGCCTATATGAAAATTTTGTACAGGGTATTTTGACAAATGACGAATACTTTGAATTGAAAGCGGATTATGAACATGCTATCAATGCTCTGTCTGGTGAGATTGAAGTATTTGAAAAATCTATGGACTCCCTGGACAACCAGCTTGCCAGATACCGTGCAATGGAAAAGGATGCAAAAACACTGGCACAGGATCATGTACTGACTGCAGAACTGATTGAACGGCTCATTGAACGAATTGAGATCGACCACGAGCGGAATATTCATGTAACCTTCCGTTTCAAAAATGAATTTCAGGGAAAGGCGGTGGAACCGTGCGCAACTATGTGATTGCCCTTTATATCCGTCTTTCTGTGGAAGATTTCAAAACCGAAAGTTTGAGTATACCAAATCAAAAACTGATTCTTCGTGAAAAAGCTATGTCTCTGCCGGAATGGGATAACAGTGAGATTTTGGAATTTATTGACAATGGTCATACAGGGACAAACTTTGAGCGTCCGGCGGTGCAGGAACTTTTAACAATGGTTCAGGCTGGAAAGATCAACTGTATTATTGTAAAAGACCTTTCCCGATTTGGACGTAACAGCATTGAAACCGGCTATTTTATTGAGCGGGTATTTCCTCTTTACCACACCCGTTTTATTTCCGTCAGTGATGATTTTGACACGGCTAATTTCAAAGGTGATACCGGAGGGATTGATATTGCTTTCAAGTATCTTATTAGCGAGTGTTATAGCCGGGATATGTCCATGAAAACCAAAAGTGCAAAATACGCAAAGATGCGTCGTGGAGAATATCAGAGTGTCATCTGTCCTTACGGCTATCGCAAGAGTGCAGACGGACGTATGGAACCGGACGAGGATGTTGCCCCGAATGTGCAGATGATATTTCAATGGGCGTCTGAAGGCAACACCGCAGCCGAGATCACAAGAAGATTGTATGCTATGAATATCCCCACCCCTGGGGAATATCGCAAACTTAAAGGCAAGGACTATTACAATGTTTCCCGAACAAACGGCGTTTGGAGTACATCAACGGTCCTGCGTATTTTAGAAGATCAAAGATATATCGGTACCTATGTAATTGGCAAGAGAAAGGTAAAAGAGATTGGCAGCCGACATACACAGTTAAAGGATGAAAGTGAGTGGTTCAAAATACCGAACCATCATCCGGCTATTATAAGTGTGGATCTATTTGAGAAAGCCAATGCTTCAATTAAGCGTTTCTCTCTGTCAAATAAAAAGCCGCGTGATTATCTGCTCCGCGGTAAGGTATTCTGTGGATGCTGCGATCATGCAATGTCTCTACGAAATGGTGCGTGGTTTTATTGCCGTCATTCCGAGGTGGCTGAAACGCTTCCTTGTCATGGTGTGCGCATAAAGATGGCAGATCTGGAGCAGGTTGTATTTGAAATAATTCGGGCTCAAATGTGTCCGGCATTGGGAATTGACAGCAATAAGGATAAATTGGATTTGCAGACAGTCCAGCAGGCCGAACATGAAGAAAAACTCCGTTCTATTCAAGACAGCAAGCGGCATCTTTATGAGCAGTATGCACTCGGAGAGATTGATTTGGAAACCTATCGAACACGAAAAGCGGTTTATGATACGGAACTGGTACAAGCCAAAAATGTTCATGCTGTCATCACTGCACAGACAAAGCAGATAAAAAGTGATTATGAGATTAAGCTGAAACAACAGGAAATTGTGCAGGAAGTCGGAAACGCCAACATGCTGACAAAAGCTCTGATTGACCGGCTTATCAACAAAGTTTACGTCTTTCCAGGAGATCGGATTGAGATTGAATATGCAACACAGGATTTCTTAGAAACTAAGGAATCCGAAAAGGTATAACCGTGAACACCCATTTGAAACAGCTATGGGCAGCTATGAAGCTGCCCGAAAAACTTCAAAAAAAGTTATAATTTTTTTTGTCGTGGGCTTGACATACGGGTGCCGAAGATCATGCACACGGATTTTTTTCACACCGCTTGCTTTACATCCTCTTTCCATTTCATGGTTCAGATAATACTTTGTTACCGGGAAAATACGGTCATCCGGCTGCAGGCTGTAATATAACTTCAGACAATCCTGCATTTCGTCACATAGAAACTTCGGCATCGTCACAGTACGGATACTGTTCTTTGTCTTTGGCGTGCTGATCACATCTTCTCCTTTTAAACGCTGATAAGATTTGTTAATCCGCAGCGTTCTCTTCTGGAAATTGAAGTCCGCAGGAGTTATAGCCAAAAGTTCTGCTTTTGTCAATATAAGTCTAAAAAAAATTTGCTTTTAATTCGCAAAAAGCACCACTGTTTTCATCCAGTGATGCTCCATGCGAACAATCTTATTCAGTTTATGCTTTTTCTTCTTTGTAGAAAATGTCATCCACCTTCCAGTTTATCTCCATACGTCCTGGTTCATAAATAAAGACTTTCTCAATAATCTTTGACAGCTGTATTTTGTCAAAATCCTGCAATGCTGCAATCTCATTTACTTCCATTTCTTTTTCTGTTGCTTCATCACATTTTTTCTTCGCTATAGCAATCTCATTCTCCAATTCTGTTATCTGCAAAGTGATTTCTGAAATACGGGAAGTCGTTTTTTCCAGTTCTTTCATATACCCTTCCTTGTCCAACACTTCTGAACGATAATCAGAATACAGTTTCATCTTTCTTGACGAGAGTCGCTTTTTTTCACTTTCCAGTGTTGCGATATTTTCTTCTTTCAAAATTGTTTTATGCCATTCACTTTTCTTTTTCTCAAGAATTTCCGAAATAAATTGTGCCATATTTTTGGCTGCATCCAGTACTGTTTCTTCCGCTTCTTTCCTGTCCATTTTACTTTCCGCACACCCACTAAGACCGCTGATATGTGCCTGCATACAGCGATACCCAGTCTCTCTGCTGGTAAAACCAAGTCTTCTTCCACAGGTCGGACAAAAGAAAATAGGGCAGGCTACTCCTCTTTTTGTAAGAACTCTTTTCTGGTTAGTAAACGCTTTCTCATTTGCTTTCCGGAATAATTCATCGGATATAATTGGTTCATGTGCATTTTCTACAACAATCCACTCCTCTTTATCATTGGAAACCAATTTATTGCTTCCTGTTCTTGCCACTCTCTTTTTATTCCAAATAATTTTTCCAAGATACACTTCATTTTTGAGCATATCTGAGATTGTTGTAACTGACCAGAGTTTCTTTTCTTTTTCGTTTTCTCTGTGCATTTTCATACCTTTTCTGCACATATACTCCCGGCATGTAAGCACATGGGTTTCGTTCAGATATTTTGCTATCTGTCCTTTTGTTTTCCCATCTGCCGCCATTGTGAATATCAGTTTTACTATTTCAGCCGCTTCTGGGTCTATAACCAGATGATGCTTATCTTCTGGATCTTTAATATATCCATATTTGGGAAAAGCCGGCATATATTCACCGTTTTTAGCATGTGTTTTCATAGCAGAACGAACTTTTCTGGACAAATCTCTGCTGTACATTGCATTCAGCATATTTTTTAACGCTACACTCATTCCTCCAGTAAAGCCAGAGGAATTGATACTGTCAAAGCCATCGTTAATTGAGATAATTCGAATACCAAGGACTGGCAGGATTTTTTCCAGATAATTCCCCACTTCCAGATAATCTCTTCCAAATCTTGAAAAGTCCTTTATAACAATACTTTTTATACGTCCTGCTTTTGCATCTTCCATCATCCTCTGAAAGCCAGGACGGTTAAAGTTTGTACCACTGTACCCATCGTCTACATATTCAACTACTGGACAGTTAGTAAATTCGTCCTGTTTTTTGATAAATTCGTTTATCAGCATTCTCTGTGCGCTGACACTGTTACTTTCGGCTTTTATACTGCCATCTACATCATTATCCTCCGACGAAAGTCTGATATAAACAGCGATACATTCTGTTACTGGCATAACTCAGCCTCCCGTTCTTTTGCATATTTTCTTAATTCTTCCAACATATCATCATACACCAAACGTACCGTAATAGAACCGCTTTCATGTATTTCGATTTTTTCTACAAAAGCATTGACCATTTCCTTTGTCAGCGTTCTCGTATTGCGGTATTTATTGATCAATGTTTCCCATTCTTCCTCTGTTTGAAAATTTTTTTCATATCCAACCTGATGCTTTAATAAAATCTCCATGTTATTCTGGATCTCTTTTTCTGTTTCCGCATCCTGCTTTGAAAATGTTTCATACTGCTCTGCATCAATAATACGGCACACATAATCCTCAAACAATCTTTCCCGGTGTACTGCCACTTTTTCCAGTTCTTTCCGGCATTTCTTGATTTCCCTGTTAAACACATCATATTTTTTAATGCTTTCCTGTCTTTGATTCAACCGCCGAATCAAATCTACATTTTCAACATATACATTGATATGTGCACGTATCACACGCAGTACATAATCATTCACTTCCAAATCAGTGATAGAATGTGGCGTACACTTCCCGTGGAGCTTATTATTTCCACAGTAAAACCTACGATGATTGCCTTTTGTTTTCCCATATAAATACATGGTTTTTCCACAGTCTGCACATACAATTTTCTGCTTGAAAAAGTTGAAGTCTCTTACATTATTGCCATTTGATTTACGAGCTTCATTAACCCGTTTTACGATATGACCAATCTTTTCCTGTACCTCATCAAAATCCTTTCTGCTCACAAGTGCCTCATGGGTATTTTTGATAATGATCCATTCTTCTTTCTGATTCATTTTCTGTCTCTGTGCTGCCCAGGAATCATTGGTAAACTGATTATGCACACTATCACCGGCATAATATTGATTCTCAAGGATTTTATGGACTGTTCCTCCACTCCATGTCCATGTCACTGACTTTTCATTTGCTTTTCCTGCTTTATCCAGCTTGTAGGCTTTCGGGCAGAGATACCCATCCGCATTTAATTTCCGGGCAATCTCTGCATAAGTCATTCCATCAATAAAATACTGAAATATCTTTTTCACCACTGGTGCTGCTACCGGATCTGGAATCAGCTGATGAGGATTATCCTTGTCTTTTTCATAACCATAAGCCATCTGACCGGAAGGAAATTCGCCATTTGCCCAGCTCGTCCGGTATGAACTTCTTATTTTCTTTGCCAAATCTCTGGAATAAAACTCATTATACACGTTTGACATGCTGATCAGCAGGCTTATGTCATCTCTGAACGAATCATAATGATCATTCACCGAAATAAAACGCACATTAAAGAATGGGAACACTCTTTCAATATAGCTTCCTGCCTCTACATAATTTCTTCCAAGTCTAGAAAGATCTTTAACAATAACACAGTCAATATTTCCCTCTTTGATGTCCTGCATCATCTCATTAAAACCATCTCTCTCAAAATTAGTTCCGGTTTTAGATATATCATAATATTCCTTTGCAACCACGATATCTTTCTGTTCTTTTACGAAATTATGAAGCAGAACCATCTGCGTTTCTATCGTATTTCTTTCTCTGTTCTTTTCACTCTCATAGGAAAGCCTTGCATAAAGGGCTGCATGTGAAACTTTTTCACACTGGTTTTCAGCTTCTGTAACCAAATTTTCTTTATTTCCAACATTCACATAATCTACTTTTCTTGATTTTCGAGCCATTTATACGACCTCCCTCTTTTGAATTTCTATTCTTCCGTCCATACCTGTGCTGACATCGCAGCCCACCGACTGTATCTGCCGTAACAGAGATTGATAACAATCATCAAAATTAAATCTGACTTCAATATGTTTTTTGTCATATACTAATATCTGGTCAATCAGTTCAACAGCAACAGTTCTTGTAAGTTCCTGTATATTCTGATGCTCGGCAAAATAATCCAGCCAATGATATTTATCACTTTTTGATTCCAGGACTTCACTGATCTGTTGATCAATACTTCGGACTGCTTCCTCGGCTTTTTTCCGTTTTTCTGTGTACCCGTCATGAAGCTCTTTATAATCTTCTTTTGAAATGATTCCTTCACGGAAATCCTCATATAGATAATCTCTTAACTCCCGGCATCGCACGGCTTCTTTTTCTTTTGCTTCTTTTCTAATTTCCAGTTCTTTTATATCCAATTCTTGAAATGGTACTTCATGGATAAAATCCATGATTTTTTTCATATCAAGGATATTTTCAATATGGATTTTTACCAGTTCCAATACTGTTTCTTCTAGTTTACCCATTGGTATTCTGTGTGCTGCACACGCTTTCGTAGCCGCATGTCTGGAACAGATATAGTAAGCGTATACCTTTCCTCCTGCCGGAACATCCCGTTTGATCATCATTGCCCCACAGTCTCCACAAACCACAAGTCCAGATAATGGATATACCTTTTCCTCGTTCGGAGAAGTCCTTGTATCTATCCCTAATAATCTCTGCACCAGTGCAAATTCTCGTTCTGATACGATAGCCTCATGGTTTTTTTCAATTCTAACCCAATCTGTCTCCGGCTTTTTCATCAATTTTTTTACTTTATGGTTTGGTGTTGTTCTTTTTCCCTGCACCAGAGTTCCAGTGTATACTTCATTTTCAAGGATTCTTTTTACCGACATGGCGCTCCATTCTGCCTGTTCGTGTGTTTTAAAATTATCCTGAATCCTTATTCCAAGACTGTGCTTGTATTCCATTGGTGAAAGAACACCCTGTTTGTTCAATGCATTGGCAATTGCTGTCTGACTCATACCTGATAATTTCATGCGGTAAATTTCTTTGACGATACCTGCCGCATATACATCTATCACCAGTTTGTTTTTATTATCTGAATCTTTCTGGTATCCATACGGTGTAAACGCTCCAATATATTCCCCATTTTTTCTCTTTACTTCCAGGTGGCTTCTTATTTTGATAGAAATGTCACGGCAATATGCATCGTTAATGAGATTCTTGAAGGGAATTACGATTTCGTCTGCCTGACTTTTCCCTTCCAGGCTGTCATAATAATCATTGACCGCAATAAACCGCACGCCAAGTGCCGGAAATAATCTTTCGATATATTTTCCGGCATCAATATACTCACGTCCAAAACGGGAAAGGTCTTTTACAACGACACAATCCACAATTCCTTTTTTGATATCTTCCAGCATCATCTGAAATGCAGGACGTTCAAAATTAGAACCGCTGTAACCGTCATCCACCCGTTCTGATACAACAACTATATCCTTTTTATCTTTTAGGAAATTTTTTATCAGATCTTTCTGATTTGAGATACTGTTGCTTTCACGCTTTCCAGCAGTAGCAACATCGCCATCTTCTTTCGATAAACGAACATAAATGGCTGCATGATAGATTTTCTTTGAATTGTTAATTTGATTCATCTTCATCCTCCTTAGTTTTACCTTTCCATCAACATTGGTAAAACCCAGAGGGTGAGTCTATTTTGTCCTGATATGAATGAGGAGTCCTGAATTCCTCGTCTCCATATTAACATAACTCTTCAGATTTTACCATCACTTTTTATACAGAAAGCAAAAGTTCCTCAAATGCATCTTCAAAAGATACTCCATTGTTTGCAAACCTTATTTTCACTTTTACATTTCCTATACAGACAAGATAGGGATTTCCCACCTGTCTGAGATATTGAGCTATTCTTTTTTCCTTCGTCTGATTCCGGTCAATCCTTATTTTTCGGATATCCTTCAATTCCTTCAGATCCACATCATCAAAATCCGTTTCCAGATAGTTTCTATATTCTTCCGCAGTCATGCCCTTCTCCTTCCATTCCCATCTGAATCCGTACTGCTTTCAGTACCCGATCCAGGCTCCACTTGTTCACTCTTCCGCATTTCTCAATAATACATTTCGTAGAAATGCTCATAACCTGTTCAGCCAGTGCCAAACTTCCTTTTCGGATTCCCGTCATATCATATTTACTGATAAATACATGTGTTGGCAAATACCGTTTCTTATATATTCTTGATGTCAGCGGAACTACCGTTATGACTGAACTGTATGTATTGGCTTTATTATTGCTCACTACGATCACCGGTCTTACACCACTCTGAACAGATGTTGTAGGAAACATACCGAGATCTGCCCATAAAATATCTCCTCTGCGGATTGTCATTTGTCCTCTCTCCAATCTATTATTTTTATTTGTAAAGCATCCATAGCGCTATATTGGCTCCACAGGAATACGGCAGAGTTTCTTTCCTATAAGGAAAGCTCTGCCGCATAACCTCTATAGCCAATTTGATTATTAAACAGTGCTCGCTCGATTCTATTTATCCTCGATACCCCGAATCATTACTCCCGCATATGCAGGAAGGGAATAATAACCTGCCCGGATGCACGCTCCGGACCACAACCCGGAAACTCTCGTTTCTAGGCTCCAGCAGTTCATAGGTTTACCAGTTACAGACTTCTCAGGGTCTGCAAGTGTATCGCATCTCATACATGTCATCGCATCACCAGCCTGCCAGCTGGCTTCGGTCAGTGCTTTTTCGCAGCATTACGGACTGAACTAAAATCTTTGTTTTGTCTTATAATCCTATAGCGGCATCTTCCTCGTGCTCACTGTATGAAATGTCACATCAGTTATTATTGAATATTCAGTTATCATGGTTCATTTTAGGAAGTCCTTTAACTTCCTCTAATTACTAAAGTCAAATGACTTTGGCAGATGCAAAAGATTTTGAAAAATTTTTAAAAAAATTTATTCATATACATTTCACGCATCTTATTAAGAGTGGATTTCAGCTTGTATGACAGCATCTGTCTGGAAATCCCCATAATCTCCGCCATCTGTGTCTGTGTCTTGTTTTCAAAAAAAATGCCATAAATAATCATGCGTTCCTCTGAGTTCAGCTGATTGATCACTTTGTGAATATCCTGCTGTTCCATTTTTGTCAGTACACAGTGCTCCACATCACAGTTCAGATCTGGAAAATCCTCAATCATGAAGCCTTCTCCATCAATGGACTGACTGCTGTAAGGTACCTCCCGCAGCATCTTATCCACGACCTCACCCAGTTCGTTCTTAATCTCAACTTTTTTTGCCTTACTGCTTCTGTAAAAATTGTTCATCGCATACGCAACTTCTTTTGTAACCTCGATCATTTCTCCATCAATATTTGCGTAATACTTTCCTTCATAAAAATATGGATGTTCAATATACATGTCCGTTCCTCCTGAATTTGAAATCTTGTTGCTCGTTTCAAATCCAGAAGGCGGACCTCTGTTTATAATCATGCCTGCTCCGCCTTTATCCTGCCGGGACATACCCGCAGTTATTGGCTGAGAAATTCAGGCACGAAAAAAAGCCCCAGTAGTTTTTTCTTAACTACTGAGGCTTTCGTCTCTTTCTTGTATTCAGTTATCTATGCCTTCTTTCATCAGCATAATCATTGTATCAGGATAAAGTTCACAAAGTATCCGCAATACGTTCCCATAAGTTCATGTCATTATTAGAATCGTACATATTTCAGTGTAAAAAGTTCAGTATTCAGCTTCAAGAATAAATATGGCTTTTAGATAGTATTCTCCGGAAGAATGAAGTCTTTCTTTTGCAGCCGCCTCAGCCACACCGCTGGACATTATTTCACATGAACAGATGCAATGTCTACATAGCTGGCATCTGTGTAGAAGTCATAACCAGTTATCTTATCAGTATTCCACAGAGCCAGATCGTGAGTGCCGATTACAGGCACCAGAAGATTCTGATCTGCAATACCATTCAGAATCATTCCATAGATTTCCTGCACACGCTGAGAATCAGAAGTGGAGTCCAATTCTGCGAAAATTTCAGGATTCTCAAAGAAAGCAGAGAACTGGCAGAGGATCGGATCACCCATAGCGCCAGGAGCCATATTACTCATATCCGTTGCAGGGTCAAAGGAACCGCCAGCAGTATTGTAGAAGGTCAGATCATATTCGCCAGCCATCAAGGCTCCATACCAGGTGTTCATGTCTACTGCATCAATAGTAACATCGAAGCCGAGTTCTTTAAGAGAAGCTGCAATAGAAAGAACTGCATTGTCAACACTTGCAAGGCTCTGAGAATAGTTGAAATGAATGGCGAGAGAAGTTCCGTCCTTCTCCAGGATACCATCATCATTGGTATCCTCATAGCCGGCTTCCTTCATGAGCTGCTTTGCCTTTTCCATGTCAGTAGGATAGGTCTTAACCTCCACACCGCAGTTGGGCTTTTCATTCGTAAAGAGGGTTTCGGCAGCGGTCTCCAGGCCATCGAAAACAGAGGTTTCCAACTCCTGCTGATTAACAGCGTAGGATACTGCTTCCCTTACAAGAGGATCATTAAAGGGAGCCTTATTCAGGTTCATACCCAGATAACGGGTTTGGTTGGTGCTGTCATCCATGGCATGACCGAAAGCGGTATCCTGGGAAATCTCCGTGTATCCTTCTGCGCTAAGTCTGCTGGAGCCGAGAATTGCATCGATTTCACCGTTGCGCAGAGCAAGAATTTTTGCAGCATTATCAGGAATCACTTTAACCTTGAACTCATCCACTTCAGGAGCTTCGTCCCAGTAGTAGGGATTGCGGATAAAGGTATAAGTGTCCCCCTCAACCCGGTCAAACATATAGGGACCAGTACCCATAGTTGCACTCACGCAATTCTCGTAAGCCTTTTCTACGCCACCTTCAAAGGCTGCGGGATTCACAATACCAAGAGGCAGCGCCATGGTCAGATTGTCAAGAGCAGCGTAATAAGGGGTCTTCAAAGTCATTACAAAGGTTTTTTCATCCGGGGTTTCCAGCTTGTCAAACAAAGTAGTAAGCTTACCGAAGGCACCATTCTGGGGACCCAGATGGGTTACTACTGCTTCAAGGGTCATCTTTACTGCCTCGGAAGTCAGAGGAGTACCGTCAGAAAATTTGACACCATCACGCAGATGGAAGGTGTAAGTCTTGCCGTCATCACTGATTTCCCAGGTTTCAGCCAACTCGCCCTGGATCTTCCCGTTATCATCATAGCTTACCAGAGTGTTGTAAAAATTACGACTCCAGAATCCGGCACCATAAGTGCTGGATACCATAGGCGTGATAACAGGATAGAAGCCTACGGAAAAGTCCCAATTCTCGGTGACAGTGATTGATACCGGCTCTGCATCGGTCTTTGTGGTGGATTGCTCCGGATTCTCGTCAGGGTTTGTGCCGCAAGCTGCCATAGCAAGGCACATCACAAGTGCGAGTCCGAAAGCTAAAAGTTTTTTCAGTTTCATGTGCAAAATCTCCTTTATTTGTTTTTATATCATGCTTTTCAGCAGGGTATACATATTTATTGAATGGTTTGGCCCAGATATGGAGCAATAGAATGCAGCAGAAGCTTTGTATACGGATGTGTAAAGCAGTCTGTTGAACCGTGAAATGTACGATCTTCGATAATCTTACCGCAACGCATCACCATCACACGGTCTGCAAGATATAGCGCAATATCCAGGTCATGGGTAATGAAAAAGCAAGTCATTTTTCGCTCCTGATGGAGTCGCTTCAGCAAATCAAGAATATGTTTACGAACCAGGACATCCAGCCCACTGACTGCTTCATCAAAAATCAATACATCCGGTTGAGCAGCCAACGCTCTTGCAATACATACACGTTTTTGTTGTCCGCCGGACAGCTCATGAGCTTTTCGCAGCTTGATCTCTTCGGGAAGCTCCATCATGGTAAGAAGATCATTGATTTCTCGTTCTTCTTTCTTTTTGGTGAGTTTTCTGAAATTGCGAATTGGCTCTGCAATGATTTGGTATACCGTAAAGCGAGGGTCCATTGCTCCCTTGCCATCCTGAAGAATCAGCTGTATTTTAGATCGCAGTACCTGCTTTTGTTTGCCCCGGCAGAGGGCAATGTTTTTTCCCTCAAACAGTACCTCTCCAGAAGATGGGGCCAGCAGACCGCACATAAGCTGAGCCAAAGTGCTTTTCCCAGATCCGCTTTCTCCTACCAAAGCGCAAAATGAACCATCCTGAATAGTAAAATCTACATGATCAACGGCCAGAAGCTCGTTTCTTGTGCCTTGTTCGTGAAATTCTTTTGATAGGTTGTTGACTTTAATCATGATTCCGCCCCTTTCGTGAAAACGCAGGAAAGGGAGTAAGCTTCAATCAGTGACCTTGTATAAGGTTCTGTGGTGTGGTCGAAGACAGATTGAACTTCACCGGATTCTATAATTTTTCCCTCTTTCATCACCAACATGCTTCCACCTAATTGAAGAGCTGTTGCGAAATCATGAGTTACCATAAGAATCCCAACTCCATTTGCTTTCATCTGCGAAAATAAATCTATGATTCCATTTCTGTGAATCACATCCAAAGCAGTCGTCGGCTCATCGGCAAGCACAAATTTTGCATCAAGCATCATAGCCATTGCGATAATGACACGCTGCAACATTCCCCCGGAAAGCATATGGGGGTATGCTCTGTATACCCTGTCAGGGTCATCTAACCCTACATCATGCAGAAACTGCAGAATATAGTTGTAACGCTGCTGGCGGGATTTGTCCGAATGAAGCCGCAGAGTTTCATCCATCTGTCTACCAATACGCATAGAAGGGTCTAATGCAGTCATTGGATTTTGCGGGATATAAACAATCTGGTTTCCGTATATTCCTCGTCTCTGCTTTTCTGATGAATTCAAAAGATCCGTTTCGCCGAAGAAAACGGAACCCGACACCTCAAATTTTTTAGGGTCCAATAAGTTTAGCACCGCACTACAGGTCATTGTTTTGCCGCTGCCTGATTGACCTAACAAGATTAAAGACTCTCCTTCTTTTATTGCAAAGGATATTTCAGAAACAAAGTTATCGGTGCCTGACCGAAGTTTAATGCTTAAATAATCGATTATAAGTGATGACATCATATGTTGTCCTCCTCTGGCGTCAGAATATCACGGAGTGCTTCTCCAAACAAATTGAAGCCTGCTGCCGTTACGAAGATGCACAAGCCTGGATAGATCAGCAATTCCGGATGAGAGTAAAGCGCTGTCCTGGCATCATTTAACATGGCACCCCATTCCGGTGTGCCGGAGGGAAGGCCAAGTCCGAGAAAAGCAAAGCTGGAAACCATAATGATGGAAGAAGCGACACCAGTGGAAACATACACAAGAAACTGTGGCAGAATGTTAGGGATCAGATGTCTGAAGACCAGCTTTCCTGTATTGCACCCAGAAATCCGAGCTGCCAAGATATAATCTTTTCCCATTTCTTGAACGGAATAAGATCTGACAACACGAACAAACCAAGCCCAGGTCGCTATCACAACAGAAACAGCAATATTCTGGAGTCCATTTCCCAGAACACCTATGACGGCAATGGCGATGATAAGAGAAGGAAAAGCAATAAACACATCACAGAGTATAGTAATGAAATGGTCTGCTTTTTCTCCAGCGCAGGCACTAAAAGTACCGACAATCAGACCAATCACAGACAAAATCAACAGCACAGGTAAACTGATCCCGATGGAGTATCTGGCTCCATACAGCAGCCTTGATAAGGTACACCTGCCCAGTTGATCTGTTCCAAGAGGGTATTCTGCGTCAGGCTGTGCATACTTTTGCGATAAATTCACCAATTCAGGGTCGTGAGGCGAAAAAGCAGGTGCTGCAATCGCAATCACAATCACAATAGCAATCAGGCACAGACCGATGATTGCCTGCGGCCTTTTGAGTAGCTTATGTATCATTTTCTTCCCTCCCCATCCATGGACAAAGCAGACGGTTGATTATGTCTGCCATGAAATTTGCGACAACAAAAATTGCTGCAATGACGACTATACAGGTAGAAACTGAAATCGTATCTGCTGCAACCACACTGTCCACCAGATAAGTTCCGATTCCCTTGATTGAAAAAACACTTTCGACTACAGCCCCTCCGGCAATTAGAAAGCCGAATTGCTGAAAGAAAATTGTAACAACAGGCGGTAGGGCATTTCGTAGAATGTGGCATACCAGAATCCTGTTGGCAGATAATCCACGGGCTTTTGCAAACCGAACATAATCAGAAGATAATTCAGCCAGAAGAGAGGAACGCATAATTCGGATGAGCGAACACGAACTAGGAACTGCCAGAGCAAATGAAGGTAGCAAAAAGCCTTTCCAACCTGGACTTGGTAATACACTGAACCATTTCAGATGAACCGCAAAGAACAGGAGAAGAAGGAATCCCAGCCAGAAAGTTGGCACACAAATACCGCAGATAGTAATGCCTCTGGTAACCTGATCGAAAAGGCGGTTCCGCTTTCTGGCGCAGAGCAAACTGATAGGAACGGTGAGTACGATAATCCATAGAATGGCCATCCCTACAAGAGATGTGGTCGTAGCCAGATACTTGTGCAGATCCTTTACAATCGGTTGATGAGTGGTCAAAGAAGTCCCAAGTTCTCCTGTAAACATTCCGGAAAGCCACTGAATATATCGCACAGGGAGAGGTTGATCCAATCCCATTTCCACCCGAATCATCTCAATCTGTTCCGGCGTAGGATTGGATACGCCTCGGTGTGCAATAATTTCTGCAGGATCTTTTCCGGACCAAGCAATCAACAAAAAACTCAGGACGCTGACTCCTACCAGCACAATGAGGAAGCTAATGATCCTTTTTCCAATATATTTCTTCAAATAATGCACCTCCTCACGCTGGCAATCAGTTATACATAGTTAACCAAATGTCTTTAAGTTACCCTTCAGTGCGGCCTGCATCTGAAAGGTAACCTGCTTAGTAGTTAAATTTCTCTGCCAGATTGGACTTTTCAATCATCTTTCTATATGTGGGCGACTGTTTCAGCAGATGAGCATGCTTTCCGCAGGCTTCTACCGTACCTGCTTTCATAACGACGATCTTATCTGCATTTTCAATAGACTTTAGTCTGTGTGAAATAACAATCACGGTCTTGCCTTGAATCAAATGATTTAATCCAGTCTGTATCTGGACTTCTGTTTCCACATCTAACGATGCGGCAATCTCATCCAAAATGATAATCGGGGCATCCTTCAGGATTGCCCTGGCAATAGACAGCCGCTGACGTTCTCCTCCGGAGAGTTTGGCTCCATTTTCCCCGATTATTGTCTGGTAAGTGTCTGGCAGACGGTTGACAAACTCATTACATCCGGCCAGTTTTGAAGCTCGTATCACTTCTTCGTCAGAAGCATCCAGCCGTCCGAGGCGAATATTTTCCATAATAGAAGTATTGAATAGAATGACTTCCTGAAAAACAATGGAAACATACTTGAACAAGCTGTCAGTGTGAATTTCTCGTATGTCAGTTCCTCCAATTTGAACGGTACCGGAATCTGCATCATATAGTCTGCTGATGAGCTTAAGCATTGTTGTTTTTCCGCAACCACTGGGACCGACCAATGCGGTTACCTGTCCTTGCTCCGCTGTAAAGGATGCATGGCGAATCACCTGGGTGTCTTTCTGGTAGGAAAAACAAACGTCCTTTATTTCTACATTGAAATCTGAAAGGACTTCTTTTTCTCCACCCTGAAGTTCATGATTCTTGATTTCACCAATCCGTGCGATCCTTGCATCCAAATAAAAGATTTCAGTCAGATAGAGCAAAACACCACCCATGGCCCCGCTGAGTTTTGCTGCCATAATAATATAGCCCAGAAGAATCAGGACACTTACCTGACCGGAGGCAAGCATCGAAAGGCCAACAGTCGCCGTGATTCCAATAGGAAGAATAGATAAAGTCTGGCCGATTGTAACAGGAATCGTCTGGGTGATCTGAGCTTTCCACTGAAGATTTTCTGACTCATCCAACTGCTGGTCCATTTGAGCTTCTACCTTTTCTTTCAAGCCATAGCTTTTAATTTCCTGATTTAGTTCAATTGCATTTTGAAAGCTTTCGGAAATATCTCTCAATTTATCATAATGTTTATTTACATCTCTGACCTGCAGTTTCTTTGTCAGGAAAAGAACCGAAGCAGAAGCAAGAACGGGAAGCAATACACAGAGCCCTAATTTCCAATTCATGATTAGAAGTGCTGCGCTGATAACCAAAAAGTAAATTGAAAACCCAATGAAATTAGCCACTGCGTTCGCAAAAGCATGCTCAATCGAAGCCACATCTGCCATGATTGTCTGAGCAAGGTCAGACAAATTGTGCTTTGAAAAATAGGATAGGGGCAGCTTGGAAAGCTGTTCCGCCAGATCAATTCTTAAATTCGCAGATTCTTGGTAGGTTTCATCATAGGTCGTTTTATAGTTATAGTTAATAACTAAGTACATCAGCAGGGTCGCTACCATCATAAACAGGAGATATGCCACCGGTTTCCCGGTGTTTCCATTCAGCAGCCTGTCTGCAAACACAAAAACACAGATCATCGGCGGTACAAAAGAAACATAATAGAGAAAGAATGACCAGATTGATTTTGCAAGGCCTTTCACACCCGAATCACTAAGCTGGAAAAATTTTTTTAGATATGTCTTCATCACGCCAACCTCCACTGATTTGCCTTGTAGTATACATCCTGAAAATCCTTATAACGCCCATTGTAGGCCATCAGCTCATTGTGGGTTCCTTGTTCCACAACTTTTCCATTCTGGACAAACAGGATCTGGTCTACATTCTGAATAGAGGACAGCCTGTGTGCAATCATGATAACTGTTTTGCCCCTCATCAGTTTTTGGAAAGCCTGCTGCAACTCGTATTCATTTTCCGGATCTGCAGCTGCAGAAGCCTCATCCATAATGACGATATTCGCATTCTTTAAAATAGCCCTTGCAATAGCAATCCTCTGCACCTCACCACCGGAAAGGTATACGCCCTTTGCCCCTATGACAGTCATCTCCCTTTGGGGAAATTTGTCAAGGATAGATGTGCAGTTCGCTGCGTTAAGTGCATCCATAATCTGCTGCCGTGTTGCCTGAGGATTTCCGATTCGGACATTTTCGTAAATTGAGGTCTTCAGTAATTGACTGTGCTGGAAGACAAATGCTATGTTTTGAATGAGAGCTTTTTCAGAATAACTCTGAATGTTCTTTCCACCAATCAGAATCTCGCCGCCATCAACAGGATAAAATCCTGAAATCAGCTTTGCAATGGTAGATTTGCCTCCGCCGGAAGACCCGATAAGCGCATAAGTTCTATTCTGATGCAGTGTCAGGTTAAAATTCTTCAGCACGAAGGTGTCATCATATTTAAAGTCAACATGACGAAATTCGATATCGAAATTTGGGAAGTTCTCTTCGCTTCCATGCGGAATCTTTGCCTGATCCATTGAAGCAGTCAGCTCATCAAGCTGATTCAGCGTATTTTGTGCGCCAAAGTTATCCTGCCCCGTAAACATAATCGATGTGAAAGAAGTAAATACAGCTCCGGAGAATACAGCAAAAAAAACAATCTTTGCCAGGATCAGCATGGCAGGTTCTCCATAGCTGATGAGTATAACTGCGGCTGGTACGGCAAAAGCATAAAACACGTTGAACAGAACCTGGAATCCAACATAGGGATTCTTACAACTGAGGCTATACTGATAAACGTACTGTTTGTACTCCTTGATCGAGTCAATCAGAGTTTTGTAATACTGTACAGTTACACCGAAGATTTTTATGATCTGCATTCCTCTGACATATTCTACTGTTGCTGCACTCATCTTTTGAAGTGCCGCTGAATAGCCAGACAGAAATTCAGTACCATCGGACATTTTACGATACTGAAGAACACCAATCACAGTTGTAAGGGTCAAGAGAATACCAAGGCGGTAGTCAATTGCAAACATCAACACAAACATTAACACTGGTGTCATAACAGCAGTGATATTGTCTGGAATCAAATGGGCCACTGTTTTGTGTGTTTCTGCAGCGTTATCATCAATAATTTTTCGAATCTCTCCAGAGCTGTTATGGTCAAAAAAGGAAGAAGATGCATCCAACAATTTATGAAGCCCATTTTTTCTTAAGTTTGTTTCAAGACGGAAGCCTAAATAGTGGGAACACGTTGCCGATGCAATGTTGAGAACGCCTCGTAAAATCATAAGTACGACTACAATAATTGCATCATACATGGCCTTCTCATATGTAGGAATAACCAGAATAGACACAATGGCTTGCCAAAGAAACCAATATGCTCCCATATAGGAGCAGACGGCAGCGGCAGATAGCGCCATAGAAGAATATGCCCAATTTTTTTTATCTGGGACATATTGAAATAGTTTTTTATATAAACTGCGCATTGACTTCAAATCTACATCTCCTTTTTGCTTAAAAAACGGTTTGACATGCATCACATCTTTCATTATAATTAGTTCTAGCTAACTGTAAAGAACAAAACAGATATAAAGTCTAATCAAGGTACTAATAAATCTAACCGAGGTATCTTTTGGAGGAGCCAATGATAGAAGTTAAACGAGATGATTTCTTTATTGAATCAATAAAGAATCCAATAGAGTACGGAACATATTATAAGATCAACCCAAAATATGGAACCGGATTTCAATGGACGAATGAGGTTCACTACGATTTCATCATCACAGTGACAGATATTCGATTTAACCAGGAAACCATGGTCGGAGAACATATTGGGTCTGGATATGTACTTGCTCTCTATATTAGTGGCGCAGGAGATGAATTCTATCCGTATCAAATTGTTTCTCCGAATACATTACGCTGCTATGAACCATCTGAAAAGTACAAAGCTATTTATCATCCTCAGATTCCATTAAGATGTATTACTGTGCAGTTTGACCAGGAATTTATTGATCAGTATCTCCAGGAAATTTCCGGTGATCTTGAGGTGAACTTTTCTGATTTTTTCAAAGAAAAAGGAAAATTCTATTTACCAAATGTCAATCGTGCTATGCAAAGCCTATATGAGTATCTGCTTTCCATGAAAGCGTCCAGAATTACAGTAGAAGCAAAAATATATGAAATCATCTCTTTTCTTGCTTCTTATTTGAAAGAAAACAGACTAAATGAAGAGAATGGCCAATCCATTAGCAAAACAGATTTGCAGGCATTAGATGAACTAACGCATTACATGGACGAACATTACAGTTTTAATATTACGTTACAAACGCTTTCCACCATTGCATGTATGAGTGAAAGCAAGATGAAAAAGCTATTTAAGTCAGTTTATAATATGTCCATTACTGAATACATTCAGCGGAAAAGGATCTCTGTAGCCGAGCACATGCTTATTCAAACTGACCTCACCATTGCGGAAATTTCAAAAATTGTTGGATACTCCAACCCCAGTAGATTGATTGAAATATTCAAAAGGTATTATGGATTTACCCCATCAAAATACAGAGGATAAAAGTGTTATACTAATTTCGATTTTCTTAACACTCTGCAAACCACAAGCGCCTATATACACTGCTTGCGCACATAGGCATTTGTCTTGATTATCGGCACCACCAATCATCACAAAATATCCCAATAAAAAACCCCTGTTGCTCACGCACCAGGGTTTTGATTTATCCATCCATATTTAACACATGATTAAGCTTCTATTCAACTTCTGAAAACTGATCTTTTCCAACATTACATAATGGGCATTCAAAATCTTCCGGAACATCCTCCCACTTTGTTCCTGGTGCAATACCACCTTCAGGATAACCTTCCTCTTCATCATATTCCCATCCGCAAACATCACATACGTATTTCATTCGTTGTTCCTCCTTGTAAATATATTAATACACAGCCTATATTGCTGTTATATTTGTGTTCCTGAACACGAATCCATTTGTTATTCTTATTTCAAATTCATTCAAAAACATTGGCAAAAGGGAGGACATCACATGGAAATACGGGTTCTAAACTATTTTCTTGCAGTTGCAAGAGAACAAAGTATCATTCGTGCAGCGAAATCTCTGCACTTATCTCAGCCGATACTTTCTACACAGATTCGTAACATGGAAAAAGAACTTGGGAAGCAGCTTTTAATTCGTGGTACGAAAGGCTCACGAAAAGTCACCTTAACAGAAGAGGACATGATTCTCAAAAAACGTGCAGAAGAAATTTTGAATCTTGTTGATAAAACAGAAAAGGAAATCACGCTCTCTGATCACGTGATTGCAGGAGATGTATATATCGGAGCCGGTGAAACAGATGCCGTCAGACTTCTCGCAAAGGCTGCCAAAGAAATTCAAAGCAGATATCCCGGCATTCATTATCACATTTCCAGCGGAAATGTAGAATTTATTTTAGAACAATTAGACAAAGGGCTGATAGATTTCGGATTAGTATTTGGGCATGTGGATTTTGACAAATATAATGCCATCAAAATTCCTGTCAAAGATACCTGGGGAGTGTTAATGCGCAAAGATTCAGAGCTTGCCCATCAGAATACCATTACTCCGGAAGATTTGCGGAATAAGCCCCTCATTATCTCCCATCAGAAAAACCAGAGTGGAGAATTTAGTTCCTGGCTAAATTGTAACATAGACCAGCTAAATATCGTAGCTACCTATAATTTATTGTTTAACGCTTCACTTCTCGTAGATGAGGGACTGGGGTATGCGATTGGGCTTGATAAAATAATCAATATGGGCGAAAACAGCAATCTGTGTTTTCGCCCTCTGGCGCCAGTCGTTGAAGCTGAACTATCAATCATCTGGAAAAAATATCAGGTTTTCTCAAAGCCGGCTGAACAGTTTATGATAAAGATTAAAGAACTCCAATAAACAATGCGATTGATGAGTTTCACAGCTCCAATCTTGAACAGGAATTCCTTAAACAGGAGAAGTCCTGCATCGAAGGATAAATTGCCTCCATCAAAATTTATTTTCAAGTACTTGTTGCTTTCTAACGCGGTGTCGTTTAAACTATACATAAGGATTTCTCCTTTGTTTTTATTTTGATTAGACACCTTAATTTTAACAAATTTGAAGTCCTTTTTCTATGTGATTTTTCTTCACTTGTTAGATGAAAGCAAAAAGTACCAAAAACATAGTAACTATACGGCGTGAAGCACCGTCAACAATTATTGGATGAATAATTCAGGTTTATATACTATGTTCGTAAAGGAGATAACTGTTATGAACTTCGAAAATTATTTTCCACTATGGAATGACTTAAACATAGCACAGAAAAAACTAATTTCAGACAATTTAATCACACAGAATGTAAAAAAAGGAACGATCATTCACAATGGAAACCTGGACTGTACTGGGTTATTACTGGTTAAATCCGGGCAGCTTCGGACCTACATACTTTCAAATGAAGGACGAGAGATTACACTTTACCGTCTGTTCGATATGGATATGTGTCTTTTATCCGCCTCATGTATCATACGATCCATTCAATTTGAAGTAACCATTGAAGCAGAAAAAGATACTGACCTTTGGATCATCCCTGCTGAAATCTATAAGGGCATCATGAAAGAATCCGCTCCTGTCGCAAACTATACCAATGAGTTAATGGCTACCCGTTTTTCTGATGTCATGTGGCTGATTGAACAGATTATGTGGAAGAGTTTGGATAAGCGTGTTGCTTCATTTCTTTTAGAAGAAACATCCATTGAAGGAACAAATGAACTGAAAATCACTCACGAAACTATCGCAAACCATCTTGGTTCCCACAGGGAAGTTATCACTCGAATGCTTCGATACTTTCAAGGCGAAGGACTCGTCAGACTCTCTCGCGGCAAAATAACAATCCTTGATTCGAAAAGACTGGAAACACTACAAAGATCATAAAACGTTTTTTTCTCTAAAGAATCCTCCATTTATCAGAATTATGAAAGTCATTCTAATAAATGGGGGATCTTTTTATACTACAATCAAACTATAAAAATATTTTATTTATTTCTAATAATCCATACCACATGCATATGATCTTTCAATCAGTGCATGGTCATTAGCCACTGCATCATAAAAGCGGAATCCACCTGAAAAGTTGTATGTTTCATATCCATTTCCTTCCAAAATACGGCTTGCAATATAACTGCGTAGCCCACTCTGGCATATCAGGTAAACAGGCTTTCCCTTCTCAATTTCATTGATACGTTCCCTTAGTTCATCTACAGGAATGTTTTTGAATCCATCCATATGCCCCCTGTTAAATTCACCTACAGTTCTCACATCCAGCAACACAACACTTTTATCTCTAGAAATCTTATCCATATCTTCCAGATGCCATTGTTTTAAGGTACCTTTTGCTATATTGTCTATCATGAATCCTGCCATATTTACAGGATCTTTGGCAGAGGAATAAGGCGGTGCATATGCGAGATCCAAATCCTTCAGCTGGGTTGCCTTCAGCCCTGCATGAATTGCTGTTGCCAGCACATCAATACGTTTATCAACTCCTTCATATCCAATAATCTGAGCGCCAAGCAAACGATAGGTCTCTTTTTCAAAAACCACCTTCATGGTCATCACTTTTCCACCAGGATAGTAACCGGCATGACTCATAGGAGAAAGAATTACTGTATCTACCTCTAATCCTGACTTTTTGGCATTGGTTTCATTGATACCTGTAGTAGCTGCTGTCATATCAAATACTTTGATAACGGAGCTTCCCTGACTGCCCAGGTAACGACTATCACCGCCACAAATATTATCAGCGATGATTCTGCCCTGTTTATTGGCTGGTCCTGCCAAAGAAATCAGCGCATCATTACCCGTAACATAATGTTTTACCTGAACTGCATCACCTGCAGCATAAATATCCGGTACAGAGGTTTCCATTCTGTCATTCACTACAATACTTTCCTTGATGCCAAGTTCCAGGCCGGCTTCTTTTGCTAATACTGTGTCTGGTGTGACTCCGATTGCCAGAACTACCATATCAGCCTGAAGGGATGGATTATCTTTCAACAGGACCTCCACTCCGTTGTCTTTTTCTTTAAATCCTTCTACTGTATAGCCCAGTACCAGTTTTATCCCATGCTTTCTCATTTCATTATGGATCATGGATGCCATATCCAGGTCAAAAGGGTTCATCAGCTGCTTAGGCCTCTGGACAATCGTAACATCCATGCCAAGCCCCCTCAAATTTTCAGCCAGTTCCAGACCAATAAAACCGCCCCCTGCCAATACAGCCGATTTTGGATGATTCTTATTTATATATTCCTTTATCCGAAAAGTGTCTTCTACAGTACGAAGTGTAAAAAGTTTATCAATACCTACTCCGGGAAGTCTCGGCTGTGTTGGCTTTGCACCTGGAGAGAGGATCAGCTTATCATAGTTTTCTTCAAATATCTCACCATTCTCTAAATTTTTCACTGAAACCGTTTTACGTTCCGGATGTATGGAGATAACTTCATGATGAATTTTCATGTTAATACGGAAGCGTTTAAAAAAACTCTCTGGTGTCTGTAGTGTAAGTTCTTCCGGGTCTGTGATCACGTCTCCAATATAATATGGAAGTCCACAATTTGCATAGGATATGTATCCGGATCTTTCAAACACAGTAATTTCAGCATGTTCATTCAGTCTGCGTATTCTTGCTGCAGCTGTAGCTCCTCCGGCTACACCTCCTACAATTATTACCTTCATCTTATTTTTCCACCTTTCCTGAGTAAGCTACAATGCCACCGATATTATTTACTTTAGAATATCCCATTCGTTGCAGTATCCCAGTTGCCTGGCGGCTTCGTGAACCGGAATAACAGTATACAAACAGTGGAATATCCTTATTCTTCGCTACAGAAGCAATATTGTCAAGTTGCTGCAACGGCACATTTTTACTTTCTGGTATATGTCCTTCCTGATATTCCTGCGGTGTACGTACATCCAGCAGAACTGCATCATCAGTCCTTTTATATTCTTCTATGCCTTGATTAATATTCGACTGTTTAAAGAGATCGAAAAATCCCATTAGCACACCCCCCTAAAGCATTTCTAAAATCGCATTCTTAGGTCTCGCACCTGAAACCTGCTGTACAATCTTCCCATTCTTCATAACCACTAAAGTTGGAATGCTCATAATACTGAACTTATTTGCCAGTTCAGGCTCTTCATCTACATTAATCTTTCCAACTTTAATATCTCTACGCTCACTTGCAATCTCCTCTACAATAGGTACTACCATACGGCAAGGCGCACACCAAGATGCCCAAAAATCTAAAAGAACGGGTTTATCGGAATTCAGTACTTCGTTCTGAAAATTATTTTTATTGATATTAATAGCAGACATTTTACAGTCCTCCTTATCTTTTTCTTTTTGTAGATTTATTATAGTCTTAATTTCATTTATTTTCCGTGATTACATCACCATACCTCATTAACTTAACTTCTTGCCATACCATCTACACTTAATATAACACCTGTAATGTAACTCGCCTCATCTGAAGCAAGAAACACAAACGCATTGGCAATATCTTCTGGCTGTCCAAGACGACGCAATGGAATTCTTTCAATCATAGGTTCGATAACTTCCTTTGGCACGGCCTTCATCATATCAGTTTCTGTAATTCCAGGTGCAACAGCATTAACACGAATACCTTTAGGTCCTAGTTCTCTTGCTAATGATACAGTCAATCCGTTTACTGCAAACTTCGATGCCGGATAAGCAAACCCACTTGGCTGTCCCGAAATACTCACCATGGAAGAAGTTGAGAGAATGACCCCCTTGCCTCTTGCCACCATACATTCTGCTGCTACACGAGTAGTATTAAATACTCCTTTTACATTTAGATCCATGACTTTATCAAAAGTCTCCTCTGTATAATCCATAAATGAGGTGTTTTCTGAAATCCCTGCATTATTTACCAGTATGTCGACACATCCATATTTTTCAGTTGCCTCTTTAAAAGCCTTTCTGACAGACTCCATGCTTGCTAGATTTGGACTAATTCCAGCAACTATTGCATTGGGATATTTTTCTTTTAATTTATCTACAGCAACATCTGCCGATTCCTGTGAACTTGCTGCCAACACAACTGAAGCACCTTCCTTCAAGAATTTATCAGCTGTAGCAAATCCTATACCACGGCTTCCACCAGTAATGATTGCAACTTTATCTTTTAATCTCATTTAGACTACCTCCTTACTTTGTTTGTAGTTACATTATAAGCAAAAGGTAAACCATTTTCTGTGATATCATCACAAACTATCGCAATAAAAAACCCTGTTGCTCACACGCACCAGGGTTTTTGTTTATCTATCCGTATTTAAATAATCAGAATTTTATTCAACTTCTGAAAACTGATCTTTTCCAACATTACATAATGGGCATTCAAAATCTTCTGGAACGTCCTCCCACTTTGTTCCTGGTGCAATACCACCTTCAGGATAACCTTCCTCTTCATCATATTCCCATCCGCAAACGTCACATACATATTTCATTAGTTTGTTCCTCCTTATAAATATATTAATACACAGCATATATTACTGTTGTATTTGTGTTGTTCTGTAACCTTAATATGTATAAATGCTTTTAGCATTTCCATAATCCATGCAGGTTACAATATGCATATACCTCTTCTACCTGTTCACCATCGCAAAGACAAAGATCTGCTACCGGCTCCTGCCCTGGATTTAACTGTTTTCTGTATATTCCCTGGTTTGTATTTAATGTAATCCACTCAATGAAATGCTCTTCAAGCATTGGATGTTTTGTCTCTCCGACCACGACATGAACATGACTGCCTTCTATCGTATATACAGGTACATGCTTCTCGACAGCAGCATCTGTCACTCCGGCTTTTAATTCCTGCATAGGTTCTCCGCAACAAATTACAGGTACACCCTTATCCTTTACCTTTTCAACAATGTTTCCACAATGCTTACAAATATAATACCTTACTTCCATGCCTTTTTCTCCTTCCATGTGTAAAATTTATAATTCAATTGTCTCCTTAATAATTCTCTTCATGTACTTCAAAATAGCTCTGTGGATGATTACATACCGGACATACTTCAGGCGCCTTAGTTCCTACCACAATATGTCCACAGTTACGGCATTCCCATACCTTAACTTCGCTCTTTTCAAATACCTGTGAAGTTTCAATATTCTTAAGAAGTGCACGATATCTTTCCTCATGGTGCTTCTCAATCTCACCTACTGCCCTGAATTTTGCTGCAAGCTCAGGGAATCCTTCTTCCTCAGCCGTTTTAGCAAAGCCATCATACATATCTGTCCACTCATAATTTTCGCCTTCTGCCGCTGCCACCAGGTTTGCCTTTGTATCACCAATTCCTGCTAATTCCTTGAACCACATCTTTGCATGTTCTTTCTCATTATCTGCAGTCTTTAAAAACAATGCTGACATCTGCTCGTAACCTTCCTTTTTCGCTACAGAAGCAAAATATGTATACTTATTTCTTGCCTGTGATTCCCCTGCAAATGCCTCCTGTAAATTCTTCTCTGTCTGTGTTCCTGCATATTTGTTTGCTGCCATCTCTTTTACCTCCGTTTTCTTTACTACTTTTTCAAAATCTGATGCCGGGTGCTTGCACAAAGGACATATAAAGTCATCTGGTAATTCCTCGCCTACATATTCATATCCGCAAATTCTGCAACGCCATATTGTCTGACTGTCCTCTGTTTTTCCAACCTCCTGTGGCTTAGGCTTAATATTATTCTGATAATAATCATATGTTACTGAAGGAACATTGCTTAAAACTTCCATATCGGTTATCTCACCGATAAACATCGTATGTGAACCCAAGTCCTCTGTTTTAGTAACTGTCACAGAAATGTATGCATTTGTACCTTCTGTAATATAATAAATACCATTTGTGCCCCTGGCACACTGCTCAAAGGCTTCAAACTTATTAGTATCTCTTCCTGATTGGAAGCCAAAATGTTTGAACAATTCAAATTGTGCCTTCTGACTTAAGACTGATACAGTAAATTTTCCGGTTCTTTGAATCATATCATGCGTATAATTTGCCTTATTTACACAGATACTTAACTGGTTTGGTTCCGAAGCTGCCTGAATAGCTGTATTAATGATACATCCGTTATCTTTTTCTGCTTCTTTAGCGGTCAATATAAACAGTCCATAACTCAACTTATACATTGCTTTCCTATCCATGCTGTTCCTCCTTTACCTTCTCCCTGCATTTCGGGCAAATGCCTTTAAATGAAATATCATAATCCACAAATTCAATTCCATGAGTGTTATGAATTCTTTCCAGCAAATCCGGTATTTGATCCATATCCACATCAAAAATTTCACCGCACTTTATACATCTTACATGGTAATGATTTTTCAATATAAAATCAAATCGGTTCGGTCCATCCGGAACTTCAACCTTTCTTAATGCACCTTCCTCTACCAATATATCAAGATTTCTATATACAGTTCCTTTCCCAATTGTTGGATATGCTTCTTTTATAAATTCATACACTTCATTTGCCGTAACGTGTCTTCTCATTTCGTATACGGTATTTCTTACAAGATCTTTTTGAATGGTATTTCTTCTACTTGTCATTCGTCCTCCTTATTAGGATTAGTTCTTAATAAGGATTATATACCACTATTATCCTGTTGTCAATAAAAATAGTAATAGTTCTCATTATTATTATTTTATTTTGCGTTCAAATACATATTCTGAATCTGAAGATAAATCCGGCCTAAACGAATATCCGAGTCTGTCAAATTTCTGAATTTCCACCGGATTTTCAATATTATTTTCCGCTATGAATCTGACCATTTCACCACGAGCCATCTTGGCATAGGTACCTTTTGTTACAAATTTATCTCCGGATAACTCACAAAATACAATCGTAATATATCTGTCCTGTGGTGTCAGATACTTTTCTATACATTTTGAGTATTCTTTTGATGCAAGATTAATGATAATCCTACTGTCATCGATTACTGAGCGGTATAACAATTCTCCCCAGTACTCATACAGATTTTTTGCATCTCCAATTCCAACCTTTGTCTGCATTTCAAGACGATAAGGAGTCACACCATCCATTGGTTTTAAAATGCCATAAAACGCAGACAAGATTCTTAAATGATTTTGCAAATACTCAAACTGCTGGATTTCAAACACAGATGGTGCCATATATTGAAATGCAATCCCTTCATATGCTAAAACAGCCGGAGTAAGCCTGTTATAAAGATCCATATTTTCCAATCTGTTAAAGTTCTGCTCTGCAATCTTGTCATTACATTTCCATATAGCTTTCAATTCTTCTTTTGATTTGCTTTTCATCCAGTTTAATACTTCTGCTGTCTTATCAATATAGACAGGCAGTTCAACCGGTGCTAAGTTATCGGTATCTACAATCATCTTTTTTGCAGGTGATAAAATAATCTTCATTATGCCAATTCCTTAAGCATATTTTCAGGATCATCTGCCGCCTTGACTTTATCATTTGCCTTTATAATGATTCCCTGCTCATCAATAAGATATGTAGTTCTTACTACACCCATAGATACTTTTCCATAATTTTTCTTTTCTTTCCAGACATCATATGCTTCAATAACTTTACGCTCCGGATCTGCTAATAGCGTAAATGCCAGTCCGTATTTTTCTTCAAATCTCTTGTGAGACGCTACAGAGTCCTTGCTTACTCCGAGAATAACAGCTCCCTTCTCAGTAAACTGTGGATAACGCTCAGAAAAGCCACATGCCTGCTTCGTACATCCTGGTGTATTATCCTTTGGATAAAAATATAAAATTATTTTTTCACGTAAAAACACAATAAAAATCTGATTATCCGCTAAAACACAGTATCTATCAGCATTTTCAAGGAAACAAACACATCAATTTACTACTTATTTACTACTAACGAATGAGCCTTGATACGCTAGTTTTCTTAGATATGCAAAGATATGGTACAGCACATCAGTATTGAAACAAGAAAAATTTAATATTTCATAGACTATGGAACGCCTAACATGACGTTCCTTTTCTATTTCCAGCCGTTCTTATTGGACGGCTATTTTATTACTCAAAACGAAAGGAGCATTAGACTTATGAAAAAGATATTAAAGCGATTGTGTACGGGCTTCTTAGCTCTTGCAACTGTCGTTACTGCTTTACCGAGTACACCCGTTCATGCAGAAAGTAAGCAATACTGGACGGAAAGTGCAGAGCGTGTCGGTATCATTGAAAAAGTAATGAATGACGGTTCTATCGGTTCTACATTCAATGAGGGCATGATGAAAGTTGAGGGCGAAACTGCCTATTGTATTGACATCAATACAGATTTCAAAAATGGTTACAAGACCAGAGCTGACGCAAGCTCACGCATGAGTGCCGACCAGATTTCAGATGTGGCGTTATCCTTAGAGTATGTCAAACAGTATGGCGAAGCTCACAAGGAACTGAATTACAAGCAAGTCTATCTGTTGGAACAATGTGTTGTCTGGCAGAGATTGAGCGTACATCTTGGCTGGCAATGTGATAACGTGCGAGCTTCTTATGATGAAATTCCAAAGGCAACACAGGACGAAGTTTTCTCTGGTGCAAAAGCCTTTGTCAAAGAGAATAAAGGACGCTATGAATGTGGCGGTTATATCTACTCTGGCGAGGGGCAGGAATTAGGACAATTCTGGGCGAAACTGAATGTCGGAAATGCGAAACTACAAAAGACTTCCAGTAATACCAGCATTACAGACAGTAACGGGAATTACTCTGTCGCTGGTGCAATCTACGGTGTCTTTTCTGATAAGGACTGCACGAAACAGCTTGCCACCCTTACGACTGATGAAAACGGAAATACAGATGTTGTAGAGGTAAAAGCAGGCACAGTCTATATCAAGGAATTATCCGCACCAGCAGGATATAAAGTAGATAAAACTGTATATTCCTTAAAGATTGAAGCTGGAAAGACAGCGACATTGAACGTATCTGATACGCCAAAAGTAACGGACACTTTGATTGAGCTTTTCAAGATTGACATGGAAACACAGAAAGACAATCCGCAAGGAAACGCTTCTCTAGCAGGTGCGGAATTTACATGGAAGTATTATGCAGGCTTCTATACTAAAGACAATCTCCCTGCCGAAGCTACTCGTACATGGGTTACAAAGACAATCGCTGAAACAGACAGCGATGGGACAACCCACTACATCACAAAATTAGCGGACGCATACAAGGTGTCTGGCGACAGCTTCTATATGCAAGACGGTAAAGCCGTTTTTCCACTTGGAACACTAACCGTTGAAGAAACGAAAGCTCCAAATGGCTACTTACTTGACGGTGCATATATGCAGGCTGGCGATAAGTCCGAACAGATTAAGGGCTTATATGTAACACAGATTACCGAGGACGGCGACCTTGCCGTATTATCTGGAAGTAACCAGTTTTCCGTTTCTGACAAGGTTATCCGTGGCGGTGTCAAAATTCAGAAACGAGATTTAGAAACGGGCGATACAAAGCCACAAGGAAGTGCCACTTTGAAAGATACTGCCTTTGACATCATTTCCTTAAAAGATAATGCAGTATTGGTTGAGGGCAAGCTATACAAAAAAAATGAAGTGGTAAAGACAATTCGTACCGATATTGAGGGTGTCGCTTCTACTTCTGCCGACCTTTTACCTTATGGAAAGTTTCGTATCGTTGAAAGTGAAGCTCCAAACGGATATTTGACTGACGGTGCAAAACCGATTGATTTTACAATCACAGAAAATGGAAAAATTGTGGACTTAACCGACAAAGCCCATTCTATCTACAATCAGATTAAGCGTGGGGATATTGAGGGCGTGAAAATCGGTGCAGGCACACACAAGCGTCTTGCTGATGTTCCTTTTAGGATCACAAGCAAGACGACGGGCGAAAATCATGTCGTGGTAACTGATGATAACGGGCAATTCTCCACTTCTGCTGACTGGGCTTCTCATAAGCACAATACAAACGCAGGCAAGACCAGCGAGGACGGTGTGTGGTTTGGGATTTCTGAACCAGACGACAGCAAGGGTGCATTACCTTATGATACCTATATCATTGAAGAAATGCGTTGTGACAGTAACAAAGGCTTTGAACTTATCCCACCTTTTGAAATCGTGGTATCAAGAAATAACCTTGTGGTTGATTTAGGGACGCTGACTGATGAATACGAAAAAGAAATCTCTATCCATACCACAGCGACCAGCAAGGACGGCGAAAAGACTATCCTTGCAGGAAAAGAGGTAACAATCGTTGATACAGTCAAATTGGACGGACTTACAAAAGGCACAAAATATCAGCTCAAAGGCTGGCAGATGTTAAAGGAAGAAAACACCGAGCTTATCATTGACGGGAAACGTGTAGAAAACAACTATACCTTTATCGCTGATGATGAGGAAATGAAAGTGGAAATTTCCTATACATTCAATGCGTCTGCTTTAGGTGGCAAGAACCTTGTTACCTTTGAAGAATTGTATAATTTCAGCAATCCAGACGAACCCGTAAAAGTTGCGGAACACAAAGACATTGAGGACGACGGGCAGACGGTACTTATCACAGAGCGTATCATCAAAATTCATACGACTGCTACCGATAAGGACGGCAACAAAGAGCTTGAAGCTGGAAAAGACGTTACAATCATTGATACGGTTACTTTAGAGGGCTTAGAAGTCGGCACAAAATATCAGTTAAAGGGCTGGCAGATGTTGAAAAAAGAAAATGCAGAACTTCTTATCAATGGAAAGCGTGTGGAAAGTGATTACACTTTTACCGCTGACAGCGAAAACATGAAAGTAGAAGTTGCCTTTACTTTTGACGCTACTTCTTTTAACGGAAAACAGCTTGTAACTTTTGAAGAATTGTACGATTTAAGCAATCCAGACGAGCCGAAGAAAGTTACCGAGCATAAGGATATTGAGGATAAGGGACAGACGATTTGATGTGGTATAAAAAAAGTTGACACCCCATTCTCAAGGATTTGAGATATAATCTAGAGAATAAGGAGTGAACAAAATGGCAGAAAACAG
>CABIYE010000015.1 GCA_902362865.1 Clostridiaceae bacterium
TGTTTAGAATTATCCTTCTGTCTAATCAAAAAAGAATAAGTCTGCAAGCTGTTTTCTTGCTTACAAACTTATTATACGAGGAGATGAGAAATGTAAATGTGGGAACTATGGTTTTTCTGGGTATTATGCTGATGATCTTTCAGATTCCGACCATTATAGGAGAAAAAGAAGAAGGGACGGATGGGAATGGGAAGTAATATAGAACTTATGATTTTGGACTGGATACAAAATATACGGACACCGGCAGGTGATGCGGTCATGTGTTTTATTACAAAATTAGGAAATGCAGGAATGATTTGGATTGTACTGGCAGTGATATTGTTGCTGATTCCAAAAACAAGAAAACCCCGCAAGGGGATACCACTATGGCCATCCGGCCAGGGAAAGAGGAAACCCCGCAAGGGGATACCACTATGGCCATTCGGCCCGGATACAAGGAAAACAGGAATGGTAATGATGGCTGCGCTGTGTATAGAACTTGTAGTGTGTAACGGAATACTGAAAAATCTATTTGCCCGGATACGTCCGTGTGACGTGAACACACAGATACAGTTACTGATCGCAAGACCGGATGATTTTTCTTTCCCGTCAGGACATACGGCGGCTTCTTTTGCAGCGGTGGCAGCGCTTTACTTTTCAGGGGAAAGAAAATTGTGGAAACCGGCATTGATCCTTGCGTGCCTCATTGCATTTTCAAGACTGTATCTGTACGTCCATTATCCAACCGATATATTAGGAGGCATTTTGGTAGGAATTGCCGCAGGATATGCAATCATTCAGCAATGTTATGTATGGATTGTGATGGCCAGCATTTGCGAAGGATACTTATGGCGTGGGATATTCAGAAAAACTTACCGATATGTCGGCAAGGATGAAGTCAGTTCTTGCGGTAAACGGAGATTCCTACAGTAACAACCGTCATGAAAATAATGGAACCATTATCCGGAACGGGGTGATATACAGGAATAAACAGACAACGGAAGAAACCTGTGTATTAAACTGGGACGGGACGATGGATATCTACCAGCCGGGGCATTACTGCCTGCTGCTTGTAGACGGAAGGCAGAAAAGCTCCAGGGGAATGTTCCTTGATGAGATGGCAAAAGTATTTGAAGATTTGGGTTGTAAGGCGGCTTATAATCTGGACGGCGGCCATTGTTCTTTTATGACGATGAAGGAGCAAGTGGTGAACCACCCTTATAAGCCGGAACATGAAGTAGAAGATGGAATTTTTATCACGGAGGGATTGTCATGAACAGAGTAAGAGAAATTTTATTGCATATATGCGTCGTATGCAGTCTGGTATGTGTGACTGCAAAAATTTTGGACTGGTATAATCCGTATATGGACTTCACGGGACATATATGGGGCTCCAGATGGCATTGTATCTGTCTGCGATTATTCTTGGGGTTACCAGGAAATATGTATCTCCAAAACAGAGAAAGGTAAGTGGGGGGACTACATATCTAAAGAATCATAGGAAAAGTGAATAGGAAAAGAACTTCGTATGCCCTACAAATAGAAGTCAAAATACTTATGTTCTGGAGGAAGCGAATAATCTGTTCGGTCAGTATTTGTGTGAAAAACTCGGTATGTGACGAGAGGGACATTCATAGAGTTTGTATTTTTTGTAAATAATTCGGATAGGAACTCCACACCATGAAAACACTTATCAACATGCTGTCCTAAAAAAGATCTTTCATCATTTGATACTGGCAGGAAGCTAATACTTCCTTTGGCTGCTTGTAATTGCTTTTAATCCAGCGAAAAGTCATTCCGACAAGTCCGCTGACATAGAAAGCGATTACGGATTCAACGGGACCGGGGAGCAAACTGCCCTTTGAGAGTTTTTCTTCTAATACCAGAGAAATATAGCGGCTGAAAAACTGGTAAAACATTTCAATTAATTCTTCGTTTATTTCTGTTTCAAAGAGATTGTAAAAAACTTTTTCTTTTTCCTGGCATTTACTCAGCAATACGACAAAAAAATCTTTGGGAGCATGTGTTTCCATCAATTCATCTAATTCTTTTGAGATTTTATTCAGGCAATACGAAAGTAATTCGTATTTGTCCTGAAAATGAAGATAAAAAGTACTTCGGACAATCATGGATTTCGCGCAGAGCTCATTTACGGTAATTTTAGGGAACGGCTTGCTTTCCAGAAGATCTATTAATGTATTTGCCAGGATTTGTTTGGTTTCCAGAGGAGAATTTTTGTTCATGGACAGGTCCCTTTCATTTTAATAAATCTATCATAAAGGATTTTCAGAAAAATCACAATATAAAAGAAGTATAACGAAAATAGAAAAATTTTATAAAATGAGACACATTTTCAAATATGTTTTGTCCGCAGAAAGAAATTCGTATTATACTTTTGATACCAGTTAGAATTCAAGGTTCATAACAGAAAGGAGGACATATGGTTGGCGGACAGGGTTTTGGAGGAAAGAGAACTGGAAATAGAGCGGCTCACAAAACAGTTAGATTATATGGAACAGGAATTATTAGAAAAATATTGTGATGTAGGGAAATTTGTTCTGGAAAAAGTTGAGAGAGAAAACAGAGAAATCGATCAATTGACAGATCAAGTCATCAAAGTAAAAAAAGAACTGATAAAAGTAAAAGGGGAGATTCGATGCCCGTACTGTTATCAATATAATGAGCCGGAGAGTATTTATTGTAACAGATGTGGAAAAAAATTAGAAAAAAAGAAGTTGGAGGAAGAAGATGATTAAGCAGGATAAACCAAATAAGAAACCGCTATATTATTATTATGTTATAGCAATTTTAGTTGTAATGCTGTTAAATGCATTATTATTTCCATCGATTCTGCAGTCCGGCGTAAAGCAGGTGGGCTACAATACTTTTCTTGAGATGGTGGACGAAGGGATTGTTACGCAAGTAGAAATGGAAGAGGAAAATAACAGAATCCTTTTTGTAACAGAGGAAGACGGCAGAACCAGGTATTATAAAACCGGTATTTTCCCTGATGAAGGATTGCGGGAGAGACTGGAAGAAGCAGATGTGGAATTCGGGGCAGATATCCCGACGCAGAATTCACCGCTTCTGTCATTCCTTTTGACATGGATTTTGCCGATGATAATTTTCTTTGGCGCAGGTCAGCTACTGTTTCGGATGATGCAAAAGCGAGGCGGTAATATGCCGGGAAATGCAATGAGTTTTGGAAAATCAAATGCGAAAATTTATGCGGAAACGGAAACAGGGAAGACCTTTGCAGATGTAGCGGGGCAGGATGAAGCCAAGGAAGCGCTGACGGAGATTGTAGATTTCCTGCATAATCCGGAGAAATATTCAAAAATCGGAGCAAAACTCCCGAAAGGAGCGCTGCTTGTAGGACCTCCGGGAACTGGAAAAACATTGCTTGCGAAAGCAGTTGCCGGAGAAGCGCATGTACCATTCTTTTCAATCTCTGGTTCTGATTTTGTGGAAATGTTTGTAGGTATGGGAGCTGCGAAGGTAAGGGACTTATTTAAGCAGGCAAATGAAAAGGCACCTTGCATTATATTTATTGATGAAATAGATACCATAGGAAAAAAGCGTGATAATGGCGGTATGGGCGGTAATGATGAAAGAGAACAGACTTTAAATCAATTGCTGGCAGAGATGGATGGATTTGACGCCAAGAAAGGTGTTGTAATTCTGGGTGCTACAAACCGTCCGGAATCTTTAGATCCGGCGCTGTTAAGACCGGGGCGTTTTGACAGACGGGTTCCGGTGCAGCTTCCGGATCTTCAGGGGCGCGTTGCGATTTTGAAAGTCCATGCGAAAGATGTCCATCTTGATTCCGATGTAGATTTTCTGCCAATTGCAAGGGCAACCTCCGGCGCATCCGGCGCAGAACTGGCAAATATGATAAATGAAGCAGCTTTGCGGGCAGTGCGTATGGGACGGGAAAGAGTAACGCAGGCTGATTTGGAAGAGAGTGTGGAAACTGTAATTGCCGGTTATCAGAGAAAAAATGCGGTTATGTCAGAAAAAGAGCGAAGAATTGTTTCTTATCATGAGATCGGTCATGCGTTGGTTGCGGCGAAGCAGAGTAATTCAGCGCCGGTTACTAAGATTACGATTGTTCCGAGGACGTCAGGAGCGTTGGGATATACCATGCAGGTAGATGAGGGCGAACATTTCCTGATGAGTAAAGAAGAAATTGAGAATAAGATTGCCACGTATACAGGCGGGCAGGCAGCGGAGCAGTTGATTTTTGGCAGTATAACGACCGGGGCGTCTAATGATATTGAGCAGGCGACCAAGCTGGCAAGGGGTATGGTATCCAGATATGGTATGAGTGATGATTTTGGCATGGTGGCGTTGGAAACGGTTACAAATCAGTATTTGGGCGGAGACACTTCGCTGGCATGTTCTGAGACGACAGCAGCCAGAATTGATGAGCAGGTCATGCAGGTGGTAAAAGATGCACGTGCGAAAGCAGACAAGATTCTTAAGGAAAATGAGGAGAAGCTCCATGAACTTGCGGAATATCTAATTGAAAAAGAGACGATTACCGGGGAAGAATTCATGGAAATACTGAATCGTTAAGAAAGTAGTGGAGAAAAAGATGTTAAGTTATTTATTTACGCTGGAATATTTGAAGAGTATAATTTATACGGTTCCGGCAATTTTACTGGCAATTTCGGCACATGAATTTGCACATGGGTATGTATCCTATAAATTAGGGGATCCTACGCCGAAAATGGACGGAAGGCTGACGCTGAATCCATTTGCACATCTTGATTTATGGGGAACGGTATGCCTGATATTGTTCCGGATGGGATGGGCGAAACCTGTCCGGATTAATACTGCGTATTACAAAGATAAAAAGAAGGGAACCATTCTGGTATCACTGGCGGGACCTGCGATGAATTATATCATGGCGTTTGTTTCTATGTTGATCTATGGATTATTTTATAAAGCAGGAAGCAGTTTCGGAATCTGGTTTTATTATCTGGCGGTTATCAACGTGGGACTTGGAACATTTAATTTAATTCCCATCCCTCCATTAGATGGTTCCAATGTTTTACAGGAACTGTTTCCGGGAATCGGAGATTTTTATCGCAGGATTAGGCGCTATGCAATGCCGATATTGTTCCTCTGTCTGTTTACAGGAGTTTTAATAATCCCGTTAAATCGGGTTAATTCGGCTGTGATGAATGGTATGTGGGATATTGTAAAGAAGATACTGAAAATTCAGATTCTCCCACAAGGATCCGGCTCTTATATATAGGAGCCGGATAACAAAAAGATAAGATTGGGACAGGTGATAATTTGAATTTACTGAAAGAAAATAAGCATACATGGATTATCTTGATCTATGGGATTTTCTATATTAGTTCTTTTGCGTTTTTGGAACAGAGCAATGTGAAGCCGCATATCATTCATTGTGCGTTGGACGACTATATTCCGTTTTGTGAATATTTCATTATTCCATATGTGCTATGGTATGTTTTTGTTGCCGTAACCTTATGGTATTTTGCATTCCGGTGCAGAGAGCGGGGAACCTGTTCGTTCAGGTAGTCAAGCTGTTATACCGGATTGACACGCCGACGAATATTTTCCCAAGTATGCATGTGTTTATTGCGGTTGCCTGCGGTGGCGCTATTTTGAAAAATGGAAACTGCCGAAAATATAAATCGGTTATGTGGGGAACGGGAACGCTTACGGTGCTGGTTGTGCTTTCTACTGTGTTTTTAAAACAACACAGCGTAGTGGATGTGGTTTTTTCCATTGTATTATATGGAATATGCTATTATGTGTTTTACAGGGTACTGCCGGGATATAAGGAGGAGATTACCCGGCTGGCAACCCGGGAGGAACTTCTGACGGTGCCGAATCTGCTTAGCACGTTTCGGCTTGTTCTTGCTGTCCTTTTTTGGGGAATTTACCAGAGATACGGAGGAATGGCAGAAAACAGAAAATTGTTGACCGGTATTTTGCTTCTGTCCGGGATTACCGATTTTCTGGATGGAAAAATTGCCAGAAGATTCCATATGGTAAGCGAAGTAGGGAAAATATTAGACCCAATCGCTGATAAGGTAACGCAGGGAGTGCTGCTTATTTGTTTCTTCTCTGAATATGAAGTGGCCAAAGGCGTGTTTTTACTGTTTTTGGTAAAAGAGTGTTATATGAGCGTGATGGGGACAAGAGCTATAAAAAGAGTAAAGAAAAACGAAGGCGCGAAGTGGTATGGCAAAATTAATACCGCAGTATTTTATGCGGTGATGGCTGTCCTTGTTTTTATCCCGGACATATCGGAAAAGGCGGCTAACTTGTTAATCTTGTGTTGCGGCGCTTTTATGCTGCTGGCATTTATTATGTATGGAAATTACTATTCTGTCCTGTTAAAAGAAGAGAAAGGATAAGGATACATTAGGGTAGAGAGTGTCCAATGCCTGGAAAAGCGGCTCGGTGCAAAGATAAGCGTATCAGAGGATTCGCAGCTTTGCGCCGAGCCGTTCTTCTGGGAATGGAAGCAAATTAATCGTTATTCGCTTCGCAGTGCAACGGCCGCGTCTTTCTTCGCAGCCATACGGGCCGGGATGTAGCCTCCTAATAAGGTTAGTACCGTACTGATTAAAACCAGAATAGCAGCGTGTGAAAATTGCAGTTGGGCGACATTTTCTAACTCAGTCTGATTGTATAGAACCTTATTAATCGGGAAGGTACACAACCAGGCAATTACAACGCCTAATGTTCCGGAAAACAGCCCCAGGATGCCGGTTTCGGCATTAAATACGCGTGTGATATCTTTTTTTCTTGCACCAAGAGCCTTTAAGATACCGATTTCTTTTGTACGTTCGATTACAGAAGTGTAAGTAATGATACTGATCATAATCATACTAGTTACCAATGAGATCCCTGCAAATGCAATCAGGACAATGGTGGTTGCATCCATAATACTGCCGCTCATTTCAGAAATATTGCCGGCGAGATCAGTATATAAAATCTGATCGGCCGTGTCCTTTCCGGTATTGTAATCATCCAAATAAGAGAGCAGCGCCTCTTTGTCATTAAAATCAGCGGCATAAAGCATAATCATATAAGGCTTGCTTTCAGCACCGAGACTTGTCAAAAACATAGAGCGGGTATTCTCATCCATTTCTTCCATCGTGATAACATTTAATTTGCTGTCCGTCTGGGCTTTTACGATCTCGGAATCTTTATTTTCGTTCATAATAAGCTCTGTTAATGCGTCGCTGTATGCTATGCCGGTTGACAAAATGCCGGTGGTGTTCTGGCGAAGAATGCCGGTGATGGTAAGTGTAATACTTTTATCAGATTCATACATGGAAGTATAATCCTGACCGGGTACGAAATTACCGGCTTCGGTCTGTATATAGTAATCATCATTATTGATTAGTTTAAGCTCAGTTCCAACGATATCATCGAAAGAAACAGAGTCTTTGTCTTCTACATCAAAACCAAGGTTTGTGAGAATACTGCTGTCTAATTCATTTTCTTCATTTACCACAAGTACTAAGTCGGTATCCTGTTTGGGATAATTTCCTGCAAGAAGCTCATAATTGGCTTCCAGATAGGAGTCTTTTTCCTTGTCCAGATTTTCCGGGTAAGAGGAAAGTCCGGCAGAGTTTATATCCATATTGGAAACGGTATCTGCGGACATAGAGTTCATATCTTTTGCAGAAAGTGTAACGGGAATGATTGTGCCGTCTGCATCTCTTAAAAGGTTCATACCGGTCAGGCGCATGTAACCGATATTGTCACAGATATCCGGATCAATGGAATTGATATATTCCAAATAGTCATCCGTAAGGATGTTAGTGTGTGTCTTCTGGTTGTCCTCAGCATCATAGAGATAAATCTCCTGTGCGTCGGTGTGTGAGATATCCTCTTTTTGTCTGTCCCGCACTTACTTGCGTATTTCGGTCATCGTCTCTTCGTCAAGTTCCATGGCCGATTGAGAGATAATAACCGGGAATTGTGACAAGGTACTATTCTGTGTATTGTCAATCTGTTTTTGGAAACCGGTGGACAGGCTTAGTATTACTGCAATTCCTATAATGCCAATGCTGGAGGCAAAAGAAGTAAGGAATGTCCTTCCCTTTTTCGTTTTTAGGTTATTGAAGGAAAGCGAGAGGGCAGTCTTCATGGACATATGTGTTTTCTTTATTTTAAAACTGTCCGGCTTGGGCCGCTCCTGATGAGGGTGGGTATCGGATATCAGATGTCCATCCTGAAAACGGATGATACGGTCGGCGTATTGTGTTGCAAGATCAGGGTTATGGGTAACCATGATAACCAGACGGTCTTTGGCTACTTCTTTGATTAAATCCATGATCTGTATGCTGGTAGCAGTATCCAAAGCGCCGGTTGGCTCATCGCAGAGCAGGATTTCCGGATCATTAGCCAGTGCTCTGGCGATTGCAACACGCTGCATCTGTCCTCCGGAAAGCTGGTTCGGTTTTTTGTCCAGATGCTTCTCTAGTCCTACCTGCTTTAAGACTTCCAGGGCGCGTTTGTGTTTCTCCTGTTTGGAAACGCCGCTCAATGTCATACCCAGTTCAACATTTGCCACAATACTCTGATGCATAATCAGGTTATAACTCTGGAAGATAAAGCCAACGGAATTGTTTCGATAGGCGTCCCAGTCACTTTCTTTAAAATCTTTGGTATGCTTTCCTTTGATGATTAAATCTCCGCCGTCGTATCGGTCAAGTCCGCCTATAATGTTGAGGCAGGTGGTTTTGCCCGAACCGCTGGTTCCTAATATTGCAACGAATTCCTTTTCGCGGAAGGCAACGCTAATATCATCAAGTGCAACGGTATCCGTATTGCCTGTGTGATATACTTTTCTTATGTTCTTTAGTTCAAGCATAATATCTCTCCTTTACATATGATTCATACATAATAGGATTCGTAAATGAGAGAATCAAGTGGTTTCATACTTTTTTTATTATTTCTCTGGTGTTTTAGTGATATCAAGCGGCGGCGTCATAAAAGAAGCAATCATCTGAGCCATCTGTTCGGGCGTCTCTTTATATCCGCTGTCGCTCCAAAGAATCAATGCAAAGGACAGACCGCCTGCACTAAAGTGTAAATGATAATTTGCAGAAGCGCTTAAATTTTGTTTTCCTAAAAGATTCGTATAAAAGTTTTTCAGGTTATCAACAAAATTTTGAAAGACCAGTTCAAGCAGGTTCGCTTTTTTTAATGTGGGAATCAAATTGCCATGTTCCCGAAAAAAGGTAAAAAAATGCACGGCAAGTTGGTAGAGTGTAATATTGGGATGGGACTTTATCTCTGATATGAAATCATTGGCGATATTGTTAAAGTATTGGATTAAAATATCTTCTTTGGAAGAATAAGTCCGATAATAGGTCATGCGTGAAACTCCGGCTTTTTTTGCGATATCTGTGACAGTGATGCTTTGGTAATCATTCTGCTCCATAAGAAGGAGCAGGGCAGTGGAAATATAATTCTTTACCAGCGCAGTCTCATGTTCTTCTTTTTTTCTTCCCATATATACATACCTCCGCTTCTAAGATTTTGTTTATAGATTTTACTTTTTTTTAATGAACAAATGGAAAGGATGTGTCACAAATGCGTTTTTCCGTATTGTTTCGGAAATACGGATTGTTTATACTAATTATTGTTACAAGTGTAACATGAAAAAGAAAAAATATCCAGACAAAAGAAGGAGGACTACGAATGAATTTATCACATATTGCAACAAGGAAAGCGGGCGAGAGCAATCGATGCAAAACACAGAAATAAAAAATGGCTGAAAGTAGGTTTTATTTTACTTTTATTCGGAATCGCAGTATTCAGACTTTGGGATTATTTGTGGGAAAGCTTTCGTGAAATTGCAAGGATTTCTGTTTGGGGAAAGATTGGAATGTTCCTGGCATCCACAGGTTATATGTTGATGGAAGGAATGGCTGTCAGCCGGTTAGCGAAGGTCTTTCATACAAATCTCAAGTGGAGAGAAGGCGTTGGGTGTGCCTATTACTGCAGTTTCGTAAGAGTTATGACGTTTGGGGGAGGAGCAGGTGCGGCGGAGATTTATTATTTGAGCAAAAAAGGTATGGAACCGGCACATGCTTTTGATACTACTCTGATACAATATCTGTGCCAGAAATTAACGGTTACCATTTTAGGAGCGGGGAGCCTGATTTTTCTTTTTAAAAGTATAGAAGATGTTATCGGGAAGTATAAGTATTATTTCGTGTACGGAGTGACAATCGCTGTTGTGATTATTGTCGCGATCATGCTGGTTTTATTATCAAGAAGAATCGCAGAGTTGCTGTGCGTGGGATTAGACCGGATCGGAGAAAAGAAAGCAGCCTGGAAAAATAAGACTGATCAGTGGAAGGAACAAGTGATGCTTTCACAAAAAGGGGTGAAAGCAATGCTTGGGGAAAAAGGAATACTGGCAGAAATGTTTGTGTGGAATACGCTGAAGTATTTTTGCTGGTTTTCCGTTCCTTTTCTCATATATGGAGAGAGGAATATGGGATTCTGGTATATTTCCGCCGGACTTATGGCAGTTGCAACGGTCATGGCTTCTGTTATTCCGGTGCCGGGCGGTTATGGAGCACTTGAATTTATGCAGCTTCTGTTGTTTGGATCCGTGCTTGGAAGGGCGAGGGCAGTATCCATGGTGATATTATACCGGGTAGTAACAACGATCTTGCCTGCTTTTATCGGAGGAGGGGTTGCGGCATTCTATAAAAGGAGAATCTTACATTGAATATATTGTTTACAGTAAATAGGGAATATATGGAACATGTCATAGATTGTATCCGGTCGATTATACGTTTTCCTTCAAATGACGGATATAATGTTTATATTTTACATTCTGATTTTCAGGCTCAGGATCAGATATATTTTATGACACAAATAGGAGATAAGAATACGATGGTGCATTTTCAGTTTGTTGATTCTTCGTTGTTTGCGTCTTTCCCGGAAAGCGACAGGTATCCGAGACTTATTTATTACCGTATATTTGCAGCGTCTTTACTGCCGCCGGATGTAGATAAAGTCCTATATCTGGATGGAGATACGATTGTAATTAATCCGCTTGAGGAGTTGTACAAGCGGGATTTTGAAGGAAATTATTTTCTGGCATGTACACATGTAAAAAAATTTCTCAACAAAATTAACCAGTACAGGCTCGGCATGGAGGAGGAAAGTACGTATATCAACAGTGGAGTTATGCTGATGAATTTAAGCGAATTACGAGAGAAACAAAATATAAAAGAAGTGATGTCATTCGTTGAGAAAAAAAGACGGTATCTTACCTTACCGGATCAGGATATTATAACCGCTTTATATGGAAATAAAACAGGGATTTTGGATACGATGAAATATAATTTGAGCGACAGGATGCTATCTTTTTATAATGCGGATCCGAGCCATAAAAAGATAGATTTAGAATGGGTAAGAGAAAACACGGTAGTGATTCATTATTATGGAAAACAAAAGCCCTGGAAAAAGAATTATTTGGGCATATTGGATGTTTTTTATCGTGAAATGAAAGACTGCAGATATATTTGAGGAGAAGAGTTATTATGTCAAAAAAAAAGAAGGCTGTGTCTCGACGGCCAATTGTAATTGGAATACCGAGGGCGATGCTGTACCACCGTTATTCTGTGTTGTGGGATTCTTTTTTCTCCGGGCTGGGCATTGGAACGGTTGTCAGCGAACCGACAACAAAAGGAATTTTGGAAGAGGGCACATCTTATGCGATTGATGAGGCCTGCCTGGCTACTAAAATATTTCTGGGGCATGTGAAATCGTTGATCGGGAAATGTGATTATATATTAATACCGCGCATTTCTAATTTTGGTTTACAGCGCAGTATGTGTACAAAATTCGAGGCGCTTTATGATATGACTGTCAATACCTTTCGCAGCACAGGACAAAAATTCCTTTCTTATAATGTGGATGTAAAGCATAGACAAGACGAAGAAAAAGCATTTCTGGAAATGGGAATTCATTTGGGATTCCATAGAAAGGAAGTGCAGAAGGCATATAAAAGAGCAAAAAAAGCGGAGTTGGAGGATGTCAAACAGAAAGTAAAAGAACAGGAAAGATTGTATCAATTACCGAAAACCAAAATTCTGCTGGCGGGACACAGTTATATCATTGAAGATGCATATATCGGAAGGCCGATTCAGAGAATGCTGGAAAGGATGGATGCAGTACCGATACGGGCAGATCTTACGGAACGGAAATCAGCGCTGGAACGAAGCCTGAAACTATCGCCTACATTAAAATGGGAAATTAACCGGGAGATTGCAGGAGGTATTTATAAAAAACGAAACAATGTAGACGGAATTATCCTTCTCAGTGCATTCCCCTGTGGCCCGGATTCCATGGTAAATGAGATGATAGTGCGGAGAAATAATGGAATCCCGCTTTTGAATCTGATCATGGACGGGCAGGACGGAGACGCTGGTGTAGAAACAAGGATTGAAAGTTTTATTGATATTATCGGATTTAAGAAGGGAAAATTATAATGGAGCAGACGAAAAAAGTATCATTTCCTATGATTGCGAGGTATAACTGTGCGATTCGTTATATTATAGAAAATGGCCTTGATGTAAATTATGTGATGCAGCCGCAGATGACCAGAAGGACAATGGAGCTGTACACCCGAAATTGATATTATGCCGGTGCTGCAGAATATAGGAAAAGATTATAAAATACCCATCTTATACCTGACATATGATTCTCAGACGAGCGATACAGGCTTGATGACAAGAATCGAAGCTTTTTACGATATGATACAGATGAGAAAGAAGGTAATCCGATGAGGGAAGCATATCTTGGGATTGATGTGGGATCAATTTCTACAAAAGGAGTTATTATTAATAAAGACAAAGAGATATTGGCAAGCGAGTATATCTGGACGGAGGGAGATCCGATTGGCGCGGTTAAAAGGCTGGTTGCTTTGCTGGAAAAACAGTTTGATAAAGAACATAATAAGATTGTTGCTACGGGAACGACGGGAAGCGCCAGGCGGCTGGTGGGGACCATTACCGGGGCAACTATGGTTAAAAATGAGATTACGGCGCATGCTGTTGGGACTACTGCTTTTTATCCGGAAGTTCGGACAATTCTGGAAATTGGCGGGCAGGATTCTAAAATTATATTAGTGGAAAATGGCGTGGCGGTAGATTATGCGATGAATACGTTATGTGCTGCAGGAACAGGGGCATTTCTCTCCAGTCAATCAAAGCGCCTGGGAATTGAAGTGGAAGAAATGGGAGACATTGCCCTCCGGTCAAAGCATCCGACGCCGATTGCCGCCAGATGTACAGTATTTGCGGAGTCAGATTTGGTTCATAAAATTCAGATGGGGCATACGAAGGAAGATATTATTGCAGGGCTCTGTAATGCGGTTGTTTCAAATTATCTGAATAATGTGGGAAAAGGGAAGAAAATTGTTCCGCCGATTGTATTTCAGGGCGGTGTCAGTAAGAATATTGGTGTAGTGGAAGCTTTTAGAAAGATGTTGGGATATGAGATTCAAGTGGATGAAAATGGACATCTGATGGGAGCGTTGGGGGCGGCTATACTGGCGGAAAAAAGTGAAAAGAGAAAAGAATTTGATTTTTCGATGGAGGGCACACAGTTCCAGACACGGGAAATCTGTTGCGGGCGCTGTGCCAACAACTGTGAAATTATGTGCGTGTACCGGGATAATGTGTTAATAGACAGTTGGGGGAACCGCTGTGAAAAAGGAGAAATCATTCATTAATTTGAGAAGGACGGTGTGGGAAGGAAAAATGATGTGGTTATTTTATGCGGTGGGTTCATCCTTTTTTGCAGGGATAACAGCAATTCTTGCGAAATGTGGAATAAAAAAGACAGATTCTAATGTGGCGACGGCGATACGAACGGTTATTGTACTGTTGTTTTCGTGGCTGATGGTGATGGTTACGGGAACGGCGGGAGAAATCAGGCAAATTGACAGCAGAACGCTCTTGTTTCTTGTGCTGTCGGGACTGGCGACAGGGGCATCGTGGCTGTGTTATTTTCATGCGCTGCAAAAAGGGGATATTAACAAAGTGGTGCCAATTGATAAATCCAGTACGGTACTGACGATTCTGCTGGCGCTTATCTTTCTTCAGGAAGGACTTTCTGGAATAAAAATTGTATCAGTTGTATTGATTGGCATTGGCACACTGCTTATGATTGATAAGAAGGATACGAAAGCAGACGTACAGAAACAAAGCGGCGGCTGGCTGGTTTATGCGGTCCTATCTGCGGTATTTGCAAGCCTGACTGCTATTTTAGGTAAGATTGGAATTACAGGAATTGACTCGAATCTCGGGACGGCAATTCGGACAACTGTTGTGCTGGTTATGGCATGGCTGATGGTATTTTTTACAGGAAAGCAGGGAGAAATTAAGAAGATAGAGAAAAAAGAACTGGCCTTTATCTGTCTGTCCGGTCTGGCAACGGGGGCATCGTGGCTGTGCTATTACCGGGCGCTGCAGGATGGTCCGGCGAGTGTGGTCGTTCCCATTGATAAATTGAGTATGCTGGTTACGATAGCTTTTTCCTGGATTGTATTTCATGAGAAATTGACAAAAAAGGCAGCGGTGGGAGTTGTGTTGATTACGGTAGGAACTGTCCTGCTGGCAGTCGTTTAAACCGTCCGGCTCTGGGCAGAATAAGCACAATTTTGAATAAACACCATATAACACTTGACAACAGTTATAAACTGTTATACACTGTTTGCAAAGGGAAAGGAGAATGTGCCGGATATGAAAATTATAATCAACACATCTTTGATGATTCCTATCTATGAGCAGATTGCAGACCAGATTAAACGGCTCATTCGTAATGGGGAACTGAAGGAAAATGATAGTCTTCCGTCGGTACGTGCTCTGTCTAAAGAGCTGAAGATAAGCGCCCTGACTGTGAAGAAGGCATATGACAGTCTGGAAAGCGAAGGCTTTACGGTGACGGTTCATGGAAAAGGAACCTATGTGACCGCAGCAAATATGGAACTTCTCCTGGAAGAACAGAAAAAGGAGCTGGAGGCAGAGCTGGAGCAGGCGGTTCAAAAGGGCAGAAGCTGCGGGATCAGCGATGAAGAGATAAGAAGTTTGCTCGAACTGATTTTGGAGGGATGAGAATATGTTAAAGATAGAACATTTAAAAAAGAATTATGATACATTTTCTCTGGATTGTTCTTTGGAACTCCGGCCGGGGTATGTGACTGGTTTGATTGGGCAGAACGGGGCAGGAAAGAGCACCACGTTCAAGGCGGTGTTGGGACTGATTGCGATAGATGGTGGCACGATTACCATATTGGGAAAAGACATCAGGGAATTTACTGCGAAGGACAGGGAAAAGCTGGGGGTTGTGTTATCCGATTCGGGGTTCAGCGGATACCTGCGGATAAAAGATTTGATTCCCATCCTGGAAAATCTGTATGAAAAGTTTGACAAAACATTTTTCGTGGAGCAGGCAGAGCGGTTCCGGCTTCCGCCTGATAAACAGATAAAGGATTTCTCGACGGGCATGAAAGCCAAGCTTAAATTGTTGGCGGCTATTTCCCACGATGCAAAATTATTGATTTTGGATGAGCCGACAGCGGGGCTGGATGTAATTGCGAGAGATGAGCTGCTGGAGTTGCTGAGGGAATTTATGGAACAGGATGAAGAGCGTTCGGTTTTGATTAGCTCCCACATTTCCGGTGATCTGGAATCTTTATGCGACGACCTCTATATGATACAAGATGGGAAAATTGTTTTGCACGAGGATACCGATGTTCTGCTAAGTGAGTATGCACTGCTGAAGGTGGATGAAGAACAGTATGAGAAATTGGATAAACAGTACATCCTTCGTGTGAAAAAAGAAACATACGGGTATAGCTGCCTGACAAATCAGAAGCAGTTTTATATAGAAAATTTCCCGAAGATTGCGATTGAAAAAGGAACGGTTGACGAAGTAATCAGCTTGATGGTAAGGGGGAATGAAGAGTGAAAGGACTTTTGATTAAAGATTTTAAACTGATGATGATGCAGAAAAATTTCTTCGCCATGATAGTCGTGATTGCTGTCGTTATGACGGTATTTACGGATGACATAGCATTTCCATTAGGATTTTTGACCTTTGTGGTATCTATGTTTACCCTAAGTACCATCAGTTATGATGAATTTGACAATGGTAATGCGTTTTTATTCTCACTGCCTGTCAGCCGTTCCGGCTATGTCGTTGAAAAATACTGCCTTGCGCTGCTTCTGGGAGGAGGAGCCTGGATTTTCGCAACTGTCCTGGCAATGGGAGCTGTGATAATCAGAAAAATCATGCCTGCCGGGGATTTAGTGGTGATTGCGCTGTTCATTCTGCCTGTTATGCTGATGATGCAGGCCGTTATGCTTCCGATTCAGCTTAAATTCGGTGGAGAGAAGGGACGTATTGCACTTATCGGAGCGAGCGGATTGGCTGTGGGGCTTGCCGCCATTATTGTAAAAGGGGCAGAGACAGTCTTACACATTGACCTGGTAAAGGGATTTGCCCATCTGCAGACTGTAAGTGTGAGAGTGCTTATTCTGAGTGTGGCTGCTGTGGCTGTTGTTTTGTTGCTGGCTTCAATGAAGATTAGTATTGCGGTTGTGAAGAAGAAAGAGTTTTAGAGATAATATGAACGGAAAATATCAACATATCAGACACGAATTTGAACCTGTTTACGACAGCAGTTCCCGCATTTTGATTCTTGGGACGCTGCCGTCAGTTAAGTCCAGGGAACAGCAATTTTATTACGGGCATCCCCAGAACCGCTTCTGGAAGGTTCTGGGGAATCTTTGCGGTTTGGAGAAGATGCCGGAGACGATTTCAGAGAAAAAAGAATTTCTGTTGCAGTACCATATCGCCGTGTGGGACGTGATTGCAGAGTGCGATATTATCGGTTCCAGTGACAGCTCCATTAAAAATGTAGTGGCGGCCGATCTTACAAGAATTCTTGAGGAAGCGCCGATTCGGCGCATTTACGCAAACGGGGGGAAGGCATGGCAGTTGTATATGAAATATAGTTATGAGATGACAGGAAGGGAGATTGTGAAGCTCCCTTCCACCAGTCCGGCGAATGCGGCGTTTCAGATGGATAGACTTTTGGCTGCCTGGAAAGAGTTAAAATTGTTCATTTAATAAAAGCCAGTTGGCTCTCCACCAGCGCATGATCTGCCAGTAGTCGGCGCCGGAGAGCCCATATTCTTTTATAAGATTAAATTTTGCCAGTACACTTCTTACATCTTCAAACCATACTTCGTGTTCCATTCCATTATTTATATAACGAAAATAAGGGGACATAGCAGTCTCGTCGAATTGAATGACGGCGTTATGATTTACCGCAATGCGCACGGCTTCTACATTGCCGATGGTGGCTGCCACAGTGACGCCCCGCTCAAAGGGCAGCGGCCAGTCATAACCATAGTTGGGAATGCCCAGATGAATCTTTTCAGGTGGAATCTCTGTAACCGCGTATTCTACGACCCTCCGTACCATATTTAAAGGTGCCACTGCCATGTTGGGACCATATTTGTATCCCCACTCGTAGGTCATAAGAAGAACAGAATCTGCCGCTGCACCCAGTGCGGCATAATCCTTTCCTTCATAGAGAAGGCCCGGCTGATTGGCAGAGGTTTTGGGGGCGAGCGCCACGGAGGTGGTATAGCCGTAAGGACGCAGCGTTTCCGCCAGGTCATTTACGAATGCGGTAAATGCATCCCGGTCCTCCGCCTTGATATATTCAAAATCCACATCCACCCCGGAAAAGTTTTTGGCCTGTATCGTACTTAGAAGCTGGCTGATTAAATTCTGTTTGTAGGAAGCGTTATTTATAACGGAAGTAATCAGGTTGTTGTTGAACTGGCCGGAAGCATCCAGTGGCGTCAGCGTGAGGATGGGACGGACATTCTGGGACAGGGAGCTTTGAATCATCCAGTAGTCGTCCAGAGGAGGGGATAGAAGCTCGCCCTCAGAGGTAAATCCGTAGGAGAAGATGAAAAGCTCTGTCAGGAAGGGCAGCGTCTGTTCAAGAACCCAGGGGCTGATGTAGGTGTAAGCGTAGCCACCGGCTCGAATCTGTGGTTTGGAAGAAAAGTCTTCTTCATCGGGGAACAAAATCAGGAGCGCCTGGCCAACAACAAGTTCATAAGGGTACACCAGTTGATTGTTGTAAATGATGGAATCGGCAGACACGCCATAATCAGCGGCGATGCGGTCAATATTATCTCCGAGAGATACAACATAAATATCCATAGAAAGATCCTGATAATCGTTTCGTTTAATATATGAACTGATGGCGCATAAAATGCGCTTTATGTCGAGTAAACAAAAATCCCGGTGTATGAAAACCCATATGGATAAAAAAGTAGAAAAAGTCAAAGGAACTGTGCTATACTGTTTTAACAGGCAAAAGATGTTAAGGTCAAAAGACGCATCCAAATAAGTTATTGTAGTATGAAAGGGAAAAGGTATGAAATTTTCTACGAAAGGCAGGTACGCCCTTAGAATCATGGCAGATCTGGCGATTCATGATAATGGGGAATATATTCGGCTGAAGGATATTGCTGAGAGGCAGTCGATTACACTGAAATACATGGAGCAGATCATGCCCCTGCTTACGAGGGCGGGCTATGTGAGGAGTTACAGAGGAAATAACGGAGGTTATATGTTGGCGCGGAAGCCCCGGGAATATACGGTGGGGGAGATTTTGCGCACGACAGAAGGCAGTCTGGCGCCGATTCCCTGTATTGAAGAGCAGCCGAATCAGTGCCCCAGGAAAGAGTATTGCACGACTCTTTCTTTCTGGGAAGGATTGGGAAAACTGATAGACGAGTATGTGGACGGTGTTACATTGGCTGACTTGATTGAAAAGAAAAATTAAAATTCCCTATTGACAGATAGGAAAAGTAGGGATATAATGCGATTATATTCATACAAAACATATCGAAATGGTAGGAAAGGAGAACGGAATGGCTGCTATTTATAGAGGAACACTTGGTTTAATTGGAAACACACCTCTGGTGGAGATAACGAATGTGGAGAAGGAATACGATTTGGAGGCAACTCTGCTTGTGAAGCTGGAGTATTTTAATCCGGCGGGAAGCGTGAAGGACAGAATTGCAAAGGCGATGATTGATGATGCAGAGGAAAAGGGAATCCTAAAAGAAGGTTCTGTTATCATTGAGCCGACGTCAGGTAATACCGGAATCGGGCTTGCGGCGATTGCAGCAGCAAAGGGATATCGTATTATTCTCACAATGCCGGAGACTATGAGCGTGGAGAGAAGAAATATCCTGAAAGCATATGGAGCGGAGTTAGTTCTGACAGAGGGAGCAAAAGGAATGAAGGGCGCCATTGCCAGGGCAGAAGAGTTGGCGCAGGAGATTCCGGGAAGTTTTATTCCGGGACAGTTTGTGAACCCGGCGAACCCAGCAGTCCACAGGAATACAACTGGTCCGGAGATTTGGAAAGATACGGATGGAAAGATTGATATTTTTGTAGCGGGAGTAGGAACCGGAGGAACACTGACCGGGGTCGGTGAGTATTTGAAGTCCCAGAAGCCAGACGTAAAAATCGTGGCAGTAGAGCCTGCTGATTCTCCGGTTTTGTCAGAAGGAAAAGGAGGTCCCCACAAGATTCAGGGCATTGGAGCGGGATTCGTGCCGGAGGTATTGAATACGAAGATTTACGATGAAATCATCAAAGTGGAGAATGAGGATGCATTTGCAACAGGAAAAATCCTTGCAAGGAAAGAGGGCGTACTGACAGGAATTTCTTCGGGAGCTGCTCTGTATGCGGCGATTGAGCTGGCGAAACGGCCTGAGAATAAAGGAAAAACGATTGTGGCGTTACTTCCGGATACCGGGGACAGATATTATTCCACCCCGCTTTTTACGGAGTAAGCGGCCATCTATAGGGAATGTGTCCGAAGGGAATAAAAGTAATAGTTTTAGAGCAACAAGTTGACAGCACAGTAGAAAGAACAAGGAGTTTACGTTATGGGAGAAAAAATTGCAAGAGAAAATAGAAAATTTAAATTCGAAACATTACAGTTGCATGTAGGACAGGAAACGCCGGATCCGGTGACAGATGCGAGAGCGGTTCCGATCTATCAGACGTCATCTTATGTGTTCCGCAATAGCGACCATGCGGCGGCACGTTTCGGACTGGCGGATGCCGGTAATATTTACGGACGGCTCACCAATCCGACGGAGGATGTATTTGAAAAGAGAATTGCAGCCCTGGAGGGCGGCGTCGCGGCTCTTGCAGTGGCGTCCGGGGCAGCGGCAATTTCTTATACCATTGAAAATCTGGCTCAGAACGGCGATCATATTGTATCCGCGAAAAATATTTATGGCGGTTCCTATAATTTGCTGGCACACACCCTTCCCCAATATGGTATTCAGACTACATTTGTAGACATTTTTAATTATGACCAAGTTGAGGCGGCGATTCAGGATAATACAAAAGCCATTTTTATAGAGACATTGGGCAACCCGAATTCCGATGTGGTAGACATTGAGGCAGTGGCAAATCTTGCACATAAGCATAAAATTCCGCTGGTTGTAGATAATACCTTTGCGACGCCGTATCTGGTGCGTCCCATCGAGTATGGCGCTGACATTGTGGTACACTCAGCGACCAAATTCATCGGCGGACACGGAACGACGATTGGCGGCGTCATTATAGACAGCGGAAAATTTGACTGGGAGGCATCTGGAAAATTTGCATCGCTGACAGATCCGAATCCCAGTTATCATGGAGTAAGCTTTACAAAGGCAGTAGGCGCGGCGGCATTTGTTACGAAGATTCGTGCGATTCTTCTCAGGGACACAGGCGCAACTCTTTCACCGTTTCATGCATTTTTCTTCCTGCAGGGGCTGGAAACACTGTCTCTCAGAGTAGAACGGCATGTGGAAAATGCCCTGAAAGTGGTGGAGTATCTGAAAAACCATCCGCAGGTAGAGGCAGTACATCATCCATCAGTAACGGAGGACGAGAGTCAGAAAGCGCTGTATAAAAAATATTTCCCGAAGGGCGGCGGTTCTATTTTTACCTTTGAAATTAAAGGTGACGCCCAGAAAGCGAAGGATTTTATTGACAATCTGGAGCTGTTCTCTCTTCTGGCAAATGTGGCGGATGTGAAATCGCTGGTAATCCACCCGGCTACCACTACCCATAGCCAGTGCACGGAAGAAGAACTTTTAGATCAGGGAATTCGTCCAAATACCATCCGTCTGTCTATCGGAACAGAAAATATTGATGATATTATTCAGGATCTTGAAGAAGCATTCAAGGCAGTACAGGAGTAAGATATAGGTATGAAAATCTCAAAGAAATGCAGATATGGCATCAGAGCTTTAATTGATTTGGCGGCAAATTCGGAAAATGAATATATGGTTCTGGGAAATATCGCAGAGCGAAACGGCATTTCTTCTCAGTATCTGGAGCAGGTGTTTGCGAGCCTGCGAAGGGCAGGTATTGTCAAGGGGAGTAAAGGCGCCCAGGGAGGATACCGGCTGAATGTTGTTCCGGGAGAACTTACTGTTTCGGAAATTCTTGAGGCGCTGGACGGGAGCTATCGGATAGAGGAGGAAGAGATTCCCGAAGATATTCATGGACGTGGGATTGCGCTTAGTATTCAGGAGCTGATTATTGACCGGCTTAACACGCAGATGGAACAGGTGTTAAAAAATGTTACGCTGGAAGATCTTCAGAAGAACTATCAGGATAGCAAACTATATAATCAGGATATGTATTATATTTAAAGGGATTGTCGGTTAATACCGATTTTTACCCCCTGACGTGCAGGGAAGAGACATTCCTACAGAATTCGGACTTTTTAAGCACCGAATTCTTTCGCGGAATGTCTCTTCCTTTTTGAACGGGTTATGGGTCAACTTTTAAATGGGGATTTGGGTAAAAATAATGTTTACACGAACGGGGATTTGGGATAAAATCTGTCCAATCGAAGTAAAATCCGGTAATTATAGAAGTCATCGATCACTGGATGTATTTACTGATAAATTCAGTAGTCGTATAAAAGAAAAATATGTTGTTCATACAAAAGACTATAAGTGGGAAAACGGTATTCATTATATTCCAGTATATATGGTACCATTTTTGTAAACGATGAAGATAAACAAATGTGGCAGGAAAACAGCTTGCAGACAGCAGATGGGTAAAAAAGAAAATGACATTTGAGGATCTCTGTGTTAGAATGGAGATAATAAAAAAGGAACAGACGCTACATCTCATTGTTTGAAAGGATGAAAGTCATGTATAAAGTAGAGATTAAATTTAATCCTAATAACCTGACGCCGGATGATATGGATAGAATCTGTGAGCAGACAGACCGGATTTTTGAGGAAGAGGATTTGGATTGTGCGGGAAGGGAGCCGGGAATGAGGGTATATCTTGACCGGGGACGCAAGCAGGATTATGGAAGATTCTGGGCGGCAATCTTTGCGCTGAAAAATGCGGTGGGGATTTCAAAGCATTTGCAGGAGTGCTTCTGGTATAACGGGAATGAAAAGGAAAACCTGATTACCGAATTTATGAGGAATTAAACGGATGGACAGCACACAGAGGAAAGGTATCAATTTCGACTTGGATACCGAGGCTTTAAAGGAGCATTAACCCAAAGGGGATTGGCATAATGCCTATTACGATGTGCGGGCATACTTCGAGCGGAATGGTTTTGAGCATATACAAGAATCTGGTTATCATTCTGTTGAGATTATGACAGAGGCAAGGGCAATGGCTGTAATTTATCAGATGACCAAAGAATTTCTGTGGCTGAATTACTGTGTAAGCGTCTGTACGATTTCAGATGTACCTGAATTATATGATATTTCCCATGTATTTGAACGGGAGGCACAGCGCCTGTCAGAAGAAAAATAAAATACAGATTTTACATAGCCGATTGGTTTCAAAACGGGAATCAGTCGGCTGTTTTTATGCTTGGATGTAAAAAATTCCGAAATCTGCTTATTTTTTGAAAAAATAATGTTCCCCGATACCTTGTGATTGATTTCAGCAAAAAGGACGCAAATGCAGACTAAAGTAATTGCATAAAAATGCTTTATCGACGAACGCCTCTTTCTGTGCTATGATAATTAAGTTATCATTATAGTATAGAAAGGGGTATTTTCTATGGGAAATCCCTCAGAAAATAAAGAGACAAACCAAACAAAAAAGAATATCTGCCTGGGCATCCTCGCCCATGTGGATTCGGGGAAAACGACGTTATCCGAGAGCATTTTATATCTGTGCGGCAGTATAAGAAAATTAGGAAGGGTGGATCATGGAGATGCCTTTCTTGACAATTTTGAATTAGAGAGAAGCAGAGGAATCACCATCTTTTCCAAGCAGGCGGTATTTGACCTGGGGAATACACGGTTTACACTTCTTGACACGCCGGGCCACGTGGATTTTTCGGCAGAGATGGAGCGGACGCTGCAGGTTCTGGACTGCGCGGTTCTGGTGGTCAGTGGAGCGGATGGCGTGCAGGGGCACACCCGGACGCTTTGGAATCTGCTGAAGCGTTACCAGATTCCCACTTTTCTATTTGTCAACAAGATGGATCAGGCGGGGGCAGATGAAGAGAAAATTCTGGAGGAATTGAAGAAACGTCTGAGTGATAACTGTGTGAGATTTAATGGAGAAGAGCAGGAAGATACTTCCTGGGAAAATGTTGCCGTATGTGAGGAGGCTGCGCTGGAAGAATATCTGGAAGAAGGACGGCTCGCGGATCAAACCATTATTCGGATGATAGCAGAACGCAAGGTCTTCCCGTGCTATTTCGGCTCCGCATTAAAAGTACAGGGAGTGCAGGAGTTTTTGGATGGCCTGGAGAAATATACAGGAGAAGGATTTCTTAAGTGGAATGCGGTGGAAGAAGGGGATAAATTCGGCGCAAAGGTTTACAAAATTTCTAGGGACGGACAAGGCAGCAGGCTGACTTATATGAAGATTGTGAGTGGAACCTTGAAGGTGAAGGATATCTTAAGCGGCAGAGGGAAAGACGGAGAGGCCTGGGAGGAAAAAGTAAATCAGATCCGCGTCTATTCCGGCGAGAAATATGAGCTTGTCCAGGAAGCTCATAAGGGAATGGTCTGTGCGGCCACAGGTCTGAATGCTACTTATCCGGGAGAAGGATTGGGGATTGTATGTGCGTCAGAAGAGCCGGTGTTAGAGCCGGTGCTGAATTATCAGGTTCGGCTGCCTGAAGGGTGCGATATCCATAATATGCTGCAGAATCTGCGCCAGCTGGAAGAAGAAGACCCTATGCTTCGGACCACGTGGAATGAAGAACTGGGGGAGATTCATGTGCAGCTGATGGGGGAAGTGCAGACGGAGATTCTGCAGGACATCATCAAAGAGCGGTTCGGCGTGGAAGTGACTTTTGGTACGGGGAACATTGTATACAAGGAAACAATAGGAACAACAGTAGAAGGAGTGGGGCATTTTGAGCCGCTGCGCCATTATGCAGAAGTACATCTGGTTATGGAGCCGGGCGATCCGGGAAGCGGAATGGTACTTGCTTCTGATTGCAGTGAGGACATGTTGGATAAGAACTGGCAGCGGCTGATACTCACCCATTTGGCAGAGAAGAGCCACAGGGGCGTGCTTATTGGCGCAGAGCTTACTGATGTGAAAATCACGCTGGCAGCAGGACGGGCTCATTTGAAACACACAGAAGGCGGGGACTTCCGGCAGGCGACTTATCGGGCGGTGCGCCAGGGGCTGATGCAGGCAGAAAGCATCCTGTTGGAACCATATTATGAATTTCGTCTGGAAATCCCGGCGGAAACGGTAGGGCGCGCGCTTACGGATATACAGCGGATGTCAGGAGAATTTCATCCGCCGGAGACGGTGGGAGAGATGGCGGTGATAACCGGGAGCGCTCCGGTGGCGGAAATGCAGGGATATCAGATGGAAGTTACCGGTTATACCAAAGGACAGGGAAGACTCGCCTGTATTTTCAGGGGATACAAGCCCTGTCATAATGCAGAGGAAATCATAGAAGCCAGTGGATACGATGCAGAAAGGGATTTGGCAAATCCGACAGGCTCTGTGTTCTGTGCCCATGGCGCCGGATTCAACGTACCCTGGGATCAGGTGCCGGATTACATGCATATAGAGAGCCAGTTGAAGAAACGGGAAGCAGAAGCAGCGGCAGCGCACAATGGGTTGCAGAATGTGGAACAGGACGAAACTCAGAGTATGGCTCGGAGCACGGCAGGAGCTGCGGGGGCAGCAGGGAGAAGAATATCCTGGAATGCACAAGAAGACAAAGAACTGGAAGAGATATTTATCCGGACTTATGGGAAAATCGAACGCCGGACGGCAGGTTCTTCGAAAACTGTAAATCAGGACAGAACAGAAAAATCCGGAAAAAAAGAAGAAACAATCCAGGAATACCTGTTGGTAGATGGTTACAACATCATATTTGCATGGGATGATTTGAAAGAACTTGCCAAAGATAATATTGAAGCGGCGAGGAATAAGCTGATGGATGTCCTGTGCAATTACCAGGGCTTTAAGAAGTGTGCGGTAATCCTGGTGTTTGATGCTTATCGGGTGGAAGGGTATACGATGGAAATCCAGAAATACCACAATATCCATGTAGTATACACCAAAGAAGCAGAAACGGCGGATCAGTACATCGAGAAGGTGGTTCATCAGATCGGGCGAAAGTACAATGTAACGGTGGCTACATCCGACGGCGTGGAGCAGGTGGTTACACTGGGACAGGGCGGAAGACTGATATCCGCAAGGGAGTTCCGGGAAGAGGTAGAAATCGTGCGGCGTCAGATTCACGAAGAAGCTGAGAATCACAGGGAGAGCAGGAAAAATTATCTTTTTGACCATATGGATAAAGACATGGCAGAAGAAATGGAAGAAGTCAGGCTGGGACGAAAGACGATCTCAGATGAAGATACGTCTTGTTAAATTCCAGCCAGTGCATTCATTTTATCAAATGTAAAATGATTAAATACAGCGATAGACCGTCCGACGCCGATGACTGCAAGAACCGTTCCGACGCCGATTCCCACCAGATGGCCGGAGAGGGCAAGCCCCAGTATGATGGTGACAGAAATGCATAGAAGGTCAAAACAATTTTTTGTGAAGCCCACACTCTTTCCAAAACAGTCGGAGAGGGCCTGTACAATTCCATCGCCGGGATTGGGAATGATGCGCATGTTTAGAGACATGGCAGCCCCAATTCCGGTTAATATAATTGCAATTATCAGGAAAAACAGCCGTCCGGCGAAGCTCCCGGCAAAACTTCCCGCATATGCAGTCTGCAAATCGGGAATCAGAGCGCCGAATATATTTAGAAATCTGGTAAAAACTAAGCTCAGAGGAAGCTGAAGGATATCCTTTAAAAGAAGAGCTTTCAAGCTGCCGGTATGGTGAGAGACATGCAGAAGCATCTCCACTACAATAAAAAGCGTATAAAGCGCCAGTGTTATATTTCCAAAATTCAGATTCCATATATCCGAAACGCAGAATGCGACAGATATAATGGGCGAAACTCCCAGCCCTGTTTTGGTATTTAATGTAATGCCAAGCGCCAGGATTAAAAGCCCCGCAGCGTAAAAGAAACCTCGATATATCTTTTCTTTTGTCATAGTCTTAACCTCTTTTTTCCATAATTTCCATTAAGAATTTTAGCACAAATAAATTTTTTGCGCTATAGTCGATTTTTTGATGTATGTTTTCGGCAAAAAACGATTGTATATTGACGAAAAAACCGCAAAAAGTAACAAAAAGTGTAAATACGCTGTCGGAGAAAAGATAATCCCTTGTAAAAATGAATGGATTTGTGTAAAATAGTAAAGGCTCCTGTGAAAGGGATGCAGTTAGAAAACAGTAAGAGAAAAGGAAATTTGCGATGGAGTACATAAAAAAAGAATGGAAGTCGATTGCAGCCGCTGTGTTGGTGGTAGTGGCTTCTATTGGAATGCTTTATTATAGCAAAGATGCCGTGGTAAGTGAAGTAGTAGGGGAAAATGTGCCGGTGATTGATCCGCACAAGGCGATTATTGCGGCGATTATTATGATGTTTGTAGGGCTGGGGATTTATTTGTTAAGAAGAAAATCATATCCTGCCGAGTAGATAATAAACTTTATAAAAAGGAAAGAGAACGGGAAGTTAATTATGAAGATGAGAGAGCGGAAGACAGAGATGCTCTGGATACACAAAGCCATGCTTCTTGCGTTTATGGACATATTAATTACACTGGCGGTTTATCTGGCAGCACTGCTGATAAGATTTGATTTTTTATTTTCACGGATACCGGAAGAATATATACAAGGCTATATATGGTCCATGCCATTCTGGGTCATTGCGACAGTTGTCGTATTTTATGCCTTCAGGCTGTATCATAGTGTATGGAGGCTGGCAAGTGTGGCGGAGGTCAGGATGATTCTGACGGCATATATTACTTTGATACCGGTATATGCGGCGGGCATTCTCTTTATGGATCTGAAAATGCCCAGATCCTATTATTGCATCGGATACGTATTGTCCGTCTGCGCGACAACAGGAATTCGTTTCTCTTACCGGATACTGCGGGCTTATTCCAAGCGGAACAGCCAGGTATTCAACGTGAAAGAGCGGGAGCATGTCATGATTATCGGAGCGGGCGCCGTAGGACAGACACTGATAAAGGAACTGATTAACTCCGATAAAATGAACGTAAAGGTTTGTTGTATTATTGATGACAATCCGAGCAAGATTGGAAAACAACTGGAAGGAATTCCAATCGTAGGAGACCGTTATGACATTATCGAGATGGCGGCAAAATACGATATTGACCGTATTATCTATGCGATTCCGGCTACAACCGGAAAGAACAGAAAAGATATTCTTAACATTTGCAAGGAAACAAAATGCCGTATGCAGACAGTTCCGGCAGTGTACCAGATTGTAAATGGCGAGGTAAATGTGAGCAAGCTTCGTAATGTTGAAATCACCGACCTATTGGGAAGGGCACAGGTGAAGGTCAACAACGAAGAGATATTTGCGGCAATCAAAGGGAAAACGGTTATGGTTACCGGTGGCGGCGGTTCCATCGGAAGCGAGTTGTGCCGTCAGATTGCCCATGCAGAACCAAAGCAGTTGATAATCTTTGAAATCTATGAAAACAATGCCTATGAGATTCAGCAGGAGTTAAAAAGAACTTATCCGAATCTGAATCTAAAGGCGCTGATCGGTTCCGTGCGGAATACGAACCGTATCAACTGGGTCATTGAAAAATACCGTCCGGACATTATTTTCCATGCAGCAGCGCATAAACACGTGCCGCTCATGGAGGACAGCCCCAACGAGGCGATTAAAAATAATGTTATCGGAACCTACAAGACCGCAAAAGCAGCCACCAAGTATGGCGTTAAGAAGTTCGTGCTGATTTCCACAGACAAAGCGGTGAATCCGACCAACATCATGGGGGCGTCCAAGCGTCTCTGCGAGATGGTGGTACAGATGATGAACCGGGAGAGTTCGAATACCGATTTTGTGGCAGTGCGTTTTGGAAATGTACTGGGAAGTAATGGAAGCGTAATACCACTTTTCAAAAAACAGATAGCCGAAGGCGGACCGGTCACGGTAACAGATAAGAACATCATTCGTTATTTTATGACCATACCGGAAGCAGTATCTCTGGTACTGCAGGCTTCCTATTATGCCAAAGGCGGAGAAATCTTCGTACTGGATATGGGGGATCCGGTTAAAATCGACGATATGGCGAGAAATCTGATCCGTCTGTCAGGATACAAGCCAGATGTAGATATTATGGTAGAATATACCGGACTCAGACCGGGCGAAAAGCTTTTTGAAGAACTTCTGATGGATGAAGAAGGGCTTCAGGAAACAGAAAATGAACTGATCCATATCGGAAAGCCCATCGATATGGACGACGAATGGTTCAAAGAGAAGCTTCATGAACTGGATGAAGCAAGCCGTCACGAGGACGGGCATATGAAAGAGATTGTGGCAGAGATTGTGCCGACTTATCATATTGACAAAACAAAACATGCAGGTGCATAATAGATTGTGATTTGAGTGAAGCTAGATTTTTGTGACTTTATGCATGGCTGAACATAGCATCTATCAGTTCAGCCATAACAGCTCGAATTAGCTGCTTCGCAGCTTATTTCGTCGCATACGCGGCTAAATTCTCGCTTATGGCAGAGCGCCATATACAAAGTACATAAAATCTTCGTTTTCAAACAAGTTTGAACTCAGATTTTTATGACTTTGTGCATGGCTGAACTGATAGAAAAAATTTTCGTGGAGTTGAATCGTCGCCTTGCCGCGTTCAACTGCCCGGAATGTAATAAATGAAGATAATCATCCGCCTGAATGAAGGCGGAATGGCGTAGCCTACCCTTTTTGGGGTGGGCTGTTTTATTAAAGGCAAGGGATAATAAAAAGAATAGGAGAACTGCCCATGTGGTATGTTGTGCAGACACGCACAGGCACAGAGGAAAGCATACGGATACAATGCAAAAAAAATGTATCCGCCGAAGTGCTGGAGCGGTGTTTTATCCCTTATTATGAAGAGCAAAAACGTATCCGTGGAGAGTGGACAACACAGACGAAAGTCCTTTTCCCCGGGTACGTTTTTATGATTACAGAAAATGTAGAAGCTCTATATGAAGAATTGAAAACAATCATCGGGCTGACAAAGCTAATCGGAACCGGTGAAGAGATTGTTCCGCTTCAAGAAGAAGAAATCGCTTTCCTGGAGAGTTTCGGCGGTGCAAAGCAAGTGGTAGAGATGTCCCAGGGTGTCATCGAACACTCGCAGGTCAAAGTAACATCCGGACCGCTGCAGGGCAAGGAAGGATATATACGGAAGATAGATCGCCACAAGCGCAAAGCCTGGCTGGACATAGAAATGTTTGGAAGAACACAGAACATCCAGGTAGGGCTGGAGATTGTGGCAAAGATAGAATAGATGAATATATATAATAGAAGAAATGCAGAGTAAGAGAGTAAGGAAAAGTCCCTGGAGGGGCTTTTTTTAGTGGGGAAAGGAAGAAGTGCTCTAAATGGGTAGAAAAAGATAAATGGAGCGTTAGAAGTATATGGATAAAAACTTTGCAAAAATAATAGGAATTATAGCGACAAGCGTGTGTGTGGTATTTTGTGGATTGAGCGTTATTGCAAAATTGAAGAAAAATAATTCTGTATATCAGAATGTTCCGGAAGAAAAAAATGTGCTGGAAGGTCATCGGGTCGTTTTTGTGAAAGATGATCGCGATGCTGAAAATGCAGATGGTGTAAGAGGACATTTGGAATCAAGCGGAATGTCAGAATATAAACCTGGAATATATGAGAAATATTTTAAGAGAATTTTAGATGTTGTGTTGTCTTTTAGTGGCTTGGTTGTTTTATCACCACTTTACCTTGGAATTTCGCTTGCAATTATTATTGATGATCCGGGACCGGTGCTTTTTACACAGAAGCGAATGGGACAGAATAAAAAGTATTTTAAATTACATAAATTCAGAAGCATGAAAATGTGTACTCCGCATGATGTCCCGACGCATATGTTGGATAATCCGGATAGATATATTACAAGAGTAGGAAAATTCTTAAGAGCGCATAGCTTAGATGAACTACCACAGATCTGGGATATTTTTATTGGAAATATGTCAATTATCGGACCTCGGCCAGCACTATGGAATCAGGATGTGTTAACTGCTGAAAGAGACAAATATGGTGCGAATGATGTTAAGCCCGGGTTAACCGGCTGGGCGCAAATTAATGGAAGGGATGAGCTTGAGATTCCTGCGAAAGCAAAACTTGATGGAGAGTATGTGCAAAAAATAGGAATAGGAATTGATATTAAGTGTTTCCTTGATTCTATTGGTGTATTTGCGAATGATAACTCTGTTGTCGAAGGTGGTACCGGGGAGTTAAAAAAGCATGAAATGAATGAATCATGTAAAAAATGTGCTGAAGAAAAGAAAAAGATACTTGTAATTTGCCAATACTATAAACCGGAGCCTTTTAGGATTTCTGATATTTGCGAAGAAATGGTTCGACGTGGGCATGAAGTGCAGGTTGTTACGGGGTATCTCAATTATCCGGAAGGAAAAATTTATGATGGATATGGGAAGGGAAAACATATTGACGAAATTATAAACGGTGTAAAAGTACATAGGTGTTTTGAAATTCCGAGGGGAACAGGAAGCGTGAAGAGAATGCTTAATTATTATAGTTATGCGGTAACTTCTACAGCCTATGCCTTATCAAGTAAGTGTAGGACTTCTGATGGGAAACCATTTGACGTTGTTTTTTGTAATCAGTTAAGTCCTGTGATGATGGCACATGCAGCGATTGGCTATAAAAAAAGATACAAAGTACCAGCTATCATGTATTGTCTTGACTTATGGCCGGAAAGTTTGATTGCGGGTGGTATTACAAGAGAGTCTTTGATTTATAAATATTATCATCATGTCAGTAAAAGAATTTATAGACAGGTGGATAAGATTCTAATTACAAGTCGTATGTTCTCTGACTATTTTAAGAGCGAATTTGGTATTAGAAAAGATAGAATAGAGTATCTTCCACAATATGCGGAAGATATTTTCGAAGAAATGCCAATAAAAGAAGAAAATGGAATATTTGATTTTATGTTTGCCGGAAATATAGGAACGATTCAATCCGTGGAAACAATACTGGAAGCAGCAAATCTTTTGAAAGACGAGCCGGTTCGGTTTCATATCATTGGCGGAGGTACTGATTTGGAAAGATTGCAGAAGATTGGTAAGAATCTGGAGAATGTAGAGTTTTATGGAAGAAAACCACTTGAGGAAATGCCAGACTTTTATAAAAAGGCAGATGCAATGCTTGTTACATTGGCGGCTGATCCTGTGCTTAGTCTTACTCTTCCCGGGAAGGTGCAGAGTTATATGGCGGTCGGGAAACCTCTTATTGGTGCGATCGATGGTGAAACAGAAATAGTGATAAATGAAGCGCAATGCGGATTCTGTGGTAAAGCAGGTGATGCAATTGAGTTGACTGAGAATATCAGAAAATTTATTGCAAGAGATACAGATAGGAAACTGATGGGAAAAAATGCAAGAAAATTTTATGAAAAAAATTTTAAGGAATCCATGTATATGGATAAATTAGAAAGTATGGTGGAGATATAACCAAAAGTGTGAAAAGGATTTATTATGAAGATTTTGATGATTAATGTCGTCTGTGGTATTCGCAGCACAGGTCGGATTTGTACAGATCTTGCGACTGCACTGGAAGCGCAAGGACATGAAGTAAAAATTGCATATGGTAGAGAAAAGGTTCCTGAACAATTTAAAAAGTATGCTGTGAAGATTGGCTCAGATTGGGATGTTAAAGTTCATGGTGTGAAAGCAAGATTACTGGATGGAGCAGGATTTGGCAGTAAAAAAGCTACAAAGCAATTTGTTAAATGGATGAAAGAATATGACCCAGATGTAATACACCTTCATAATCTTCATGGCTACTATATAAATATAGAAGTTCTCTTTGATTATTTGAAATGTAGCGGCAAAAAAGTGATATGGACATTGCATGACTGTTGGGCTTTTACCGGTCATAGTGCGTATTGTGATGCGGTAAAATGTGAGAGGTGGAGTAAAGGTTGTTATAAATGCCCTCAAATAAAAGAATATCCGAAAAGTTTTATTGATAGATCCAAACAAAATTGGAAGAAGAAAAAAACTATTTTTTCTGGAGTATCTGACATGACGATTATTACTCCGTCACATTGGCTTGCTGGCTTAACAAGAAAGTCTTTTTTGTCGGAGTATCCAGTTGAAGTTATTCACAATGGTATAGACACAAGTCAATTTATGCCATTGGAGAATGATTTTCGAGAATTTTATCATTTGGAAGATAAATTTGTAGTGTTAGGCGTTGCGACAGCATGGAGTGACTTAAAGGGATATTCAGATTTCTTAAAGTTGGCTGAGATGTTAGATGATAAATTTAAGATTGTTATGGTTGGATTGACTGAAAAGCAGTTAAAAGAATTGCCTCCAAAGATAATTGGAATAAAAAGAACGGCAAGCGTTAAGGAGTTGACATATATTTATAGCGCTGTGGATGTGTTTGTAAATCTGACATATTGTGATTCTTATGGTTTAGTTAATGTGGAATCAATTCTTTGCGGAACGCCGGTAATTTCATATGATACAGGAGGATGTGCGGAAAGCGTTGGTTTATGCGGGTATGTTGTTCCACAGGGAGACATAAAAACTATATATGATATGATTAAGAAAATAAAAACAAAGCCTTTGGATTTGAAGGTTGATAGACTGGCATGTGATAACAAACGAACTATCAAGGAGTATCTGGGAAAATACAGGGGTACTGGAAACAAAAGATTGATTTATCCCATAAAATGATAGGCATTACAAGAACGAATAGTGTAAAGCATCTTGCGAATTTGTATTCTATTGCAGATGTATTCGTAAACCCAACGGTTGAAGATAATTATTCAACAACTAATCTTGAAACAATAGCAAGTGGAACACCTGTTATTACCTATAAAACGGGAGGGAGTCCAGAGAGTGCTGTGTTATTTGGAACAACCGTGAAAGAAAACACTGTTGAAAATATAATAGATAAAATTGCCGGTTTGCGACCTATTCCTGATAAAAGAGGCTGTGTAACTAAAGATAAAATAATAGAGCAGTACTTAAATTATTATTAGACATGAGGAAGAAAATACAGTTGAAAGTTTTATTTATCACTAATGTACCTTCACCATATAGGGTGGAGTTTTTTAATGAATTAGGAAAATATTTGAATTTGACAGTAATATTTGAAAAATCTACTTCGGATGAAAGGGATAGTTCTTGGAATAATTATGCTTTTGAAAATTTTGAAGGAATTGTTTTAAAAGGAATAAAAATCAATTCAGATACTGCGATTTGCTTGGGCATTATAAACTTCTTAAAGCGGCATAAGTTTGACTATATTATTTGTTCAAACTTTACTTCGCCAACTGGAATGTTGGCTATTCAATATATGAGAAAACATAGTATAAACTATTATTTGGAGTGCGATGGTGGATTTGCCAAAAATGGGGAAGGAGTTAAAGAAGGTATAAAACTATATTTCATAACTGGGGCAAATGGATATTTTAGTACAGGAGTGGCTTGTGATGAGTATTTTATTGCTTATGGAGCCGATGCAGAGAAAATAATTCGTTATCCATTTACATCAGTAAGGGAGGAAGAAATAGATATAAACATACCTGAAAAGGGAAGAAAGGATGAATTACGCGAAAAATTAGGTATGAAAGAAGAAAAAATCGTTCTTGCGGTCGGTCAGTTTATACCAAGAAAAGGGTTCGATATATTATTAAAAGCAGTATCCAATCTGCCAGAAGAAGTAGGGGTATATTTTGTTGGAGGAGAGCCGACAGAGGAATATCTTTTATTACAAAATGAAAACCAACTTAATAATGTACATTTTGTTGGATATAAGTCAAAAAATATTTTGAATGAATATTATTATGCTTCAGATATTTTTGTGTTACCGACACGAGAGGATATATGGGGGCTTGTTATAGAAGAAGCAATGGCACATGGGTTACCAATTATTTCTACTAGCAGATGTGCAGCAGCGCTAGAACTAGTTAAGAATGATGTCAATGGTTACGTTGTCCCAGTAGAAGATGTGGACGCGATTTCAGAGAAAATTATAGAAGTGCTCACTAATTCAGAAAAACAAAAAGCCTTTGGAAAGAATAGCTTGAATATAATGAGAAATTATACGATAGAAGCTATGGTGCAAAAGCACCTGGAAATATTGTGGAACATGTAAGGAAAGATGAAGGATGAAAAAAACAATTTTACCGATAACGGTTTTGATACCTACTATGAATCGACCGCAAACATTGAAAAGAACTCTGAATAAATATTTAGACAGTGAGTGTCTTCCAGCGCAAATAGTGGTTGTAGATCAAAGTACGAGTGAAGAAATTGCTGCAGAAATTAAGCGATTAGTAGAAGAAATTAGAGGAAGAATAGAAACTTTTTATGTGTATCAGGCAGAGCCGTCTTTAACAAAAGCCAGAAATACAGCCTTTTCTTATGCGAAACATGAAGTAATAATATGCTCGGATGATGATATAGACGTTTATTCGGATACCTTAAAACAAATATACAATTTGATGTCGAATAAGCAGATTGCAATGATAGCAGGACTTGATGACAATGCATCAGAAACAACGTCTAAGATAGGGTATCTATTGGGAACGAAATCTTTTTCAAAAAGAAATATTGGACATGTTACGTGGTCCATGTTAGGATGTTTTCCGAATAAAATTACTGAGCAGACAGATACAATGTGGGCTATGGGATTTTTCTTTGTTATCCGAAAATCTCTTGCAAATAAATGGAAACTAATGTGGGATGAGAAGTTGACGGGGTATGCATACGCAGAGGATTTGGACTATACTTATGATTATTATAAAAAAGCCAAGGCAGAAAAACTGAAATGTATTATGTCCAACAGAGTACATGTGAAGCATATGGTTAGCAGAGAGTATAGGACGCCGACGAAAAAGAGTGCTTATATGTATATTTTAAATAGGGCATATCTGAGTTACAAACATCAGATGGGATGGAAGTCTGTTGTTGCTATGCGATGGTGCAATTTTTGGCGATTTGTTGAATGGAAGATTAAAAAGCAGAATGCCGAATGCTTAAAAGAAGCCATGAGATATTGGAGGAAACATCGACTTGAGATTCAGAAAGGGGATTTTCCATATTAGTACAATATCTGAAAATTCGTGTTTTCAAACGAGGATGGAAGGCTCGGAAACTATAGATACTGCTAGAAAGGATTAATGCTTTGAAAACAATTAAATTAACCTACATTGTGCCGATTTATAATGTGGAAAAATATCTAGAGGATTGTATTGAAAGTATCATTAAACAAGGCGTAGAGAGTTCGGAAATTATTTTGGTAGATGATGGTTCGACGGATGGAAGTGCTGCGATTTGTGATAGATATGCGGAGTTCTATATGAATATAAATGTTATTCATAAACAAAACGGTGGTATTTCATCGGCCAGAAATATAGGTTTAAAAGCGGCACAAGGAGAGTATATATGCTTTGTTGATAGCGATGATTTTTTTGAAGAGAATTTTGCTGACAAATTCTTGAATATTTGTGAAAAGTATAGTCTCGATATTATCCGCGGATGGTATGCGATTTATGATGAGGAAACAAAAGAATATCAAGAACATAAGTTCCCTGATATATCATATGCTAATAAAGTTTTGCCGGGATATGAATTTTTGAAAAGGTCAATCAACGAGCATGCTAACGAAGTGGTTCCATGGCTGGGCTTTTTTAAAAGAGAATATTTGACGAAGCATAATCTGCTTTTTCCAGAGGGTATAGCGTATGAGGAAGACCAGTTGTTTTTTCTTGAAGCATTGATATGTGATCAAAAGTGCAGGATTTATCAGAGTGATTTAGAGTTTTATGCTTATCGAAAGAGAGTCGGAAGCGCAACCAAAACACCAACACTGAAGCAAGTACAAGATGTAATTTACGTGGTGGAAAAAGAAAATATGCTATTAAAGAAGTACTCACTTTCTTCGAATGTCAAAAAGGCTGTGAAGAGATATATTTGTTCTTCTTTTTACCAGCTTACATCTATTTATGGGAGAATCAATATCCAAAATAGAAAGAAAACCGTGAGGATGATTCCATTTTGGATGAAATGGCAGTGCATTTGGAATGCTTATGATAATCACCAAAGGTTAAAAATTTTCTTGTTTACTTTTGCAAGATGGCTCGTGGATACAGTTTATAAAAAAAGAGGATTATAGTAATAGGTTATTGTTATTTATGATGTCATATAAGGAGAGAGTTTTTTGGTATCTAAAAAAAATTTTTATACTGGGTTAATTGTTATAGCATGTGTTTTTTGCAATTTGTCACAGATGCCTAATTTAATGGAAAGCGGAATAATAAGTTTGGCTTATTCAGGGACGTGGATTTTTATAGCGGTAATGCTTTTGATTGATAGAAGAACATTGAAATGGCAGTATTTGTTATTACCAATTGTTTTTGATGTGATATGTTTGGGAGGAAGATTTTTAGGAAAATCCTATTTTTCTTCAGATTTATTTCGTCCAATTAATTTATGTGCATTTATTTTGCTAATTGGGATATGGGCTGGAACATATTTGGATTACACAAATTTGAAGAAAATATCTTTTGCGTTTATTACAAGTGCTTTGGCTGTTGCGATATATTTATATTTTAATATTTTCAGAGGTGTAGACTGGGGAGGTTCTGGGTATCTTTATGGCTCTAAAAATTCGGCGGGGCAGATATTCCTTGTGGCAATAATACTGATAGCTACACAATTCTTACAGTATAATAAAGTTTTATCTGCGTTTGCCATGATATTTTTTGCGGCTTTCATTATTATGATGAAAAGCAGAGCGTCAATACTTACACTTCTGATAGTGATAATTTATTTTATTTTATTTATACTGAAAAAGAAAATTCATAAAGTAATAGGCATTGTTATATTAGTTGCCACATTGATAATTATATTTACAAACGCAGAATTATACAATTTATATATCAAAGAAATTATACTTAATAATAAAGATATTAATGATTTGACGGCAGTTACTTCTAATCGTGATTTGCATGTGGAATATTTTAAAGCAAATTTTGGAATGTACTGGTTTTCTGGAACCGGAGGTACTTATTTGGAATCTATGCCTTTAGCGGTATTAATGAGTTATGGAATCCTAGGAGGAATTCCGGTGTTGCTTTTTTCTTTACAACCATTGTATATAGGATTTAAGTATATTAGGGACAAGCGGTATAGGTTATTTTGTGTTTTGATTATAGCTTTATCTATAACTATGTGGATTAATGGCATATTTGAGGAACAGTCACCGTTTGGACCAGGCGTAAAATGTTACTTTTTGTGGTTGGTTTTGGGATTATTTATTGGTTATAGAGATTCGACAAATAAATTGTTATATTATGAGAGGTAAAAGATGAAATTAGTTATCGTATTATTGACACATATTGATAATTTGCCACCAGCAAGGAATCTATTATTGAGTCTTACAAGGTTGGATGTACAGGTCAGTTTAATAACTATGTATAGCGCGGCACTTCCGAGGGAAATAAAAGCTGCTAATAATTTTAATATTATCGATCTTCAATCGAAAGAATCAACAAATAGAATTCAGGCATTGGGAAAGCGTGTCTTAAGGCGAAAAAAGTTGAGAAAAGTAATTAAAACAATTACGAGAAAAGAAGATGTAATATGGACAATTACAGATTATGATGCCATGGAGACGGGAAGCCTGTTATTGAATTATCGACATGTTATGCAGCTTATGGAACTGATTCATGATATACCAATATTTGACGAGATTCCGGTTGTTAAAGCACATATAGAAAAGTATGCAAGAAAAGCAGAGATGATTATCGTTCCAGAATATAATCGAGCGCATATTCAAAAGGCATACTGGCAACTATGCGAGACACCGAAAGTTATCCCAAATAAACCAAAAGTGGAAGAGAAGAAGTATGATATAAAAAAAATTAGTTCTGATGCGGCAAAGGTTTTTCAAAAAATTGGCAATCGAAAGATTGTACTTTATCAGGGAACATTTGGCTATGAGCGAGTATTGGATCAGTTTATAGAAGCGGTAGGTTTGCTTGGAAAAGAGTATTGTATGGTTTTGATGGGACGAGATGATATTGAGGTAAGAAAATTACTAGATAAATATCCTGAAACTTTCTTTATACCATTCATCTCAGCACCTGATCATCTTGCAGTTACGAGTAGAGCTCATATTGGTGTACTCTCTTATGTTAATACAAGCAATATCAGACATTATGATCCGTTGAATGCATTATATTGTGCGCCTAACAAACTATATGAGTATGCTTGCTTTGGAATTCCGATGATAGGAAACGATATACCAGGACTGGAAATCCCATTTAAATTGAATAATATTGGACAATGTTCAAAATTAACAGCGGAGGCGATTGCGATGACAATAAGAGAGATTGAAGAGAATTATGATACTATGAGCCGCAATTGTAAAACATTTTATAGTAGTGTCAACATAGATAGAATAGTAGAAGAGATTGTTAGAGAGCTTAAAGAGAAGTGATATATGAGAATAATATATTGTTACTGAACTTACGTGACATAAAATGCATGTTATTAGATAGGTATGGTGTAAAAACTGTAATTAGATTATTTGAGGTATATGTTTGTAGGTAAAAATGTGGTCTATGTAATCGGAGGAGGAAGAAGATGAAAAAAGTGATGCTTGTTTTTGGAACTAGACCAGAAGCAATTAAAATGTGTCCACTTGTAAATGAATTGAAACGGAGAAAAAAACTAAAAGCAATTATATGTGTTACCGGTCAGCATCGACAGATGTTAGATCAGGTTTTGAGTGCATTTAATGTTAGTCCCGATTATGATTTGTGTATCATGAAAGACAAGCAGACCCTTTTTGATGTAACCGTTAATATTTTGGAAAAAATTAAAGATGTATTGGAAGAAATACAACCGGATGTTGTACTTGTTCATGGTGATACATCTACGACATTTGCAACAGCATTGGCATGCTTTTATCTGCAAATTCCTGTCGGGCACGTAGAAGCAGGATTACGTACATATGACATTTATTCTCCTTATCCAGAGGAATTTAACCGTCAGGCAGTTGGCATTATTAGCCAGTATAATTTTGCTCCTACAGAGTTTGCGAAGAATAATTTATTAAAAGAGGGAAAAAAAGAAGCAACTATTTATGTTACAGGAAACACTGCGATTGATGCTTTAAAAACAACGGTATGTGATACATTTACGCATCCAGAACTTGAATGGGCTGAAGGAAGTAGATTGATTCTTATTACTGCTCATAGAAGGGAAAACCTGGGCGAGCCGATGAAAAATATGTTTAGGGCGATTCGAAGAGTTATGGATGAACATTCAGATGTAAAAGCTATTTATCCAATTCATATGAATCCGTTGGTTAGGGAGATTGCAAATTCCATTTTGGGAGATGATGATCGAATTCATATTATTGAGCCATTGGATGTGTTAGAGTTTCATAATTTTCAAGCAAGAAGCCATTTGATATTAACGGATTCAGGTGGAATTCAAGAAGAGGCACCTTCGCTTGGAAAACCAGTTTTGGTGATGCGAGATACAACAGAAAGACCTGAGGGGATAATAGCGGGAACTTTAAAACTGGTTGGAACAGAAGAAGACACTATATATAAAGAATTTACAGAACTTTTAACAAACCAAGAAAAATATGATGCAATGAGTTGCGCGTCAAATCCATATGGTGATGGGCATGCATGTGAGCGAATCGCGGATATATTGGAAAAGAGTTTATAAAAAATAGGTTAATTTAGAAGTTATTGCTATGAGCAAAATGTTGGGAGAATATTGTGTTTAAAGATAAACTTACAAAGAAAGATATAAAAGCAATAGTATTGTTTTCGATTGCTTGGCCTATTGCAACTATTCGGAAAAAAAAACATCCGGACTTATGGCTTGTATCAGAGAGACCAGAAGAAGCGCGAGATAATGGATATTGGCTGTATAAGTATATTAAAAAGAATGCACCTAGTCAGGATGCGGCATATGTAATTGCAGCTAATGCTGAAGACAAATTAAAAATTGAAAAATATGGCAATATAATTTCGTTTGGTACTTTGGAACATTATATAGTTTATTTAATGGCATCTAAACATGTGAGTGCGCATGTGGATTTAGATTCTCCAAACAGTAGAGTATCTAATTTTTTAGAAACACATGGTTTGTTAAAAAATAAGAGAGTTTTTTTACAACATGGTATTACTAAGGATAAAATTAGTTTTGGCTATTATTCGATTAGCCGGGCAGATTTGTTTGTGTGTGCCGCACAGCCGGAATATGAATTTTGTAAGGCAGAGTTTGGCTATCCAGAAGGAACGGTGCAGTTGCTAGGATTCGCTCGTTTTGATGGTTTGGGAGTGGAAAAGCCTAAACATCAGATATTGCTAATGCCAACATGGCGAGCGTGGCTTGCTAATGCTGATGAAAAAGAATTTAAAAAGAGTAGGTATTTTCAAGTCTATCAAAATTTGTTGTATAATGAAGAAATTGAAACCTTGCTTGAAGATAACGAGCTTGAATTGATTTTTTACCCTCATTCGGATATGCAGAAATTTGTTCATTTGTTTTCCGTAAAATGTAAAAAGATTATTGTATCAGATGCCGGAAGGTTTGATGTTCAGCAGCTATTGAATCAATCGCGAATGTTAATAACTGATTATTCAAGCGTAGCATTTGATATGGCATATATGAATAAACCAATTATATATTATCAGTTTGATTATGATGATTACCGGAATGGACAGCATTCAGAGGGATACTTTTCATATGAAAATGATGGCTTTGGTCCAATTTGCAGAGAGGAGGAAGCTGTGATAGCCGAGATAAAAAAATATGTTTGTAATAATTTTGTTACAGATAACAAATATGCAGTGCGTCAGAATACGTTTTTTAGCATAAGAGATCAGAATAATTGTAAACGTATTTATCAGGCTATTAGAGAGTTATAAACGATGGAAGACTTAATTAGCGTAATAGTACCAATATACAATATAGAACCCTACGTAAATCGGTGCGTTGAAAGTGTTGTGAAGCAAACGTATTCTAATCTTGAGATTATACTTGTAGATGATGGTTCGGAAGATAATAGCCCAAGTATCTGTGATAAATGGAAAGAAAAAGATTCCAGAATTGTAGTGATTCATAAGGCAAATGGGGGATTATCTGATGCGCGTAACGCTGGAATGAAAATTTCACATGGGAAGTTTTATAGTTTTGTTGATGGTGATGACGAGATATCACCAAATATGCTTGAGAGATTATATAAAGCTTTACGAAATACCGATTCAGATGTTTCAATGTGTAGAATGGAGAAAATAGAAGCTTGTAAGAGCTATGTAACTAGGAAATATAAGTTTGATTGTAAACAGAAAATATTATCCTCTAAGGAAGCGATTCAATTACTTCTCAAAGATGAACTTGATTGTAGTGCATGCTTGAAGCTTTATTCGGCAAATGTTTTTGGCAAAATTGAGTTTCCATTTGGAAAAACGAATGAAGATTTTGCGGTAATGTATAAGGTGTTTGCTAATGCAAGTAAAATTGTTTATATTCCAGATATTTTATATCATTATTATTTTAGGGAGAATAGTATCACGTCGACTAAATTTAATAGAAGCCAATTTGATAAAATTGATAACTGCCTTGAGATGATAGCCTTTGTGGAGAAAGAAATGCCAGATATTATACCTGAAGCAAAATCATACCTATATCGGCAAAGTATGTATTTACTTAAGACAATATGCTTATTAGGAATTAAACATGAATATCCAGGTCGATATATGCAGTTAGTAAATATTTTAAGAAAAGGCTCACTGAATATCATACAGTATAAATGGTTGTCTGTAAAGGAAAGGGGAATGTATTTATTTATAGCATGGATGCCTGATTTATATGTAAAGTGGAAGGAAAAATAGTATTAGTATGGAGTTGATAGAAAAATTAAAGGCGTTACGCAGAGAAATTCAGTATCAGAAAAAATATGGAAAAAAGATTAGAAAAGCGCGAAAAGAAAATAAAAAATTATATATCTGTTTAGGATCAGCAGTTCATGGAAATTTGGGAGATCAGGCATTAGGTCTTTGCAGGGTAGAATTTCTTAAATATTGTGGAATTTCTAATTCAGATATTATTGAATATACGACTAGAGATAAAATGAGATATTGGCTGCAAATTTGTCGAGAAACTAAAGAATCAGATATAATAGTACTCCGTGGGGGTGGATATTGGGGAGACTTATGGATAGATGGATTTGAGGAAATCCTTACATATATAAAAGAGTTTAGAAATAATAAAATAATAGTCTTTCCTCAATCTGTATATTTCTCTGATTCAAAGGAAGGGAATGCTCTTTTTCAATATTCTAAGTTAATAGTTAAAGAGGCCCCCAAATTGATTATTTTTGCGCGAGATATAGAATCATATAAATTATTAAAACGGTGTTATCCGGAGAGTTTAATTGAGGTTGTGCCAGATACGGTACTTTCATATCGGCCGAAGAATTTGATGAAATGTAATCGAAAAGGGGTAATACTTTGTCTAAGAAATGATAAAGAAAAAAATCAATCTATAGATGTTAATAAGATAGTTATTGATAATTTGAAGAAAGAAAAAATTGAGTATCAATTTCAAGATACAAGTATTGATTTTAGTTTACAGAATCTAAGCGATAGAAGAGAAAAATTATTTGAACTTTGGAATAAGATGGCAACAGCAGAATTAGTAATTACGGATCGGCTTCATGGAATGATTTTTGCCACAATTACGGGAACTCCGTGCATAGTGTTTAACAATATTGATGGAAAAGTGGGGCATCAATTTAAATGGATTGAAACATTGGGATATGTTTTTTTGGTAAAATCAGAAGAAGAATTTGAACATATTTTACATATAGCATTATCTATATCTGATGTTGAGTATCCTTTAGAAGATATGTTGAAAAAATATACAAAACTTGCGGATGCATTAAAAATGTAGTAAAGCTAGGGAGGAAAACGTGTCGGAAGGAAGAACGAAAAAGGCTGCAATGAATGTGGCGTTTAACTTTTTAAATCAAATATTGACACTTATTTTATCATTTGTTTCACGGACGGTTTTTGTCTGGGGATTGGGGGCTGAATATCTTGGTATAAATGGATTATTTAGCGATGTGTTAGGCTTATTATCTATGGCAGATTTGGGATTTGGCACGGCGATGGTTTATAGTTTTTATAAACCTTTGGCTGATAATGATTATAGAAAAATAGCTGGATTGACGACTTTTTATAAAAAAGTATATACAATTATTGCGGCTGTTGTATCCATTGTAGGTGTTGCGCTGATACCCTTTCTTCCATATTTAATAAATTTAGAAAAAGATATACCACATTTGACATTATATTATTTATTGTCATTAGCAAATGTGGTGTTTTCTTATTTGTGTGTATATCGAACGTCTATTTTAAGTGCAGATCAAAAGAGTTTTAAAATAACAAGAATAACAATGATAGTTAATATAATACGTTCGATTTTACAAATTATGGGCATTGCTATTTGGAAAAGTTATACGTTATATTTGGTTTTAGGGTGTATTTCTGTTCTTATAAATAATTTGATTGCGTCTTATGTAGCTGTAAAAGAATATCCTTTTATCAAAAATTCTGTAGAACTTAAGGCTGATGAAAGAAAGAATATATTTGCAAATATAGGATCTGTATTTTTATATAAAGTATCCTCAGTTTTGTTAAATACGACTGATAATATGTTGATTTCAGTGATAGTTGGAACAATAGCTGTGGGATATTATTCCAACTATTTGATGCTCCAAAATAAAATTTCTATGTTTTATACGTTACTTTTTACTTCATTAACTGCTAGTATCGGAAATTTGATTGTAAATGAAAAGGCGGAAAGGCGATATGAAATTTTTTGTTGTGAGCAATCTGTGAGTTTTATAGCTTGTGGTTTCGTAATTCCTTGCTATATTCTTCTTGTAAATGATTTAATGAGTATCTGGTTAGGTGATGACTTTGTGCTGGATAATTTAGTAGTGGTGGCGATTGGACTTAATATGTATCTTTCGTGTGTCCTCCAGCCTTTATGGTCTTATAGAGAAGCAACTGGATTATATAGAAAAACCAAATGGATAATGATTATGTGTGCAGTCTTAAATTTGGTTTTGTCAATTATTTTGGGGAAAATTGTTGGGCTGGCAGGCATACTTTTTGCATCAGGTCTTTCAAGATTGCTTACTTATGTTTGGTATGAACCTAGGCTGTTATTCAAAGAGTATTTTGAATTATCTCCTAAAAAATATTATATACAATTATCACTAAATGCTATTTTAATTATATTTCTTGTAATCGGCATTGGTTTTTTAAGTTCTTTTATTCAAGTTAATAGCGTTTTGTCTTGGTTTGTAAAAGCATGTTTTGTAGGAATTACTTCTTTGACAATTGTATTAATGATTTACTCTAAAACAGAAGGTTTTAGGATATTAAGATTAAAGATTGAAATGTATTTGAAAAATAGGAAAAGACAATTTTAAATTAGGATTCTGTGATTTTGAGACTTTGAGGTTTCCCGGCGTAATTTTTTCAATTTAGGTAAAGCAATTATAAATGAACTCATTGTATATAAAATCTAGGGAGCGTCTATATATGAATAACACATTCACTCCAGAAGAACTAAACAGCCTCCGCTTCTATCAGGGAGATATTTCTCGGTATCAAATCGTTTCTGATGAAACGACCAAAAGGTACACGTCTCCATTCTACACTTCCAAAGGAGCCTATCACATCCTGAATTTACTATTATATCCCGGTATTAATAATGAACTGGCACGTATCTGCCATGAGAAGAAAAAACTTCCCATCCATCTGATAAATCATCTGGATGAATTGATGTATGTATATCGGAACATTTTCATTGCAGCGTGCAGGTATCAGCGCATCCATGAAGGAGGAGGAACCATACATGCATTTCGCAAGGATCGGATGCAGTCCATGGAAATGCTTGAACATCAATCTACTTTTGCGTTCACATCATGTTCTTTAAGAGATGATACGGAAGGCTACTTTTTGAAAAAGGATGGTATCCTACTGTTGGAGTTCGAGATTCCGGATTCGGTACCGTATATTATCATGAACGATGTATTGGGGGATAATCCTTACCAATATCAGGAAGAATTGTTGCTTATGCCATTTACTATGTTTCGTAAGGAACCGCTGCAATTCACTGAAAAAGAGTTGGCATATAGAGACATACATAACAAACCGCCGGAGAAGAAATATTTGCTTCGTCCGATACAACTGGCTGATGCTCTTTTCTTGCAGGAAGTAGGAAAAGACACATCAGCCGACGTTAGATACGATGGAATCCAGAATACAGATAGTCAATTTATTTATAACGAAGATGAGATTGCCCATGCAGTACGATTTCTGAGCAGGCTTAAGGATGCTGCCGGACTGGAAGGAAAGGCAGAGGAGGTTCTTCGGTACTGCAGATGGAAGGAAGCGGTGCGTCGGGAGGTGAAGAGGATGATGGGAAGCATATGTGCGGAGTTTGACATGGGAGAACAGTGAGTATGGAAGAAAAATATGAGGAATTAAAGTCGGAGATTTTCAAGCGGCTGACAGAATATAAGGAAAAGAGAAGAGACTATGAGAAAAGTGTCAGGAGATGCAACTTTGTCTTATCTTTATGCACTCCAGCGACGGCTGTCATAATATTTGTCAGTTTTTATTTGGAAGAATATGAGACGTTTTTAAAAGGAGTTGTCCTGGCGCTTTCTGTAATAACTGTTTTTTTAGTTATTATGCAAGGAATGAGAATTATGGCGGAAAATTGATTCAGAGGAGTACGACTTATTTTGCACTTTGCAATCTTCATAGGAAGATGAAATATGCGTCAGATAAAGATGCGAGATATGAAGAATTCGCAAAAGAGTATCAGGAGATCATGGAGAATGATAACCGTATGAGTCTTGCCAATTCCGTTTCACTTGTGGACATATTACAGAAGAATTATATGAAAGGAATTGCGAAAGAGAATAGTTTCCCCGCCGCGAAGCAGAAGGATGTGGAGAATCAGTGAAGGGATATAGAAGAGATGGGAAAAAAGAAAAAGAAGAAAAAACGCCTGACAATAGAGGGGCAGTTAGAGAATTATTATCTGCATGAAGACCATACGGAGCGTAATGAGGTATTGTGGCATGCATGGTGTCAAAACAAACGGTGGCTTTCTCAACTGCTTGAGGCGACGATGAGTGCATTCCCAACGTATAGTAAGCATGATGAATCCCATGCAAGTACAGTGCTTCACAATATAGAGATGATTCTCGGAGAGGCAAGGATCAGGGAATTATCGGCGTCGGATTGTTTTATGCTGCTGCACACGGTATATATTCATGATATCGGTATGGTGATTACGCATGAGGATCGGGAGAATATCGTGCAGAATGAGAAGTTCCTTGACATGGTAAAGGAATTAGAGGATGACAGCGATGTGGTCTTTCAGAAAGCCATCAGATCACTTCGGCAGACGAATTATGAGTATGATGATGAAGACAGCAAAGAAGAGCAGACAAAGCGGTTATACGCAGACAAACTATCTGTGTATTACGCGATTCTGCATCTGATCGCGAATTATAGAAGGTCAGAACATGGCGAGACGTCGGCGGATCGTCTGTCAAAGTGGACCTTGGATTCTGAAAAATTAGGCAGCGGATTCTCGATGGCGGGAATTCCGCAGAGAATATTCCTGTTAATCGCAAAATGTGCCGGTTTGCATACAGATTCTGATTTTGCTCATATTATGGAACTTCCGCAGGAAGATAACGGATATGTCTCGGATTATCTTCATCCCAGATTTGTTGCGGTACTTCTGCAGTTAGGGGATATTCTGGATATGGACAACGACAGGTTCCATCCGTTGACGAAGGAATTTGTAGGTGTTCTTCCAGAGATCTCGGCACGTCATTATGAAAAACATCAGGCAATCCGAAGACTGTATATCAGACCGGACATTATCTCAATCGAAGCAGACTGCAAGACGCAGGAAGCGCTGAGGTTAGTCAGAAAAGAATGCGACATCTTAAAGGGAATTTTGAAAGAGGCCGGTTATAACTGGATGCTGATCTGTCCCAGAGGCTTCAGCGGGGCGCTGCCCACCGTGGATTCGGTTAAATTATATCTGGAAGGAATGCAGATTCCGGAAGAACTTGTGGCTACGCAGTTCCATATCTCACAGAGTAAGGCATTTGCAATTCTGGAAGGTTCCAATGTGTATAAGGGACAGTTTGTATTCTTGCGGGAATTCCTTCAGAACGCGATTGATGCCAGTAAGATGCAGTATTGGCAGGAATGTGTAAGAACCTGGGGATATTATCGGTCAGGTGAGGAATTGCGAGGGATGTCTCCGGATGAACTGGAGGATATTCTGTCTACAGATATTTTCCCAATCGAGATCGAGATGCAGATCGTCAAGAGGAATGAGGAGAAGCAGGATTTCCCGATTACAGAGGAAGACATCGAGGCTCTTCGAAAAGAGGGCGATAAAGGCAGATGGGAGTATGGAGTCAAGGTTCGGATTAAGGATTTTGGAACGGGGATTGATAAGGATAGTATCCTGGGAATAGCGAAAGTAGGGAATAGCCGGAGACGTGACCGTCATATGATCGCGGATATGCCGGAATGGCTGAAGCCAACTGCAGAATTCGGCATTGGCCTGCAGAGCGCGTTTATCTTAACGAATATGTTCAAGTGTTACACTTTTACAAGGAGTAACGAGAAATATGAAGTTACGTTCTCTACCGTTAAATCGAATTATTATGAGGGATATATCAATGTAAAGCCCAGAGATTCTTTTGATACAAAAGATGATGTATATGGGACCTGTTTTGAAGTGTTCGTGCCAGTTTCAAAAAAGATGCTGCATGAACAGTATCCGACGGCATGGGATGGTAAGGATTATTTTGATGAGGATTATGAATTGCTTCGTCCCTTGCGTCATTCCGCTGAACTTTTGGCGCAGATGGCACTTTACCTGGATGAACAGATCGGGGAACAGTTATTTCCGATTCATCTGAAAGTGGAAGATATTCCGGGAATTACGATACCGTTGAATCTGTCGGATAAGAATCGACTCCATAGATTGAAGTGTAATCTGGGCGAGAAAAAGGTATGGAAGGATAATTTAAATGAGATTGCAGATTATGTACATAATACAGAACTGAATCAGCAGATTCAGGATACGTTCGCTGACAGAGTATGGGACAAGACAGCGAAATCATGGATATTCTATTATAAAAAGGAAAAAGATACGGACAAAAATGTATTGATTGAGAAGACGGATCATTCCACGGCATTGTTAGATACCTGGAATGGTTATTTTTATGTCTGGAATAATGAATTATGTACGTTCTGTACGATTAATATGAGGAATTTCCTGCTGCGCGAACAGAGGGAACTTGAGAAAACGGACAGGCAGTGTGAAAGCAGGGAGAATTATAAAGGCGTCCGCATCTATTACAAAGGGATTGAACTTGCGGAGATAGAACTTCCGGATATTGGGAATGAGTTGTTCCAGTCTATTGATATCAAAGGAAAACTTGCCAGGGAGTACATCAATTTGAGCAGAAAGGGATTTGCGGATAAGGGAGAGGAGTATTTTCTGCAAGAGATCTATGAGCCATTGATGGAATCTGTCCAGAGCCTTTTAAAGGAGATGAATAAGAATCAGCCGGAAGCAATTGTAGAAGGGGTTCGGGAAAGTCTGGAAAGGAAGAAACGGTTGCTTCAGACGTTGTCGGGTGAGGATGCGAAATACAAATGGTTTCGCCTTTTTGGATATCCATTATTGGATGAATTACGGAATATTTCATATACAGGAGTGGACATAGAACATTGGCTTGATGAGGCAAAGCAAGAACTTCTTGATCTTTCTAAGGAGAATGTCGTACTGATCGTAATGCTATCATTTCTTGCAAGGAAAGGTGAATTCAACCCGATACTTCGACTGAGTTGTGATGATGGTATGGAATCAAACTGTTGTTGGAACGACGCGCTTGAATGTGTTCGGGAGTATAGCAAGTGGCTGCAAGAGGAATTAAAAGGAAAATCAATATTATTTGAGATTGAGCACCGCCCGGAGGTGAACCTGCAGAAGTCAAATTATGTGACTGGAAAACCCAGTCACATAATCAATCTGGCAGATATATTTTCAGACGATTATCATTTTATGGTTGTTTCAAAACGGGAAAATGTGTCTGTATCATGGAAGCAATATCTGACACCATTCTATATCAAGAAAGAATTGAAGGATCATGAAGATCTGCTTGAAATCTTGAAACAATATACTCTCATGGATAGTTTCTCGACCGAGAAGATGGAGTTGGAGAAGAAGGTGCAGGAAAATGGACAGAATGCTTTGGAGATTGCGCGTAGTTATGGAGTGAAAGCTGTTGGAATGGCTGGCGAGATGAGTCCGGGAGAATATCTGCAGCAGTATTTTATGAAATGGATGCTTCAGTATGTCCCGACAGCAGCTCTTTTTATGAGTGAGGATGGAAATACCAGAGTGAATATCTTATCCAGGCAGATATATCCTTTTATATTCGTAAATCAGTCATATAAAGCCAGCGTGGTAAGACGTATTATGGAAGAGGTAAAACGGTATGGAATTCAGAGATATTCGATACCGGCATGGCAGCGGATGGAATATCTGAAATGTAAAGAGCTGCCTTATACGCATTATTTTGTGAAAAGAGGATATCTTTCGAGGGAATCTTATGGGAAATTGATCTTTCCATTTGGTGCACATGAACTTCAGATTATCATGAACAGGATGAATTCTCCAAAAGCCAGGGATAATGCGGAAAAATTGGAGGAACTTCTGAAACTTCTGAATAATCGTCAATTCTTATTTGAAGATCTGCAAAGAAATGACGATAAAATCAAGAATCAGATAGGGCAGATACAGAAGCAGAAGAAAATTTCTGATGACGGGTATCTAAGTATGTACTATAGATTCAAAAAAGAGTGGGAGAATGGATACGGTCAGGGAGAATGTATTGTGAGTGAAGTGCGCGATGAGTACAGAAGCTTTGTTATGACCTGTATTAAAGCGGAAAATAAGAAAAGCGGATTTTCATTATCAGAGTTCTGGGAATTGCAAAAACAGTGTGAATATATCCATGTGTATATTTTGCTGATGGCACTGTGCAGATATTATGGAGAAGAAAAGATACTACCTCTTGAATCACTTTCCCCAAGAGAGTATAGCAGATTCGCAGCGGCATGGCTCTATGTGATTCGAAAGGAATACATGACAGATGCTTCGGAAATCGCGGAATATAAAGACAGTTTCCTCGATATGATGAAAAGAGGAACAGGAGATATTTACCATAAGCAGCAGAAGATTCTGGAATATATTGCCGGACATAATAGTTTTGGTTTGACGGGTCAGAATCTGTGGAGCTGCTGGATGAGATGCATTGAAGAATTACTCGACATATTTATTCAGATAGAGATGAGCGCTTTCAGTAATCTTGGAAGTAGACTGACTGATTTGGAATATTTTGAGAAGAGAATACTGTGAAAAGATTATCTGCTGGAATAAAAAATACGAAAGACTAGACTATCAGGAAGAAGGAACCAAAGATGCCGACACTAGAATATAATCCGGAGCGAAAAGAATTGTTAAAAGAGATATCAGAAACGCTGAAAGAGATCGGACAGGCGGGACATATTGTGAAATATTACTGGAAAATAGGAAGACTTGCGGAACAATTAATTATTCAAACTCTTGGTGAAGAGAATTGTGTGTTTCCCATAGATATTGAGGCGCTTGTGAAAGAATTCGGAATTGAGGTTGAAGATGAATTCATGGACAAATTTCAGAATACCAATGTCCGAGCACTGAACCGCAAGATCGGGCAGCTCGTCATCCGTAAGGATTCGTATACCGGAGAGAAGAGCGTGATTATACATATCGATAATAAAGTGCCGCCCTCTTCCAGGCGGTATGCAATTGCGAATGAATTTGTTCATTATCTGCTTCATTATGATGAAGACAGGTATTATGAGAATTATTTTATCATGCCTATCTGTCCGGTTAAGATGGAAGAAATCGCAGCAGATATTTTTTCTGTATTCCTATTGATTCCTATGAGACAGTTTGTTGTAGAGTTCGCCCAATATGTGGAATATCGTGTGAACACTCAGAAGGTTCCAATCTCAACGGAAGAGTGGATGCGGTATTTGTCAGAACGCGCTGTTCTGTCGGATTATTATGTGGCGTATGGGTATCAGTATCTTCGTGGAATCGGATACTGGGTTTATCAGGCTTATAATGCTGCAGAAGAGCAGATGAAAGAAATCGCTATGGATGAGGAGGAGAAGAAAGAGATTATAGAATGGATGGATGGCTACTATACAAAAGAAAGAAGTCGGTGGATCTTCCAGGCTTAATGGGATAGATAGAGCATCAGAAAACAAAAGGGAGGAAGAACAACATGTTCCAAGGAAAAACATTACTAATCACAGGCGGTACAGGCTCGTTTGGCAACGCAGTCCTGGACCGCTTTTTAAAAACAGATATCAAAGAGATACGTATATTTTCCCGCGATGAGTTAAAGCAGGACAATATGCGTCATTTTTATCAAAAAGAATTCCCTGAGTACAGCGATAAGTTGAAATTCTACATTGGAGACGTCCGTGACATCCAGAGCGTGAGGAATGCCATGCACGGAGTTGATTATATCTTTCATGCGGCAGCATTAAAGCAAGTTCCATCCTGTGAATTCTTCCCGGTAGAAGCGGTGAAGACTAATGTGTTGGGAACGGAGAATGTGCTGACTGCGGCAATCGAAGCTGGGGTAAAGAAAGTCATCTGCCTTTCTACTGACAAAGCGGCATATCCGGTGAATGCCATGGGAACATCCAAGGCTATGATGGAGAAGGTGATTGTGGCGAAGTCAAGAACGGTGTCCCCAGAAAAAACTGCAATCTGTTGTACCAGATATGGCAATGTTATGTGTTCCAGAGGCTCTGTTATTCCATTATTTATCAGTCAGATAAAGGATGGGAAGGAATTGACAGTTACTGAGCCTTCTATGACTCGTTTTATTATGAGCCTGGAAGAGGCGGTTGAGCTGGTGGTATTTGCCTTCCAGAATGCAGAGTCAGGAGACATTATGGTTCAGAAGGCTCCGGCATGTACGATTGAAGTGCTGGCACAGGCAGTAAAGGAAGTATTCCATGCAGAGAATCCAATCAAAGTGATCGGCATCCGCCATGGAGAGAAAATGTACGAAACATTATTAACGAATGAAGAGTGTTCCCATGCCATTGACATGGGAAATTTTTATCGTGTACCATGTGACAAGAGAGATTTGAATTACGACAAATATTTTAAAGATGGCGATGTGGAGCGGAATACGCTGACAGAGTTTAACTCAAGTAATACGGAACTGTTGGATGTTGAGCAGGTGAAGCAGAAACTCCTATCTTTGAAATATATTCAAGATGAACTGGCTGATTGGGAAACTGGCTGTTTTTAAATGATTTTTGTGGAGGAATTCATTATGAACATTTTAATTACTGGTGCCCGGGGGTTTGTCGGCAAGAACCTTGTGACGAATTTATACAATATTAAAGATGGAAAGAATCGTACCAGGAATTTTGAGATTGGCGAGATTTATGAGTATGATATAGATACAGAACCAGCCCTGTTGGAAAAATTTTGCGAGAAGGCTGATTTTGTGTTTAATCTTGCCGGAGTGAATCGACCGAAGGATAATGCAGAATTTATGGCAGGAAATTTTGGATTTGCATCGACACTTCTGGAAACATTGAAACGGTATGAAAATACTTGTCCGGTGATGCTTGCGTCTTCCATACAGGCGACGCTGATCGGTCGTTATGGTGAATCAGATTATGGAAAGTCTAAGCTGGCAGGAGAGGAACTTTTTTTTGCTTTTGGAGAAGAAACAGGAGCAAAGGTGCTGGTATACCGTTTCCCGAATCTTTTTGGAAAATGGTGCCGCCCGAATTATAATTCTGCTGTGGCTACATTTTGTAATAATATTGCAAATGATTTACCGATTATGGTAAATGACCGTTCTACGGAGTTGGAATTGCTTTATATTGATGATTTAGTGGAGGAACTTTTGGATGCCTTAGAAGGAAGGGAGCATCATTGTGACTATGACGGGCTGGAAGTGAAGGATTCTGCTGCGGGAAGATATTGTTATGTGCCGGTGACACATAGAGCAACGCTGGGAGAGATTGTTGATTTGTTGGATAGGTTTAAGAACCAGCCAGAGTCCTTGGTGATGCCGGAGATTCCGGCTGATTCATTCGCAAAGAAGTTGTATTCTACGTATTTATCTTATTTGCCGGAGAAAAAGGTATGTTTTCCACTGAAGATGAATGTGGATGAGCGGGGCAGTTTTACAGAGCTTTTGAAAACAGCGAACAATGGGCAGTTTTCCGTGAATATCTCAAAACCGGGTATTACGAAAGGACAGCACTGGCACAATAGCAAGTGGGAATTTTTTATTGTGGTAAGTGGACACGGTTTGATTCAGGAACGGCGGATTGGCTCAGATGAGGTGCTGGAATTTGAAGTGTCCGGTGAAAAGATCGAGGCAGTACATATGCTGCCGGGATATACGCACAATATTATTAATTTGTCTGATACAGAAAATCTTGTGACTGTGATGTGGGCTAATGAACCATTTGACCCGAAACATCCAGATACATTTTTTGAAAAAGTGGAGGAGTAAGGATGGCGTCTTTTAAGAATAATGGGAAGCTAAAGTTGTTAATCATTGTCGGAACAAGACCGGAGATTATCCGTCTTGCAGCAGTGATTAAAAAGTGCAGGAAATATTTTGATACGGTGCTGGCACATACGGGGCAGAATTATGATTATAATCTGAATGGAGTTTTCTTTCATGATCTGGAGCTGGATGATCCGGATGTGTATTTGGATGCAGTCGGTAAGGATTTGGGAGAAACTATGGGGAATATTATTGCCCGTTCCTATGAGCTGATGGTGGAGATTCAGCCGGATGCAGTACTGGTTCTTGGTGATACCAACTCTTGTCTTTCAGTGATTGGGGCAAAGAGATTGCACATTCCGATTTTTCACATGGAAGCAGGAAATCGATGCAAAGATGAGTGCCTGCCGGAGGAAACGAACCGAAGGATTGTAGATATTATTTCAGATGTAAATATGTGTTATTCCGAGCACGCACGGCGTTATTTAGCGGAAAATGGTCTGCCGAAGGAACGAACCTATGTGACAGGTTCACCGATGGCAGAGGTGCTGCATAGCAATTTGAAAAAAATTGAGAGCAGTGATATTCATATGCGGCTTGGATTGGAGAAGGGAAGATATATCCTGCTTTCTGCTCACCGAGAGGAAAATATTGACACGGAGAAGAACTTTCGATCTTTATTCACGGCTATTAATAAGATGGCGGAAAAATATGATATGCCAATTTTATATTCCTGCCATCCACGTTCCCGGAAGCGATTGGAAAGTTCCGGTTTTCAACTGGATAAGCGTGTGATTCAGCATGAGCCACTAGGATTCCATGATTATAATTGTCTGCAGATGAATGCGTTTGTGGTAGTGTCGGATAGTGGTACACTGCCGGAGGAAAGTAGTTTCTTCACATCTGTGGGACATCCGTTCCCGGCAGTATGCATTCGCACATCCACTGAGCGACCGGAAGCATTGGACAAGGCTTGCTTCATCTTGTCAGGCATTGATGAAAAGGGATTGCTGCAGGCAGTAGATACGGCAGTGGAGATGAACCGGGATGGAGATGTGGGAATTCCGGTGCCGGATTATGTGGAAGAGAGCGTCTCCACAAAAGTGGTAAAGATTATTCAGAGTTATACTGGTGTTGTGAATAAAATGGTGTGGAGAAAAGAATAATATAAGTAGTATTTTTGAAAAAATATTGAAAGACCTGTCGAAAAACCAGATGAAATGTGGTAAAATAGAGACGGCTAATCAAGGTAAGGAAACAAGGAGAACGGAGTTCTATGGTTTTTCTTACCTTTTTTTGACCCTATATAGATTACGCATAAGCACTAAATAATGGAAAGAATTGGTGTTTACGAAAAACAAGTGGGAACTACATGGTTTGGAAACACGGGATTTTTGATTTTAGCATTGATCAGGTTATCTATTTTATACCAAGAAATTTTGGAGAAAAACTTAATTCGTTTACGATAACAGTCAACATGAGTTTTGATTCACCATCGTTTGATATGGAATTGAGAGAAATCGGCCATGTTAAAAAGGAAAGAGGTGTTTCTGAACATATTCTTAAATATCACAGGAAAATAGAAAAGGATGATTGTGTTAAGTATTTTTTTAAAATTGATAAAGAATGTATTAATATGGACAATGTTTATTACATATTTATAAAGCCAAGAAAAAAATAGTACAAAACCCGTAACAAGGAGAAATACCGGGCAGAGCATGAGCACAGATAATCGAGAGTAGAAAAAAATACATATAAATGATATAATCGAAAAAATCTGTCGAAAGTGGGAACAGAAAAAGGGTTCTAATGACAAGATTCAGATTTTTGAAAGTCAGCAAATACGTACTGCTTGGAATGATGACAAGAAGAATGGTATTTTTCAGTTCAGGATGTTGTGGCAGTTTTGACAGATAGTGTCGATCCCAAACAATACATCAAAAAGATGCGTACCCGCGATCTAGAACTTTCCTCCAACTGGGGTACAATTTGTACCCCAGTTGAAATGACCGCTGCTGATGGAAAACGAAGAAAAATCCAGGCAGCCAATGTAGAAGGTATCCTGCGAATCATTCAGTCGATTCCATCTCCCAAAGCAGAACCCTTTAAGCTATGGATGGCACAGGTAGGCAGAGAGCGTATCGAAGAAACCATTGACCCGGAGCTGATCATAGACCGGGCGCTCGAAACCTATAGAGAACGTGAGGCTGCATTTTGTGCAGTCTGGTGTTGAATGATACAATAAGAATACAGAGTTACATAAAGATGGTATAGCGGAAGAAGGAAAAAGCATGGATAAAAAGAATGTTATTAGCCACGCAATTGACATAATTGTTCTGGCACAGGAACCGAATCCTTTGTCATGCATCAAACTGGCGAACAATATGATTACGGCAGAGGATCCAATATCAGAGTTAGTCTATAATATGGCAAAGTCTGAACTTTCGGTAGCAGAAGGGATTATGGCGAACTTTGTTTACGAAGGGGATAAGAATGGTGCGATTCATCGAATCCTGACGCATCTGGAGACGGCAGCGAAGATGGCGATTGATTATTACAAGAAGAAAAATAACGCAGAAAATCCAATTAATTTTATGAATCCCTGGTTTTTAACTGAGAAAGGGAAGACAGTGCATGGTGATATTGTCAGGATACAGTATTATCAATGTGTTTTACATACATTGCTGGGAAGTGATTCTGAATGTATTGTTCGGCTGCTTCAGCAGATACCGCTATATACGGACTATCAGTTTGGCATGTATACGGATGCGGTTTCCAGATTATTTGATACAGAAGAGTGGGAGAATATTCTTATTTACAGAAAATATTACTTTATAGAAAATATGTGCTGCGCGGCGGATATGATAGATCGTATGCCTTATCTCTTCCCAGGATCTACGCTGATTAATGATGGATGTCTGAAACGGTTGCAAAGGTTTTTGGAGACGCGGGTGGATGCAGGGTTGGCGAAGGTCATTGTGGAGCAGAGATTGAACATGAATGTGAGAAATTACATATAATTCACAGTATGTTGCTTTTAGTAAGATTCTGGTGGTTGACATTTTGATTATGCAATGCTAAACTAAGAATTACCAAAGAGTCTGAACTATATTTTGATATATTTCGACATTTCTTTTTTATTTTATGATAATATATACTTAAGATAGACGTCGATTTTTGTATCTGCTTCGTATTATAGGATGCCTGGTGCTATAATAAATACGAATGAGAAGCAGGAGTGTATCTATATGGGGCAGATGATTTATTTTGATATGTACAGAAGAGAAGAAGGTGATACGATGTGTAAGGTACTGGAGAAAATACATAATAAGACGGCAGAAGAGTTATTGAAAGAATACGATGTTTATGATTCACTCCCAATTGATTTGGAGAAGCTGGTTACATCCATAGGATTATCTGTGTTGCCTGTTGACTTTACACTTTTGGAGGAGGCGCTAAATAAAAAAGATATCCTTGGTCTGGTACTTACATCGGGAAATGATGCGGCTATTTTTTACAGAAAGACAGATTCTGTTAATAGAAAAAGATTTACAATAGCACATGAATTGGCGCATTGTTGTCATTTGGATCCGGCAACCACAGAACCACATATTGAGTATAGAATTGATGAAGATAAAAAAGATGAATTCGAGAGAAAAATGGATATATTTGCAGGTGAATTGCTGATTCCATTCAAAAAGCTGAAGGAAGTATATATGTCTTTGGAAATACCGGCTTCAGCTGTTTTGGCTAAAATATTTAATGTGTCAGTTTCTGTAATGGAGGCAAGACTCAACTATTTAAAAATTTCCCATTACAATAACAAAGGAATCCCTGTGACGTATTAATGTATAACAGGTGGAAGGTATGAGATGGCAGATATATTGAGTGGTAGTCAGAAGGAAGAAAAAGATAACGCGGCCATGAATTTAAGCAATGTTATAAATTCTTTAGAGATAACTGTTCCTGAAAAGCAGAAAGTAGAAATTGAAAAGGATGAAAAGAGTGATCCGAATAGTATTGATGTGATAGAGATGAATGTACTTTTTGAGATGAAAAGCTATATTTATCAAAAGGTTCTTGGACCGGAATTGCAGGAAAATGAATCGTTAAAACGTGAACAGAAAAAAGCATTAATGAACAATATTTTTAAAATATTAAAGTGGCAATTTATATTTACTTATGTGTTCGTTACAGTTCTTTTGGCTGCGGTTTTGTTTTCGGCCTTTTTAAAGATAGAGGCGAGTACAATTAGTACAATAATAAAGTTTATTCAATTTTATATTACCTCTATTGTTGTTGAGTTGATTTCCATTCTCTTTTTTATAGTGAAAAGTGTATTTGATAAATCAATTGTTGAGTTATTTAGGAATTTTGACAGAGAGAAGAAATAATCTATAAACATCCATCTCGGTTTTGTATTTACAAGGCTAAGATGGATTCGTTTTAATAAAAGCAGTGTAATATTTTGGAAAGGATTTGAGTATATGAAAATAGCAGTATTATTTCCGGGTATCGGATATACCTGTGACAAGCCGCTTCTCTATTATGCGGGGAAATTGGCGGCGGAACATGATTATAATGTGCGGCCGGTGGCTTATGGGAAATTTCCTTCCGGTGTTAAGGGAAATCGTGAGAAAATGGAGCAGTCTTTTTATAGTGCGCTGCAGCAGGCAGAGGAGATTTTGAAGGACGTGCGCTGGCAGGATTATGAAGATATTTTATTTATTTCCAAGAGTGTCGGGACGATTGTCGCCGCCTGCTATAAGCAAAAATATCAAATTAAGGCGCGAAGTATTTCCTTTACGCCCTTGGAAGATACCTTTTCCTTTGCGTCTGGTGAGGGGATTATGTTTCATGGAACTGCTGATCCATGGGTAAAGGACAGCAAAAAGATATATGAAGGCTGTGAGAAAATCGGGCAGCCGCTCTATGTCATTGAGAATGCCAATCATTCTCTGGAGACTGGCGATGTGGCGGAGGACCTTGTTAATCTGGCAAAGATTATGAGGTGGGTAGAAGAATATATATGATTTTGGAGATGATTGGATATTCAGCATTACAGTATCAAAGATCAGTGAAGCAGGGGAGAGTTTTGAGCCGCGCATAGTCAAATCCAAGGGCATATTCAGCAGTATCCAGACTATGATGAAGAGGAATGTGACTATGAATAAAAATGAGTGATGCTATGAGTTTACGAAAGGTATTTTAACCAGGGAGGAGACGATTACCAGACTGATTTGTAAACAGATGTCCATGTTTGATGTTCGGTTATAAAAGTGACAAAATTATCTCTCATTTTTCTCAAAAAATCGACAAAAAATTCAAATAATATGGTAAAATAATGGTGGCTAATCAAGGTAAGGAAACAGGGGAATAAGGTTCCCTGGTTTTTCTTGCCTTTTTTTCTGCTTAAAAGCAGGCGTCGGCTATGCCGCGGCATGTTACTATCAAATATCAGTGGGGGTTCACTACCGGAGTCAATGGAGGAAGTGCGTATGAAGAGATGTTCTGTGCCGACCGAGGAATGTATTCATTCACGCCGTTGTTTTATGACGGGAGAGTATTGTTCCAAGCAGACCAACATACAGAAAGAGAGAAAAGCGCTTTATAAGAGTTATGATAATGCATGTAATGAGGAAGGCATCCAGATTACAGCATTTGTCATAATGAATTTCTCAGATATGTCAAATGTTATATATAAGTGGAAATTGAAAACTTTTATTGAATCTTTGGCAAAATATTTATACTGGGATAAAGAGGATAAGAGATTATATTGTTATGCGGATGAGCTGAAAAACCTGCCGGAGAATCTTAAACGTGTCAGGAAGATTCAGGTGATTCGCTCGGATTCGGAACCGGCATCTAATTATGTTATATGCAGCCGTATCTGCCAGCAGATGCAAATTGCTGATCTGATTGTTGTGGATGTTTCTAATCAGAATCCGAATGTGTTTTATGAATTTGGGATGGCAGTGGCGCTTGGTAAATTGATATTGCCGGTCTGTTTTAGTGAAAGCTTTTATAAAATGGTTGTACCCGAGAGGGTTAAGGAAAAAACGAAAAAGGAGAAAGACAAACTGGTACATCATATCGGGTGCTATCCTTGGCGGAAACGATTGTTTGAATATTATGGAATTCGCTATCGAAGCAAGAAAACATATAATGACGAGGATAAAGTGACGAGATATCTGGAGTGTAATGTGGCAACTGCAGAGGAGAACGGATTTTCAGATTTTAAATATTCTATATTTCCGTATCACGAGCATATTGGATCGAATAATAAGACGATAGGAGAAGAAATATACGAAAGGCTTCGGAGGTCCTACAATGAAGCCGGTTCGGATGACAATACACTGGTTGTTTATACAATGGAAGGTTTTCTGAATGAGAAGCAGGCGGGAACTTGTATTATCAATTTTTATCGGGCGATAACGGCACAAATGGAATTGGAGCAATGTTTTTGCGGGGAACGTGTCGGAGTGCTTGTTCAGGAAAACAGTATTTTTGAGAATGACAAGGATGCAAAACAGGATTTGTATCTGAATTATGATGTGGGAGAAATTATCCGTATCGGATTAAACCAGGCAACCTATCTTGCATTAGTTGAGAAGATTAAGACAGAGGATTTTTTGGCAACACCAGAAGATTTGCAGAATATGGTTGCATCAGGAAATGGTATGGATGAGGATCCGGTTATTACAGAAGGGCAGAAAGAACAGATTATACGTTTTACAAAAGACCATATCCGGAATCGGGGAATGATGATTTATCCGAATTATCCGGTGTATGTAAACCGTATTAAAAACGGGCTGCAAAAAGATATTCTGGATACTCCGCTTGCCAAGGGAGATGCCGGGGAGGAAAGGATTGATTTGGATAAATTCTGGTGCCTGTATCATGTTACACTCCGGACGCTTCGCTTTACAAATGAGATTGTGGTGGATATAAGCCAAAATTGTCTGCAGTCATTGTTCTGGCTTGGCGCAGCTCATGGTTCCGATATTTATGCAATAACGGTTTTGCATGAAGAAAGAGAAGAAGAGAGAAGGATTTCGCATGAAGGTCTAGAGAAGAAGGAGAGAAATGTATTTGATGTAGCCGGTTTGTGGGCGGCAGTGCTGCGTTCATATGACACAGATGGATTTTCGCAGCAGCTTTCTATGGCACAGCTTGGAATTGAACGTCATTCAAGGCTGATGATAAAGAATAAAGATTTTTATGAGAAGAGTGTGCGTGAGTATTTATCATCATATTATGAAGAAACAAAAAGGAAGGACATACATGAGGTTTTTGTGGAAAAAGGAAAGGAAGAGCTGCAGGTTCTGGAGTCTTATTATCGAAAATGTCTGTGGAATCCGATGTTAAAATATAATCGGCTGAGAATCTATCTCCCAATGATTGATGATAGAGACAGAAAGATGGATGAACCCAAATCCTATACTGCAAAATGGGATGTTGATGCAATTTCTGTGCTGTCGCATTATTTATCTAAACGGACGGTAATAGGCGAATACTGTTTTAAATCATTAAGAGAGAAGATGTCGGAGGAGGAAAAGGAAAAGGAAGATAAGAAAGCGAGAGAGGTGAATTATATCTGTATTGGTAAGGATGCCAGACCGCGGCAGCAGCCGCTTCCCCGATATATTAAAGGAATCATTGGAAAGGCGAAAGAATATGGAGAGGGCTATAATGTGATTCATGAGCACTGTGAATGGAGGAAGGAGCAATTCTGCGAAAACCAGGATAGTAGCAGAATGGTTTCGCGCCAGTATAAAGGATTTGCTGAAATAAACAAAAAAGAAGACGGATTTGTTCAGAGTGACAAAGGATTTTTTATGCAGCAGGCAGGCGCTAAATGTGCGGATTGCAAGGAGAAAGCAGAAGATAGAGCAGGGAAAAATAATTTGTTTTTTGATAAAAATGTACCGAAGGAGTGTGTGCTTGAAGGAAATGCACATGATCAGTTGGGGCAGTTGATTTTGTGGAGGGATAACAGTGAGAATTCTGACAGAAATTATTTCCGTGTGAGCATTATCGGGAGTTCCGGCCCGGCAACCTATGGATTGGCGACGCTTCTTGTAGATTATGAACAGAAAGAAGAGATTTTCCATATAAAAAAGGAAGATGGTGAGAAATGGAATCTGCTATGTAGGCTTCAGAAGAAAATTCGGAAGAAGCTGATGCATGTGATTTTGGTGCAGATGAAGAAGAAATTGGATGGGATAGATTTTCGTTCGCAGCAGAATGGCAAAAAAATTAACGATAAAGAGCAAAAAGACAGATATATAAGTCTGGTTCTATATGCGGTATCGTTATATTTGAGTACCGTGTTTTACCGCTATTTTCTACCTTTCTTATCGAAAACAGACATTAAGCGTATCCATAACGGCGTCCGCACATATATAAGTTCTATGATGGCTGCCAAAATCAGTCCTTTTGTATTGAAATATCCGCAGGATGGGGATACGAGATATAACAGTTCTATTTCGGAAAAGAATGTTATGGAAGTGGCAGACGAGGTTCCGAAGATAATATTAAATGTGATGCAGAGTTTCAGAGGCGTAGAGGCCTTTTACAAGATTAAAGTAAAGGCGGAGCCTTTTGGAAGTGAAGATAAAGAACAGGAACGGGATATCCGTGAAGTACTGAGCGTAGAGGAATTAGGAGAAGAGGCGGATGTAAATTGTCTATTTACTTCTATTGACAAAGGAGAAAAAAAGGATGAAAAAACAGATTAAGCCAATTCTGAGGTTTGCATTGGGAGAAGTATATACATTTCTTGGCGTGTTCAGTACGCTGCTTACGATTATTTGTCTGATTGATTTTAGTGAGCTGGTACCGGATTTTGCAGGAAGAATCGTGTGTGTCGTAATTGTTTTTGCCGTATCTTATGGTATGGCTGTTATCAGGGTGGCATCGACAAAGCGGACAGTGGTTGATTTGGAGAATGGCCGGGAGGCGGTCCTGGAGTATGGAGATTTATTTACAAGTGGAGACCGGATTGTAATCCCTGTGAATGATTCTTTTGATACATTGGTCGACGATGTGCTTATTGCAAAAAGTTCTATTCATGGTCAGTTTGTTTTGAAATATTTCGAGGGACGTGAAAAAGAGCTTGACCGGATAATAGAAAAGGGGCTGGAGCGTGTAAAGGTAGCAGGAAGGTATACGAACAAAAATGGAAAGCCGCTTTATTATCCGCCGGGGACAGTTGTGCCGGTAAGAGTCGGAGAAAAGACATTTTACTTGTTGGCATTAACACATTTTCGGGGAAATACAGTGGAGCCGAATATGAAGATATATTATACGGCGGTTTTAACACTGCTTGAATATTTGAATAAAGCAACAGCGGGAGCACCTGTGTATATACCTCTTCTTGGGTCGGGGCTTGCAAGAATAAACCGGGAAAAAGAAAATGAACTGGCGAATCTTTTGTCTATTCTGCGAATGAGCAGGGTAAAGATTGTGGGCGGGATCCATATTGTCCTGCATCCGGATATGCGAGGGAAGGTGAATATATTGCGCTATAGGAAAAATAAATCAATACTGTAAACTGGCTTTTGCAATAATTGTCGGGGCTGTCTTGCGAATCCTGATTCTGAATGATACAATGAGAACAGCAAAACCTGTGTAATACAGCAGAAAGGGGCATGTATATTATGGAAAAACAGAAGATGCTCCCGATAGGAGTCGAGAATTTTGCCGAGATTCGCAGAATGGGATTTTATTATGTTGACAAGACGAATATGATAAATGAAGACAATTATTTTGATTGATGAATATGATGTTCCCTTGGATAAGGCATATCAGTCGGGCTTTTATCAGGAAATGACTGTGCTGATTCGGAATTTATTCAATAACGCGTTGAAGACGAATGACAGTCTTCTATTTGCAGTGCTTACCGGGTGTCTGCGTATCAGCAAAGAGAGTATATTTACAGGGCTGAATAATTTAAATGTTATGACTATTGCAGATGAGTATTTCAGCGATTGCTTTGGATTTACGGATGATGAGGTGAAAGGACTTCTGGAGTATTATGGACTGGAGAATTCATGGAAGACAGTCCGGGAATGGTACGATGGCTACCGATTTGGCAGTTCTTCTATTTATTGTCCGTGGGATGTGATGAAATATTGTCAGGCGCTGCGGAAGAATCCAGATGCTATACCGGAAAATTATTGGGTAAATACGAGTGGAAATAGTTTAGTTCGTTGTTTTATTCATATGGCGGATCAGAACCTGCGGGATGAAATCGAAGGATTGCTGGCAGGAGAAACGATTATTAAGGAAATTAAGCAGGAACTGACATATACGGAATTGGACAGCAGTATTGAGAATTTATGGAGTGTACTTTTTACAACCGGGTACCTGACTGCGGTGGAACGGCTGAATGCCAGAGAGTATCGACTGGGAATTCCGAATATGGAGATTCGGGATCTGTTCCAGAGCCAGATAAAGGAATGGTTCAGGGAGAAAATGGCAGCGGAACCCGGAAAAGTGAGCGAATTTTGCGGAGCTGTTCTGGCAGGTGAAGCAGAGAAAGTACAGAGTTTGCTAACAAATTATTTGAAACAGACGATCAGTATTCGGGATACCTATGTAAGGAAGGAAAAGAAAGAAAACTTGCCCACAGGGAAAGCGACCACTAAGGAGACTAAAGAACAGTCTCCAAGTGTCTGCTTTTATCAGGGTATTTTGCTGGGGCTGTTGAGTTATCCGTCAGGATGGAGTGTGAAATCCAATCAGGAGGCCGGGGATGGCTACAGTGATATTGTAATAAAAGACATGGAATCCGATACGGGTATTGTGATTGAAGTAAAGTATGCGGAGCATGGACGGCTGGACGCTGCCTGTGAGGAGGCGCTTGAACAGATTGAAAGCAGGAACTATGCGGAGACGTTGTATGATGATGGCATGGAGAGGATTTTAAAATATGGAATTGCGTGTTATAAAAAACTGTGACGAATTTCTGGATGCTCTTGCGAATCTGAGCAAGGAAGAAGCGGAGGATGCGCTGTGGGAGCTTTTGTTTGAGTTGCAGGATTGTGAATTTCAGACGGCGAAAGGGTTGAAATTCAGTTATACGATCAAGACGAATAAGGATGGTATGCCGGGCGGAGAGATATTTGTCTCTCGTAAAGAGAAATCCATTACGAAGAGCAGTGTTTTCCGTGCGTTCTGGATTGCCAGAGAGTTGGAAGGAAATGTGTCCGGGCCGAAGAAACTGAAGGTTTATGGAAGTTCATACCTGTTTGATATATTTAAAAGGATTGGAATTATAAAATCGTGATACAATTTTAAGAGAAATGGAATCGGGCTGTCGCACAAGCATTTTTGCAGAGTGGCAGCTTTTGTGATTTGTTAAGTTATTTCATTAGATAGTATGCAGCCATTTTAATAGTGAGCCTGGCGGAGTAGGTTTTACAGGTATAATCAAGGAAAAAAGAGAGGAATGGTTATACATGAGAAAAAATCCGAAACTTGAGGTAGTGGCACTGCAATGGCTGGAGAATTCTAAGATGCGCATTAAAGAATCTTCCTACGTGAAATACGCAAATATGCTTCAGAAACATATTTTGCCGGAAATGGGAGAAGTTCGTATGAAACGCCTTACGACTGAAATGGTGGAAAGATTTGTTCAGGGGAAGCTGACTTGCGGAAAGTTGGATGGTAATGGAGGATTGTCGGAGAAGACAGTAAAGGACATACTGGTGGTTCTAAAAGCAATTTGTCAGTTTGCGGAGCAGATGGATATAGAGGCTCCGTGCCGGTTCCATTTGATTCGCATAAGGCAAAATGACAGTGAAATACATGTGCTGGGAAAGCAGGAGCAGAAGCGGCTGGAAGAGTACCTCATGGAAGATGACAGCCTGCTGAAAACAGGGGTGCTCATCAGTCTTTATATGGGATTGAGACTGGGAGAAGTATGTGCGTTGAAAAAGAATAACATATTATATAATGAAGAAATTCTGCAGGTACGTTTTACAATGCAGCGCATACAGAATTTTGAAAACAAGGAGTCAGGAAAGACTAAGATTATTGTCACAGAGCCAAAAAGCAATTGTTCTGTCCGTGATATTCCGATACCGGCATTTTTGATGAAGCGATTAAAGAACCTGGAAGATGCTTCAGATAATGCTTATGTACTGACCGGGCTTGTAAATAAATATATAGAGCCAAGGCGGATGGAAAATATTTTTAAAAATATTTGGAAGAATGCCAGTTAGAGGTGATGAACTACCACACACTGCGGCACACATTTGCGACAAGGTGCATAGAGGAAGGGGTTGATGTGAAATCGCTGAGTGAGATTCTGGGACATGCAAATGTAAATATCACTTTGAATCGATATGTGCATTCGTCGATGGAGCAAAAGCGGCGGTGCATGGAGAAATTGCTGCTGCAAGGAGAAAAAGAATAATAAAAACAGGTCTGTTATGTGTACAATAAATTTTCCGTGTGTGGTATACTGGGGAAAGCAACATCATATGATAATTCTATTGTAATAGGTTCCAGGGTAATTGACAGCCCTGTTTTGGGAGCGATTACGCCACAGGAATTATCCGGTGGCGTGAAAACGCTGATATTGATCGCGCATGTGCCGGACAAAATTTTCAATGCGTCGACATGTGGGGATAATTGTGCGAAATGGCTTTTGAAAATGGGAGAAAAGAAAGATATTACAATAAATCTTCGACATCTTATGGATTTTGGAAGGCAGGAATTTGTGATAAATATACTGAACACGAACCAGATTGTGCATGATATGAGAGAACTGATTCCGATTGCGGGGATGATTGTGCGGTAGGAGGGAACAGTATGAAGGGAAGTTACAAAATTGTTGTTCAAAATTCAAAGGTGCGATATGATTTTGTGATTCGGAGAAATATTACCATTATTAGAGGTGACAGTGCGACAGGAAAGACGACACTTGTAGAGCTGATAAGAGAATATTATGAAGACGGCGATGAAAGTGGAATTGTGCTTTCTTGTGAAAAAGAGTGCGCTGTGTTAGAGGACGAGATTGGGAAGCTGTTCTTGCAACTAAAAAAGATAGTATTTTGTTTATAGACGAAGGGAATCGATTTGTTCATTCCAAAGAGTTTGCAAAAGCAATTCAGAAAACAGATAATTATTATGTAATTGTGACAAGAGAAGGGGTGGAAAGTCTTCCACATAGTGTTGAGGAAATATATGGAAGACGGGAGTCAGGGAAGGATGGTTAAATGCGAAAGAAACCAAGAGAACAGGCAATAGAAGAACTAACATTAATGCTCATGTATTTGAATCGTTTTTCAGATAATAATGAGTATGCACGCTTTAGAGAAATCAGTTGGAAGGGATACGATTATGACACGCTGGCGCAATTGAATGAGCGGGATCTTGTTTACTCTCCAAAGGGAAAAGTATCATATTTCACAGAAGCCGGGAGAGAAAAAGCAAGAGAATTGCTCGTGAAATATGGGCTTTCAGATTATGCATTTTATGAAAAATATGAATTCCGCTTCATTCGCCCGGAGGAAGCGGAGGCAGCAGCCGAGATAGAAGCGATTTGTTTTCCGCCAAGTGAAACCTGTACGTTAGACATTATGAAAGAAAGGGTATCCCTAGCGGGAGATTGTTTCCTGGTGGCGATTGACAGAGAGACGGGTCGTATGATTGGTTTTGTAAATGGTCTTTGTACCAATGAATGGTCGCTGCGGGATGAATTATTTACAGATACCAGCCTTCATGACCCGGATGGGTGTAATATCATGATTTGCAGTGTAGCTGTCCTTCCGGAATATCGGAAACAGGGGATTGCAAGAGAGATGATGTGGGAATTCCTCCGTAAGCAGCAGGCACAGGGAAGAAAACAGGCAGTGCTGACGTGTGTTCCGTCTAAGGTGAAAATGTATAAGAAATTTGGGTTTGTTGACAGAGGAGAATCCGAATCAACCTGGGGCGGAGAAAAGTGGCATGAAATGTTTTGCACGTTAAATTTATAAGTAGTTAGAAATTATAGTGGTTTTTTAATCTTAACGGTATTATATGTAGTTTCTTTGCCTTTTGTATTTTACGTTGATAGATTGAGGTCTGCTAGATGAATTGAATTAATCATTTCGAGAAGCGTAATGGGAATAATTTTTCTGGAAGAGTGATTATGAAACAACTACATGACAACTATACAGGCAAGTGTTACAATATAGCTATAGATAGGAAAAGTGTTTGAAAGGAGTATTTTAGGGGAAATTTATGATTTTGTTTCATGGCAGTAATGTAGAGGTAAAAGTTCCTCAAATTATCAAGTCCAAAAGGTTATTAGATTTCGGAACAGGATTCTATCTTACCAGTGACTTTGAACAGGCAAAGAAATGGGCTGTTCGCACAACGAATAGAAGGGAAGCAGGTGTTCCGATTATTTCTGTTTTTGAAATTGATGACAGTCAACTGGAAAGATTAGACACACTTATCTTTGAGCAGGCAATTCGTACTGTAAACAATTATTTGAAAGGTTATTTTACAGAGGAAATTGCGATTCAACTGTTGCTACCACAAAAATTAAAAGACCAGTATGCTTTTAAGACAGAAAAAGCTTTGGCTATTCTTGGATTTAAAGAGGTAAGATTTGTATGAAGAAATTAGAACCTGAGATTGTAGATTATTATAATAATGAAGTAGTCGTAATGATAGCAGAAAAATATGGGATGAGTCAGATGGATGCTTTGAAAGCGTTTGTCAATTCTAAAACCCATGAAATGATTGAAAATGCTGAGTGCGGCATGACGGATTTTGGAGCTGAGGCGATATTTGAGATATGGGAATGTGAGAAGATTACAGGAGATCCGAGAAAATCCATATATATAAGCAATTTGGTGATATGTCAAGAGGAAAATGAAAAAGATTTTTTTGGAAAAGGGTAACCTTAATAGACCTACGGTCTAAAAGAA
>CABIYE010000016.1:0-13950 GCA_902362865.1 Clostridiaceae bacterium
CACTGCCAATCACTAACATATCTGCAATTTTCAAGGTTCATCTGAGCCTATTTTTTTAACTCAGTTTTTTCATAGATTACTTGACACTACCGCTTTTAACTTTCAATGTGTTTGTTTGCTTCTATTACCTCTCCCTAAGAAAAATTTGCAATAATCTCCGCAAATTCCGGATCAGTCCTTACTCTTGCAATATCACTGTTTGTATGCTATAATGCGTTTATTTGAACCGCTTGTCATAACCGATTATAGTTTACGGTAGTTACTACCGGTCAATACCTTTTCGCAAATTTTCATGTAAAATTTTCACATAAATTTTTGTAAACAACACAGGAGGTGATTATAATGTATACGATGATGCAGGTCTGTCGAGAATTGGATATGACCTACCAGACCTTAAAATACTATTGCAATGAGGGGCTGATTCCTGGTGTCAAAAGAGACGAAAACAACCGCCGCATTTTTGATGAAAAAGATGTAAAATGGATCAAAGATCTCACTTGCTTAAAGAAATGCGGCATGAGTATTCTGGAAATGAAGGAATATCTGGAACTTTGCTTGCAGGGAGAGTCCACGATTATGCAGCGCAAAGAAATGCTGGCGAAAAAGCGTGAAGCATTGCTTGGCTCTATCAAAGAATTAGAAAACAGCGTTGCCTACATTGATTGGAAACAGAATTTTTATGATGAGGTACTTTCCGGTGCACGCCCTTACGTAAGTAATTTAATCAGGACAGAAGAATAATAAATAACCGTGTATTCGTGGTTTTAATCACACAGTACACGGTTATTTTTTGCGCTGAAACGGGTATGCTTTCATACCTTCCGCTTTTTTGCCAGTTAAAAAAAGACCTCATACTGCGGAAGCCACAGTACAAGGTCTGATTTTTGGATAAATATTTTAATCTAAATTGCGTTCTCTCTTAACACAAAATGGTTTTCGCCTATCTTTGTGCGATAGCTGCCTGTGCTGCTGCCAGTCTCGCAATCGGTACACGGAATGGTGAGCAGGATACATAGTCAAGACCAATCTTGTTGCAGAACTCTACAGAAGAAGGATCTCCGCCGTGCTCTCCACAGATACCGATGTGAAGATTTGGATTAACCGGCTTTCCTAACTTAATAGCCATCTCCATTAATTTACCAACACCTGTCTGGTCAAGCTTAGCAAATGGATCGTTCTCGAAAATCTTAGCATCATAGTAAGCATCCAGGAACTTACCAGCGTCATCACGGGAGAATCCATAAGTCATCTGTGTCAGGTCGTTTGTACCGAAGCAGAAGAAGTCAGCTTCTTTTGCAATATCATCAGCAGTAAGAGCGGCTCTTGGGATCTCAATCATAGTACCAACTTCGTACTTAAGATCGCTTCCTGCTGCTGCAATCTCAGCATCTGCTGTCTCAACAACTACCTTTTTAACATATTTTAATTCTTTGACATCGCCAACCAACGGAATCATGATCTCCGGTTTTACTGTCCAGTCAGCATGCGCTTTCTGTACATTGATTGCTGCACGGATAACAGCCTTTGTCTGCATCTTAGCAATCTCCGGATAAGTAACTGCCAGACGGCATCCACGGTGTCCCATCATCGGATTGAACTCATGAAGTCCATCAATGATTGTCTTAATATCTTCTACAGATTTGCCCTGAGCGTCTGCAAGTTTCTTAATATCTTCTTCCTCTGTAGGAACAAACTCATGAAGCGGCGGGTCAAGGAAACGGATAGTAACCGGATTTCCTTCCAGAGCCTCATAAAGTGCCTCAAAGTCTCCCTGCTGGTATGGAAGAATCTTCTCAAGTGCTGCTTCTCTCTCTTCTACTGTATCTGCACAGATCATTTCACGGAATGCAGCGATTCTGTCTTCCTCGAAGAACATATGCTCTGTACGGCAAAGTCCGATACCTTCTGCGCCAAGCTCACGTGCCTTCTTAGCATCTGCAGGTGTATCAGCATTTGTACGAACCTTCATTGTTCTGTATTTGTCAGCCCATGCCATGATTCTACCGAATTCTCCGGCGATCGTAGCATCAACGGTCGGAATGATTCCATCGTAGATGTTACCTGTTGTACCATCAATAGAAATTGCATCTCCCTCATGGAATTCTTTTCCTGCTAATGTAAACTTCTTATTTTCTTCATCCATTGCAATATCGCCGCATCCGGATACACAGCATGTACCCATACCACGTGCAACAACGGCAGCGTGTGATGTCATACCGCCGCGAACTGTCAGGATACCCTGTGCAGACTTCATACCCGTAATATCTTCCGGTGATGTCTCCAGACGTACCAGAACAACCTTCTCGCCTCTTGCAGCCCACTCTGCAGCATCATCTGCTGTAAATACAATCTTACCGCATGCAGCGCCAGGAGATGCTCCAAGGCCCTTACCAATCGGTGTTGCAGCCTTTAATTCAGCAGCATCGAACTGCGGATGCAGCAGTGTATCAAGGTTACGCGGATCAATCATAGCAACAGCTTCTTCTTCTGTTCTCATACCTTCATCAACAAGATCGCAGGCAATCTTCAGAGCAGCCTGAGCTGTTCTCTTACCATTACGTGTCTGCAGCATATAAAGCTTCTTATTCTCAACAGTAAACTCCATATCCTGCATATCTCTATAGTGATTCTCCAAAGTCTTGCATACTTCTTTAAACTGTGCAAATGCCTCTGGGAATTCTTCTTCCATCTTTGCGATTGGCATTGGTGTACGTACACCTGCAACTACGTCCTCGCCCTGAGCATTAATCAGGAATTCGCCCATAAGCTTCTTCTCTCCTGTAGCAGGATCACGGGTAAATGCAACACCTGTACCGCAGTCATCACCCATATTACCAAATGCCATAGACTGTACATTAACAGCTGTTCCCCAGGAATATGGAATATCATTGTCACGACGATATACATTGGCACGCGGGTTGTCCCATGAACGGAATACAGCTTTAACAGCACCCATAAGCTGTTCCTTCGGATCGTCCGGGAAATCTTTTCCAATTTTCTCTTTATACTCAGCTTTGAACTGAGAAGCAAGTTCTTTCAGATCTTCTGCAGTAAGCTCAACGTCAAATGTTACGCCTCTCTCAGCCTTCATCTTGTCGATAAGCTCTTCAAAATACTTCTTGCCTACTTCCATAACTACGTCGGAATACATCTGAATAAATCTTCTGTAGCAGTCCCAAGCCCAGCGCGGATTGCCGGATTTCTCAGCAATAACATTAACTACTGTCTCGTTAAGACCAAGGTTCAGGATTGTATCCATCATACCAGGCATAGAAGCTCTTGCTCCGGAACGTACAGATACCAGAAGCGGATTCTCGCTGTCTCCGAACTTCTTACCTGTAATCTCTTCCATCTTCTCAATGTGTTCATTAATCTGAGCCTGGATTTCCTCATTAATCTCTCTACCATCCTCATAGTACTGAGTACATGCTTCTGTCGTGATTGTAAATCCCTGCGGTACTGGGAGTCCAAGGCTTGTCATCTCAGCCAGGTTGGCGCCCTTACCACCTAGGAGTTCGCGCATATTTGCGTTACCCTCACTAAACAAATAAACCCATTTTGCCATTTTGTCATGACCTCCTACAATATAAATTTTCTAAGTCGCGCATATATTTTACTATTTTTGCCAGTATTCGTCAAGAGTTTCACCCTTGCTTTTTCGTCCGTGGCGTCTGAAATCTTCTACATTTTTCCGATAAATGCCTGATAGCCTTTATATGCCTCATATATGTCAGCTTTACTTGTGATTTCCCACGGGGCATGCATACACAAAACCGCCACCCCACTATCAATTACTTCCATTCCATAATTCGCCATAATATAAGCAATAGTTCCGCCGCCTCCTGCATCTACCTTTCCAAGCTCCGCAAACTGGTACGCCACATTATCTGCATCCATGACCCTGCGGATTTCCGCCAGATATTCTGCATTTGCATCATTGGATCCACTCTTTCCCCTGCTTCCGGTGAATTTGTTAAACACCAGCCCTTTTGCAAAAAAGGCAGCGCTTCTCTTTTCAAAACATTCCGCAAACATCGGGTCGTAAGCCGCACTGACATCAGAAGACAGCATTTTAGAATTCTGCAGCGCCCGCCTTACTTTCAGTTCGGATTCTCCTTCCGTAAGAGCCATCAGCTCAGCCACTGTATTTTCAAAGAACCGGGAATGCATACCCGTTGCTCCCACGCTTCCGATTTCTTCTTTATCTACCAGAATACAGCACGCCGTCTTCTCCACACTTTCCACATCCAGCAATGCAAATAATGAGGTAAATGCACACACGCGGTCATCCTGTCCGTATGCCATAACCATGCTTCTGTCAATTCCACAGTCCCTTGCCCTTCCTGCCGGGACAATTTCCAGCTCTGCGGACACAAAATCCTCTTCCTCCATATCATAAAATTCCTTCAGCAGACGGAGAATATTTTTCTTTACGGCATCTTTCTCTTCTTTTTCAAGTCCTTCTATCTTCTCGATAGGGCGGCTTCCAAATAACAGATCCAGCTTCTCTCCATCGATTACAGCGCTTGCCTTCTGTTCCATCTGCTTCGATGCAAGATGCACCAGCAGGTCAGTAACTGCAAATACAGGGTCTTCTTCTGCCTCACCAATGCAGATGTCCGTTCTCGTCCCATCCGGTTTTACCACAACACCATGGACAGCAAGCGGAAGTGTCACCCACTGATATTTTTTTATACCACCGTAATAATGAGTATCCAAATACGCCAGCTCCTCATTTTCATACAGCGGATTCTGTTTCACATCAATACGGGGGGAATCAATGTGTGCTCCCAAAATATTCATTCCGGCTTCCAGCGGCTTTTCACCCATGTGGAATAAAACAACACTCTTATCCATACATACCGCATATACTTTGTCCCCTGCATGGAGCCGCTGCCCTTCTTTAGTAATGTCCCTCAGGTTTTTATAGCCTCTTTCCTCCGCCATGCGAACCGTCACCTTCACACATTCCCGCTCTGTCTTTCCCTCATCAAGGCAGGCTTTATAGAGCGTGTTAATCCTGTCCAGCTCTTCCAGATTTTCTTTGCTGTATGATTTCCATACGTTCACTCTGTCCATCATTATGACCTCCTTCTTCTCTGTCTTATCATATAGTTAGTATATTGATTTCCTATCAGGATATTCGGTTTTCGGCTTCTTCCCATACATCTTGTGAAACATTTACTGTATACATCAATTCTTTCCAAACTTCTCCACAAACCGCATAATAATCGTTGCGCACTCTGCACGGTTTGCATTTCCCTGCGGATCAATTCTCGTCCCGTTATCTTTACCCATAATAATCTTATTGGCAACTGCCCACTGCATTGCTTCATCAGCAAACTCACTTACCTTAGCCGCATCGCTGAAGCTGCTGAAATCCGCCCTTGCACTGGTATCATATCCCATATGTCCGGCATAACGGTACATCATTACTGCCATCTGTTCACGATTAATCTTGTCCGCCGTGCCAAATAACCCACTGTCGGTATATCCATTTACCACGCCAACACTGTTCGCCCAGAGAACAGCGCTGGTGTACCACTCTCCATCCGGCACGTCTGCGAACTTCGCTGTATACGCCACCTCCGGCTCACCGTTCATCCGGTGAAGGATTACTGCAAACTGAGCGCGGGCAAGTGATTGATCCGGTCCGAAAGTCGTTCCGTTAAGCCCGGTCATCAGACCATTTCCCTTCACATAAGCGACAGCATCACAGAACCAGTCTGATTTTCTTACGTCATTAAATAAATAAACATCTGAATTATAATGTATCGTAGCCTGGGATAAGGAATCATTATCACTTCCTATTACAATACTATTCCACTCTTCTTCACTGCCGGCATAATATACGTCTGTCAGATTGTTGCAGTTGTAAAATGCTTCCGTGTCTATACTTGTCAGGCTTTTCGGCAGCATGATGCTTTTCAAATATTCGCAATACATAAATGCTGCAATTCCTACTCTAGTTACTCCTTCCGGCAATGTTATGCTCTCCAGAGGTTTACCCCAAAAAGCTCCCTCCTCTATGCTTGTTACTCCTTCCGGTAGTACTATGCTCTCAAACCACATGCTTCCCGAAAACGCCTGTTTTCCTATAGTCGTTACCCCTTCCGGTATCTTATAGGCTTTTTTATTCACACACGCAATCAACACTTCTTTGTTTTTATCGAATAACACTCCATCAACAGAACAGAACTTTTCATTATTTTCTGACACTATAATCTGTGTATTACCAAATGTAGCAAATGCGGTTGGTTCTATACTTGTCACACTTCCCGGCAATGTTATACTCTCTAAATTTTCGCAGAGCCTAAATGCACCGGAGCCTATGCTTTCCACTCCTTCCGGCAGTGTTATGTTCTTTAAACTGTAGCAGCCACTAAATGCCTCGGATCCTATACTTTTCACTCCTTCTGGCAATGTTATGCTCTCTAAACTTTCGCAGCCCCAAAACACACTTTTTTCTATACTTGTTATCCCTTCTGGCAGTGTTATATTCTTCAAGCCTTTACATAATTGAAACGCCTTGGATCCTATACTTTTCACTCCTTCTGGCAATATTATGCTCTCTAAACTGTAGCAGCAGCTAAATGCCTCGGATCCTATACTTTCCACTCCTTCCGGCAGTGTTATGTTCTTTAAACTGTCGCAGCCAGAAAACATCTCGTCTTCTACATTTGTCACACTTCCCGGCAATGTTATACTCTCTAAACTGTCGCAGTACTTAAATGCACCGGAGCCTATACTTTCCACTCCTTCCGGCAGTGTTATGTTCTTTAAACTGTAGCAGTGGCTAAATGCCTCGGATCCTATACTTTCCATTCCTTCCGGCAGTGTTATGTCCTTTAAACTGACGCAGTGGCTAAATGCCTCGGATCCTATACTTTTCACTCCTTCCGGCAATGTTATGCTCTCTAAACTGCTGCAGGCAAAAAACACACCTTCTTCTATACTTGTTATCCCTTCTGGCAGTGTTATGTTCTTTAAACTGACGCAACGACGAAACGCACCTTTTCCTATACTTTCCACTCCTTCTGGCAGTGTTATGCTTTCTAAACTGTCGCAATCAAGAAACGCATAATCTTCTATTCTTTTCACTCCTTCCGGCAGTATTATATTCTTCAAACCTTCACAGTAACCAAACACATAAGAATCTATTCCTGTGACTTTATATCCGTCTATTTCTGCCGGTACTTCTAGTTCAGTATCCGTCCCCTTATACCTGGTAATCAAGGCAACCTCGTCCTCGTCTGTATCACCATAATGAACATAATACTCCCAATCACTTTCCTGCTGTTCTACCATTTCCTCATTTCCCACTGCTTCTGTCGGCGTCTCTTCCGCTAACACTGTTCCCGGCAGTAAACCGACCGCCATGCACAGACACAACACTCCCGCTACAAATTTTCTCTTCATCCTTCTTCCTCCTCTTCTCTATTTCCTTTTCACAGAGTTTCTACTTCCATTTTACTCCCTTCACCTATGCATTTCAATCATTTCCCCAGCCACTCCTCTATTTTCTCCCGCGTTCTTTTCGTTGCGCCCGGGTTCGCCCCGCCGGAGTTAATTCCGATTACCACCTCTTCTGTTTTCACAATACTTGGAAAATAAAAATCACACATCTCTTTTTTATCCGCCACATTCACGCATATTCCCAGACTCCGGCACAACCTGCCGATTTCTGCATTTACTTCTGTGTCTCCCGTGGCGGCAAGCACAATGTCCGGCTTATCGCTCCCGGTTATATCGGACTCCCGGTATTTTCTCTGTACCCAACGGAATTTCTCCAAGTCTGCATATTGTCGGAGCTTTTCGTCTAATGCAGGGGTAATTACGGTAATGTGGACAGTAAAATCCAACAGCGTCCTTATACGTCTGGCTGCAATCTTCCCGCCGCCCACAACAAGAATCTCCTTCTCCGATATATCTACAAACATCGGAAAATATGCCTTTTCCATCTTCTTATTCCTCCCAGTATGCATAGCGGTACTCCAGCGCTCCGCTCGCCGGAATCTGAGTAATCCCTTTGATTTCCGGACGAATCAGATTGCAGCTTTTCATAGCAAAAAGCGGAATTACATAGAACTGCTCTCCCACCGCCAGCTGCTCTGCCTCATGCAGAAGCTCCATGCGCCGCCCGGCGTCCGTCTCACTATCGGAAGCCCGTACAAGCGCATCGTAGGCCTCATCCTGTATACCGCTGCAGTTATAGGTGCTGTTGGAAAGCAGCATGGACAGATACGTGTTCGGGTCAGCAAAATCTGCCGTCCAGTTCATGCGGCACAGTTCAAAATCTCCCGCGTGGCGGTCTGCGTAATTGACTTGAAGCTCCTGCGCCTCCAGCTCAATATCTATATTCAGATTTCTCTTAAGCTGTTCCTTTAGAACCTGGGCTGTGTCAGAATCCATTTCCAGAGAAGGATATTTGTACGTAAGCACAGGAAAGTCTTCCCCGTCAGGATAACCAGCCTCGGCAAGAAGCTCCTGCGCCCGCTCTACATTTTCCTCAAAAGGCGAATCGCTTTCTTCTACAAAATAATTCCCCGTTTCTTTATTTTTCATATATCTGGCAACCAAATTTACCGCAGGTTCCGTGTCTGCCCCTACAATACTGCATAATTCTTCACGGTCAATAGCGAGCGTAATCGCCTCCCGGACCCGCACATCGTTCAATGGCTCTACCTCCAGATTTGGATAAATGTATCTGGTGGCGATCGTGTCCGTAACCACAAGATCTTCCTTTCCTTCATACAATTCCATCACATAAGAGGGAAGGGCTGTCGCCACATCCACCTCCCCGGTTTCATAGGCGCTTGCCATGGACTGCTGGTCATCAAAAAACTTGTAGGTAATCCGGTCGAGTTTCACCGCATCCTTATTCCAGTAATTTTCATTTTTTTCCAGAACAAAATACTGCTCCGGCACATACTCCACCAGACAAAACGGCCCATTTGCCACGCTAGAGGCAGGATCCTTATCCCAGCCGCTTCCCACTTCATCTGCATACTTCGCACAGGAGGGCGTATACACCGGAAGCCGTAGAAGATCCAGGAAATACGCGCAAGGCTCTGACAGATGAAATACCAGCGTATCATCATCGGGAATCTCCACGCCCAGGGAATCTGCATCCTTTTCTCCGTTATAAATAGCTTCGGCATTTTCTATAGGGAACAAATAATTGGCATATCCATTACCGCTTGCCGGGTCAAGCGCCCGTATCATGGTGTTCAGGAAATCCTGCGCACACACTGGCGTACCATCCGACCACAGGGCATTTTTGCGCAAATGGAAAGTCCACACCGTAGAATCTTCATTTACCTCATACGATTCTGCAGCGCGGTATTCAATTTCTCCATTTTCGTCAAAAGTCAAAAGCTCATCCAGCGCCGTCACGGAATAAGCCAGATAGGTAAGTGCAATCATCCCGGCCGGATCCAGCGAACCAGTCTCACTGTTAATGGCAACGGTAAGCTCTTTTGTCTCTCCTTGCTTCTTATTCCCGGAACATCCGCTTAAAATACCTGTCATCAACATAATTGCTGCCAAAAGCAGGACGCCGCTTTTCTTCCACTGTTTTTTCATTCCTTCTCTCCTTTTTTAACCGCAGGCTATATCTGCGAAGTCATCTCATAATCCGGCTTTCTTGCACTGCCGTCTTTATCAGAATAAAGAAAGCAGGCAATCTCTCTTGTGCCAAACCGATAGTTTCCCGGCTGCTCTTTCAGGCATCGCTCCAGTGCATAACCGCAGTGCCCGGCGTAAGGGCAGCCTTCCCCATGATTTTTCTGCCGGTTCTCTGTCCTTTCTGTCACAATTCCCTGACGCTTTCTTCTTGCCTTCAGAGGATCCGGCGGCAGGCCCGCCTCGAGAAGCTCTTTCGTATAAGGATGCCAGGGCTGTGTACAGATGGCTTCGGTATCCCCTGACTCTACAATTCTTCCCTGGTACATCACACCCATTTTCCGGCTGATATGATGGACAACCTGCAGATCATGGGAGATAAACAGATATGCCGTTCCCTTCTCTCTCTGAATTTTCTGTAAAAGTTCTATTACCTGCATCTGAATAGAAAGATCCAGGGCAGACAGCGCCTCGTCCAGCACAATCAGCTCCGAATCCAAAAGAAAAGCTCTTGCAATCGCAATTCTCTGTCTCTGTCCGCCGGAAAATTGCGCAGGATATTTTTCCCCATCTTCCCGGGAAAGCCCTACCATCTCAAGCGCCTCCCATACCCGCTTCTTTCTCTCTTCTCTGCCGGAAATGCCATTTACTGCCAGTACATCCTCCAGCATTGTCCCGATTCGCATTCTGGGATTTAAGGAGGCATAGGGATTCTGAAATACCATCTGTACCCTCTGCTGCCGCTCTTTTCTCCTTCTGCCGCTTCTTACTGCCGACGATCCAATTTCCTCTCCCCGGAAATAAATGTGTCCTGCCTCCGGTTTCAAAAGCCCTGTCACCAGTCTTGCCAGCGTCGTTTTTCCACAGCCGCTCTCTCCTACCAACCCAAACGTCTCTCCCCGGCGAAGGGCAAAAGAAAGCTCTTTCACCGCTTCCCTCTCCTTTTCATAAGACAACGTGACACAATCCAGCCGCAGCAGCATCTCTTTTTCTTCTCCCCGGCAGACCCTTCCCTGCAATTTTTCAGCATCTTCCATCAGTTTTCTGGTATAAGGATGCTGCGGCTCATAGAAAATATCCTCCACACTTCCCTCTTCTACAATCTCTCCCTCACGCATTACCAACACACGGCTGCAGGAAGAAGCGATGACTCCCAGATCATGGCTGACAAGAAGGACTGCCGTACCAGTCTCTTTTGCCGCTCTCTTAAGAACAGACAGAACCTGCCTCTGCACGGTAACATCCAGCGCCGTAGTCGGCTCATCGGCAATCAGAAGCCTGGGATGACAGGCAAGGGCAATCGCAATCACAACCCGCTGGCGCATACCGCCGGACAATTCAAAGGGATACTGTCTCATCCGCCTCTTTGGATAACGAATTCCCACCATATCTAATAGTTCTTCCGCTTCTTCCCTTGCCTCAGCTTCCGTACACTTTCTGCACCCGCGAATGGTCTCTGTTATCTGCTTCCCAATCCTCATGGCCGGATCCAGATACGCAGCCGGATCCTGGAAGATCATGGCAATTTTCTTCCCCCGGATCAGGCGCAGCGCCTTCTCATAAGCGCCTTCTCTTTTTTTACTGCCGGTAAATGAAGCCACATCGATTTCTCCTGCTTTGATTTTTTCAACAGTTACTCTTGCAGTCTCAGGCAGAAGCCCCAAAAGCGCCAGCATTGCGCTGCTCTTCCCAGAGCCGGATTCTCCCACAAGCCCCACAATTTCACCTTCTTCTACTGCAAAGGTAATCCCCTTCACTGCCTGTGTGACTTGTGCCTGATTGTGAAATTCCACCTTCAAATTCCGCACCTCTAACCAACTCATATCAAGCTCCTTCCTGCTCCATCCCGAACCCAATCAAATGAATGGCAAGCACCAACGCACATAATGCCAGCATCGGGCACAGCATCTGATACGAATAAATCTGCATCTGACTTTCCGCCTCCCGAATCAGCGTCCCCAGGCTGGCCGCAGGCGCCGCAATTCCCACACCAATAAAACTCAAAAAACTTTCCGTAAAAATCGCTTTCGGAATCAAAAATGTAAGATTTACAATAATCGCCCCTGACGCATTGGGAAGTAAATGCCTGAACAGAATATGAAAAGGCCTTGCCCCCGCAAGTTTTGCCGCCAGGCAGAATTCCTGCTTTTTCAAACGCAGAATCTCTCCCCTCACAATCCTCGCCGTATCCGTCCATCCGGAAACACAGATACTAAATACTACACTTTTTATTCCCGGTTCCAATACCAACATAATTAAAATCACATACAATAGAGACGGTATGGCATCCAGAATATCTACAAGCCGCATGAATAGAAGATCTGTTTTCCCGCCTGTATATCCGGCGATTCCTCCATAACAGATGCCAATCATTCCATTAAGAAATGCGCTCATGATCCCAACCTCCAGGCTGATTCTTGTTCCGTACCATACACGCACGAAAATATCTCTTCCGAATTTATCCGTGCCGAACCAATGCTCTGCAGACGGCAGCAAATTCCTTGCGGCTGCATTTTGCTCCGTATAGGACCATTCAGATACAAGAGGGACAAAGACCGCAAGCAGAACCATTATGCCAAGAAGAATACTTCCTGCCACAATCCACTTATTTTTCAAATACCCTTGTCTGCCTTTAAATCCCTGCATATCCCGCTCCTTCCCGAAAACCTTTCCGAATCTCCGGGTTCAGCGCCGCACATAGAACATCTGCCAACAGATTCGTTAAAATCACAACCGTTCCCATGAAAATGGTAAGCCCCATAATCATCGTATAATCCCGATTAGAAATGGAACTGACAAATTCTCTCCCCAGCCCCGGAATCGTAAAGATACTCTCTACCACAAAGCTTCCCGTCATTAAAAATGCTGCCGTCGGCCCAAGATAATTCAGTACCGGAATCAAAACATGGCGCAGGATATGTGAAAGAAGAATCCTTTTCTCCGTAAGGCCTTTGGCGCGTGCCATAATCACATAATCTTTCTGCATCTCAATTTCGCAGGCACGGCTTACAAGCCGCGTAATGACCGCAGTTGGATACAATGCAAGGGCTACCACCGGAAGTACATAATTACCGGGAGAAAAAAGTCCTGCCACAGGAAACCATTTCAATTTTACTCCAAATACCAGAAGAAGTATGAGCGCCGCTGCGAATCCCGGCACGGAGCTTCCAAGCACCGTGCCGAAAAAGATCCCTGCCTTGATTCCTTTGTTCTTAGAAACGGCATGGCAGATTCCCAACAGGATTCCCAAAACTACCGACACGAAAATTGCCAGACCACCTATCGATGCAGTAGCCTTCCATGCGCGCCCAATCACACCAGCGACAGTCTCACCCGGTTTTTTCAGGGAAATTCCCAAGTCTCCCCGCAAAAGATTTTCCAGATAATTCCGGTACTGTTTCATCACAGGCTCGTGAAGCCCATATTCTTCTTCCATTGCCGCCTGCACCGATTCGGATACATTGCCTCCCGCAAATGGACTGCCCGGTATCATCCTGGTTAAAAAGAAGGTAATTGTCACCAGTACAAAAAGCGAAAGCAAGCCTGTCCCTAGTCTTTTACTAATATATTTTCCCATATCGTCTTACTTTCTCCCAAATTGTTTCACAATCTTTTCCACCATACTCTCTATGGAAGCTTTCTCTGCAACCTGAATCTGCATTCCGTATTTTGCCGCTTCTACTGCCGTCTGTTCTCCGATACAGATTGCCTGTACCCTGTGTAAATCCAGATTCCCGGCAAATGTCTCTGCAAATCCTCTCACGGTAGAACCGCTGGTAAAAGTCACTGCATCAATTTCACCTGCCTGAAACATCTCCTTCAGCCTCTCCTGTAGGTGTTCCTGCTTCCTGTATACTGTCTCATAAATTCCAATATCTTTTACTATTAATCCTGCTCTTTGCATGGGCGGAAGCAATTCCCCGGAACCTTCTCTGGCACGTAATACCAGCACCTGGCTCCCGGGCACAGCCTTCTCTGCTACCAACTCTCCCAACGCCTGTGCGCAGTAAACCTTCGGAACTGCCTCCGGAAAAATTCCAAATTCAGAAAGCACCTCTTCTGTAGCAGAACCAATTGCTCCCACTTTCACTTCTGCAGGCTTTCTGAATAACCGCCGCACATCCATTCCCATTTCTCTTAACTGCGCAAAAAAAATACGAACCCCGGCAGGACTGGTGAACAAAAGCCATGCCTCCCGACCGGTTCTCCCAAATTCTTCCAAAGTTTCCTTAAATTCCCTCCCGGGAGGAATCGGACGGGTTTCAATCGTCGGCAGCTCTATCACTTGCGCTCCAAGAGCGCGCAGGCTTACAGCAAATTCTGAAC